>NZ_CP060402.1:1200000-2400000 GCF_015040615.1 Microbacterium sp. YJN-G
TCGAGCTGTCGACCGCGTACGCGGGCGCGGTACCGCTCGGCCAGCTCACGGCCGCCGGTCGCGTGCACGGCGACGAAGCCGCGATCGCCGCACTCGGCCGTGCGCTGCGCGTGGACCCGTCGCCCGCACTGGGCATCTGGTACTGACCGGGCGGCATCTGGTACTGACCGGACGGCATCCGGCGCTGACCTGACGGCATCCCGAGGCAGCGGCGGGTGAGCCGCTCGCCGACGCGATCCGGTCGGGTTCCGACGCATTCCCGCCAATCCGGTCCGGCAGACCCGGCACCGGGCGTTCGCCGTGCGTGGCCGGGGCTAACGTGACCGGGTGAGCATCCGTGAATCCTCGGTCGCAGGCGCCTCCGCCGCCGACGCGCGCACCGGCCGACTCGGGCTGGGCCCGGGGATAGCGCTGTACCTGGCATCCGTCCTCGGCACAGGGTTGCTGGTGCTGCCGGGTCTGACCGCACGCACCGCCGGGCCGGCGAGCATCCTGGCCGTGGCCCTCGTGACGCTGCTGGCCGTGCCGCTCGCCGGGGCCTTCGCGGCCCTCGCCTCACGCCACCCCGATCCGGGTGGAGTGGCCAGTTACGCCCGGCGGGCACTCGGTCCCACCGCAGCCAGGGCGACCGGTTACTGGTTCCTGTTCGGCGTCGCCGCGGGAGGACCCGTCGTCGCCATGCTCGGTGCGCAGTACGTCGCCGTCGTGCTCTCCCTGGATGCGGCGGCGGTGCCGCCGATCGCACTGGCCTTCCTGATCGGTCCTTTCGTCACGAACCTGTTCGGGGTGCATGTCACCGGCTGGCTGCAGCTGGCGCTCACCGGCCTGCTCATGGCCGTCGTGGTCACAGTGGTCGCCGTCGCAGCCCCCGCAGTCGACCCCGCGCACCTCACTCCGTTCCTGCCACACGGCTGGGGCGGGGTCGGCACGGCCATCGTCATGTTCGTGTGGGCGTTCGCCGGCTGGGAGGTCGGGACGCACATCTCAGGCGAGTTCCGTGATCCGCGGCGCACCATCCCCATCGCGACGACCGTCACGCTGCTGCTCTCGGGGGCGAGCTACCTGGTGCTGCAGGTGGTGACGGTCGGTGCTCTCGGACCGAGCGCGGGTGACGGCGACGCCGTGCTGCTCGATCTCGCGCGCCTCGGAGACCTGCCCGCCGCACCCGCGCTGATCGGCGCCGCCGCCGGGATCGTCGCACTCGGAGTGCTGAACGTGTACCTCGCCGCGTTCTCGAAGTTGGGTGCGTCGCTGGCATCCACGTCAGATCTTCCTCGCTGGATGGCCAAGGGCGTCGAGAACGGTCTGGTGCCGCGTCGCGCGCTGCTGGTCACCGGGGTGCTGATGCTGGGCTATTTCGCCCTCATGCTCGCGGCCGGGGGAGACCTGCAGCCCTTCATCCTGGTCCACACCGCAAGCATGGTCGCCATCTACGCGGTCGGCATGATCGCGGCGGTGCGCCTGCTGCCGCGGGGGTCGGCCGGGTATCGCCTCGCCGTCGCAGCGACTGTGCTCACGGTCGGGCTGCTGCCGCTGGCCGGTGCCGCCCTGATCGTCCCGGCCGTTCTCGCCGGGGCCGCCGTGCTGGTGACCCTGCTGAGGCGCCCCCCGCCGGACCGCCGGCACCGGCTGACGCGGCGGCATCCGCTCCTGGGTGCAGAGCCGACGCTTCCCGGCGGCAGCACGCGCGCCGGCCCGGCGTCGGCACGCACGCAGGCCCGGCGACGGTACGCGCGCCGGCCTCAGACGCAGGATGCCGCCTCCCGGCGGGAGACGGCATCCTGATTCCGGCGGTGTTCTCAGTCGAGCGTCAGCGCGGCCTTGAGCAGGTTGACCTGCTCGGTCGCGTGCACCTTCGACGACCCGGTGGCGGGAGAGGCCGCGGCGGGACGCGAGACCACGCGGAAGCCGCGGTCGCGGACCTTGGCGAACTCCAACGCCAGGAACGGCCAGGCGCCCTGGTTCTCGGGCTCGTCCTGCACCCACACCAGCTCGGCGTTCGGGTACGAGTCGGTGATCTCGCGCAGCGCGTCGATCGGCGTCGGGTAGAACTGCTCGAGGCGCACCAGGGCGATCTCGGGGTTCGGGTTCTTGTCCAGCTCGCTGCGCAGATCCCAGTGGATCTTGCCCGCGTGCACGAGCACGCGCTTGACGGCGTTGCGGTCGACACCGCGATCGTCGTCGAGCACCGGCTCGAACCGGCCCTGGGTGAAGTCCTCGACCTGGCTGGTGGCCCCGCGCAGACGCAGCATCGCCTTCGGGGTGAAGACCACCAGCGGCTTGCGCGGGCGGGAGTACGCCTGGCGGCGCAGCAGGTGGAAGTACGACGCCGGGGTCGACGGGCGTGCGACGATCATGTTCTCCTGCGCGCACAGCTGCAGGAAGCGCTCCATCCGGGCCGACGAGTGGTCAGGACCCTGACCCTCGTAGCCGTGCGGGAGCAGCATGACCACACCGGACTGCTGGCCCCACTTCTGCTCGGCAGCCGAGACGTACTCGTCGATCACCGACTGGGCGCCGTTGACGAAGTCGCCGAACTGCGCCTCCCAGAGCACCAGCGCCTCGGTGTTCTCGACCGAGTAGCCGTACTCGAATCCGAGCGCGGCGTACTCGCTGAGCAGCGAGTCGTACACGAAGAACCGGCCCTGGCTGTCGGACAGGTTCGTCAGCGGCAGCCACTCCTGTCCATTCCGCCGGTCGTGCAGCACGGCGTGGCGCTGCACGAAGGTGCCGCGGCGCGAGTCCTGACCTGCCAGGCGCACCGGGGTGCCCTCCACGAGCAGCGAGCCGAACGCGAGCAGCTCGCCGAAGCCCCAGTCGATGCCGCCCTCGCGGCTCATCGAGACACGCTTGTCGAGCTGCTGCTGCAGCTTGGAGTGCACGGTGAAGCCGTCCGGCTTGTTGGCATGCGCATCTCCGATGAGGTGGATGACCTCGAGCGGCACGCCGGTGACCTCGGGCGAGCCGATCTGGTCGTCGACCGGTGCCAGGTCGGGGGCGATCGGGGTCGCACCGGTCTCGGCGGCGTGCGTCTCGGCGAAGGCGATCTCCAGGCGGTTCTGGAAGTCGGCCTTGGCCTGCTCGTACTCCTCCTCGGTGATGTCGCCGCGACCGACCAGCGCCTCGGTGTACAGCTTGCGCACCGAGCGCTTGGCCTGGATCAGGTCGGTCATCAGCGGCTGGGTCATCGACGGGTCATCGCCCTCGTTGTGACCGCGGCGGCGGTAGCAGACCAGGTCGATGACGACGTCGCGGTGGAAGCGCTCGCGGTACTCGAAGGCGAGCTGGGCGACGTGGATCACCGACTCGGGGTCGTCGCCGTTCACGTGGAAGATCGGCGCCTGGATGGTCTTGGCGACATCGGTGGCGTACACCGAGGTGCGCGAGTCGGTCGGCAGCGTGGTGAAGCCGACCTGGTTGTTGACCACGACGTGCACGGTGCCGCCGGTGCGGTAGCCGCGCAGCTGCGACATCTGCAGCGTCTCGACGACGACGCCCTGGCCCGCGAAGGCCGCGTCGCCGTGCACGAGGATCGGCAGCCAGGCGAACGTGCCGATGGGCTTGCGATCCTGCTTGGCGCGCACGATGCCCTCGAGCACGCCGTCGACGGTCTCGAGGTGCGACGGGTTGGCGGCCAGGTACACCGGCAGCTCGGCCCCGTCCTGCGCCACGAAGGTGCCCTCGGTACCGAGGTGGTACTTCACATCGCCCGAGCCGCGCTGGTTGCCCGGCGTCAGCGAGCCCTCGAACTCGCGGAACACCTGCCCGTACGTCTTGCCGGCGATGTTGGTGAGCACGTTGAGCCGGCCGCGGTGCGCCATGCCGATCGCGGCGCCGTCGAGGCCCGCGGACGCCGCACCCTGCAGGATCTCGTCCAGCAGCGGGATCAGCGACTCGCCGCCCTCCAGCGAGAAGCGCTTCTGGCCGACGAACTTCGTCTGCAGGAAGGTCTCGAACGCCTCAGCCTCGTTGAGCTTGCTCAGCACGCGCAGCTGCTCGTCGTGGCCGGGCTTGACGTACTTGATCTCGACCTTCTCCTGGAACCAGCGACGCTGCTCCGGATCCTGGATGTGCATGTACTCGATGCCCAGGGTGCGGCAGTACGAGTCGCGCAGGACGCCCAGGATCTCGCGCAGCTTCATCACCCGTCGTCCGCCGAAGCCGCCGGTGACGAACTCGCGGTCGAGGTCCCAGAAGGTGAGGCCGTGGCTCTCGATCTCGAGGTCGGGGTGCGAGCGCTGCACGTACTCGAGCGGGTCGATGTCGGCCATCAGGTGACCGCGGACGCGGTACGAGTTGATCAGCTCCTGCACGCGCGCCTGCTTGTCGACGCGCTCGGCGAGGTCGACGGCGATGTCGGCGTTCCAGCGGATGGGCTGGTAGGGGATGCGCAGCGCGGCGAAGATCTCCTCGTAGAACTCGCGTTCGCCGATGAGCAGCTCGTGCACCTTCTTGAGGAACTCGCCCGAGCCGGCGCCCTGGATGACGCGGTGGTCGTAGGTGCTGGTCAGGGTGATGGTCTTGCCGATGCCGAGCTCGGTGAGCGTCTTCTGGCTGGAGCCCTGGAACTCGGCGGGGTAGTCGAGGGCGCCGGCGCCGATGATGCAGCCCTGGCCCTTCATCAGGCGCGGCACCGAGTGCACCGTGCCGATGCCGCCGGGGTTGGTCAGCGAGACAGTGGTGCCCGCGAAGTCGGCGGCCGTGAGCTTGTTGCTGCGTGCGCGGGCGATGAGGTCCTCGTACGCGGCGAGGTACTCGCCGAACGTCATGGTGTCGGCGCGCTTGATGCTGGGCACCAGCAGCGCACGGGTGCCGTCGGGCTTGGGAATGTCGACGGCGATGCCGAGGTTCACGTGTGCGGGGGCGACCACCGAGGGCTTGCCGTCGATCTCGGCGTAGAAGACGTTCTGGCTCGGGAACTCCTTGAGCGTCTGGATCAGGGCCCAGCCGATCAGGTGCGTGAAGCTCACCTTGCCGCCGCGGGTGCGCGCCATGTGGTTGTTGATGACGATGCGGTTGTCGATCATCAGCTTCGCGGGGATGGTGCGCACACTCGTGGCGGTGGGGACGGTCAGCGACTGGTCCATGTTCGCCGCGAGCGTCTTGGGCATGCCGCGCAGCGTCGTGACGGTCTGCTCGTCGCCCGTGGCGTCTTCGCTCTTCGCCTCGTCCTTCGCCGCCGGCTTCGGGGCCTGAGCGGGGATCGGCGTGCGCTTGGCGGGCTTCGCGGTGGTGCGTGCGACAGGCTGGGCGCCGATGACCGGGACGGGCGCGGTCACAGGGTGGGCGGGTTGCGCGGGTGCGGCAGCGGCGTCAGTGCCGGGGGTGTAGTTCTCGAGGATCGGCCACCACTCCTTGTCGACGGAGTTCCTGTCCTGCTTGAACTGCTGGTAGAGCTCGTCGACGAGCCAGGAATTGGCTCCGAACCCTCCGTCGCCCCCGCCGGTCACCTGGTTCGACACGCTTTATCGCCCTCTTCCGTCACTGAAGCTATGCATGCGGCTCGACAGCGAGAGCGCGTCGGGTCCGCACGTCTGTAACAGTGATCAAGCCTAATGCCATTCGCTCAGGAGAATCGCCCGCAGCCAGTGGTTTCGGCGGGTCGCAGGGGTACCGTGGCGACATGAGGTTCTCCGGCGAGCGACCCGCAGTGGATCTGACCTATTCCGATGTCTTCCTCGTGCCGCGCAGGTCGGGCATCGCGAGCAGGCTCCAGGTCGATCTGGCACCGGATGACGGCACTCCGGCGACCCTTCCGCTGGTCGCGTCGAACATGAACTCCGTCACGGGTCCTCGCCTGGCTGCCGCCCTCGCCCGGCGCGGCGGGCTCGGCGTGCTGCCGCAGGATGTGCCGCTGCAGGAGCTGGATGCCGCGATCCGGTGGGTCAAGCGCCAGCCCGTTCGCTGGGACACGCCGCTGGTGATGTCCCCGGCGGCGACGGTCGCCGAGGCGCTGCGGATGCTGCCGCCCACGCCTGGACACGGCATCGTGGTCGCCGAGGCGACGGGGGACGAGCCGCTGCGCCGTGAGGAGGTCATCGGGATCATCCCGGCACCGAGGCTCGCGACGGCGCTGCCGGATGCCGTCCTCGGGGATCTCGTGCACGCCGAGCCGCTCGCGGTCGCCGCGGAGGACATCGGGGAGGGACGTGCCGCGTACGACACGATCGACGCGGTGGATGCCGAGATCGTGCTCGTCCTGGAGCACGGCAGGCTGGTCGGCACCCTCACCCCGCGCACCGCGCTGCGCTCGAGCCTGTACCGGCCGGCCGTCGATGCATCGGGCCGGCTCGCGGTCGCGGCGGCGGTCGGTATCAACGGCGATGTGGCCGAGAAGACACGCGCCCTGGCCGCCGCGGGCGTGGACGTGCTCGTGGTCGACACCGCGCACGGGCATCAGGACGGGATGCTGCGGGCGCTGGAGACCGTCGCACGTCTGGAGCTGGACATCCCGCTCGTCGCGGGCAACATCGTCACCGCAGAGGGCGTGCACGACCTGGTGCGGGCGGGCGCATCGATCCTCAAGGTGGGCGTCGGCCCCGGCGCGATGTGCACCACCCGGATGATGACCGCAGTGGGACGCCCGCAGTTCTCCGCAGTCCTCGAGACCGCAGAGGCCGCGCGCTCGCTCGGCGCGCACGTCTGGGCGGACGGGGGAGTGCGCTACCCGCGCGACGTCGCCCTCGCGCTCGCCGCAGGAGCGGCCTCGGTGATGATCGGGTCGTGGTTCGCCGGCACCATCGAGTCGCCGGGCGAGCTGCATCACGACACCGCGGGCCGCGCGTACAAGGAGTCGTGGGGCATGGCATCCACGAAGGCCGTCCAGGCTCGCTTCGAACGGCTGGACGCCTACGAGCGTGCCCGCCGTGAGCTGTTCGCCGAGGGGATCTCGTCATCCATGATCCGCCTCGATCCGCTGCGGCCGGGTGTCGAGGACCTCATCGACATGATCACCTCCGGCCTGCGCTCCTCGTTCGCCTACACCGGTGCGTCGACGCTGGCCGAGTTCCACGAGCGCGCGGTCGTCGGGCTGCAGTCCGCGTCGGGGTACGAGGAGGGCAAAGCCGTCCCGCTGATGTGATCGGGGCGGTTCACCGCTCGGGTCGCGGCGCGCGTCACAGTCGGATTCTGTAAGATCGTGCGCACCATGGACGACCCTCCTTCTTGCAGTATCTCGCCCCACCGCCCGATCCTCCGCTTCTGTGAGGACCACAGCTGATGGAATACCTGCTTCTGGGCGTGGGGCTTCTGCTCATCGTGGGGACGGGTCTGTTCGTCGCCAGCGAGTTCGCGCTCGTCAATCTCGACCGGGCCGATCTGGAGGCGCGTCAGGCGCGGGGCGAGACCCGGCTGGCGCTGACGATCAGCGCACTCAAGATCACCTCGACCCACCTCTCCTCGGCGCAGCTGGGCATCACCCTGACGACGCTGCTCACCGGCTACACGATGGAGCCGGCGATCTCGACGATGCTCGAGCCGCTCCTCGAGGCCTGGAACGTACCCGAGGCCGTCGCCGTGCCGGTGTCGGTGACCGTGGCGATGCTCATCGCGACGATCCTGTCGATGATCATCGGCGAGCTCGTGCCGAAGAACTTCGCCCTGGCGCTGCCGCGGGCCACGGCCAAGGTCGTGATCCCGTTCCAGACCGTGTTCACCATCGTCTTCAAGCCCGCGATCCTGCTGCTCAACGGCAGCGCCAACGCGGTGCTGCGCGGCATGGGGATCGAGCCGAAGGAAGAGCTCTCGGGTGCGCGCAGCGCCGAGGAGCTCTCCTCTCTCGTGCGCCGCTCGGCGAGCCAGGGAGTGCTCGAGAAGGACACCGCGACGCTGCTCGATCGCAGCCTCACCTTCGCCCGTCTCACCGCGGATGACATCATGACGCCGCGCCCGAGCATGCACGCGATCTCGGTCGGCGACTCGGCCGACGACGTCATCCGGCTGGCGCGCAGCACCGGCCACAGCCGCTTTCCCGTCTACGACGACGACCTCGACGACATCACCGGCGTCGTGCACGTGAAGGCCGCCGTCTCCGTGCCGCGCGAGAAGCGTCGTGAGGTTCCCGTCGGCGCGCTGAGCACCGAGCCGCTGCGGGTGCCCGAGACCGTGCACCTGGACGTGCTCGTCGCAGAGCTGCGCTCGAAGGGCTACCAGATGGCGGTCGTCGTCGACGAGTACGGCGGCACCGCCGGCATCGTCACCCTCGAGGACCTCATCGAGGAGATCGTCGGCGAGGTGTTCGACGAGCACGACCGCTCGCGCGCGGGCATCGTGCGCCGAGTGGACTCCATCACGTTCCCCGGCGGACTGCGCCCCGACGAGCTGCTCGCCCGCACCGGGATCGCCGTCCCCGAAGGGGATGTCTACGACACCGTGGGCGGATACGTCATGAGCCTGCTCGAGCGGGTCCCTGTGCTCGGTGACGAGGTGCGCGTGGAGACCGGGACGCTGGCCGTCGTGCGGATGGACGGACGCCGCGTCGACCGCATCCGCTACACCGCCGACCCCCTCGACACCGAGGACGACGAGACGGAGGCCGGCCGATGAGCGACTGGATGGGAATCGTCTGGCTGGTCGTGCTGCTGCTGGCCAACGCCTTCTTCGTCGGCGCCGAGTTCGCCGTCATCTCGGCGCGGCGCTCGCAGATCGAGCCGCTCGCCGAGCGCGGTTCGCGTGCGGCGAAGACCGCTCTGTACGCCATGGAGCATGCGACGCTCATGCTCGCCACCTCGCAGCTGGGCATCACGATCTGCTCGCTGCTGATCCTGAACGTCTCGGAGCCGGCGATCCATCACCTGCTCGAGGTCCCGATGCACGCGGTCGGCTGGGATCCGGCGGTCATCACCGTGGCCGCGTTCGTGATCACACTGTCGCTGGTGTCGTTCCTGCACGTGGTGTTCGGCGAGATGGTGCCGAAGAACCTCGCGTTCTCGATCCCCGACCGCGCGGTGCTGCTGCTGGCGCCGCCGCTGGTGTGGGTCTCGCGGGTGTTCCGGCACGTGATCTGGGCTCTGAACGGTTCCGCGAACGCCGTGCTGCGCCTGTTCCGCGTCGAGCCGAAGAACGAGGCCGCGTCGACCTTCACCCTCGACGAGGTCGCGACGATCGTCGACCGCTCCCGCCGGGAGGGCGTGCTGATGGACGCCTCCGGTGCGGTCGCCGCGGCCGTGGAGTTCACCGACAAGAAGGCCCGCGACATCGCCGTGCCGCTCGCCGAGCTGATCACCCTGCCCGAGTCGGCAACGCCCGGCGACGTCGAGCGTGCCGTGGCGCGCTACGGCTTCTCGCGCTACGTGATCGTCGACGACGAGGACGCCCCGATCGGCTACGTGCACCTCAAGGACGTGCTGCGGGCATCCGAGGGCCCCGAGGACGACGAGCACGTGGACGAACCGCTGCCCTCCAAGCGCATCCACCACATGGTGCCGGTGCAGGAGGACACCGATCTCGAGGATGCACTGGCGGTGATGCGACGCGCCGGCCGCCACCTGGCGAAGGTGCGCGACGCCGCGGGTGAGACCACCGCGGTGCTGTTCCTCGAGGACATCCTCGAGGAACTCGTCGGCGAGGTGCAGGACGCCACTCGCCGCGGTCACGGTCGCTGAGACCGGGCACCCCGCATTCCACGCGCGCGGGCATCGCAGCAAGCGGTACCCGCGCGCGCACGTTCAGCGCCAGTGGGCGCGCAGGTACTGCGGCGGCCAGGCGACCTCGGCATCCAGCTCGTGTGCGGCCCGCAGCCCGAAGTGCGGGTCGCGCAGCCATTCGCGGCCGGCGAAGACGGCATCCGCCGCCCCCGACGCCAGCGCCTCCTCGGCGTGTGCGCCCGAGGTGATCAGACCGACTGCGGCGGTGCGCACCCGGCCGCCGGCGCGGACGGTCGCCGCGAGCGGCACCTGATACCCCGGCCGGTAGTCGATGCGGAGACCGGCGACGATCCCGCCGCTGGAGACGTCGACGAGGTCGGCGCCGTGCTCGGTCGCCCACACGGCGACCTGCGCCGCCTCCTCGGGCGTGAAGCCACCCTCGGCCCAGTCGGTCGCCGACAGGCGCACGAACACCGGCAGTGCGTCGCCGGCGGCCGCCCGCACGGCATCGACCGCGCGCAGCAGCATCCGGGCGCGGTTCTCCAGCGAGCCGCCGTACTCGTCGTCGCGCGTGTTCGACAGCGGGGAGAGGAACTCGTGCAGCAGATAGCCGTGCGCGCCGTGCACCTCGAGCACGTCGAACCCGGCCTCCACCGCGCGACGGGCGGCATCCGCGAACGCGGTGACCACCCGTTCGATGCCCTCGGCATCCAGCGCGGCCGGTGCGGCCAGCCCGTCGAAGGCGATCGCCGAGGGGGCGACGGTGGGCCAGCCGCCCTCATCGCGCGGCACCGAGCCGCGGTTCTCTGCCCACGGCCACCAGGTCGACGCCATGCGCCCGGCGTGCGCGAGCTGGATGCCGATCAGTCCGCCCCGCTCGTGGACGTCGGCGACGACCTCCGCCCAGGCGTCGCGCTGCTCGTCGGACCACAGGCCGGTGTCGCGCGGCGAGATGCGCCCCTCGGGGACGACCCCGGTGGCCTCGGCGAGCACAAGGCCCGCCCCGCCGGAGGCGAACTGGGCCAGGTGCGTGCGGTGCCAGCGCTGTGGAACGCCGTCCACGGCGCTGTACATGCACATGGGCGAGACCCACAGCCGGTTTCGGAAGGTGCGCTCGCGCAGAGCGAGAGGGGAGAAGAGCAGACTCACCCTATGACGCTACCGCCGCGGGGAGCGGAGGGGCGCGCTAGCGTTGAGGGATGATCCGCGCGTGGACGAGGGGTGACACCATCGCGTTCCTGCGTGTGCCCACGGCGGCGGACGACAAGTACTCCCGCGGCGTCGTCGCCCTGCACACGGGGTCGGCCGCCTACCCGGGCGCCGCTGTGCTCGGTGTCGAGGCGGCGTGGCGCGCCGGGGCCGGGTACGTCCGGTACACGGGTGGAGCGGCGGATGCCGCGCTCGCGCGCCGCCCCGAGACCGTCGCGGGCTCCGACATCGGCCGCACCCGGGTGGGGGCGTGGGTGATCGGCTCGGGAACGGATGCCGCCGGCCGCACCCCCGACGAGCGGGCGATGCTGCTGCGGATCCTGGCAGGCACGGCACCGGTCGTCGTCGACGCGGGGGCACTCGACCTGGCGCGCGAAGCGGCGGCGCCGACCGTGCTCACCCCGCACGCCGGAGAGCTGCGCCGGCTGCGCGAGGAGCTCGGGCTCACGGCGCGATCCGGGGTCGACGGGCGGGGGCCGGCAGCGGAATCGTCCGAGGCCGCGCTCGCTACCGAGGCCGAGGAGACGGCGCAGGCGCTCGGGTCCGTCGTGCTGCGCAAGGGCGCCGTCACCCTCGTCGCCGCGCCGGGTCAGCAGACGATTCGCGTCGACAACGGACCGGCCTGGCTGTCCACCGCGGGCACCGGAGACGTGCTCGCCGGTGTCATCGGGGCGCTGCTGGCGGCGAATCCCGGGCGCGAGCTCTCCGAGACCGCGGCAGCGGCGGCCTGGCTGCACGGGCACGCGGCGACCGTGGCATCCGGGGCACGTGACGGTGCGCCCGGGCATCCGATCGTCGCGCTCGACGTGGCAGAGGCGCTCCCGGCCGCCATCGGGGAGCTGCTCTCGTGATCGCTGCTCTCGTGACCTCTACTTTCGTGTCCTCGCTCTCCACCGCGGTGCGGCGCGGATGAGCCGGACGAGGGGCCGTATCGCTCTGCTGTGGGGAGGCTTTCTCGCCGCGCACGCGATCGTCGCCGTCCTGGGCTGGGTGCTGCCCAGCCAGCCGATGGGCGACGTCGTGCTCGTCTACCTGCCGTGGTCATCCTCGGCGCTCGGCGGCGGTGCCGTCGTCGGGCTGACCGAGGCATGGGTGTACCCGCAGCTGGCGCTCGCACCGATGCTCATCGCGCAGCTGCTGGCCGTGCCGTTCATGTCGCTGCTGGGCGCAGAGGGCGCCTACCTGGTCGGCTGGGCCGCGCTGGCGACTCTCTGCGATCTGCTCGGCTTCGCCGCACTCGTGGGAAACGGCCGGACCCGCAGGCGGCGCACGGCCGCCTGGTTCTGGACGGCGGCGCTGCTGCTGCTCGGTCCGATCGCCCTGTACCGGATCGACGCCGTCACCGTGCCGCTCGCGGTGGCCGGCGGGCTGTGGCTCGCGCAGCGTCCCCGCGTCGGCGCGGCCGTGCTGACCATCGGCGCGTGGATCAAGGTGTGGCCGGGCGCCCTCGTACTGGCGGCCCTGGCCGTCGGCCGCCGCGCCGGACAGGTGGCCCTGTTGGCGGCATCCGTCACCGCCGCGATCGCCGTGATCCTGCTGATGCTCGGAGCCGGTGAGAACCTGCTGGGATTCCTCACCGCGCAGACCGGGCGCGGCCTGCAGATCGAGGCCGTCGCCGCCACACCGTTCCTGTGGCTCGCGGTCGCCGGGCTCGCCACGATCGACTACAGCTTCGACATCCTCACCTACCAGATCACCGCACCCGAGGCGGATGCCGTCTCGGCACTCCTCACACCGCTCATGGTGCTCGTCGTCGGGCTCATCGTCGCCCTCGGGGTGCTCCGCGCGCGGCGCGGCGCTGCGTGGCAGCGGCTGCTGCCGCCCCTCGCCCTCGCGCTGATCGCGGCGCTCATCGTCACGAACAAAGTCGGATCGCCGCAGTTCCAGACCTGGCTCATCGTGCCGGTGATGCTGTGGATCGTGTTCGACCGGCCCCGTGCCCGCACGGCCGTCGTACTCGTGCTCATGCTGTGCGCGCTGACCTTCGCGGTGTACCCGCTGACCTACGACGAGCTGCTGGCAGCCGACTTCTGGGCGGTGCTCATCGTGACGGTGCGCAACATCCTGCTCGTCGCGCTGCTCGTGCATGCCCTGCGCGTCGTGCTGCGCGTGCCCGGCGCTGCCGCCGCAACCGAGACCACCCGCCGATCCGTCGCCGCGGACCGGCCGACTGAGCGGCCCAGAGGCCGCTGACCCACTGGAGGACCCATGCTCGTCGCCTTCTCCGTCGCCCCGTCAGGTACCGGCCGGGAGGACGGCTCGGTTCACGACGCCGTCGCCGCCGCCGTGCGCGTGGTGCGCGAATCCGGTCTCGCGCACCGCACCACCAGCATGTTCACCGAGATCGAGGGACCCGACTGGGACACCGTCATGGACGTCGTCAAGCGCGCGACCGAGGCCGTGCTGCCCTTCGGATCACGCGTATCGCTCGTGCTGAAGGCCGACATCCGCCCCGGCTTCGACGGTGAGCTCGACGGCAAGATCGAGCGGCTGGAGGCCGCGATCGACGCGGCACGTGAGGACTGAGCGCCGATGAGTGCGGACGTTCCCGCGGCTGGGATGCCGGGGGTGCCCGGGCCGGGGGCGTCTGGGTCGGGTATGCCTGGGCTGGGGGAGCCTGGGCCGGGGAAGCCGCCGCCGGAGAAGCCGATCCGCGTCGCCGGCACCGCCGTCGTGTTGCGCGACGGGCCCGCAGGGCCGGAGGTGCTGCTGATGCGCCGGCCGCGTGCGGGTTCGTTCCCCGATGCCTGGGTGTTCCCCGGGGGCAGCCTCGAACCCGCCGATCGTGCGGGAGCTGCGACCGAGGCGGATGCCGCTCGCAATGCGGCCGTGCGGGAGACGTTCGAGGAGGCCGGCATCCGCATCCGCGATCTCGTCGCTCTGTCGCGGTGGACACCGCCGGCCGGGACACCCGTCAGGTTCCGCACCTGGTTCTTCCTGGCGCGGGAGTTCGGCGACGAGGTGGTCCCGAACGCCGGCGAGGTCGAGGAGGTGGCGTGGCTGACCGCGGGCCAGGTCTTCGACGGGCATGCCGCCGGTTCGATGATCCTGCTGCCACCCACCTGGGTGACCCTGCACGCGCTGCTCGCGCACCGGACGGTCGACGACGCGTACGCGGCAGTCGGCGAGCCCGAGCACTTCGCCACGCACATGCAGACCTCTGCGGAGGGGACCTTCGCCGTCTGGCACGGCGACGAGGCGCATCCCGAGGCGCCCGGTGCTGCAGGCGCACGGCACCGGCTGCTGATGGGCGCGCTGCCGTGGACGTACCAGCGCGGCTGAGCCCGCGCGCGCGACCGGGTCTGCGCCGGTGTCAGGCCGCGAAGAGGCGCTCGAGGTGGGTGCTCACGGCATCCGTCTCGATGAGGAATCCGTCGTGCCCGAAGTCGCTGGAGAGCACGACGGCCTCGTCGTCGATGAGGTTCGGGATGCTGCGCGCGATGCGCTGCTGCCCGTCGACGGGGAAGAGCCGGTCGGTGTCGATGCCGACGACGAGGGTCTTCGCGGTGACGGCGTGCAGGGCCTCTTCGACGCCGCCGCGGTCGCGACCGACGTCGTGCGAGTTCATCGCCTCGACGACCGTGAGATAGCTGTTCGCGTCGAAGCGGCGGGTGAACTTGTTGCCGTGGAAGTCGAGGTACGACTCCACCGCGAACCTTCCGCCACGTCCGAGGGGTGACACGCCGGACTGCCAGGAGCGCTGGAAGCGCTGGTTGAGTTCGATCGGGCTGCGGTAGTTCAGCAGCGCCATCCGTCGCGCCAGCGCCAGCCCGCGGTGCGGGCCCTCGCCGAGTCCGGCGTCGTAGTATTCGCCGCCGGCGAAGCGCGGGTCCATCCGCACCGTCTCGAGCTGCACGAAGTTCAGGGCGAGCTGATCGGCCGTGGTCACCGGGGGAGAGGACAGCACAGCCAGCCGTTCCACCCGCTCGGGTTCCATGACCGCCCACTCCAGGGCGTGCATGCCGCCCATCGAGCCGCCGATCACGGCCGCCCAGCGGCCGATGCCCAGTTCGTCGGCCAGCCGGATCTGCGCGGAGACCTGGTCGCGGATGGTCAGGTACGGGAAGCGCGAGGCCCACTCGCGGCCATCCGGGGCGATGCTGGCCGGACCGGTCGATCCCTGGCATCCGCCGAGCATGTTCGGGGCGATGACGAACCACCGGTCGGTGTCGATCGCGGCCCCCGGACCGACAACCGGCTCCCACCAGCCGGCGGTGGGATGTCCCGCGCCGGCGGCGCCGCGCACGTGGCTGTCGCCCGTGAGGGCATGCAGGATCAGCACGGCGTTGTCGCGGGCCTCGTTCAGCTCACCCCACGACTCCCAGGCCAGGCGCGTGGCGGGCAGCACCTGTCCGTTCTCGGTGTGGAAGTCGCCCAGGAACGTGAACCGCCGATCGCCGGCGGGATCGCCGTCGCGCCAGGCGCCGGTCGCCGGCGGGCGTGCACGCAGCAGACGTTGATCGGCTTCGGTCACGAGCGCCGACGGCACCGTGTCCTCAGAGGTCGTCTGCCAGTCCATGCTCCCATTCTCGCCGGTGCGCCGCCCCCGCACCCGCACGTTACACACCCCGCCTTCCGCCGAAACCCCTCATGATTGTCGAAACCCCTCGTGAGCGGCGTAAATCACGAGGGGTGTGGACGCTCAGGTGGGGTTTCGGCGGAGTGGGTGGGATGGGGGATTCAGCCGGGCGGGCGGATGCCGAACGCCTGAAGTCGTCGTGCGAATCCGTCGAGGGTGCCGATGTGCTCGGATCCCCACCGCGTCGTGCGCCGTCCGGTCACGCCGCGGACGATGTCCTCCCGGATCTTCTCGTCGAAGACGATCTGCTCGGGTGCGCGGCCGCCGGTCATGTCGGCGCGGACGTACTTGCCTCCGCCGTCGAACTCGCCGAAGGCCTGCGAGCGGGGGAAGCCGAAGTCCATCCAGTAGTCCTCCTGATCGGGTCCGACCACGTGCACCTGCAGTTCGATGTCCCGGTAGCCAAGGCGGTTGAGCTGCAGGCGGCTGACGCTCTCACCCGGCAGCTGCGCGCGGCCGTCGGCGAATTCCACGATCCGCCGGGCCTGCCGGATGCCGCGGGTGTGTCGCATGTCGGCGCGATCGGTCAGCCGTCGGCGCCACTCCGCGGCGCGATCCTCGTCCTGGACGTGACCGGCCACCGCCTCGCGCCGCAGGGCGGCATCGGTGACGGACAGCCCGACCTCCTCGCGAGCGAAGCACGCCATATCGAGCACGGTGCGATCCAGAGAGGTGCAGCGGATGCCGTCGATCTCGACGATGTCGGCGTCGGAGATCGCGACGTCATGCCACGACACTCCCGTGCGTGTACGGGTGTGGCGTTCGCCGAGGATGACCACGTGCACCGCGGTCGGGGCGAGCCGGTACAGCGGGAGCCCGTGCAGCACCGCGGCCGATGGCCCCCAGAAGACCGGCCCGGCCGCATCCGCGTTGAGGTCGAACGCGAGCACCTGCAGCAGATGGCGACCTTCGTTCCAGAGCCCGTGCCATTGCGCAGCATCCACGTACCTGCCCCGCCGGACGCGGATCAGCAGTTCCGCGGCGACCCGTGCTGAGATCTCCCGATCTGTGAGACCGTCGCGCAAAAGGTCGTCGCGCGTGCGCAGCATCCTGCGCGCCGTGATGAGGTCGAGCTCGTTCGCCATGCCCGACACCCTGCCCCCGGCGCCGGTGCTTCAGCGGCCCGATCCCGCCCATTGTGGACAACTCATCCACGTCCCGCACCTGTGCAGAGCGAATCTCCCGCCCCCGCCGAAACCCCTCAGCAATGTCGAAACCCCTCCTGAATCACGCGATTCAGGAGGGGTTTCGGCAACCACGAGGGGTTTCGGCGGAAGGCGCCGGGGTGGAGAGGGTGGGGATGCTCCTATGGATGTCAAGTCCGGATCAGGGTGTAGTAGATCTCTCGGGCGATGAGGCGTTTGAGGCAACGGATGATGTCTTTCTTGGTGAGGCCTTCTTCGGTGCGTCGGCGTGCGTAGGCCTGGGTTCTCGGATCCCAGCGCAGACGGCAGAGGACGATGCGGTAGAGGGCCGCGTTCGCTTGTCGATCGCCGCCGCGATTGAGTCGGTGTCGGTGGGTCTTCCCGGACGATGCGGGGATCGGAGCGGCCCCGCAGAGCATCGCGAACGCGGCCTCGGAGCGGAGACGGTCGACGTTCTCCCCTGCAGTAACGAGCAGCTGCCCGGCGACGTCAGCACCGACGCCGTTCAGCTCCAGCAGGGCGGGGTTGATCGCGGTGACGAGGGGTTCGATGATCGCGTCGAGTTCGACGATCTCCTCGACCAGCGAGGCGTGCCGTCGCGCCAGCGCGCGTAGGGCGATCTTCGTCGCCTGCTCAGGCTCGCCCGCACGGGCCGTGTCGGGGCGTAGCGCCGCGCAGGTGCACAGCAGCTCCCGATCCGAGAGGTGCCGAAGACGCTCGCGGAGCTCGTCGGGTGCAGTGACCAGCAGGGTCTTGATGCGCCGGGTGCAATCAGCGCGCTGGTCGACCGCACTCCGTCGCGCGACACGCAGATTTCGGAGCGCTTCGACCTTCCCGGTGCGGTCTTTTGGAACTCCGGTGCGGACCCGAGCCAGCCCTGCACGGGCTGCAGCCTCCGCATCCAGCGGGTCGGACTTCCCCGCGAACCGACGGGCCTTCCGGTCAGGCCGGTCGATCTCCAACAGATCAACCCCAGCACCGCGCAGATACCGGGCAAGCCCGGCACCGTATGCGCCGGTGCCCTCGATCGCTGCCAGCAGCACGACCCCGAACGCCACGGCCCAGCTCAGCAGCGCCGCATACCCAGTCATGTCAGCAGGGAATTGCTGGCAACCCAGCAGCCGGCCAGTCGTATCGATCACCGCGGCCGTATGCGTGTCCCCGTGGGTATCGACTCCGACAGTTACCTCGATCTGGTCATCTTCGACTTCTCGTGCGATGGTGGTCATCGCCGTTCCTCTCACTCAATCGGACAGAACGGCACGCACCGCCGAGAGCGAGTGGACAAGACAGTGATGGGTGCCTGCTGGCACAGGCTCCTATGAGGTCACAACCCTCGCACGGTGAGTGCAAGGCAGCCCCGCAGCGAACGACCGACAGATCCCGTTCAAGACCCGAAGTCAGTCAGACGCAGAGTCAGGACGACCGCTGCGGGGCTCCCACCACCATCATCACTGTCAGACGCGGGCGGCCTCGGCGACCGCGCGCGCGGCGGCGAGCGCCTGCTCGAGGTCGGACTTGAGGTCCTCGACGTTCTCCAGGCCCACCGACAGGCGCACCAGGCCCGGGGTGACGCCGCTGGAGAGCTGCTCCTCCGGGGTCAGCTGCGAGTGCGTGGTCGACGCGGGGTGGATGACCAGCGAGCGCACGTCACCGATGTTGGCGAGGTGGCTGAACAGCTTGAGGTTGTCGACGAACGCACGGCCGACGTCGACGCCGCCCTTGAGCTCGAACGACAGCACCGCGCCGACGCCCTTCGGGGCGTACTTGTTCGCGTTCGCGTACCAGGGCGACGAGGGCAGGCCCGCGTAGCTCACCGAGGCGACGTCGTCGTGGTTCTCGAGCCACTCGGCGATCTCCTGCGTGTTCTGCACGTGACGCTCGATGCGCAGCGACAGGGTCTCGATGCCCTGGATGAGCTGCCAGGCGCTCGCCGGGGCGATCGCCGGACCCGTGTCGCGCAGCAGCTGCACGCGCGCCTTGATGATGTACGCGATGCCGTCGCCCAGCACACCCGAGTAGCTGACGCCGTGGTACGAGGGGTCGGGCTCGGTGAGGCCGGGGAACTTGTCGGCGTGCTCGGACCACGGGAAGGTGCCGCCGTCGACGATCGCGCCGGCGATGACCGTGCCGTGCCCGCCGAGGAACTTCGTGGCGGCGTGGATGACGATGTCGGCGCCGTGCTCGAACGGGCGCACGAGGTACGGGGTGGCGATGGTGTTGTCGATGACCAGGGGCACGTTGTTCTCGTGCGCGATGTCGGACACCGTGCGGATGTCGAGCACGTTGATCTTCGGGTTGCCGATGGTCTCGGCGAAGAACAGCTTCGTGTTCGGGCGCACCGCGCTGCGCCACGCCTCGGGGTCGTCCTGGTCCTCGACGAAGGTGGTCTCGATGCCGAGCTTGGCCAGCGTGTAACGCAGCAGGTTGTAAGTGCCGCCGTAGATCGCGGACGAGGCGACGACGTGGTCGCCCGCACCGGCGATGTTCAGGATCGCCAGCGTCGCGGCCGACATGCCCGAGGCGAGCACGAGAGCGCCGGTGCCGCCCTCGAGAGCGGCCAGGCGCTGCTCGACGACATCCTGCGTGGGGTTCTGGATGCGCGTGTAGATGTTGCCGCTCTCGGCGAGCGAGAACAGGTTCGCGGCGTGCTCGGTGTCACGGAACACGTACGAGGTCGTCTGATAGATCGGGGTGGCACGCGAGCCGGTCACGGGGTCCGGAGCGGCGCCGGAGTGGATCTGCTTGGTCTCGAAACGCCATTCTGCTGCGCTCATCGGAACTCCCAGGGGGCGAGGATGTCGGGTGGAGGGCGGATGCCCTTCCAGCGACAGTACGGAAGCAGCATGAAGCGGACAAACGGCGGGAAATGTTACGTAACACACCGAATGCCCGGTCTGCGACCGGAAAGTCGTACGGTGGAGGCATGCTGAACAGACGTGCCGTGGTGACCGGGGCGAGTACCGGAATCGGAGAGGCCACCGTGCGTGCCCTGCGCGCGCAGGGCTGGGAAGTCGTCGGAGTCGCGCGCCGCGCGGACCGGCTGGAGGCGCTCGCCGTCGACACCGGCGCCTCAGCGATCGCCTGCGATCTGACCGATGCGGATGCCGTGCAGGCGCTGGTCGCCGAGCTCGAGCGGAGCGGGCCCGTGCACGCGCTCGTGCAGGTCGCCGGCGGCGCCCGGGGCACCGACAGCGTCGAGGGCGGCTCGATCGAGGACTGGCAGTGGATGTACGACGCCAACGTGCTGTCCACGCAGCGCCTGGTCGCGGGTGTTCTTCCGCTGCTGCGGCGTGCCGCGGCCGAGACCGGCCACGCCGACACCGTCTTCGTCACCTCGACGGCCGCACAGGTCGCCTACCCGGGCGGGGCCGGCTACAACGCGGCGAAGGCCGCCGAGGCGATGCTGGTCAAGGTGCTGCGCCAGGAACTGAACGGCGAGCCGATCCGGGTGGTCGAGATCGCCCCGGGACTGGTGCACACGGAGGAGTTCACGCTCAACAGGCTCGGCGGTGACCGAGTCGCCGCCGACGCGGTGTACGCCGGCGTCGATGAGCCGCTGCTCGCCGAGGATGTCGCCGACATCATCGCCTACGCGCTGAACGCGCCGCGCCGCGTGAACCTCGACCTCGTGACGATGCGTCCGGTGGCGCAGTCCGCCCAGCACCTGCTGGCGCGCGGTCCGCTGCACGTGCGCACCGACGTCGACTGATGCCGCACACCCTCGCCGAGCTCGCCGGTACCGGGCAGATCGATCCGGGCTGGGCGGCGGCGCTGGCGCCCGTGCAGCCGCTGATCTCCGAGCTCGGGGAGCGGCTGCGCGCAGAGCAGGCCGCCGGGCGCGGATACCTCCCGGCCGGGGCGAACGTGCTGCGAGCCTTCCAGCGACCGCTGGACGACGTGCGCGTGCTGATCACCGGCCAGGACCCCTACCCCACGCCCGGCCACCCGATCGGCCTGTCGTTCGCCGTGGACGCCCATGTGCGCCCGCTGCCACGCAGCCTGGGCAACATCTACAAGGAGCGGCACACCGATCTCGGCATCCCTCCCGCACCGCACGGCGACCTGACCGCATGGAGCGACCAGGGCGTCATGCTGCTGAACCGCGTGCTCACCGTGCGACCGGGCACGCCCGGGTCGCACCGCGGCTGGGGGTGGGAGACGATCACCGAGCTCGCGATCCGCACCCTCGTCGAGCGCGAACGCCCGCTGGTGGCGATCCTGTGGGGCGCGGACGCACGCGGCCTGCGGCCGCTGCTGGGCGCCACGCCGGTGATCGAGTCGGCACATCCCTCACCGCTGTCCGCGAGCCGCGGCTTCTTCGGCTCGCGTCCGTTCTCCCGCGCCAACGCGCTGCTCGAGCAGATGGGCGCACAGCCGGTGGACTGGCGCGTGGGCGGTGAGGAGTGAGCGCGCTGCACGTGCGGCCGGTGGCAGATGCCGATCTGCCTGGCATCCGCGACATCTACAACCACTACGTGCGCACCTCCACCGTCACCTATGACGAGGTCGAGTCGACCACCGAGGGCTGGGCGCACAAGAAGCAGCAGATCATCGCCGCCGGCATCCCGTTCCTCGTGGCGGAGTCCGGTGGCGAGCTGCTCGGGTACGCGCTCGGCCAGCCCTGGTCGCCGAAGTCGGCCTATCGCTTCACGATCGAGAACTCGATCTACCTCGCCCCGTCCGCGGCCGGTCGCGGCATCGGCTGGGCGCTGCTGGCCGAGTTCCTGGAGGCCTGTCGTGCCGCCGGGCTGCGCCAGGTCGTCGCGGTGATCGCCGATCGGGGAGCGGATGCGTCGATCGCCCTGCACCGCAAGGCCGGCTTCACCGATGCCGGCAGGCTGACGGATGTGGGCGTGAAGTTCGGCGAGTCGCAGGGCGTGTACTTCCTGCAGAAGGCGCTCTGACCGCCGCGGCCATCAGTCCCCGGGATGCGGGATGACCGGGATCGCCGCCAGCAGCGCCTTCGTGTAGTCCTCGGACGGATGCCGCAGCACGGCATCCGTCGTCCCGCGCTCGACGATCCGGCCGTCCTTCATGACCGCGACCGTGTCGGCGAGGTTCTGCACCACGCCGATGTCGTGCGAGACGAGGATCAGGGTCAGGCCCTCTTCGCGGCGCAGCCGCTCGAACAGGCCGAGGATCTGGGCGCGCACGGTGACATCGAGCGCAGACAGCGGCTCGTCGCCGACGAGGATGCGGGGCCGGTGCGCGATGGCACGGGCGAGGGCGACCCGCTGACGCTGGCCGCCGGAGAACTCGTGCGGATGCCGTTCGGCCATCTCGGCCTCGAGCCCCACCTGCCGCAGCACCTCGCGCACGCGGGCGCGCCGGTCACCGGGGATATCGAGCGCCCACAGCGGCTCGGCGATGATCTGGCCGGCGGTCATGCGCGGGTCCAGCGACGCGTACGGGTCCTGGAAGACGAGGCCGGTCTGCCTGCGCAGCCAGTGCAGGCTGCGTGATCGCGCGGTGGCGTCGACCTCGCGCCCGTCGACGATCACGCGGCCGCTCGTCGGCCGGTCCAGGCCGAGCAGCAGCCGCATCAGCGTCGATTTGCCCGAGCCGGACTCGCCGATGATCCCCACCGACTCGCCGGCCTCGATGGTCAGGTCGGTGGGATGCAGCGCGACGCTGCGGCTGCTGCGCTCGAACAGGGTGCGCTTGGGCACGGGGAAGCTGCGGCTGAGCCCTTCGGTGACGATCAGGCTCATGACGCACCTCCGCCCTCGCCGCCGGCATCCGGCTCGCCGCCGGCATCCTGCTCGCCCCCGGAATCCGGCGCGCCGCCGGCATCCGGCCGCCACAGGGTCGCGGTGGCGTCGCGCAGCAACGCCTGCGTGATGGGGGAGGCCGGCGCACTCAGCAGCTGCGCGACCGGGGCCTGCTCGACGACGCGGCCGTGCTCGAGCACGACGGCGTGGGTCGCGACCTGCGAGAGCACGGCGAGGTCGTGGGTGATGAACACCAGCGACATGCCCTGCTCCTCGACCAGTGACAGCAGCAGCGCGAGCACCTCGGCCTGGATCGTGACGTCCAGGGCCGTGGTCGGCTCGTCGGCGATGAGCAGCTTGGGCCGGCACGCCAGCGCCATCGCGATGGCGACCCGCTGCCGCTGTCCGCCGGAAAGCTGGTGCGGATAGCGGTCGACGATCGTCTCGGGGTCGGGCAGGCGCACCCGGGCGGCCTCGGCGATGGCCCGTCCGCGGGCCTCGCGCCGGCCGATGCCCTCGTGGATGCGCACCGACTCGGCGATCTGCCTGCCCGCGGTGCGGATCGGGTTCAGCGCCGTGCGCGGCTCCTGGAACACCATGCCGATGTCGTCGCCGCGCAGCTTCGCCAGCTCGCGGTCCGGCATCCCGATCAGCTCCACGCCGTTCCACCGGATGCTGCCGCTCGCGGCCGCTCCCTCCGGGAGCAGTCCCAGCAGGGCGAGCGCGGTGAGCGACTTGCCCGAACCCGATTCGCCGATCAGCCCGAACCGCTGTCCGTCGGCGACGGCGAAGGAGACGCCGTCGACGACGCGACGGCCACCGATCTCGATGACGAGGTCGTTCACCTCCAGGCTCACGCGACCACCTCCGGTACGTGCACCTGCGCGGCCCGGCGCGACAGCGTCGGATCGGTCGCCTCGCGCAGCGCGTCGCCGAGCAGATTCAGCCCGAGCACCGTGAGGGTGATGGCCAGCCCCGGCCAGACGACGGTCAGGGGATGCACGCCGATGTAGCGCTGCAGATCGGCCAGCAGCGTGCCCCACGACGCCTCGGTGAGCGAGGCGCCGAAGCCGAGGTACGACAGGCCCGCCTCGGCGAGCACGGCGACCGCCATCGACCACGACAGCTGCACGATGAACACCGGGGCGACGTTGGGCAGCAGGTGCCGCACGAGGTTCTGGCCCGTGGTCAGCCCGCTGGCCCGGCCGGCGACGACGAAGTCGCTGCGCTGCACGTGGCGCAGCTCGGGGCGGGTGACCCGGGCGATGCTCACCCCGAAGCCGATGCCGACCGAGAACACCACCACCCAGAGGGATCCGCCCCACACCGCGGAGATCATCATGGCGATCATCAGCACGGGGAACGCGATGAGGATGTCGACGAGTACGGCGACGGTCTCGCGCATCCACCGGGCCGTCAGCGCGCCGAGCGCCGCGAGCGCGACGCCCACGAGCGTCGCGACGATGCCGGAGCCGACCGCGACGAACATCGTGGTGCGGGCACCCGCCATGATGAGGCTGAGGATGTCGCGGCCTGTGCCGTCAGTGCCGAGCAGGTGCGGCCAGCCCGGTGCACCCCAGCGCGAGCGGACATCAGAGAGCATCGGATCGAACGGCGTCCAGAACAGCGACACGAGGGCGGTCAGGGCGATCAGCAGCACGACGGCGACACCGAACCTGCCGGTCGCCGACGAGAGCAGCGTGCGCAGCCAGCGGGGCATCAGACGGCCTCCTCGCGCTGGCGCGGATCGACTGCGTGATGGATGAGGTCGACGATGAAGCCGATGATCAGCACGAACGCGGTCAGCACGAGCAGCTCGCTCTGCACCTTCACCAGGTCGCGGGTGCCGACGTCGGCGACGAGCATCCGCCCGATCCCCGGCAGCGTGAACAGCTGCTCGATCACGACCGAGCCGACGATGATCCCTGCCACCTGCAGTCCCAGCACCGTCACGATCGACAGTCCGACGGCGGGGATGCCGTGCCGCACGAGCGCCTGGCGGCGGGTGAGCCCCTTGGCGGCGGCCGTGCGCACGAAGTCCTGTCCTGCCGCCTGCAGGGTGGCGCTGCGCACGAAGCGCATGAGCATGGCGCCTTCGATGATGCCGATGGTCAGTGCCGGAAGCAGCAGCGACTCGACCGCCCGGTCGGGCGTCGACCAGCCCGTGCGGGGAAAACCCTGCGCGGGCAGCCAGCCCAGCCAGTGCGCGAAGACGACCACGAGCATCATGCCCGCCCAGATCACCGGCACCGCCGCCACCGCCTGGGCTCCGACGCTCATCGCGGTGCCGCCTGCGCGCCCGCGCAGCATGGCGGAGAGGATGCCGAACGGCACGGCGATCAGCAGCGCGATCGCGAGGGCCATCAGACCCAGCGGGACGGTCACCTGCGACTTCTCGATGAGCTCATCGCTCACCGAGGCGCCGCTGAGCTGCGAGGTGCCGAGGTCGCCGCGCAGGATGCCGCCGATCCAGTCCGCGTACTGGGTGGTCAGCGGCCGGTCCAGGCCGAGCGACTCGCGCAGGGCCTCGACGGTCTCACGGCTGGCCTGCGTGCCGGCGATCAGCTGCGCGACATCGCCGGGGAAGACGCGCAGGGTGAGGAAGATGATCACGCTCGACACGAGGAGCCCTGCGATCAGCAGGGCCCCCCGTGTGAGCGTGTACCGGAGCACCGGTCAGCCGGCGGTCTTCGTGACGCCCGCGAGGTCGATGCGCGAGTTGATCGAGTCCTGCGGGAAGCCCTCCACACCCGGCACCAGCGCGGTAAGCGTCGCGCCGTTGTACAGCCAGTCCGCGGCGTGGTCCTCCGAGACGATGCGGGCGGCCTCGGCGAGCAACTCGGCGGATGCCTCGGGATCGAGCTCGGCACGCGCCTGGGCGTAGAGCTCCTGCACCTCGGCGTCGTCGTAGCCGAAGTAGTAGTCGGGGTTCGCCCAATTGCCGAAGTCGCGCGGCTCGACGTGCAGCACGAAGCTCAGCTCGTAGTCGTGGTTGGTGTAGACGTCCTCCAGCCAGGTCGCGAACTCCACCCGGTCGACCTCGAGGGCGACGCCCACCTTGGCGAAGTCCGAGACGAGCACCTGTGCGACGGTCGTGCCGTAGAACGAGGGGATCGTCAGGGTGAGATCGAGCTCGTCGTGACCGGCCTCCTTCAGCAGCTCCGTGGCGCGGTCGGGGTCGTAGGGAGCGACCTCGGAGAGGTCCTCGTAGCCGGGGTCGAGCTCGGGGATCGGCCCGTAGAGGGTCTGACCGGCGCCGATCGCCTCGATGAGGGCCTCGTGGTCGATGGCCAGGCGCAGCGCCTCGCGCACCCGGACGTCGTCGAGCGGCGCCTTGGCGTTGTTGAACGCGAGCGTGGCCTTGTCGGTGGTACGCCCCGTCGTGATGGTGAACTCGCCGGTGTCCTCGAGCTGCGAGACGAGCGTGGGGTCGACGGCGGTGAGCACGTCGAGGGTGCCGTCGAGCGCGGCGTTCACACCGGCGGTGAAGTCGTCGATGTACTGCAGCGTGACCTCGGCGACGCCGGCCTTCTCGCCCCAGTACTCGTCGTACCGGTCGAAGGTGATCGCGCTGCCCTTGGTCCACCGGCTGAGCGTGAACGGACCGGTGCCGTTCTCGGCCGTCTTCAGATCGGTCGTGTCACCGGTCTTGAACACCAGGCCCGCCGGTCCGGTCAGCGAGAAGAGGAAGTTCTGGTCGGGGGCCGTCAGCGTGATGACGACGGTGGTGGCATCAGGTGCGGTGATCGCCGACACGGCGGCGAACTCGGCGTTGCCCTGCAGGGCGGCATCCGTCCTGACCGCCTCGTAAGACGACACGACGTCGGCGGAGGTGAGGGCGGTGCCGTCGTGGAAGGTGATGCCCTCGTTCAGTGTGAAGGTGTACGTCAGTCCATCCGCCGAGATCTCGTACGAGCTGGCGAGCCGCTCGACGATCTGGTTGTCCTGCGTACGGGTGACCAGTCCCTCGTAGATGTTGTCGACGAGGATCTGCTCGAGCGCGGCACCGCTGGTGCGGCGGATGTCGAGGTTCGTCGGCTCGAGCACGAGTCCGACGGTCAGGCTCGCGTCAGGGTCGACCTCGCCGGTGGCGGTGGCGGCCGGCTCGGGAGTGCTCGTGCACGCGCTGAGCACGAGGACGCCGACGGCGAGGATGCCGACAGCGGCCAGGCGGGCCGAGCGGCGAGCGGTGCGGAAGGGAGACAAGGAGTGTCCTCTCGGAGGGGCGGAGGCTCCGCGGTCAGCGGAGAGTTCGGGTGAGGGCGTCGGAGGCCGCGGATGCCAGGGAGGCGGGATCGGTCTCCTGCACGTTGTGTCCGGCATCGACGGTGATCACAGTGGCGGACGGGATGCGGCGGGTCAGCTCGGCGACGTCGGCATCCTGCAGGAAGCCCTTCGTGCCGCGCACGAGGGTGACGGGGGCGCTGACGGCGGCGAGTGCGGCCCAGGGGTCGGCGATGTCGCGCGCACGGTTCGCGGCGTTGAGCGCGTCGAAGGCGTGCCCGATGATCTGCGCGAAGTGGTGCTTCCACTCCACCCGGCCGTCCTCGCGCACGCGCGTGTTGAGGAAGACGCCGCGTTCGGTGTCCTCGCGGCTGCCGCCGAATCCGAAGCTCTCGGCGCGGGCGACGGCCTCGTCACGCGATTCGAAGTCGGTCACGGTGTAGAACTCGCGCAGCACCGACGGCGCAGCGTCGGTGTCGAGTCCGGGCACGACGTCGACGAGCACGAGCTCGCCGACCAGCTCGGGGTTCCGGGCCGCGACGACGGCGGCGGTGAGTCCGCCCAGGGAGTGGCCGACGAGCACCTGCGGCTGCGTCGTCCACTCGGTCATCGCCAGGATGACGTCGGATGCCAGGGATGCGGGGGAGTAGTCGTGATCGGCACGCCAGGAGGAGTCGCCGTGACCGGCCAGGTCGATGACCAGCGCGGGGCGTCCGAGCAGCACCACGACGGCATCCCAGGTGTGGGCGTTCAGGCCCGCGCCGTGCAGGAAGGTCACCTCGGGGGCGCCCTCGCCGAAGCGCAGGGCGCTGAGCGAGCGGCCGTCGGCCAGGGGCAGTGCGATGCGCTCGACCGCGGGAGCGGGAACGCTGAATCTGGCGGCCTGCGCGGGCAGGTAGCGGAACTCGCTGGTGTCTGTTGCCACGGCCATATTCTGCTATTACGGCGGTGTGCGCAGGAAATCTCCGGGCAGAACGACAGCCCGGAAGGTGAGTATCTGAGCAGAAGAACGACACATTTGTTCCCACGCTTCGCGATCTGCATTTGATGGCGTCCCCGTGGTATTCGTGACCTCGAATAGGCTGGAGGCATGACCGTTCTCGCGATTCCCGGTGCGGCCAATGTGCGCGATGTGGGCGGCATCCCGGTCGGGTCCGCGCGTGTGCGCGAGGGGCGCCTGCTGCGATCGGGGCAGCTCGCCGCGCTCACACCGGAGGGCCGGCGACTGCTGCGGGAGCGGGTGCGGCACGTGGTGGATCTGCGCGACGATGCCGAGGTGAGAAATGAGCCGTCGGCGCTGACCGAGGTGAACACGACCCGCATTCCACTCTTCCTGGGCTCGGTCGGCTCGTTCTTCGAGCAGAACATGGATCTCGCGGGCATGTACCGCCACCTCGTCGACGAGTCGGCATCCCGGCTGGTAGATGCCGTCCGCATCATCGCCGCCGGCGAGCCGACCCTCGTGCACTGCACGGTCGGCAAGGACCGCACGGGCGTCACGATCGCGCTCGCGCTGAGCGCGGTCGGCGCGGATCGGGATGCCGTGGTCGACGACTACGCGCTGACCGCGTCGCAGCTGCCCGTCGAGCGCAATCGCGCCGTCGTGTCGTATCTGCGCGCGCACATGCCGGATGCCACCAACGCCGTGGAGCTGGCCACCAAGTCTCCGGCGCCGGTGATGGCCGGTCTACTGGCCGACATAGACCGGCGCTTCGGATCGACCGCCGACTACCTGCTCGGCGCCGGTCTGTCCGCCGCCGAGCTGGATGCGCTGCACGAGACGCTCCTCGGATAGCGACGGCCGGTCCGGGCGGAGACATCGCCGGGGAAGGTTAGGCAACCCTTCATCGGGTGTTATGATGAATGCATCATGAGCACCGTCGACACGTCCGCAGGCACACGAGCCGCACGCCGGGCATCACGTCGACCCCAGGTGCACCACCTCATCGCCGCCGACGAGAACTCGTTCGCCGAGCTCGAGGTCGCACTCGCCACGCTGCCGCTGTGCGCCGTCGGCCGTGTGTTCATCGAGGTGCCCGAGGCCGCCGACATCCGCACCGTCACCGCTCCGCCGCGCATGACCGTCACCTGGCTGCCGCGGCTGCGCCGCAGCGGCGCACGTCGTGCGACCGGCGAGGCACTCACCTGCGCTGTGACGGCATGGGCCGACGAGATGCTGTGTGATGACTCGGAGTCGGCGCTGCGCACCGAGGCGACGCTTCTCGGCGGGTACGTGGGCACGGCCGACATCGTCGAGCACCTCACCGAGCGTCACGGCGTCTCGCCGGCGCTGATCCACGCTCCTGCGCGGTACGGGCTGCCGGTCTTCTGAGCAGTCAGGGCTTCTGATCCGTCAGCGCTTCTGATCCGTCAGCGGCTCGGCGTCTGATCCTCAGCCGTGCGATGCCGGGCGCGAACGGCGCACGTAGCCGCCGTCCTCGAGCCCCGCTTCGATCTCGAAGCGGTTGCGCAGCGG
Organism: Microbacterium sp. YJN-G; assembly: GCF_015040615.1. Classification (NCBI taxonomy): domain Bacteria; kingdom Bacillati; phylum Actinomycetota; class Actinomycetes; order Micrococcales; family Microbacteriaceae; genus Microbacterium; species Microbacterium sp. YJN-G. Next base: position 1,228,932 of record NZ_CP060402.1, read on the forward strand.
ATCGCGACCGGCGAACAGGTACAGCACCGGCATGAGGAACCCGTAGCGCAGCCACTGCTGCTGATGCACGGACTCGTGCCGCAGCACCGCCTCCGACGGTTCGACGTCGCCGGTCAGGTAGCAGCCGCCCACGCACACGCCGCCGCGCGCGAAGGTCCAGTTCGGCAGCCCGCGGAACACCCAGAGTCCATTGCGGCGCTCCACGGCGCCGGTGCTCCACAGCGAGCCCCACACCCAGCCGACCGTCGTGCCCCACCAGTAGCCGAGGCGGCTGATCGGGGAGCGGAGCAGGATCCGCGGGATGCGGCGGTCGAAGCGCCGGCCGCGCTCGAGGATGCGGTCGGCGTCGGCGCGCCAGCCGGCGTTCACGCCACCGCGCCGATGAGCCGCAGGATCGAGCCCATGTCCTGCACGGCATCCGCGGGGCTGCGAGGCGCGAACCCGGCGATCGTCGCTCCCGCCAGCGGCAGTTCGGCGCGGACCTGCTTGATCGCCGCGACCAGCTCGGCGGTCGAGATCCCGAACGGCGCTGCCTCCGAGACGCCCTCCAGCTCCGAGGGATCGATGACGTCGACATCGATGTGCACCCACACACGCGACGCACCGGTGGCGCGGACGGCGGAGAGCACGGCATCCGCATCCGCCGCATCGGCGGCGGACAGGCTGGTGACGCGAGCGAGCGGCTCCTGCTCACCGACGTCGATGCTGCGCGCGCCCAGCAGGACGATCCGCTCGGGAGGGATGCCGGGGGAGAGGGCGAGGTGCGGTTCTCCCTCGCCCATCACGGCGCGCAGCGCCATGCCCGAGAACGCACCGGAGCGCGACGAGCCGGGGTCGTGCAGGTCGGGGTGCGCGTCGCACCACAGCACGGCCACGTCAGCGGTGTCGATCGCATCGAGGGCGAAGACGCTCACACTGCAGTCGCCGCCCACGACGACGCTGTGATCAGCCGTATGCGTGAGGTTCTCGCCGATCAGCTGGCGGACGCGCTGCAGCGAGCTGAGCCTGCGCACGCCCGTGCCGAGCGACTCTCCTGCTTCGAGCGGCACGTCGAGGATCGTGGTGTCCCTGCTCGGCAGGTCACCGGCGATCGCGGTGGCGCCGTCGACGAGCAGCATGGCGCGGGGTGCGGGCGAACCCTGCCATTGCGGGGCGATGAGGAATCGGGTCATGGTCTCTCCCGGGCGGAGAAAAGGGGGTGGATGCCGGCGCACCGGCATCCACCCACCGGGTCATTCTGCTTCGAGCGCAGCCTGCGGGCGGCCGGACTTGAGCTCGGCGAGGCGGGCCTCGACCTCGGTGAGCTCACCGAGGTCCTCGAGGCTCTCGAACTGGGCGTCCAGCGACGAGGCGGCAAGCTCCGCCTTGCCCTGGGCGAGGGCCTCCTGACGACGGATCTTGTCCTCGAAGCGGCCCAGTTCGCTGGTCGGGTCGAGCACGTTGATCGAGCCGATCGCGTCCTGCACCTTGGTCTGCGCCTCGGCGACCTTGGCGCGCGCGAGCAGTTCGCTGCGCTTGGCCCTGAGCTGCTCGAGCTTCTCCTTCATGCCGTTCAGGCCGCTCTTGAGCTTGTCGACGATCTCGGTCTGTGCGGCGATCTGCGGCTCGGCGGCGCGGGCGTCGCGCTCTTCGCCGATCTGACGCTGCAGGGCGATCTTGGCGAGGCTGTCGAACTTGTCGGCGTCGGCGGTGCTGCCGGCGGCGCGCAGCTCGTCGGCCTTACGGCTGGCAGCGAGGGCCTTGTTGCCCCACTCACGGGCGGCGCGGACGTCCTCTTCGTGGTCGCGCTCGAGCAGGCGCAGGTTGCCGATGGTCTCGGCGATGGCCGACTCGGCATCCGCGATGTTGTTCGTGTAGTCGCGGACCAGCTGGTCGATCATCTTCTGCGGGTCCTCGGCCTGGTCGAGGAGGGAGTTGATGTTGGCACGGACGAGCGTGGAGATGCGTCCGAAGATGGATTCCTTGGCCATGGTGTTGGTTCCTTTGTCTTCTCGGATGGATGTCTTGCCGTGGTCGTGTGGAGAGGGCTGATCGGGTCAGGTCAGAAGCGGCCCCCGCCTCCGCTGCTGCCGATGCTTCCGCCTCCGCCGCCGAAGCCGCCGACGGAGAATCCGCCTCCGCCTCCGCCGCCGAAGAAGCCGCCGCCACCGCTGCTGCCGCCGCCCCAGCCGCCTCCGCCGCCGAAGCCGCCGCCGCCCCAGCCGCCTCCGCCACGGTGGCCGCCGGTCACCTGGCCGATCAGGATGCCGCCGAGCAGTGCACCGAGTGTGTCGCCGCCGCCCCGGCCTCCGCCGCCGAAACCGCCGCCGCCCCAGCTGTTCACGTCGTTCTCGGCCAGCCGCAGCGCGTGAGCGGCGAGGGTGTCGGCCCGCTGAGCGAGGGCGAGTGCCTGCACCGGGTCGGCATCGGCGAGGCTCCGGGCCTGGCTCTGCGAGTTCTGCGCCTCGACCAGGCGCGTGCGCGCCTGGGAGCCGACGGCACCGCGCCGGTTGAGGATGAAGCGCTCGGCCGCGGAGATCTGCAGATCGGCGCGGTTGATGACGTCGGCGAGCATGGTGCGGGCATGCTGGATGCGGGCCTGCTCGTCGCGCACCCGCGCGATGACGCCGTCGATGGTCGTGTTCGCGGCATCGAGTGCGCGCAGAGCGGCGAGCGGGTCGCGCCCGGTGCCGCCCAGTCGGGTCCGCGCCTGCTGGATCGCCTGTCCGCTGGCTTCGACGGCCCGTGCGAGCGAGCCGTCCCTGTCGGGGAGGGCGGCGGCGGCCCGCATGTCGGCATCCAGTTCGGCGATCAGCGCCGTCGCCCGCTCATCGGCGCCGCGCAGGTCGCCCTGCAGGCGCTCGACGGCATCCTCGAACTGGGTGGCCTGCTGCACCGCACCCTCGGCGGCGCGCACCGCGACGGCGGCATCACCGGTGTCGCCGGCGGCGATGTGCTGCTCGGCCGCCTGGATCTGCTCGTCGGTGAACGCCATCCGCGACCGCGCCTGTGCGGTGTTGTCGCTGACCGACGAGATCGCGTCGGGTGAGTAGGAGGAGGCGAGCTCGGCGAGGATCGCATCGGCGCGGTCGATCTCGGCGCCTGCGGCGGCGCGGAGCCGGCGCACGTTCTCCAGCGCGGCGGGTGCGTTCTGCTCGAGGCGACGCAGCTCGTCGAACTCCGCCTTGCGGTCCTCGAGCGCCTGAGTGGACTCCGAGCACAGCTGCAGGACGCGCTGGTTCCACGCGAGCCTGTCCTGGTCGGAATCGGGGATCTCGTCGTCGAGCTGCTGCTTGAGCGAGAACGCCTCGTCGAGGTTCGTCCGGGCGGTCTTGAGAGCTGCGACGAACGGGCCGATCACGTCGTCGCCGAACTGCGCCCGCGCGTACTCGAGCTCCTGCTCGCTGGAGCGCACCAGGTCGTCGGTGCGCACCAGGGCGATGTCGGCCTGCTGCGCCACCTCGTCGATCTGCGCCTGTCGTTTCGCCGCCTCGGCGGCACGCCGGCGTGCTCGCACGACGAGGAGCACGATCATGATCACGACGACAGCGACCGCGACGACGACGCCGACGATCATCCATGTCTGCGAGGTGCGCTGCGGGCCGAGCACGTAGATGTCGTACGCCTCGTCGGCTGCGGCGACCACCGCGCCGCTGAAGTCGCTCTCGCGCAGATCCGGGATCATCGCGTCGAGGATGCGGTCGCGCTCGGCCTCGGTCATCACACCGTCGTTCGGCCGCCACATCGTGAAGGTGCGTCCCTCGGTGGCGACGGAGATGAGGTACTGGGTGGTCGAGAGGCCGTTGCCCTGAGCAGTGGCATCCGTCCAGGCCTCGGTGTCAGAAGGATCGGTGAACTCGGGCACCAGCACGATGAACAGGTCGACGCGGGCCTCGTCGCGCAGCCGCTCCAGCGTGCTCTGCGCCTGGGCCGCGTCGACGTCGGAGACGACGCCGCTGTGGTCGGTGATGTACCCCTCGCCGAGAGGTGCGGGTGCGGTCGCGGATGCCGTTGCGAGCGAGAGTCCGCCGAGAACGGCGCCCAGCGCGATCGCGGCCACCGTCAGCCACCGTCTCCGCATAGTGATCCCTCCGACCGGCAGCCGATCCCCCATGGGACGAGTCTAAGCATTCGTGCCGACACGCGACAGCATCAGGAGGGGATCGCCGTTCGCCCTCAGCGCAGACGCATACGCTGGAAGGCATGGACGACAGGTACGGCAGTGACGTTCTCGCGGCAGGATGGCGCGACCGCGGCTCCGTGAAGGCGGTCGAGGTCGCCGCCGTGGCGGATCTCGTCGTCGAGGTGGCCGACGACGGCTATTGCGGTGCGATCACCCGCGTCGAGTCCGGGCTGGTCGAGCTCGAGGACTGGAAGGGCAGGCGGCGCAGCTTCCCGTTGGGCGGGGGTTTCCTCATCGAGGGGCGGCCGGTGCGACTGGTTGTGCCCGCGGCGAAGCAGCAGGGTCGGCGCCGCACGGCATCCGGCTCGTTCGCCGTCGCCGACGACCGGGCGAAGACGGCGCTGCCCAGCCGCATCCTCGTCGAGGGGCGTCATGACGCCGAACTCGTCGAGAAGGTCTGGGGTGCCGATCTGCGCGTCGAGGGCGTGGTCGTGGAGTATCTGCAGGGGATCGACCTGCTCGACGAACTGCTGGCGGAGGCGCCGCCGAACGCGACGCGCCGCTACGGGGTGCTCGTCGACCACCTCGTGCCCGGCTCGAAGGAGACCCGCATGGTCGAGAAGATCCTGCGCGGTCCGCACGGTGCGCACCTGAGGATCGTCGGACACCCGTACATCGACGTCTGGCAGTGCGTGACGCCCGCCGCCATGGGCATCCGCGCCTGGCCGCAGATCCCGCGCGGCACCGACTGGAAGACCGGCATCTGCCGCGCCTTCGGCTGGCCGGCCGAGGATCAGGCCGACATCGCCCGCGCCTGGCAGCGCATCCTGTCTCGGGTGACGACGTTCCGCGACATCGAGCCTGCGCTGCTCGGACGGGTCGAGGAGCTCATCGACTTCGTCACGGCGCCGGCATCATGAGCGGCCGCTCGCGCGGTCCGGCTCCCGAACCCGTCGGAGGGCCCGGTGCGGCAGGAAGGCGCCGGTACCCTGGAGGGATGCCAGAACCCCGCACCTTCCGCGACGAGCCGGTCTCGTTCGTGCGCCGCAGCGGCCGCATGTCCGACGCCCAGGAGCGGGCCTTCGCGGAGCTCGCGCCCCGCTACCTGCTGACCGTGCCGCGTGACGTCGCCTTCACCTCGGTGCACCCGGACGCCCGCCTCGACCCGGCATCCGCCTACGGACGCACCGCCCCGCTGATCGTCGAGATCGGCTCCGGCCAGGGCCACGCGATCGTCTCGGCGGCATCCTCTCGCCCCGACCACGACTTCCTCGCCGTCGAGGTCTTCCGCGCCGGTCTCGCGCGCACCATGCTCGACGCCGACAAGGCGGGTGCACGGAACCTGCGCCTGATCGAGGCGAATGCCCCCGAGGTGCTCTCGACGTTCCTGCCCGAGGGTGCGGCGTCGGAGGTGTGGATCTTCTTTCCCGACCCGTGGCACAAGAAGCGTCACACCAAGCGGCGCCTGGTGCGGGCCGGTTTCCCGGCCACGGCGGCACGTGCCATCGCCCCGGACGGGCTGCTGCGGCTGGCCACCGACTGGGAGGACTACGCGCTGCAGATGCGCGAGGTGCTCGACGAGGCGCCCGAGTTCGAGCGCGCCTTCGAGGGCGAATGGGCCGAGCGCTTCGACGGCCGGGTCATGACCGCCTTCGAGCGCAAGGGCATCGCCAAGGGCCGCGACATCCGCGACCTCGTCTACCGCAGGATCCAGCCGGCGTGACACCCGACGCGTGGCGACGGATCGGTGCGGCCTTGCTCGTCTGCCTGGCGGCTCCCGCGTTCTTCGTGCTCGGCTGGGACGTCGTCGGGTGGGTGCTGCTCGCGGCCGCCGTCGGCGCCGCGGCGCTGATCGAACGCGGCGCCCCCGCGACCGTCACGGTCTCGGCCGGTGCACGGCCGGGGCGGATGCCGCTGGGCACCACGCGCCGCCCTTCACTGACCCGCGATCTCGCCCTCATCGCCGTCGGGATGCTGATCGTGCACGCGATCTCGCTCGAGGCGAAGCTCGACGACCTGTCGATGCTGCGGTTCACGCTCGCCCTCGGCGGTGCGGTGCTCGTGCCGTACCTCGTCTCGCGGTTCGTGTTCCGCGACCGGGCGATCTCGTTCCCGTGGCGCGCACGCCGGCGCTGGAACCGCTGGCAGTGGGCCTGGCTGATCGGCGTGCTCGTGCTGGGCTGGCTGATCCTGCCGTTCTACTTCATCACCAGCGGCGTCTACCAGAACTGGCCGGTGGTCGACAGTCCCGACCTCATCGCCCGGTTGTTCGTCGGCGTCGGCGCGGTGGGCATCTGGGACGAGCTGTTCTTCATCTGCACGGTGTTCGCGCTGCTGCGCCGCCACATGCCAGACGGCGCCGCCAACGTGCTGCAGGCGATCGTGTTCGTGTCGTTCCTGTGGGAGCTCGGCTACCGCGCCTGGGGGCCGGCGCTGACCATCCCGTTCGCCCTGCTGCAGGGGTGGATCTTCCTGCGCACGCACTCGCTGGCCTATGTGGTCGCTGTGCATCTGCTCTTCGACGCGGTGGTGTTCGCCGTGCTCGTGCACGCGCACAACCCCGGTCTGCTGCCGTTCTTCCTGGTCTGAGCGCCTGTTCGGGTCCGTCTGGCGACGATCTTCTCCGGCCTGCGGGCGGCGCCGTCACCGCCCGCAGGTGGGATGCTGGAAGCATGCAGAATTCCGCCGTGACGGTCGACGCCCTCAGCGAGACGGAGGTCCGTCGCATCCGTGAGGACTTCCCGATCCTGAGCACGCAGGTGAACGGGCATCCGCTCACCTATCTCGACTCCGGGGCGACGTCGCAACGGCCCCTGGCGGTGCTGGATGCGGAGCGGGACTACCTCACCACGCTCAACGCGGCCGTTCACCGCGGCGCGCACACCCTTGCCGCCGAGGCGACCGAGGCGTTCGAGGACGCCCGCTCCGCGCTCGCGCGATTCGTGGGCGCCGACGACGACGAGATCGTGTGGACCTCGAACGCGACCGAGGCTGTGAACCTGGTCGCCTACGCGCTCTCGAACGCGTCCGTGGGGCGAGGCGGGGCAGCCGCCGAGTCGCTGCGCCTGCGTGAGGGCGACGAGATCGTCACCACCGAGATGGAGCACCACGCCAATCTCATCCCGTGGCAGGAGGTCGCCGCGCGCACCGGTGCCACGCTGCGCGTGATCCCGCTCGACGACGACGGTGCGCTGCGCATGGATGAGGCGGCCCGCCTGATCGGCCCGCGCACCCGCCTGGTCGCCGTCACCCACGTCTCCAACGTGCTCGGGGTGATCAACCCCGTCGAGGACATCATCGCCGCCGCCCGCGCCGTCGGCGCCCTGGTGCTGCTGGACGCCTGCCAGTCCGCACCGCACCTGCCGCTGGACGTGCGCGCGCTCGACGTCGACTTCGCGGTGCTGTCGGGGCACAAGATGCTCGGCCCCACCGGCATCGGAGCACTGTACGGCCGGCGCGAACTGCTCGAGATCATGCCGCCGTTCCTGACCGGCGGGTCGATGATCACGACCGTCACGACCACCGAGGCGCAGTACCTGCCGCCGCCCCAGCGCTTCGAGGCGGGCACGCAGCGGGTCTCGCAGGCCGTCGCGCTCGCCGCTGCCGTGCGCTACCTGGAGGGGATCGGGATGCCGCGCATCGCCGCCCACGAGCACGAGCTCGGCACGCGCCTGGTCGAGGGGCTCTCGGCGATCGACGGGGTGCGCGTGCTCGGAGCCGGCATCGACCGGCCGCGGGTGGGCCTGGCGAGCTTCGACGTCGCCGGCATCCACGCGCACGACATCGGTCAGATCCTCGACGACTCCGGCATCGCGGTGCGCGTCGGCCACCACTGTGCGCAGCCGTTGCATCGCCGTCTGGGCATCACCGCCTCGACCCGCGCGAGCACCTACGTGTACACCACGCGCGACGAGGTGGATGCCGTGATCGCCGGTGTCGCGCGCGCCATCGACTTCTTCCGGAGGGCATGATGTCCGCATCCGACATGCAGGGGCTCTACCAGGAGCTCATCCTCGATCACTCGCGCACACCGCACGGCTTCGGGCTGCGCGGTGAGATCGCCGCGCAGTCGCATCAGCTCAACCCCACCTGCGGCGATGAGATCACCCTGCAGATGCACCGCGCCGCCGACGGCACGATCGAGGCCGTCGCCTGGGAGGGACACGGCTGCGCGATCTCGCAGGCCTCGGCATCGCTGTTCGCAGAGCTCGTCGAGGGGATGCAGGAAGCCGACGTGTCACACCGCATCGATGTGTTCCGCGAGGCGATGCGCTCGCGCGGGAAGATCGAGCCCGACGCCGAGCTGCTGGGCGACGCCGCAGCCCTCGGCGGAGTCTCGAAGTACGTCGCCCGGGTCAAGTGCGCGATGCTCGCCTGGGTCGCCGCCGAGGACGCCCTGCGCAAGGGCTGACGGGGGCGGCGTCCCGCCGCCTCGCTCAGCTGAGCTGCAGCGTCGTCAGGCAGGTGGGAGAGTCGGCGTCGGTCGCGAACGCCTGACTCGCCCGCAGCCCCTCGCTCTCGACGGTGATCGTGCCCTGGATGCCGCGCGGCAGCCACAGTCCCACGAAGCCGTTGTCGTTGGTGGTGCGCATCTCGTCGAGCACGACCGTGCCGTCGGAGGCGGTGACGATCACCCGGACGTCGGCGTTCGACAGCTCGCCGAGGCAGGTCGTCAGGCTGTGGAAGAAGCAGTCATGAGTGCGGTCGGCGTACGGCGCGACCGACGTGTAGAACACGTCGTCCGGTAGGGGCAGGGATGCCGTGCGCCCCTGGTCGTCGGAGAGCTCGACGTGATCCGGTCGAACCGAGGCGATCAGATCCGCCGGACGGCCGGCCACCGGGAGTGCATCGAGCCGGTCGACGACCTCGCGGGCGTCCAGGCCGTCCAGGTCGTGCGCGGCCAGCAGCTCGGATGCGGCGGACGCGGTGGATGTGGCATCCGGTTCGCTCTGCGCGGCCGGCGCCGCGCACCCGGCGAGGAACAGGGCCGCCAGCGCGGCGACGGTGACGGCGGGGACGAAACGGCGAGCGGTCATGCTGGGAACGTAGCCGGGTACCCTATGAGGGTATTGGGAGATGTTGTAGGCGGGGCAGGTGCATCGGTTTGTGAGGCGGGGTTCGTGCCCCTCGCGTCCCTCGGCGCCCCTCCACGCGCCGCTTGTCACGGAGGATTGTCGCGTCTCCGAGGTCGGCGGCGCGTGGAGCCTCCTGGCCGGCGGGGCCCGTCTGACGGTGGGGGTAGAACGCGCAAGAGGGGGACGACCCTTCGGGCCGTCCCCCTCTTGCGCGTTCGTGCCCCCGACAGGAATCGAACCTGCGACCTACGGTACCGGAAACCGGCGCTCTATCCGCTGAGCTACGGAGGCGAACCGTACGAGCCTATCATTCACCGGGCGAGGCTCCGTGCCGCGACGCGTCCTGTCAACCGGGTGGCCACAGACCCCCCGGAGGACGAGAATCCAGGGCAGAGACAGCGATCGAGAGGAGCACGGAATGTCGCATCGATTCCACAAGGGAGATCACGTCTCGTGGAACTCCGAGGCCGGGCGCGTGCGGGGCCGCATCACGAAGGTGCACACCGCCGACTTCGACTACAAGGGCCATACACGGCGCGCCAGCGACGACGATCCCCAGTACGAGATCAAGAGCGACAAGACCGACCACATCGCCGCACACAAGGGCGACGCCCTGACCCTGCTCGATGACTGAGACGCTGCTCGATGACTGAGCCGCGCTTCCTCAGCGTCGGGCACTCCACGCATCCGATCGACGAGTTCCTCACCCTCCTCACCGGTGCCGGTGTGCAGGCGCTGGCAGACGTGCGTCGTCTTCCCGGCTCCAACCGGTATCCGTGGTTCAACGAGGACGCCCTCGCTGAGAGCCTCGCCGGTGCAGGCATCCGCTACCGCCGCATCCCCGGCCTCACCGGGCGCCGGAGGCGGCAGCGCGACGTCCCCGACGACGTGAACGGCTTCTGGACGAACCGCAGCTTCCACAACTACGCCGATCACGCCCTCGGTGAGGAGTTCGGCGAGGGCCTCGACGCGCTCCTCCGCTTCGCCGACGACGGCGACCCGGTGGCGGTGATGTGCTCCGAGGCGGTCTGGTGGCGCTGCCACAGGCGCATCATCGCCGACCACCTGCTCGCCCGCGGCATCCCGATCGGCCATCTCATGCCGGAAGGGCACGTGGCCCCCGCCGAGCTCACCCGGGGAGCCGTGGCGCGCCACGGAACCGTCGAGTACCCGGCGGCGGAGGCTACTTCGCCGGCTTCTGCGGAGTCCCGTCAGCCTCGGTGACCGGAGCCGAGCTGAACTCGTCCAGCGCGGCGGCGACCTTCTGCGCGAGGTAGGCGTGCCCGGCGTCGGAGGGATGCTTGCGCCCCGCACCCACATCGATCAGCCGCAGGTAGTTCGCCTCGGTGATCCAGTCGGCCTGGACGGGCGAGATGTACCACCAGCCGCGCGCCGCCGCGAGCCGCGCGAGGTCGCGGTCGATGCGTGCCGTCGATGCCCCGACGGGGAGCTCGTGGGGCGCGGGCCCCAGCACGACGATGGGGGTCTGCGGGAAGACCGTGATCAGAGCGTCCCAGGCGGCGTTCACCGCGGCGGGGAAGCCGGCGGCATCCTCACGCCTGTCGTTGATCGACCCCTGGATGATCACGAGGTCGGGCGCGATCCCGGCATCCAGCGCGCGGATGCGCGTGCCGAAGTCGGGACCGTCGACGCCCGGCTTCTGGTAGCCGCTCGCCCGCACCCCGTCGACGACGGTCTCGCCGCCGATGAGATCGGCGAGCAGGTAGGCGTAGCCGCCCGTGGGCTCGGTCGCCGCGGAGCCGTAGGTCCACGAGTCGCCGAACACGAGCACCTTCGGCTGCTCCGGAAGCACCAGCGGCGCGGGGGAGACACCGCCCTGCGCCGCAGCGATCGGCACGGTCTCGGCCGGCGGCATCCAGGGTCGCACGATGCCGAGCACGATGGTGAGGAACACCACCGCCGCGCCCGCGACTGCGAGGGCCATGCGGCGCCGTCGGGTCGGCGGATGCAAAGTCATGGGACGAGAGTAGGCGAAGTCATCGCGGATGCGAATTCCGATCGTGTCACGATGCGCGAACACGATCGCCCCTCCGCCGCGTGGGCGGGGAGGGGCGATCGGGCGGGCATCACGGAGGTTACTTCGAGGTGCCCTGCGCGACGGATCCCTGCAGCTGACGCTGGAACAGCACGTAGACGATCAGCACCGGGATGATCGTGATCATCACGGCGGCGAACATCTGCCCGAAGTCCAGCGCGTAGCCCGCGGACGACGCATAGGACGCCATTCCCTGCGAGAGCACGTAGCTGTCCTTGTCGGTGTTCAGCGAGATCGGCAGCAGGAACTGGTTCCACAGGCCCAGGAAGTTCATGATGGCCACCGCCGCCATGCCGGGCTTGGCCATCGGAAGCATCACCTGGAAGAAGGTGCGCCACTCGCTGGCACCGTCGACGTAGGCGGCCTCCTGGATCTCGTACGGCAGCGACTTGAAGAACGAGAACAGGAAGAACACGGTGAACGGCAGGGCGAACGCCACGTACGTGATGATCAGACCGGTCAGGGTGTTCAGCAGGCCCATGTTCTGCAGGATGAAGAACAGGGGCACGATGGCGAGGAAGATCGGGAACGTGAGCCCCGCCAGCATCAGGTAGTAGATGAGCCGGCTGCCGGGCAGCGAGAACCGCGCCAGCACGTAGGCGCACATGGCGCCGAGCATCATGACCAGCACCAGCGAGACGCCCACCACGATGACCGTGTTCAGGAACATCAGGCCGAAGGAGTTGTCCACCCACGCGCTGATGTAGTTGTCGAAGTTCCACTCAGCCGGCAGGCCGAACGGTGAGGCGAAGATCTCGGTCGTCGACTTGAACGACCCGATCAGCGTCCACACCATCGGCAGGATCACGACGATCGACCAGAGCGCCATGACCACGTGCGAGACGCCGCCGACGACCTTGTCGCCAGTGGTCGACTTCACCGTACGGGTGGGCGTCGGCGTCTTCGAGGTGCGGTCGATCGTGACCGCGGCGCGCGTCTGCGTGCTCATGCGCGTACTCCTTCATCCTTGCCGCCGATCAGGCGGAACGCGCCGATGACGAGAGCGGCGAACAGCAGGGTGACGACCGCGAGGATCACGCCCATCGCGGTGGCCAGGCCGAACTGACCTTTCTCGAACGCGGTGCGGAACAGGTACTGGCTCATCACCAGGGTGCTGTTGCCCGGTCCGCCGGTGGAGTTCAGGCCGGCCATGTAGACGAAGGCGTCGAGGGCGAGGATGCCCAGGTAGATGTACGCGGTCTGCACGTTGTCGCGGATCTGCGGCAGCAGGATCGAGATCACGGTGCGGAATCGTCCTGCGCCGTCGATGCGGGCGGCTTCGAGCGTCTCGGCGGGGATCCCCTTGATCGCGGCGATGAACAGGATCATGTAGAACCCGACCATGCTCCACACGATCACGAAGATCGTCGCGCCCATGGCGGTGCGCTCGTCGCCCAGCCACGCGGGCAGGTCGGTGACGCCGAACAGGGCCAGGATGCCGTTGAGCAGGCCGCCTGAGGGGGTGTAGATCATGTTCCACAGGATCGCGATGACGATCGCGGGGATCACGTAGGGGAAGAAGGAGACGACGCGGTAGAAGCTCGACCCCTTCAGACCTCGCACCTGACCGTGGCTCGGGCCGCCGACGGTGATCATGCTGGCGAAGATCAGCGCGATCACGATGGTGATCAGCGGCACGACGATCGCGAGGACGATGTTGTTGCGCATCGCCAGGAGGAAGGTGGAGTCCTGGAACAGCCGGACGTAGTTGTCGAAGCCGACGAAGTCCATCGTCGCGGAGAAACCGGTCCAGTTCGTCATGCCGTAGTACAGGGCCTGCAGGAACGGCGAGATCACGAAGATCAGGAAGATCGCCAGGGGCAGGCCCAGGAACACGACGAGGAACGAGACGAAGTCGAAGGTCAGCCGGCGCCGCCCGAGGCGGGACGGCTTGCGCCGTCCCGCCTGGGCTGCGGTGACCGCGGCCGTCTCAAGCCCCGGTCCACCGCTGACGGTGGAGTAGCTCACTTGATCTCGATCTTCTCGATGGAGCTGTCGTTGCGGATCTTGTCGGTGAGGTCCTGCAGCTGCTTGGTGATCTCGGCGACCGTCATCTTGCCGTCGAGGAACGAGTTCCAGATCGGCAGCTGGTCGGAGTTCATGCCGTACAGGTTGAAGGACTTGATCGTGAAGACGTTCTCACCGGCCGCCGCGAGCATCTCGGACTGCGAGACGAGAGCGGTCGAGCCGAAGCCGTCGGCGGGGACGGTGCCCTTGACGATGGTCGGCGCGAGCTTCGACTTGGCGAACGCGGTGGCGGACTCCTTCGACAGCATCGTGCGCAGCAGCTCCTTGCCGCCGGCGACGTTCTTCGCCTTCGAGGGGACGATGAACGGCTCGCCCGCCTCGGCGCGCATGGTGCCCGCCGGGGTGCTCTGGTTGCCGTCCAGGGGAAGCTCGGCGATGCCCTTCATCTTGAAGTTCTCGGCCGTGGTCTTCTTCATCTCGTTCTCGATCCACGAGCCCGAGGGGTACAGCAGCGCCTCCTGGTCGAGGCTCCACTGCGCCTGGGCCTGCGTGAACTGCGTGCCCGCGCCGCCCGGCTTGACGTAGCCGGACTGGATCAGCTCGTGCAGGACGGTGAGGATGCCCTGCAGCGCCGGGTGCGACCAGCAGCCCTCTTCGAGGTTCTCCAGCGGGATGCGCACGTCGTCGCCGGCCTGGATGACCGCGGAGTCCACGACCATGGTCTGGTAGTAGGTCGCCGCCTCCTTGCCCCAGAGGAAGAGGTACTTGCCCTGCTCCTTCGCCGCGGCACCGAGCGTCTTGAGGTCCTGCCACGAGGTGGGCACCTCCCAGCCGTTCGCCTCGAACAGGCTGGAGGAGTACCAGATGCCGTACACGGTCATCACGTAGTTCAGTGCCACGAAGCGGCCGTCGAACGTGCCGGGCGCCTCGACGCCGCCGAAGAGCGTGTCGCGGATCTTCTCGCCCTCGAGGTTGTCCGAGTCGAGCACGTCGTCGAGCTCCTCGAGCTGCTCGAGGATGGTGCTCCAGCCGATCGAGTTGGCACCCGAGTTGTCGATGAGGTCCGGCGGGTTGCCGCCGACGAAGCGCGGCTGCAGCTCCTGCGCGATCTTCGTCGAGGACGACACCTTCACGGAGACGCCGCCGAGCTTGTCGTTGCCCTCCATGATCTTGGCCGAGTTCTCGACGTAGTCGATGCCGTAACCGCCGTCGAAGATGACCGCGTCGACCTTCGAGTTCGCCGCGACGCCGAACGGGTTGTCGGCGGTGACCTCGCCGGCCGGGGTGTCATTGCCACCCCCGCCGCCGGGGGCGGCGCAGGATGCGAGGCTCATGCCGAACGGCAGCAGCAGCGCCGCCGTCGCGGCACCGCGCAGCAGGTTGCGGCGACTGATGGATGCTTCGTTGAGGTCCATCTTCATACCTTCCGTAGTGATTGTTGATCGGTGTGTTGGGTTGTCGGGCCTCGGCGAGCTCAGGGTCCCAGGTGAGCTCGGAGGATCAAGCTCCCCGTCGGATGCGGCCCGCGTAACGGTCCTCAAGGACGGAGTTGTGGTCATCGCCGCCGGGGATGTTGGCGGAGATGTACATCGGGGGAGTGTCGCCGCGATCGGCGATCGTGCGCGCGACGCCGAGCGTCAGCAGCTGCGCGATGAAGGCGGCGGTGATCGACGAGATCGCGCCGGCGGCGATGCCGTCGCCGATCTCGAGCGTCGCGTCGCCGTAGGGGGCGAGGTTGTCGATCACGACGTCGGCGACCTCGCTGAGGCGCTTGCCGCTGGGGTGCTTGGGCTGCACGCGCGTCGTGTGCTCGAGGCTGGTGACGGCGATGACCTTGTGACCGCGCTCTTGCGCCCACAGTGCCGTGCCGACGATCGAGCCGTTCACGCCCGAGTTCGAGGCGATGAGGAAGACGTCGCCTTCGCCGACCGGGACGGTCGCCATCAGCTCGTCGACCACCCACGGCTCGCGCTCCAGTGAACCGGTGAGCACGTCGAGTTCGCGCTCGCCGTGCAGGACGATGTCGCGCAGTGCGAACTTGTTGGTGGGGATGAGTCCCCCGGCACGGCCGGCGATCTCCATGGCGAAGGCCTCGGAGTGGCCGGTGCCGAACGCCTGGATGACCCCGCCCGCGTCGAGCGCGTCGACCATCAGTGCGACCGCGGCATCGAGCGCACCGGACTCGGCGTCGGCGGCGAGACGCTCGAGGCGCCTGCTGGCCTCGCGCAGCAGGTCGGTCGGGGTGGCGGTCATCGGTTCTCCTCTGCGACGGCGACGGGCTTCGGGGCGGGAGCGCGAGGCGGCCGGCGGTGGCCGGAGACAGCCATGGCGCTGGCGGCGAGGTGCGTGGAGGCCTCGCCGAACATCCGCTGCGCGACGAGCAGGTAGAGCAGGTCGAGCACGAGCAGCTGCGAGTGCTTGACCGAGAGGTCATCCGGTCGCAGGTAGTGCGAGGGCTCGGCGGTGGCGAGCGAGACATCCGCGAGGCCCGCCAGCCACGAGTCGACGTCGTGGGTGATGGCGACGGTGAACGCGCCGGCCGCACCCGCCTGAGAGAGCATCTGCACGGTCTCGTCGGTGCGGCCGGTGCTCGAGATCCCGATGGCGACGGATGACGTGTTCTGCATCACCGCACTGGTGAGACCGTCGTGCACGTCGGACCACGCGTGTGCGCTCACGCCGATGCGGTACAGCCGGCCCTGGAACTCGCGCGCGATGACACCGCTGCCTCCGACGCCGTAGATGTCGACGTGCTTGGCGGCGGCGATGGCGTTGGCGACCTGCATCACGCTGTCGAGGTCGAGGCGGGCCGCCGTGCTCTCCAGGCTCTCCACATGCAGGGCCACGAGGGTCTGCAGCACCTTGCCGGGGGCGTCGTCGACGCCGAACTCCTCGCCGATGTCGGCCTGCCAGCTCTCATCGGCGTCGCCGCGGCCGATCTCGCTCGCGACGCCGACGCGGAACTGCGTGTAGCCGTCGAAGCCGAGTGCGCGGCAGAAGCGTGTGACGGTGGCGGGGGAGGTGCCGGCGCGCTCGGCGAGCTCGGTGATGGTCAGCTCGACCGGAGCGGCGGGGTGCACCGTGACGACGTCGGCGATCCTGCTCATCGCCGCAGGCATGGTGTGACGACCGGCCGCGATGCGGCGCGCGATCGTCATTCCGTTGCCGAACTGTCTGGTCCGTGGCACCATTGCCTCCTGAATTCCCACCCGGGTTTTCGTCGTTGTGATGAAAACTATTCTCATGCGACGAAAACGTCAAATAGGACAACATCACGAATGAGTCACGAAGCGCTCCTGCTCGGAATCGACGCCGGCGGGACGTCCACCCGGGCGGTGCTCGCCGACCTGACCGGCCGGTGCCTCGGCTACGGCCGGGGCGGGCGTGGCAACCCGATCTCGGCCGGTCCCGACCGCGCCGCGGACGGGGTGCTGGATGCCATCGGCGTCGCCCTGTCCGGTACTGAGCACTCCCTCTCCGACATCACGGTGATCGTCGCGGCGATGGCGGGGATGCGGGCCTCCGGCGGTGCCGACTGGCTGCTCGACAGACTCGTCGCGAACGGCTTCACCGGACGGCTCGTGTTCGAATCCGACCTGCTCGCGACCTACTTCAGCGGCGCGGCATCCGTCTCGGGATACGCACTGGTGTCGGGCACCGGTGCGTGCGTGATCCGGGTGCGGGACGGCCGGATCGATGACGTCGCCGACGGTCTGGGCTGGCTGCTCGGCGACCGGGGGAGCGGGTTCTGGATCGGCCGGGAGATCGCCCGCGCCGCCGTGCAGGACCTCGACGGCACCGGCCCCGCCACCGGTCTCACCGACCGGGTGCTCGCGCACTACGGACTGTCGCGCTCCGGCGCCCGCATCGACGGCCGGCCGCGCGAGCTCGAGGAGCTCGTCGGGGCGCTGTACGCCCGCCCGCCGATCGAGCTCGCCGTCCTCGCCCCGTTTGCGTTCGAGGAGACGGATGCCGTCGCCGACGGCATCCTCTCCGCCGCCGGAGTGCACCTCGCCGACAGTCTCAGCGCCGTGCTGGCGGGCCCGGGGCCCCTCGTGATCGGCGGCAGCGTGCTGTCGCGCACCGGACCGGTGCGCGACGCGTTCCTGACCAGGCTCGGTGACGCCGCAGCGGAACTCGACCTGCGCCCTGTCGGCGACGGGGCCGTGGGAGCTGCCGTACTGGCCATCCGGGCGGCCGGCGGCACCCCCGACGAGGCCGTGCATGCGCGCCTCACGGAGACGATCGCCGCCTTCCGCTGACCGGCGCCGGAGCCGCGGGGCGCGGGCCGTAGACTTGAGGGTCTATGAACCCTGAAACCCTCGCCGCAGCCGTCCTCGCCGTTCTGTCACCCATCGCGGCATCGCGGCGACCCGGTGAGGAGCTGGGGCTGACGGCATCCGATGTCGTGCTCGAGCGCCCGCGCAACCGGGACCACGGCGACTGGGCGTCGAACATCGCGATGCGCCTGGCGAAGCGGTTCGGAACGAACCCGCGCGAGCTCGCCCAGGAGATCGCCGACGGGCTGACGGCCGTCGAGGGGATCGCGGCCTCCGAGGTGGCAGGGCCCGGGTTCATCAACATCCGGCTGGATGCCGCGGCCGCGGGTGCCCTCGCGAAGACCATCGTCGATGCGGGAGCCGCCTACGGGACCAACGACTCGCAGGTCGGGGTCTCGGTGAACGTCGAGTTCGTCTCGGCGAACCCCACCGGCCCGCTGCACATCGCGCACACCCGCTGGGCGGCGCTCGGCGACTCGATCGTGCGGCTGCTGCTCGCCAGCGGCGCCAACGCCGTGCGCGAGTACTACATCAACGACGCCGGCGCGCAGATGGAGCGCTTCGGCCGCTCGGTGCTCGCCGCGGCCAAGGGCGAGCCGACCCCCGAGGACGGCTACCCGGGCGAGTACATCGCCGAGCTCGCGCAGCGCGTGCTCGCCGCACACCCCGGCCTGCTCTCGCTGCCCGAGGACGAGCAGCTCGTCGTGGCACGCGATCAGGCCTACGAGTACCAGCTCGCCGAGATCGTCCACTCCCTCGAGCGCTTCAACGTGCCCTTCGACGTGTGGTTCTCCGAGCGCACCCTGCACGCCGCATCCGAGGACGGCGGACCGAGTCTGATCGACCAGGCCGTCGACCGTCTGCGCGTGCAGGGACACGTGTTCGACGAGGAGGGCGCCGTCTGGGTGCGCACCACCGACTTCACGGACGACAAGGACCGCGTCATCCGCCGCTCCAACGGCGAGTACACCTACTTCGCCGCCGACGCCGCCTACTACCTGAACAAGGGTGACCGCGGGTTCCAGAACAAGATCTACCTGCTCGGCGCCGACCACCACGGCTACGTGAACCGGCTGAAGGCCGTGGCGGGGGCCGCGGGCGATGACCCCGAGACGAACATCCAGGTGCTGATCGGCCAGATGGTGTCGATCAACGGCGCCCGGCTGTCCAAGCGCGCGGGCAACATCATCGAGATGGACGACCTGCTCGACTGGCTGGGGTCGGATGCGCTGCGGTACTCGCTGGAGCGCTCTCCGGCGGACTCGCCGCTGGACCTGGATCCCGAGCTGCTGCAGAAGCGCACCAACGACAACCCGGTCTTCTACGTGCAGTATGCGCACGCGCGCACCCACAACGTCGCCCGCAACGCCGCCGACTCGGCGGTGGACCGCTCGGAGTTCGCGCCCGAGCTGCTCACGCACGAGACCGAGAGTGCGCTGCTGGGCGCCCTGCAGGAGTTCCCGCGCCTGGTCGCCTTCGCCGCCGAGGTGCGCGAACCGCACCGCATCGCCCGCTACCTGGAGGAGCTGGCCGGGCTCTACCACCGCTGGTACGACAACTGCCGGGTCATCCCCAAGGGCGACGACCCGATCGAGTCGGTGCACCGCACCCGCCTGTGGCTGAACGACGCCACCGGCCAGGTGCTGCGCAACGGTCTGGAGCTGCTGGGCGTGTCCGCACCCGAGCGGATGTGACATGACGGGCGAGCCGATCGGGACGGCGAAGCGGCGGCGGGCGCGCTGGCCGTGGGTCCTCCTGATCGTCGTCGTGCTGCTGGCGGCGCTCGTCGTGGTGGCGGAGGCGGTCGCCCGCACGGTGGTTCCGTCCACCGTGCGATCGCTGGTCATCTCGGAGCTCGAGCTGCCGGCGGATCAGCAGCTCGACGTCGAGGCCCGCGGCATCCTTCTTCCGCAGCTGATCGGCGGCAGTCTCGATGAGCTGCGACTGTCGTCGGATGCCGTGACCATCGGCGGTATCACCGGCGCCGCGGATGTGACGGCGACGGGTGTGCCGCTGCGCGGCGGCGAGCTCGGATCGGCGACCGGCACGGTGGCGATCGGGCAGGGTCAGTTCGCCCGCCTGCTGGAGAACTCGCAGCTGCCGGGCGCCGAGCTCACGCTGGATGAGCCGAACGTGACGCTGCAGGGCAGCGTCCCGCTGTTCGCCCGTGACATCCCGTTCGGGTTCACCTTCACACCGGGAGCGGACGGTGGTGACCTGCTGATCATGCCCGTCTCGGTCACGCTTGGCGGCAGTGAGATCGAGCTGAGCCGCCTGGCGACGCTGCTCGGTGAGGCGGGGAAGCGTCTGGCCGAACCGCAGCGCGTGTGTATCGCCGACCGGCTTCCGGCCGGGATCACCCTCACCGGTCTGCGCATCGAGGGCACCCGCGCGGTCGCCGACATCAGCGCCGACGGCCGCATCGCCGTCGACCCCGCCCTCCTAGACCCCGGCACCTGCTGACCCACGTGTGAGATTGGATGCAGCGGTTGGGTCCCTGAGGCTCTCGAAGGGCCCCAACCGCGGTGTGGGCGTCCGTGTGTGCGACTGGGTGCTTCGAGAGCCTCAGCATCCCAGTCTGCTCAGTGCGGCATCTGTTGGGTCCCTGAGGCTCTCGAAGGGCCGTGCTCGTGGGTTCGGCTGGGTGCTTCGAGAGCCTCAGCATCCCAGCCTGCTTGGGTTCCTGAGGTTCTCGAAGGGCCCTAACCGACAAAGGGCCGTCAGTCAGGGGTATCGCGAACAGACGGTTCTCGATCCCGCATCGCGATCGCCAAGGCCGGCAATTGATCTCCGCGGAGACGAATCAGCGCTTCCTTCTTCTTCCGATTCCATCCCTGGATCTGCTTCTCGCGGACGAACGCAGCGTCGACGGTCTCGAACTCTTCGGCGTAGACAAGGCTGACCGGCCGTCGCTTGCGGGTGAATGCCGCCGCGCGCTCATCGTCATGGTTGTGCTCCCACACTCGAGAGTCCAGCTCGCCGTTGGTGCTGCCGGTGTAATACGCACCGTCGCGGCACTTGAGAATGTAGGTCCACGGCATCTGTCCATCGTCCTACCGGTGGCGGATGCTGCGGGAGGCTGTGGATAACTGCCTGGGGCCCTTCGAGAGCCTCAGGGACCAGGTCGGCCCTTCGACAGGCTCAGGGACCCAGGTGGGACGGGGTTTTTGAGGGATGGGTTGCTGAGCCTGTCGAAGCATCCCATCCCGACGCACGTGAGGGTCAGCGGGCTCGCTCTTGGGCGACGTCATGCTGTGCGTCGCGCAGCGCGGCGGTGGCGACACGGACGTCCTGCTCCGCCTGGTGCAGCGCGTTCTCAGCCAGCGTCTCGGCGCTGTACCGTGCGGCGACCCGGTCGCCGCGCTCCGCGACCGAGACGACGATGAACGCACTCGCGAACAGGATCACCTGAGCCGACAGGTTCAGCCACAGCAGCAGTGCCAGCAGCGAGGCGAATGACGCGAGCAGGGGATTGGCGCGAGCCCCGCCGACGAACAGCCCGGACAGCTCCTGCAGCACCAGCAGTGCGCCACCGCCGAGCAGGGCACCGGCCCACAGCGCGCGGCCCGTCGCCCGCACGCCGGAGAGGATGCGGAACGCTGCAGCGATGACCACTGCGTTCAGCGCCAGCACGATGAGCAGCGAGAGAAGCCGCACCGTCCAGAACACGACCGGCGAATCCTCCGGCAGCCCCACCCACGCGGCGACCTGCCGCACCACCAGCTCTCCGGCGAAGGTCACGCCGGCTGCCCCGACGAACACGCCGCCCACCAGCACTGCGAGAAGCAGGTTGCGCAGGATCAGCTTGTACCAGGTGATGTCGGCGGCGGAGGTGCCCGCGATGATGCGCATCGCGATGCGCAGCGCACCGATCGCTCCGAGAGCGGACGCGATCAGACCGACCAGCGAGATCGTCCCGGCGATCGACAGGCCGGTGGGAGCCCCGAGCTTGTCGAGATCGACGATGCCCTCTTCGCCATCGGTCGAGATGAGCCCGGGAACCGCCGAGTTGACGGCGGACACCACCGCGGTCCACGCCTCGTCATCTCCCGTCAGCCACAGCGCCGCGACCGAGAACCCCAGCAGCACGCCCGCGAAGACACTGAAGAGCGTGCGGTAGGTGACGGCATCCGCCAGCGCCGGCCCGCGTTTGCCGCTGTACAGCAGGGCGGCTCGCACGATGCGCCATCTCAGGGCCCACCGGATCACGGCGGACGAGGTCCGGGCGAAGAAGCCCTCACGACGAGTACCGGTTGAGCCGTTCATCTGCCTCACCCTAGCCACGGGACGTGATCTTGGCAGGGGGTTGACCGGGGGTGCCTTAGAATCGGGGCAACCTCGCCGTGCGCGCTGCGCCCGAGATTCCCGCCCCACGATTGGTGCCCTGT
Source organism: Microbacterium sp. YJN-G (assembly GCF_015040615.1). Classification (NCBI taxonomy): domain Bacteria; kingdom Bacillati; phylum Actinomycetota; class Actinomycetes; order Micrococcales; family Microbacteriaceae; genus Microbacterium; species Microbacterium sp. YJN-G. The sequence goes on from NZ_CP060402.1 coordinate 1,250,801, forward strand.
GCATTCAGCTGTCTCCTCCATCGCCCCCGAGTGGCTCGTCGTCCCGGACGACGCCAACGACCTCGTCCCCGGCGTCTGGCCGGCCTCGGCCGTGCGCGACGCGGACGGCGAACTGGTCATCGGCGGCGTCACCGCGGGCGAACTGGCCCGCACCTTCGGCACCCCGCTGCAGGTGCTCGACGAGACCGAGGTGCGCCGCCGCGCCGCGCAGACCCGGTCCGCCTTCGACGCGGCCGCCGCCGCGCACGGCACCACCGCCCGCGTCTACTACGCGGGCAAGGCGCTGCTGAACACGACGATCGTGCGCTGGGTGACGGATGAGGGACTGAACGTCGACGTCTGCACCGGCGGAGAGCTCGAGGTCGCCCTGGCAGCCGGAGCGGATGCCGCGCGGCTGGGCTTCCACGGCAACAACAAGTCCGTCGCCGAGCTGGAGCGGGCCGTCGAGGTCGGCATCGGCACCATCGTCATCGACAGCGAGATCGAGATCGAGCGCCTCGCAGCGATCGTCTCGCGCACCGGCACCACCCAGCGGGTGATGCTGCGCGTGAACAGCGGCGTGCACGCCGAGACCCACGACTTCCTCGCCACCGCCCACGAGGACCAGAAGTTCGGCACGCCCCTGGCACTGGCTCCCACCCTGGTGGCGCGCATCCGCGACATCGAGGGGCTCGAGTTCGCCGGCCTGCACTGCCACATCGGCTCGCAGATCTTCGGCGTCGCCGGATTCCGCGAGTCGGCCTCCCGCGTGCTCGACCTGCACCAGGAACTGCTCGCCGGCGGCGACATCCCGCAGCTCAACCTCGGCGGCGGCTTCGGCATCGCCTACACCCGCGCCGACACCCCGACGCCGATCGCCGAGCTCGCCGAGGGCATCGTCGCGGCGGTCGCCGAGGGCTGCGCGGCACGCGGCATCCCCGTGCCCGCGCTGTCGTTCGAACCCGGCCGAGCGATCGTCGGCAACGCCGGCGTCACGCTGTACGAGGTCGGCACGATCAAGGACGTCGCGCTCGACACCGGCAGCCGTCGCTACGTGAGCGTCGACGGCGGCATGAGCGACAACGCCCGCCCCGCACTGTACGGGGCGCAGTACTCCGCCCGGCTCGCATCGCGCGCCGGCTCCGGCGAGCCTGCGCTGACGAGGGTGGTCGGCAAGCACTGCGAGTCCGGCGACATCGTCGTCGACCATGAGCACCTGCCCGCCGACGTCGCACCGGGCGACCTGCTCGCCGTCGCCGCGACCGGCGCGTACTGCGCGCCGCTGTCGAGCAACTACAACCACGTGCCCCGCCCGCCCATCGTCGCCGTCGCAGACGGCGCGGCCCGTGTGATCGTGCGCGGCGAGACACTGAACGACCTGCTGGGCCGCGACGCCGGAATCGAATGACCCGGCCCGGGGAGCGACGCGGCTGCGACGCATCCCGAAACCGACAAGACCTGTACCCGACGTGCTGAGGAGCGCAGATGACTGAGTACCGACGACTTCGCGTGGCGCTGCTGGGCGCCGGAGCCGTGGGCTCCCAGGTGGCATCCCTGATGCTGCGACACGGTGACGAGCTGGCTGACCGCGCCGGTGCGCGCCTCGAGCTCGCAGGCATCGCCGTGCGCGACGTTAACGCCCCCCGCGACGTCGACCTGCCCCGCGAGCTGTTCACCACCGACGTCGAGTCGCTCATCACCGGAGCCGACATCGTCATCGAGCTAATGGGCGGCATCGAGCCGGCCCGCTCGCACATCCTGCTTGGCCTGGGCTCCGGCGCCGACGTCGTCACCGCCAACAAGGCGCTGCTCGCCACCCACGGCCCCGAGGTGTTCGAGGCCGCCGACCGGGTCGGCGCGTCCGTCTACTACGAGGCGGCAGCCGCCGGCGCCATCCCGATCATCCGGCCGCTGCGCGACTCACTCGCCGGCGACCGCGTGGTGCGCATCATGGGCATCGTCAACGGCACCACCAACTACATCCTCGACCGGATGGACAGCGAGGGCGCCGACTTCGCCGACGTGCTCGCCGACGCCCAGCGCCTCGGCTACGCCGAGGCCGACCCGACCGCCGATGTCGAGGGCTACGACGCCGCGCAGAAGGCGGCGATCCTCGCGAGCCTCGCCTTCCACACCGCCGTCCCACTCGAGGCCGTGCACCGCGAGGGCATCACCTCGATCACCGCCGCGATGATCGAGCAGGCCCGCGAGGCCGGTTTCGTCATCAAGCTGCTCGCCGTGTGCGAGCGACTGAACGGCGAGGATGCCGAGTCCATCTCGGTGCGCGTCTACCCGGCACTCGTGCCTCGGACCCACCCGCTGGCCTCCGTGCACGGTGCGAACAACGCCGTGTTCGTCGAGGCCGAGGCCGCCGGCTCGCTGATGTTCTACGGCGCCGGTGCCGGCGGCGTGCAGACGGCATCCGCCGTGCTCGGCGACGTCGTCTCGGCGGCCCGCCGCCACATCGCCGGCGGTGTCGGCGTGGGCGAGTCGACGCGCGCCAACCTGCCGGTCGTCTCGATCGGGCACGTCGTGACCCGGTACCAGATCACCCTCGAGGTCTCCGACGAGCCAGGCGTGCTCGCCACGATCGCCGGACTGCTCAGCGAGGGCGGCGTCTCGGTCGCGAGGCTCGTGCAGACCGTCGTTCCCGTCGCCGAGGGCGAGGAGGAGACCGCACGGCTCATCATCGGCACGCACCGCGCCGCCGACAGCGCCCTGAGCGCCGCCGTCGCACGCCTCGCCGGCAGCGATGTCGTCGAGCGCGTCGTGTCGGTGCTGCGCGTCGAGGGGGAGTGAGGATGGGCGTCACCGTCGTGCCGGCGGACATGGAGCCGGTCGTCACCGCCGCTCCCGCGATCGACGGCGCCGTGCGCACCGTCATCGTCACCGTCCCCGCGACCAGCGCGAACCTCGGCCCCGGCTTCGACACTCTCGGCCTCGCGCTGAGTATCTACGACACGCTCACCGTCTCGTCCTTCCCGGATGACCGGCTCGACATCGAGGTGGCCGGTTCCGGCGCCGATGAGATCCCGCGGGATGCGAGCAACCTCGTCGTCCGCACCATCGCGCATGTCTACGCCGACGTCGAGCGGAAGATGCCAGGGCTGCACGTCCACGCCGAGAACGGCGTGCCGCACGGCCGCGGACTTGGCTCGTCGGGCGCCGCGGTGACGGCAGGCATCCTCATCGCGAAGGGCCTGCTCGCCGGTGACGTCGACCTCGATGACGAGGCGCTGCTGCGCCTGGCGACCGAGCTCGAGGGGCACCCCGACAATGTGGCGCCGGCGCTGTTCGGCGGCCTGACCATCGCGTGGATGGGCGAACGAGGCCCGCAGCACAAGAAGCTGCTCGTGAACCGCGGCGTCGCACCCCTGGTCTTCGTGCCCGGGTTCACGATGTCGACCTCGCTGGCCCGCTCGCTGCAGCCGCCGCACGTGCCGCGCGAGGACGCCGTGTTCAACGTGTCGCGCTCGGCGCTGCTGGTCGCCGCGCTCACCCAGAGCCCCGAACTGCTGCTCGACGCCACCGCCGACCGCCTGCACCAGGACTACCGCGGTGCGGCGATGCCCGAGACGCTGCGTCTCGTGCAGGCGCTGCGCGCCGAGGGCTTCGCCGCCGTCGTATCGGGTGCCGGCCCCAGCGTGCTGGTGCTCGCCGACGGCCCGGGTGCGCGGCAGACGGCCGTCGAGATCGCGGATGCCGTCACGGACACTCCGTGGGACGCGCACATGCTCGCCGTCGACGTGCGTGGTGGTACAGTTAGGGATCGAGCGGAGGGCTCCACGTAACTGCGTGAATCTGGCCCCATCGCACTTCTGCGAGATCCGCACGCGATCCCCAGCACCACCCAGGTTCTGGCCGGCAGACGCTCTGCGTCGGCGCGTGTGATACGCGCAGCTTCCGCTGCGCTCTCTGGATTGCTCTTTTCCCACGACATATGAGGGAGTACTCGTGGAGAACTTCTCCGAGACCCAGAACGACCAGCCGACCGCTGAGACGGTCGCACCCGAGACCACCACGGCTCCGGCACGCAAGCGCGCGCCCCGCCGGGCCACGTCGGCGTCCACCGCCGCTGCGGCGGCCGAGACCGCCGCCACGGCATCCGAGGCCCCGGCTGCTGCCGCCGCTGCCCCGGCCGCTGAGGCACCGGCCGCCGGCTCGGAAGCCGCCGCCGAGAAGCCGAAGGCCCCGCGTCGCAGCCGTGCCAAGAAGGCGGATGCCGAGACCCTCGACATCCCCGCAGCCGACGCGCCGGCGGAGTCCGGTGAGGAGGCCGCACCGGCCAAGCCCGCCCGCAAGCGCGCCTCGCGCGCCGCGAGCAAGGACGCCGCCAAGGATGCCGCAGGCGCCGAGGCGCCCGCCGCGGATGCCGCACCGGCAGGCAAGCCCGCCGACGCGAAGTCCGACGGCACCGCGTCCACCGAGGCCAAGACCACCAAGGGCGACGAGAACGCGGATGCCGCAGAGCCGGCCAAGCGCCCGGCGCGCGGTCGTCGCGGATCCAAGGCCGCCGATGCCGCCGCATCCGACTCCGGTGCCGAGACGCCTGCCGCCGAGCCGGCGCAGAAGCCCGCCGAGCAGGCGAACGCCGAGCAGAACTCCGCCCCTGCCGAGCAGGGCGGCTCCTCCGAGGGTGACTCCTCGGACGGCGAGGGATCCGGCCGTGGCCGCAGCCGCAGCCGCAGCCGCAGCCGCGGACGCGGCAACGGCAGCCAGAGCGGCCAGGGTGGCCAGAGCGGCCAGGGCGCGCAGGACAGCGGGCACGGCGATGACGAGCAGTCCTCGGGCCGCAGCCGGCAGCGCAACAAGCGTCGCGGCGGCGGCAACACCACCGCCGACGAGTTCGAGACCGAGATCGGCGAGGACGACGTCCTCATCCCGGTCGCCGGCATCCTCGACGTGCTCGACAACTACGCGTTCGTGCGCACCACCGGGTACCTCGCCGGTGCCAGCGACGTCTACGTCTCGCTCGCCCAGGTGAAGAAGTACAACCTGCGCAAGGGCGACGCCGTCGTCGGCGCCATCAAGCAGCCGCGCGAGGGCGAGCAGCAGGGCCGCCAGAAGTACAACGCCCTCGTCAAGGTCGACTCGATCAACGGGCTCTCGCCCGACGACGCCGCCAATCGTGTCGAGTTCGGCAAGCTCACTCCGCTGTACCCGCAGGAGCGCCTGCGCCTGGAGACGGCCCCCGAGAAGCTGACGCAGCGCATCATCGACCTGGTCGCACCCATCGGCAAGGGCCAGCGCGGCCTCATCGTCGCGCCCCCGAAGGCCGGCAAGACCATCGTGCTGCAGCAGATCGCCAACGCCATCGCGCAGAACAACCCCGAGGTGCACCTCATGGTCGTTCTCGTCGACGAGCGTCCCGAAGAGGTCACCGACATGCAGCGCACGGTCAAGGGCGAGGTCATCGCTTCGACCTTCGACCGTCCCGCCGAAGACCACACCACGGTCGCCGAGCTCGCCATCGAGCGCGCCAAGCGCCTGGTGGAGCTCGGCCGCGACGTGGTCGTGCTGCTCGACTCCATCACCCGTCTGGGCCGTGCGTACAACATCTCCGCACCGGCTTCCGGCCGCGTGCTCACCGGTGGCGTGGACGCCTCGGCGCTGTACCCGCCGAAGCGCTTCTTCGGCGCCGCGCGCAACATCGAGAACGGCGGCTCGCTGACCATCCTCGCCACCGCGCTCGTCGAGACCGGATCCAAGATGGACGAGGTCATCTTCGAGGAGTTCAAGGGCACCGGCAACAGCGAGCTGCGCCTGTCGCGTCAGCTCGCCGACAAGCGCATCTTCCCGGCCGTCGACGTCAACGCGTCGAGCACCCGCCGCGAGGAGATGCTGCTCTCGGCCGACGAGGTCAAGATCACCTGGAAGCTGCGCCGCGCCCTCGCGGGCCTCGACCCCCAGCAGGCGCTGGAGGTCGTGCTCGGCAAGCTGAAGGAGACCAGCTCGAACGTCGAGTTCCTCTTCCAGATGCAGAAGTCGATCCCCGCGCCGCAGTCGTCGGGCTCGAGCCACGGCCACGAGAACAACATCCGCTGACCTTCCCGGAAAGGAAAGCGGCGTGTTCGAGTCCGTCCAGTCGCTGATCGACGAGCATCGCCGGGTGCAGGAGGAGCTCTCCGACCCGGCGGTGCACGCGGACGCCGCGCGGGCGAAGCGCGTCAACCGTCGCTACGCCGAGCTGAGCCGCATCGTCGCCGCGCACGAAGCGTGGGTCACGGCATCCGACGATCTGGATGCCGCCCGCGAGCTCGCGCGCGAGGATGACGCGTTCGCCGCCGAGGTCCCCGCGCTCGAGGAAGGGCTGCGCACCGCACAGGAGAAGCTGCGCCGTCTGCTCATCCCGCGGGATCCGGACGATGCCCGCGACGTGATCATGGAGATCAAGGCGGGGGAGGGCGGCGCCGAATCGGCGCTGTTCGCCGCCGACCTGCTGCGGATGTACGTGCAGTACGCGGCACACCGCGGCTGGAAGACCGAGCTGCTCGAGCGCAACGAGTCCGACCTGGGCGGTTACAAGGACGTGCAGGTCGCGATCAAAGGCGCCACGAGCGACCCCTCGCAGGGCGTCTGGGCGCACCTGAAGTACGAGGGCGGCGTGCACCGCGTGCAGCGGGTTCCCGCGACCGAGTCGCAGGGCCGCATCCACACCTCGACGACCGGCGTGCTGGTCTTCCCCGAGGTGGATGAGCCCGAGGAGATTCAGATCGACCCGAACGATCTGAAGATCGACGTCTACCGGTCATCGGGCCCCGGCGGACAGTCCGTCAACACCACGGACTCGGCCGTGCGCATCACGCACGTGCCCACCGGAATCGTCGTGTCGATGCAGAACGAGAAGTCGCAGCTGCAGAACCGCGAGGCGGCCATGCGCGTGCTGCGCGCACGGCTGCTGGCCAAGCAGCAGGAAGAGCTGGATGCCGCGGCATCCGACGCCCGTCGCTCGCAGATCCGCGGCATGGACCGCTCCGAGCGCATCCGCACCTACAACTTCCCCGAGAACCGCATCGCCGATCACCGCACGGGATACAAGGCCTACAACCTCGACCAGGTGATGGACGGCGCGCTCGACCCGATCATCGAGTCGGCCATCCAGGCCGACGAAGAGGCCCGTCTGGCCGCACTCGGCGACGAGTCCTGACACCACCCGCACTGCGGGTGGTGTCAGGTTGGAGTGGAAACTCGGCTCAGATCGAGTACTCGGGTGCGGCGAGCAGCGCGCGCATGTGCTCCTCGCTGCCGCGCGGGCGTGGCTTGGCGGGCACGCCGACCAGCACGCTGTCGGCGGGCGAGTCCTTCGTGACGACGGCGTTCGCGCCGATGACCGTGCGAGCGCCGATCGTCACCGGACCGAGGATCTTCGCCCCGGCTCCGACGGCGACGCCGTCCTCGAGGGTCGGATGCCGCTTGCCGGAGTCGCGGGTGCGTCCGCCCAGCGTCACGCCGTGGTAGAGCATGACGTCGTCGCCGATCTCGGCCGTCTCGCCGATTACGACGCCCATGCCGTGGTCGATGAAGAACCGTCGCCCGATGCGCGCGCCGGGGTGGATCTCGATGCCGGTCAGCCAGCGGGAGATCTGCGAGCCGGCCCGCGCGAGGAAGCGCAGGCGCCGTCGCCACAGCGCGTGCCATACCCGGTGCGCCCAGATCGCGTGCAGCCCCGGGTACAGCACAGCCACCTCGAACGCGGTGCGCGCTGCGGGATCCCGCCTGCGCGCGGCCGCGATGTCCTCACGGAGGCCGGCGACGACGCCCATGCCACTCTCCTCGTCAGACCGTGCGACTGAAGCGCGCGTCAGGCCTTGGGCTCGTCGCGCAGGTCCTCGAACAGGGCGGTGGAGATGTAGCGCTCACCGGTGTCGGGCACCACGACGACGATCGTCTTGCCGTTGTTCTCGGGGCGCGCGGCGACCTGCAGAGCAGCCCACACGGCGGCGCCGGCGGACATGCCCACGAGCAGGCCCTCCTTGGTGGCGAGCTCGCGCGCCGTGCGGATCGAGTCGTCGAACTCGACGGGGATGACCTCATCGAGCACGTCGCGGTCGAGCACGTCGGGGACGAAGTTCGGCCCGATGCCCTGGATCTTGTGCGGCCCGGGGTGACCCTCGGTGAGCACGGGGGAGTCCTTCGGCTCGACGGCGATGACCTGCACGCCGGGCTTGGCGGCCTTCAGCGCCTGACCGGTGCCGGTGACGGTGCCGCCGGTGCCGATGCCGGCGACCAGGATGTCGACCTCGCCGTCGGTGTCGCGCAGGATCTCCTGCCCGGTGGTCTCACGGTGGATCCGCGGGTTGGCCTCGTTCTCGAACTGACGCACCCAGACGGCCCCGGGGGTCTCGGCGATGATCTTCTGCAGCTCGTCGATCGAGCCGGTCATGCCCTTGGTGGGGTCGGTGAGCACGATCTCGGCGCCGAACGCCTTCAGCAGCACGCGACGCTCCTTCGACATGGAGGCAGGCATCGCGAGGATCACGCGGTACCCGCGGGCTGCGCCCACCATCGCCAGCGCGATGCCGGTGTTGCCGCTGGTCGCCTCGACGATGGTGCCGCCGGGCTTGAGCTCGCCCGACGCCTCGGCGGCGTCGACCATGGCGATGCCGATGCGATCCTTCACGCTCGATGCCGGGTTGTAGAACTCCAGCTTCGCGAGGACCGTCGCGCCCGCGCCTTCGGTGACGCGGTTCAGCCGCACCAGCGGGGTGTTGCCGAACGCGGTGGTGATGTCGGAGTGGATGCCGGGCATGGCGGACCTTTCGTCTACGGGATCAGCGAGTTCAGCCTACGGTGTGAGCCATTCGCAGCCGCCGAATATGTCCGACTGTGCCCGCACTTTACGCTGGGTGTCATGCCCGTGACTCTCGCCGCGCGTCTGCGCGCCATCGCACAGCAGCTCGCCGAGGCGGGTGTGCCCGACCCGCTCGTGGACGCCGAGCTGCTGCTCGGGCATGTGCTGGGGCTGCGCCGCGGCGAGCTGCAGGCCGCGGTCATCCGCGGTGATGCGCTGCCGGATGCGGATGCCGGACGACTCGACGCGCTCGTCGCGCGCCGGGCCGCGCGCGAGCCGCTGCAGCACCTCACCGGCGTCGCCGCGTTCCGCCACCTCGAGCTGGCCGTCGGGCCCGGCGTCTTCGTGCCTCGGCCGGAGACCGAGACCGTCGTGCAGTTCGCCATCGATGCGCTCATGGAGAATCCGTCTCCGGCGCCGATCGCGATCGATCTCGGCACGGGCAGCGGGGCGATCGCACTGGCCATGGCGACCGAGGTGCCGCACGCCAGGGTCCACGCCGTCGAGCGGTCGCCGCAGGCGCACGCCTGGGCGGCCCGCAACATCGCCGACGTGCCGAACCTCGCTCTCGTTCTCGGTGACCTGGCGACGGCCTTCGACGAGTTGCGAGGTCTCGTGGACGTCGTGATCTCCAACCCCCCGTACGTCCCTGACGACGCGGTGCCGCGCGACCCGGAGGTGCGCCTGCACGACCCCGAGCAGGCGCTGTACGGCGGGCCGGACGGGCTCGACGTCGTCCGGGTGATCAGCCGCCGTGCCCAGGATCTGCTGCGCCCGGGCGGGCTGCTCGTGCTCGAGCACGGAGAGCAGCAGGGTCCGCCGATCAGGGAGCTGCTGCAGGAGGACGGGTGGCGTGCGGTCGCCACGCACGAGGACCTCACCCGCCGCGACCGCGCCACGACAGCGCTGCGCGGCTGACACCTGCTCGTCGTCCGACGGACTCCGGCCGCTCGTCGTGACCGGGCGGGCCGATCGTCGTGACGCGCTCAGAGGCGACCACCGTAGAATGGGAACGCCATGTCTACTGTCTTCGACTGCCGCGACGAGGGTCAGCTCCTCGCCGGCATGCGCCACGCCCGCCAGGCCATCGCCAGGGGCGAGCTGGTCGTCCTGCCCACCGACACCGTCTACGGTGTCGCCGCCGACGCGTTCTCGCCCGCCGCGGTGCAGCGGCTGCTGGATGCCAAGGGCAGGGGCCGTGAGATGCCGCCGCCGGTGCTCGTCGCCGGTCAGGACATGGTCGCAGCGCTCGTCGAGGAGATCCCCGTCCCCGTCCAGCAGCTCATTGACGCCTTCTGGCCGGGTGGCCTGACCATCGTCCTGCCCGCACAGCCCTCGCTGACCTGGGATCTGGGCGAGACCAAGGGCACGGTGGCCGTGCGCATGCCCGACCGCCGGGTGGCGCTCGAGCTGCTGGCCGAGACCGGGCCGCTCGCCGTCTCCAGCGCCAACCTCACCGGCCGCGACGCGGCGGTCATCGCCTCGGACGCCCAGGAGATGCTCGGCGACAGCGTCGCGGTGTACCTCGAGGAGGGGTACAGCGAGAACGGCATCCCCTCGACGATCGTCGACGCGACCTCTCTGGTCGGCACCGCCGACGACGAGCACGCCGTGGTGCGCATCCTGCGCGAGGGCGCGGTGAGCCGCGAGCAGCTCGAGGAGGTGCTCGGCGACCTTCTGGAGCCGGCCGAGCAGCCCGGCGACGTCACCCCTGAGGACGTCGCGGTCGACTCGGGCGGGAAACCGGTCGACGCAGAGTGAAGCAGTATCTGTTCACGATCATCCTCACGGCGTCGATCACCTTCGCGCTGACGTGGGCGGTCTGGCGGCTGAGCCTGCGGTTCAAGCTCTACCCGGGCATCCGTGAGCGCGACGTGCACAAGACCCCGACGCCGCGGCTCGGGGGAGTGGCGATGTTCCTCGGCATCGCCTGCGCCATCCTCATCTCTGCGGCCAACCCGTTCTTCGAGCGGATGTGGTCCCCGCCGCAGGCGCTCTGGTCGATCCTCGCCGCGGCCCTGCTCATCGCGATCGTCGGAGTCATCGACGACCTGTGGGATCTCGACTGGATGATCAAGCTCGCCGCGCAGTTCCTCGCGGCCGGCGTCATCACCGCGGGTGGCGGACTGCAGGTGCTCTCACTGCCGGTGGGCGACATGATCCTCGTCTCACCGTGGGTGAGCATCTCGATCACGATGGTCGCGATCGTCGTCGTCATGAACGCCGTGAACTTCATCGACGGGCTCGACGGTCTGGTCGCCGGTGTCTGCCTGATCGCGAACGGCATCTTCTTCGTCTACTCCTACGTCCTCACGCGTGACTCCGGCGCGACCAGCTACTTCAACCTGGCCACCTTCCTCGCCGCTGTGCTCATCGGGGCCTGCGTCGGATTCCTCCCGTTCAACTGGAGCCCGGCGAAGCTGTTCATGGGCGACTCGGGTGCGCTCGTGCTCGGACTGCTTATGGCGACGTCGGCGATCGCCGTCACCACGCAGGGCGACGTCAACGCCTTCGACCCCGAGCGCTTCGGACGCTCGCAGCTGCTGGGTGCGTTCATCCCGATCGTGCTGCCGCTGGTGATCGTCATGCTGCCGCTGCTCGACTTCGGCCTCGCGGTCTTCCGCCGCATGCGGGCGGGCAAGTCGCCGTTCGCCCCGGATCGCAAGCACCTGCACCATCGGATGCTCGACCTGGGCCATCGCGACCGCGACGCCGTGCTCGTCTTCTACTCCTGGACGGCGATCATCTCGCTCGCCGTGCTGCTGATGTACATCGCCACGCGCCAGGACTGGCCGGGCGGGTACCTGGTCGGGATCGTCTTCGGCGTCGTGGGCATCGCCGCCTGCCTCGTGGTCACCCTGCTGCCCTCGCACGGTCGCCGGAGGCACGCCGATCTCGACGACTCGCACCCGACCGAACCCCAGCCCGCCACGACACACCTGGAGCCCTGATGACCCCGAGCCCCGTATCCAGCACGCCGATCCTGCGCCGCACCCTGATCTGGTCCGCCGTCGCCGCCGCCGTGCTCGCCGTGATCGCCGCGGTCATCGGCCTGGCCACGGCCGGGACGAACGGACTGTGGAGCGGGCTGACCGGTGTCCTGCTGGCCTTCCTGTTCCTCGGGATCACCGGCGGCAGCATCCTGTTCGCCAACCGCTGGTTCGGCGACCCCCTCTACGTGCAGCTGTTCTTCGCGATCGTGCTGGGCGGCTGGCTGCTGAAGATCGGCGTCTTCGTGGTGCTGATGATCGTGCTCCGCGGGCAGCCGTGGATCGAGCCGCTGGTGTTCTTCCTCTCCCTGGTCGCGGGCATCGCGATGTCGCTGATCGTCGACGTGATCGTGCTCACCCGCATGCGCCTCCCCAACGTCAGCGACATCTCCCTGCCGACCTCGAATCCCGAGGATGACGCGGAGCAGTCGACCGGCGACGCATTTGGTACACCAAAGCAGCCGGGATGAATCTGATAGTGTTTACGCGTGCCCGCCGCTCGTTTTGCGAGCGCTTGCGCCGTGATGCACACCGTCCCTCGTCGCCCCGGTCCTGACCGGTGACCCCGAAGCTGGAGCCCGCGCTGTTGAATCCCGTTGCGACAATGATCCTTCGTCCGATTGCCGGTGACGGTGAGTTCCACGGTCCTTCGATGGAAGACTTCTTCCCGCCGATCCTGTTCGAGGTCTTCGGCGTCCCGATGCACCGCATCCACCTGATCCAGCTGCTGTCGGTCATCGCCGTCGTGCTGATCATGTGGCTCGGCACGCGCCGCATGCAGGTCGTGCCCGGCCGGTTCCAGAGCCTGGTCGAGCTCGGCATCGGCTTCGTGCGCAACGGCATCGCGCACGATCTGCTCGGCCGCAAGGACGGCGAGCGGTTCGCCCCGCTGCTGGTGACGATCTTCTTCATGATCCTGTTCATGAACATCACGGGCATCATCCCGTTCCTGAACATGCCCGGCACCGCGATCATCGCCGTGCCGCTCACCCTCGCGGTGATCAGCTACGTGACCTTCATCTACGCCGGCATGAAGAAGAGCCCGCTCGGGTTCTGGAAGAACTCCCTCTTCCCCTCCGGCGTGCCGTGGCCGGTGTACATCATCGTCACCCCGCTCGAGTTCATCTCGACGTTCATCATCCGCCCCGTGACGCTCACGCTGCGACTGATGATGAACCTGGTCGTCGGGCACATGATCCTCGTGCTCTGCTTCTCGGCCACAGCCTTCTTCATGTTCACCGCAGGCGGCGGCTGGGCGGCGCTCGGCGTCGGCACGCTCGCCTTCGGCGGCGCGTTCACGATCTTCGAGATCCTGGTCGTCGTCCTGCAGTCCTACGTCTTCACCGTCCTCACCGCGATCTACATCCAGCTCGCGGTCGCAGAAGAGCACTGAACGGGTCAGCCCACAAGCTGACCAGAATCGAAAGGAAAAACCCGTGGACGCAACTACGGTTCTCGCTGAAATCAACGGCCACCTCGCAGCGGTCGGCTACGGCCTCGCCGCCATCGGTCCCGCCATCGGCGTGGGCATCGTCGTCGGAAAGACGATCGAGGGTGTCGCCCGTCAGCCCGAGCTCGCCGGTCGCCTGCAGGTCCTCATGTGGATCGGTATCGCCTTCACCGAGGCGCTGGCGTTCGTCGGCATCGCCGTCGGATTCATCCCCTTCCCGTAATCCGCAGCGACTTCTGAAGGAGACAGGATGCTGAACGCTCTTGTCACGAACTTCGCAGTGGAGGAGCCGCAGAACCCGCTCCTCCCTGCGTGGTACGACATCGTCTGGTCGGCGCTGTGGTTCCTCATCATCCTCATCGTGGTCTGGAAGGTCGCCCTTCCGCGCCTGACCGCGATGCTCGATGAGCGCTCCGCCGCCATCGAGGGCAACATCGCCAAGGCGGATGAGGCGCAGAAGCAGGCCGAGGCCGCTCTCGACGAGTACACCCGCCAGCTCGCAGAGGCGCGCACCGAGGCGGGCACGATCCGCGACGCCGCCCGTGAGGACGGCAAGAAGATCGTCGCCGAGGCCAAGGAGTCCGCCTCCGCCGAGGCCGCGCGCATCACCGCCGCAGCTCACACGCAGATCGAGGCCGAGCGCCAGGCGGCGTTCGTCTCGCTGCGCAGTGAGGTCGGCACGCTCGCGATCGACCTCGCCGGCGGCGTGGTGGGGGAGTCCCTCACCGATGACGCTCGTGCGACGGCCGTCGTGGACCGTTTCCTCGCCGACCTCGAGAAGGCAGCCAAGTAATGGGAAGCGCGACCACTCAGGCACTCGCGGCATCGACGGACGCGCTTGCCGCAGCGTCGGGCCTGACCCTCGACAGCGCGGCCGAGCTGTTCGCAGCCGCCCGCGCACTCGGGGAGTCGGCCCAGCTGAGCGGCGCGCTCGCAGATCCCGCGGCACCGGCTCAGGCACGCACCGCGCTGGTCTCGAGCGTGTTCGCCGGCGCCTCCGCGCCGGTGCGCTCGGTGCTGACCGCCGTCGCGGGCGAGCGCTGGTCGAGCGCATCCGATCTCGTCGACGGTGTCGAAGAGCTCGCGATCCGCACCGCGGCCATCGCCTCGGCGAACGACGACGTGGCGGGGGAGCTCTTCGGCTTCTCGCGCGTCGTCGCCGCGAACCCCGAGCTCGAGCTCGCCCTGGGCACCCGCCTCGGCGACTCATCGGCCAAGGCCGCTCTGGTCGAGAACGTGCTCGGCGCGTCGGCGGTCCCCGCCACCGTGCTGATCGCCGCCTCGCTGGTGCGCCAGCCGCGTGAGCGCCGCGTCCGGCAGCTCCTCAGTCGCGCCATCGGCATCGTCTCCGCGCAGGCCGGCCGTACGGTCGCGACCGTCTACACGGCCGCGCCCATCGCGGCTGCGCAGCAGACCCGTCTTCGTGACGCTCTGGCACGCCGTTACGGGGGAGAGATCTCCATCAACCAGGTGGTCGACCCCTCCATCGTCGGAGGCCTGCGCGTGCAGATCGCCGATGACGTCATCGACGGCAGCATCTCCGCCCGCCTCGCAGACCTTCGCCAGAAGCTCGCGAGCTGACACAGACTGACGCGGGGAACCGCGCACACCCAGACACACAAAGGGAAGACAATGGCAGAACTATCGATCAGCCCCGACGTCATCCGTGACGCGCTGAAGAACTTCGCAGCCGCCTATGAGCCCACCGGCGCCGCGGCGACCGAGGTCGGCACCGTCATCGACGCGGCCGACGGCATCGCGCACGTCGAGGGGCTGCCCGGCGTCATGGCCAACGAGCTCGTCACCTTCGCCGACGGCACCAAGGGCCTCGCGCTGAACCTCGACGAGCACGAGATCGGCGTCGTCGTCCTCGGCGACTTCACCGGCATCGAGGCGGGCCAGGAAGTCACCCGCACGGGCGAGGTCCTCTCGGTCCCCGTGGGCGACGGCTACCTGGGTCGCGTCGTCGACCCGCTCGGCAACCCGATCGACGGCCTGGGCGCCATCGCCACGGACGGCGTGCGCGAGCTCGAGCTGCAGGCACCCGGCGTCATGCAGCGCAAGTCGGTTCACGAGCCGCTGCAGACCGGCGTCAAGGCCATCGACGCCATGATCCCCGTCGGCCGCGGCCAGCGTCAGCTCATCATCGGCGACCGCCAGACCGGCAAGACCGCCCTGGCGATCGACACGATCATCAACCAGAAGGCCAACTGGGAGTCGGGCGACGCCAACAAGCAGGTCCGCTGCATCTACGTCGCCATCGGTCAGAAGGGCTCCACCATCGCGTCCGTGAAGGGCGCGCTGGAGGAGGCGGGCGCGCTGGAGTACACCACGATCGTGGCGGCTCCCGCATCCGACCCGGCCGGCTTCAAGTATCTGGCGCCCTACACCGGTTCGGCCATCGGCCAGCACTGGATGTACGACGGCAAGCACGTCCTGATCATCTTCGACGACCTGTCGAAGCAGGCCGAGGCCTACCGTGCCGTGTCGTTGCTGCTGCGTCGCCCGCCGGGGCGTGAGGCCTACCCGGGCGACGTGTTCTACCTGCACTCGCGTCTGCTCGAGCGCTGTGCGAAGCTCTCCGACGAGCTGGGCGCCGGCTCGATGACCGGTCTGCCGATCATCGAGACCAAGGCGAACGATGTGTCGGCGTACATCCCGACCAACGTGATCTCGATCACCGACGGCCAGATCTTCCTGCAGTCCGACCTCTTCAACGCCAACCAGCGTCCCGCGGTCGACGTGGGAATCTCGGTCTCGCGAGTCGGTGGTGACGCTCAGGTCAAGTCGATCAAGAAGGTCTCCGGAACGCTGAAGCTCGAGCTCGCGCAGTACCGTTCGCTCGAGGCGTTCGCGATGTTCGCATCCGACCTCGACGCCGCTTCGCGTCGCCAGCTGGCACGCGGTGCGCGCCTGACCGAGCTGCTCAAGCAGCCGCAGTACTCGCCGTACCCGGTGGAGGAGCAGGTCGTCTCGATCTGGGCAGGCACCAACGGCAAGCTCGACTCGATCGAGGTCGCGGACGTGCTGCGCTTCGAGCGCGAGCTGCTCGACTACCTGCGTCGCAACACCGGCATCCTGGACACGCTGCGCGAGACCAACGTCCTCGACGACGACACCGTCGCCGAGCTCGACAAGCAGACGGACGCGTTCATCCTGGAGTTCCAGGGCGGCAAGGGGCAGTCCATCAGCGCCCCGGGCAACGAGCAGGTCTCGGCTGCCGACGCCACCGAGGTCAGCCAGGAGAAGATCGTCAAGGGTCGTCGCGCGTAACGCGCGGGGTACGCATCCATGGGCGCACAACTCCGGGTCTACAAGCAGAAGATCTCTTCTGCTCAGACGACCAAGAAGATCACGAAGGCGATGGAGCTCATCGCGGCTTCGCGCATCCAGAAGGCGATGGCACGCGTCACGGCGTCCACCCCCTTCGCGCGTGCCGTGACCAGGGCCGTATCCGCCGTCGCGACGCACTCGAGCGTCGACCACCCGCTCACCCGAGAGCCCGACACGATCCGCCGCACGGCGGTCGTGATCTTCTCGAGTGACCGTGGTCTGGCCGGCGCGTTCAACTCCCAGGTGATCCGCGAGGGCCTGGAGCAGGGCGAGCGGCTGCGCGATCTGGGCCGTGAGCCGGTGTACTACCTCGTCGGCCGCAAGGCCGTCGGCTACTTCCAGTTCCGCGGCATCACCGCGGCCTCGGAGTGGACCGGCGACACCGACACGCCGTCGTTCCACACCGCCGAGGAGATCGCGCACACGCTGCGCGAGGCCTTCCTGCGCGGTGGCGAAGAAGGCGGCGTCGACGAGATCGTGCTCGTGTTCAACCGTTTCGTCAGCATGATGACGCAGGAGCCGACCGCACTGCGGCTGCTCCCGCTCGAGATCGACGAGGCCGACGAGAGCGCGGCGGGCAGGACCGTCTACCCGCTGTACGAGTTCGAGCCCGACGCCGAGACCGTGCTGGACGCGATCCTGCCGGTGTACATCCAGAGCCGCGTGTTCAACGCGCTGCTGCAGTCGTCCGCTGCGAAGCAGGCGGCTACGCAGAAGGCGATGAAGTCGGCGAGCGACAACGCCGACAAGCTGATCACCGACTACACCCGCCTGCGCAACAACGCGCGTCAGGCCGAGATCACCCAGCAGATCGCCGAGATCGTCGGTGGCGCCGACGCCCTCGCATCGAGCTGACAGACCCTCAGGAAAGAGACGAAGAAATGACCCCCACCGCTACGGCTGACCAGCCCGCGACCGCGGTCGTCGGGCGCGTCGCGCGCGTCAACGGTCCGGTTGTCGACATCGAGTTCCCGCACGACTCGATCCCCGACATCTACAACGCGCTCAAGACCACCATCACCATCGGCGAGGACTCCACCGAGATCACGCTCGAGGTCGCCCAGCACCTGGGTGACGACCTGGTGCGCGCCATCGCCCTCAAGCCGACGGACGGCATCGTCCGCGGCCAGGAGGTCCGCGACACGGGCGAGGCCATCTCGGTTCCCGTCGGTGACGTCACCAAGGGCAAGGTCTTCAACGTGATCGGCGAGGTCCTCAACGCCGAGCCCGGCGAGCAGATCGAGGTCACCGAGCGCTGGCCGATCCACCGCAAGGCGCCCAACTTCGACCAGCTCGAGTCGAAGACCACGATGTTCGAGACCGGCATCAAGTCGATCGACCTCCTCACCCCGTACGTGCTGGGTGGAAAGATCGGTCTGTTCGGCGGCGCCGGCGTCGGCAAGACGGTCCTCATCCAGGAGATGATCCAGCGCGTCGCGCAGGACCACGGTGGTGTGTCGGTGTTCGCCGGTGTCGGTGAGCGCACCCGTGAGGGCAACGACCTGATCCACGAGATGGAGGAGGCGGGCGTCTTCGACAAGACCGCCCTCGTCTTCGGCCAGATGGACGAGCCGCCGGGGACGCGTCTGCGCGTCGCGCTGTCGGCTCTGACCATGGCGGAGTACTTCCGCGACGTGCAGAAGCAGGACGTGCTGCTCTTCATCGACAACATCTTCCGCTTCACGCAGGCCGGTTCCGAGGTGTCGACGCTGCTGGGCCGCATGCCCTCCGCCGTGGGTTACCAGCCGAACCTGGCCGACGAGATGGGCCTCCTGCAGGAGCGCATCACCTCGACCCGTGGTCACTCGATCACCTCGCTGCAGGCGATCTACGTGCCGGCCGACGATTACACCGACCCGGCTCCGGCGACCACCTTCGCGCACCTCGACGCCACCACCGAGCTCTCGCGTGAGATCGCATCGAAGGGTCTGTACCCGGCCATCGACCCGCTGACCTCGACGTCGCGCATCATGGACCCGCGCTACCTGGGCGAGGACCATTACCGCGTCGCCACGACGGTCAAGCAGATCCTGCAGAAGAACAAGGAGCTGCAGGAGATCATCGCGATCCTCGGTGTCGACGAGCTCTCCGAAGAGGACAAGATCGTCGTCGCCCGTGCGCGCCGCATCCAGCAGTTCCTCTCGCAGAACACCTACATGGCGAAGAAGTTCACCAACGTCGAGGGCTCGACCGTGCCGCTCAAGGACACCATCGAGTCGTTCGACGCGATCTGCCGTGGTGACTTCGACCACGTCGCCGAGCAGGCGTTCTTCAACGTCGGTGGCATCTCCGACGTGGAAGAGGCCTGGGCGAGGATCCAGAAGGAGAACGGCTGACCATGGCGCTGCATGTCAGCCTCGTCTCCGCCGACGCGGAGGTCTGGACGGGAGAGGCGTCGCTCGTCGTCGCCAAGACCGTCGAGGGCGAGATCGGCTTCATGTCCGGTCACGAGCCGGTGCTGGCCATCCTCGCCGAAGGCCAGGTCCGCATCACCCAGGCCGACGGCACCAAGGTGCTGGCCAACGCGCAGGACGGGTTCCTCTCCATGGAGGACGACGTCCTGACCATCGTGGCCGGCAACGCCGCCCTGGTCGCCTGACACCCAACCGCTGACGCGCCCGGTGGGGTCCCGAGAGGGACCCGCCGGGCGCGTCGCCGTCTGCGTGGAGCACATGAAGATCCTCCTTCCACCCTCCGAGACCAAGCGGCCGGGCGGCACCGGTGCGCCGTTGCGGCTCGATGAACTCGCGCTGCCCGCCCTGCAGCCCCAGCGCGAGCAGGTCGTCGATGCGCTCGTCGCCCTGGCAGCGGATCCGGATGCCGCGCGCCGGGTTCTCAAGCTCAGCGAGCGTCAGCTCGGCGACATCGAGAACAACCGGATGCTGCGCACCGCACCCACCATGCCGGCGGTCGACCGCTACACCGGGGTGCTCTACGACGCCCTGGGGGCGGCTGACCTGGACGGCGCCGCACGGCGCTGGCTGGGCGGGCATGTGCTCATCCACTCGGCGCCCCTCGGCCCGGTCGGTGCGCTGGACGGCATCCCCGCCTACCGTCTGGCGGCGGGCACCTCCCTTCCCGGTCTCGCGTCGCTGCGCCGGCTCTGGGCGGAGGCGACGGCCGGCACCCTGGAGGACGAGGGATTCCTGCTCGATCTGCGCAGCGAGGCGTACGTGGCTCTGGGGCCGGTGGCGCAGTCGGGCGCCTCGGCCTACGTGCGGGTGGTGACCGGAACCGGTCGCGCACTGAACCACTTCAACAAGAAGTCGAAGGGCGAGCTCGTGCGTCTGCTGGCGCAGACCCGGCCCCGGATCAGCGGTGTGCCCTCGCTGCTGCGCTGGGCGGACGAGCACGGTGTGGTGCTGCGACACGCCGCCGAGCAGAACGAGCTCGAACTCGTCGTCGAGGGGTGAACAACCAGCGGCGAACAGCCAAAATGTGCTGGCCGCGCGGGCATGGCTATGCCAGAGTGGAGCATGCTCCGGCAAGGCCGGGGCTCCCAAGGAAGGACATCACATGTCGAACGACGCACCCGGCGCCCCCGAGCCGAACAGCGGAGAGCCGAACGAGGCCGCTCAGACTCGTCCCCCCGCTCCTCCCGCGCCGCCCGCAGCGCCCACCGGACAGCCCCAGGCAGGCTCCCCGGTTCCGCCGCCGCCCGCCGGCGGCCCGAGCGGCGCTCCTGCCTACGGCGCTCCCGGCACGCCCCCGCAGCCCGGCTACGGCGCCCCGCAGCAGGGATACGGCGCTGCGCAGCCCGGTTATGGCGCACCCGCGGGTGCCCCCTATGGCTACGGCGCGCCCGTGCAGAGCAACATCACCCTGAACCTCTGGCTCTCGGTCTTCTTCAGCTGGATCCCTGCGCTGATCTTCTACCTGATCGAGAAGGACAAGGTCGCGCCCCAGTACCACCGCGCGAACGCGAAGAACCTGAACTATCAGCTGATCGTCACCATCGCGTACGCCGCCGTCGGCGTGCTCAGCGTGATCACCTTCGGCCTCGCCTCGCTGCTGTACCTGGTGCTGCCGATCGCCCAGCTGATCATCGGCATCATGCACGCCGTGAACGTGCCGCCGCAGCTGGCCGCGGGCCAGGAGGGCAAGTTCTACCTCGCCCCCGACTGGGTGAAGTGATCTGACGCACAGCATCCGCGCAACGCATGGAGGGCCCCGACTTCGGTCGGGGTCCTTCATGCGTTCCGGCATTCGATACGGTGGATGCATGGGAACTCCGCAGCGTCGCGTCGGCGCCTCCGGTCTCGTCGTGTCCGCGACCGGCCTCGGGTGCAACAACTTCGGCCGGGCCGGCACGGTGACCGAGACGCTGCAGGGCACGAGGGCGGTGATCGACGCGGCTCTGGCGAACGGCGTCTTCTTCTTCGACACCGCCGACATGTACGGCGCTGAGGCCGGCCGCAGCGAGGAGCTGATGGGCGAGGTGCTCGAGGGGCGCCGTGACCGCGTGGTCCTTGCCACGAAGTTCGGCCACGAGCGCGACATGGGCTACGACTTCCCCGGCGGGCGCGGTTCCCGGCGCTACGTGCGGCATGCCGTCGAGCATTCCCTGCGGCGGCTGCGCACCGACTGGATCGACCTGTACCAGCTGCACCTGCCCGACCCTCTGACCCCCATCGCCGAGACCATCGACGCCCTCGACGAGCTGGTCGCCGAGGGAAAGATCCGCTACTACGGGCACTCCAACCTCGACGGCTGGCAGATCGCCGAGGCCGAATTCACCGCGCGTGCGCGCTCGACGGGTCGATTCATCTCGGCGCAGAACCATTACTCCCTGCTGGCACGCGCCGCCGAGCGTGAGGTGCTGCCCGCCGCCGAGCGCTACGACCTCGGATTCTTCCCGTTCTTCCCGCTGAAGAACGGACTGCTCACCGGCAAGTTCACCCGCGAGGGCGGTCCCGCCGGCAGCCGCATCATGGACACGCGCCGGCACATCTGGGCGGATGCTCCGTGGGATGCGCTCGAGGCGTACCAGGCGTTCTGCGACGAACGGGGCATCACGATGCTGCAGGCCACCTTCGGGTGGATGCTCGCACGGACCGCCGTCTCGAGCGTGATCGCCGGTGCCACGACGCCCGAGCAGATCGAGGCCAACGCCGCGGCCGCCGATGCCTGGACGCCCACCGCCGCAGACCTCGACGAGATCGACAGGCTGTTCCCGCTGCCCGACGACCCCGCTACGCGGATGTGAGCACCGGCTCCCTTACGATGAACCTGTATCCCCAGGACGCCTCGACGTCCGCGCATTCGACGGAGATCGACCGTGCCTGAGACGACAACGCAGACGTATCGCGTCAGCGACGACCTGCAGCTCGCGTGGGCCGGCACGACCGACCGCGGTCGCCGCCGCGAGAACAACCAGGACGCCTACCTCGCCGTCTACCCGCTGTTCGTCGTCGCCGACGGCATGGGAGGGCACGCGGGCGGGGAGATCGCCAGCCAGAGCACGATCACGCGCCTGCAGGAGGTCGTCGACGCAGGGGACGTCTCCGAGGCGTCCATCGAGGCCGCGCTGCACCTGGCCGTCGACGACATCCACAGCCACCCGGAGACGACCGACGAGGGCACCGGCACGACGCTGACCGGGGTTTTCCTGCAGCACGCGGATGACGGCGCCTGGCAGTGGGCGGCCCTCAACATCGGTGACTCGCGGGTATACCTCAAGCGCGACGACCGCCTCGTGCAGGTGACCACCGACCACTCGGTGGTGCAGGAGCTCATCGCGTCGGGCAAGATCAGCCCGGAGGAGGCCGACGGGCATCCCTACAGCAACGTCATCACGCGGGCGGTCGGCGCGAGCGAGCTCGTGCCGCCGGACTACATCACGGTCGATCTGCGCGACGAGGACCGGCTGGTGATCTGCTCGGACGGGCTGACCAAGGAGCTCACCGACTACGGCATCCTGCACTTCCTGCGCGAGAACGACGATCCCGGTGACGCCGTCGACGCCATGCTCGACGCCGCGCTCGAGAACGGCGGCCGCGACAACGTCACGCTGATCGTGCTGCGCGTGCTGCTGACCGGTTCTCCCTCCACAGGAGCCGATTCCGAGGATTGACGCGTTCGGCCTGTGGACAGGGCCGATCCGGGCACCCGGATGCGCTCGAATGGAGCGCATGGATGCCACCACGATCGTGCTGCCCTCGCCGCCTGCCGATGCGCGTCGCCCGCCGCTGCCGCTTCTCGCGGCTGTCGTGCCCGTCGCGGCAGGGATCGTGCTGTGGCTGGTCACCGGATCGCTGCTCGCGCTCTGCTTCGCCGCGCTCGGACCGCTGATGCTCCTCGCCTCGTACTTCGACGGCCGTCGGGCGCGCGGGCGCGAACGACGCAGGGCGGATGCCGAGGCCGATGCCGCGTGGCAGCGCGCTGAGACCGAGCTCGAGCGCCTTCATGCCCAGGAGCACGCCGCCGCGTGGCGGCACGACCCGGACGTCCTCGAGTGCCTGCGGGAGGCGCCGTTGCGCGGTCCGGAACCGCCGCACGGCGAGACCGCGCTCGTGGTCGGCCGCGGCGAGCGTGCCAGTCGCGTACAGGCCACGGGCGGGGAGGACGAGCGCTCGCGCGAGTTTCGGGGCCGCGCGAGGCGGCTCGAGGATGCGCCGGTGACGGTCGCGTTGGGCGGCGGTGTGTGCATCCGCGCTGCGGCCCCGGTGGCGGGGGCCGTCGCGCGCGCCATCATCGTGCAGCTGTGCCTGCGGTTCGGTCCGGCGCAGCTCGGGCTGCGGGGCGATGGGGTGACGAGATGGGGTCTGGACGCCTTCCCGCACGCGGGTCGCCGGCGTGCGACGTTCCGGCTGCGGCTCGGTGACGGCGACGAGAACGCCGATGCGGTCATCTGCATCCGGATGCCGGGGGAGGAGCCGCCCGAGGGCGTCACGACGGTCGTGGACTGCACGGTGCCGGGGAACGCCCGCGTGCGCACGCCGGACGGCAGCAGGGGTGTCGCGGCGGAGGCGCTGTCCGTGCAGCAGGCTCGTGTCATCGCGGCAGGGATCGCCGCACGGGTGGGCGACGAGGCGGTGATCCCGGATCGGATCGGCCTCGACGAGCTGGGCGCGGCCGATCGCGCCGGACTCGCGGCGGTGTTCGGCCGCGGCGAACGGGGTGATCTCGCCGTGGACCTGGTCGATGATGGACCGCACGCGATCGTCACCGGGATGACGGGCACGGGGAAGAGCGAGCTGCTGACCAGCTGGATCGCGGGGGTCGCCGCGGTCCACCCGCCTGAGGAGGTCGCGTTCGTGCTCATCGACTTCAAGGGCGGCACGGCGTTCGAGCCGCTGCGCCGGCTGCCTCACGTCGTGGCCGTGGTGACCGACCTGGATGCCGAGGGAGCACGACGCGGTGTCGGCAGCCTCACCGCCGAGCTGCGCAGACGCGAGGCGGCGCTGGCCGCCGCAGGGGCGCGGGACATCGGGGAATGCCCGCAGCCGGCCAGGCTGGTCATCGTCGTCGACGAGTTCGCCGCACTGCTGCAGGAGCATCCCGATCTCGGTGCCGTGTTCACCGACGTCGCCGCACGCGGGCGTGCCCTCGGCATGCATCTGATCCTGGGCACGCAGCGGGCCAGCGGCATCATCCGCGACGCGCTGGCCGCCAACTGCCCGCTGCGGATCAGCCTCCGCGTGGCCGAGGCAGCGGACAGCCGGTTCGTGATCGGCTCGGACGCCGCAGCCGAGCTTCCCGGCGGCGCCGAGTCCCGCGGGCTCGCGTTCGTGCGACGACCGCGCGACGCCGATGCGCAACCGGTCCGGATCGCCCTGACCGCCGAGGCGGACCTGTCCGCCATCGCCGCGCGCTGGCAGGGACACGGCGCGCAGCCGAGCCCTTGGCTCCCGCCACTGCCGACTGTGCTGCCGCTCCCGGCCATGTGGGACGACGGGCGGGCTCTGCTCGGGCGCGCGGACGAGCCGCATGCTCAGCGGCAGCCCTGGGTCGCGCTGGAGCCAGGGGATGGGCTGGCGATCATCGGCGGCCCAGGATCCGGCAAGAGCACGGCGATCGCGACGCTCGCCGCACAGCTGGAAGATGCGGTGATCGTCCCCGACGATCCGGAGGAGGCCTGGGATGCCGTGGCCGAACTGGCATCGGGGCGGCACGGTCCGGTGCTGTGCGACGATCTGGACGTGCTCGTGGGCGTGTACCCGCCGGACTACGCGCAGCTGTTCCTGAGCAGGTGGGAGAGCATCGTCCGCGCTCCGGCGAGTACCGTCATCACCCTCTCGCGCACTTCCGGTCCGCTCGGCCGGCTCATCGACGGGCTGAGCAGGCGCGCTCTGCTGAGGCTGACCAGCAAGGTGGAGCACATCGCCGCCGGAGGCGAGGCCGGCGCCTTCGACAGGACACGGCCGTCCGGCCGGGCCTGGCTGGACGGCGACGAGGTGCAGCTGTGCATCGCGGACACCGCCGCCGATGCACAGCAGCGCACCGAGCCCGCTGATCCGGAGCGCTGGACGCCGGCGGGGCCGGTCACCGGGGTCGTCACCACCGCCGCCGGGGTAGTGCGCACCGTACTCTCCGCCGCGCACCCGGCGTATCGCGTCCTGAGCCTGTCCGAAGCGCAGGCGGATGCCACCACGGCGAGCGATCGCCTGATCATCGTCGGCGATCCCGAGGACTGGCGCAGCCAGTGGGGCAGGCTTCAGGCCGTGCGGACCTCCGGGGAGCTGGTCATCGCCGCGGAATGCGCGAGCGAGCTCCGCCAGCTCGCCGGCGTCCGCGAACTTCCGCCCTACGCCCGACTGCACGCCGACCGCGCCTGGAGTGTGCTGCCCGGCCGGCCGCCCCGCCGCGTGCTGCTGGGTTGAGTCCGCCCAGAACGACGAGCCGGCTCAGAACGGCCGCCCGGCTCAGAGCGAGGCGCTGGGGCGGATGCTGCCGACCGGCTCGCCGCCGCCGAGCACGTCGAGCGGAAGCGCCGCAGTCAGCGTCGCGACCTCGGCGTCGGTGAGGGCACCTGCGCGGGCCAGCAGCGTCGCCGCCACCACGGTCGCGGCGCGTCCGCTGCCGTCGAGCATCTTCAGCGCCGCGGTGGCGCCGTTCGGGGCGACCATCACCATCACGCCCTCGGCTCCGCCCTTCGCGAAGACTCCGAGCGTCTCGATCGCGATGGTGTCGGGCTCTCGGGGGCCGGCGATGGTCCACGGGTTCTCGCGCACGGCGCGCACCAGCGTGCCCGCCACCCGGTGCAGGGCGAAGGGCGAGCGCTCCGAGGCGGAGCCGATGCGGTGGATGCCGCGCGCGAGACCGGTCAGGGTCATGGCGTGCACGGGTGCACCGCAGCCGTCGACCGAGGTGTGTGCGATCTTCTCACCGGTGAGCCGCTCGATGACGTCGCGGATGTGCTGCTGCAGCGGGTGCGCCGGGTCGAGGTACCCGTCCGTCGGCCATCCGGTCGCAACGCAGGCGCGCAGCATCAGGGCGTGCTTTCCCGAGCAGTTCATCCGCACGCGCGCCTGGTCGGCATGGTCGGCGATCATCTCGCGGCGCGTCGCGGCATCCGAGGGCCAGGCCGGCGGGCAGCCCAGATCGTCCTCGGTGAGTCCACCGGCCGCCAGCACCTCGCGGACGACCTCCACATGGCGGTCGGTGCCGGTGTGGCTCGCCGTGCCCAGCGCCAGCTGCTCGCCATCCAGGGCGGCACCGGCGGTCACGGCCGCAACCGCCTGCAGCGGCTTCAGGCTCGAGCGGGGCAGGATCAGGGCATCCGGATTCCCATGCCGGGCGACCACCTCGCCCTCCGGTGAGAGCACGACCGCGGCACCCGCATGGCGGGACTCCACGAAGCCGCTGCGCTCCACGACGGCGAGTTCGACAGCATCACGGACAGTCAGGGTCTCCAGCACCCGACAAGCCTACTGCGCCCCACCGCGGGCCCCCGCGCGTCCGGCCCCACCCCGCGGGCGCAGATGCGAGACTGGCCGAATGGCACAGCATCCACTCGGTGAGCACCACTACGCCCTCTCGGTCACCTGGACGGGGAACCGCGGAACCGGCACGACCGGCTACCGCGACTACGCACGCGACGTGACGATCTCGATCGAGGGCAAGCCCGAGCTGCTGGCCTCCTCCGACCGGCCCTTCCGCGGCGACCCCGCCCGCTGGAACCCCGAGGACCTGCTCGTCGCGGCCCTCGCCGAATGCCACCTGCTCGCGTACCTGCATGCCTGCGTGACCGCCGGCGTGGTGGTGACCTCGTACCGAGACGACGCGACCGGGATCATGCGCGAGGACGGCCGCGGCGGCGGCGCCTTCGCCGAGGTGACCCTGCGCCCGCAGGTCACCGTCGCCGACGCGAGCATGGTCGAGGCTGCGCAGCAGGCGCACCGTCAGGCGAACGAGTGGTGCTTCATCGCGAACTCGGTCAACTTCCCCGTGCACCACGAGGCGAGCGTCACCGTCGGCCCCGTACTGGGTCCCTGAGCCCTCGAAGGGTCAGCGCCGCTCGTGCGGCAGCGCCTGCTTGATCTTCTCGATCGTGCCCTGAGCGGGCGGCTCGTTGTACACGCCCGCCAGCTCCTGGCCGCTCAGCGCGTGGATCGCCGCCATGATCTCGTCGGTCGCGAGGCGACGCGCCTTGCCGCTGGTGGCGGGACCGTGCTTGGAGACGTCGATGGGCTCACCGAACCGCACCGTGACCCGCTCGCTGAGCGACGGCGTCTTCGCACCGACCGGCATCACCCGGTCGGTGCCGATCAGACCCACCGGCACCACCGGTGCCCCGGTCTGCAGTGCGAGGAAGGCGACGCCCGTGCGGCCCTTGTACAGCCGTCCGTCGGTGGACCGGGTGCCCTCGGGATACAGGGCGACGGCCAGGCCCTCGTCGAGCAGCTGACGCTGCTGATCCAGCGCATCCAGGGCGGCCTGCCCCGCGCCGCGGCGAACCGGGATGGCGCCCACCGAGGTGAAGAACTCGCGTGAGAGGGCGCCCTTGAAGCCGGTGCCCTCGAAGTAGCTCGACTTCGCCAGGAAGTGCACCGGGCGGGGAGCGGCGACCGGGATCGCCATCGAGTCGATGAACGACAGGTGGTTGCTCGCGAGGATCACGGCGCCCTCACGCGGCACGTTATCGCGGCCCTCGATCCGGGGCCGGTAGATGATGCGAGCAAGCGACGCGGCGATCAGGCGGCCGATCGCGTACCGCAGCCCCGCGCGTCGCGGTGACGGCGATTCCGGATCGTTCTCGGGCGCGGTCGGCGACTCAGAGCTCATCCGGAAAGCGTATCGGCCGACGCATGCCGCAAGTGGCATGGCGGATCCGACACGGCATACAGCACGGACAAAGCCGGATGCGGGAGGATGGGATCTTCCACCAGTGATTCCGAGGTCTCATCTTGCGTCTGCGTCCCCTCGCTCTTCTCTCCACCGTCGCCGTGTCCGCGCTGCTGCTGACCGGCTGTTCCGACAGCGCCGCCCCTGAGCCGTCGTCGACCGACTCCACCGCGAGCGGCGACGTCTGCGAGCAGGTCGCCAAGCCCGGTACTGTCTCCGACAGCGTCACCGTCGAGGGTGACTTCGGCGCCGTGTCCACCGCGAAGTTCGAGCTGGGGCAGGACGTGACCGAGCTGCAGCGCACCGTCGTCACCGAGGGTGACGGCGCGAAGATCAAGGAGGGCGCGTACGTCTCGTACGCACTCAGCGCCTTCGACGTCGCCACCGGCGATCGTGTCGGCGACGTCGGCTACGTGTCGGGCGAGCTGCTGCCGCAGCAGGTGCTGGCAGACCCGACGCTGGCCCAGGTCATCGGCTGCGCGAGCGTCGGCTCGCGCCTGGCCGCGGTCTTCCCCGGCCAGGAGGGCGGGGCCGGCGCTCAGGTGTACGTGGTCGACGTGCTCGACACCGTGCCGCTGGCGGCCTGGGGCGAGGACAAGCCCGCGGCCGAGGGCATGCCCGAGGTGAAGCTGGCGAAGAACGGCGAACCCGCCGTCAGCATCCCCGACGGCGACGCCCCCGCCGAGCTGAAGGTCTCCGTGCTCAAGGAGGGCGACGGCGAGCCCGTCGCCGACGGCGACACCACCCTGCTGCAGTACTTCGGCGTGAACTGGGCCGACGGCAAGAGCTTCGACTCCTCGTGGTCGCGCGGTGAGCCGATCTCGATCCCCGGCAACACCTACGTGCCCGGATTCGTGCAGGCCCTCGAGGGGCAGAAGGCCGGTTCGCAGGTGCTCGTGGTGATCCCGCCGGAGCTCGGCTACGGCGACCAGGCCTCCGAGGCCATCCCGGCGAACTCGACCCTCGTGTTCGTCATCGACATCCTCGCGACGCAGCACGCACCCGCCGCGCAGTGATCCCGCCGGTCGTGCGGCCGCTCCCTCCGCGGAGCCGCCGCACCGCCGGATAGGCTGGCGGCATGCGTCGCGTCATCGTCCTCGGCTCCACGGGCTCCATCGGCACCCAGGCGCTGGACGTGATCCGCGCCAATCCGCGGCGCTTCGAGCTGGTCGGGATCTCGGCGGGCTCGAATGCAGAGCTCGTCACCCAGCAGGCCGAGGAGTTCCACCTCGAGCACACCGCCCTGGGTGCAGCCGAATCCGAGCAGCTGGTGCGCGATGTCGAGGCCGACGTCGTGCTCAACGCGATCACCGGCTCCATCGGCCTGGGCTCCACGCTGGCAGCACTGAAGGCGGGCCGCACCCTGGCGCTGGCGAACAAGGAGTCGCTCATCGTCGGCGGCGAGCTGGTGCGCTCCGCCGCGGCTGAAGGACAGATCGTGCCCGTCGACTCCGAGCACTCGGCACTCGCCCAGGCGCTGCGCGCCGGAACACGTGGCGAGGTGCGGCGCCTGGTCGTCACAGCATCCGGTGGTCCGTTCCGAGGCCGCACCCGGACCGAGCTCGCCGAGGTCACCCCGGAGCAGGCACTCGCCCACCCCACCTGGGACATGGGGCGGATGGTGACCACCAACTCCGCCACGCTCGTGAACAAGGGCCTCGAGGTCATCGAGGCGCACCTGCTGTTCGACGTGCCCTACGACGACATCGAGGTCGTCGTGCATCCGCAGTCGATCGTGCACTCCATGGTCGAGTTCGTCGACGGCTCGACCATCGCCCAGGCCTCACCGCCCGACATGCGCCTGCCCATCTCGCTCGGGCTGGACTGGCCGCACCGCGTCGGGGGAGTGGGGCGACCGCTCGACTGGCGCCAGGCGACCAGCTGGACCTTCGAGCCGCTCGATGACGAGGCCTTCCCGGCCGTCGCCCTGGCGAAGACCGTCGGGCGCGCGGGAAAGACCTTCCCCGCCGTCTACAACGCCGCCAACGAGCAGGCCGTCAACGCGTTCCACGAGGGGCGGCTGAGCTTCCTGGGCATCGTCGACACCGTCCAGCGCGTCGTCGACGCGCACGACGCCCCGGACGAGCTGAGCGTGGACACGCTCGCGGCGGCTGAGACCTGGGCCCGCAGCCAGGCGGATGCGCTGATCGCATCCGCCTGACCGGCGGCATCCCACCGTCTCGCCGGGCCGCGTCGGCCCGGCCGGTGAAGGTCAGACGCGGTCGTCGTACGGGACCGGCCAGTGCGGCTCGGGCGCCGGCCAGCCGGCGGCGATGAGCGCCCGCCGGGCGAGCTCGCGGGCGGAGTACGGGGTGCGCACACCGCGGATGTCACGGTAATCCTGGTGGCCGGGGCCGGCCCACAGGATGGCGTCGCCGTCGCCGACCATGCCCACTGCGGCGACGATCGCCTTCTCGGGCGGTGAGTACTCGTGGATCTCGGCATCCGGCTGCGCGCGCCGCGCCCCCTCGATCAGAGTGGCGCGGATCGACGCCGGATCCTCGAAACGCGGGTGGTGATCGGTGACCACGAGGATGTCGCTGCCCTCGACGGCCGTGCGGGCCATGTCGAACCGCTTGGTGGCGTCCCGGTCGCCGTCGGCGCCGAACAGCATCAGCACCTTGCCCGGCGTCACGCGCCGCACGGCGGCGAGCGTCTTCTCGAACGCGTCGGGGGAGTGGCCGAAGTCGACGTAGACGGCCGGGCCGGACTCGCCGGAGATGAACTGGGTGCGACCGGGCAGGTGGGCGACGATCTGGCCGTCGCGCTGGAACGTCTCGACGAGTCGCTCCCACGCATAGCCCGCCTCGAGCAGCATCACGATCGCCAGCCCCGCGTTCGCGGCCATGTGCTGGCCGATCACCGGCACCAGGGTGGTGAGGCTGCGCCCCGACGGGCCGGTGAGCGTGAAGACCGTGCCGGCCTGACGCTCGTCGTCGATCGTGACCACCCAGTCCGCAGCCTCCGCGGCGGCCGGGTCGGCCGCGATCGACGGTGTCCCGACGGTGACCACCGGGATGCCGGAGTGCTCGACCACCCGTGCGCCGAACGGCGAGTCGAGGCTGATCACACCGCGGCGTGCGCGCTCTGGGGTGAACAGCGGCAGCTTCGCCTGGAAGTACTCCTCCATGTCGGCGTAGTCGTCGAGGTGGTCGTGGGAGAGGTTCGTGAAGCCGGCCACGTCGAACACGATGCCGTCGACGCGGTGACGCGACAGCGCCTGGGCGCTCACCTCGACGGCGACAGCCTCGACGGCCCGCTCGCGCATGAGTGCGAGCAGCGCGTGCATCTCCGACGCCTCCGGCGTCGTCAGCCTCGAGACGATGACCTCTCCGGCGATGTGCCGCTCGGCCGTCGACGACAGGCCCGAGACGACGCCGAGCTGGTCGAGGATGCCCTGCAGCAGGTGCGAGACGCTGGTCTTGCCGTTCGTGCCCGTCGTGCCCAGCAGCAGCGGGAGCGGATCGGTCGCCCCGGTGCCGTAGACCCAGGCGCTCAGGTCGCCCAGCACGGCTCGCGGGTCGTCGACGACCACGATCGGCAGACCGGCGGACGCGGCGATGTCGGCGCCGTCGGCATCCGTGATGATCGCCACCGCACCCTGCTCGGCCGCCGTCTGCGCGAGCTCGGCGCCATGCCTGTTCACCCCGCGGATGGCGACGAAGGCCTCACCGGCCCGCAGGTCGGCGGTGGCGAGGGTGATGCCGCTGAGCTGGACGCCGGTGAGGTCACCGCGCACGTCACGGGCGAAGCGGTCGGCGAGCTCGGTCAGCGCACGAAGGGGTGGCTCGGCGGGACGGAGCACAGGAGGCAGAGATGTCGTGGTCATATCCCGTCCATGATCTCACGCGGGATCATCCCGGCCCGGCCGACGGGGCGGGCGGGCACAGCCGATTCCTCGATCTGAGGCACTACCGTGGTCGGGTGGAGATCCTGCTGTATCTGGGCGGCATCCTGTTCATGCTGGTCGGACTCGGCCTGTCGATCGGGCTGCATGAGGTGGGCCATCTGGTGCCCGCGAAGCTGTTCGGCGTGCGCGTCGGGCAGTACATGATCGGCTTCGGGCCGCGGCTGTGGTCCAAGCGCATCGGCGAGACCGAGTACGGCTTCAAGGCGCTGCCGCTGGGCGGCTTCATCTCGATGTCGGGCATGTACCCGCCCTCCGATCGTGCGGGAGCGGCCAAGGGCCTGTTCGCCTCGCTCGTGCAGGACGCCCGCACGGCCAACGACGAGACGATCGCCGAGGGCGCCGAGGAGCGCGTCTTCTACCGCCTGCCGGTGTGGAAGCGCATCATCGTCATGCTCGGCGGGCCGGCCATGAACCTCGTCCTGGCGATCGCGATCTTCACCCTGATGGCGTCGGGCATCGGCATGCAGCAGGCGAGCACGACGATCTCGGCGGTCAGCGAGTGCGTGATCCCCGCGGGCGCCACCACCCAGCAGGAGTGCACGGATGCCGATCCCGTGGCCCCGGCCGCGCAGGCCGGCTTCGAACCCGGCGACCGGCTGGTCAGCGTCGGCGGCGAGCCGGTGGCGACGTTCGCCGAGGCCTCGGAGATCATTCAGGCTGCCCCCGGTCGCGCTCTCGACGTGGTCGTCCTCCGCGACGGGGCGGAGACGAAGCTGACCCTCACCCCCGTCGCCGCGGAGCGAGCCGAGATCGGGGCGGACGGCCGCCCGGTCACAGGCGCGGACGGCGAACCGGTCACGCACACGGTGGGCTACGCGGGGGTCACCTCGCAGTACGAGTTCGTGCGTCAGCCGATCGGCACCGGCGCCGAGCTCGCATTCCAGCAGACTGGAGCCGTCGCGGGCCTGGTCGCGAATCTGCCCGTCAAGCTGTGGGATGTCGGCGTGTCACTGGTGACAGGCGCCGAGCGCGATCCGAACGGCCCGCTCAGCGTGGTCGGCGTCGGTCGTATCGCCGGCGAGGTCGCCGCCACCGACGCCCCGGTGCTGAACCGGCTGGCGGTGCTGCTGAATCTGCTCGCCGCGTTGAACATCGCCCTGTTCGTGTTCAACCTGATCCCGCTGCTGCCGCTCGACGGCGGCCACGTCGTGGTCGCGCTGTGGGACGGGCTGAAGCGGCTGTGGGCGCGGATGACCGGCAGGCCGCAGCCGCAGCCCGTGGATGCCACCCGGCTGGTGCCGGTCACGGTCGTCGTCGCGGTGCTGCTGATCGCGATGGCGGCGCTGCTGATCGTCGCCGACCTGGTCAAGCCCATGAACCTGCTCGGCTGAGCACGCCCCGGCTTGCGCTCAGACGAGCGCGTGCGCGACGAGCCGCTCCAGCGTGGCGATGCCGTCACGCGACAGGATCGACTCCAGGTGTCCCTGGATGGAGGCGAACCGCTCGCCGCGCAGCGCGTAGACGTCACCCGTGACGGCATCCGCCGAGACCTCGGCCGCCCCCACGCGCGTGGTGCCCGGTTCGACCCGGGCCGTGAAGGTGTTGTAGAAGCCGACCGAGGCATCCTGCCCGAACACCGGCACGACCTTCTGCACGCCTTGGTAAGGGGAATCCAGCGGCACCAGATCGATGCCGACGCCGTCGGCGAGGATCTGATGGCTCAGGCACACCGCCAGCAGCGGTGTGCCCGCCTCGCGACGGCGGGCGACGACCTGCTGCATGCGCGCGATGCGCGCCGACGCGGCATCGCGCGGATCACCGGGCCCCGGGCCCGACACGACCAGGTCGGCCGCATCGATGGCCGCGTCGGTCACGGCATCCCAGTTCGCGATCTCCACCTCGAGCCCGAGATGACGCAGCTGGTGGGCCAGCATGGTCGTGAAGCGGTCCTCGGCATCCACCACGAGCGTGCGCAGACCGGTGAAGTGCCCGGCAGAGTGCGCATCCTGCGGCTGCATCCAGAAGTCCGCGAGGCGGGTGTTGCGCGAGGCGAGCAGGGCGGCGATCTCCGGATCGTCGGCCAGCCGCGCCGGCGCGGGCGCGTCGTCGTCACGTGCCTCGGCGGCGTGGTCACGCTCGATCGCGCCGATCGCGCCGAGCACCCCGGCGGCCTTCCCGTGGGTCTCGCTGACCTCGCCCGCCGGGTCGGAGTGCCGCACGAGAGTCGCCCCGACCGGCACGCGCAGGTGCCCGTCCGCGACGTACGCGGTGCGGATGAGGATCGGCGCGTCCAGGTCGTGACCGCCCTCGGCGTTGGGCGTGAACAGTGCCGCCACGCCCGAGTAGTAGCCACGAGGGGAGCGCTCGTGGCGGCGGATCACCGCGCACGCGTTCTGCATCGGCGAGCCGGTCACCGTCGGTGCGAACATCGTCTCGCG
Organism: Microbacterium sp. YJN-G; assembly: GCF_015040615.1. Classification (NCBI taxonomy): domain Bacteria; kingdom Bacillati; phylum Actinomycetota; class Actinomycetes; order Micrococcales; family Microbacteriaceae; genus Microbacterium; species Microbacterium sp. YJN-G. The sequence goes on from NZ_CP060402.1 coordinate 1,284,918, forward strand.
CAGGATGTCGCGCGGGTCGAGACGGCTGCGCCCGCGCAGCATGTACTCGGTGTGCGTGAGCCGCGACATCTCCTTCAGATGCGGACCGGTGATGCGACCGCCGTCGGAGCACACCTGGCTCATCATCTTCAGCTCTTCGTCGACGACCATGAACAGCTCCTCGGTCTCCTTGGTGGAGCTGAGGAACTCGGTCAGCGATTCGCGGGTCGCTCCGCCGGCGGGGTGACGGAAGGTGCCCGAGATCGGGTTCATGGTGACGATGCCGTCGCGGGCGACCACATGAGCCTCGGGGCTGGCGCCCACGGCGATCTCGCCGGGGGTGACCACCACGAATGTCCAGTAGGCGCCGCGCTCGTGCTCGAGCAGAGCCCCGAACCAGGTCAGCGCGGCGATGCGGTCGTTGCACTCGAAGCTCGCGCGGTAGTCGCGGCGAATGACGAAGTTGGCGCCCTCGCCGCGGCCGATCTCGTCGGCGATGACCCGCTCGACCATCTCGGCGTACTCCTCGTCGGAGATGTCGAAGCCACCACCGCGCAGGTCGATCGGGTCGGTGGGCAGGGCGGACATCAGCTCTGCGGCATCCAGCCTCTCGTGCTCGCCGACGAGCAGGCAGCGCAGCGGCGTGCCGTCGTCGAGGGCCTCGAAGCCCCGTTCGCGCACCTGCCGGTACGGCACCATCGCGAACACCTCGCGGCGACCGTCGGGGCCGTCGAGGGGGATCTCGGCGAGCAGGTCGACGTCGACGACGTCGCCGGTGAGCAGTTCGACGCCCCCGTCGCGGGCGATGAGCACGAACGAGGCGGCGGGGTCGGCGGCAAGGGCTCGGATGCGATCGGGCAGAGCGGTCATCGGTGTCTCCAGGTTGGGGATTCCGGTGCGGAGAACACGAAGACCGCCCCGGAAGGCGGTCGTGGTCTCGTAGGTACGCGAAACACCGCCTAGAAGGCGGGCCACCAGGTGCGGGTCGCGGACATACCGCGAAAGTACCACACCGGCGCCCCGGCGCCGCCCCGGGTGACGGCGCAGGATGCCGGCGGCCCGGCGGCGCGCATCCAGCCTGCGTCGATCCTGCGGCGGTAGCCTGTGATGGTGCCTGCAGTGAATCTTGGGATGCCGCGCGTCCCCGAAGTCCTCGCTCCTCGTCGCAAGTCCCGTCAGATCCGGGTCGGCAAGGTGCTGGTCGGCGGCGACGCCCCCGTCAGCGTCCAGTCGATGACGACGACCAAGACGACCGACATCAACGGCACCCTGCAGCAGATCGCCGAGTTGACGGCATCCGGCTGCGAGATCGTGCGCGTGGCCGTCCCCTCGCAGGACGACGCCGATGTGCTGCACATCATCGCGAAGAAGAGCCAGATCCCGGTGATCGCCGACATCCATTTCCAGCCTAAGTACGTCTTTCAGGCCATCGACGCGGGCTGCGCGGCGGTGCGCGTGAACCCCGGCAACATCCGCAAGTTCGACGATCAGGTCGGCGCGATCGCCAAGGCGGCCCAGGCCGCGGGTGTGTCGCTGCGCATCGGCGTCAACGCGGGATCGCTGGATCGCCGCCTGCTGGAGAAGTACGGCAAGGCCACCCCCGAGGCGCTCGTCGAGAGCGCCGTCTGGGAGGCGTCGCTGTTCGAGGAGCACGACTTCCACGACTTCAAGATCTCGGTCAAGCACAACGACCCGGTCGTGATGGTCAAGGCGTACCGTCAGCTCGCAGAACGCGGTGACTGGCCGCTGCACCTCGGTGTGACCGAGGCGGGACCGGCGTTCCAGGGCACCATCAAGAGCGCCACGGCGTTCGGCATCCTGCTCGGCGAGGGCATCGGCGACACGATCCGCGTGTCGCTGTCGGCCCCGCCGGCCGAAGAGGTCAAGGTCGGCCACCAGATCCTGCAGTCGCTGAACCTGCGCGAGCGCAAGCTCGAGATCGTCTCGTGCCCGTCGTGCGGGCGCGCACAGGTCGACGTGTACTCGCTGGCCGACGACGTCACCGAGGGTCTGAAGGACATGACCGTGCCGCTGCGCGTGGCCGTCATGGGCTGCGTCGTCAACGGTCCCGGCGAGGCCCGCGAGGCCGACCTGGGTGTCGCCTCCGGCAACGGCAAGGGGCAGATCTTCGTCAAGGGCGAGGTCATCAAGACGGTGCCCGAGTCGGAGATCGTGGCCACCCTCATCGAGGAGGCCAACCGCATCGCCTCCGAGATGGGCGCCGACGCACCCACCGGCACGGCGCAGGTCGTCACCGGCTGAACCGCGACGTAGGCGGCAGTGCCCGTCGCGTAGCGTGGGAACATGCAGCCCACGCGCGTCTCGTTCCCCGATGGCTCCCTCACCGGCGAGGGTGAGGTGCTGATCGTCGATCGCGACAGTGCGGTCATCGTCGTGGACGCCACGCCGTTCCACCCCGTGGACCACACCTGGCCGGACCAGCCAGGGGACTCCGGCACGCTGACCGTCGACGGCATCCGGCTCGAGGTGTCCGAGGCCGTCATGGCGGCGCTCAGCGACGAGGGCGAGCTCTTCGTCGCCGGCGACATCCCCGTCAAGCGCGGCGCCGCAGGATGGACGTGGCTGGTCGCGCATCGCATCGACGGCGGCATCCCCGAGGAGATCGCCCACGGAGTGACGGCCGCGCTCGCCGTGGACGGCGAACGGCGCGCCGAGCTGAGCCGTGGCCACACCGCCTGCCACCTCGCCTCGCTGGCGCTGGATGCCGCTCTGGCCGACCTGTGGCGCAAGGAGATCGCCGTCGACCCGCTCGGGCACCCCGACTTCGAGGGCAGGGCGAACCAGACCAGCCGCATCCACGCCGACGGCAGTGTCGACGAGTACCGCCTGGGCAAGAGCCTGCGCAAGGCCGGTTTCGACCCGGAAGGCTTCGCCGAGACCCTGGCCGCACGAGAGGCGCGCATCGACGAGCTGCTGGCCGAGTGGGTGGCATCCGGCGGGGCGAGCCGGGTCGACGCCGACGGGCCGAGCATCATCGACCGCCGCTTCTGGCGCTGCGAGCTGCCCGAGGGTGAGGTCGGCTTCCTGTGCGGGGGCACGCACGCGCATTCGCTCGCAGAGTTCGCCTCGATCACGGTCTCGCTCGACCTGACCGACCCGCAGCTGCTGGTCATGACCACCACGGCCGTTCCCGCCGGCTGAGCGGGGGCGCCGCGCTGATCCTGACCCCTGCCGATCCTGACCCCTGCCGATCGGTCACATTCCCGTCGGTCCCGTCGTCTCCTTCATGACGCGCCAGAGCGGCGCACCACAAGGAGGCATCATGGGTGCAGTACTCGAGAGCGGTCCGGTCGGTTTCGCCGGGCACATCATCACCCCCGAGTCGGATGACTACGCCGCGGCGTCGCGGAACGCGCTGACCGGTGGTGCGCCCGCGGCGATCCTGCGTCCCCGCGACGTCGACGATGTCCGCCGCGCGGTGTGCTTCGCCGCCGCATCGCGGCTTCCGCTCGCCGTGCGGGGCGGCGGCCACTCCGCCGCCGGACTCGGCATGGCCGACGGCGGGATCGTGATCGACCTGCGCGCCCTCGACCAGGTCGCAGTCGAGCCCGGTGGCCGGGTGCGGGTGGGTGGCGGTGCGCTGTGGCGGCAGGTCGCCGGGGCGCTCGCGCAGCACGGGCTGGCGGTGTCATCGGGCGACACCGCCGATGTCGGAGTCGGCGGGCTGACGCTCTCCGGGGGCATCGGATGGATGGTGCGCAGCCACGGCCTGACACTCGACCACCTGCGCGCGGTCGAGATCGTCACCGCCGCGGGTGAGGTGCTCATTGCGGATGCCGCTCATCATCCCGATCTGTTCTGGGCGGTGCGCGGCGGGGGCGGTGCCTACGGCGTCGTGACGGCGTTCGAGTTCCAGGCGCGGACCGTCCCGGATGTCGCCCACGCCGAGCTCACCTTCCCGGCCTCCGAGGCCACCCGGATCGTCTCCGCATGGACCCGCGCCATGCGCACCGCGCCGCAGGGGATCAGCTCGACGCTCGTGCTGGCCGACCCGCTCGCCGGAGGGATCGAGGCCCCGGTGCGCATCACCCTGGTGCGCTCGGACGGCGAGGATCTCGACGAGACGATCGCGCACCTGGCCGATGCGGCGACGCTGCTCGCGGGGGAACAGACCCGCAGGTCCTATCTCGACATCCTGCATCCCGGTGTCGAGCTGCCGGCCGGCCTGCGCGCATCCGTGCGCAACGCCTTCGTGCCCGCCGGCACGGCCGATGCCGCCGCACTGACGGTGGCACGTCTGGCCTGCGAACCGCAGCCGGCCGCCATCGTGCTGCACAGCCTCGGCGGCGCCTTCGGGGAGGTCCCGGCTGAGGCGACGGCCTTCGCGCACCGTGATGCCGAGCTGATGATCACGACGTTCGCGGTGAGCCCCGAGGCGACGGCCGGTGCCGTGCGCGACCGCCTGAACCTGTTCTGGGACGAGCTGGGACCCCACGTGCGCGGGGCGTACGCGAACTCACTCGACGGGACCAGTCACGAGGCGGTCGCCGACGTCTATCCGGGGGCGACGCTGAGCCGGCTGGCCACGGTGAAGTCGGCGTACGATCCGCAGGCGCTGTTCACCCGGCACTTCGGGCCGTCGGGGGTCGGACGCTAGTGTCGGAGCCGGGGGAGGCCACCATGACGGACGACACGCTGCTGGCGGCGGAATTCGAGGTGCACCGGCGCTATCTGACGTCGGTGGCGTACCGCATGCTCGGCAATCGCGCCGACGCGGAGGACGCCGTGCAGGAGTCCTGGCTGCGCCTGGACCGTGCCGTCGGTGTCGACGACCTGCGGGCCTGGCTCACCAGGGTCGTGAGCCGTATCTGCCTGGATCAGCTGCGCAGCCGCTCGCGACGGCACGAGAGTCCCCTCGAGACGCTGCCCGATCTCGAAGCGCCGCGCGGGTCCGAGCCCAGTGCGCAGGCGGAGGCATCGGACCGGATCAGCTACGCGCTGATGCTGGTGCTCGAGCAGCTCGCCCCCGACGAGCGGCTGGCCTATGTGCTGCATGACGTGTTCGGGCTGCCGTTCGACGAGATCGCCGATGTGGTGGGGCGGACTGCGCAGTCGGCCCGCAAGCTGGCCAGCCGTGCACGCAACCGCATCCGCGGTGCGGGACCGTCGGGCTCACCGACCCGTCCGGAGCGTGAGAGGCGGCGCGCTGTCGTCGAGGCATTCCTCGCCGCGGCGCGGGACGGCGATCTCATCGGGCTCGTCGGTGTCCTGCATCCGGACGTCGAGTTCCGGATCGACCAGCGCGACGACGGCATCCGCATCGTGCGCGGTGCCGAGCTCGTCGCCGGCGAGGCCGCCGAGTTCCGCCGCTTCGCGGTGGGCTACTCGTTCGAGATCGTTCAGGCAGGAGAGGGCTTCGCGGTGCTCGCCTCGGACGGCGGCACTCCGTCGTCGCTGCTGTTCTTCACGATCGATGGCGACAGGATCACCGCGATGGACGCGCGCTCCCTGGAGTGACGCCGAGACTTGCCTTCCAGCACGAGACAGTGCTCCCGGCACCCAGGGTCATGCTGGACGAGAAGTCTCATGCTGGATGAGAAGTCTCGCGGGCGAGGGACTGCCTCAGGCGGCGAACTCGACCGTTCCGCGTGCGACGTCGGTGCCGGCGAGGCGCAGCTGCACCGTCTCGCCGGGAGCCGCGCCGGCACCGACAGGGGCCGTCGCCGTCACAGCCGGATCGGCGATCTGCACCGCCGCACGGTTCTCACCGCGCAGTTCGATGACCGTCGCCTCGATCGTCTCCCCGACGAACGGATGCAGCAGGGCCGCCTCCACGCGGTTGATGGTCTCGGAGTTCAGGCGCGACGCACGCTGCCCCGACTCCTGCATGAGCGCCGGCAGCTCGGCCAGCGACGCGCGCGCCCACTCCGGGGCCGGCCGGCCCTGCGAGACGGCGAGGCAGATGGCCAGCGACCAGCGGTCGACGAGCCGGCGCAGGGGAGCGGTGGCATGAGCGTACGGCGCGGCGATCGCGGCCTGCTCCAGATCGCCCTGCGGCAGCGAGCCGTCGAAGGTCACATATCCCGCGCCGCGGAACAGCGAAGCGGCCTGCTCCAGCACAGGCAGGGTGAGCGGGTCGGCGGTATCCAGCGCGCGCAGGTACTCGCCGTAGTCGCCCTGCGTCCACGGTCGCCCGAGCGCCTCGGTCTGATGGCGGAACCGCTCGAAGGCGCGCTCGTCGGGCTGCGGCATGGTCCGCAGCACGCCGACCTTCGCGTCGATCATCAGCTCTGCCGCGGCCATGCCGGTCATCAGCGACAGCTGTGCGTTCCAGTCCTCGATCGGCAGCGGGCGACGTCGCTCGATGTCGTAGCGGCCGTCCTCACGCTGCACGACCTCCTCGTCGGGCAGGTTCAGGCTCGCCCCGCCGCGCACGGCCTCCTGCGCTCGCCGCAGTTCGCCGATCTCGCGCAGCAGCGACAGCTCCGCGTCGCCACGGTCCGCGGCCGCCTGCGCCGACACGTACTCCAGCTGGGCGCGCGAGCGGATCATCGCCCGCTCGAGCCGGAAATCCGTCTTCGCACCCGTGTCGTCGAGAAGGAAGGTCCACACCAGGGCGGGCCGTTCGACCCCGGGCAGCAGTGACGCGCGATCCTCCGACAGCACACGCGGATGCAGCGGCACGGTGCCGTCCGCGAGATAGAGCGTCTGCCCGCGCAGCCGAGCCTGCGCGTCGACGGCCCCGCCGGGCGTCACGAACCCCGGCACGTCGGCGATCGCGTACCGCACCTGGTACCCCGACCCCGCGCGCTCCAGGTGGAAGGCCTGGTCGAGGTCCCGGGAGCCCTCGGGGTCGAGCGTGGCGAACGGCACGTCGCGCAGGTCGAGCTCCGGTGTCGGCGCGCTCGCCGCTTCGGCTTCGGCGATCGCCTCGGCGGCGAAGTCGACCGGGGCCTCGATCTCGGCGCGCAGCTGCGCCAGGGCTGCGGCCAGCTCGCTCTGCTCGGCGGACGGTGCGACATGTGATCGGCGCTGAGGCATGCCGCCAGCCTATGCCGCGCCCCCACGCACGGCTATGACGCGCGCGGCGTCATCCTTCGCCTCACCGGCCCCGCGGACCGGATGCGGCGCTAGCGTGAAGATCATGAGCACCGCAGACAAGGCACAGACTCTCACCGACCTCTACTCCGCACCGGAGATCCTCCGAGTCGTCAACATCTGGGACGTGGTGTCGGCCAAGGCCGTCGCCGCGCTGCCCGAGACGAAGGCCCTCGCCACCGCGGGCCACTCCATCGCCGCGACGTTCGGCTATCCGGACGGGCAGATCCCACGTGAGCTGATGCTCGACATGGTCGGCCGCATCGCGGCATCCGTCGACCTGCCCGTCTCGGCCGACCTCGACGACGGCTACGGCGATGCGGGCGAGACCACCCGCCTGGCCATCGGCGCGGGTATCGTCGGCGCCAACATCGAAGACAGGCTGAAGCCGCTCGACGAGTCCGTCGCGCAGGTGGAGGCGATCGTCAGGGCCGCAGAGGCGGAGGGCGTCGCTTTCGCGCTGAACGCGCGCACCGACGCGATCGTGCGCGGCGGCGACAAGCCGCTCGCCGACAAGCTGGCGGATGCCGTCGAGCGCGGCCGCGCCTTCCTCGACGCGGGCGCGACGGCCGTGTTCGTGCCTGGCGTCCTCGACGCGGATGCCACCCGCACCCTGGTCGACGGGATCGGTGTGAACAAGGTGAGCGTCATCGGCCTGCCCGGCGCACTGACTGCCGCAGAGTACGAGGCGCTCGGCGTCACCCGCATCTCGTACGGTCCCGTCACGCAGCGCGTCGCACTCACGCGCCTGCAGGATCTCGCCACCGATCTCTACGCGAACGGCGTCATTCCCGAGGGCACCCGCGCGCTGAACTGATCGTGCATCAGATGTGATGCTGGTATGATGCAGGGATGAGGACGACGGTCGATCTGCCACCCGCAGTTCACGCGCGCACGCTGGAACTGGCGCGCGCGCGGGGGATCTCGCTGTCGGCCCTCCTGTCCGAGCTGACCGTGCGCGGCCTGGCGCAGATCGACGAACCCGTACGGCTTGCCACCGACGAGCGCACGGGGCTTCCGATGCTGTCGCTCGGCCGGCGGCTGACATCGGAGGATGTGGCCGAACTCATCGACGAGGTCGCCTGAGCGATGGTCGAGTTCCTGCTCGACGCGAACGTGCTCATCGCGCTGGCGGTTGTCGAGCATGAACACCACGACGCGGCTGAGGACTGGTTCACCACGGTGGACAGGGCCTGGCTGTGTCCTGTCGTGGAGGGTGCGCTCCTGCGCTTTCTGCTCCGTGTGGGGGAGACTTCGGCCACAGCGGCTGCTCTGCTCCATGAGTTCCATGCGCATCCCCGCATCGGATTCACCCCGGATACGCTCTCCTACGGTGAGGTCGTAGTGGATGACGTTCTCGGGCACCGACAGCTCACCGACGTGTACCTGGCAGCCGTCGCTGAGTCGCGCGGATGGAAGCTCGCCACGTTCGATCAGGGACTCCACCGGCTTCGACCGGCGCAGACCAGGCTGATCGGCGATCGGCATCGGTGAGGAGTCTCAGTCGCAACCGCGACATAGGCGTCCCTACGCGGTCGATACAATCGACCCCGTGGTCACACGTCTATCGAACTTCTTCCTCCGCACGCTCCGCGAAGACCCGGCCGGCGCCGAGGTCGCCAGCCACAAGCTGCTGATCCGCGCCGGGTACATCCGGCCGCAGGCCGCAGGCATCTTCGCGTGGCTGCCGCTGGGCCTGCGCGTGAAGGCGAAGATCGAGACCGTCATCCGCGAGGAGATGGCCGCCGCCGGAGCGCAGGAGGTGCACTTCCCGGCGCTGATGCCGCGTGAGGCGTACGAGGCGACCGGCCGGTGGGACGAGTACGGCGACCTGCTGTTCCGCCTGCACGACCGCAAGGGCGGCGACTACCTGCTCGCGCCCACGCACGAAGAGGCCTTCACCCTGCTGGTTAAGGACCTGTACTCCTCGTACAAGGACCTGCCCCTGACGATCTACCAGATCCAGGACAAGTACCGCGATGAGGCCCGTCCTCGCGCCGGCCTGCTGCGCGGGCGCGAGTTCACCATGAAGGACGCGTACTCCTTCGACGCCTCCGACGAGGGTCTGGACGCCAGCTACCAGGCGCAGCGCGACGCCTACGAGCGCATCTTCCAGCGGCTTGGCCTCGAGTACGCCATCGTGCAGGCGGATGCCGGTGCGATGGGCGGCTCGCGCAGCGAGGAGTTCCTGCACCCGACGCCCGTCGGTGAGGACACGTTCGTGCGCAGCGAGGGCGGCTACGCCGCCAACGTCGAGGCCTACACGACCACCGCGCCCGAGCCGGCCGGCTGGGACGGCGTGCCCCAGGCGACGATCTTCGACTCGCCCGACACCCCCACCATCGAGACGCTCGTCACGCACTCCAACGCCGTGCTCGACGGCGAGTACACCGCAGCCGACACACTCAAGAACGTCGTGCTCGCGCTGAAGCACCTCGACGGCTCGCGCGAACTGGTGATCGTCGGCATCCCCGGCGACCGCGAGGTCGACATGAAGCGCGCCGAGGTCGCGTTCGCTCCCGCCGAGGTCGAGGCGGCGACGGATGCCGACTTCGAACGGCACCCGCTGCTGGTGCGGGGCTACATCGGCCCCTGGTCCGCGACCGGCCCCGTGCTGGGCGAGGAATCCGCCACCGGCATCCGCTACCTCGTCGACCCCCGCGTCGCCGACGGCACCGCCTGGATCACCGGCGCGAACATCGACCAGAAGCACGTGCACTCCGTCGTCGCGGGTCGTGACTTCACCGCAGACGGCACCGCCGAGATCGCGAACGTCCGCGAAGGCGACCCGGCCCCCGACGGCTCGGGCCCTGTCACGCTCGCGCGCGGCATGGAGATCGGCCACGTCTTCCAGCTCGGCCGCAAATACGCCGAGGCCCTCGGCCTGAAGGTGCTCGACCAGAACGGCAAGCTCGTCACGGTCACCATGGGCTCCTACGGCATCGGCGTCACCCGCATCCTCGCGATCATCGCCGAGCTGAACAACGACGAGAAGGGCCTGATCTGGCCGGCATCCGTCGCCCCGTTCGACGTGCAGGTCGTCGCCGCGGGCCGCGACCAGGTCGCCTTCGACGTGGCCGAGGACATCGCGAACCAGCTCGAGGCCGCGCGTCTGGATGTGCTCTACGATGACCGCGTGAAGGTGTCGCCCGGTGTGAAGTTCGGCGACGCCGAGCTGGTCGGCGTGCCGAGGATCGTGATCGTCGGCCGCGGTGCGGCCGACGGCCAGGTCGAGCTGTGGAACCGCGCGACGGGGGAGCGCGAGACCGTCTCGGTGGCGGATGCCGTCACACGTCTCACGTCCTGAAGCCGATTCACTCCTGAAGCCGGCTCATGGCCGCGACGGGCGTGCGTGACCTGACGCGCCCGCCCGTTCGGCCGGAGTCCGGCGGCGGCTGTGACAGGCTGAGGGCATGACCGATGCCACGCTGACGGACGAACTGCGCCAGGAGCTGACCGCCCTGCTCGACCAGGCAGGGGTGCGCATCGAGCGCGGGCTCGTCGCCCGGCTCCTGCAGACCTCGCTGCGGCTGGGCATGGAGAGCACCGACCGACTCGACCTGAAGATCGCCTCGGCCGCGCTGAGCGAGATGCGCGACGCCTTCCGCCTGTTCCAGCCGTTCCACCACGTGCCCAAGGTCACGGTGTTCGGCTCGGCTCGCACGCGGCACGACGACCCGCTGTACGTGCAGGCGCGCGATGTCGCTGCCGAACTCGCCGACGACGGCTGGATGGTCGTCACCGGCGCCGGACCCGGGATCATGCAGGCCGCCGCGGAGGGCGCCGGCTCGAAGATGTCACTCGGGGTGTCGATCCGCCTGCCGTTCGAGGAGCGGGCGAACACGATCATCGAGCAGGACGCCCAGGTCGTCTCGATGAAGTACTTCTTCACCCGCAAGCTCATGCTCATGAAGGAGTCGCGGGGCTTCATCTGCCTGCCCGGCGGCTTCGGGACCATGGACGAGATGTTCGAGCTGCTCACCCTGCAGCAGACCGGCAAGGCCGAGCCGATGCCGATCGTGCTGCTCGACGCGAAGGGCGGCGCGTTCTGGCACGGGCTGAAGACCTTCGTCGACGACCACCTGGTCTCATCGGGCGTGATCTCGCCGCACGATCTGGATCGCGTGCTCATCACCGACTCGGTGGAGGCCGCGGTCGACGACATCACGAGCTTCTGGCGCAACTACGATTCGCTGCGCTGGGTGGGTGACCGCCTGGTGCTGCGGCTCGTGCACGAACCGACGGATGCCGACGTCGAGAGCCTCAACGAGCGATTCGGATCGATGTGTGCGGAGGGGCGCATCGAGCGCTCCGAGGCGCTCGAGGTCGAGCGGGCGGACGGGGATGCCGTCGAGCTGCCGCGACTGGTGATGAACCTCGAGCAGCGTGCCGTCGGATCGCTGTACGCCCTCATCCGGGCGATCAACGACCTGCCGTCGGCGGTCTGACGCCGGCGGCTACGCCGCCGAGGCGATTCCCGTGCCGGTGTCAGCGGCATGTCGTGCCCGATCGGCCACGCCCGTTCAGCCCGTGTTCACGCGGAGGTCATCCCGGGCGAGGAAGCTGACCCGCGCAGCATCCGACGAGGAGGATCGATGACTCTGACCGAACCCACCCGACGAAGGCTTCCCATGGCGGACCACGTGCGCGGCAAGCGCTCCGCGGTCACCTGCGAGCTCAAGTGCGCCAACGCCTGCCTCGGACCGGAGTGCAACACCTCCGCCAACGAGGACTTCCGCTCGATCGCCTCGGCGGTCTTCTCCCGCCGTGCGCTGTTCGGCCTCGGCGCCGCCGCGGCAGTCGCGGTCGCCGTCGGCGCCGGCCGTCAGGCGCCCGTCTCGGCTCCGTCGGCCGCCGGCGTCGCCGGCCCCGGCGCGTCGTTCGCGCGGCCCGGCCGCGCCGGTCTCGCCTTCACACCGATCGCCCCGGTGCCGGCCGAGGTGGATGCGGTGACCGTGCCCGACGGCTACACATGGAAGCCGATCATCCGGTGGGGCGACCCGCTGTTCTCGAGCACCCCGGCGTTCGACATCGCCGCGCAGAGCCCCGAGGCGCAGGCCGGCCAGTTCGGTTACAACTGCGACTACCTCGACATCATCGCCGACCCGAGCGGGAAGGCCGGCGTGCTGGTGAACAATCACGAGTACGTCAATCCCGGCCTGATGTTCCCGCCGACCACGGATGCCGCAGAGCTGCGCCGCCGCGGCGACATCTACAAGGCCGCCCAGGGCATGTCGGTCGTCGAGATCCGCCGTCGCCGGGTCGGTGACCCGTGGGAGTACGTCGTCGACGGGCGCCGCAACCGCCGGATCACCGTCGAGACCGTGTTCGAACTGACCGGGCCCGCGGCCGGATCCGACCTCGTCAAGACCGCAGCCGACCCCGAGGGACGCTGGGTCCACGGCACCCTCGGCAACTGCGCCGGCGGCACCACGCCGTGGGGCACCGTGCTCTCGGGTGAGGAGAACTTCAACGGCTACTTCGCCTGGGCCGCCGACACCCCCGCGCAGAAGCGGTACAGCGGGACGAGCACCACCTCGACCTCCACCGGATGGGAGGCGTACGACCCCCGGTTCGACGCGCACGACCCCGGCTACGTCAACGAGCCCAACCGCTTCGGGTACATCGTCGAGATCGACCCGCAGGATCCGACGGCCACGCCGCGCAAGCACACCGCGATGGGGCGCTTCAAGCACGAGGGCGCCAACGTGACCGTGGCCGAGGACGGCCGGGTCGTCGCCTACATGGGCGACGATGAGCGCAACGACTACCTGTACAAGTTCGTGTCGAAGAACCGCGTCTCGGGCTCGCGCCGCAAGAACCTCGAACTGCTCAGCGAGGGCGACCTGTACGTGGCGAAGTTCCGCGGCAACTCGCCGGCCGGGCAGATCACCGGAACCGGCGCGCTGCCCGCAGACGGCGCCTTCGACGGCACCGGCGAATGGATCCCGCTGACCCGCGACGGCCAGAGCGTGGTGCCCGGGTTCAGCATCGAAGAGGTGCTCGTGCACACGCGCCTGGCGGCCGACGCCGTCGGCGCCACGAAGATGGACCGTCCTGAGGATGTGGAGCCGAACCCGGTCACGGGCAAGGTCTACGTCGCCCTGACGAACAACTCGCGTCGCACCGCGCTCGACGAGGCGAACCCGCTCACCGGCAACCGCTACGGCCACGTGATCGAGCTCACCGAGACGGCCGGTCAGGGCGGCCGCACCTTCGGCTGGAGCATCCTGCTGCTGTGCGGCGACCCGAACAGCTTCGAGGGCGCCTACTTCGCGGGCTACCCGAAGGAGCTCGTCTCGCCGATCTCGTGCCCCGACAACGTCGCCTTCGACTCGGCGGGTGACCTGTGGATCTCCACCGACGGCGCACCGGGCACGATCGGCTACGGCGACGGACTGTTCAAGGTGCCCCTCGAGGGACCCGAGCGCGGCCGGGTGCAGCAGTTCCTCTCCGTGCCGCGGGATGCCGAGACCTGCGGTCCGGTCATCCACGACAAGGAGGGGCTCGTGTTCGTGGCGGTGCAGCATCCGGGCGAGGACGGCACCTTCGACCAGCCGCGATCGCTGTTCCCGGACTACGGCTCCACCGCCCCGGGCGACGTGGCGAACGCGCCCCGCCCGTCGGTCGTGCAGGCGTACCGCGCCTGAGACGCGGGTCACGGTACACGCGAGCACGGCGCCGCGGGAGCGATCGGCTCCCGCGGCGCCGTCGTGTCGTGTCCGGCGGCGCCGTCGTGGGCGTACTCCACGGCATCCGGCGGACTCGTCGTCCCCCTGCGGTTTCGGCTATTCTGGACGGATGCCCGCGGAGCATTCGTCCGCGGGGAGAGCTGAATAGAGGAGACCGCTGATGGACATCGAACTCGCACTGCTTCGCGGAATCGAGAAGGAGAAGGCGATCCCCTTCGAGGAGCTCGTCTCGATCATCGAGCAGGCCATCCTCACCGCGTACGGCAAGCACGTCTCGGCAGACGGCGTGGTGCCCGAGGGTGTGCGGGTCGAACTCGACCGCAAGACCGGCCACGTCGCCGTGCTCCAGCCCGTCCACGACGATGAGGGCGCCGTCATCGGCGAGGAGGAGGCCACGCCTGACGACTTCGGGCGCATCGCGGCCTACGCGGCCAAGCAGGTCATCGGCCAGCGGCTGCGCGACATCGCCGACGACGCGGTGCTCGGCGAGTTCCGCGGTAAGGAGGGCGACATCGTCGCCGGCGTCATCCAGCAGGGTCCCAACCCGCGCATGATCCACGTCGACCTCGGCACGGTCGAGGCGATCCTCCCGCCCGAGGAGCAGGTCCCCGGCGAGGAGTATGCACACGGCACGCGGCTGCGGGTCTACGTGACCAGCGTCGCGAAGGGCGCCAAGGGCCCGCAGATCACCGTGTCGCGCACGCACCCGGGCCTGGTCCGCAAGCTGTTCGCGCTCGAGGTGCCCGAGATCGCCGCCGGTCTCGTCGAGATCGTCTCGCTCGCCCGTGAGGCGGGCCACCGCACGAAGATCGCCGTGCGCGCCAACGACCCGTCGGTCAACGCCAAGGGATCATGCATCGGCGAGATGGGCCGGCGCGTGCGCGCGGTCACCGAGGAGCTCTCGGGCGAGAAGGTCGACATCGTCGACCACCACCCCGACCTCGCCACCTTCGTCGCCAACGCGCTGTCGCCGGCGAAGGTGACCTCGGCGTTCGTTCTGGATGCCGGGACCAAGGCCGTGCGTGCACTGGTGCCCGACTACCAGCTGTCGCTCGCGATCGGCAAGGAGGGCCAGAACGCCCGTCTCGCCGCGAAGCTGACCGGCGCGAAGATCGACATCCAGCCCGACAGCGTGATGAACGAGGGGTGACGCCCGCCGAGCATCACGCGCCCCGGCGCGCGCACGGTGCGGCGGGCATCGATCCAGGTGGCGAGGTGTAGGATGGAACCTGTACGGACGTGTGTCGGTTGCCGCGGACGTGCCTCTCGATCCGCCCTGATCAGGGTGGCCCAGCACAACGGTGAGCTCGTCTTCGACGAGCGAGCGGTGCTGCCGGGGAGAGGGGCGTGGCTGCATCCGTCACACGAATGCCTGGATGCCGCACTGCGGCGCCGGGCTTTCGCACGAGCATTGCGCGTATCACCGGCCACCGGGTTCCCCGAGGCCGAGGACACGCAGACCACCGAACGGTACTTCCACCGAAACAAAGGCTGAACGGCTATGGAAACAAAGTGAACGGCTCGAAATGAGACCCGTCCGCGACTAGTGGTCTGCCCTGCCAGGGCGGACTGACCCTGACAGGAGAATTGTGGCTGGTAAACCACGCGTGCACGAGATCGCCGCTGAACTCGGCGTCGACAGCAAGTTCGCACTCGCGAAGCTCAAGGAGCTCGGCGAGTTCGTGAAGAGTCCCTCATCGACCATCGAGCCGCCGGTGGCGCGCAAGCTTCGCGCTGCCATCGCCGCCGATCCGTCGGCGAAGCCGGCCGCCAAGGCCGACGAGAAGCCCGCCGCCAAGGCGCCCGCTTCCGCTCCCAGGCCCGGCGCCCCCGTGCCCGGCCCGAAGCCCGGCCCCGCCAAGCCCGCAGCGCCTCAGGCTCCGGCCGCCGCGCCCGAGCAGTCCGCCCCCGAGCAGGCGGCGCCCGCAGCCGAGGAGAAGCCCGCGGCTCCGGCCCCGGGTGCGGCCAAGCCCGCAGCCCCCAAGCCGGGCGGCGGTGGCGCACCCAAGCCGGGTGCTCCGCGCCCCGGCAACAACCCGTTCTCGTCCGCGCAGGGCATGGGTCAGCGTCCGGCGGGTCCCCGCCCGGGCAACAACCCGTTCGCCTCCGCGCAGGGCATGGGCCAGCGTCCGACCCCGGGCAACATCCCGCGGCCGCAGGCTCCGCGTCCCGGCTCCCCGCGCATCGGCGCGCCTCGCCCCGGTCGTCCCGGTGGCGCGCGCGGCGGTCAGGGTGCTCGTCCCGGCGCACCGTTCCAGCAGCGCTCCGGCGGCCCCGGTCGTCCGGGTGCAGGTGCCGGCGCCGGTGCAGGTGGCGGTTTCCAGCGTCCCGGTGGCGGCGGCGGCTTCGCCGGTCGCCCCGGTGGTGGTGGCGGCCGTGGCCGCGGTCCCGGCGGTGGCACCGCCGGTGCCTTCGGCAAGGGCGGCGGCAAGAGCAAGCAGCGCAAGTCGCGTCGGGCGAAGCGGCAGGAATTCGAGATGCGGTCGGCGCCGGTCGTCGGCGGCGTCAACGTCTCCAAGGGCAACGGCGAGACGATCCGCCTGCGTCGCGGTGCATCGATCGCCGACTTCGCGGACAAGCTCGAGGCACTGAACGGCTACACCGTCCAGCCCGGCACGCTCGTCACCATCCTGTTCAACCTGGGCGAGATGGCCACGGCGACCGAGTCGCTGGACGAGGCGACCTTCGAGGTCCTCGGTGCCGAGCTCGGCTACAAGATCCAGATGGTCTCGCCCGAGGACGAGGACAAGGAGCTCCTCGAGGGCTTCGGCCTCAACCTCGAGCAGGAGCTCGAGGAGGAGGACGAGGACGACCTCGAGATCCGTCCTCCCGTGGTCACCGTCATGGGTCACGTCGACCACGGTAAGACCCGCCTGCTGGACGCGATCCGTCAGACGAACGTCATCGAGGGCGAGGCCGGCGGCATCACCCAGCACATCGGTGCGTACCAGATCTGGACCGAGCACGACGGCATCGAGCGTGCGGTCACCTTCATCGACACCCCGGGTCACGAGGCGTTCACCGCCATGCGTGCCCGTGGTGCGCAGGTGACCGACATCGCGATCCTCGTGGTCGCCGCCGACGACGGCATCATGCCGCAGACGGTGGAGGCGCTGAACCACGCCCAGGCGGCCCAGGTGCCGATCGTGGTCGCGGTCAACAAGGTCGACAAGCCCGAGGCCAACCCCGCCAAGGTGCGCCAGCAGCTCACCGAGTACGGTCTGGTCGCCGAGGAGTACGGCGGAGACGTGATGTTCGTCGACGTGTCGGCCCGTCAGGGCACCGGCATCCAGGAGCTCATCGACGCCGTCCTGCTGACGGCCGACGCGGGCCTGGACCTCACAGCCAACCCGAACAAGGCGGCGCGAGGCGTCGCGATCGAGGCGAAGCTCGACAAGGGCCGCGGTTCGGTCGCCACGGTGCTCATCCAGTCCGGAACGCTGCGCGTCGGCGATGCGATCGTCGCGGGCACCGCGTACGGCCGCGTCCGCGCCATGCTCGACGAGAACGGCGAGACCGTCACCGAGGCGGCGCCTTCGCGTCCGGTTCAGGTGCAGGGTCTGAACTCCGTGCCCCGCGCCGGTGACACCTTCATCGTCACCGACGAGGACCGCATGGCTCGCCAGATCGCCGAGAAGCGCGAAGCCGTCGAGCGCAACGCCCAGCTGGCCAAGGCCCGCAAGCGCATCTCGCTCGAGGACTTCACCCGTGCTCTCGAAGAGGGCAAGGTCGAGACGCTCAACCTCATCATCAAGGGCGACGTGTCCGGTGCCGTCGAGGCGCTGGAGGAGTCGCTGCTCAAGATCGAGGTCGACGACTCGGTGCAGCTGCGCATCATCCACCGCGGTGTCGGCGCCATCACCGAGTCGGACGTCAACCTCGCGACGATCGACAACGCGATCATCGTGGGCTTCAACGTCCGTCCGGATGCGAAGGCACGCGAGGCGTCCAACCGCGAAGGCGTGGACATCCGCTTCTACTCGGTGATCTACTCGGCCATCGAGGAGATCGAGAACTCCCTCAAGGGCATGCTCAAGCCGGAGTTCGAAGAGGTCCAGTCGGGTGTCGCCGAGATCCGCGAGGTGTTCCGCTCGTCGAAGTTCGGCAACATCGCCGGTGTCATCGTCCGCTCGGGAACGATCACGCGCAACGCCAAGGCGCGCGTCATCCGCGACGGCGTCGTCATCGCCGATGGCCTGGCCATCGAGTCGCTGCGCCGCTTCAAGGATGACGTCACCGAGGTCCGCACGGACTTCGAGGCCGGTATCGGCCTGGGCAAGTACAACGACATCCAGATCGGCGACGAGATCGAGACCACGGAGATGGTCGAGAAGCCTCGAGGCTGATCCGAAAGACAGCGATGAGGGGCGCCTGCGGGCGCCCCTCATCAGTCACACAGGGAGTGGGAAATGGCTGGAGAACGACAGGCCCGGCTGGCGGATCGCATCCGCGTCATCCTCGCCGAGCGCCTCGAGAAGGGGCTGCGCGACCCGCGCCTCGGGTTCGTGACCATCACCGACGTGCGCGTCTCAGGTGACCTCCAGCACGCATCCGTGTTCTACACGGTGCTGGGCTCCGATGAGGAGCGCGTCGCGAGCGGTGCGGCGCTGAACTCGGCGACCGGGATGCTGCGCAAGGAGGTCGGACGCCAGCTGAACGTGCGTCTGGTGCCGACTCTCGAGTTCATCCCCGACGCGCTGCCCGAGACGGCGGGGCACATCGCCGACCTGCTTCGCCAGGCGCGCGAGCGCGACGCCGAGGTGGCGAAGCTCGCCGCCGGTGCCACGCACGCCGGAGACGCGGACCCCTACGTCCGCGACGCCGACGACGAGGACGACGAGGACCACCTCGACCGCTGACCCCTCCTTCCTTCCGCCGAAACCCCTCCTGAGCGTCGAGACCCCTCGTGAATCGCGCGAATCACGAGGGGTTTCGGCAACTGTGAGGGGTTTCGGCGGAGTGCGCGGGGGAGTCGCGGAGTCAGCGGGGGAGGAGCAGGGCGTTGTCGGCGGCCTCGACGAGGCCGTCGGCGATGAGCGAGTCGATCGCGCGGTCGCGCTGAGCGGCATCCGGCCAATCGGCCAGCACCTCATCGGCGGGCAGCCGATGGCCGTCGGCGTTTCGCAGAGCGCGCAGCACGCCACCGCGCGCCTGCCGATCCGAACCCTCGTACTTCGCCTGCCTGCGTCGGCCGTCACCCGTGTCGGGGCGGCCCTCGCGCAGCCAGGCGCAGCTCGCCGCGAGAGGACACTGCTCGCAGCGAGGTGATCGCGCCGTGCACACGGTCGCGCCGAGCTCCATCATCGCCGCGTTGAAGACCGCCGACTCCGCGTCGTCGTCCGGCAGCAGTGCTGCCATGCGGTGCAGATCGCGCTTCGAGGGGGCATCCGGCTGCGAGCGTCCGTCGAAGGCACGCGCGATCACCCGGCGCGTGTTCGTATCGACCACCGGATGCCGATCGCCGTAGTGGAACACCGCCACGGCGCGTGCGGTGTACTCGCCGATCCCCGACAGCGCCAGCAGAGCGTCGACGTCGCGCGGCACCGTGCCGTCGTGCCGTGCGACGACCTCCACCGCGGCGCGGTGCAGCCACAGTGCCCGGCGCGGGTACCCGAGGTTCGCCCACTGGTGCACCACCTCGGCGGGCGTGGCGGCGGCCATCGCATCCGGGGTCGGCCAGCGTTCCAGCCACGCCTCCAGATGGGGGATGACCCTGGCGACCGGGGTCTGCTGCAGCATGAACTCGCTGACCAGCGTGCCCCAGGCCCCGTAGGCGGCGTGGAATTCCGGACGGCGCCAGGGCAGATCTCGGGCCTCGCGCTGATACCACGCCGACACCACCGCCGGATCGGGGGAGATGGCGAGATCCACGGGCATCCCGCCAGCCTAGACGGCCCGCCCTCGAACCCGTCCATATGACGCAAAGTGCCGCTATCGTGCAGGTTTTGCGGGACTTTGCGCCATATAGACGCGGGGGAGCGGTGCTCGCGGCTCGGTAGGCTTGAGGAGTGGCATCACACGGCATCCTCCTCGTCGATAAGCCCGGCGGGCTGACCAGTCATGACGTGGTCGCCCGCACCCGCAGGGCGTTCGGCACCCGCAAGGTCGGCCACGCCGGCACGCTCGACCCCATGGCCACCGGCCTGCTGGTCATCGGCATCGAAGGCGCCACCCGGCTGCTGACCTACATCGTCGGCGCCGACAAGACCTACACGGCGACGATCCGCCTGGGCGCCCGCACCACCACCGACGACGCCGAGGGAGAGATCGTCGCGACGGCGGATGCCGCGGCCTGGGCACACGTCGACGACGCGGCCGTGCAGCGCGGCATCCGCGCCCTCACCGGCGCGATCTCGCAGGTTCCCAGCTCGGTCTCGGCCATCAAGGTCGGCGGCCGCCGCGCCTACGACCTGGTGCGCTCGGGCGAGGGCGTCGAACTCGCCGCCCGGCAGGTGACGGTGTCGCGGTTCGAGCTGCTGGCGCAGCGCCGTACCGACGGCTTCCTCGACCTCGACGTCGTCGTCGACTGCTCCTCGGGCACCTACATCCGGGCTCTCGCCCGCGATCTCGGCGACGGACTGGGCGTCGGCGGGCACCTCACCGCGCTGCGCCGCACCCGGGTCGGCGGCTTCGACGTGGCGGATGCCGTGGGCATCGACGACCTCGCCGGTGCGCGCACGCTCACCCCCGCCGAAGCGGCATCCCGCGTGCTGCCCGTCCTGCACGTCACCGCGGACGAGGCCCGCGACCTGCGTCAGGGCAAGCGGCTGGTGGGGCAGCGCGACAGGCTCACGGCATCCGAGGTCGCCGCCGTCGATCCCGACGGTGCTCTCGTCGGCGTCGTCGAGGCCAGAGGACACGACATCAAGAGCGCCATGAACATCGCGGAGGTGCAGGCGTGATCCTGTGGTTCACCGTCGTCCAGATCGCGGTGGCCTGTGCTGCCGGTCTGTTCTGCCTGACCGCCGGCTTCGCCGGCCGGCGCCCCAGCGACTACACCGTCGGCAGCGTGCTGCTGATCGAGGTGCTGCTGATCGCACAGGTCGTCGTCGCGATCGTCGCCCCCTTGGCGGGGAACCCGCCCACCGGCGATCTGCTCGAGTACTGGGTGTACCTGATCGGCGCACTGCTGCTGCCGGTCGGCGGGGTGCTGTGGGCGCTGCTGGATCGCAGCAGGTGGAGCACGGTCGTCCTCGGCGTCGTCGGCTTCGCGCTGGCGATCATGCTGTGGCGCATGCAGACGATCTGGACCGTGCAGATCGCATGAGCGCGGCGGATTAGGATGGTGGACGCAATGTCCCACACCGATGTCTCGCCCCAGGCCCCCGCGCGCACCCGGATGACGGGAATCGGCCGGGTCCTCGTCATCGTCTACGCGGTCATGGCGCTCGGCGCCACCGGACGCAGTTTCGTGCAGATCGTCCGCCGCTTCGACGAGGCGCCCCTCGCATACTCGCTGTCGGCCCTCGCCGCGGTCGTCTACATCCTCGCCACCCTCGCGCTGATCCTCGCGCATCGGCGCGGCTGGTACGCGGTCGCCTGGATCGCGATCGTCTTCGAGCTCAGCGGCGTGCTGATCGTCGGTTCGCTCAGCCTGCTCGTGCCGTCGCTGTTCGGGCATGACAGCGTGTGGTCGTACTTCGGCATGGGCTACGTCTTCATCCCGGTCGTGCTGCCCGTGCTGGGCCTGTGGTGGCTGCGCGTGCATCCCCCGAAGCAGGTGACGGCATGATCGTCTTCCGCGACCCGGCCGAGGTGCCGGCAGGATTCGGGCCGAGCGTCGTCGCGATCGGCAAGTTCGACGGCGTGCACGTCGGGCACCGCGTGGTGATCGAGCGCATGAAGGTCGACGCGCAGTCGGCGCACGCCAAGTCCGTCGCCGTCACCTTCGACCGCAACCCGCTCGAGGTGCTGCGCCCCGAGCTGTGCCCCGAGAACGTCGTCGCCACCCAGCGCAAGATCGAGCTGCTGGGCGAGCTGGGGATCGACGCCACCCTGGTGCTCACCTTCGACCGCGCTCTCGCCTCGCTCGAGGCCGAGGAGTTCGTCAAGCGCATCCTCGTCGACGCCCTGCAGGTCGTCACGGTGCTCGTCGGCCGCGACTTCCGGTTCGGGCGCGGCGGCAAGGGCGACCCCGAGCTGCTGCGTGAGCTGGGCCCGCAGTACGGCTTCACCGTCGACGTCGTCGAGGACGTGCACCCGGCCGGCGCCGATCGGCGGGTGTCGTCGAGCTGGATCCGCGAGCTGCTCGCGGCCGGCGATGTCGCGGGTGCCGCCGAGGTGCTGGGCCGGCCCGTCACCGTGACCGGCGAGGTCGTGCACGGACTCAAGCGCGGACGCGAACTCGGATTCCCCACCGCGAACCTGTCGGAGGTCATCGACGCACTCGCGCCGGCCGACGGGGTGTACGCCGGCTGGCTGGACGACCACGTCACCGGCATCCGGCATCCGGCCGCGATCTCGGTCGGCACCAACCCGACATTCGACGACGTGGAACGTCGTCAGGTCGAGGCGCACGTTCTCGGCGAATCGGGGCTCGACCTGTACGGTCACCGCGCCACGGTCGAGTTCACCGACCACCTGCGCGGTATGACCGCCTTCGACGGCATGGACGCGCTCATCGCGCAGATCGCTGCCGACGTCGCCGAGGCGCGCAGGCGACTCGGACTGACCTGACCGGCGCATTCCGCGCGGGATGCCGTAAACTGGCGCCGGGCACTCGTCGACGGCCGCAGCACGCGCGCAGACCGAGAGCCGCACTCCGCAAGGTCCTGGCTGGCGCCACACGCGGATCACAGTAGGAACCGAAGGGCTCTTCGGCACTTCGGCACTCACGCTCAGGAGGAGCATGCCGACCACGGCAACGGCCGCACCGCGGCGCAAGAAGACGTCTCGTCGTGACGAGGAGGCGCCGCTGATCCCGATCCTCGCGCGCAAGGTGCGAGAGATCGAGGCGAAGGCGCAGCGCGCCAAGCTGGGGCCCACCAATCGGGTCAAGTTCCAGGTGATCGCCTTCCTGGTGCGCGAGGAGCGCGCCCGCGTGAAGGCGGATGCCGAACTGACGGATGCCGCGCGCAGCGAGCTGCTCAAGCGTCTGGACGGCGTCGCGACGATCCTCGCCAAGACGGCCGCCCGCGACACGTCGCTGATCCAGCTGCTCGAGGCCGACCAGGCGACCTCGCCGGTCGCCAAGCGGATGCGCCGCGACTGGCTGCTCGAGTCGGGTGCGGAGCTCGCCCCCGAAGAGCTCGTCATCACCGACATCGCACCGGTGCGGGTCACGCCCGTCGTGCCCGCCGCTCTCGCCGAGAAGCAGGTCACCCCGCCCTCGGTCGAGTCGCGCCAGCTGGCCAACCCGTTCCTCGCCCCCGACCTCACTCCGCGCGCCGCCGCCGCACCGCGACGTCGCCTGGACGGCTGGGAGCTGATGGGGCCGCTGTACAAGGCGTTCGAGTCGGGTGCGGGCGGGGGAGCGGCCACCATGGAGCTGCCACCCACTCCCGAGTTCGACCAGGTCTCGCCCAAGGGGCGCGACATGATGGTGCACCAGTCGCGTTTCGTCGAGGCCGTTCGTGCCGGACACCGCAGCTTCCTGCTCGCCGATGAGCCGGGTCTCGGCAAGACCGCCCAGTCGGTGCTCGCGGCATCCGTCGCGAACGCCTACCCGCTGCTGGTGGTGGTGCCGAACGTCGTGAAGATGAACTGGGCCCGCGAGGTGGAGCTGTGGACGCCGCAGCGCCACGCGACCGTGATCCAGGGCGACGGCACCGACATCGATGCCTTCGCCGACGTGTTCATCGTGAACTACGAGATCCTCGACCGGCACCTGTCCTGGCTGGGCGCGATCGGCTTGAAGGGCATGGTCGTCGACGAGGCGCACTTCATCAAGAACCTCTCCTCGCAGCGTTCGCAGAACGTGCTCGCCCTCGCGTCGCGCATCCGTGAGCGCGAGCGCGATCCGCTGCTGCTCGCCCTCACCGGAACCCCGCTGATCAACGACGTCGAGGACTTCGACGCAATCTGGCGCTTCCTCGGCTGGACCAACGGCGAGAAGCCCGGCCCCGAGCTGATGGAGAAGCTCGACGCCACCGGCCTGACCCCGGCCGACAAGTCGTTCTACGGCGAGGCGCGCGAGGCCGTCATCTCGATGGGCATCGTCCGTCGCAAGAAGAAGGACGTCGCCGCCGATCTGCCGGACAAGCTCATCGCCGATCTGCCCGTGCAGCTCGACGACGAGTTCGGGCGCAGCATCCGTCAGGCCGAGCGCGAGCTGGGCGAGCGGATGGCGGCGAAGTACCGTCGGATCGTCGAGGCGCGCGCCGCGGCGGGCACCTCGAGCGCGGTCAGGACGTCGGCCGGGCGGATCGACGACGACATCGTGCGTCTCGTCGCGCACAACGAACTCGAGGAGTCGAAGGCCGCAGGCACCGGCGGCGACAACGTCTTCACGATGGTGCGCCGGATCGGCCAGGCTAAGGCGCTGCTGGCCGCCGACTACGCCGCGCAGCTGCAGCGCTCGGTCGAGAAGGTCGTCTTCTTCGCCAAGCACATCGACGTCATGGATCAGGCCGAGGCGCACTTCGCGGCATCCGGCATCAACGCTGTGTCCATCCGCGGCGACCAGTCGACGCCCGCCCGTCAGGAGGCGATCGATGCGTTCAACACGGATCCGTCCGTCGGAATCGCGGTCTGCTCGCTGACCGCAGCCGGTGTGGGGGTGAACCTGCAGGCGGCCTCGAACGTCGTGCTGGCCGAGCTCAGCTGGACGGCGGCCGAGCAGACGCAGGCGATCGACCGTGTGCACCGCATCGGTCAGGACGAGCCGGTGACGGCCTGGCGGATCATCGCGGCGCACACGATCGACACGAAGATCGCCGAGCTCATCGACCAGAAGCAGGGTCTCGCGGCCCGGGCACTCGACGGCGAGGCCGTCGAGGAGTCGGCGAGCGAGTCGGTGCAGCTGGCGGCACTCATGCACCTGCTGCGCGAGGCGCTCGGCGGAGCTTGATCGTCATCATCCTCGAAGAGGGCGTTAAGAACTTCGGTTCTTGGCGCCCTCTTTCGTGTCGGATGACATGATTCGCCCAAGAAGCGCCGGATCGATCTCGGTGCGGAGCAAGATCGTACGTTTTCACGTGGTGTGAATGGCGTCGCGCGGGGTTCCGCACTAGGGTCGAAGTCGGGCAGCGTCGCCTTTTCCCTCTTTCCCGAAGCACGAAGGCAGCAGCATGAAGATCGGCATTCTCACGAGCGGCGGCGACTGCCCCGGCCTGAACGCGGTCATCCGCGGAATCGTGCTCAAGGGCACGACCACCTACGACCTCGAGTTCGTCGGCATCCGCGACGGCTGGCGCGGCGTCGTCGAGGGGGACTTCTCGCCGCTGACCCGCCATGAGGTGAAGGGCCTGTCCAAGGTGGGCGGCACCATCCTCGGCACCAGCCGCACCAACCCGTACGAGACCAGCCGCGGCGGCGCCGAGAACATCGCGAACACGCTCGCGGCGCACGGCATCGACGGCATCGTCGCGATCGGCGGCGAGGGCACCCTGGCCGCCGCCGACCGACTCGCCAAGGACGGCATCAACGTGCTCGGGGTGCCGAAGACGATCGACAACGACCTGCGCGCGACCGACTACTCGTTCGGGTTCGATACCGCGGTGAACATCGCCACGGATGCCATGGACCGCCTGCGCACCACCGGCGACTCGCACCAGCGCTGCATGGTCGCAGAGGTCATGGGCCGTCACGTCGGCTGGATCGCCCTGCACGCGGGTATGGCAGCCGGCGCCCACGTCATCTGCATCCCCGAGGTGCCGATGTCGATGGACGAGATCTGCTCGCTCGTCTCGCGTGCCAACGACCGTGGCCGTGCGCCGCTGGTCGTCGTGTCCGAGGGCTTCACGCTCAAGGGTATGGACGAGGCGTACAGCGACAAGGGTCTGGATGCCTTCAACCGCCCGCGTCTCGGCGGCATCAGCGAGGTGCTTGCGCCTGAGATCGAGCGGATCACCGGCATCGAGACCCGTTCGACCGTTCTCGGGCACATCCAGCGCGGCGGCTCGCCCTCCGGCTTCGACCGCGTGCTCGCCACCCGCCTGGGGCTGAGCGCCGCCGACGCGCTCGTCGACGGCGCCTGGGGTCAGATGGTCGCTCTGCGCGGCACCGACATCGTGCGGGTGCCGTTCGAAGAGGCCCTCGGCGAGCTCAACACCGTGCCGCTGTCGCGCTACGAGGAGGCCGCAGCCCTGTTCGGCTGACCCGCCGCGCCCTGAGCGGTTCGGCATGCGCCCCTTCACCGATGTCTCACAAGATATGGGTGCGGGGCAGGCTCACCCGCCGCTTCTGAGACATCCTCCTCGTGCGTGTCACACAAGGTGCGGGTGCAGGGCGGCCCCACCCGCCAGTTCTGGGACATCCCTCTCTCATCGAGCGTGTCCCACAAGATGCGGGTGCCGGGCAGCCTCACCCGCAGGTTCTGAGACATGCGTGCGCACGTCACCGAAGTCCGGGATGCCAGCCGGCGGCGACGAGAGCCCTCGCGACCTTGTCGACGGCGATCCGAGGATCCGGACGCACGTGATGGCTGAGGATGCGCACATGATCCCAGTTCTGCCGGCGAATCGCGTCCCAGCGGTCGGCATCCTTCGCGAACTGCTCATCGGATGCATGCTGCCGGCCGTCGTACTCCGGGGCGACGCGATACTTCCGATACGCGAGGTCCAGACGCGCGATGAACGCGCCGGTCGAATCGCGCAGCTCGACGTTGAGATCCGGTTCCGGCAGTCCCGCACGCGTGAGCAGCAGCCGCAGGCGGGTCTCCTCAGGGCTCTCCGAGCCGACGCGGATCTCCTGCAGTGCGCGGACGAGTCGACCGCGCACATCACCGCCGGCGAGGACCTCCTCCCAGAGATCATCGATCGTAAGCAGTGAGTTGCGCGGGTGGACGAGGAAGTCGCCGGCGACGATGAGGTCGTCCACGCTCCAGTGAGCGACGGCCTGCCGCCACATGCGAGCGGGGTGTTCCACGGGGAGGCCCTGCACCGCCCACCGTGCCGGCTCCCGCTGTTGAAGGCGGTGGCCGATCACGCCTCGCCGTCGCGGCTGGGGATGCGGCCGCCGCACCGAGACATGCACCGCCCGTCTGGGGGCTGACGTGAAGGGCAGCGGCGTGCCCAGCAGCGCCAGACCGGTCTCGTGGCTGAAGAACTGATGCTCGGTCAATGCAGGAGCGATGCCTCTGATGTCGTCGAGCAGGACTCTCTTCAGCTCCTCCATGCGTGCTGCGGGCGTCGCATCCGTCAGGGGTGCCCTCGTCGTGAGCGCCGCAGGCGGAACCCGGACTCCTCGTGTCGGGGCGAGCAGATCCGCGGCTCTCAGGCGCGAGGCACTGACCCCGAGACGACGGGCAGTCGCCACGGCGAATGGGTCGGTGCGGAGGTTCAGTGGAAGGGGCGTCCGGTGAGACATGGCTCGATCTCAGCCCATCGCGGTGGGTCGTGGGATCCGCATTCCAGCGCCTGTGCACAACCGCGTCGATCCGCTCTCCTGTGCAGGAGGAACGCGCCACTGCGGCATGTCCGAGAAGGTGCGGGTCGTCGGCGCGGTGAGTAGCGCCTTCTGGGACATGCACCCGGATGGTGTCGCAGAAGATGCGGGTGCCGGGAACCGGCACCCGCATCTTGTGGGACATGGTGGGAATGAGGCGCGGGCCTGCAGTCGGCCGGCAGTTTCGACCGAGACACGCCGCGGGAAGACGCGCCCCTCCAGCAGGCCGGCTTCAGCCGGCGAGGCCCAGCACGTCGAGCATCCAGGCGATCTCGAACGCCCGCTCGCGCCAGGCGTTGTACCGTCCGCTCACGCCGCCGTGCCCGGCGGACATCTCGCACTTGAGGATGACGTCCTGCGCGCCGGCGTACCGCAGCGCGGCCACCCACTTGGCGGGCTCGACGTACAGCACCCGGGTGTCGTTCAGCGAGGTCATCGCCAGGATCCGCGGATAGGCGGTGCCGGGTCGGATGTTCTCGTACGGCGTGTACGTCTTCATGTAGGCGTAGACCTCGGGGTCGTGCAGCGGGTCGCCCCACTCGTCCCACTCCACGACGGTCAGCGGCAGCGACGGGTCGAGGATCGACGTCAGAGCGTCGACGAACGGCACGCTGGCGAGGATGCCGGCGAACAGCTCGGGCGCGAGGTTCGCCACCGCTCCCATCAGCAGACCGCCGGCGCTGCCGCCCTCGGCGACCATCCGTTCGGGGGTCGTCACGCCGGTGTCGACGAGGTGGCGACCGCAGGCGATGAAGTCGGTGAAGGTGTTGCGCTTGCTGAGCTCCTTGCCGTCCTCGTACCAGTGCCTGCCCATCTCTCCACCGCCGCGCACGTGGGCGACGGCGAAGACGACGCCGCGGTCGAGCAGCGACAGCCGCATGGTCGAGAAGCCGGGGTCGATCGAGTGCTCGTACGAGCCGTACCCGTACAGGTGCACCGGGCGCACCTCCCCACCCGGATCTCCGAACGAGCGCTTCCAGACCAGCGAGATCGGCACCCGCACTCCGTCGGGCGCGGTCGCCCACTCGCGACGCTGCCCGTACTCCGCCGGGTCGTACCCACCCAGCACGGGCTGCTGCTTGCGCACGTGCTTCACCCCGGTCGACGGCTCGAGGTCGAGCACGGTCGACGGCGTCACGAACGACGCGTAGCCCATCCGCAGGAACGGCGAGTGCCACTCCGGGTTGCCGCTGAAGTACGCCTCGTACAGCGGCTCGTCGAACCCGACGACGTCGAGTTCACCGGTGCGGTAGTCGAGCAGCGCCGCGTGCGGCATCCCGTCGGTGCGGAACTCCACCGTCGCGAAATCGCGGAAGCAGTCCACATCGAGCAGCCGGCGCCCGGGAGTGTGGGGGAGCAGCACCTGCCGGTCGCCCTGCGGGTCGGATGCCGCCACCGAGACGAGCTCGAAGTCCAGGGCCCCGTCATT
Organism: Microbacterium sp. YJN-G; assembly: GCF_015040615.1. Lineage (NCBI taxonomy): Bacteria > Bacillati > Actinomycetota > Actinomycetes > Micrococcales > Microbacteriaceae > Microbacterium > Microbacterium sp. YJN-G. The sequence continues at coordinate 1,313,622 of NZ_CP060402.1, forward strand.
GTGCAGGATCAGCAGTCGGTCCTCGCCGTCGACGACGGCGTGGTCGACGGCGTACTCGACTCCGTCACGACGCGGCCAGACGACCTGCGGGGCCGAGGTCGGGTCGGCGAGATCGACGAGCAGCTCCTCGCTGGTGATCTTCGATCCGAGCCCGATCACGAGGTACTTCCGGCTGCGGGTGATGCCGGCGCCCAGCCAGAACCGCTCGTCGGGCTCATGGAACAGCTTCACGTCATCGTCGGCGGGGGTGCCGATGCGGTGCAGCCAGAGGGTGTCGGGCCGCCACGCGTCATCGCGCGTGGTGTAGATCACCGACTGCCCGTCGGGGGTCAGGAACGCCTGCCCTGTGTTCTCGATCACGTCGGCGAGCCGCTCGCCCGAGCCGAGGTCGCGCACGTGCACCGTGTACAGCTCCGAGCCCTCGAGGTCGACCGACCACAGCATCCGCGAGCCGTCCTCCGACATGTCGAACGCGCCCAGCGAGAAGAACTCGTGACCCTCGGCCTCGGCGTTACCGTCGAGCAGCACCACCTCGCCCTGCACGGGGACACCCGGCTCGAGAACGGGAGGCGTCCAGACGTCGCCGATCGCCGCGGTGCGGCACTGGATGCCGTACTGCGCGCCCTCCTCGGTGCGGGCGTAGTACCACCAGTCGCCGCGACGGGTCGGCACCGACAGATCGGTCTCGAGCACCCGCGCCTTGACCTCCTGGAACACGGTCTCGCGCAGAGCGCCGAGGTGCTCGGTGCGGGCCTCGGCGTAGTCGTTCTCGGCTTCGAGGTGCGCGATCACCTCGGCATCCTCCTTCGCCCTGAGCCATTCGTACGCGTCCTCGAACGCGTCGCCGTGGTGGGTGCGGGTGATCGGACGTCGGGCCGCGGCGGGCGGCGGCATGCGGGAATCGCTCACTCCTCAACGCTAGCGGAGCGGTCCCCGCCGGGGCCGAGGGTGCGGGGTGAAGTTGACCGACGGGGACCCGGGTGGGAGGATTCAGGCGGGCCCGTTAACGGAACATGAACCCACGGTGAACTCTTCGTTCGTCACGCCGCCGCGGCGGCATCCCCTCCTGGCAATCCCAACGAAAGAGAACGGTGGAAACCGCAGCCCTCGTCGTCGTGCTGGTCATTGCGCTGGCGCTCTTCTTCGATTTCACAAACGGATTCCACGACACCGCGAATGCGATGGCGACGCCCATCGCGACCGGTGCGCTGAAGCCCAAGACCGCCGTGCTGCTCGCGGCCGTGCTGAACCTCGTCGGCGCGTTCCTGTCGACCGAGGTCGCCAAGACCGTCTCGGGCGGCATCGTGAACGAGGGCGACATCTCCAACGCTCTGCTGCCGCAGCTGATCTTCGCCGGACTCATCGGCGCCATCACGTGGAACATGCTCACGTGGCTGCTCGGCCTGCCCTCCAGCTCGTCGCACGCCCTGTTCGGCGGTCTCATCGGCGCCACCCTCGTCGGTGTCGGCGTCTCGGGCATCAACTTCGGTGTCGTGATGTCGAAGGTCGTGCTTCCGGCTGTGATCGCCCCGCTGACCGCCGGGATCATCGCCTACACGGCGACGAAGGTGGCTTACGGGCTCACGCGTCGCTATGACGGCAAGCCCGACGGGCGCTCCGGCTTCCGCTGGGGTCAGATCTTCACCTCGTCGATGGTCGCCCTCGCGCACGGCACGAACGACGCGCAGAAGACGATGGGCGTGATCACGCTCGCGCTGATCACGGTCGGCTGGCAGACCGGCGACCCGAACAGCGAGAGCTACCACAACCCCGAGTTCTGGGTGATCGCAGCCTGTGCGTTCACGATCGCGCTGGGCACCTACCTCGGTGGATGGCGCATCATCCGCACACTCGGCAAGGGCCTGACTGAGGTCAAGCCGGCGCAGGGCTTCGCGGCCGAGAGCTCCACGGCCGCCACGATCCTCGCCTCGAGCGCCCTCGGCTTCGCGCTGTCGACCACCCAGGTCGCCTCCGGCTCGGTGATCGGATCGGGCCTGGGCCGCCGCGGCGCCAGCGTGCGCTGGCGCACGGCCGGGCGCATCGCGATCGGCTGGCTGCTCACCCTTCCGGCCGCCGGCGGTGTCGGTGGCCTCGCCGCACTGATCGTCGTCTGGCTGGGCGGCTGGGGCGTCGCGATCGACGCCGTCCTAGCTCTGATCGTGATCTTCGGCCTGTTCCTGCGCTCCCGCCGGGATGCCGTCACGCACGCCAACGCGATGAGCGACGTGGCCGCGTCCGGTCACGCCGTCGACCTTCCCGACGTACCTGGTCCGACCCGTCGCACCAGCCGCATCGAGCTGATGCGCGCGCTGGAGCGCGCCGAGCGCAAGGCCGATGAGGCTGAGCGTGCGGCACGTCGCGCCAAGAAGCTCAAGAAGGCGGGCGGCTCGCCCAGCGAGGTCAAGGCCGCGCGCAAGGCCGCCGAGAAGGCGGCGCAGAAGTATCAGGATGCCGAGAAGGCGGCGCAGGAGTGGGAGACCCTCAGCGCCAGCCGACGCGCGCGGGCCAAGCTCGCCGAGTGGGATCTCGCGATCGACGAGCAGGAGGACGCCCGATGAGCGTGGTGATCGACTGGGGCGCATTCCTGAACGTGTTCCTCGCCGCGATGATCGGCGCCGTCGCGACCGTGGTGTTCTACGCCCTCGGTCTGCGGATGCTGGTGCGCGCCGGTCGCGTGCCCGTCGTGACGCCGGCGGAGTTCACCGACGCGATCACCGTGCTCTCCGACAAGGAGATCCGCCGTGCGGAGAAGGCGGCGGCGAAGGCCGCACGCAAGAGCCCGCTGAGCGAGGGGCAGAAGACGCTGGCGTTCGGCGCGGCGATCCTCTTCTTCGTACTGTGCGGCGCGGCCGTGCTCGGCGGCATCCTACTCATCGTCATCGGCTTCTGATCGCGACGCACCGTCGGACGCGTCCGACGGCGGCGCAGCGCACGCACGCCGCCCCGGTCGCGCGTCATCGTGGATGTCGTCGTCCGGCCGTAGGCTGAGCGCATGGTCGATCTGCCCGTCTTCGGGCGCCACCAGCCGGCGTCCCACACGATCATCCACCTCAGCGACCCGCATTTCCTGGCCGACGGCGCCAGGCACGCCGGTGGCGCGGACAGTGAGGGGAACTTCGACCTCACGCTCGCGAGCGTCAGCCGGGTGCATCCGCATCCGTCCGCGATCGTCGTCACGGGAGACCTGACCGATCTCGGCGAGCCCGACGCCTACCGGCGTCTGCGCGCGGCGCTCGAGCCGGTGGCGGCGCAGCTGGGCTGCCCGATCATCTGGGTCGCGGGCAACCACGACGAGCGCCCCGCGCTGCGCGAGGGACTGCTCGACGGGCCGCCCACCCAGGATCCGGTGACAGGGGTGTGGGATCTCGACGGTCTGCGCCTGATCGCGCTCGACACGAGCATCCCCGGTTGGCATCACGGCGATGTCGACGAGCAGCAGCGCGAGTGGCTGGCCGGCGTGCTGTCCGAACCGGCTCCGCACGGCACGCTGCTGGCGATGCACCACCCGCCCCTGCCGGCGCACGTGCCGCTCTTCGACATCCTCGAGCTGCGCCACCAGGATGAACTGGCCGAGGTCATCCGCGGCACCGACGTGCGCGGCATCCTCGCCGGGCACCTGCACTACTCCTCATCCGGGATGTTCGCGGGCGTGCCGGTGAGCGTCGCCTCGTCGACCTGCTACACGATGAACCTCGGCAGAGCGGCCACCGAGGTCAACGGGATGGATGCCGCCCAGTCGTTCCAGCTCGTCCACGTGCGCCCCGAGACGATCACGCACACCGTGGTTCCGGTGGCCGATGCGCCCACCGGCGACTACTTCAGCGAGGAGTGGCTGCAGCAGATGGCGCGGCTGTCGCCGCAGCAGCGACTCGAGGTCTTCTCCCGCAAGCCGCCCGTGGCGCAGGCGTAGACTGGTGGCATCCCCCGAGTACTGATCGCCACTACCCACAAGGATGTGACATGGCCGTTGACGCGCCTGCCCTGACCCGTATTGAGACCGACTCGATCGGAAGCCTCGAGATCCCCGCTGACGCGTACTACGGCGTCCACACGCTGCGGGCCGAGCAGAACTTCCCGATCACGAAGAGGCCGATCTCCGTCTACCCCGACCTGATCCGGGCCCTCGCGATGGTCAAGCAGGCCAGCGCCCGCACGAACCGCGAGATCGGCGTGCTCGACGAGGTGCGCGCAGACCTCATCGACCGCGCTTCGCAGCGCGTCATCGACGGTGAGTTCCACGACCAGTTCGTGGTCGGCGTGATCCAGGGCGGCGCCGGTACGTCGACGAACATGAACGCCAACGAGGTCATCACGAACATCGCGCTCGAGATGGCCGGGCGTGAGAAGGGCGACTACGCGTACCTATCGCCGATCGACCACACCAACCGCAGCCAGTCCACCAACGACGTGTATCCGACGGCCGTGAAGATCGGCCTGTCGCTGAACCTGCGCTCGTTGCTCGACGAACTCGACCTGCTGCGCCGGTCGTTCCTGGGCAAGGCGGGGGAATTCCACGACATCCTCAAGGTGGGGCGCACCCAGTTGCAGGACGCCGTTCCGATGACGCTCGGTCAGGAGTTCCACGGCTTCGCCACGACGCTCGGCGAGGACCACAGCCGGCTCACCGAGAACGCCTCGCTGCTCACCGAGATCAACATGGGCGCGACCGCCATCGGCACCGGCATCACCACGCACCCCGACTACGCGGCGACAGTGCTGCGCCACCTGCGCGAGATCAGCGGGCTGAACCTCAGCACCGCCAGCGACCTGGTCGAGGCGACCAGCGACACCGGCGCCTTCATGTCGTTCTCGGCATCACTCAAGCGCAACGCGATCAAGCTGTCGAAGATCTGCAACGATCTGCGTCTGCTGTCGTCCGGTCCGCAGGCGGGCTTCGGCGAGATCAACCTGCCCGCCATGCAGGCCGGCTCGAGCATCATGCCGGGCAAGGTCAACCCGGTCATCCCCGAGGCGGTCAACCAGGTCGCCTTCGCGGTGGCGGGCGCCGACGTCACGGTCACCATGGCGGTCGAGGGCGGGCAGCTGCAGCTCAACGCCTTCGAGCCGGTGATCGCGCACTCGATCTTCCAGTCCATCACCTGGATGCGCCAGGCCATGTGGACGCTGCGCGTGAACTGCGTCGACGGCATCACCGCCAACCGCGAGCGTCTGGGCGCCATGGTCGGCGCCTCGGTGGGCGTCGTCACCGCGCTCACGCCGTTCATCGGCTACGCGGCCTCGGCGGCACTCGCGAAGACCGCGCTGCTGACCAACCGCAACATCGCCGACCTCGTCGTCGAGGCCGGCCTGATGTCGCGCGAAGAGGTCATGAAGCAGATCTCGCCCGCGCGGCTGTCGGGCCTCGAGGCCGTCACCTCGGTGATCCCGGTGATCGCCGCCGAGGACCTTCCGGAGAACTGATCCCCACGCCCACGAGCTGCGTCCTCACAGCACAGAAGGCGGATGCCGTACGGCATCCGCCTTCTGCATGTCCGGCGCCCGCGGGCGCGGGGATCAGTCCAGAATGCGGCAGTGCGTGGTGAGCTCTCCGATGCCCGCGATCCCGACCGTCACGGTGGAGCGGTCGCGCAGGAAGATCTGCGGGTCGCGGGAGTAGCCGGCACCACCGGGGCTGCCGGTGGAGATCAGCGTGCCAGGCAGCAGCGTGACCGAGGTCGACAGGTGCGCGATGAGGGTGGCGACGGAGCGCACCATCTGGCCGGTGCTGGCGTCCTGCACGGTGTGACCGTCGACGACGGCCCAGATGTGCAGATCCTGCGGGTCGGGGATCTCGTCGGCGGTCACGACGACCGGGCCTGTCGGCGTGAAGCCGTCGAAGGACTTGCACCGCGACCACTGCGCCTCGGCGAACTGGATGTCGCGCGCGGTCACGTCGTTGACCGCCGTGTATCCCCAGACCGCGTCGAGGGCGTTCTCGGCGGTTACGTCCTTCGTCGGCCGCCCGATGATGACCCCGAGCTCGGCCTCGTAGTCGATCGACTCGCTGAGACTGCGGGGCCAGCTCGTGGTGCGGCCGTGGCCGGTGAGCGAGTTGGGCCACAGCGTGAAGACGGTCGGGGCGGTGTCGGTCTTCAGCCCGAGCTCGCTGGAGTGGGCGGAGTAGTTCAGGCCGACCGCGAGGATCGCGGGCGGGTCGATGACGGCGGAGTCGAACCCGAACCCGTCCAGCGGATGCCGTGGGGCGGACGCCTCGCCGACGGCGGCGCGGACGCGGTCGAGCAGGTCGTCGCCACCCTCGATGAGCTCCTGCAGGGTGCGCGGGGCGGGGGAGAGGAGGTCGCTGACGAGGATCGCATCCTCGCCGTCGATGACCGCGAGGTGGAGGGAGTCGGTGTCGCTCGCGCGCAGATGGGCAAACCGCATGCCCTCTACGCTACCGGCAGGCATGCCGGAGCGCGGCGAGGCTCCCTCTAGGCTTTCCCTATGAGCTTTGGAGGACAGCCCCCGGCAGACGCACCGCCGCCTCCCTCGGGGCCGCCTTCCCGGCGAGCAGGGCGGCCTGCCCACGGCATCCGGCCGCAGCCGATCTACGGGCGGCCTCCGCAGCCCTTCCACGACAGGCCTCCCCAGCCCGCGTACGGCGCGCCCTCGGCGGCGGGAGCACCGCACGGCTCTGCGGCGACCGCATCCGTGTTCCCGGCGACCGGTTCGCATCCCGCGCCGGTGCCGCCGTCTCCGGCGCCGGCGATTCCGGCGCTGCCCATGCCGGTGCGGAAGGGCCGCTCGGTCTCGATCTGGATGTTCGGGGTGCTGGGCTTCGCGCTGATGGCCCTGGTCGCCTACTTCGCGCTGTTCCTGGGCGCGGGCGCCTCGGTGGTGGGGCTGGTGCTGGCGTTCATCCCGCTCGGGATCGTGCTGTTCGGGGTGCGCCTGATCGATCGCTGGGAACCCGAGCCGCGCAGTCTGGTGATCTTCGCCCTGGCGTGGGGCGCGGTCGTGTCGGTCGGCATCACGCTGCTGTTCGACCTGATGCTGAGCTTCGCGGTCGGTTCGCGGGACGCCATGTTCAGCGGACTGGTCCAGGCGCCGGTGGTCGAGGAGATCGCGAAGGGCGCGGGCGTGCTGCTGGTGTTCGCGATCGGGCGGCGGGCGTTCGACGGCCCGGTGGACGGCGTGGTCTACGGCGCCCTGGTCGGAGCGGGCTTCGCGTACACCGAGAACATCCAGTACTTCGGCATCAGCCTCGTCACCGGCGGGGCGGGCGAGCTCACCGTCACCTTCATCCTGCGCGGCCTCGTCTCGCCGTTCGCGCACGCGATGTTCACCGCATTGACGGGCTTCGCGATCGGGCTCGCCGTCCGCCGCGGTGCCACCGGCGCTGGGGCCTTCGGCGCGGGATCGGTCGGCGTCGTCGGCGCGATCGTGCTGCACGCCTTCTGGAACGGCTCGTCGCTGCTGGGTGACTTCCTGCTGCTGTACCTGACCACGCAGGTGCCGCTGTTCCTCGCGTTCATCATCGCGATCGTGCTGCTGCGGCGCGAGGAGGCGCGTCTGACGCAGCTGCGCCTGGGCGACTATGCGGCGGCAGGCTGGTTCACCCCCGAGGAGGTCGTCATGCTGGCGACGCCCGCCGGGCGTCGGGTGGGGCTGCAGTGGGCGGCAGGGCTGCGGGGTGACAGGAGAGTGCTCATGCGCTCGTTCATCCGTGACGCGACGACCCTCGCCGCTGTGCGGCAGCGGGCGATCAACGGCCACGATGCCTATGCGGCGGCGGATGAGCACGCGCTGCTGCTGCGCACCCGCGCGACCAGGGCGCAGCTGCTGGCCTACTGAGCCGGATCGGCGCTGCTTGACAGGCGACCGAGACCGCCGCGGACAGACTCAGCGCCCGGTGCTGCGGCGATGCCTGCGAGTCTCCCGGGCGCTGAGTTGATCTACTGACTAGGGTGCCCCTGACCTCGGCGGAAGTCAAGAGCCGGACGGCTGTGAGGTGTCAGATGCTCTCGACGATCACGTCGAGGGCCACGCCCTCGCACGCGATGCGGGGCAGCTCGGCGAGGCGGCTGCCGCGTACCGAGTCGCCGGTCGCGCACCGCGGGTCGGTGGAGACCACCACGCGGCCGACGCCGTTGACGAGGGTCACCTGCTGGCCGAGAGCCGCGAAGCGCGGGGTCAGCTCGCGCTCGACCTCGGAGACCAGCAGATCCAGTCCCGCGACGCCCAGCTGTGCGCCGTCGGCGGTGATCGCGGGGACGGCGATCGTGATGGTGTACTCGTCGCTGCAGAGGTAGTCGACGTAGGGACCGGCCACGTGAGGGAGCCGGGTGCTCATCGGCACGCGGAACCACTCCAGTTCGCTGTAGTCGATGTGCTCCTTGTTCACCGTCTGCGAGGCGAGTACGAGCTTGCGCCGGTCGGAACCCTGCCACCAGGCGAGGTGTCCGCGTGCGTCGGCGAGCAGGTCGATCGCGGCGATGAAGCCGGCGCCGTACACCGGGGCATCGGAAAGGTCGAGGGTGCGCAGCGCGTAGGGCTCGACGACGGCGTCGAGCTTCGCCCTCGTGAGCGCGCCTGCGGCCAGCAGCCCTGCGAGCTCCTGCGCACAGGGTGCGACCCATTCCAGCAGGGTGCGGATCGGGGATCCGAAGTAGTCCTGCACGATCTGCGCGGCGCCGGCCGGCGCCGCCGTGGTGGTGATTGTGCTCATCGCGTCCTCCTGTGCACGTCGATGGGTGCGGTGTTCATACAGGGCTCTCGGGTGAGCCCTGCAGGCTGATCAGCGCGTCGATGACGTCGGTGACCATGTTCTCGGTGCGCCGCGCCGCCTCGTCGGGGTCGCCCGACTCCACTGCGGTGATGATGCGGACCAGGCTCGCGGTCTGTGCGCGCACGCCCTCGGCATCCGGGCCCGCCAGCCGCAGGTACGGCGAGAACTCGGCCTGGAGCTTCATCTGCTCGCGGGTCAGACGCGCCGACTGGCTGAGCGAGACGAGCTCGACCTGCACGTCGTCGAGTACACGGCGCTGCTGGTCCTGGTCGAGATCCTCGAGCCGTTCGAGCCTTTGCAGCACGCGGCCGATCTCGCTGGGGTCCGCGCGCCGCGCGGCCAGCCGCACCGCGGCGGCGGTGATGGCGGCGTAGTGCGCACCCATGTCGCGCAGCGTGATGCGCGAGGTGCGGGCGAGCTCGGCACGGGCGAAGGCGAGCGGATCGGCGTCATCGACGACGAAGCTGCCGCCGTTGCGCCCGCGCCTGGTCACGATCAGACCGCGTCCGCGCACGGTCAGCAGCGCCTCGCGCACGGTGACGGGCGCGACGCCGAAGCTGCGGGCGAGCTCGGATTCGGAGGGGAGGCGCTCTCCGGCGCGCAGATGACCGCGATGGATGGCATCGACCAGGCGGCGCTCCACCAGTTCGGCGCGGCCCTCGTCGCCGATCGGCTGGAACAGCGCGCCGTGCAGTCGGTGGGGCTGACGGGCGCGCCGTGCCGCTGCCGCCACGGGCGGTGCGTCGGAGATCGTCTCCGTCGGCGATGTCAGCGGATCCATACCGGGATTCTCGCACTTCCGACGACTTCGCGGAAAGACTTGAAATATGTCCTACGGTTTTATATGTTTAAGCCCACCTTCGAATTCGACGATGATCGAGGAGCACGACGATGACGACTGCCGCACCCACCTCGCCCGATGCGAGGAGCGCGACCGACCAGCAGGGGAGCGTCTCCCTGCAGGGGCTCTCGAAGTCCTTCGGCGACTTCACGGCCGTGCGCGATCTCGATCTGCACGTGGCACCGGGGGAGTTCCTCTCGATGCTCGGGCCCTCAGGCTCGGGCAAGACCACCGTGCTGCGGATCATCGCCGGCTTCGAGGAGGCCACCTCCGGAACCGTGCGCCTCTCCGGCGTCGATGTCACGCGCACGCCGCCCCACGCACGTGACGTGAACACCGTCTTCCAGGACTATGCGCTCTTCCCGCACATGACCATCGCCGACAACGTCGGCTACGGGTTGCGTGTGCGCGGCACGAGCAAGGCCGACCGCGTCGAGCAGGTGCGGCAGTCGCTCGAGCGCGTGCGTCTCGACCACGTCGCCGATCGCCTGCCGCATCAGCTCTCCGGCGGGCAGCGGCAGCGCATCGCGCTGGCCCGCGCGCTCATCCTGCGTCCGCAGGTGCTGCTGCTGGACGAACCGCTCGGCGCCCTCGACAAGCAGCTGCGCGAGCACATGCAGATCGAGCTGAAGCGCATCCAGCGCGAGGTCGGGATCACCTTCGTCTTCGTCACGCACGATCAGGAGGAGGCGCTGACCCTCAGCGACCGCGTCGCCGTGTTCAACAACGGCCGGATCGAGCAGATCGGCACCGCCCGCGAGGTGTACGAGGAGCCCACGACCGAGTTCGTGGCACGCTTCCTGGGGCTGTCCAACCTCATCTCCGCCGACCTGGCGCATGAGCTCACGGGTGACCGTCGCGCGATGAGCATCCGTCCCGAGCGGGTGCGGATGCTGCCCGCCGACGACGACCTCGCCGCCGGCGAGGTCGGACTCGCCGGCACGATCGGCGAGACCGTGTACACCGGTCCGTCGACCCGCTTCCTCGTCACCACGGATGCCGGTGTCGACATCCTCGCCGAACGGCCCAATGCCCATCACGACGGCGCCGCAGCCGCGCACCGCGGCGACCGTGTGCGCGTGGCGTGGAACCCCGCGCACGCTGCCCGCCTCCCCTGACCGACCCCGGCCCACCCGGCCACCCTGCCCCCTCACCCGCCACCCTGGCACTCACCCGCACCACCCCTCACCCGCACCACCGTGAGATCACAAAGGAGAGATCACATGAAGAAGAAGGTCCTGGCCGTATCGGCCATCGCCGCCAGCGCCGCCCTGGTGCTGTCCGGCTGCTCCGGCACCGACGACGGCGGCTCCGTGAACGGCCTCAGCATCGACGTCCCCGACGTCCCGATGATGACCGAGCTCGGAGAGAACGAGAAGGAGGTGAACATCATCGCCTGGTCCGGGTTCGTCGAGCCCGCCTGGTCGGATGCGTTCACCGCCGACACCGGCTGCACCGTCAACCGGCGCATCGCCGGGACCAGTGACGAGATGGTCCAGCTCATGCGCACCGGCGACTACGACCTCGTCTCGGCATCCGGCGACGCGAGCCTGCGCCTGATCGCCGGCGGCGACGTGCAGCCGCTGAACCTCGAGTTCATCCCGCACTTCGGCGACGACATCGTCGAGGGGATGAAGGGGCAGATCTACGACACCATCAACGGCAAGTCCTACGGCATCCCGATCGGCCGCGGCGCCAACATCCTGCAGTACAACAGCGACGTCGTCACCGAAGAGCCCACGAGCTGGGACGTCGCATGGGAGAAGGACAGCCCGTACGCCGGCCAGGTCATCGCCTACGACGCCCCGATCTACATCGCCGACGCCGCCGTGTACCTCATGGCGCACGAGCCCGAGCTGGGCATCACCAATCCCTACGCGCTCGATCAGGAGCAGCTGGACGCCGCTGTCGACCTGCTCAAGCAGCAGCGCGAGATCCTCTCGGAGTACTGGTCCGACCCGGCCGCGCAGATCACCTCGTTCGCGGGCGGCACCACGGTGCTGGGTACCTCGTGGGAGGTGCTGCGCAAGCTCACCGAGGACGACAAGTTCAAGAGCGTGCTGCCCGAGGAGGGCTCGACCGGGTGGTCGGACGCCTGGATGCTGTCGGCCGAGTCGCAGAACCCCAACTGCGCGTACGCGTGGATGGACTACGCGTCCTCGCCCGAGGTCAACGGCGCCATCGCGATGAACTTCGGCATGGCGCCCGCCAACGCGGCGTTCTGCGAGACCAGCAAAGAGGCCAAGGCGCACTGCGAGTACTACAACGCCACGAACGAGGAGTACTTCAAGAAGGTGTGGTTCTGGACCACCCCGATCGAGCAGTGCATCGACGGCCGCACCGACGTCACCTGTACGAACTTCCAGCAGTGGACCGACGCCTGGACGAGCGTCAAGGGCTGAGCCCGGCCGCCCCGCGGGGCGGGGATGACACCCCGCCCCGCGACACACCCCTCTCGACGACGACAGGATCGAAATGAAGCGCCGCGCACGGATCGCGGGCCTGCTGGCCCTGCCGATGACCTGGCTCATCGGGATCTACATCTTCTCGCTGGTGATGCTGCTGATCACCGCGTTCTGGCTCACCGACCCGTTCACCTCGAAGGTCAAGCCCGGGTTCACGACGCGCAACTTCGAGCAGCTCGTCACCAACCCGGCCTACCTGTCGACGTCGGTGCGCACCCTCGGGATCGCCCTGGGCGTGACCGCCCTGGCCATCGTCATCTCGGTGCCGCTGGGCATCTTCATGGCCAAGGTCGCCTCGCCCTGGTTGCGCGCGGTGCTGGCGGTGTCGATCACCCTGCCGCTGTGGGCCGGTTACCTCGTGAAGGTCATCGCGATGCGGATCACCTTCACGCAGAATGGATTCCTGAACTGGATGCTGGCGCCGTTCGGCATCGAAGGACCGGGCTTCGCGCTCATCACCGTCGTGCTCACCCTCACCTACCTGTGGCTGCCGTACATGGCGGTGCCCGTGTACACCGCGATCCGTCAGCTGCCCGCCAACCTCTTCGATGCGTCGGCCGATCTCGGCGCCGGCTCGTGGCGCACGATCCTCACCGTCGTCCTGCCGCTGATCAAGCCCGCCATCATCGCCGGCTCGGTCTTCACCTTCTCGCTGAGCCTCGGCGACTACCTGGTGGCGAAGTTCGTCGGCGGTGACACGCAGATGATCGGCAGCGTGATCGCGTCGAACATCAACCTCAACCCGCCCCTGGCGGCCGCGTTCTCGGTCGTGCCGATCGCCTTCGTCGTCATCTACCTGGTGAGCGTGCAGCGCACCGGCGCCCTGGAAAGGATGTGACGAGCATGCTCCGGCTCTCACGCACGTCGAAGATCGTCCTCGGGGTGATCGTCGCGATCATCCTCGCCTACATGTACATCCCGCTCATGCTGGTGGTGCTGAACTCCTTCAACGCCACGCGGATCGCCAGCTGGCCAGTGCGCAGCTTCTCGCTGCAGTGGTGGGGCAGGGCGTTCAGCAGCCAGCCCGTACGCGATGCGCTGCTGAACTCGGTGCTCGTCGCCACTGGGGCCACGGTCGTCGCGCTCATCCTGGGCACCCTGGTCGCGTTCGCGTTGCAGCGGTACCGGTTCTTCGGGCAACGCTCGGTGAACCTGCTGGTGGTCCTGCCCATCGCCCTGCCGGGCATCGTCACCGGTGTCGCGCTGAACAACACCTACAACCAGATCCTCGAACCCGTCGGCATCCACGTCGGGTTCTGGGGCATGATCATCGCGCACGGCACCTTCTGCATCGTGATGGTGTTCAACAACGTGCTCGCGCGCCTGCGGCGGATGAATCCGAGCCTCGAGGAGGCGTCGAAGGATCTGGGGGCGACCCCGTGGCAGACGTTCCGGATGGTGACCTTCCCGCAGTTCCGCAGCGCGCTGGTCGCCGGTGCGATCCTCGCCTTCGCGCTGAGCTTCGACGAGGTGTACGTCACGATCTTCACGGCCCCGCCCGGGGTCGACACGCTGCCGCTGTGGATCATGAACCAGATGGCGCGACCGAACGAGGCCAACGTGGTCAACGTCGTGGCCACCGTCGTGATCCTCGCGTCGTTCATCCCGGTCTGGGTGTCGCAGCGGCTCTCCCGTGATGTGAGCGAGCGCGAGTGAGCGCGGCCCGGATGCCCGTGCGCGCCCGGTGCGCACGATGCGCCCGCCCCGAGTTCGCCCTCAGCGGAGCCGTCACGTTGACCGTGATCCGGCGCTCGGGTTTGATGTAACCATGACAGATCGCACAAAGCCCGAGTTCGACGCCCCGACCGGCCCCGCACCCACCGAGCTCGTCATCCGCGACATCATCGTCGGCGAAGGCGACGAGGCCAAGCCCGGCGACACCGTCACCGTGCACTACGCCGGCGTCGAGCACGACTCCGGCGAGGAGTTCGACTCGTCCTGGGGTCGCGGCGAGACCATCCAGTTCCCGCTGCGCGGTCTCATCCAGGGCTGGCAGGACGGCATCCCGGGCATGAAGGTCGGCGGACGGCGCGAGCTGACCATCCCGCCGCACCTGGCGTACGGGCCCGCCGGCGCCGGTCACTTCCTCTCCGGCAAGACCCTGATCTTCATCATCGACCTGGTGTCCGTCGGCTGAGCCGGCACCCCGAGATCACACGCCTCCGCCCGCAGATCTGCGGGCGGAGGCTTTTTCTCATTCTCGGGAATAGATTCAAACGCATAGAAGTTTTCCTCTTTCGACGCCGTGATCCGCGGCCCGACAATCTGAGGAGAAGCCACATGACGATCGAGATCCCCGGCTACCGCCCCGGCACCTGGGTCCTGGACCCCTCGCACAGCGAGGTCACCTTCAGCGTCCGCCACATGATGATCTCGAAGGTGCGCGGCACCTTCGGCATGAAGGAAGCGACCCTGATCGCGCCCGAGAACCCGCTCGAGGCCAAGGTCGAGGCGAAGGTCGACGTGACGTCGATCGACACGAAGGATGAGAACCGCGACGCTCACCTGCGCTCGGGCGACTTCTTCGACATCGAGAACCACCCCACGATGGAGTTCGTCTCCACCGGTACCCGCCTCGTGGACGGCGACTTCCTCGTCGACGGCGACCTGACCATCCGCGGCATCACCAAGCCGGTGACCTTCGAGTTCGAGTTCGGCGGCTTCGGCCAGGACCCGTACGGCAACTACAAGGCCGGCGCCTCGGCGAAGACCGTCATCAACCGCGAGGACTTCGGCCTCACCTGGAACGCCGCGCTCGAGACCGGCGGCGTCCTGGTCGGCAAGGAGGTCACCATCGGCCTCGACCTCCAGGGCGCTCTGCAGGCCTGACCGGCATCCTCTCGAGCCCGAACTCGAGACTCGAGCCCGAACTCGAGACCTGAGCCCCGAGACCCGGCGCGTACGCGTCAGGCCTCGGGGCTCAGTGCGTCGTAGGCGTTGAAGCGAGGGCTCAGGCGCGCCAGGACGGCGGCGATGCCGATCACGAGCAGGCCGCCGAGCAGCGGCGGGAACCACAGACTGGTCACCGTCGCGAGCGCCCCGACGTAGAGCGCGCCCACTCGCGGCCCGCCCGCCACCACGATCACGAAGATCCCCTGCAGCCGCCCGCGCATGGCATCCGGCACCGCCGCCTGCATCATCGTGTTGCGGTAGATCGAGCTGATGTTGTCCGCCGCTCCTGACAGGGCCAGGGCGATGCAGGCGAACACGATGAGCGCGACGTTCGGCGCGTGCTCGGATGCCGGTGGCATGAGCACGCCGATCACCAGCACGGCGCCGAACAGCGCGATCGAGGCGCCGTACGCCTGCACGGCCCGCACGATGCCGCGCCCGTGCCAGCGGTACTGCACTACCCGGCCCGAGAACAGGCTCGAGCCGAACGTCCCGACGGCGACGGCGGCGGTGAGGATGCCGGTGGTCACGGCGCCGCCGCCGAGCAGCACGGTGCCGAGGGCGGGGAAGAGCGCGAGCGGCTGACCGAAGGTCATGGCGGTGATGTCGAGCAGGTACTGCATCCGGATGTTCTTCGCCCGCCTCAGGAACTGCCAGCCGTCGATGAGGGATGCCAGCCCGGGGCGCACGATCGTGCCCTCCGGGCGCAGCGCGGGGAGGGTCCACAGCCCCAGGAACATCGAGAGCATGAGCACGACGTCGATCGTGTAGGTCCAGCCGAAGCCGGTGAGCGCGACGAGCATGCCGGCCGCGGCCGGCCCGACCATGACGATCAGGCCGAAGGCGACGCCGTTGAGGGCGGATGCCGCGGCCAGCTGCTCGAGCGGGATGAGGCGCGGCACGATCGCGGTGCGCGTGGCCATGCCGACCGAGTTGGCTGCGGCGATCGTCATGCTCAGCGCGTACAGCCACCAGATCGTCTCGCTGTGCGTCCAGGTCAGCATCGCCAGCAGCGCGGTCGCCGCGAACGCCACGGTCGCAGATGCGAGCGCGACGCGTCGCCGGTCGAAGGCGTCGGCGAGCATCCCGCCGTACAGGCCGGCGAGGATCATCGGCGCCAGACCTGCCACGGCGATCATCGAGACGGCGAACGTGCTGCGGGTCAACTCGAACACGTGCAGCATCACGGTGACGATCGTCAGCTGCCCGCCGATGCCCGAGAGCACCGAACCGGTCCACATGCGGGCGAAGGCGGGGCTGGTCCTCAGGGGAGTGATGTCGATGAGATGACCGCGGGAGAACTGCACCTCACGAGGCTATCGGGCAAGGCAGCAGGGGGCGCGCGTCAGCGGTTCGTGCAACTGGTAAGCTGTTGAGGTTGCCGTTTGATCGGCCGCGGATAAAGAGAGCCTGCGCATTCGGCGTCGGGCACCGCGCAACAAGCAGAGAGGGGATCGAATCTATGGCACTGGAAGCAGACGTCAAGAAGGCGATCATCGAAGAGTACGCGACGCACCCCGGTGACACCGGATCCCCCGAGGTGCAGGTCGCGATGCTGACGCAGCGCATCAAGGACCTCACCGAGCACCTCAAGGAGCACAAGCACGACCACCACTCGCGTCGTGGGCTGTTCCTGCTCGTCGGTCAGCGCCGTCGTCTGCTCGGCTACCTCCAGGACATCGACATCGAGCGCTACCGCTCGCTGATCGAGCGTCTCGGACTGCGCCGCTAATCGCGACCAGCGTTCAATCGCGCAGAACATTCTTGGAGAGCCGCCCCACGGTGTGGGGCGGCTCTCGTCATGTCCGGACGCTGCCGACCAGGTCGGCGTGATGGATCGCCGCCACATCGGGGTGTGCGCGCAGACGTGACTTCAGCGCGTTCTCGCCGTACAGGCTGTGGATCGGGTTGCGCGGATCCTGGGTCACGCCCCGCGCCTGGGCGGCGAGCTCGGGCGGCAGCTCGATCAGCGGCAGCCGGGTGTCGAGTGCCGGATTGAAGAAGAACGGGATCGACAGCCGGTCATCCGGGGCCTGGGGGGAGACCACCCGGTGGTTCGTCGCCTTGAGGTACCCGCCGGTGGCGTACTCGAGCAGTTCGCCGATGTTCACCACGAACGCACCGTCGACCGGGGGAGCATCCACCCACTCACCGTCGCGCTCCACCTGCAGGCCGCCGCGACCCGGCTCCACCCACAGCAGCGTGAGCACGCCGCTGTCCTTGTGCGCCCCGACGCCCTGCTGCGGTTCGGGCTCGTGGGTGCCCGGGTAGCGGACGATCTTGATCAGCGTCGAGGGCTCGCCGAAGTGGTCGTCGAAGTACGATTCCGCGGCTCCCAGCGCAAGCGCCCACGCACGCAGCAGCTTGCGGGCGACATCGCACAGCACGGCGTGCCACTCGGCGACCACCGCCTGCAGCTCGGGCTGCGCCGCAGGCCACAGGTTGGGGCCGATGAGCCGGTGGAACGCCGGCCCGCCGGCGACGGCGGTCCGCTCCGGTCCGATATCGATCTGCTCGCGCCAGTCGACCTCGCCCTGGGTGCGCTCTCCGCCGATGCGCGTGTAGCCGCGGAAATGCGGGCTCTTGATGTTCTCGATCGCGAGCTTCGCCTCGTCCGGCAGCTCGAAGAACTCCCGGGCGGTGCGGTGCAGCCGCTGTTCGAGCTCGGCCGGGATGCCGGTGCCGGTCAGGTAGAAGAACCCGACGTCGTGTGTGGCGGCGCGCAGCTGCTCGCGGAACTCTGCGGCGGCCTCGTCGCCGGCATCCAGCTGCGAGAGATCGAGGATCGGAAGGTTCAGGTCGGCCATGGATCGACGCTAATCGCGCGCCGCGGACGGCGCCCGAATGTTGCGCCGTCTTACCCCGTCGGAAATCCGGCTCACCGGCCGGGCCGGCGCGCGACCCGCTCAGCTGCGCCGCGAGCCGGTGGGGTCGCTGCGGTGATCGGAACCGGTCGTCAGGCGCGCATCCGCGAACATCCAGCGCGGGCGCGGCTCGATCAGCGGCCGGAACAGCCGGCGTACCGGCTTCGAGGCGAGCAGGAAGGCGATCGCGACAGACAGGAGCGTGACCAGCGGCAGCCAGATCCAGGTCGGCTCGAGTCCGCGCAGCACGCCCGACTCCCGGAACGGGTACAGCACGAACGAGTGCAGCAGGTAGACGTACATCGTGTACTGCCCGAGCGTGGTCCACCACTGGGTGCGACGCGGCAGGAGCGCGAAGAACGACCCGCTGAGGATGATCGCCAGGGCGATCAGTCCCAGACGGATGCCGCCGGCCCACCACTGATCCGCGGTGAGGTCGGCGTACGAGTCGTCGTAGAAGAACCAGAACCGCAGTTCGACCGCGTCCCACACCGGCAGCCACCGCCAGCACACGAACGCCCAGAGACCCAGCACGGCGATCGCCGTGGCCCGAATCCACCATGGCCGGCGCTCGATGAGCTGCAGACGCCGCACGACGTCATGCTCGCGCAGCCACCAGCCCAGCGTGAAGAAGAACATCAGCCCGAGGGTCCGCGACAGCGAGAACGTGCTGTTGACGTTGCTGAGGTACCCCACGCCGATCGAGATCGCCAGCGCCCAGACGAGAGGCCAGCGCAGCAGCGCCAGGTAGGGGAGGACCAGGCGGAAGATGCCGAGCGCGAGCAGGAACCACAGCGTCCACGACGGCTGGGTGAGATTCGGGTCGGCCTGCCCCTCGACGAGCCACTTCGTGAGCGACCACAGCCCCTCGAAGATGACGTACGGCACCAGGATGTCGGTGATGACACGTGCCATCTGCCGCCGGGTGGGGCTGTCGGCCTTCGAGAAGTAGCCCGAGATGATCGCGAACGCCGGCATGTGGAAGGCGTAGACCCACAGGTAGAACGCGTAGGAGACGTCGGAGTCGTAGATCAGCCGCTGGATGCCGTGGCCGAGGACCACCAGGACGATGCACGCGAACCGGGCGTTGTCCCAGAATGGGACACGGCGGCGCGGGCGGGTGATCGCGCCCGTGGAACCGGTGGGCGGGACCTGTTCGGCACTGCTCATCATCCGAGGCTACCGGGCCGGGAATAAGTTTGTAGGCGAGGCGTTTCACCAAGTACATTCATCTGAATAGACCGGATGCCACGGCATCCCGAGCGGAAGAAGATCATGGACGCACACCCCAGCGACCACTCGGCCGGAATGCAGTTCGGCCTCATGTCGGTCAGCGACATCACGCAGGATCCGACGACGGGCGACACGCCCAGTGAGCGCGAGCGCATCCAGGCCGCGGTCACCATCGCCAAGCACGCCGAGGAGGCGGGACTCGACGTCTTCGCCATCGGCGAGCACCACAACCCGCCGTTCTTCTCGTCGAGCCCGACGACGCTGCTGGCGTACATCGCGGCGCAGACCGAGCGACTGATCGTCTCGACCTCGACGACGCTGATCACCACGAACGACCCGGTGCGCATCGCCGAGGAGTACGCGATGCTGCAGCACCTCTCCGGCGGCCGCATGGACCTCATGATGGGCCGCGGCAACACCGGTCCGGTCTACCCCTGGTTCGGTCAGGACATCCGCCAGGGCCTGCCGCTCGCGATCGAGAACTACGCGCTGCTGCACAAGCTCTGGACCGAGGACGTCGTCGACTGGGAGGGCAAATTCCGCACGCCGCTGCAGGGCTTCACCGCCACGCCCCGGCCGCTGGACGGCATCAAGCCCTTCGTCTGGCACGGCTCGATCCGCACCCCTGAGATCGCCGAGCAGGCCGCGTACTACGGTGACGGCTTCTTCGCGAACAACATCTTCTGGCCCAAGGAGCACTACCAGCGCCTCATCGAGCTGTACCGCCAGCGCTGGAGCCACTACGGCCACGGCACCCCCGAGACGGCGATCGTCGGCCTGGGCGGCCAGGTGTTCATGGCGAAGAACTCGCAGGATGCCGTCACGCAGTTCCGTCCGTACTTCGACAACGCCCCGGTCTACGGCCACGGCCCGTCGATGGAGGACTTCACCGAGATGACGCCGCTGACCGTCGGATCGCCGCAGCAGGTCATCGACCGCTACGCGTCGATGCGCGAGACGTTCGGCGACTACCAGCGTCAGCTGTTCATGCTCGACCACGCCGGCCTGCCGCTGAAGACCGTGCTCGAGCAGATCGATCTGCTCGGCGGCGAGGTGGTCCCCGTGCTGCGCAAGGAGCTCGCCAAGAACCGTCCGGCCGAGGTGCCCGACGCCCCCACCCACGCCGCCCGCGTCAAGGCGGTCTACGGTGACGGACCCGCGCGCGAGGCGCGCCCCGGTGCGAACCGCGGCGACAACCTGACCGCCGGTTCGCCGTACCAGGACGCCCCGGCTCCGGCCGGCGCCGCGTTCGGCCTGAGCCGGAAGGGAGCCTGACATGAGCGAGCGCCGCATCGCCGTCGTCTCATCCGGTCTGTCGAACCCGTCGTCGACCCGCATGCTCGCCGACCGCCTGGTCGCCGAGACCGTGAAGGTGCTCCGCGAGCACGACGTGCAGGTCGAGGTCGACGTCATCGAGCTGCGCGACCTCGCGCACGCGATCACCGACAACCTGCTCACCGGTTTCGCCCCGGCCCCGCTGGAGGAGGCGATCAACCGCGTGGTGTCGGCGGACGGCCTCATCGCGGTGACGCCGATCTTCTCGACCAGCTACGCCGGACTGTTCAAGTCGTTCGTCGACGTGCTCGACCCGGATTCCCTCACCGGAAAGCCCGTGCTCATCGGCGCCAACGCCGGCACGGCCCGGCATTCGCTGGCGATCGACTACGCCATCCGCCCGCTGTTCACCTACCTGCATGCCGAGCCGGTCTCGACCGGCGTGTTCGCCGCGTCGAGCGACTGGGGTGCGAACGCCGACGAGGTGGCACCGCTGAGCTCCCGCGTCGAACGCGGTGCGCGCGAGCTGGCCGAGGCGATCATGCGCCGCGAGCCGGTCGGCAGCACCGACCCGTTCGACCCGGCGAACTACCTCGGCAAGGGGCGCTCGTTCGGTCACCTGCTCGGCGGTCTCGCGGGGGAGTGACGTACGCCTCCGGCGGTGGAGGATGATGGTCCCATGGACATCGCCATCGCCGGAGGCATTGGCCTCATCGGCGCGCACGTCGTCACAGTCGCTCGCGCCCGCGGTCACGCCGTTCGCATCCTCAGCAGACGCGAAGGCGTCGACGTGCAGACCGGCGTCGGCCTCGACGACGCGCTGCGCGGAGCGGATGCCGTCATCGACGTGCTGAACGTCACCACGACGGATGCCCGCAAGGCCGTCGCGTTCTTCGAACGCACCACAGGCAACCTGCTCGCCGCGCAGCGGCGCACCGGATCCGGACACCACATCGCCCTGTCGATCGTCGGGATCGACAGGGCGCCGCACGGCTATTACGCCGGCAAGCTCGCGCAGGAGGAGGCGGTCACGGCATCCGATGAGCCGTGGACCATCCTCCGCGCCACGCAGTTCCACGACTTCGCCGCGCAGATGCACGCCCGGGTCGGCATCGGCCCGCTGCATCCTGCGGTGCGGATGCGCACTCAGCCGGTCGAGGCGAGCGCGGTCGCGACGCGCCTGATCGAGCTGGCCGAGCATCCTGCGCACGGCAGGGCCCGCGACCTCGCCGGTCCGCGGGAGGAGGAGCTCGCCGACATGATGCGCGACTGGGCGCGTCACACGGAACGCGGCGGATGGATGCCGCGGTTCGCCCTCCCCGGCGCGCTGGGCCGCGCGATGCGCGCGGGCCTGCTGCTGCCGGGCCCCGACGCCGAGCTGCGCGGCAGCACCTTCGAGCAGTGGCTCTCGGCCCAGCCCGAGGGCTGAACCGAGAGCGACGGGTGGATGCGCTCAGCCGCTCTTGCGGCGGAACTCGCGCTTGAGCTGCGGAGCGTGCGTCGCATGCACGGCCGAATCGCCGTCCATGTGCGACTCACCGCCGCGGCTGTGCGCGTTCTTCTTGTCGAGCGCTTCGCGGAACTTGCGCTTCATCTCCTCGGAGGAGACTGCCTTGTCTTCGCTCATCCCGTCAGCCTAGCCTCTCGGCCCGCACCTCTCGCGAGCGCCGGTGGCGCGCGGCGAGCAGATCGATCCCCGCGCCGAGACCGACGGCGACGACGACGGACACGACCACGGCGACCAGGGGGCCACCGGGAAGCAATGCGGCGATGACGGCGCCCACCACAGCCTGGTACGACGCCCAGCCCGTCGCGGCGAGAGCGGCCAGCAGCAGGTAGCGCGGCGGATGCAGGCGCGAGGCGCCGGCCACGAGGTTCACCGCCAGGCGGGCGAAGGGCACGAAACGTGCCGTGAACAGCACGGTCGCGGTGCCCGAGTCGAGCCGCCTGCGTGCCCAGTCCAGCGCCACGCGCACCCGCCGTGCGCGCATCCAGCGCCAGCGCTGCACGCCGACCGTGCGCCCCACCAGGTAGCAGGTGGCGTCTCCGCACCAGGCCGCTGCGGCGGCCACGGCGATCACGACACCCAGCGCGGGCGAGCCCTGTGACACGGCCAGCGCCCCCAGTGCGGTGACGGCGATCTCACCCGGGATGACCACCAGGAACGCGTCGCCCAGCACGATCACGCTCATCAGCGCCAGGCCCCACGGGCCGGTCAGCACGTCCAGCAGCGGTTCGGGGATCATCCGAGAACTCTGCCTCACGAGATGAACGGGATGGTGAACAGGAGGGTGAACGGGAACCGACCGGCGGATAGCCGATGACCGGTATCCGTGCATCCGGTGAACAGTTGGCGGAGCGCGCCGCCGCAGTGCGCTCAGAGGCGTCTGCGGCGGCATCCTGGCGGTGTGAGAGTAGCGATCGTCACCGAGTCCTTCCTGCCGCACATGAACGGTGTGACCGGGTCGGTGCTGCAGATCCTGCGGCATCTCGAGCGCACCGGCCACCGAGCCCACGTCATCGCCCCCGCCGCCCCCGGAACGCCGGTGCGCTCGGGCAGCGCCCGGGTCGAGCGCGTTCCCTCCGTGCCCCTCCCCGGGTACCGGCACGTCCGCGTCGGCACCGTCTCGGCGGCGCGCGTGCACGACGCGCTGCGCCGGTTCGATCCCGACGTCGTCCATCTCGCCTCGCCGTTCGCGCTCGGCTGGCGCGGCGTCGTCGCCGCCGCACGCCTCGACCTGCCCGTCACCGCCGCGTACCAGACCGATGTCGCCGCCTACACCTCCCGCTACGGGGTCTCACTGACCACCGCGCTCGCCGAGTCGCATGTCGCCAGGCTGCACCGCCGCGCGACGCTCACGCTCGCGCCGTCCCGCGAATCCGAGACCCAGCTCGAGCGGCTGGGCGTCGACCGGCTGCGCCGGTGGGGAAGGGGAGTGGATGCCGAGCGCTTCCACCCCGACGCCCGCGACGAGCACTGGCCGCATCGTGCGCCGGGAGAGGTCGTCGTCGGGTACGTGGGCCGGCTCGCCCCCGAGAAGCAGGTCGAAGACCTGCATGCGCTGCGCGGCATCCCCGGCATCCGTCTCGTCATCGTCGGCGACGGACCCTCACGTCCGCGCCTGGAGGCGCTGCTGCCGGATGCCGTCTTCCTCGGGCACCTCGCGGGGCACGAACTCGCCCGGGCCATGGCGTCGTTCGACATCTTCGTGCACCCCGGCGAGAGCGAGACCTTCGGGCAGACCCTGCAGGAGGCGCACGCCAGCGGACTGCCGGTGATCGCCACCGGCCGCGGCGGCCCCCTCGATCTGGTGCGGATGGGCATCGACGGCTGGCTCTACCGGCCGGGTGACCTCGACGATCTGCGGATGCGGGTGAAGGACCTCGCAGGTGACGAGCGCAAGCGCCGGGCCTTCGGGCGGGCAGGACGCGAGGCGGTGGAAGGGCGCTCCTGGGCATCGGTGTGCGACGACCTGCTGGCACATTTCGACGAGGCGCGCGAGCTGCACGCGGTCGACCGGACGCTGCGGGCACCCCGCACGCGGCGCCCGGAACCGGTGACCGCGCAGCAGGGGCGGCGCTGGCACCGCTACATCGCGCTCGGCGACTCGATCACCGAAGGGCTGTGCGATCCGGATGCCGACGGTCGCGAGCGCGGCTGGGCCGACAGGCTGGCTCTGCTGCTGGCCGCCCGCGGCGGCATCCGCTACGCGAATCTGGCGGTGCGCTCGCGGCGCGTCGCCGATGTGTGCGGCCCGCAGCTCGAGCGCGCCCTCGAACTGCGCCCGGATCTCGTCTCCATCCTCGTCGGCGCGAACGATCTCGTGCTGGTGCGGGCCGACATCCCGGCCCTTGCAGCCCGGCTGGAGGGCGCGGTGGTGCGGCTGCGTGAGGGGGGAGCGGATGTCGTGCTCGTCACGCCCTTCCTGCCACGTCGTGCCGAGTCGGCGATCTACGCCCGCCGGTTCGCGGCCTTCGCCAGCGCGCTCGCCGGGGTGGCGCAGCGCACCGGCGCGCTCCTCATCGACGCCGACCTTCACGAGGGTCTCGGCCGCCGTCCCAACTGGGCCGAGGACCTCGTGCATCTCTCCAGCCGCGGGCACCGGTTCCTCGCCTACCGGGTCGGCGAGGCGCTCGGCGTCCCGCATGCCGAGGCGCTCGGGGCGCTGGACGAGTCCCTGCACGACCACGAGCGCATCACCAGGCGGCTCTGGTGGCGCAGGCACGCGCTGCCGTGGGTGTGGCGGCGGCTGCACGGACGCACGGCCGGCGACGGCCGTATGGCGAAGCACGACGACTATGTGCTGATCGGGCGCACCGGCGCACGAACCCCGCAGCCCGCCGACTGACGGCGCACGCCGGGTGACGGCCCGGCGCGGTGCTCCCGCGCTCGCTAGGGGCGGGGGAGGTCCACTGCTAGGCTGGACGCGGGTGCCTGTGGCATCCGTCAACTTCATATCGACTTACACGGAGCGGTCGGCTGAGAAGCTGGTCCCCTGTGGTGGGTTCCTCGTCGCACACGGCGCCGGGTGATCTTCTACTGGTGGCCAGCGCAGGCGAGATTCGCGGGAATGCCCGCGCGCTTATATCTGCCCGCATCCGCTCCTTCGCGAGAACTCGCGTGCCACACGGGCGCGCGAGCCTAAACAAAGAAGGAGAGACCTCTTGGAAGGTCCTGAAATCACCGCCACCGAGGCCGTTCTCGACAACGGCCGCTTCGGCACCCGCACCATCCGCTTCGAGACCGGTCGCCTCGCCCAGCAGGCACAGGGGTCCGTCGCGGCGTACCTGGACGGCGAGACCATGCTGCTCTCCGCCACCAGTGCATCCAAGCACCCCCGGGAGGGCTTCGACTTCTTCCCGCTGACCGTCGACGTCGAGGAGCGCTCCTACGCCGCCGGCAAGATCCCCGGCTCGTTCTTCCGCCGTGAGGGCCGCCCCTCCACCGAGGCGATCCTCGTCTGCCGTCTGATCGACCGTCCGCTGCGCCCGTCGTTCGTCGACGGACTGCGCAACGAGGTCCAGATCGTCATCACCGTGCTGTCGATCGCCCCGGGCGAGTACTACGACGCCCTGGCCATCAACGCGGCTTCCGCGTCGACCCAGATCTCCGGTCTGCCGTTCTCCGGCCCGATCGCCGGTGTCCGCCTGGCCCTGATCCCCGGTCACGGCGAGCACGCCGACCAGTGGGTCGCGTTCCCGAACGTCGAGCAGGTCGAGCAGGCCGTCTTCGACCTCGTGGTCGCGGGCCGCGTGGTCACCAAGGCCGACGGCACCGAGGACGTCGCGATCATGATGGTCGAGGCCGAGGCGACCGAGGGCAGCTGGAACCTCATCAAGGCCGGCGCCGTCAAGCCCAGCGAAGAGGTCGTCGCGCAGGGCCTCGAGGCCGCGAAGCCGTTCATCTCGCAGCTCGTCAAGGCTCAGGCCGAGCTCGCCGCGACCGCGTCGAAGGAGCCCGGTGTGTACCCGGTCTTCCCGGCGTACAGCCAGGAGGTCTACGACTTCGTGGCCGAGCGTGCGTACACCGAGCTCGTCGACGTGTACCAGATCGCCGACAAGCAGGAGCGCCAGAGCGCCGACGACGCGATCAAGGACCGCGTCAAGGCCGAGCTCATCGAGGCCACGGAGGCCGGCAGCCTGCCGGCAGCCGCCCCGCTGGAGTTCTCGGCCGCCTACAAGTCGGTCACCAAGAAGATCGTGCGCGGCCGCATCCTCACCGACAACGTCCGCATCGACGGCCGCGGCCTCGCCGACATCCGTCCGCTGGACGCCGAGGTGCAGGTCATCCCGCGCGTGCACGGCTCGGCGATCTTCCAGCGCGGCGAGACCCAGATCATGGGTGTCACCACGCTGAACATGCTCAAGATGGAGCAGCAGATCGACTCGCTGTCGCCCACGACCAGCAAGCGCTACATGCACCACTACAACTTCCCGCCCTACTCGACCGGTGAGACCGGCCGCGTCGGGTCGCCGAAGCGTCGCGAGATCGGGCACGGCTTCCTCGCCGAGCGCGCCCTCGTGCCGGTGCTGCCCACCCGCGAGGAGTTCCCGTACGCGATCCGTCAGGTCTCCGAGGCCCTCGGCTCGAACGGCTCGACCTCGATGGGCTCGGTCTGCGCGTCGACCCTGTCGCTGCTGAACGCCGGTGTGCCGTTGCGCGCTGCCGTCGCCGGCATCGCGATGGGCCTGGTCTCGGACGAGGTCGACGGTGAGACCCGCTATGCGGCGCTCACCGACATCCTCGGCGCCGAGGACGCACTCGGCGACATGGACTTCAAGGTCGCGGGCACGAGCGAGTTCGTCACGGCGATCCAGCTCGACACGAAGCTCGACGGCATCCCGTCGTCGGTGCTCGCAGGAGCCCTGACCCAGGCCCGCGAGGCGCGCCTGACGATCCTGAACGTCCTCAACGCCGCGATCGACTCGCCCGACGAGATGGCCCCGACCGCTCCGCGCGTGATCAGCGTGCAGATCCCGGTCGACAAGATCGGTGAGCTGATCGGCCCGAAGGGCAAGACGATCAACGCGATCCAGGACGAGACCGGCGCGCAGATCTCCATCGAGGAGGACGGCACCGTCTACATCGGCGCGACCGACGGCCCCTCGGCCGAGGCCGCCCGTGCTCAGGTGAACGCGATCGCCAACCCGACCAACCCCGAGGTCGGCGAGCAGTTCCTCGGCACCGTCGTGAAGATCGCCACCTTCGGCGCCTTCATCTCGCTGCTGCCGGGCAAGGACGGACTGCTGCACGTCACCGAGGTGCGCAAGCTCGCCGGTGGCAAGCGTGTCGAGAACGTCGACGACGTGCTGTCGGTCGGTCAGAAGATCCTCGTGCGCATCACGAAGATCGACGACCGCGGCAAGCTGTCGCTCGAGCCGGTGCTCGACGACGCCGACTCCACGGACGAGAAGCCCGCGGAGGACGCCGAGGCGTGATCCACGCGGATGCCGGTGACCCGGCATCCGCGCCCGAGGCCCGGAATCGTGCGGTGGACGCGCGATTCCGGGCCTCTTCGCATCCAGCGTGACCAAACCGTTACGAGAACTTGCTCCCCGGCCCGCCGCCGCGGTCACCGGCACCGAGAACGTCGCCTACCCTCTAAATACACGGGGGTTCGGCCTAGGGATCATCGGTCCATGGGGGTAGAGGATGAGGTTGTTCGGCACAGGCGCAGCCGACGGACAGCCGCGCGCCGGAGAGCTTCTCGACACGCACCCCTCCGCGCCCATCCCGGTCATCGGGCCGGGCGTCGGCGAGTCGATCCGGGTGCCGCTGGGGGAGACCGGGCTGTCGGTCTTTCCCCTGATGCTCGGCGCCGCGGAGTTCGGCTGGAACGTCGATCAGCAGACGAGCAACGCCCTGCTGGATCGCTACGTCGAGTTCGGCGGCAACGCCGTGCACACCGCCGACGGCTTCTCGGGCGGGCGCAGCGAGCACATCATCGGCCAGTGGCTGCGGGCCAGCGGTCACCGCGACCGAGTCGTGCTCAGCGTGCGGATCGGCACGCACGCCGACAACCCCGGTCTGGGCTCGGTGAACCTCGTGCGGGCCGTGGAGGGCTCGCTCATCCGGCTCGGCATCGACCGGATCGACGTGCTCTACCTCGACGCCTCGATCGACGGCGGTGCCGTGCTCGAGGACACGCTCGCGACCGTCGAGTGGCTGCGTGAGGCGGGGAAGATCGCCTCGGTCGGTGCGTTCCGCTTCAGCCCTGAGCGACTGGTCGAGGCGCGCATCCTGGCATCCGCCGGCTATCCGCGGATCGAGGTGCTCGACGAGCCGTACAACCTCGTGCGCCGTGACGAGTTCGAGGGCGACCTGCGTCTGGTCGCCGCGGCGCAGAGCCTGGCCGTCACGCCGTCGCACGCTCTCGAGCACGGGTTCCTCTCCGGGCGGCACCGCACGAAGTCGTCGGCTGCGGGCGTGCGCGGTCAGCAGATGCGCAACCATCTCAACCGTCGCGGCATCCGCGTGCTGCGGGCGCTCGACCTCATCGCCGACGAGCTGAGCGTCCCGGTCGCGGCCGTGTCGATCGCCTGGCTGCTCGCCCAGCGCACCGTCGTCGCCCCGATCGTGAACGCGTTTGCCGTCGATCACATCGACGAGCTCGTGCAGGGGGCGGGCATCACCCTCACCCGCACCCAGATCGCCGAGCTCACCCGCGCGAGCGGATGAGCGTGCGAACCGCGACCGTGTGACGCGGCGCGCCACCGTGTCGGTGCGGTGACCTAAGCTGGAGGTGCCCCGACGCGGTGGCATGGAGTGAGCAGGGTTGTGACGCATTACATTTATCTGGTCAGACACGGAGAACATCAGGACGCCGAGCACGGCGTGGATGACGGACCCCTCTCGCCGCGAGGGCAGCGCCAGGCAGAGCTCATCGCCGACCGCCTCTCGGGCCTTCCGCTCGACGCGGTCTGGCACTCGCCGCTGCTGCGCGCCGCCGAGACCGCCCGCGCGGTCGCGGCCCGGCTTCCCGCAGTCGACCCCGAGCCTTCGGCTCTGCTGTTCGACTGCGTGCCCAGCGGCATGACCGACGAGACCCCGGCGGCGTACGAGTCGTTCTTCGGTTCGGTGAGCGACGCCGAGATCGAGGCGGGTTCGGCGCAGATGACGGATGCCGTCGGCGAGTTCCTGCGCCGGCGCAACGGCGACGTGCACGAGGTGCTGATCACCCACAACTTCGTGATCTCGTGGTTCGTCCGTGAGGTTCTGGGAGCCCCCGCCTGGCGGTGGATGACGCTGAATCAGGCGCACTGCGGGCTGACGGTGATCGCGCAGAAGCAGGGCCGGCCCTGGACGCTGCTCAGCCACAACGACCTCGGCCACCTGCCGATGGAGCTGCGCACCGGACTGCCCGAGGGCGCCCTGGTCTGAGGCGCTGGGCTGAGGCGAGCCCTGGGCTGAGGCGAGCCCTGGTCTGAGGCGAGCACCGGTCTGAGTGGAGCACCGCTCTGAGCGCGCCGCGCCCGTCACGCGACCGGCCGGTGGCATGCGCGAACCTAGACTGGAGACATGACCACTCAGGTTGCCCTCGTCGGCGGATCAGGCAAGCTCGGACGGATCATCCATGCGGTGATCGATGAGCTCGACGGCTTCGAGGTGCGCAATGTGCTCGGCTCGGCGAGCGATCTGAGCGAGCTCGACGGCGCCGATCTGATCGTGGACGCCTCCACCCCCGCGGTGAGCATCGAGGTCGTGCGGGCTGCGCTGCAGCGCGGCATCAACGTACTGGTCGGCACCTCGGGCTGGTCGCAGGAGCGCATCTCGCTGGTCCGTCCGCTCGTGACCGACGGCGAGACGGGCGTGGTGTTCATCCCGAACTTCTCACTGGGCTCCGCCCTGGGCACGGCGCTGGCCGCAGCGGCCGCGCCGTTCTTCCCCTTCGCCGAGATCGTCGAGGCCCACCGCGATTCGAAGATCGACTCGCCCAGCGGCACGGCGGTGCGCACGGCCGAGCTCATGACCGAGGCGCGCACCGGGCAGGGTCCCTTCCACGCGCCGCACGTCGATCAGCGGGCGCGCGGGCAGCAGGTGGCGGGCATCCCGGTGCACTCCCTGCGCCGCCCCGGCGTGATCGCGCGTCAGGAGGCCATCCTGTCCGGCGCGGGGGAGTCCCTCTCGATCGTGCACGACACCGTCGACTCCGCGGCGGCTTACGCGCCCGGCATCCGCCTCGCCCTGCCGTTCGCGCGCGATGCGCGCGGCGTGGTCGTGGGCCTCGAGAACATCATCGACATCGGCATCCGGACCCGATCGTGACCTCGCGCATCGGCGTCGTCGTCATGGGCGCCGCCCTGTTCCTGTATCTCGCGGTCGCCGTGTGGCTCGGCGTGATGTTCTTCGCCGTCGGCACGCCCGTCTCGATCGGGATGGGGATCGCACTGGTCATCATCGCGCCGATCGGCGCCTGGGCGCTGCTGCGCGAGCTGCTGTTCGGGTTCTCGGCCGATCGGCTCGGCCGCATCCTCGACGGTGAGGGCGGGATGCCGGAGGCTCCGGCCGAGCTGA
Organism: Microbacterium sp. YJN-G; assembly: GCF_015040615.1. Lineage (NCBI taxonomy): Bacteria > Bacillati > Actinomycetota > Actinomycetes > Micrococcales > Microbacteriaceae > Microbacterium > Microbacterium sp. YJN-G. Next base: position 1,343,935 of record NZ_CP060402.1, read on the forward strand.
CGCCGAGCGGGCGGCTGCGACGTGAGGACGTCGAGCCGATGATCGCCGAGTACGGCTCGGCATCCGAAGCGGCGGCCGATGACTGGCGCGCCCGCTACCGGCTGGGCGTCGTGCAGGATGCCGCCGGACGACGCAAGGATGCCAGGGCCAGCATCCGCGAGGCCATCCGGCTCTCACGCACCCGGCCCTGACCTCCGCGGTCAGGCCAGGCTGGCCTCGAGCGTGATCTCGATGCCGGCGAGCGCCTGCGAGACAGGGCAGCCCGTCTTGGCCTCCTCGGCGATCTCCTGGAACCGCTCAGCGGTGATGCCGGGGACGGTGGCGTTGACGTTGAGGTGGCTGCCGGTGATACCGGTGCCGGGCTTGAACGTGACGGACGCCGAGGTGTTCACGCGCTCGGGCGGGGTGCCGTTCTCGGCCAGCGCGTGAGAGAACGCCATGCTGAAGCACGAGGCGTGCGCGGCGGCGATGAGCTCCTCAGGCGTGGTGATCGTCTCGGAGCCCTCGGCGCGCGCCTTCCAGTCGATGGGGAAGGTGCCGAGGTTCGAGGTCGAGAACGCGACGGTGCCCGACCCCTCCATGAGGGATCCGGTCCAGGTGGTGGCGGCTTCGCTGGTGACGGGCATGGTTCCTCCAGTGGTCGGATCTCGCAGGGCGCGCGCGGTGTTCGCGTCGCCCCGCAAGCCTACCCAGGAGAGTGCTCCGGCGGTACCGGCCGGCCGTTCAGGCCGGGGTGCGTGGTCGCCGTGACGTCAGACGGCGCGGGGTCTGCGTCCGAGCACTCCGGCGCGCTGCAGCAGCAGGTAGAGCTGGCAGCCGAGGCAGAAGCCGAAGGCGGCGTTGAGGAAGGCCGCGATGAAGGCCGCCGCCGTGGCGATGGGCAGCGCCAGCGGCACGCCGGCCAGGTGCAGCACGAGGCCGGCCGAGACGACGAGCAGTCCGACGCCCTGCGCGAAGCGCGGCGGACGCGGGTCCTCCAGCTCGGCGGGCGGCGCGAGCCGCGGGCGGACCGCACGGCGGAACAGCACGCTCCACGGCGAGGTCGTGGGCGAGAGCACGCTCCACAGGAACAGCAGCGCGATCACGACCGTGAGCAGGAACGCCGGGTCGAGCACGCGCAGTCCGATCGGCGACCCGGGAAGGGTCCACGCGCCCCAGGAGGCGTCGGCGAGCGGCTGGTAGGCGAACCAGCCGAACAAGGCCGGCCCGGTGTTCGCCGACGGCCCGGTGAGCCCCAGGAAGGTCGCCACCAGCAGCAGCGCCGAGGTGATCCAGGCGGCGAAGCGCGGTCCGCGCGGGTCGATGCCGCGGGGCGCGTGCGGAGTGTTCTCTGCGGTCATGATGCCTCCTGAAGCGCGGACAGCTCCGACAGCGCGGTCTCGACGTCGATGCGCCGCGGCACGCCGTTGAACCGCGCATGCAGGGTCGAGCCGGAGTCGATGACGAACGTCGTCGGGGTGCTGAGCACGTGGTGACGGCGGGCGAGGTCCGGGCGGTGGGTGAGGTCGACCTCGACGAGGTCGACCGGGGGCAGCGCATCCGCCACGCTTCGCAGCATCCGGCGCACCTGCGGGCAGCGCGCGCAGGTCTCGGTGGTGAACTGCACCAGGGTGATGCGGCCGGCGGCGACGCCCAGCTCGGACAGGTCGACGTCGCCCGAGACACGCCGGCGACGCCCGTCGAGCACCCGCCAGATCACGCCGGCGATGCCGGCGACCGCGACGAGCGCGGCGACGGCGATCAGGGCGGATGCGGTGGTCACGATCCCACGATAAGACGCGGCGGATGCCCGTAGGCCGGATGTGACCGCGGATGACGCGACCGCCGTCATCCCGATGTCCTCGCGGACCGCCCGAGGGGCTGCGCCGCAGGTATCCTTGCTGGCATGAGCGAAGCCGTCCCCACGCCGTACGAAGATCTGCTCCGCGACGTGCTCGAGCACGGCACCCACAAGGACGACCGCACCGGCACCGGAACCACGAGCGTGTTCGGGCGTCAGATCCGCTTCGACCTGTCGCAGGGCTTCCCGCTGATCACGACCAAGCGGGTGCACTTCAAGTCCATCGCCTACGAGCTGCTGTGGTTCCTGCGCGGGGATTCGAACGTGCGCTGGCTGCAGGAGAACGGCGTGAGCATCTGGGACGAATGGGCCGACGCCGAGGGCGACCTGGGCCCGGTGTACGGCGTGCAGTGGCGTTCGTGGCCCACCCCGGACGGCGGCAGCATCGACCAGCTCTCGCAGGTGATCGAGCAGATCCGCCAGACCCCCGACTCGAGGCGCCTGATCGTGTCGGCCTGGAACCCTGCCGACATCCCCGACATGGCCCTCGCCCCGTGCCACGCGATGTTCCAGTTCTACGTCGCCGACGGCCGGCTGTCGTGCCAGCTCTACCAGCGCAGCGCCGACCTGTTCCTCGGCGTTCCCTTCAACATCGCCTCGTACGCCCTGCTCACCCTCATGGTCGCGCAACAGACCGGACTGGAACCGGGCGACTTCGTGTGGACCGGCGGTGACTGCCACATCTACGACAACCACGTCGAGCAGGTGCGCGAGCAGCTGAGCCGCGACCCCTACCCGTACCCGACGCTGCGCATCACCCGCACCCCGGAGTCGATCCTCGACTACCGCTACGAGGACTTCGCGGTCGAGGACTACCAGCACCACCCGGCGATCCGCGCGGCGGTCGCCGTATGACCTGGGTGGGCCTGATCTGGGCCGAGGCCGCCGACGGCGTGATCGGTGCATCCGGAGGGATGCCGTGGCACGTGCCCGAGGATCTCGCCCACTTCAAGGAGGTCACCCTCGGCGCGCCCGTCATCATGGGCCGGCGCACCTGGGACTCGCTTCCGGAGCGGTTCCGGCCGCTGCCGGGCCGCGAGAACATCGTCATCACCCGTCAGCAGGACTGGGCCGCCGACGGCGTACGACGGGCGGCTGACGTCGCCGAGGCCGTGCGCGGGCTCGAACGGGTGTGGATCATCGGCGGATCCGACATCTTCCGCCAGGTGATCGGCCAGGCCGACCGCCTCGAGGTCACCGAACTCGACCTGAAGGTCGACGGGGACGCATTCGCGCCGCCGCGCACGGGCTGGCACCTCGTGCGCGAGGGGGAGTGGCAGACCTCGCGCACCGGCATCCGCCACCGCTTCCTGAGCTACGAGCGCTGATGCCCGTCGCACTCATCACCGGAGCCAGCGCCGGCCTCGGCGCCGAGTTCGCCCGGCAGCTCGCCGTCAAGGGCGCCGACCTCGTGCTCGTCGCACGCACGACCACGACCCTGGACGGGCTGGCCGAGGAACTGCGCACCCGTCACGGCGTGGACGTGCAGGTGATCGTCGCCGACCTCTCGGTCGAGGCCGACGTCGAGCGCGTCGCCGCACGGATCGCCCTCCCGGGGCATCCGATCGATCTGCTCATCAACAACGCCGGATTCGGGCTGCCGCTGCACTTCGCCGACAACGACCTCGACGACGAGATCCGTCACCTGCGGGTGCACGTCGAGGCGCCGATGCGCCTCATGCACGCCGCGATCCGCTCGATGCGCGGGAGGGGCGGGCGGATCATCAACGTCGCCTCGGTCGCCGGATTCATCTCACGCTCGACCTACTCCGCCTGCAAGGCCTGGCTGATCGGCTTCAGCCGCTGGGCGAACATCGAGTACGCGCGCGACGGCATCACCATCACCGCGCTCTGCCCTGGTTTCACGCACACCAGCTTCCACGAGCGGATGGGACTGGCGCCCGGACACGAGGGGGTGCCGTCGTTCATGTGGCTCGAGGCCCGTGACGTGGTGCGGGAAGGGCTGCGGGATGCCGCGCGCGGCCGGGCCGTGTCGATCCCCTCGCTGCGCTACAGGGCGATCGTGGGCCTCACCCGCATCCTGCCCCGATCGCTCACGGCCGGCGTCGCCCGTCGCGGCCGCGTCTGAGTGGCGGCGGAGGGCACGGGGAGCGCCGCCGCCGGCGCCGTCGGCGGCGTATGAACAGCGGCCCGACGCGATACCCTGAGTGCATGACGCACTCGGACAATCCCTTCGGACAGGTTCTCGTCGCGCTGGTCACTCCCATGACCGCCGACGGCGAAGTGGACTGGCCCGCGGTCGAGAAGCACCTGGACCGCGTCATCAGCGACGGCGCCGACGGCATCGTCGTCACCGGCACCACCGGTGAGACCTCGACCCTCACGGATGCCGAGAAGCTGCGCCTCGTCGAGGTGGGCAAGGACGTCTCGGCCGGCCGCGCGAAGATCATCACCGGCGGCGGCTCGAACGAGACCGCGCACGCCATCGAGCTGTACAAGGCCAGCGAGAAGGCCGGCGCCGACGGCATCATGATCGTCACGCCGTACTACAACAAGCCCACGCAGGCCGGCATCCTGACGCACTTCCGCCTCGTCGCCGACGCCACCGACCTGCCGGTGATCCTCTACGACATCCCCGGCCGCACCGGCGTGCCGATCAAGTACGAGACGATCCTGCGCCTGGCGAAGCACCCGAACATCCTCGCCGTCAAGGACGCCAAGGGCGACTTCTCCGAGGTCAGCCGGGTGCTCAACCAGACCGACCTGATGTACTTCTCCGGCGACGACGCGAACGTCCTGCCGCACCTGGCCATCGGCGCCACCGGCATGATCGGCGTCACCGCGAACATCACCTCGGCGCCGTACCGCACGATCGTGGATGCCGTGAACCGCGGCGACCTGAAGACCGCCACCGCCGAGCACCAGCGCCTCGAGCCGCTGGTGCGCGCGGTGATGACGCACGTGCCAGGCACCGTCTCGGCGAAGTACATCCTGCACGGGCTCGGACGCATCGGCAGCCCGCGCGTGCGTCTGCCGCTGGTCGGCCCCGAGGAATGGGAGGCCGCGATCATCGAGGACGAGCTGGCGCTGGTCACCGGTGTTCCGGGCGCCGACTTCTCGAACTTCCGTCCCGACCGCAACGCCGCCGCCGGCGGCGCGCTGCCAAAGGTGCACGGCACCACACGATGAGCGCCGTCGCGCGCTGAAACGCCACGAACGGGCACGACGTGTCCGACTGAGGAGACGTCCATGACCATCCCCATCGCCGCCCCCGAGCCGCTCGCCGCAGGCACGCTCCGCGTGATCCCGCTCGGCGGTCTCGGCGAGGTCGGCCGCAACATGACCATCTTCGAGTTCGAGGGCAAGATCCTCATCGTCGACTGCGGCGTGCTCTTCCCCGAGGAGCACCAGCCGGGCGTGGATCTGATCCTGCCCGACTTCGAGCCGATCAAGCACCGCCTCGACGACATCGTGGGCGTCGTGCTCACGCACGGACACGAGGACCACATCGGCGCGGTGCCGTACCTGCTGCGGCTGAAGAGCGACATCCCGCTGATCGGCTCCGGTCTGACACTGGCGCTGGTGGAGGCGAAGCTCAAGGAGCACCGCATCCGTCCGTTCACCCTCACCGTGAAGGAGGGGCAGCAGGAGCGCGTCGGTCCGTTCGACCTCGAGTTCGTGGCGGTCAACCACTCCATCCCCGACGCCCTCGCCGTGGCGATCCGCACGCCCGCGGGCATGGTGCTGGCCACCGGCGACTTCAAGATGGACCAGCTGCCGCTGGACGGGCGCATCACCGACCTGCGGGCGTTCGCCCGGCTGGGCGAAGAGGGCGTGGACCTGTTCCTCGTCGACTCGACCAACGCCGACGTGCCCGGCTTCACTCCCACCGAGCGGTCGATCGGGCCGGTGCTCGACCAGGTGATCGGGCGGGCTCCGCGCCGTGTCATCGTGGCGAGCTTCTCGAGCCACGTGCACCGCGTGCAGCAGGTCATCGACGCCGCCCACGCGCACGGTCGCAGGGTCGCGTTCCTCGGCCGCAGCATGGTGCGCAACATGACGATCGCCGAGCAGCTGGGCTATCTGAATGTGCCGGACAACGTGCTCATCGACTACAAGAAGGCGCGCGACCTGCCCGACGACAGGATCGTCTACATGTCGACCGGGTCGCAGGGCGAGCCGATGGCCGTGCTCAGCCGCATGGCCAACCTCGACCACGCCATCGAGCCGGGCGAGGGCGACACCGTCATCCTCGCCTCGAGCCTGATCCCGGGCAACGAGAACGCGGTCTACCGCGTGATCGACGGCCTCACCAGGCTCGGTGCGAACGTCGTGCACAAGGCCAACGCGAAGGTGCACGTCTCCGGTCACGCCGCTGCCGGCGAGCTGATCTACTGCTACAACATCCTGCAGCCGAAGAACGTGCTGCCCGTGCACGGCGAGTACCGGCACCTGATCGCGAACGCCAAGCTCGCGCAGGAGACCGGCATCCCCGAGGAGCGCACCTTCGTCGGCGGCAACGGCATGATCATCGACCTGCGCGACGGCGAGGCGCGCGTCGCCGGTCAGCTCGACATCGGCTTCGTGTACGTCGACGGCTCCACCGTCGGCGGCATCACCGACGCAGACCTCAAGGACCGCCGTATCCTCGGCGAGGAGGGTTTCGTCTCGGTCATCGTCGTGGTGGACTCGTCGACGGGTGAGATCATCTCGGGGCCCGAGATCCACGCCCGGGGCGTGGCGGAGGACGACTCCGTCTTCGACGACATCACCCCGAAGATCGTCGCGGCGCTGAAGGAGGCGGCCGGCAACGGCGTGCGCGACAACCACGCGCTGTCGCAGATCATCCGTCGCACGATCGGCCGCTGGGTGAACCAGAAGCTGCGTCGCCGTCCGATGATCGTGCCGCTGGTGATCGAGGCGTAGCAGGCGCCTTCTGAAGGCCCAATGCCGCGGAAACCCGCGTCATTGCGGCCGGATGTCGGTCGACGGCCGTACCGTGGAAGGCATGGCCAGGAGCACCACGAAGTCTGAGCGCGCGTCCGGCGCGCCCTCGTCGCGTCCGAAGCGGCAGGCGGCTCCTCGCTCGAGCGCGAAGGCCGCCCCCGCACCGAAGAAGTACGTCGACGACGCCGACAGGCCGCCCGTCGCGGTGCGCATGTGGCTCGGTCTCGCGCACGGTGTCGGCGGGCTGTTCCGCGCCTTCGGCCCCGAATCCCTCGAGAAGGATCAGCGCCGCGACGGATTCCCGTTCCTGCTCGTGCTGCTCGCCTGCGCCGGGGCAGTGGTCGAGTGGTTCTTCATCGGCGCCGACATCGCGCAGACGATCAGCGCCTTCACGTGGGGCGGCCTGATCGGCCGCGCCGCGTTCGTGCTGCCGGTGCTGCTGCTGCTGCTGGCCGGCTGGCTGTTCCGGCATCCGTCGTCGGTCCATGACAACGGACGCATCGGCATCGGCTTCGGCTTCTTCGTGCTCGCCCTCGCCGGGTTCTGCCATGTCGCAGCCGGTGCGGCGAACTCCGTCGGCGACGTGGTCCGCCCGCAGCCCCGGGACGGCATGCCCGCGCTCAGCGCGGCCGGCGGACTGTTCGGCTGGATGCTGGGGGAGCCGCTGGCCTTCCTCACCGTGGTCGTGGCGTACATCGTGCTCGGACTGCTGGCGGTGCTCAGCATCCTGATCCTGACCAAGACGCCGCCGAACCGCATCGGCGAGCGACTCGGCGACCTGTACGCGTGGATGTTCGGCGCGGAGCGGCCTCTGCGTGCCGCCGCCGTCGACGAGACGCCGCAGGACGGAGACGACGACAAGGACGACTCGCTGCCCTGGTGGCGCCGCAACAAGACCGGCCGTGAGGAGGACCCCGACGAGGGCACCGACTCGCAGGCAATCACGGCGCTGCTGGACGAAGCAGGCACTGAGTCCTCGGCCTACGAGCAGGCCGTCATCGTGGACGAGACGCCCTACGACGCGGCCACCGAGGTGCTCACCGACGTGAGCGCGATCACCGGCCTGCTCGACGAGAAGAACGCCACGGCGCTGCTCGACGACGACGGATCGACGGGCGAACTGCCCGGGCTCGACGGCTTCGGCACTGCCGGGCCCGGCGCGAGCGGCCCGCTGCCGCCCGCCGCGCCGTACGTGCTGCCGTCACCCGTCGTGCTCAAGGCCGGTCCGCCGCCCGTGGTCCGCTCGGATGCCACCGACCGCACCATCGAGCAGATCACCAGCGTGCTCGAGCAATTCAAGGTCGACGCCAAGGTCACCGGCTTCTCGCGCGGCCCGACGGTCACGCAGTACGAGGTCGAGGTCGGGCACGGCGTCAAGGTGGAGAAGATCCTGCAGCTGAGCAACAACTTCGCCTACGCGGTGGCATCCAACGATGTGCGCATCCTCTCGCCGATCCCCGGCAAGAGCGCCATCGGCATCGAGATCCCGAACGTCGACAAGGAGACGGTGGCGCTCGGCGACGTGCTGCGCTCTCCCGCGGCGCAGAAGAGCACGCACCCGCTGACGATCGGCGTCGGCAAGGACGTCGGCGGCAACATCGTCGTCGCCAACCTCGCCAAGATGCCGCACCTTCTCGTGGCAGGCTCCACCGGCTCGGGAAAGTCGAGCTTCGTGAACTCGATGATCACGAGCCTTCTCATGCGCGCTCGTCCCGCCGATGTGCGGATGGTGCTGATCGACCCCAAGCGCGTCGAGCTGACCAGCTACGCCGGCGTGCCGCACCTGATCACCCCCATCATCACGAACCCGAAGAAGGCCGCCGAGGCGCTGCAGTGGGTCGTGAAGGAGATGGACATGCGGTACGACGACCTCGCGTCGTTCGGCTTCCGCCACATCGACGACTTCAACAAGGCGGTCCGTGCGGGCGAGGTCGAGGTTCCCGTAGGCAGCGAGCGGGTGCTCAAGCCGTACCCATACCTGCTGGTCGTGGTCGACGAGCTCGCCGACCTGATGATGGTCGCGCCGCGCGACGTCGAGGACTCGATCGTGCGCATCACGCAGCTCGCTCGTGCCTCCGGCATCCACCTGGTGCTGGCGACCCAGCGACCCAGCGTCGACGTGGTCACCGGCCTCATCAAGGCCAACGTCCCCTCGCGTCTCGCATTCGCGGTCACGAGCGTCACCGACAGCCGCGTGATCCTGGATTCGCCGGGCGCCGACAAGCTCATCGGGCAGGGTGACGCGCTGTTCTCGCCGATGGGATCGTCCAAGCCGTTCCGGCTGCAGGGCGCCTGGGTCGACGAGAGCGAGATCCACGCGGTCGTCAAGCACGTCACCCAGCAGGCCCGCCCGGAGTACCGCCCGGATGTGCAGGAGTCCGCCGATGCGAAGAAGAAGGAAGTCGACGAGGACATCGGCGACGATCTCGAACTGCTGCTCGCGGCGGCCGAGCTGATCGTCTCATCGCAGTTCGGCTCGACCTCGATGCTGCAGCGCAAGCTGCGCGTCGGCTTCGCCAAGGCCGGGCGTCTGATGGACCTGCTCGAGTCCCGCGAGATCGTCGGCCCCTCCGAGGGGTCGAAGGCCCGCGACGTGCTGGTCACCAACGAGCAGCTTCCCGCGGTGCTCGCCAGGCTGCGCGGCGACGATGCGCCCAGCGCTCCCGCGCAGGCCGCTCCGCCCGCCCCGGCCGCACCCGCCGAACCCGACCGGTACGGTCAGGATCCGATCGAGCAGCAGTACCAGGGCCTGCCCGTCGTCGAGAGCGATGACGACGGTGACGAGGACGCCTGGGGTCTGACGGGCCGCGACTGATGGGCATCCCTCGCCAGCTTCCCAACGCGATCACGATCGCCCGCATCCCGCTCGCGATCGTCTTCTTCGTGCTGCTGCTGATCGCCGGCCCGGCCGGTGCCGGCGACCTGGCGATGCGCTGGGCTGCGGCCGTGCTGTTCATCGTGGCGATCTCGACCGACTGGGTCGACGGGTATCTCGCACGCCGGTACGACATCGTCAGCGACTTCGGCAAGCTGTGGGACCCGATCGCCGACAAGCTCCTCACCGGCTCCGGCTTCCTGGGTCTCGCGATCCTCGGCGAGGTGCCGTGGTGGATCGTCATCGTCATCCTCATCCGCGAGTGGGGCATCACGATCCACCGCTTCACGATCGTGCACGAGCACGTCGTCGCCGCGGCCTGGATGGGCAAGGTCAAGACCGTGGTGCAGGGCGTCGCGCTCAGCTGGGCGCTGCTGCCGCTTCACGTGTGGATCGGCGAGCAGGCGTGGTCGATCACGACCCTGGTGCTCATGCTCATCGCACTCGTACTCACCGTGGCCAGCGGCATCGATTACGTGCTGGCGCAGAGTCGCGGGCGACGGAGCAAGGCATGAGCGACGCGGCGCGTCTCGTCGCCGCGCTGCACGAACGCGGCTGGACCCTCGGCGTCGCCGAGTCGCTCACCGGCGGCGCAGTGGCATCCGAGATCGTGACCGTCCCCGGTGCATCGGCCGTGCTGTGGGGCGGGATCGTGGCCTACGCGACACCGGTCAAGCACACGCTGCTGGGCGTCGACGCCGCCCTGCTCGCGGAGCACGGCCCCGTGCATCCGGAGGTCGCGGTTCAGATGGCCGCGGGCGTGCGGCACGCGGTGCGGGTCGAGGGCCGGCCGGCCGACGTCGGGATCTCGACCACCGGGATCGCCGGTCCCGACTCACCGGACGGGCAGCCCGTCGGCACCGTGCACCTCGGCATCGTCACCCCGCTCGGGACGCGGACCTCATCGGCGGTCTTCGCCGGCTCGCGCGCCGAGATCCGACTGCAGGCGCGGGACGCGGCTCTCGCTCTCGCGCTGGCGGCGGTGCAGCACAGCGGCGGGGAATAGCGCCGTCCGGATGACGGTTGTCACAGATGTGCTCCACACACGACACACTGGAACGACCACGACACGATCCCTCACAACAGAAGCACAGCGAGAAACAGTAGATTCAGCGTCATCCAGTCGGGTTAGACTGGCGATCCACTCGGACCGAACTCCGGGGGAGTAGAGGAGAGGAGGTTCCGATGATCCTTGTCAGACAGGAGATCGGCGATGTGCTGCGGGACTTCCGCCTGCAGAAGGGGCGCACCCTCCGTCAGGTGGCGAGCAAGGCCTCCGTCGCCCTCGGCTACCTGAGCGAAGTCGAGCGCGGTCAGAAAGAGGCGTCCAGCGAGATCCTCGCCTCCGTGGCAGAGGCTCTCGACGTCCCCATCTCCACCATCATGCGCGAAGTCGGTGACCGCATCTCGGTGCTCGAGGGTCTGAGCACCTTCCCGGATGTCGTCCCCGACGACCTCGTGGCCTCTGTCGGGCCCGAGCTGTCGCTGCACTGAACGGCGCAGCGGCCGGATGAGACGCAGCGAGTTCCTGCGCGCCGTCGAAGACGAGTTCGGCGGTCGCGCGAACTCGATCACGCACGACCTCGTCCTCAGCGCCCTCGGATCGACCGCTCTCGAGGCGCTCGAAGCCGGCGTTCCGCCGCGCGACATCTGGCTCGCCGTATGCGACGAGACAGATGTCCCGGCGGGGCGCCGGTACGGCGTGGGCCGGCTGGAACCGCGCCGGCGCTGATCGACACTCGGACGCACGCGATGCGGCGTGTCGTCGAAGATGTGTTCGATGAGGGCGTATCGTTCTGCACAGATGGTTCAGATGCGACTCTCCTCCACAGAACGTGGCGCCGCCGACCCGATGTCGGTGGTGGCTTCTAACGTGATGGATGTGGCACCGGCCATACGCCTTGTCGCAGAGCGGACCCGCCCCGGGAACGCCGCGACAGCCTACAGGCGGCAGCATTCGAGACACTGAGGAGCACGTCATGCCATCCACCGATGACCGCGAGAAGGCCCTGGATTCCGCACTCGCACACATCGAACGCCAGTTCGGCAAGGGATCGATCATGCGACTGGGCAGCGACGAGCGCGCCCCCGTCGAGGTCATCCCCACCGGATCGATCGCCCTGGACGCCGCCCTCGGCATCGGCGGGCTGCCGCGCGGACGCATCATCGAGATCTACGGTCCGGAGTCCTCCGGTAAGACCACGCTCACCCTGCACGCGATCGCCAACGTGCAGCGCGCCGGCGGCATCGCGGCGTTCATCGACGCCGAGCACGCCCTCGACCCCGAGTACGCCAAGAAGCTGGGCGTCGACATCGACCAGCTGCTGGTGTCGCAGCCCGACACCGGTGAGCAGGCCCTCGAGATCGCCGACATGCTGATCCGCTCGGGTGCGATCGACCTCGTCGTCATCGACTCCGTCGCGGCCCTGGTGCCCGAGGCCGAGATCAAGGGTGAGATGGGCGACTCGCACGTCGGTCTGCAGGCGCGACTGATGTCGCAGGCGCTGCGAAAGCTCACCGGTGGGCTGAACCAGACCAAGACCACCGCGATCTTCATCAACCAGCTCCGTGAGAAGATCGGTGTCTTCTTCGGCTCGCCCGAGACCACCGCGGGTGGAAAGGCGCTGAAGTTCTACGCCTCGGTGCGACTCGACATCCGTCGCATCGAGACGCTGAAGGACGGTGCCGAGGCTGTCGGTAACCGCACCCGTGTCAAGGTCGTCAAGAACAAGATGGCCCCGCCGTTCAAGCAGGCCGAGTTCGACATCCTCTACGGCGTCGGCATCTCCCGCGAGGGCAGCCTGATCGACTACGGCGTGGAGCACGGCATCGTGAAGAAGTCCGGCTCCTGGTACACCTACGACGGCGACCAGCTCGGCCAGGGCAAGGAGAACGCCCGCAACTTCCTCATCAAGAACGACGACATCGCCGTGGCGATCGAGACGCAGATCAAGCAGAAGCTCGGCATCGGGGTCAAGGCCGAAGCCGAAGCCCCTGCCGACGAGCTCGCCGAGCGCCGCCCGGCCTGATGCTTCGACGTCGCTCAGCAACCGTGCTTCGACGTCGCTCAGCAACCGGGGTGAGCTATGCGTGACGGGGGCGAGGAGCACCTCGCCCCCGTCATCCCGCTCTTCGGCGGAACCCGGCGTCCCGCCGGGCCGGCCGATCAGGATGCCGGTGAGATGCCTCGGCGCACAGGGGACGAGGGCCTGTGGCGCTCGGCCCTGGTCGAGGGCGCACCTCGCCGCTCGGCCCAGGTTCCCCTGTCCGACGAGAAGACCGACGGGGAAGGTCCGGGTGACGAACCCGCGATCGACCCCGACGAACTCCGTCGCCGTGCCGAAGAGGTGCTGGTGCGCAAGCTGCGAAGCCGACAGCTCTCGGTGTCCGAGGCGCGGTCAGTCCTGCGGGAGAACGACGTCGACCGGGATGCGATCGAAGACATCCTCGACGAGTTCATGCACCGTGGCTATCTCGATGACCGCACGCTGGCATCCCTGCTGGTGACATCGGGGGTCGAGCGCAAGGGCCAGGGCCGCGTCGCCCTCTCGAGAGCCCTGTCGCAGCGCGGCATCCCTCGCGACGTCATCGACGACGCACTGGCCGAACTTCCCGACGACGACGCCGAACGCGCCCTCGAGTACGCGCGCAGCAAGGCACCGGGCATGAGCCGGCTGGAACCCGACACCGCACTGCGCCGCCTGCTGGGGCAGCTGGCACGCCGGGGATACGGCGGCTCGGTCGCGATGAACGCGGCCCGCACGGCGCTTCGCGAGGCCGGCAGCGGGCGCAGCGGCGTGCGCTTCGTGGACTCCGACTGACCGGCGGCCAATCCCCGGCGCCGGACGGCGCCGCGTTCAGCGGCGGATCGTAGAATGTTGAGATCATGGCTTCTCTTTCCTCCGAACCGACGATCATCGCGGCCTCGCCCGCCGCGGTCGACGCTGACGGGCACCGGCGCTCCTACGAGGTGCGCACCTTCGGCTGCCAGATGAACGTGCACGACTCCGAGCGCCTCTCCGGCTCCCTGGAGAGCGCCGGATACGTGCGGGCCGATGCCGGCGAGGACGCTGACATCGTCATCATCAACACGTGCGCCGTCCGCGACAACGCCGCAGGCAAGCTCTACGGCACGCTCGGCCACCTGAAGTCCCGCAAGGACAAGCACGCCGGCATGCAGATCGCCGTCGGCGGCTGCCTGGCGCAGATGGACCAGCAGGCAGTGCTCGACAAGGCCCCGTGGGTGGACGTCGTCTTCGGAACGCACAACATGGGCTCGCTCCCCGGCCTGCTCGAGCGCGCGCGGCACAACGGCGAAGCCGAACTCGAGATCCTCGAAGCACTCGAGGTGTTCCCCTCGACGCTGCCCACCCGACGCGACTCCGCCCACAGCGGCTGGGTCTCCATCTCGGTCGGCTGCAACAACACCTGCACCTTCTGCATCGTCCCGAGCCTGCGCGGCAAGGAGAAGGACCGCCGGCCCGGCGACATCCTCAACGAGATCCGCCTGCTCGTCGAAGACGGCGCGATCGAGGTCACCCTGCTCGGCCAGAACGTGAACTCCTACGGCGTCGAGTTCGGCGACCGCCAGGCCTTCAGCAAGCTGCTGCGCGCCGCAGGCGAGATCGAGGGACTCGAGCGCATCCGCTTCACCAGCCCGCACCCCGCCGCCTTCACGGACGACGTCATCGATGCGATGGCAGAGACGCCTTCCGTGATGCCGCAGCTGCACATGCCACTGCAGTCCGGCAGCGACCGCGTACTCAAGGCCATGCGCCGCTCCTACCGCAGTTCGCGCTACCTCGGCATCATCGAGCGGGTTCGCGCGCGCATCCCGCACGCCGCGATCACCACCGACATCATCGTCGGCTTCCCCGGAGAGACCGACGAGGACTTCGAAGAGACGATGCGCGTCGTCGAGCAGTCCCGCTTCTCCGGAGCCTTCACCTTCCAGTACTCCATCCGCGAGGGCACGCCCGCAGCGACCATGGGCGACCAGGTGCCCAAGCACGTCGTGCAGGAGCGCTATGACCGGCTGATCGCCCTGCAGGAGAGGATCTCGCTCGAAGAGAACCAGAAGCAGGTCGGCCGCGAGGTCGAGGTGCTGGTCTCGGTCGGCGAGGGCAAGAAGGACGCCGAGACCCACCGTCTCACCGGTCGCGCCGAGGACAACCGTCTCGTGCACTTCGAGGTCACGCCCGGATCCGACCTGCCGCGCCCCGGCGACATGGTCACCGTGAAGATCACCCACGCGGCACCGTTCCACCTGCTGGCCGACGACCCGACCGGCGCCCCGCTGCGCATCCGCCGCACTCGCGGCGGCGACGCATGGGACCGCGCGCAGGCCGACTCGTGCGGCATCCCCGCACCGGCCGGGCAGAGCGGCGCACCTCGTGCGGTCTCGCTGGGACTGCCGACGCTGCGCCCGCAGTGACCGGCAGCACACCGACCACCGCCGGACGGCGCCTGTGGGCGGTCGTCGGCGCCACCGGCACCGGCAAGAGCGACTTCGCCCTCGACCTCGCCGAGACGCTGCACCGGCAGGGCAACCCTGCCGAGATCGTCAACGCGGATGCCATGCAGCTGTACCGCGGCATGGACATCGGCACAGCCAAGCTCTCCGTCGCCGAGCGACGCGGCATCCCGCACCACCTTCTCGACGTCCGCGACGTCACCGATGAAGCGGCGGTCGCCTGGTATCAGCCGCTCGCACGCAGCGTCATCACCGGGATCCACGAGCGCGGGGGAGACGCCATCCTCGTCGGCGGTTCGGGACTGTACGTCTCGAGCGTCATCTTCGACTTCCGCTTCCCTCCGAGGGATGCCGCGCTGCGAGCGCGCCTGGAGGCCGAGCTCGACGAGCACGGGGCCGGTGCGCTGTTCGAGCGCCTCCGCGAACGCGATCCCGCGACAGCCGACCGCATCGACCCCAAGAACGGGCGCCGCATCGTGCGCGCCCTCGAGGTGCTCGAGCAGGGTGCCGCCACCCACGGCGCCGCCCTCCCGGACGCGCCGGACCTGTGGCATCCCCAGACCCCCATCGTCGGACTGCACACCCCGCGCGAGGTGCTCGTCGAGCGGCTGGACCGTCGCGTCGAGCGCATGTGGCGCGACGGGATGCTCGGCGAGGTTGAGCGGCTCCGCGACGCGGGGATCGAGCGCGGCGTCACGGCATCCCGTGCCATCGGCTATGCGCAGGCGCTCGCGCAGCTGCGCCGCGAGGTCACCGAGCAGGATGCCGTCGCCGAGACGCAGGCGCTCACCCGGCGCTATGCGCGCCGTCAGGTGTCGTGGTTCAAGCGGTACCCCGGCATCGAATGGACCGAGTCCGGCTCGGCCGAGGCGCAGCGGATCCTGGACGGCGCATGATCATCCGGACCTTCCAGATCGATGACACCGAGAACGTCGTCGCGCTCTGGCATGCCGCAGGACTCACCCGGCCCTGGAACGACCCCTACGCCGACATCAGGCGCAAACTGGCCGTACAGCCCGAGCTCTTCCTCGTCGCGGACGACGACGGTGAGGTCGTCGGCAGCGTGATGGGCGGGTACGACGGCCACCGCGGCTGGCTGTACTACCTGGCGGCCGCACCGCACCGTCAGGGCGAGGGTATCGGACGTGCGCTGGTCACAGAGGCCGAGCAGCGCCTGATCGCCATGGGATGCCCGAAGGTGCAGCTGATGGTGCGCCCGGACAACGACCAGGCCTTCCGGTTCTACGATGCCATCGGCTACGAGAGGTTCGACGTCGGCACGACGGGGAAGCGTCTGATCCCCGACGACTGAATCCGGCCGCCATGGCGACGACGACGCCGATGGGCAGACCGCGGGAATGTCGGTGCCCACGTGCACCATGGACGCATGACGACGCACTACTACACGGCTTCCAGCCTCGACGGGTTCATCGCCACACCCGAGCACTCGCTGGACTGGCTGCTGAAGCAGGACTTCGACCCGACCGGACCGATGGCCTATCCGGCCTTCATCGAGACCATCGGCGCACTGGCCATGGGCGCATCCACGTACGAGTGGATCATGCGACACGAACAGGGGCGCTGGGACTACACCCAGCCCGCCTGGGTGTTCACGCATCGTGCACTGCAGCTGCCGGAGGGCGCGGATGTGCGCCTGACCCAGGCGGATGTGCGCGAGGTGCATGCCGAGATGACCGCCGCGGCCGCGGGTAGGAACCTCTGGATCGTGGGCGGGGGAGAGCTGGCGGGGCAGTTCGCCGACGCCGGTCTGCTC
Source organism: Microbacterium sp. YJN-G (assembly GCF_015040615.1). NCBI lineage: Bacteria > Bacillati > Actinomycetota > Actinomycetes > Micrococcales > Microbacteriaceae > Microbacterium > Microbacterium sp. YJN-G. The sequence continues at coordinate 1,360,805 of NZ_CP060402.1, forward strand.
GACGAGGTGTGGCTGCAGTTCGCTCCCGTCACCCTCGGGGCGGGCGCGCCGGTGCTGCCGCGCACCCTCGACCTGGAGCTGCTGGAGGTCGCACGCAACCGAGGGTTCCTCTGCGGGCGCTACCGGGTTCAGTGCTGAATAGACTGGTGCGCATGGTCGCATTCACCAAGGGGCACGGCACCGGCAACGACTTCGTCATCATCGAGGACGTCGACGGGCAGCTGGACCTCACCCCCGAGCAGGTTCAGGCGCTGTGCGACCGCAACTTCGGTGTCGGCGCCGACGGCGTGCTGCGGGTCGTGCGGTCGCGGGCTCTGGCCGACGGCGCCGCGGCTCTGGCCGAGGAGCCGGCCGCCGAGTGGTTCATGGACTACCGCAACTCCGACGGATCGGTCTCGGAGATGTGTGGCAACGGCATCCGGGTGTTCGCGCACTACCTGCTGCGTTCGGGCCTGGCATCCCTCGACGCCGGATCGACGCTTCCGATCGGAACCCGTGCCGGGGTGCGCGACGTGATGCGCAGCGACACCGGCTACCAGGTCGACATGGGTCGCTGGCGCCTCGCGGGCGGTGAGCCGCTGGCCCGCGCCGCGGGACTCTCGGTCGCACGCCCCGGCCTCGGCATCGACGTCGGCAACCCGCACGTGGTCGTCGCGCTCGCCTCCGACGACGAGCTCGCCGGGCTCGACCTGAACCCGACACCGATCCTCGACCCGGCGCCGGCCGCGGGCGCGAACGTCGAGTTCGTCGTCCCCGGTGAGCCGCTGGTGCGCGACGGAGTCGGGCACGTGCGGATGCGGGTGCACGAGCGCGGATCCGGAGAGACGCTCAGCTGCGGTACGGGAGCGGTGGCCTCCGCCCTGGCCGTGCGGCACTGGGCGGGCGAGCGCGCGCCGCACCAGTGGCGCGTCGAGGTGCCAGGCGGCACGCTCGGGGTGCGGATGTTCCCCGCCGAGGACGGCGAGCACGTCGCACTGTCGGGACCCGCGCAGCTGGTCTACCGCGGCGAGATCGACCTGGTCTGACCCAGCGACCTCGTCTGACCCAGCGCGACGAGCCTCAGGCGGCGGTGAGTCAGCCGGGGATCGCGATGGGCGCGGTCGGCGGGTTGCCGTGCCTGCGTACCTTCAGCACCCGGTAACCCTTGCCGGTGGCGGCACGATGCACGCTGTAGCCGGGCGTGAAGGTCGCCGCCATCCAGCGCTGCAGGGAGTCCGAACCCAGGTTGCGCTGCACCACCATCCACGCGTCGCTGCGCTCGTCGAGCCGCGGGATCCACCGCTCGAGCATGCTGTGCAGTTCGTTCTTGCCCACGCGGATGGGCGGGTTGGAGCGGATCGTGCGGAAGGTCACCTGGTCGGGAACATCGTCGGGCTTCACAGCGTTGACATTGGTGAGTCCGAGAGCCTCGGCGTTGCGCCGGGTCAGGTCGAGGGCTCGCTCATTGACGTCGACCGCCCACACGGTCGCGTGCGGGGCGGACAATGCCATGGTGAGACTGATCGGACCCCAGCCGCATCCGAGGTCGAGGAAGTCGCCCCCGGGAGGAAGGGGCGGCATGTTCGCGAACAGCACGGCGGTTCCGGCATCCAGACGGTCGGGGCTGAAGACCCCACCTGCGGTGGTGACCTCAACGTCACGATCCGCGAGGGTGACTCGGATGCTGCGCAGGTTCTCTGCGCTTGCCGGCGCCGCGCTGAAGTAGTGGTCGGACGCCATGCAGTGAGCGTACCGGACGGACGGGGCTAAGGTTAAGGCGCCGTGAGCACAGAATCCACAGACAAGGACCGGATGACGAAGACCAACGACGAGAACACCACACCCGACGCGCTCGACCGCGTGCTGGCGCACGCCGAACCGCGCACTCAGGCGAGAGTGTTCGGAGCCGCCCAGGCGCTGCAGGATGCGACCACGGCCGCTCACGGCGCCGGTGACGGGGAGCAGTGGGATCTCGAGGATCGGCACGCCCTGCGTCGTGTGGCGGGCCTCTCCACCGAACTCGAGGACGTCACCGAGGTCGAGTACCGGCAGCTGCGGCTGGAGAACGTCGTGCTCGTCGGGGTGTACCCGCAGGGTGCTCAGGACGATGCGGAGAACTCGCTGCGCGAGCTCGCCGCCCTCGCCGAGACCGCGGGCGCCGTCGTGCTCGACGGGCTGCTGCAGCGTCGCCCGCATCCCGACCCGGCCACCTACCTCGGCCGCGGCAAGGCCCAGGAGCTCAAGGACATCGTCGCCGCCGTCGGCGCCGACACCGTGATCGCCGACACCGAGCTGGCGGCCAGCCAGCGACGTGCCCTCGAGGACGTCGTGAAGGTGAAGGTCATCGACCGCACCACAGTGATCCTCGACATCTTCAGCCAGCACGCCAAGAGCCGCGAGGGCAAGGCGCAGGTCGAGCTCGCACAGCTCGAGTACCTGCTGCCGCGTCTGCGCGGCTGGGGTGAGTCGATGAGCCGCCAGGCCGGTGGCCAGGTCGGCGCCGGGGGAGCGGGCATGGGCTCGCGTGGTCCCGGTGAGACGAAGATCGAACTCGACCGCCGCCGCATCCGCACCCGTATGGCGCAGCTGCGCAAGCAGATCCGCGAGTTCGCACCGGCACGCGACGCCAAGCGCGCCGAGCGCAAGCGCAACACGATCCCCTCTGTCGCGATCGCCGGGTACACGAACGCCGGCAAATCGAGCCTGCTCAACGCGCTCACCAGCGCGGGCGTGCTCGTCGAGAACGCCCTGTTCGCGACCCTGGATGCGACGGTACGGCGCGCCGAGACCGCAGACGGACGCGTGTACACGCTGACCGACACGGTCGGCTTCGTGCGCAACCTGCCGCACCAGCTCGTCGAGGCGTTCCGTTCGACGCTCGAAGAGGTCGGCCAGGCGGATGTCATCGTGCACGTCGTGGACGGCTCGCATCCCGACCCGTCGGCGCAGCTACAGACCGTGCGCGATGTGATGGGAGACGTCGGGGCGCGGGACATTTCCGAGCTGGTCGTCTTCAACAAGGCCGATCTGGTCGGCGAGGACGAGCGCCTCGTGCTGCGCGGGCTGGCGCCCGACGCGCACTTCGTGTCGTCGCGCACCGGCGAGGGCATCGACGAACTGCGCACGGCCATCGAGCGGATGCTGCCGATGCCCGCCGTCGAGGTGCGGGCGCTCGTGCCGTACGACCGGGGCGACCTCGTCTCGGCCGTGCACGAGAGCGGCGTGCTGCTCTCGGCAGAACACGCCGCGGACGGCACGCTCGTGCACGCGCACGTCTCCGAGCGGCTCGCCGCCGAACTCGCCCCCTTCGCGGTCTCCTGAGCGCACGCACCGGCCGCCCCGGCGGCCGGTGCGGCAGACCTTCGCGACGGCTCAGCGCGCGGAGAAGCGCCCCTCGACGGTCGCCGACACGGTGATCTCCTCACCCTGGAACTCCATCGCGGCGGAGGCATCCATGGCGAATCCCGCACCGGCGCGCATCGCGACCACACTCGGCACCTCGGAGGAGATCAGCCCGCGGTCCGCGATCTCGAGCGGGGTCACGTCCTGCAGGCCGAGAGCCTGCGCGTACGCCTGCGCGCGCGACACGGCGACGCCAACGGCCCGCGTCGCGACCTCGCGCTCCGCCTCACGCTCGGTCTCAGGGGTCAGATGCCAGTCCATGTGACCGACCGAGACGCCATCCTCCGCCGAGAGCTCGGTGATCCAGACCGACAGGTCCGAGATGTCCGAGAAGGTGGCGGTGAACTCGACGCTGGCGCGGTACACGGGCGCCAGGCGCCTGCCTTCGGTGTTCCAGGGGCGTTCGGCGTAGACGCTGAGCCGCTGGCTCGTCCACGCCGTGACGCTGCCGGCCTGCTCCCGGGCCTTGATCCCGTCGCGCACAGGCTCCGCGAGCGACAGGGCCCGCTGCACGACATCCTCGCGGTGCGGCCCGTCCACTCCGACGCTCAGGTGGACGGTGGCCCGCTCGGGCGCGATGCGCAGCTCGTGCTCGCCGCGGACGGTGATGATGACCTCGCTCATGCGTGCGACTGTACGGCACGCCGGTGACACCGCGGTCGCGGAATAGCATCCGGCCCCGATCCGTTGTAGTCTGTGATGCTCGGGAGCGTGAGTTCCCGTCTGGTAATTCCACAGTGTGACAGCGGCTCCTTCGCGAGAAGGTCCACGGGGCTGATCGGTTTCGACGGCGCCTGTGTATCGACGAGAAGCGGGCCGAGGATGCAGGGTCATCTCGTGAACGATCCCTGCGAACCAATAGTTGCCGAATCCAAGCGCAACGACTTCGCCCTCGCTGCCTAAGCGAGCCCGATAGTCCGTCAGACCGTATGTGATCCCGATACGGACCCTGGCGTCATCTAGGGATCTTGCTGCGTGATGGCGTCTGGACGTCACGTGGGACTCTTCCCAGGCTGGGCTCGTCGACTTAGGTGTCTGTGACAAAGGTCGGAGCCGAGCAGAACGCCTCTACAGACTGCGCCCGGAGAAGACGTGGATTAGCAGCGTCGGACGGGGGTTCGATTCCCCCCAGCTCCACCAAGCCGCTGTCACTGTGGAAAGCGAGAGGCCCGCCTCCCGGTGTCATGCCGGGGAGCGGGCCTCTCGTCGATTCAGGTACGGGGCCGCAGGCCGCCCAGCGTCACCGCGAGGATCTCCTCGCCCAGCAGGTCCGGGTCGACCGGGCCGTCGGGGCGGTACCACTCGACGACCGAGTTGATCATGCCGAAGATGAGGCGCGTGGCGACTCCGGCATCCAGATCCGCGCGCACCAGGCCCTCCGCCTGCGCCTCGCGCACCAGACCCGTCACGGTGTGGTCGAAGCGCCGCCGGCGCTCCAGCGCCGCGGCCTCGATGACGCTGTTGCCGCGCAGCCGCAGCAGCAGTGTCACCTGCGGCTGGCGTGCGGTGAGCACCTGCACGGCGCCGCGGATGATCGCGGTCAGCCGCGATGCGGCGGTCGTCTCGGTGAGAGCATCCTGCAGCGCCTTCTCGAGCCCGCCGAGGGCCTGTTCGAGGGCGATCTCGAGGATCTGCTCCTTCGAGTCGACGTGGTGGTACAGCGCCGACTTGGTGACGCCGAGCCGCCGGGTGAGGTCCGAGACCGAGGTCGCGTCGTATCCCTGCGCGTTGAACAGCTCGACGCCGGCGCGGATCACGTCGTCCCGATCGTGCCCTGGGCGCCCGCGGCGCACGGGGCGCAGTCCTGCGGTCACGACGTCATCCTCGGCATGACACCAAATCTAGCCCGCGTCGCACGAGAACCGGTCCGGCTGGCGGGAGGTCGTCAACGGCACCGGGACGAAGCCGACTAAGCTGGAGAGGTTATCCGACGATCTGGAGGCAAGCGAAGTGGTCGACTTCATCGTGTTCATCGTGCTGTTCCTCGGTGGGTTCTACCTTTTCGGGGTCTCGTGGAGCCTGCCGACCGCTCAGGGCCTCGCCTTCTCCGCAGGCATCATCCTGGTCAGCCTCGCCCTCGCGTACGTGATGCGCCAGCGCGGCTCGGACACGCGCCGCACCGACAACTGGAACCAGCGCAACCAGTGATCGCCGGGCGCCGCTCGTGCAGCGGCGCCCCCCTCCAGAGGTGCTGCGTCAGTTCTCCCACTCGATGAGAAGCAGCCCCTGCTTGGTGTCGGCGAACTTCACCCAGCCGTCACCGAACTCGTACGTCATCCCGTATCCGGCGTCATCCGTCGCGATCGCAGTGGCCGGATCCTCGGTGAAGTAGACCAGGTCGCCCTCGGTCGACCGCAGCCACGCGTCGCGCTGCAGGTTCGACTGCGCGGTGCGCGCGGCGTCGGCGCTGAGCGGCCCCCAACCGTACATCTGGCCGTGATCGGATGCCGTCGTGTAGTCCGCCCACAGGCATTCCAGCCCGCCTTCGACGACCACGTCGCCGATCCTGAACTCGCGCTCCTTGTAGGTCCACCCCTGCGCGGTGAGCGCATCGACCGTCGCGGACGAGATGAGCGTCCCGCAGGTCGGTGTCTCGGCGACCGTGGGGGGCGGCGTGCTCTCGACAGGGGCCGTGGTCACGGTCGCCTTCGGCATCTCGGGCGTCTTCGTGGGGGAGGAGGTGGGGGCTGTCTCCGTCTGGGTGCCGCTGCAGGCGGTGAGTGTCAGCGCGGCGAGCAGCGCGACGGCAGTGAGGGATGTGCGGGTTTTCATGTGATCCGTGGGGAGTCGGGATGCGGTGCGGGGAAGGGGAGGGTGCTGCGGGGAGCGCGACGCTCAGTGCTGTGGGACGTCGCGGAACAGCGTGAGGAACTGATCGTGCAGGATGCCGTTGGTGGCGAGGGCCGACAGCGCCGAGAGGGTCTCGGTGCCGTCGAACGCCGTCATACGTCCGCCGGCCTCGCGGACGATCGGGACGGCCGCCGCGATGTCGTACTCCTTGACATCGAACTCGGCGACCATGTCGATGCGTCCCTCTGCCAGCAGCATGTAGCTGAAGATGTCGCCGTAGGCGCGGTCGCGCCAGACCCGGTCGGCGAGGGCGAGCAGCTCGGGCATCCTGCCGGCATCCGCCCACTGCCCGATGCTCTGGAAGCTGACGCTCGCGTCGTCGAGGGTGTCGACGCCCGAGACGGTCAATCGCCGGGGTTCTCCGCTCGTGGCGGTCCAGGATCCGTGGCCGGCGGATGCCCACCAGCGGCGTCCCAGCGCGGGCATGCTGACCACGCCCACCTGGGGAACGCCGTCGATCGCGAGGGCGATCATCGTGCCCCACAGGGGCACCCCGCGCAGGAAGTTCGCGGTGCCGTCGATCGGGTCGATGATCCACTGGCGGTGCACATCGCCTTCGGCGCCGTACTCCTCGCCGAGGATGCCGTCCTGTGGGCGCTCGGTGCTGAGCAGCTCGCGGATAGCGCGCTCGGTCGCGAGATCGGCATCCGTGACGTGCGACCGGTCGGCCTTGCGTGAGACCTCCAGGTCGGATGCGTCGAAGCGCGGCATCGTCTGCGCATCGGCGGCGTCCGCCAGTCGCAGGGCCAGCTCGAGGTCGGCAGGGAGCTCTGCGGCATTGGGGGAGACTGTCACCTCAACAGGATAGTCGGGGGTGGGGCGTGCGAGCGGCTCTGCAACGCGCCCGAGATGATCACGATTTGGTGCACTCCCACCCCGCTGGTAATGTAATTCCTCGGTCGGGTTCATCCCGGACCATGCGCCTCTAGCTCAATCGGCAGAGCAATTGACTCTTAATCAATGGGTTCAGGGTTCAAGTCCCTGGGGGCGCACCAGAAGCCTGAGGCCCGGATCCGGAGGATCCGGGCCTCAGGCTTTTCGTCGTCCTCGTGCGCGTGCGTGAGCTGTGGTTCAGGTCCCGCCCATGAGCGCTGCGGCCTCGTCCACGGTGTCGACCAGGTGCACGTGCGCCTCCATCGGCCTGCCCTTCGCGAGCGCCCTCAGCAGCGGCCAGGCCGGGTAGCGCTCGGTCCAGTACTCCCGCCCCACGAGCACCATCGGCGCGGTGGACGACTCATCGGCGTAGTAGTTCTCGCAGGCGTCCTGGAAGATCTCCTGGATCGTTCCGCCCGACCCGGGCAGGAACGCGATGCCTCCCCGGCAGACCTCGAGCAGCACCGCCTCGCGCTGCGCGTTGCGGAAGTATTTCGCCACGGCGTTCGCGAAGGGGTTGGGCGGCTCGTGCCCGTAGTGCCAGGTGGGGATCCCGAGCGAGTCCGCACCACCCGGGAAGCGCGCCCGCACCGCGAAAGCCGCGCGCGCCCAGTCGGCGATGCTGGGAACGAAACCCGGAACCGCGCTGAGCAGGGCCAGAGCCTCGGCGAGGGCCTCCTCCGGCTGCGTCGAGAGGTAGCCGCCGAGGTTCACCGCCTCCATCGCGCCCGGCCCGCCTCCGGTGGCGACGGTGCACGTCTGCGACAGCATCCACCCCAGGCGCGCCCCGGCGGAGTAGGTGCTGTCGGCCCGGGCCGCGGCGTGCCCGCCCATCACACCGACGAGCCGTCGACCCCGGGTCCATTCCTCCAGTGCCAGGTCGATGCTGTGGTCGTGCAGCGCCTGGGCCAGGGCGGTCTCTCTCGAGCTGCCGCGCTGCGACCATGCGTAGACCCGGGCATCCAGCGACCGGGGATACAGGTCATCGTCGAACAGTTCCGCGGGCGTGTACAGCGTCGCCCGGTAGGTGTCGACCGGCACATCCGGGATCGCGGGGAACACGATCGCCCCGCGTGCGCGCACCGACTCGTCGTCCTCGGGGTGCAGGGTGCAGCCCAGGAACAGGGCGCCCGCGACATCGCGCGAGCGGAGTGCAGCACCGTGATCGCTGAGGTCGAGCCCCCGCAGATGCCAGCCCGACAGCGACATCGCCCCGGACGCCAGACGGCTGTCGAGATCGTCCAGTGAATCGACGTCGACGACGCGTCCGTGCGTTCTCCTCATGTCGTCGAGATTAGGCGACGGTGCTCTTCCGTCATTGCCGACGCGGTGACATCATGGCGACGAGGAGGTTGTCATGATCGAACTCGAGGACATCGACACGGACGAAGACGGCGCGCTCACCGCGACCGCCGAGCTGCCGGGTGGACGCCGCGTCACAGTGGAGTACGAATTCGAGGAGGAGTTCGAGCGCGACGACGATGGCGACGACGACGCGGACGAGGACGGCGAACTCGACGACATCGAGCGCGAGGACCTCCCCGACATGGACGCCATGCAGGCCACCGTGCAGCACGCACTGGCACGGCTGAGCCAGGAGGTGCTGGATGCCCGCGAGCGCGAGGTCGCCGAGGAGCTCACCGATGCCGCCTATGAGGACGAGGAGGAGGACGAGGTCGACAAGGCCGAGGCGCTGCAATCGCTGAAGGATGACCTCTCCCTCGACGGCGTCGTGGTGTTCGGCGACGGCGGCATGACACTGCTGTACATGGCTCCGGAGGAGTATCCGGATCTCATCATCTACTGCCTGCTCGACGAGGACCTCGAGATCGAGGATTTGATGGTCGAGTAGTTCGGCTCGGGCCCTTCGAGAGTCTCAGGGACCCAGCACACTGGGTTGCTGAGCCTGTCGAAGCACCCGGGCCAGCTGTGAGTGCTGGGGCCCTTCGACAGGCTCAGGTACCCAGGGTCAGGCGACTCGGATGGTGGCGCCGCGGGTGAGCGTCTCGAGCTGGTCGAAGGTCAGCGGCATCACCGTCTCCGGTGTCCCGCCTGCGGTCCAGATCTCGTCGTAGCCGCGCAGATCCTCGTCGAGATACGTCCGCAGCGGCGCAGGATGCCCGACGGGTGCCACACCGCCGATCACCTGGCCGGTCGCCTCGCGCACGATCGCCGCGGGCGCCATGGCCACGGCATCCGCCCCGATGCTCTGCGCGAGCACCCCGAAGTCCACCCGGTGCGCGCCGCTGGTCATCACGAGGATCGGCTCGCCGTCGGCGACCAGCACGAGGCTGTTGGCGATCGCGCCCACCTCGCACCCGATGGCCGCAGCCGCCAGGGCGGCCGTGCGCGCCGAGTCCGGCAGCACGACGATGCGGTTCCGGATGCCGGCGGCGGCGAGCCGCTCATGCACGATGCGGCTGCGGGCGGGAAGCGTCTCGGGTGCGTTCACGGTTGCTCGGGCTCCTCTGCTCGGATGCCGCACGGGCGGCGTCTCCCACGAGGATAACGTCGCCGCGCCACCGCCGAGCGGCGGTTCGCCTTGACGACCGGCCCGCGCCGTTCTAACATTCCAATACCTGAATCGGGTTTCATGTTCCCGACCTTCCACTGTTGAAAGGCATCCAGATGCGGGTTACGAAGAAGTTGCTCCTGGGTTCGGTGATCGCCACCGCGGCCCTTGTCATGTCGGCCTGCGCGCCGCAGCCCTCCGCAGCCCCTGAGGGTGGCGTAGACGAAGGCCCCGCTGAGGTGCGCGTCGGCGTCATCACCAGCGAGACCGGCCCCCTGGCCGGATACGGCCAGCAGTACCTCGACGCGTTCACCGCCGGGCTCGACTACGCCACCGACGGCACCGGCGAGATCGACGGCATCAGGATCGTCATTGAGAACCGCGACGACGCGGGCGACCCCGACACGGCCGTCACCGCCGCGAAGCAGCTGATCGGCGAGGGCGTGAACATCCTGATGGGCAGCGCCTCGTCGGGTGTGTCGCTCGCGGTGGCCGAGCAGGCAGCGCAGAACAAGGTGCTCTTCATCTCGGGCCCGGCCGCCGCCGACGCAATCACCGGGGTCAACGAGTACACCTTCCGCTCGGGCCGTCAGTCCGCACAGGACGTCGCCACGGCCGGTACGTTCCTCGATGACATCGACGGCAAGAAGATCGTCGTCTTCGCGCAGAACAGCGCGTTCGGTCAGGGCAACGTCGCCGCGGTCGAGGCCATCCTCGGCGCCAAGGGCGCGACGGTCGAGCCGGTGCTCGTCGCCGAGGACGTCACCGAGTTCACCCCGTTCGCACAGCAGGTGCTCTCCGCGCAGCCCGACCTGGTGTTCGTCGCCTGGGCCGGTGCCACCTCAGGCGCCATGTGGCAGGCCATGAGCCAGCAGGGCGTGCTCGACGCGATCCCCGTCGTCACCGGTCTGGGCGACAAGGCCACGTTCGGCGCCTACGGCGTCGCCTCCGAGCAGATCAACTTCCTCAACCACTACTTCGGCGCCGCCCCCGACAACGAGGTCAACGACGCGATGGTGGCAGCGCTCGAAGAGGCCGGCACCGAGCCCGACCTGTTCAGCCCGGACGGCTTCAACGCGGCGATCATGCTCGTGCAGGCCGTCAAGGAGGGCAAGGGCGACGTGGATGCGATGGTCGCAGCGCTCGAGGGCTTCACGTTCGAGGGCCCCAAGGGCACCAACACGGTGCGCGCCGAGGACCACGCCCTGCTGCAGGACATGTACCAGGTGAAGCTCGTCGCCTCCGGCGACGCCTTCACCCCCGAGCTCGTCGCCACGGTTCCCGCCGAAGACGTCGCTCCCTGACCCGCATCCCCGAGGAGCCGCAGTGAACACCCCAGCCCCGCCCGCCGCCGGAGCATCGCTCCGGATCGAGGGTCTCGGTCTCGACATCGGAGGTGCGACGATCCTGAAGGACGTCGACCTCACGGTCGAGCCCGGTGCCCTGGTCGGAGTGATCGGACCGAACGGCGCAGGAAAGACCACGCTGTTCAACGCCGTCTCAGGAGTGATCCGGCCGACCGCCGGACGCATCCTCATGGACGACGTCGACATCACCCGCACGAGCGTGCCGCAGCGCGCGCGGGCGGGACTGGGGAGGACCTTCCAGACCTCCAGCCTGTTCCCCCAGCTCACCGTTCGCGAGAACGTGCGCGTCGCGGTGCAGGCCACGGAAGGCGGCAGCTATTCGCTGCTGCACTTCCCGAGAAGAACGGATGCCGCGAGCATCCGCGCCGAGGAGCTGCTGCACTCCGTGGGCCTCGGGCACCGGCTCGACGCCCGCGCGGGCGACATCAGCCACGGCGACAAGCGCAAGCTCGAGATCGCCGTGCTGCTGGCCACGCGGTCCCGCCTCGTGCTGCTCGATGAGCCCATGGCCGGCGTCGCCTCCGGCGACGTCGCGGGACTCGTCGACAGCATCCGGGGCCTGCAGGCCGAGACCGGATGCACCGTGCTGATGGTCGAGCATCACATCGAGGTGCTCATGGGGCTGGTCGACCTCGTCGCCGTGATGTACTTCGGCACGATCATCGCCGTCGACACCCCGCAGCGGATCATGGAGAACGCCACCGTGCAGAGTGCATACCTGGGGACCGGAGCATGACCCCGATCCTGCAGGTGCGGAACCTGCGCGCATCCATCGCCGGCCAGCAGGTCGTCGAGGACGTCACCTTCGACGTCCCCGCGACCGGCATCACCGCCGTGCTCGGCCGCAACGGTGCGGGCAAGACCTCGACGCTGCGCGGCATCCTGGGGCTCATCTCCCGCAAGGGCGAGGTGCTGCTCGACGGCGAGCGGATCGACGGGTTGAGCACCCACCGCATCGTGCAGCGCGGCGTCGGCTACGTGCCTGAGGACCGTGAGGTGTTCGCGGGCCTCACCGTCGCCGAGAACCTCGCTCTCGCCGAGCGCCAGCGCGAGCCGCGCCGCGAGTTCGTCGACCAGCTCTTCCCCGACCTCGTCGCCCGGCGCGAGCAGCGCGCGGGAACCCTCTCGGGCGGGCAGCAGCAGATGGTCTCGGTCGCACGCGCCCTGCTCAACGACAACCGCCTGCTGCTCGTCGACGAACCCACCAAGGGCCTTGCGCCCAAGATCGTCACCGAGGTGGCCGACGCGCTGGCCGAAGCGGCCGCGACCGTCCCCATGCTGCTCGTCGAGCAGAACCTCGACGTCGTGCGCCGTCTCGCCGACCAGGCGATCGTCATCGCCGGCGGCCGCGTCGTGCACACCGGCCGCGCCGCCGACATCCTCGACGACGCCGACCTGACCCGACGCCTCCTGGGCGTCAGCGCGGAGGAGCACGTATGAGCACCCTCATCCTCACACTCGTCATCGGCCTGGGCCTGGGCGCGCTGTACTTCCTCGTCGCCAGCGGGCTGAGCCTGATCTACGGGCTCATGCACGTGCTGAACTTCGCGCACGGCGCCTTCCTCACCCTCAGCGCCTTCGTCGGGTGGGCGTTCGCCCAGCTGATCGGCGTCTCGAGCTGGGGCGGCTTCCTGCTGTCGATCCTGGTCGGTGCGCTCGTCGGGGCGGTCTTCGCCGCCGTCACCGAACTGCTGCTGATCCGGCCGCTGTACGAACGGCACATCGAGCAGGTGCTCGTCACCGTCGGACTGTCGTTCGCCGCGATCGCCCTCTTCGAGGGCATCTGGGGCACCGACCCGGTCACGGTCGCAGGGCCCGCCTGGCTCAGTCAGACCACCAGCGTGCTGGGCGCCAGCATCCCGAACAAGTACTGGGTGCTCATCATCGCCGCAGCGCTCGTGCTCGCCGGCCTCGTGCTGTTCCTGAACCGCACCCGCTACGGCATGATCATCCGCGCCGGCGTCGAGAACCGGGCCATGGTCACCGCGCTCGGCATCGACGTGCGCCGCTCGTTCACGCTCGTCTTCGCGATCGGCGGCGCCGCCGCCGGCATCGGCGGAGTGCTCGCCATGCACGCCATGACCTACGTCTCGGCGCACCTGGGCTCGACACTGCTGATCTTCGCCTTCATCGTCACGGTGGTCGGCGGGCTCGGCTCGCTCACCGGCGCCGCCATCGCCTCGGTGCTCGTCGCGGTGCTGCAGCAGGTGGCCAACACCTATCTCGGGGGCACCGGCGACTTCATCGTCGTGATCCTGCTGGCCGTGGTGCTGCTGGTGCGGCCCGCGGGACTCATGGGAAGGAGGGCCTGATCATGCGCGGCACCGTTCCCGCCCGCTGGGCACCGCTCGCCGTCGGTGTCGTCCTGGTCGTCGTACTGGCGATCCTGCCGCTGCTGAACCTGTCGATCCCCGGCGTCCTGCCCGGCGCCACCTACACGCCGGGATCGCTCGCGCTCATGTCGCTGTGCATGGTGTTCGCGGCCCTCGCCCTGTCGTACAACCTCATGCTCGGCACCGCCGGGATGCTGTCCTTCGGCCACGCGCTGTACTTCGGCGCCGGAGCCTACGGGCTGGGCATCGTGCTCGACGCGGCGCAGCTGCCGCTCGCGGCGGGCATCTTCGCCGCGCTCATCGGCGGCATCGTGATCGCCGTCGTCACCGGTGCGGTCGCGATGCGCGTGAACGGCATCCCGTTCGCCATGGTGACCCTCGCCTTCGCGCAGGCCGGCTCTGTGCTCGTCCGCCGCAATCAGGCGATCACCGGCGGCGAGGAGGGCCTGAGTCTGAACACCGCCACCGTGCCCGACTGGCTCGTCGGCGTCGTCAACACCAGGAACCTGTACTGGTTCTCGCTCGCGGTGGTCGTCATCGTCTACCTCGTGGTGCTCTGGGTCGACCGCTCGCGTCTCGGGCACCTCGCCGCCGCCGCACGGGAGAACGACCTGCGCGTGCGGGTGCTCGGCCTGCAGCCGACCCGCGCCAAGCTGCTCGTCTTCGTCGTCGCCGGGCTGTGCGCCTCGCTCGCCGGCATCGCCTATCTGCTGCTGCAGTCGGGCACCCAGCCCAGCGCCGTCGGTGCCGATCTCACGATCACCGTGCTCGTCATGGTCGTGCTCGGTGGCGTCGGGTTCCGGTGGGGTGCGATCCTCGGTGGTGTGCTCTACACGATCCTCGACCAGCGTCTGACGGTGCTCGCCCGCGCCGAGGGCATCCAGCAGCTGCCCGACGTGCTGCGCGTGCCGCTGTCGGAGCCGCTGTTCCTGCTCGGCGTGCTGTTCATCCTCGTCGTCATGTTCCTGCCCGGCGGCATCGCCGGCACCGTCGACGCCTGGCTGCGTCGCCGGCGCGGCAGCGCGCCGAGCGCCCGGATCGAGGCGATGGACGAGCAGGACGTCCTCGAGCCGGTGGCACGATGACCTCCGGGATCGTGGGAGCGCACACGATCGGCCGCTGGCTGCACGACAGCGCCCTCGCAGCCCCTGCCCGCATCGCGATCGATGACCGCGGGGTGCGCACCGACTACCGCACCCTCGCCGACCGTGTCGACGCGCTCGCGCGGCGGCTGACGGATGCCGGGTACGGCGCCGGGCAGCGGATCGCGACGGTCTCGGGGAACTCGGCCGACCACATCGTCGCCTTCTTCGCCTGTGCACAGCTCGGAATCGCCTTCGTCCCGCTGTCGTGGCGGCTGACCCCGGCCGAACTGGCCGACCTGATCACGCGCACGGCGCCCGCCCTGCTGCTGGTCGAGGACGAGCACGCGGCGCTCACGACCGCGGCGCTGGAGCTCGCGGAGGCCGCCCCTTCTCGTGTCGCACTCGGCGTCGCGGGGGTGGAGGCGGATGCGCCCGCCGCGGTGGATGCCGTCGCCGCGCGCCCCGCGCACGACGACGACCCGCTGCTGATCATCTACACCTCCGGCAGCGAAGCGGCGCCCAAGGGCGTGGTGCTCACCCACGAGAACTGCTTCTGGAACAACCTCGCCCTCGACCGCGCCATGCCGCTCGACGCCGACGACGTCGTGCTGGCGATGCTGCCCCAGTACCACGTGGCCGCCTGGAACGTGCAGCCGCTGCAGGCGTGGTGGCGCGGCGCCACGGTCGTGCTCGAGCGCGGCTTCGACCCGGGCCGGGTGCTGCAGCTGATCACCGCGCGCGGCGTGACCGCGATGATGGGGGTGCCCACGCAGTACCGGATGCTGCAGCGGCATCCGCTGTGGTCCTGCGCCGACCTGTCGTCGCTGACCCGCATCGTCGCGGGCGGAGCCACCATCCCCGAGGATCTCGCCGCACTGTGGGGTGAACGCGGGCTCGCGTTCACCCAGGGCTACGGGCTCACCGAGGCCGGCCCCAACGTGCTCTTCCTGGCACCCGAGCTCGCCGCCGAGCACCCCGGTGCCGTCGGGCGTCCCTACCCGGGGGTCGACGTGTGCCTGGTCGATCCCGACACCGGACTCGAGCTCGAGGGCGCCGCCACCGGAGAGCTGTGGGTGCGGGGGGCGAGCGTGTTCGCCGGCTATCTGGACGACCCCGAGGCCACGGCACGCGCACGGCACGGCGAATGGCTGCGCACCGGTGACCTGCTGCAGCGCGACGCCCAGGGCATCCACCGCGTCGTCGATCGCCTGAAGGAGATCTACGTGTCGGGCGGTGAGAACGTCGCCCCGGCCGCGGTCGAGCGCGCCCTCGCCGCGCACCCGCTGGTCGTGGCCTGCGCGGTCGTCGGCGTCGCCGACGAGACCTGGGGCGAGCGGGGCTTCGCGTTCGTCGTGACCAGCGGCGCCGTCTCGGCCGACGAGCTGCGCGCGTTCGCGGCGGAGCGGCTGGCGTCGTTCAAGCTGCCCGCGCGCATCGAGTTCATCGACAGGCTGCCGCGCTCGACCATCGACAAGGTCGCCCGCAGCACGCTGCGCCGCATGGCGCAGGACCTCATGGCGGCGCAGCCCGCCCAGAAGGAGACGCATGACCGTGCACACTGACGACCCGCCGATCTCGCCGGCGACCGGACGGCCGTTGACCAAGCGCGGCCAGCAGACGCGTCGTCGCCTGCTGGAGGCCGCAGAGCAGGTCTTCGCCGATCTCGGCTACCACGAGGCGTCGATCGTGAAGATCACCGACAGTGCCGGCGTGGCGCTGGGCACGTTCTACCTGTACTTCGACAGCAAGCAGTCGATCTTCGAGGCGCTGGTCGTCGACCTGAACAGCCGCGTGCGCCACTCGATGTCCGAGGCGATGGCGGGGGCCGCCGACCGCATCGAGGCCGAGCGCCTCGGCTTCGAGGGCTTCTTCCGGTTCACCGCGCAGCATCCCGCCCTCTACCGCGTCGTGCGCGAGGCCGAGTTCGTCTCACCGGCGATGCTGAAGCTGCACTACGAGCGCATCGTCGACGGCTACCGCGCGGGACTCGCCGCCGCGCAGCGCGACGGTGAGATCGCCGCCGAGCTCGACACCGAGGTCGTCGCCTGGGCGCTGATGGGCGCCGGCGAGCTGATCGGCATGCGGTATCTGCTCTGGGAGAGGGATGCCGATGGCTGCCCGCCCGAGCAGATCGATCCGGCTGTGCTCGAGGGCATGACCGCATTCATCACCCGGGCGCTGCGCCCGGATGCCACGGCCACAGAGCCCGATGCCACGGAGGGGGTACAGCGATGACGGAGCAGGATCTCGCCGGACGGCGAGCCGTGATCACCGGAGGGGCGAGCGGTATCGGCCTCGCCTGCGCACGGGAGTTCGCCCGCAGAGGCGCGCACGTCGTGATCGCCGACCTCGACGCCGCGGCTGCCGAGACCGCGGCAACCGAGCTCGGCGGGGAGGCCTGGGTCGTCGACCTGTCCGACACCCGGGCTCTCGACACCCTCGCGCTCGACGCCGACATCCTCGTCAACAACGCCGGCATCCAGCGGGTGAGCCCGATCGTCGACTTCGACCCCGAGGCGTTCCGCAGCATCCAGCGCATCATGGTCGAGGCGCCGTTCCTGCTGATCCGCGCCGTGCTGCCAGGCATGTACGAGCGCGGCTGGGGCCGGATCGTGAACGTCTCCAGCGTGCACGGGCTGCGCGCGAGCGCCTTCAAGTCGGCCTACGTCACCGCCAAGCACGCACTGGAAGGTCTCTCGAAGGTCACCGCCCTGGAGGGCGGACCGCACGGCGTGACCAGCAACTGCATCAACCCCGGCTACGTGCGCACGCCGCTGGTCGAGAAGCAGATCGCCGACCAGGCACGTCTGCACGACATTCCCGAGAGCGAGGTCGTGCAGCGGATCATGCTGACCGAGAGCGCGATCAAGCGCCTCGTCGAGGCCGATGAGGTCGCGTCGCTGGCGGGATGGCTGACCTCGGACACCGCGGGCATGGTCACCGGCGCCTCGTACACGATGGACGGCGGATGGAGCGCCCGGTGATGCGCCACGCGTACCGCACCACCGATGTTCCCGTCGCCGGGGGCGAACTGCGCGTGGGCATCTGGGAGCCCGAGGGCGGCGCCACAGCGACCGTCCTGCTGATCCACGGCGTGACCGCCTCGCACCTGGCCTGGCCATTCGTCGTCGAACGGCTCCCCGGCGTGCGCGTGATCGCGCCGGATCTGCGCGGTCGCGGCGCGAGCGGTGCCGTCGAGGGGCCGGCCGGCATGGCCGCGCACGCCGACGACCTCGCCGCCGTGCTGCATGCGCTGGGCATCGGCAGCACGCTCGTGGTCGGCCACTCGATGGGCGCCTTCGTCGCGGTGGTGCTCGCGCACCGGCACCCCGAGCGGGTGCGGCGTCTCGTACTCGTCGACGGAGGGATGCCGCTGGCCGTGCCGGCCGGTGTCGCACCCGAGCAGCTCGTGCAGGTGATCCTGGGGCCGGTCGCCGAGCGCCTGTCGCGGCGATGGACCGGCGTGCGGCAGTACACCGACGAGTTCTGGCGCCCGCATCCCGCCTTCGCGCGGCACTGGAGCGACGAGCTCGAGGCGTACATCGCGTACGACCTGGTGCCCGACGGCGATGCCTTCCGCGCAGCGACCCGCTACGAGGTCATGGCCGAGGACACCCTCGACATGAACACCGGCTCTGCGCTGCCCGATGCGCTGGATGC
This sequence comes from Microbacterium sp. YJN-G, assembly GCF_015040615.1. NCBI lineage: Bacteria > Bacillati > Actinomycetota > Actinomycetes > Micrococcales > Microbacteriaceae > Microbacterium > Microbacterium sp. YJN-G. The sequence continues at coordinate 1,378,866 of NZ_CP060402.1, forward strand.
CCTGTCGGTGCCGACTCTGCTGATCACGGTGCCGCGCGGCCTGCAGGACGAGGAGCCAGGACTGTACCCCGAGCAGCACCTGCGCAGCGTGCTCGCGGCGCACCCCGCCGTGCGACATGTGCGCTTGGACGACCTCAACCACTACACCGTCGTGATGTCCCCGGCGGGGGCTGAGGCGCTCGGCCCGCTCATCCGGGAGGAGCTGAGCCTGGCCGAGCCGGCGCGGTCGACTTGACGCGCTGCGCCGGCGCCCGTCCGATGGGGATCAGCGACGGGCGCCGGCGATCCGCGACGAGAGCTGGTGGGCGTGCGCGAGCAGCGTGCGGCCCAGCTGGGGCAGCCGGTCCGGACCGAAGCGGAACTCCACGCCGGTGAGGCTCAGCGCCCACTCCGGCCGGCCCTCACGATCGAACACGGCCGCGCCGATTCCCCACGACCCCTCGACGATGAGCCCCGGGTTCACGGCATAGCCTCGCGACTTCGTCTCGCGCAGCCGGGTGCGCAGCGGCGCGATCCCGTGCGGCCGCCCCCAGCGCTCTTCGAGCTCGGGATGCCGCTCGAGGTACGCATCCACATCGTGGTCAGGCAGGAACGAGAGGATGGCCAGGCCGGCACTGGCGACTCCCAGCGGAAAGCGCACGCCCTCGCTGAGCACGAAGGAGCGGATGGGGAACGAGCCCTCCTCGCGCACCAGGCACACCGTCTCATCCGCCCGCCGGGTGGACAGGAACGCGCTCTCCTCGGTCTTCACCGCCAGCGAGCGCACGATGTCGCGGGAAAGCTCGGTGATGTCGTACCGTGACGCGGCGATCGTTCCCATAAGATACAGCTCGGGACCCGGCATCCACAGCGCCGTCGCGGGGTCCTGATCGACGAGCCCCTCCACCCGCAGCGCGGTGAGCAGCCGGTGCGTCGTGGAGCGGCTGAGATCGGCATCCCCGGCCAGCCGCTGCAGCGACGCGCCGTCCGCGGAGGCGGTGACCAGGCGCAGCAGCGCCGCCGCCCGCGCGACCGCCTGCGCACCCGGGACGGTGCGCCTGGCGGTGTTCGATGATTCCATGATGTGGACGCTAGTCGCCTGTGCGACCACATCGCAAGCATGCGCTTGCCCGTGCCGACCCGCCGGGCGGATGCTGGAGAGAACCATCACGAAGGAGTGCTCTGTGATCGACAAGCAGTTCTCATCAGCGGCGGACGCCGTCGCCGACATCCCCGACGGGGCCTCGCTGGCCGTCGGCGGCTTCGGGCTCTCCGGCAACCCGATGAAGCTCATCGAGGCCCTGCACGCGCAGGGCACGAGCGGGCTGAGCGTCGTCAGCAACAACTGCGGCGTGGACGACTGGGGGCTCGGCGTCCTGCTCGCCTCCCGCCGCATCCGCAAGATGACCTCGTCGTACGTCGGCGAGAACAAGGAGTTCGAGCGTCAGTTCCTCGAGGGCGACCTCGAGCTCGAGCTGACCCCGCAGGGCACCCTGGCCGAGAAGCTGCGCGCCGGCGGCGCCGGCATCGCCGCGTTCTTCACGCAGACCGGCGTCGGCACCCAGGTCGCCGAGGGCGGGCTGCCCCGGCGCTACAACCCCGACGGGACGATCGCGGTCGCCTCGCCGGTCAAGGAGGTGCGCGGGTTCGACGTGCGCGGCGAGCAGCGCGACTTCGTGCTCGAGGACTCCATCGCCACCGACTTCGCGCTCGTCCACGCGCTCAGGGGCGACCGGCACGGCAACCTGATCTTCAACAAGGCGGCCCGCAACTTCAACCCGCTCGCCGCCATGGCAGGCCGGGTCTGCATCGCCCAGGTCGAAGAGCTCGTCGAGCCGGGCGAGCTCGACCCCGACAGCATCCACCTGCCCGGCGTGTACGTGCATCGCGTCGTCGAGGTGGGCACCGGCATCGAGAAGCGCATCGAACGCCGCACCGTGCGCGCTTCGGCGGGCGCAGAGACCCAGGAAAGGGAGGTCTGACATGGCACTCACGCGTGACCAGATGGCGGCTCGTGCCGCTCGCGAGCTGACGGACGGCTCGTACGTCAACCTCGGCATCGGCCTGCCGACCCTCGTGCCCAACTACGTGCCGGACGACGTCACCGTGGTGCTGCAGTCCGAGAACGGCATCCTGGGCGTCGGTCCCTACCCGACCGAGGAGAACGTCGACCCGGATCTCATCAACGCCGGCAAGGAGACGGTCACGCTGCTGCCGGGCGCGGCCTTCTTCGACTCCGCGACGAGCTTCGGCATGATCCGCGGGGGCAAGATCGACGCCGCGATCCTCGGCGCCATGCAGGTGTCGGTGAACGGCGACCTGGCGAACTGGATGATCCCGGGCAAGATGGTCAAGGGACCCGGCGGCGCGATGGACCTCGTCCACGGCGCAGCACGGGTGATCATCCTGATGGAGCACGTCGCCAAGGACGGCTCCGCGAAGATCGTCAACGAGTGCTCGCTTCCGCTGACCGGCAGGGGAGTGGTGCACCGCATCATCACCGACCTCGCCGTGATCGACGTCACCGACGACGGGCTCGTGCTCGTCGAGACCGCTCCCGACGTCACCGTGCAGCAGATCATCGATGCCACCGAGCCGCCGCTGACGGTCTCGGAGGGCCTGAAGGAGAAGTCATCATGAGCGACATCGTCATCGTCGCCGCCGCCCGCACCCCGCAGGGACGCCTGAAGGGGCAGCTCGCGTCGTTCACCGCACCGCAGCTCGGATCGCTCGCCATCCGCGGCGCCCTCGAGCAGGCGGCCATCTCGCCCACCGACATCGACGCCGTCGTGATGGGGCAGGTGCTCGCGGCCGGATCCGGTCAGAACGCGGCCCGCCAGGCCGCGATCGGCGCGGGTATCGGCTGGGACGTGCCCTCCAGCTCGGTCAACAAGGTCTGCCTGTCGGGGCTGACCGCGATCATCGATGCCGCCCGCATGATCCGCACCGGCGACGCCACCACCGTGGTCGCCGGCGGCATGGAGTCCATGACCCGCGCACCGCACCTGCTGGTCGGCTCACGCGACGGCTGGACCTACGGCAGCATCGAGGTGCTCGACCACATGGCGTACGACGGGCTCACCGACGCGTACGACAGGGAGAGCATGGGCGCGTCGACGGAGCGGCACAACCCGCGGTTCGAGATGACCCGCGAGCGACAGGATGCCGTGGCCGCGCTCTCGCACCAGCGTGCAGCCGCAGGCCAGGGTACCGGGGTCTTCGACGCCGAGATCGTGCCCGTGACCGTGCCGCAGCGCAAGGGCGACCCGATCGTGCTCACCAAGGACGAGGGCGTGCGGCCCGACACGACCGTCGAGACCCTCGCGGGCCTGCGCCCGGCGTTCGCCGAGGGCGGCACCATCACCGCGGGCAACTCGTCGCAGATCTCCGACGGCGCCGCCGCGGTGATCGTGACCACTCGCGAGAACGCCCAGGCGAAGGGATGGTCCGTGCTGGCCGTCATCGGGGCGAGCGGGCAGACCGCCGGCCCCGACAACTCGCTGCAGGCGCAGCCGGCCCGCGCCGTCGAGCGCGCGCTCGAGAAGCAGGGGATCACCGCCGACCAGCTCGATCTCGTCGAGATCAACGAGGCCTTCGGCGCCGTGGTCGCGCGTTCGCAGGAAGAGCTCGGCCTGTCCGGAGACATCGTGAACGTGCACGGCGGCGGGATCGCCATCGGGCATCCGATCGGCGCCAGCGGTGCGCGGCTGGTCGTGCACCTCGCGCACGAACTGGCCAAGCGCGGCTCGGGCACTGCGGTCGCCGCGCTCTGCGGCGGCGGCGGTCAGGGAGAGGCCTTGGTCCTCACACGTTGACGATGACGGGCTGAGTCCGCGCCGATGACCGCGCGGGCTCAGCCCGCGCCCTGTGGCGGGCTCAGCCCCTTGCGATGCGCGCGACCTCGTCGCGACGCTTCTCACGGCGCTCGCGCTTGTCGGGCTTGGGTGCGAAAGGCGAGTCCACCGCTACCGGCAGGCCCTTCTCCTGCCGGCGCATGTCCTTGATGGCGCCGAGCGCGAGGGCGAAGGTGATCGCCCAGCTCGCCCAGGCGAGCACGGCCCGCCAGGTGATCGCCTGGCCGCGCGAGCCGCGCAGCAGTGTCACGCCGGTGGTGATGGCGCTGAAGAGTCCGGTGCGAAGCAGATAGCGCATCCCCCCACGCTACCCGGCGTCGCGAGGATGACGAACGGGTTGACTCCGGGCGTTTCCCTGTGCCGCAGAAGGAATAGGCTAGGTGAGCCTAACCTTCGAAAGGAACCCCGATGCACGCCTCCGGCCTGCGCTCCGTCGCGCTCCTCGCATCATTGGCCTCGATCGCAGCCGTCACGGCCTGCGCCCCCGCCGGGGAAGGCGGAGCCGCGGATGCCGATGCGCTGATCATCTACAACGCGCAGCACGAGCAGCTGACCGAGGAGTGGACTGCGGTGTTCACCGAGGAGACCGGCATCGAGGTGGTGCTGCGCAACGGCGGCGACAGTGAGCTGGGCAGCCAGCTGGTGCAGGAGGGGGATGCCTCTCCTGCCGACGTGTTCCTGACCGAGAACTCGCCGGCGATGTCGCTGGTCGAGCAGGCGGGCCTCTTGGCCCCGGTCGACGACGCGACCCTCGAGGTCGTCCCGCAGCAGTTCCGTCCCAGCAGCGGAGCGTGGACCGGCATCGCGGCACGCGACACTGTGCTGGTCTACAATCCCGACCTCATCTCGGAGGACGAGCTGCCCGACTCGATCATGCAGCTGCAGGACCCGCAGTGGAAGGGCAAGTGGGGAGCGGCGCCGGGTGGGGCGGACTTCCAGGCCATCGTCTCGGCCATCCTCGCCACCGAGGGTGAGGAGGCCGCTGCGGCGTGGCTGGCGGGGATGCAGGAGAACGCCGAGAAGTACCGCAACAACATCGTCACCATGAAGGCCGTCAACGACGGCGAGGTTCCGATGGGGATCATCTACCACTACTACTGGTACCGCGATCAGGCCGACACGAAGGAGAGCAGCGGGAACACCGCGCTGCACCGCTTCGCAGCCGGCGACCCCGGCGCCTTCGTGAGCATCTCCGGCGGCGGGGTGCTCGCCTCCAGCGACCACCCCGAAGAGGCGCAGCAGTTCCTGTCCTGGCTGGTCGGCGAGAGCGGGCAGACGATCCTCGGAGAGGGCTACAGCTACGAGTACCCGGTCGCCAGCGGCATCCCGCCGCGCTCGCCGCTTCCGCCGCTGGAATCCCTCGGCGCGCCCGAGATCGATCCGTCCGTGCTCAACGGGCCGACCGTGATCGACCTGATGACCGAGGCGGGCCTGCTCTGAGCGCAACCCCGGTGACCACGACCGCGGCGCGCACAGACCCGGGGCACACGACCCCGGCGCGCGCCCCCCGTGGTCGTGCGCCACGGCCGGGTGCGCGACGATACCCGTGGATGCTCGCCGCCGCGGTGGCGGCGATGGCGGCGTTCGCGCTGATCCCGGTCGGCTACGTCGTCATCTCCAGTGCGCAGACCGGCGCTGCGCGGCTGGCACAGCTGCTGCTGCGCCCGCGTGTCGCGGAGCTCACCGTCAACACGGTGCTGCTGGTCGTGCTGGGGATCGGCGCCGCCCTCGTCATCGGCATCGGCGGTGCCTGGCTGGTCGAGCGCACCGTGATGCCCCTGCGCCGCGTCTTCGCCGTGGCGCTGGCCGCGCCGCTGGCCGTGCCGGCGTTCGTGATGAGCTACGGCTGGGCCACGGTCGCCCCGGGGCTCGACGGGCTGGGCGGGGCCGTGCTCATCTCGGCGTGCGCCTACTCGCCGCTGGTGTACCTGCCGGCCGTGGCGGCGCTGCGCGGTCTGGATCCCGCCCTCGAGGAGTCGGCCCGGTCGCTGGGACTCGGCCCCTGGCGGGTGTTCCTGCGGGTCGTGCTCCCTCAGCTGCGCCTCGCGGCGCTCGGCGGCGGGCTGGTGGTGGGTCTGCATCTGCTTGCCGAGTACGGCGCCTTCGCCTTCCTGCAGTTCGACACCTTCACGACGGCGATCATGGTGGCCTACCAGTCGAACTTCGGCGGAGCGAACGCCGCCGCGCTCGGCATCGTGCTGACCGGGCTCTGCCTGGTGCTCGTGCTCGCCGAGACGCGGATGCGCGGCGGCGCCCGCCTGTCGCGCACCGCCGCGAACCGCCCGGCCACCCGGGCGGCGCTCGGACCCTGGGCCGTTCCCGCCGTGATCGGGCTGCTGGCGTTCATCTGCGCGGCGCTGATCGTGCCGCTGTCGTCGGTGCTGCGCTGGGGGCTGCGCACGGATGCCGGCGACTGGGCCGCCGTGACACCGGCCGCCGTGCAGACAGTGCTGCTCGCCGTCGGCGCCGCACTCGCCTGCGCGGCCGTCGCGCTGCCGGTCGCGTGGCTGGCCGTGCGGCACCGCCGCAGACTCAGCATGATGCTGGAGGGCGGCTTCTACCTCGCAGGCAGCCTGCCGGCGATCATCGTCGCACTCGCCCTGGTCGGTGTCGCACTGCAGGCCGCGCCGGGCCTGTACCAGACCGCCGCGACGGCGATAGCGGCCTACGTGATCCTGTTCCTGCCGCGCATCCTCGTGCCGCTCCGTGCCGGCCTGGCGCAGATCCCGCCCGAATGGGAGGAGGCCGCGCGCTCGCTCGGGACGCCTCCGATGCTCGCGCGGCTGCGTGTCACCGCGCCGCTGCTCGCCCCCGCCGTCGCGAGCGGAGCGGCCCTGGTCGCCCTGGGCGCCGCCAACGAGCTCACCGCGACGCTGCTGCTGGCCCCGATCGGCACCGAGACCATCGCGACCGGGTTCTGGTCGGCGGCATCCGCCATCGACTACATCGCCGCCGCCCCTTACGCACTCACACTGATCGTGATCTCGGTGCCTGCGGTGCACCTGATGTTCACGGAAGCGACGTCGAGAGGCAGCGCATGACACTCCAGCTCAACGGCATCCGGCGCTCGTTCGGTGCGGAACCGGTGCTCGACGGCGTCACGTTCGAGGTGCCGACCGGGTCGCGGATGGCCCTGGTGGGGGCCTCAGGCAGCGGCAAGAGCACGCTGCTGCGGCTGATCGCGGGCTTCGACCGCCCCGATTCGGGGAGCATCGTCCTCGACGGGACCACCCTGGCCGACGACCGCGTACTGGTCCCCGCGCACCGTCGCGGCATCGGCTACGTGCCGCAGGACGGGGCGCTCTTCCCGCACCTGAGCGTCGCGCGCAACATCGGCTTCGGGCTGCCCCGCGGCCCGCACCGTGCCGCCCGTGTGCGCGAGATGATGGCGCTGACCTCGCTGGCTCCCGAACTCGCCGACCGGGCCCCGCACGAGCTCTCCGGCGGGCAGCAGCAGCGCGTCGCGCTGGCGCGCGCGCTCGCCCCGGCGCCGAAGGTGCTGCTGCTCGACGAACCGTTCAGCGCCCTCGACACCGCACTGCGCATGCAGACCCGCGAGGCGACCATCGAGATCCTGGAGCGCACCGAGGTGACGACGGTGCTGGTCACGCACGATCAGGATGAGGCACTGTCGTTCGGCGACCTCATCGGCGTCGTCGGCGCGGGCGGACTGGCCCAGCACGGCGAGCCGGCGACGGTGTTCGACGCGCCCTCCGACCGGGCGACCGCCGAGTTCCTGGGCGCAGCCGTGCACCTGCCGGCGCGGCGGCTCGACGAGGATGCGATCGTGTGCGCGCTCGGGCCGGCAGGCGTGCGGCACGACCTGTCGGGAGGGGCGGCCGAGGTCGCCGCGATGTTCCGCCCCAGCCAGCTCGAGATTGTCGCCGACGGGGACGCCGCCGGTCAGGCGACGATCACCGCACGCCGCGCGATCGGCGCCCGCACCGAGCTGCGCGTCGACATCCACGGCGCCGAGGGCGTGCGGGTGTGGATCCAGGTGCCCACCCACCGCGCCGCGGTGACGATCGACGGCGACGCCGTCAGTCTCCGGATCGCAGGCGGGGTCGTGCTGTATCCGGCATCCGACGACGCGCTGCAGCGCCACTGAGCGCCGCAGACCCGCTCAGCAGTCGCGAGATCCGCCGGTGGATCGCCCACGCCGCGATCCCGACGATCAGTGACAGCAGGGTTCCCACCAGCGGTGCCGTGCGCTCGAACGGCGGGTACACCACCCAGTGGGTCAGGTAGATGAACAGCGACGCCTGCGCGATGAGCGTGATCGGCGGCCGCAGCCAGCCGGGCACGCGCACGGCGGCGACCCAGATCAGCAGCAGGACCCCTGCGGCGATGATGCCCTCGCGCAGCGGATCGCCGAAGAATCCGGGGACGAGGACCACGGCCAGCACCGAGGCGACGACCCGCCGGCGGATGCTGTCGGCGCGGGCGATCACCCAGCCCAGGGCGATGCACCACAGCACCGTCGGCACGGCGTAGCGCTCGACGTGCTCGGCCGGCGACGCCCCCAGCAGTGTGAGACGGACGGCGACGGTCACCGCCAGCGCGCCCAGCGCGAACGCCCACGGCGCGGCGCGCTCGATCCGGTCGATGCGGGCCGAGGCGAACAGGGCGACCAGCGGCAGCATCGTCCACACCATCGCCTCGAGGAACCAGAACTGCCACTGCTCGCTCCACAGCCCGTCCGAGGGCATCGCACCGTTGACCAGCAGCACGGTCGGCAGGGCGTACTTGCCGCTGATCAGCGCGACCGCACCGATCCACAGCACCGCCGGGATGACGACCTGCGCCGCCGCGGCGAGCAGTCGCCGAGACCGGGAGCCGGGGGCGGGCGAGAGCGCGAAGCGGGCGAGGTTGTAGCCGGCGACGATGAGCAGCAGATGCGCACCGCCCTTGAGCGAGAAGTCCTCACCCAGGAACAGGTCGGCGTGCGTGCCGACGATCAGCACGATCGCGATCGCCCGCAGCAGCACCGGCGTCTCGAGGGCGGGCAGGTTGCGCAGCCGCCCGGCACCGGCGCGCCGGCGGCGTGGAGCGGCATCATCCGCGTCCGCGGACCTCGCGGATGCCGCGGGCGACGAGGGTGCCACCAGGCCCGCGAGCTCGACGGCGGTCAGCGACGGCCAGTCGCGGGGGAGCGGTCCGATCAGTTCCTCGAGCCGCACGGATGCCTCCACGTAGCTCAGCGAGTCGCCGCCCAGGGTGGAGAAGCTGTCCGACTCGGCGGCATCCGGTCGCCCGGTGCAGACCCCGAGCACCGTGCGGACCTGCTCGGCGGTGGCGCCGCCGGCATCCGCCGGCTCAGCGCCGGTCTGCAGCGCGGTGACCGCGCGGTGGTGGGCCAGCAGCGCGGCGTTGTCCGGTTTGCCCGAGGAGGTGACGGGGAACGCGTCGACGATGTGCACGGTGACGGCGGATGCAGGCAGCCCGAGCCGCGCCGAGACCACCCGGTTCGCCGCAGCGGCATCCCGCCCGTCGTGGACGAAGACGAGCAGCTCCTCGCCGTCGGCGGCGGTGCGCGCGGCGATGCCGTCCTGCCCGAGAAGGGCCTGCACCCGGTCGAGGTCGATGCGCAGCCCGAAGATCTTCACGAAGCGGTTCATCCGCCCGACGATCTCGACGTAGCCGTCGTCGCGCCAGCGCGCCAGATCGCCGGTGCGCAGCTCGTCGACGGTGCGACCGAGAGCGAGGTCCGCCGGCGACTCCGCATAGCCGAGCATGACGTTCGGCCCCGAGTACACCAGCTCCCCGGCATCCGAGCCGTCGACCGCATCGATGCGGAACGAGCCCCCGGGGATCGCGCGCCCGATGGACCCGGCGCCGCTGATGGCATCCTCCGGCGGCAGGTACGACATGCGGGCCGTGGCCTCGGTCTGGCCGTACATCGTGATGAACTCGAACCCGCGCTCGCGTCCGGCCGCCGCCAGCGCCCGCACCCGGTCGGCCGGCAGCCGGCCGCCGGCCTGCGTCAGATAGCGGATGCCGTCGGGCAGCCGATCCACCCCGCCGACCGCGTCGAGCAGGTCGAAGGTGTACGGGACCCCGGCGATGCCCGTGACCCCCGTCTCGGCGGCGCGGAGCCAGAACGCCTCGTCCGACACCGAGCGGTCGGTGAGCACGAGGCCCGCGCCGGCGAGCAGGTGGCTGTTGATGACCGAGAGGCCGTAGCAGTAGTGCATCGGCAGCGAGGTGATCGCGCGGTCGCCGGGAGTGATGCGCAGGTACTCGACGATCGCCTCGGCGTTGGCCAGCAGCGATGCGGCCGAGATGCGCACCAGCTTGGGTGAGCCGGTCGAGCCCGAGGTGCTCATCAGCAGCGCCAGATCGTCGTGCAGCTCGTGGATCGTGCCCTCGCGGACGGGACGCACGACGCCGTCGGCGAGGATCGCGTCGGGGTCGAATCGTTCCCGCAGCGTCGCCCGGGTCGACGCGGATGCCGTGTCATCGCCGCCGGGGGCGAGCAGCACCGGATGCCCGCCGGCGAGGGCACCCGCATACGCCGCGATGCTCGCGCTGGTGTTGCCCGCCTCGAGCATCACCAGCCGCCTGGTCTCACCCAGCTCGAGCCGGATCGCGTCGGCGCGACGGCCGAGATCCGCATAGCTGATCGGCCCGTCGTCGGTCCACAGGGCGATGGCGGCGGGGTCGCCGCGGAGCAGGTCCGCGGCGGGAGCGGTGGGGAGAGGGAGCACGGGTCCTCGCTTCCGGTTCAGCAAGGTGAGCCTAACCTATCCTGAGAGCCCGAAACGAGGGCATGACGCTAGAATGATGATGACCGCCGGCCCAGGCCGGCGTGCTTCCACTGTGTATCTACCGGCCGCCGGCATCCCGGCGGACAGCGGCGGCACCCGACCCGGCGTCGCAGCACTCCGCTCGCGACGCCCGAGAGCCATGACACAGACCACCACGTCGTCGCCGAGCCTGCTGCGTCTCGCCGGCCTGCCCTACTTCGTCATCGCGTTCATCGCGCGTCTGCCCTTCGCGATGATGGTCGTCGGCGTGCTGACGATCGTCGTCACCGTGCGCGGTTCGCTCTCCCTCGGCGGCATCACCTCGGCCGCGGTCGGCGTGGGCACCGCGCTGATCGGCCCCTTCCTCGGAGCGGCGGCCGACCGGTACGGCCAGCGACCCGTGCTCGTCGCCGCCGCGGTGCTGAACTCCGTCATGCTCGCCGCCTTCGCGGCGGTGGTCTACAGCCCGCTTCCGGAGAGCCTGATCCTGCTCACCGCACTCGCGATCGGTGCCACCGCACCCCAGGTCGCGCCGATGTCGCGTTCCCGGCTGGTCACCATCATCGACGAGCGGATGCCGCGTGAGCGCCGCATCCGCACCACCTCGGCGACCATGTCGTACGAGTCCGCCGCCGACGAGACCGTCTTCGTCTTCGGCCCGTTCCTCGTCGGCGCGCTCGCCTCGCTCATCGCGCCGTGGGCGCCGATCGTGATCGCCGCAGCACTCACCCTGATCTTCGTGGGCGCCTTCGCCCTGCACCCCACCGGCCGGCACGTGTCCGCGACGCGCGGTGCCGGGGGAGCGGCGCCGTCCGCCGTCTCGGAGCTGTTCCGCCCCAGCCTGATCGTCGTCGTGCTCGGCATCCTCGGCGTCGGGCTGTTCTTCGGGGCGACCCTCACCGCGCTCACCTCGTTCATGGCAGACCGGGGTGCGGCCGAGCAGGCAGGGCTCCTGTACGGCGTCATGGGCATCGGTTCGGCGATCCTCGCGCTGGGAGTGGCCTGGCTGCCTCCACGGTTCACCCTGCACGCACGCTGGCTCGTCTTCGGCAGCATCCTGCTGGCCGGATCGGCGCTCGTGGCCACGGCATCCTCGGTGGGGATGATGACGATCGCCCTCGCCCTTCTCGGCATCGGCGTGGGGCCGACCCTGGTCACGCTGTACAGCCTCGGCGCCGCACGCAGCCCGCTGGGACGCTCGGCCACGGTCATGACCATGCTCGGCTCGGCCGTGATCGTGGGGCAGGCCGCGGCCTCGGCGATCACCGGCGGACTCGCCGAGAGCACCGGCACCGCGGCCGCCCTGCTGTTGCCGCTCGTCGCCTCCGCGATCGTGGTCGGCTCGGGCATCGCGAACCGCCTGCTTGCGACATCCCGCTCCTGACCCGCGCGGGCCTGGGTAGCCTGGGAGGACCGAGCAGAGGAGTCCCATGGTCGCCGCACAGTTCGTCGTGGTCGCGAATCGCCTTCCCGTCGACAGGGTGGTGACCGCCGACGGCGAGGAGATCTGGCGCACCTCGCCGGGCGGCCTCGTGGCCGCACTCGAGCCGATGATGCACGCCGTCGACGGAGCCTGGGTCGGCTGGCCGGGCATGCCCGACCTCGAGCTCGAGCCCTTCGACGCCGACGGCATCCGCCTCATCCCGGTCGCGCTCAGCGAGCGCGACATCGAGGACTACTACGAGGGCTTCTCGAACGACACGATCTGGCCGCTGTACCACGACGTGATCGCCCCGCCGCAGTACCACCGCGAGTGGTGGGAGGCCTACGTCTCCGTGAACCTGCGCTTCGCCGAGGCCGCCGCCGAGGCCGTCGCCGAGGGCGGCACGGTGTGGGTGCACGACTACCAGCTGCAGCTCGTGCCCGAGATGGTGCGCAGCCTGCGGCCCGACGTCACGATCGGCTACTTCCACCACATCCCGTTCCCCGCCCACGGGCTGTACGCGCAGCTGCCCTGGCGCGACCAGGTGCTGCGCGGCCTGCTCGGCGCCGACGTGATCGGCTTCCAGCGCGCACAGGATGCCGCGAACTTCCTCGCCGCCGCCAAGCGGCGGCTGGACGGCGAAGTCAAGGCGAGCTCGATCACGCTGCCGGGCGGCCACCGCACGATCGTGAAGGCGTTTCCCATCTCGATCGACACCACCCCGTACCGCGAGCTCGCGCAGCGCCCCGACATCCGCGCCCGCGCCGTCGAGATCCGCGAGGGGCTCGGCAACCCCAGGCACATCCTCCTCGGCGTCGACCGGCTCGACTACACCAAGGGCATCAGGCACCGCATCAAGGCGTACGGTGAACTGCTCGACCAGGGCCGGATCTCGGTCGAGGACGTCGCCTTCGTGCAGGTCGCGAGCCCGAGTCGCGAGCGGGTGGACGCGTACATGCAGCTGCGCGACGAGGTCGAGCTCGCGATCGGCCGCATCAACGGCGACCACGACACGCTCGGCCACACCGCGATCCGCTACCTGCATCAGGGGTTCCCGCGCGAGGAGATGGTCGCGATGTACCTGGCCGCCGACGTGATGCTCGTCACGGCGCTGCGCGACGGCATGAACCTCGTCGCCAAGGAGTACGTCGCCACCCGGGCCGACAACCGCGGCGTGCTCGTCCTCAGCGAGTTCACCGGTGCTGCCGACGAGCTGCGCCAGGCCGTGCGCGTCAATCCGCACGACATCGAGGGCGTCAAGGACGCCATCGTCGCTGCGATCGAGATGCCGCGCGCCGAGCAGGCCAGACGGATGCGGTCATTGCGCAAGCGCGTACTCGAGCACGACGTCACGGCGTGGTCGCAGTCCTTCCTCAGAGCACTCGAGCACGCCGCCCACCACCGCCGCACCACCGAGGGGAAAGCATGACCCGCGACTGGACACCCGGAACCACCGATCCGGCCATCACCGCGATCGCACGCACACCCGTGCTGCTGATCGCGCTCGACTTCGACGGGACGGCGGCCCCGCTCGTCCCCGAGCCGATGAGCGCGCGGGCGCTGCCCGAGATCGCCGACGCCGTCGCACGGCTCACCGCAATGCCGTCGACCTTCGTGGCGTACGTGTCGGGCCGCAGCCTGGTGCACCTGCGCGAGATCGCCGAGCACCTCGACGACTCCTCGGTGATCCTCGCCGGCTCGCACGGCGCGCAGTACTGGTACCCCGGCCAGGGCGAGGCCGATGTGCAGGAGGCCGCACACGAGCGCGAGCTGCGCGAATCGCTGTTCCAGGAGCTCGAGCCGCTGCTGACCGCCTACCCGGGTGTCGAGCTGGAGCGGAAGACCTTCGGCGTCGGCATCCACGGCCGCCCGGCCGCGCGCGACGTAGAGCGGGCCGCCTTCGCCGCCGTCGACGAGGTACTCGCCCGCCGTGCGGCGCGCTGGCGCCGCCGCACCGGCGACCGCATCCTGGAATTCTCCTCCCGCGACGAGGGGAAGGATGCCGCGATCGCGGCACTGCGCGAGCACACCGGCGCGACCGGCATCCTCTTCGCCGGCGACGACGTCACCGACGAGGATGCGATGGGCGTGCTCGGCCCCGGCGACCTGGGCGTCCGGGTCGGCGCGGGGGATACCTCGGCGACCCTTCGTGTGGGATCCCCACAGGAGATCGCCGCGCTCCTGGGCGTCATCGCGAACGAGCGCGGCTCCGGTCGGGAATAGACTTCCGTCATGTCCTCCCACGAAGCTCACTCCGGTGCGCCCGGCGCGCCCTCTGAAATCGACATCAAGCCGCGCAGCCGAGTCGTCACCGACGGCATCGAGGCGACCACCTCCCGGGGCATGCTCCGTGCCGTCGGCATGGGGGATGCGGACTGGGACAAGCCCCAGATCGGCATCGCCTCGAGCTGGAACGAGATCACCCCGTGCAACCTGAGCCTCGACCGGCTCGCACAGGGCGCCAAGGAGGGCGTGCACTCGGGCGGCGGCTACCCCCTGCAGTTCGGCACCATCTCCGTCTCCGACGGCATCTCGATGGGCCACGAGGGCATGCACTTCTCGCTCGTCTCGCGCGAGGTCATCGCCGACTCGGTCGAGACGGTCATCATGGCCGAGCGCCTCGACGGCACCGTGCTGCTCGCCGGCTGCGACAAGTCGATCCCCGGCATGCTCATGGCCAGCGCGCGCCTGGGCCTGTCGAGCGTCTTCCTCTACGCCGGCTCAATCGCGCCCGGCTGGGTGAAGCTCTCGGACGGCACCGAGAAGGAGATCACGATCATCGACTCCTTCGAGGGCGTCGGCGCGTGTCGTGCCGGTCGCATGACCGAAGAGGACCTCAAGCGCATCGAGTGCTCCTTCGCCCCCGGTGAGGGCGCGTGCGGCGGCATGTACACCGCCAACACCATGGCATCCGTCGCCGAGGCGCTGGGCCTCAGCCTGCCGGGCTCGGCCGCGCCGCCCTCGGCAGACCGCCGCCGCGACTACTACGCGCACCGCTCGGGCGAGGCCGTGGTGAACCTGCTGCGTCAGGGCATCACCACCAAGGACATCCTCACCAAGGAGTCGTTCGAGAACGCGATCGCCCTGGCGATGGCGCTCGGCGGTTCGACCAACGTCGTGCTGCACCTGCTCGCCATCGCGCGCGAGGCCGGCGTCGAGCTGAGCCTGCACGACTTCAACCGCATCGGCGACCGCACCCCGCACGTGGGTGACATGAAGCCGTTCGGCCAGTACGTCATGAACGACGTCGACCGCCACGGCGGCATCCCGGTGATCATGAAGGCCATGCTCGACGAGGGCCTGATCCACGGCGACGCGCTCACCGTGACCGGCAAGACCGTCGCCGAGAACCTGCGCGACCTGAACCCCGACCCCATCGACGGCGAGGTCATCCGCAGCTTCGACAACCCGATCCACACCTCCGGCGGAATCACGATCCTGCACGGCTCGATGGCGCCCGAGGGTGCGGTCGTGAAGTCGGCCGGCTTCGACGCCGACGTCTTCGAGGGCCCCGCACGCGTGTTCGAGCGCGAGCGCGCCGCCATGGACGCCCTCGCGGCAGGCGAGATCAACGCCGGCGACGTCGTGGTGATCCGCTACGAGGGCCCCAAGGGCGGCCCCGGCATGCGCGAGATGCTCGCCATCACCGGCGCCATCAAGGGCGCGGGGCTCGGAAAAGATGTACTACTCTTGACGGACGGACGATTCTCAGGCGGCACAACCGGCCTGTGCATCGGCCACATAGCACCCGAAGCGGTCGACGCAGGTCCGATCGCCTTCGTGCGCGATGGTGATCTGATACGGGTCGATATCGCGGCTCGCTCCCTCGAGCTACTCGTCGAGGAGGCGGAGCTGACCTCCCGCCGCTCTGGCTGGGAGCCCCTTCCCCCGCGCTATACCCGTGGCGTCCTTGCCAAGTACTCGCGTCTCGTGCGCTCCGCAGCTGAGGGAGCGACGACCGGCTGAGCGCTGGCGACCGCCTGTCTCACGACGGGCCGAATCGACAACGACGATCATCAAGGAATGAAATGACTCCTTCAGACTCCGCACCGGCCGTGCCACGGCCGCCCGCGCGGCCCTCGGCGGCCCCCGAGATCTCCGGAGCAGAAGCGGTCGTCCGCTCGCTCGAGAAGCTGGGCGTCACCGACGTCTTCGGCATCCCGGGCGGGGCGATCATGCCGGTGTACGACCCGCTGATGGACTCCTCCGGGGTGCGCCACGTGCTGGTGCGCCACGAGCAGGGCGCCGGTCACGCGGCCGAGGGCTATGCCGCGGCATCCGGCCGGGTCGGCGTATGCATCGCGACCTCCGGTCCCGGGGCGACCAACCTCGTCACCGCGATCGCCGACGCGTACATGGACTCCATGCCGCTCGTGGCGATCACGGGTCAGGTGTTCTCGACGCTGATGGGAACGGATGCGTTCCAGGAGGCCGACATCGTCGGCATCACCATGCCGGTCACGAAGCACTCCTTCCTGGTCAAGCGCGCCGAGGACATCCCCGGTGCCCTCGCCGCCGCGTTCGAGATCGCCTCGACCGGTCGCCCCGGTCCGGTGCTGGTGGACATCACCAAGGATGCCCAGCAGGACGTGGTGCCCTTCACCTGGCCGCCGAAGATCGATCTGCCCGGGTACCGTCCGGTGACCAAGGCGCACGGCAAGCAGATCCAGGCGGCGGCGAACCTGATCGCCGAGGCGAAGAAGCCGGTGCTGTACGTCGGCGGCGGCGTCGTGCGCGGGCGTGCATCCGAGCAGCTGCTCGTGCTGGCGGAGTCGACGGGTGCGCCCGTCGTCACCACGCTGATGGCCCGCGGCGCGTTCCCGGATTCGCACCCGCAGCACCTCGGGATGCCGGGGATGCACGGCACGGTGCCTGCAGTGCTGGCACTGCAAGAGTCCGACCTGATCGTCTCGCTCGGGGCGCGGTTCGACGACCGCGTCACGGGCAAGGCCGCGCTGTTCGCCCCGAACGCGAAGGTCGTGCACGTCGACATCGACCCTGCCGAGATCTCCAAGATCCGCACCGCCGATGTGCCGATCGTGGGCGACGTGCGCGACGTGCTCGTCGACCTCGACACGGCGTTCCGCAGCGCGATCGGCGGCGGCAAGCCCGACACCGAGGAATGGTGGTCGTACCTCGACGGGCTGCGCGCCGAGTTCCCGCTCGGCTACTCGCAGCCCGAGGACGGCCTGATGTCGCCGCAGTACGTGATCCAGCGGATCGGCGAGCTGACCGGCCCCGAGGCCATCTACGCGGCCGGCGTCGGTCAGCACCAGATGTGGGCGGCGCAGTTCATCAAGTACGAGCGCCCCAACTCGTGGCTCAACTCCGGCGGCGCCGGCACCATGGGCTACTCCGTTCCTGCCGCCATGGGTGCCAAGGTCGCCGAGCCCGACCGCGTCGTCTGGTCGATCGACGGCGACGGATGCTTCCAGATGACCAACCAGGAGCTAGCCACCTGCGTCATCAACAACATCCCGATCAAGGTCGCGATCATCAACAACTCGTCGCTGGGCATGGTGCGCCAGTGGCAGACGCTGTTCTACGACGGACGTCACTCGAACACCGACCTGAACACCGGCCACGGCACGGTGCGGGTGCCCGACTTCGTCAAGCTCGCCGAGGCCTACGGCTGCCTCGCCCTGCGGGTGGAGACCGAGGAAGAGGTCGACGCGGCGATCAAGACGGCACTCGAGACCAACGACCGGCCCGTCGTGATCGACTTCGTCGTGAGCGCCGACGCCATGGTGTGGCCGATGGTGCCGCAGGGTGTCAGCAACAGCTATGTCCAGTACGCGCGTGACCACGCCCCGGCATTCGATCAGGAGGACTGAACCATGGCATCGCATGTGCTGAGCCTGCTGGTCGAGAACACCCCGGGTCTGCTGACCCGCGTGGCCGGGCTGTTCGCCCGTCGTGGATTCAACATCGAGTCGCTCGCCGTCGGCGTGACCGAGGTGCCGGGCATCTCGCGGATCACCGTCGTCGTCGACGTCGAGGAGCTGCCCCTCGAGCAGGTCACCAAGCAGCTGAACAAGCTGATCAACGTCATCAAGATCGTCGAGCTCGAGCCGTCGTCGTCGGTGCAGCGGGAGCACATGCTCATCAAGGTGCGCACCGACAACAACACCCGCTCGAACGTGCTCGAGGTCGTGAACCTGTTCCGCGCATCGGTCGTGGACTACGCCACGGACGCCCTGGTGATCGAGGTCACCGGCGACCAGGGCAAGGTCCAGGCGCTGCTGCGCGCCCTCGAGCCCTTCGGCATCAAGGAGCTCGCCCAGTCGGGCCTGCTCGCCATCGGCCGGGGCGGCAAGAGCATCACCGAGCGCGTCCTGCGCGGCTGACACCCCCCAAGAACCCGGGTCCCTGAGCCTGTCGAAGGGCCCCGCACAACCACACACGGATTCTGGGTCCCTGAGCCTGTCGAAGGGCCCCGCACAACCACACACGGATTCTGGGTCCCTGAGCCTGTCGAAGGGCCCCGCGAACGCAAATCACAACCAAGGAGAAACACACGTGAGCACCGAGATCTTCTACGACGACGACGCCGATCTGTCGATCATCCAGGGCAAGAAGGTCGCGATCGTCGGCTACGGCTCGCAGGGCCACGCCCACGCGATGAACCTGCGTGACTCGGGCGTCGAGGTCACCATCGCCCTCAAGGAGGGCTCGAAGTCGATTGCCAAGGCCGAGGAGGCCGGGTTCCCGGTCAAGAACGTCGCCGACGCCACCGAGTGGGCCGACGTCATCATGATCCTCGCGCCCGACCAGCATCAGCGCACCATCTACAACGAGTCGATCAAGGACCGCCTGACCGCGGGCAAGGCGCTCGCGTTCGCGCACGGCTTCAACATCCGCTTCGGCTACATCGACGCTCCCGAGGGCGTCGACGTCATCCTCATCGCACCGAAGGCCCCCGGCCACACCGTGCGCCGCGAGTTCGTCGCCGGCCGCGGCATCCCGGACATCATCGCCGTCGAGCGCGACGCGACCGGTGGCGCCTGGGCGCTGGCGCTGTCGTACGCCAAGGCCATCGGCGGCACCCGTGCCGGCGTCATCAAGACGACCTTCACCGAAGAGACCGAGACCGACCTGTTCGGCGAGCAGGCCGTGCTCTGCGGTGGCATGAGCCACCTGGTGCAGGCCGGTTTCGAGACGCTCGTCGAGGCGGGCTACCAGCCGCAGATCGCGTACTTCGAGGTGCTGCACGAGCTCAAGCTCATCGTCGACCTGATGTGGGAGGGCGGCATCGCCAAGCAGCGCTGGTCGATCTCGGACACCGCCGAGTTCGGCGACTACGTCTCGGGTCCGCGCGTCATCGACGCCGGAGTCAAGGAGCGCATGCAGGGCGTTCTCGCCGACATCCAGTCGGGTGCTTTCGCCAAGCGCTTCATCGACGACCAGGACAACGGCGCCCAGGAGTTCCTGGCGCTGCGCGAGAAGGAGCAGGGTCACCCCATCGAGGTGACCGGCAAGGAGCTGCGCTCGCTGTTCGCCTGGAAGTCGCAGGACGAGGACTACGTCGAGGGCAGCGCCGCGCGCTGACATCGGTTCGATCAGAAGGGGCATCCCGTACGGGGTGCCCCTTCTTCGTGTCGGGCGCACGAGACATCCGATGTCTGTGCCAGGATGGTGCAATGCGACAGCAATGGTTCGATGACGCCCGTTTCGGAATGTTCGTGCACTTCGGCATCTACAGCGTGGCGGCGCGCCACGAGTGGGTGCAGAGCTACGAGCGCCTCACCGATGAGGAGTACCGCCCGTATTTCGAGCACTTCGACCCCGACCTGTTCGACGCCAGGGCTCTCGCTCGCACGGCCAGGGAGGCCGGCATGGGCTACGTGGTGCTCACCACCAAGCACCACGACGGCTTCTGCCTGTTCGAGTCCGCCCTCACCGATTTCTCGTCGCAGACCACCTCGAGCCGCGATCTGGTGCGCGAGTTCGTCGAGGCGGTGCGCGCCGAGGGGCTGAAGGTCGGCCTGTACCACTCCGTCATCGACTGGCATCATCCCGACTTCACGGTCGACTGGAACCACCCGCGGCGCGACGATGAGAACGCCGCCGCGCTCAACGAGGGGCGGGATCTGAGTCGCTACCGCGAGTACCTGCACGGGCAGGTGCGCGAGCTGCTCACCGGCTACGGCGAGATCGACTACCTGTTCTTCGACTTCACCTATCCCGAGAGCCGCGACGGCTGGGCGGGCAAGGGCCCCGAGGTGTGGGATGCCGAGCGGATGCTGGCGATGTGCCGCGAGCTTCAGCCGAACATGCTCGTCAACGACCGCCTCGGCATCCCGGCCGACTTTGTGACGCCCGAGCAGTATCAGCCCACCTCGCCGCTGACCGTGGACGGCGAGCCGCAGGTGTGGGAGGCCTGCCAGACGCTCAACGGCTCATGGGGCTACCACCGCGACAACACCGATCAGAAGTCGTCGACCCTGCTCGTGCAGATGCTCGCCGACTCGGTGTCGATGGACGGCAACATGCTGCTGAACATCGGCCCCGACGGACGCGGCGCGATCGCCCCGCGCGACGCGCGGACGCTCGGTGAGATCGGGGAGTGGATGCGGCTGCACCGCAACGCGATCGTGGGTGCGGGTCATGCGGAGTTCACGCCGCCGCGCGAGGGCGTCTACACCCGCCGCGGCGACCGGCTGTACCTGCACCTGTTCAGCTGGCCGCTCGGATTCGTGCACCTGCCCGACCTCGCGGGGAAGGTCTCGTTCGCGCGCCTGCTCGACGACGGCTCGTGGCTGAAGACCTCGGTGATCGACCCCGGTCAGCAGGCGACGCACATGACGCCGGCGGGCGAGGCCGAGGGCACGCTGACCGTCCACCTTCCCGTGCGCCGTCCCGACGTGCTCATGCCGGTGATCGAACTCACCCTGACGGGGGAGTAGCAGACGGACGCCGTTGCAGCCGGGATCGCACCCGGCCGGCAACGGCGTCCGGGTCCGCTGCCGGTCAGGCGGCTGCGGGCACCTCGAGGGTGTCGAGCGCGAGGCGCGCCGCGCCCAGAATGATCGCGTCGGCGCCGGTGCTCGCGGCCTCGATCCGCAGGCGCTGGGTCACCAGCGGGTGGCATGCCTCGTAAACTCGACTGCGCACGGCGGCCAGGAACGGCTCGGAGGCGCTCATGCTGCCGGTGAGGAACACGGCGTGCGGGTTGAAGAAGTTCACCACGCCCGACAGCGCCTGGCCGAGGTGGGTTCCGGCGGTGCGCACCAGGGTCGTCGCGACGGGGTCGGCGTCACGGGCGAGGGCCAGCACCTGCTCGGTGGTGCGGATGCCGTCGGCGCCGCGTTCGCGCATCTGCCGCACCAGGCTGGCGCCGCTGGCGACGGTCTCGAGGCATCCGGTGTTGCCGCACGAGCACGGCACGTCACCGCTGCCGTCGATGCGGGTGTGGGTGATGTCGCCGGCGGCGCCGGTGGCACCCCTGTGCACCGACCCGTCGACGATGATCCCGCTGCCGATCGCGGTGCCCGCCTTGACGGTGATGCTGTGCTGTGCGGTGCCGAACTGCTCGCGATGCTCGCCGAGCGCGGCGAGGTTGGCGTCGTTGTCGACCGCGACAGGCACTCCGTAGCGCTCACGAAGATGCTCGCCGACACGGAAGCCGGGCCAGCCCGGCATCCGCGACGGCTGATCGACCGCTCCCGTCTCGATGTCCACCGGACCGGGCAGGCTGATGCCGATGGCCCGCACGATGGAGCCTGTGATCAGCCGGTCCAGCGCCTCGCTGACGATCCGCAGCGTGGCCTCCGGCCCCTGGGTGAGGTCGACGGGCAGGGTCTCGACGCGCTGCATGGCGCCGGACAGTCCGTGACGGCCGATACGGGCGTGGCGTCCGCCCAGGTCGGCGGTGAGGACGATGCCGCCGTCCTCGGCGACCCGCAGCATCCGAGGCCGGCGCCCTCCACGCGAGCTGCCCTCGCCGGCCTCCTGCAGCAGCCCGGCATCGAGCAGGGACTGCACGCGCAGACCGACGGTGGAGGCTGCGAGTCCGAGCTGGGTGGCGAGCTGCGTGCGCGAGCGAGCCTGCCCGCTGGCGACGAGGTCCAGGATGCGACGGGCGTCGTCGGGTACGGCGTTGGACATTCTGCTCGCCTCTCGGCCCGCATCGGGCGACGGTGTGGATACATCGGATGTTCAGGTTGCGCTTCGTGTCGAATCATGACACGGTAACTTCCTGCAAAACAGTAGCAGGTTGTTTCGATAGCCGAAGCAACTCCCGACAAGAACACTTTCTGCAAGGAGCATTCAATGAAGAAGATGCGGATGGGTGCCGTGGCCGCCATCGCGGGCGTCGCAGTCGCCGTGACCGGTTGCGCGTCCGGCGGCGGCTCGAACGGCGCCGGCGGCTCGGACGACACGATCGTCGTCGACATGTGGGCGGGCAGCGAGGACGACACCGCGGCGCTCGAGGCTCAGATCGCGATCGCGAAGGAGCAGAACCCCGATCTGAAGATCGAGCTGCGCACGGCTCCCTGGGGTGACTTCTTCACCAAGCTCACGACCAACATGGCCTCGGGCAGCATGGCCTGCGTCACCGGGATGAACTCGGGCATGCTCTCGGGCTACACGGCCGGTTTCGTCAAGCTCACCGCCGACGACCTCAAGACCGCCGGCCTGGCCGAGGACGACTTCGCACCCGGCGCGACCGAGATCCTGAAGAACAAGGGCGACCTGTACGGCCTGCCCTTCGACGTGGCGACCATGCTCACGTACTACAACGAGGACATGCTCACCGCCGCCGGCGCCGATCTGCCGAAGGTCGGCTGGACGTTCGACGACTTCGAGGCCATCGCCAGGAAGGCCACCACGGGCGGCAAGCACGGCTTCGCCGTCGGCATGGGTGACTTCCAGTGGCAGGCGATGCCGATCGCCCGCTCGGGCACGCAGCCGGTCGCCGAGGACGGCACGCTGCAGCTCACCGACAAGGGCTTCGCCTCGGCAGCCGAGTGGTACGCAGGCCTGGTCACCGACGCCGGTGTCGCCGCCCCCGTGGCCTCGGCATCCGACGGCGGCTGGGGCGAGAACCAGTACACCGGTCAGAACGCGGCCATGGCCGTGGATGGCACGTGGAACGCGGTCGGCTACCTCAACAACGACGCGGGCTTCAAGGCAGGCATGGCGCCTCTGCCCACCGGTGACGAGGGCAACCTGAGCCTCATCCTCGGTTCCGGCTACGGCATCGCCGAATCGTGCGAGAACAAGGAAGCCGCACTCAAGGTGCTCGGCTCGCTGCTCTCCAAGGACGCGCAGGACTACATCGCCTCCTCGGGCCGCAGCTACCCGGCGCGCGCCGAGAGCCAGCCGCTGTACTTCGAGTCCATCGGCGAGCAGCACCGCGAGCAGGTGAAGTCGGTGTTCGAGGCCGCTTTCGAAGACGTGCAGGGCCAGTACGTGTCGGACAACTGGGCCAAGGTCGGCACCTTCGTGCAGCCCGAGCTCGTGAGCGTGTACAACGGTCAGGCCTCGATGACGGACGTCCTCGGCTCGGCCCAGCAGCAGTTCGGCAACTGACAGAGATCAACCGGGGCTGCGGCCCCGCGAAGGAACACAGAGATGACCATCACGACAGCTCCACGTCGTCGCCGGTCGTTCGCCAAGGACGAGGCGCGCCAGGCGCTGGGCTTCGCAAGCCCGGCCCTGGTGGGCCTCGCCCTCTTCACGATCGTGCCCGTCGTCTTGTCCATCGTGATGAGCTTCTTCGACTGGCCGACGTTCGGTGAGCGCACCTTCAACGGCGGTGCGAACTATGCCCGCCTGTTCGAGGACCCGAACTTCCTGCCCGCACTGCGGAACACCCTGGTGTTCACCGTGCTCTATGTTCCGGTGAGCATCGCGCTCTCGCTGGCGCTGGCTCTGGGCCTCGGCCCGCGCATCCGCGGGCGCGGCGCACTGCGTGTGCTGTTCTTCATCCCGGTCGTGACGCCCATGGTGGCCAACGTGCTGGTGTGGAAGATGCTCCTGCAGCCGCAGGGTCTGTTCAACGGTCTCGCCCAGACCTGGTTCGGCGCCGAGCTGCCCAACTTCCTCGCCGACCGGCAGTGGGCGATGATCATGGTCGTCGTCATGAGCGTCTGGCAGGGACTCGGCTACAACATGCTGATCTTCTCGGCGGCTCTCGAGCAGCTGCCCGAGAGCGTCGTGGAGGCCGCGCGCATCGACGGAGCGCGCGGGCTGCGGATGATCTGGAGCGTGATGATCCCGATGATCTCGCCGGCGATCTTCTTCGCCACGATCATGACGATGATCACCTCGCTGCAGGTGTTCGTGCAGCCGCAGATGCTCACCGGCGGAGGCCCGGGCAACGCCACCATGCCGCTGGTCATGTGGATCTACAACCAGGGCTTCAAGTTCCAGGACCTCGGTCTGGCAGCGGCCGGCGCGTGGATCCTGTTCGCACTCATCATCATCATCACCGCCCTGCAGTTCGGCGCACAGAAGAAGTGGGTGCACTATGAGCACTGACACCGTCATCGACCGCCCTGCGCCCCTCGACGCGACCGAGCACGTCGAGCCCGAGCGGCGCACGGGCCGTGAGCCGGCGACCCGCGGGTCGAGGGTGCGGACCGCGATCGGCCATGTCGTCATCTACCTGGCCGCAGCCGTGTTCATGCTGCCGCTGGTGTACGCGTTCTTCTCGGCACTCAAGCCCAACGGCGACATGTTCGCGATGCCGCCGAGCCTGTTCGGCTCCGAGATCCGCTGGTCCAACTTCGCCGAGGTGTTCGCCTACGGGCCATTCTGGACCTACATCTTCAACTCGCTCTTCGTCGCCGTCGCCGGTACGGCAGTGGTGCTCGTCGTCTCGGCGACAGCCGGCTACGCGTTCGGGCGGCTGCGCTGGAAGGGCAGGGACGCGGTGTTCGTGCTGTTCCTGGCCACCCTGATGGTCCCCGCCGAGGTGCTGGTCATCCCGATGTTCCAGGTCATGCAGTGGTTCGGCTGGGTCGACACGTTCCAGGCGCTGATCTTCCCGTTCGCCTTCACCGCCTTCGGCACCTTCCTGATGCGCCAGTTCTTCCGCGGCATCCCCTTCGAGCTCGAAGAGGCTGCGCGCGTGGACGGGGCCGGTCCCATCCGCAGCTTCCTGCAGATCATCCTGCCGCTGTCGACCTCGGCGATCGCCGTGCTCGCGGTGTTCACCTTCCTGTCGTTCTGGAACAGCTACCTGTGGCCGCTGATCGTCACCGTCGACTACGCCGCGCACGGCACGCTGCCGGTGGGTCTGGCCAGCTTCTCGGGGCTGACCGGAACCAGGTGGGACCTGCAGATGGCCGCCTCGATCATCTCGATGATCCCGACGACCATCCTCGTCATCGCGCTGCAGAAGCACCTGGTCAAGGGCATCGCCATGGCCGGCCTCGGCGGGCGCTGAGCGATCATGGCAGGACCACACAGCACAGCCATGCCCGCAGACGGCACCCCGGTTCTCCTCGGTCTCGACATCGGCGGCACCAAGATCGCCGCTCTCATCGCCGATGAGAGCGGACGGATCCTCGCACGCGATGCGGTGACCGCCCCGGTCCGCGAAGGCGGAGCGGCGGTCGCGGATGCCGCGGCAGCCCTCGGCCTCGCCGTCGCGGGCGGCGCGCCGATCAGTTCGGCCGGTGTCGGCGCCGCCGGGGTGATCGACCACGAGACGGGCACCATCCGGGCCGCATCGGCGACCTTCGTCGACTGGGTCGGCTTCCCCCTGGCCGCCGAGCTCGGCGCGCGAATCGGTGCACCGGTCGTCATCGAGAACGACGTCAACGCGTTCCTCCTGGGCGAGGCGGCCGACGCAGCCGGCGACGTGCTCGGCGTCATGCTGGGCACCGGAGTCGGCGGCGCACTGATCGTCGACGGCGAGCTGCGTCGCGGCCCGCACGGCGCCGCGGGCGAGATCGGCCATACTCCCGGGTACGGCGAGCTGGTGTGCACCTGCGGGCAGGTCGGACACCTCGAGACCCTCGCCTCGGGCACCTCGATCGCTCGGCGCTACACCGAGCGCTCGGGCATCGGCATCCGCGGTTCCCGGGAGGTCGCCGACCGCGCGCGAGCCGGTGACCCGCACGCCCGCGAGGTGTTCCACGCCGCAGGCCGGGCGCTGGGGCTCGCCTGCGCCAGCGCCGCGACGCTGCTGGACCTGCCGACCGCGATCGTCGGAGGCGGCGTCACCCAGGCCTGGGACCTGCTGCGACCGGGCATCGACGACGCGCTGCGCACCGATGCCCCGGTCTCGGGCATCCCCCTCGGGATCCGCCCTGCGCGGCTCGGCGGCGACGCCGTCGCGCTGGGGGCGATCGAGGCCGCGCGCCGCTCCGCACCCATCCCCACCCACTGACAGCCCCACACTCATAGCCCCCACCACAGCGAGGATCGCACCGTGACCGAACGCCCCGAAGCCAGCGAGATCTGGATGGGCCTGCTGCCCGCCGTCGAGAACGGCGGGCTCGCCGCACCCCGCATCGGCATCGGGGGAATCTCGATCGAGTCGAGCACCTTCTCACCGCACGTCTCGGGCGACGAGGCCTTCACGATCCGCACCGGCGCCGACCTGATCGGCTACTACCCGTTCCTCGACGAGGGGCGCGAGCTCCGTGAGGCGGCGGACTGGGTGCCGATCCACCACGGCCGGTCGCTGCCGGGCGGCGCGGTGGCGCCGGCCACCTACGAGCGGATGAAGCACGCCATCGTCGACGGCATCCGCGACAGCATCCGCACCGGAGGCGCCTTCGACGGCTTCTTCTTCGACATCCATGGCGCGATGAGCGTCATCGGGATGCAGGATGCCGAGGGCGACCTCGCCCTCGCCGTGCGCGAGGCGCTCGGCCCGGCGACGCTTATCTCGACGTCGATGGACCTGCACGGCAACGTGTCCGAGGTGCTGCGCGACGAGGTCGACCTGCTGACCTGCTACCGGATGGCACCGCACGAGGACTGGCTGAACACCAAGGAGCGCGCGGTCTGGAACCTGCTCGCGCGGCTGCGCGGCGCGCACGGGGCCGACCCGCTGCAGCGGCGCCCGTTCAAGGCGTGGGTGCCGGTGCCGGTGCTGCTGCCGGGGGAGAAGACGAGCACCAGGCTCGAGCCCGCCGCGGGCCTGTACGCCGAGCTCCCCGGGATCGAGGCGCGTGACGGCGTCGTGGACGCCTCGATCTGGATCGGCTATGCGTGGGCCGACGAACCGCGCTGCCAGGCGTACGTCGTGGTGATGGGCGATGATCGCGACCTGATCGCCGCCGAGTCCGAGCGGCTCGCGCGCCGGTTCTGGGACGCCCGCGCCGACTTCGCCTTCGTCGCACCGACGGCCACACTCGACGGCGCGCTCGAGAAGGCGCTCGCACCGGATGCCGCCCGCCCCTACCTGATCTCCGACTCCGGCGACAACCCGACGGCCGGCGGAGCCGGCGACGTCACCTGGACCCTCACGCAGCTGCTCGCCCGCCCCGAGCTCACCGACGGCACCCGCACCACCCTGGTGGCATCGGTCTTCGACGCCGAGGCGGTGGCGGCGGCCCGGCAGGCCGGAGTCGGCGCGACGGTCGCGCTCACGGCGGGAGCCCGCGTCGACGACGGCCCGAGCGGACCGGCGAGCATCACCGGCACCGTGTTCTCGATCACCGACGGCGACCCGGTCGCCGGAACCCAAGCCGTCATCGCGGTCGGCGGACTGCACGCGATCATCACCTCCCGCCGCAAGCCCTTCCACCATCTCGACGACTTCCGCATGCTGGGACTGGACCCCGAGTCGGCCGACCTCGTCGTCGTGAAGATCGGCTACCTCGAGCCCGAGCTGTACGACCTCGCCGCCGACTGGACGCTCGCACTGACGCCGGGCGGTGTCGACCAGGATCTGCTGCGCCTCGGACACCACCGCCTCGCGGCAGGGGTGTATCCCTTCGACACCACCGGAAACCCGCCGCTGACCGCGCACATCAGCCGCCGACAGGAGATCTGACCATGCTGAGCTTCGAGACCCGCACCGGCCCCGACTTCGGCGCCGATGCTCCCGTCTATCCCGCCAACGGCGTTCCGGAGTGGTATCGCGACGCCAAGCTCGGCTTCTTCGTGCACTGGGGCTTGTACTCGGTGCCGGCGTGGGCCGTGCGGCACGGCGAGGGCGTGAACATCCCCGCCGAGGATGCGTACGCCTGGCACCAGTACGCCGAGTGGTACGGGAACACCGTGCGCATCGCGGGCAGCCCCACCTGGGAGCGGCACCAGCGCCTCTACGGCGCCGGCACCTCGTACGAGGACCTCGCCGATCTGTGGGACGCCTCGGCGTTCGACGCCGACGCGTTCGTGGGCGAACTGGTCGGCGCCGGGGCGAAGTACGTCATCCCCACCACAAAGCATCACGAGGGCTTCTGCCTGTGGGACACCCCGTCGACGGGATTCAACTCGGTCGACCGGGGCCCGCGTCGCGACCTGATCGGCGAGTTCCACGACGCGACCCGCCGTGCAGGGGCGCGCTTCGGCGTCTACTACTCGGGCGCCCTCGACTGGCACGTCAGCGACTTCCCGCCGATCGAGTCCGACACCGACCTGTTCCGCTTCCGCCGCAACGACGAGCATTTCGCGCGCTACTCGGCCGCCCAGCTCGAGGAGCTCATCGAGCGGTTCTCACCCGATGTGCTCTGGAACGACATCGAGTGGCCCGACGGCGGCAAGGGGCGCGAGGACTACGCGGTGGCCGCCCTGCTGTCGCGCTACTTCGACGCCGTGCCCGACGGGGTGGTGAACGACCGCTGGGGCGTTCCGTACCACGGCTTCCTCACGCGCGAGTACCGCGACATCCCCGGCATCCTCGAAAGCCCGTGGGAGTCCACGCGCGGTCTGGGATACTCGTTCGGCTTCAACCAGGACGAGGATGAGCGGCACTCGCTGTCGGGCGCCGAGCTGATCCGGATGCTGGTCGATGTCGTCTCGAAGAACGGCAACCTGCTGATCAACGTCGGCCCGGCCGCAGACGGCACGATTCCCGCCCTGCAGCTCGCGGCGATGCGCGAGATGGGTGCATGGCTGGCGCAGAACGGCGATGCGGTCTACGGCACTCGTCCGTGGCTCCGCTTCGGTGAGGCGACCGGTGCGCCGGTGCGGTACACGTCCTCGTCCCAGGGCGTGCACGTGCACGCCCTCGACCCGGCCGCAGGCGACCTCGTCCTGCCCGCGGAGCTCGCCGGAGGCGAGGCACGCTGGTCGGACGGCACGCCCGCCGAGCGGAGCGTCCGCGGCGACGGCACCGTCGTGCTGGCGGTCCCCGCCGGTCTGCGAGGCGGTCCGGTGGCCACGGCGACGGTCGGATGACCGGCCCCAACGAGACGGTGGCGCAGACCGAGCACCGCCGGCAGCCGATGGACCGCGTGCAGCTCGAGATCGCGGTGCAGGATGCCGCAGGCGCCCGCACCGCGTTCGCGGCCGGCGCCGATCGCGTCGAGCTCTGCCAGGCCCTCGCCGAGACCGGGGGCCTCACGCCGTCGGCCGCGACGGTCGACGCGGTGCTGGAGGCCGCCGGCCACCCCGGCCGGGTCGCGGTGCTCGTGCGGCCGCGCCCTGGAGGGTTCGTCTACGACGCGGACGACGTCGCGCTCGTCGCCGCGGACGTCCGCGAGATCGTGCGCCGGGGCGCGGGCGGAGTCGTGGTCGGCGCGCTGACCCGCGACGGCCGTGCGGATGCCGAGGCGCTGCGGCGCTGGACGGATGCCGCGGACGGCGCCGAGGTCGTCTTCCACCGCGCGATCGACACGCTCCCCGAACCCGCGCGTGTGATCGACGAGCTGGCCGCCCTCGGCATCCGCCGTGTGCTGACCAGCGGCGGGGCGGCCCGCAGCATCGACGGGCTGAACGCCCTCGAGTCGCTCGTGCGGGCGTCGGCGGGGCGCGTGCAGATCATGGTCGGCGGGGGAGTGCGCGTGCAGGACGTGCCGCAGTTCGTCGCGGCCGGCGCGGATGCCGTGCACCTCTCGGCACGACGGCCGTCGGGCGATACCGCTGCGAGCGGCCCCGGCGGCGGTGCCGCCGGGTTCGACGTCACCGACCCGCAGATCGTCGCCGCCGCGCGCATCGCACTGGATGCGGCGCAGCCCACGCGGTAGATCTCAGGCGGACCGCTTCGTGGGGCTCACTCCGCCGGGGCGTCCTCGATCTCGATCGGCGCCTCGTCACCCGCCGCCCACACGGGTGCGGGAAGGGTCGTGGCCTGCCCGTCCCGGATCTGCCGCAGCGCGGTGACGATCTCGTCGGCGTTCTCGGGCACCGGGCGTCCGCACGCGTTCAGCTCCGACGCGAACTCCAGCGTGAGGCGGGTCTTGCCTGCCTCCACGGCCTCGGCGGTCGTGCCGTAGAGGATCTCGCTGCCGGTCTGGATGTCGGGCACCTGATCGCACACGTGGTAGACGCCACCGCCGGCGACCCAGGTGACCTCATCCTCACCGAGCAGCTGGATCACGGCCGACTGATCGGCGGTGTACTCCTCGACCGACGCCGGATCGAAGTCGATGCCGATGAACGCAGCCACGGCGGCGAGCACGATGCCGACAATGCCCGCCGTCGCCTTCTGGCCCTTGTCCATGTCCTTGTTCAGGAAGATCAGGATGATCAGCGGCAGGAAGGCGATGATCGCGATGATCGCGCCGAGCTGGTTCTGCACGAAGAACCGCACGGTGTCCGACCTGCTCGCGGGGTCGAGCCTGTTCGCCTTCTTCCACAGCACCGATCCGGTGATCGACAGCGCCGCGATGACCACGAGCAGCACCAGCAGCGTGATGAACGCCCACTGCGGGAAGGTCGCGGTGACACCGCGTTCCTCGAGCAACCCGGTGTCGGGGTCGCGCACGAGGGTGCCCTCCTTGCCCGAGAACTCGCGCTGACGCAGCAGCCAGAAGATGGCGATGCCCTCGGCGATGATCGCGACGGCCCACAGTGCCGCGGCGATCCAGCGGAAGGTGGTGGCCTTCCTCTTCGACTCCGGCGTCGGCTTCCAGCCCCGCGAGACGCCTGCGCCGTCTCCGGCGCCGGCCTCGGCCGCCCTGCTGCTGCTCTCTGTCACGGTGACCTCCCGGTGCGATGTGCCACTGAGCCTAGTGGGAGGGGATTGCGCGCGTCGCTACGCTGGGATCATGAATTCGGATGCCGACGACGACGCGCTGAGCTGGGACGGCGACGACGCGCTGGAGGCGCGCCGCCCTGAGCGGCCGCGCAGGGCCGAGCACGCGCGGAAGGAGCAGCCGCGCACGGAGCGGCCAGGCGAGGCGGCGCCCGCGGGTGCCGCGCCCGCGGCATCCGCTCCTGCGGCATCCGCTCCTGCGGCATCCGCTCCCACGACGGAACCGGATGCCGACGATGAGCCACGCGGCATCGGAACCGTGAGCCTGGTGCTGCTCGGCATCCTCGGCGGGATCTACCTGCTCTACACCGTCGGCTGGATCATCGGGGGCCTGGGGATGCAGTCGCGCGCGCTGTTCATGCTGCCCGCACCGCTGTACCTGGCGGGCCTGTGGGTCGCCGTGCTCGCCCCCGCGCTGTGGTTCGCGAGCGTGCTGCTGCTCACCCGGCACTCGAGCGAGTGGGTGCGGTTGACCGGACTCGTCGTCGGAGCCCTGCTGCTCGTGCCCTGGCCGTTCGTCGTCGCCGGGGGAGGAGGAGCACTGTGACCCGGGATGCTCTCTCGCCGCACGCCGAGCCGTCGGCATCGCGCCTGCTGCGCGGAATCCTCACCGGCCTGCTCGGGCTGGCCTACGCCTTCATCGTCTGGACCGCCGTGTTCTACCTGATGCAGATGGCGCAGGTCGGCATCAGCGGCTACGGATGGCTGGTGCTGCTGCTGCCCGCGGTCGTGCCGGTGATCGTCTTCGCCGCCGGTTTCGCCCTGAGCAGGCGACGCGGCCTCGGTGCGTTCACGGTGACGATGCTCGCCGGTCTCGCGCTGAGCGCGGTGTTCTGGCTCGACACACTCAGCTACGCGATCCGCAACGGCGCCGACCTGCTCGGCTGAGACTCGCACGGATGCCCGCCCGGGGGCCGTCGCACCGCGTCACGCGGTCGGGGAGGGCCTCCGTGCTGCGGTAAAGTGTGTCCCGATCGCGCCCCCACGGCGTGCGGCGCATCGGCTCCCCGACCGTGCTGCCCGAAGGATCCCTGTGACGAATCAGTCTGCGACCAAGCCCGTCGTCCTCCTCGCCGAGGTGCTCTCTCCTGCGACGGTCGAGGCGCTCGGCCCCGACTTCGATGTGCGTGAGGTCGACGGCACCGATCGCGAGGCGCTGTTCGCCGCTCTCGCCGACGCGAACGCCGTGCTCGTCCGCTCCGCGACCCGCATCGACGCCGAGGCCCTCTCGCACGCACCCAAGCTGAAGGTCGTCGCACGCGCCGGCGTCGGCCTCGACAACGTCGACATCAAGGCCGCGACCACCGCCGGTGTCATGGTGGTCAACGCGCCCACCTCGAACATCGTCTCGGCGGCCGAGCTGACCATCGGTCACATCCTCAGCCTCGCGCGCCGCATCCCCGCCGCACACGCCTCGCTGGCAGGCGGCGCCTGGAAGCGCAGCGCGTTCACCGGCGCCGAGCTGTTCGAGAAGACCGTCGGCATCGTGGGCCTGGGCCGCATCGGCGCCCTGGTCGCCGCGCGCCTGAACGCCTTCGACATGCGCGTGATCGCCTACGACCCCTACGTCACCAGCGCCCGCGCGCAGCAGCTGGGCGTGCAGCTGGTCTCGCTCGACGAGCTCGTCGCCGAGGCCGACTTCCTCACCATCCACATGCCCAAGACACCCGAGACGACCGGCATGATCGGTGCCGAGCAGTTCGCGGCGATGAAGCCGACCGCGTTCGTCGTCAACGTCGCGCGCGGTGGCCTGATCGACGAGGAGGCCCTGCACGAGGCCCTCGTCGCGGGCGAGATCGCCGGCGCAGGCCTCGACGTGTTCACCTCCGAGCCGCCGGCTGAGGGTGGCAGCGCGCACGCGCTGCTCGACCTGCCGAACGTCGTCGTCACGCCGCACCTCGGCGCCAGCACCGACGAGGCGCAGGAGAAGGCAGGCGTCTCCGTCGCCCGCTCGGTGCGCCTCGCCCTCGGCGGCGACCTCGTGCCGGATGCCGTCAACGTCGCCGGCGGTGTGATCGACCCGTACGTGCGCCCCGGCATCGCCCTGGTCGAGAAGCTCGGCCAGATCTTCTCGGCGCTGTCGCAGGCACCGCTGACGAGCCTCGACGTCGAGGTGCACGGCGAGCTCAACGACTACGACGTGAGCGTGCTCAAGCTCGCCGCGCTCAAGGGCGTCTTCACGAACATCGTCAGCGAGACGGTGTCGTACGTGAACGCCCCGCTGCTGGCCGAGCAGCGCGGCGTCGCCGTGCGGCTGCTCAAGGACGACATCAGCGAGGAGTACCGCAACGTCATCACGCTGCGCGGCGCCCTCTCCGACGGCTCGCAGCTGTCGGTGTCGGGAACGCTCACCGGCCCGAAGCAGATCGAGAAGCTCGTCGAGATCGACGGCCACGCCATCGAACTGCCCATCGAGAAGCACCACGTCGTGATGATGTACACCGACCGCCCCGGCATCGTGGCCGTCTACGGCCAGAAGTTCGGCGAGGCCGGCATCAACATCGCCGGTATGCAGATCGCGCGACAGGCGGCGGGCGCTCAGGCGCTCAGCGTGCTCACGCTCGACTCGCCCGTCACCGACGAGCTGCTCTCCGACATCAGCGAGGCGATCGACGCCGACCTGTTCCGCCAGATCGAGATCACCGAGGTCTGACCCGGCGGGATCGCCGGGGCTCAGCCCTTGTCCGACGGCGCGGACTCCGCATCCTGCGGGGTCCGCGCCGTCCTTTCGACGACCAGCGCGACCAGGCGCTCGAGAGCGGCGCCCGAAGGCACGAACTCGCCGAACCCGCCCGGCTCCTGACCGGCCTCGGCCAGCGAGTTGTTGAAGTACAGCCCGTCGCTGAGCAGCATCACCAGATCGAGCGACGCCTCATCGCGCACGTGCCCGCGGATCACCTCGGCCCAGCGTGCACGTTCGCGGCGCAGCGCCGCCGACGCGACGGGAGATCCGCCCTGGGCGAGACGGGTCGTGGCGATCAGGGCGCGGTCGAGGGCGTCATCCTCCATCACCGACGTGCGCACGTAATACGCGACCGGACCCTCATCGGCCGCACGCATGCGCTCGAGATCATCGTCGGTCAGTGATTCCAGGCGCGCGACGAGCGCGGTGGCGAGATCGTCCTTCGAAGCGAAGTGGTACAGCAGACCGCCCTTCGAGACACCTGCTGCCTTCGCCACCGCGTCGAGGGTCGCAGCGCGCTCGCCCTCGCGGATGAGGATGCTCTCGTACGCATCGAGTACGCGCTCGCGGGCAAGCGGGGGACGGGCCATGGGCAGTTCTCCTTCACAGGCGGGAACGGTTTCACAGGCGGGAACAGTGATCCACAGACCGGAACAGTGATCCTCGTGATACTGTACCAGCCGGACGGTTCAGTAATCGAGAGGATCATCATGTCCACCACCGGAATCATCGCGCTCGTGCACGAGGGCGAGGGGCCCCGTGCCGGTGCGCGCGGGTGGGCGGCACTGGCCGTGCTCATGCTCCCGGTGCTGCTCGTCTCGGTCGACAACACGGTGCTGGCCTTCGCGCTGCCCGAGATCTCGCTGGCCCTGCAGCCCAGCGGTGCCGAGCAGCTGTGGATCATCGACGTCTACTCACTCGTGCTCGCGGGACTTCTGGTCACCATGGGCGTGCTCGGCGACCGCTTCGGACGCCGCCGGATGCTGCTGATCGGCGCCTCCGGATTCGCGGTCGTCTCCGCTCTGGCCGCGCTCGCGCCGACCGCCGGGCTGCTCATCCTCGCGCGCGCAGCGCTGGGCTTCTTCGGTGCGATGCTCATGCCCTCGACGCTGTCGCTGCTGCGCACCATCTTCCGCAACCGCGATCAGCGCCGGCTGGCGATCGCCGTGTGGGCATCCGCGTTCTCAGCGGGCTCGGCGCTGGGGCCGGTCGTCGGCGGCTTCCTGCTCGAGCACTTCGCATGGGGATCGGTGTTCCTGGTGGCGGTTCCCGTGCTGATCCCGCTGCTGATCGGCGGACTGTGGCTGCTGCCCGAGAGCCGCGATCCGGCACCGGGGCGGGTCGACCCGATCGGCATCCTGCTGTCGATGGCGGCGATGATCCCCGCGGTCTTCGCCATCAAGTCGTTCGCAGTCGACGGTCCGAACCTCACCGCGGCCGTCCTGCTGGCCGCCGGCGTCGCGGCCGGTGCGTTCTTCGTGCGCAGGATGCAGCGCGCCGAGAACCCGATGCTCGACATGACCCTGTTCCGGCGGGGCGGATTCAGCGGTGCGATCCTCGTCAACCTGCTCAGCGTGATCGCCCTCGTCGGCTTCCTGTACTTCGTCTCGCAGCA
The DNA here is from genome assembly GCF_015040615.1 of Microbacterium sp. YJN-G. Lineage (NCBI taxonomy): Bacteria > Bacillati > Actinomycetota > Actinomycetes > Micrococcales > Microbacteriaceae > Microbacterium > Microbacterium sp. YJN-G. The sequence goes on from NZ_CP060402.1 coordinate 1,414,274, forward strand.
GCTGCAGCTGGTGATCGGGCTCTCGCCGATGGCCGCGGGTCTCGCGCTCGTGCCGGGCATGGCGGCGATGATCGTCGCCGGGCTCTCGGTCGTGCCGATCTCGCGCCGCGTGCCACCGCACATCGTGGTTCCCGCCGGCCTGTCGCTTTCCGTGCTCGGCTACGTCATCGTCGCGGCGACGGCCGGGCTCGGCAGCGTCGGATGGCTGCTGGCAGCGTTCGTCGTGCTGGGCATCGGCATCGGCGCGGCCGAGACCATCTCGAACGAGCTGATCCTGGCGCACGCGCCGCCCGAGAAGGCAGGCGCGGCCAGTGCCGTCTCCGAGACGGCGTACGAACTGGGCGCGGTGCTCGGCACGGCGGTGCTGGGCGGGATCATCACCGCCTTCTATCGCGGTGCGCTCGTGGTGCCCGAGGGCCTGCCACCGGCATCCGCCGCCCATGCGCGCGAGACTCTCGCCGGGGCGTTCGCCGAGGCGCAGGAGCTGCCGGCCACCATCGGCGGCGCACTGTGGGATGCCGCGACCGCGGCGTTCGGCTCGGGCGTGGTGACCACCTCGATCATCGGCGCGCTGCTCGTCGCCGCGGCGATGGTCATCGCGATCCTCACTCTGCGGCCTACTCCGCGGCCCGTTCGCCGCGGCGTGCGCTGAGCGGCATCCGGGTGTGACGCACAGTCGGGAGGGCTGTGCCGTCGCGACTACGCTGGAGGCAGCGTCCGCAGCGACCCGCGCGGCGGACAGCCGTGGTGCAAGGGAGATCCATGTCGCGCGTCGTGAAACTGGCCGTCATTCCGGGAGACGGAATCGGCCGTGAGGTCATCGCCCAGGCCGAGCGCGTGCTCGACGCCGTCACCGCCGGCAGCGATGTCACGTTCGAGAAGACGCCGTTCTCGCTCGGCGCCGACCGCTACCTCGCCACCGGCGACACGCTGACGGATGCCGACCTCGACGCGATCCGCTCGCACGATGCGATCCTGCTCGGCGCCGTCGGGGGCGTGCCCGGCGACCCGCGCCTGAAGGACGCCAACATCGAGCGCGGCCTGCTGCTGAAGCTGCGGTTCGAACTGGACCACTACGTGAACCTGCGCCCGTCGAAGCTGTTCGCCGGTGCGCCTGGCCCGCTGTCGAACCCCGGCGAGATCGACTTCGTCGTCGTCCGCGAGGGAACCGAGGGGCCGTACGTCGGCAACGGCGGCAGCATCCGCACCGGCACCCCGCACGAGATCGCCAACGAGACCAGCGTGAACACCGCCTTCGGTGTGGAGCGTGTGGTCCGCTACGCCTTCGACCTGGCCGAGCGCCGCCGCAAGAAGCTCACGCTCGTGCACAAGACCAACGTGCTCGTGCACGCCGGCGCGATCTGGAAGCGCGTGGTCGATCAGGTGGCGTCGGAGCACCCCGACGTGGCCGTAGACTATCTGCACGTCGACGCGGCCACGATCTTCTTCGTGACAGACCCCTCCCGCTTCGACGTGATCGTCACCGACAACCTCTTCGGAGACATCCTCACGGATCTGGCAGGCGCCGTCACCGGTGGCATCGGCCTCGCCGCATCGGGCAACATCAACCCCGACGGCGCCTTCCCCTCGATGTTCGAGCCCGTGCACGGTTCGGCCCCGGACATCGCGGGTCAGCAGAAGGCGGATCCCACCGCGGCCATCCTCTCCGTCGCGCTGCTGCTCGATCACCTCGGGCTGCGCGACGAGGCCGCACGCGTGCAGCGTGCGGTCGAACAGGACATCGCGGCCCGTGAGGGCAGCCGCAGCACCAGCGAGACCGGCGACGCCGTGCTCGCCCTGCTGCAGGCGTAATCTGACAGTACGCGCGCGTCGCCGCATCCGGATCGAGGACACCACATGACCGACACCACGACCAGCCCAGCCACCGCCGAGCTCACCTTCGCGGTCACCAAGAACCTGGCCGCCAAGAGCCCCGCCCAGCGCGAGGAGATCCTGCAGAACCCTGGGTTCGGCACGAACTTCACCGACCACACGGTCGACATCTGCTGGTCGGAGAAGGGCGGCTGGCACCGTCCGCGTGTCCAGCCCTACGGCCCGATCTCGCTCGACCCGGCCGCGGCGGTGCTGCACTACGGTCAGGAGATCTTCGAGGGCATCAAGGCATACCGGCACGCCGACGGGTCGATCCACACCTTCCGGCCCGACCGCAACGCCGCCCGCCTGCAGAAGAGCGCACGACGCCTGGCCCTGCCCGAGCTGCCGACCGAGTACTTCATCCAGTCGCTGCGCGAGCTCATCGCCGTGGATGGCGACTGGGTGCCCTCGGGCGCCGACCAGAGCCTGTACCTGCGCCCGTTCATGTTCGCCAAGGAGGCGTTCCTGGGTGTGCGCCCGGCGAAGAAGGTGGCCTACTACGTCATCGCCAGCCCCGCCGGAGCCTACTTCTCGGGTGGTGTGAAGCCCGTGCGCATCTGGCTGAGCGAGGACTACGCCCGTGCGGGCAAGGGCGGCACGGGTGCGGCCAAGACCGGCGGCAACTACGCCTCGAGCCTGCTGCCGCAGTCGGAGGCGTATGAGAAGGGCTGCGACCAGGTCGTCTTCCTCGACGCGGACCGCAACGTGGAGGAGCTCGGCGGCATGAACGTCGTGTTCGTCTACAAGGACGGTCGCGTGGTCACGCCCGCATCGGACTCGATCCTCGAGGGCATCACGCGCGACTCGCTGCTGCAGCTGGCCGAGGACCGCGGGCTGACCGTCGAGCGCCGTCCGGTCTCGCTCGGCGAATGGCGCCAGGGCGTGGCATCCGGTGACATCGTCGAGGTGTTCGCCTGCGGCACCGCCGCCGTGGTCACCCCGATCGGCGCGCTGGTCTCGAGCGAGTTCGAGGACGAGCAGCCGGTGGGCGAGCTGGCACTGTCGCTGCGCGAGGAGCTCACCGACATCCAGTACGGCCGCCGCGAGGACAAGCACGGCTGGCTGCTCCGCCTCGACGCCTGACCCCCCTTCTCCCTCTCCTCTCTTCTCTCTCCTCTCTTTTCTCTCCGCCGAGACCCCTCCTGAGCGTCGAGACCCCTCGTGAATCACGCGAATCACGAGGGGTCTGGGCAACCATGAGGGGTTTCGGCGGGAGAGGAGCGGCGCGCGGCGATTAGGCTGTCTGGGTGAAGATCGCACGGTTCAGCCACAGCGGCACCATCCGGTACGGCATCGTCGACGACGGCGAGCTGGTGGTCCTGGACGGCGACCCGATGTTCGCAGGGTTCGAGACGACGGGGGAGCGCGTTCCCGTGGCGGATGTCGCGCTGCTCGCGCCGGTCATCCCGCGATCGAAGGTCGTGTGCGTGGGCCGCAACTATCACGATCACGCCGCCGAGTTCGGCAACGTGGCCCCCGAGGAGCCGCTGCTGTTCCTCAAGCCGAACACCTCGGTGATCGGCCCCGGCGACAGAATCCTGCGTCCGGCGATCTCGGAGCGCACCGAGTACGAGGGCGAACTGGTCGTCGTGATCGGACGCATCGCGAAGAACGTCCGCGCCGAGGACGCGCTCGACCACGTGTTCGGCTACACCGTGGGCAACGACTTCACCGCCCGTGACATCCAGCGCAAGGATGGCCAGTGGACGCGCGGCAAGGGCTTCGACACGTTCTGCCCGCTCGGTCCGGTGATCGAGACCGAGTTCGACGTCGCGGATGCCCGCATCGAGACGCGCGTGAACGGCGAGGTGCGCCAGCAGGCGCCGCTGACCGACATGATCCACTCGGTCTCCGAGATCATCGCGTACGCCTCGGCGGCGTTCACCCTGCTGCCGGGAGACGTCATCATGACCGGCACGCCGGCGGGCGTCGGCCCCGTCGTCGCCGGTGACGAGATCGAGATCGAGGTCACCGGCATCGGCACACTCCGCAACGCCGTGCGCGACGCGGTTCCGGCCTCGTGAACACCCACACGCTCGACCAGCTCTCCGCGATCCAGCGCCGCACCGTCCTGGTGCTGTCACTGGGGCAGGTGCTCGGTGGCATCGCCTTCGGCGCCACGGTCTCACTCGGCGCGCTGCTGGCGGCCGATCTGTCCGGCGACGACGCCCTGTCGGGGCTGGCGACGGCATCCGTCACCCTCGGGGCGGCGGCGTTCGCGATCCCGCTCGCGCGATTCGCCGCGCGTCGCGGCCGTCGGCTGTCGCTGACGGCCGGCAACCTGCTCGCCCTGGCCGGCATCGCCATCGTGATCACCGCCGCCGCGCTGCGGGTGTTCCCGCTGCTGCTGGCGGGCATCATCCTCATCGGCATGGGCAACGCCGGCAACCTGCAGTCGCGCTTCGCCGCCACCGACCTGGCCGCTCCCCAGCACCGCGGACGCGACCTGTCGATCGTGGTCTGGTCGACGACCATCGGCGGGGTCGCCGGCCCGCTGCTGCTCACCCCCGGTGAGGCGCTGGGGCATCTGATCGGGATGCCGCCTCTGACCGGTTCGTACCTCTTCTCGCTCGTCGCGCAGACGGCCGCGCTCCTCCTGTACCTGGTCGCGCTGCGCCCCGATCCGCTGCTGACCGCGCTGCGCGTGGCGGGCGGGCCGGCCACGGCATCCGCGCTGGGCGCCGAGATCGACCGCCCCGTGGTCGCGCGCTACGCGATCTTCGCCGTCTCGGGATCGCACGCGGTGATGGCCTCGGTGATGGCCATGACGCCGATCCATCTGTCGCACATGGCTCACAGCGCGGGCGGCGGCGAGGCATCGAGCACTGACGTCACTCTGCTGGTCGGCTTCACGATCGCGCTGCACGTGGCCGGCATGTACGGGCTCTCGCCGCTGTTCGGCATCCTCGCCGACCGCTGGGGGCGCGTGCAGGTCGTGCTGCTCGGCCAGGCGATGCTCGCGGCATCCCTGCTGTTCGCGATCTTCGCCGGCGAGAGCGCGGTGGGCGTGATGATCGCCCTCACGCTGCTCGGCCTCGGCTGGAGCGCGGCGACCGTCGCGGGCGCCGCCCTGCTGACCGAGTCGTCGACGGTGCCGATGCGTCCGCGCCGTCAGGGCATCAGCGACTCGCTGATGAGCCTCACCGCCGCAGTCGGCGCCGCCGGCGCCGGCGTGGTGCTCACCTCCTTCGGATACGCCGGGCTCGGAGTCGTCGCACTGGTGATCGTCATCGCGATCGCGGCGCTGTCTCCGCTGGGTCGGATCCGCGCCGCCGCATGACGACGGCGCGGCGCGGCGCCGCACCGGACTGTGCACGCCACAGAGCCTCGCACCCGCCCCGATAGAATCGACGGGATATGGCTACCGTGCACCCACTCACCACCACCGCGACCGGATCCGACGTCCGTGTGCGCTTCTGCCCCTCGCCGACCGGCCTGCCGCACGTCGGCATGGTGCGCACGGCGCTGTACAACTGGGCGTACGCCCGTCACAACGGCGGCAAGCTGATCTTCCGCATCGAGGACACGGATGCTGCGCGCGACAGCGAGGAGAGCTTCCTGCAGCTCGTCGATGCGCTGACCTGGATGAACATCGACTGGGACGAGGGTGTCGAGGTCGGCGGCCCGCACGCCCCGTACCGCCAGTCCGAGCGGCACGACATCTACCGCGAGGTGATCGAGAAGCTCAAGGCCACCGGTGCCGTCTACGAGAGCTACTCGACCGCCGAGGAGATCGACGCGCGCAACGAGGCCAACGGCCGCGCCAAGCAGCTCGGCTACGACAACTTCGACCGTGACCTCACCGACGAGCAGAAGAACGCGTTCCGCGCCGAGGGCCGCCAGCCGGCGCTGCGGCTGCGCGTGCCCGATGAGGACCTCACCTACGTCGACCTGATCCGCGGCGAGGTCACCTTCCCGGCCGGCTCCTTCCCCGATTTCGTCGTGGTGCGCCCCAACGGCGTGCCGCTGTACACGTTCGTCAACCCGGTCGACGACGCCCTGATGGGCATCACCCACGTGCTGCGCGGCGAGGATCTGATGCCCTCGACCGCCCGCCAGCTCGCCCTGTACGACGCGCTGATCCAGGCCGGTGTCACGACGTTCGTGCCGCGCTTCGCACACATGCCGCTGGTGCTGGGTGAGACCGGCAACAAGAAGCTCTCCAAGCGCGACCCGCAGGCCGACCTGTTCCTGCACCGCGAGCGCGGCTTCATCCACGAGGGACTGCTGAACTACCTGGCGCTGCTGGGCTGGTCGATCGGTCCCGACCGCGACATCTTCTCGCTCGAGGAGTTCATCGCCGCGTTCGACATCGTCGACGTGAACCCGAACCCGGCCCGCTTCGACCAGAAGAAGGCCGAGTCGATCAACGGCGACCACATCCGGATGCTGGGTGAGCGAGACTTCGCCGAGCGGATGCTGCCGTACCTGGCCGCCGCGAACGTGTTCGGCGGTGAGCCGACGCACGAGCAGATCGTGCTGGCCTTCCGGGCCGCGCCGCTCGTGCAGGAGCGGATGCAGCTGCTGGGCGAGGCGCCCGGCATGCTCGGCTTCCTGTTCACCGACGAGGTCGTCTACGAGGACGACGCGCTCAAGGGCCTTCCGGCGAACGCCGCCGAGGTACTCGCCGCGTGCGTGACCGCACTCGAGCCGGTGGAGGACTTCACTCCGGATGCCGTTCAGGCAGCGCTCTCGGCGAAGCTGGTGGACGAGGTCGGCCTCAAGCCGCGCGTCGCCTACGGTCCGCCGCGCGTCGCCCTCACCGGGCGTCGCGTGTCGCCGCCGCTGTTCGAGTCCATGGAGCTGCTCGGCAAGGACGAGACGCTGCGTCGCCTGCGGGCGCTGGGGGAGCACCTCGGTCGCTGACCGGGCACACGGGACGGGATCGCCGCCATGAGAGCTCGGACGGATGCCGGGATGCCGGCGGCCGAGACCGATGTCATCCTCGGTGATCTCGGCGTGCTGCTGCTGGAGTGCGGCACCTCGGTCACCGACGTGCGCGGTTCGCTCGAACAGGTGAGCCGGCGCGCGGCGCCGGACGCGTCGCTGGAGTTCGCGATCCTGCCCGAGCTCGTGATGGTGAGCCGGCCCGGTGCGGCGTCGGCGACGACCACCGTGATCGGCAAGGGGGAGGCGCTGACCTTCCGCCAGTCCGCGAAGGCCAGCCGGCTCGTGCACGACCTCGAGTCGGGCGCGGCGTCGCTGGCCGAGGCACCCGGCCGGATGGCCCGAATCCGTGCGACACCGCGGCATCTGCCGGGTCTGCAGAACGTGCTGGGTTGCGGGCTGCTGTCGCTGTCGCTGGCGGCGCTGTTCCGCTGCCCGTGGTGGGCAGTCGTGCTCGCGCTGCTCGTGGGACTGGTCGTAGGAGCCCTGACCATGCTCATGATGCGGGTGCGGGCGGCGGCGGCAGTGGCACCGTTCGTCTCGGCATTCGTTTCGACGATCCTGGTCGGCACGATCGCGGGGATGCTGGACCTCGGACCCGTGCCGCTGTTCGCGGTGTGTGCGCCGATCGCGATCCTCGTCCCGGGTGCGCTGATCACGAACGCGCTGCTCGAACTGACCTCGACCGACATCGTCACAGGCGCGTCCCGGCTGATGTACGGGCTGATCATGCTGGCGTTCATGGCGGCGGGCGTGTACTCGGGGGCCGCGCTGACGGGACTGCGCATCGATTCGGCATCCGCAGCCCTGGTCGGTGAAGCCGTGCAGCTGACCGGAGACGACGGCGGGGGAGGGTGGGATGCCCTGCCGTCCCTGTGGGCGACCTGGCCGGCCGTGATCGTGCTGGCGATCGGCATCGGGCTCGCGTTCGGCTCAGGATTCCGGCTGACCGTCGTCTGCGTGGTCGTGATGACCGGCACCTACGCGGTGCTCGCACTGGTGAGCACGCAGGTGGGCAGTGTGGTGGCCGTCGGTGTCGCGGCCGCCGTGCTGTTCGTCGCCGCGCGCGTGCTGGAACGGGTGACGCTGGCGATCCCGGCGACGGTGTCGTTCCAGCCGGCGTTCCTGCTGCTCGTGCCGGGCACGATCGGCCTGGTCGCGCTGGCGAGCTTCGACGCCCAGGCCCTGGTGTCGGCGCCGATGATGTTCCTCAGCCTGTGCATCGGTACGAAGGTCGGCGCGCTGCTGGCCGATCTCGCGCGCATCACCCGGTCGACGGTGTTCCGGCGGTGGGTCGAACCCGCGCGCATGGGTGAGCTGTGACGGTGGCACGCCGGTAGCCGAACCCTGCTCGCGCCCGCAAGCCCGTTCGCATCCGCGGGCCGGTTCCGTAACGTGGCACGCGACCGGAGGCACGGATTGGACGCCACGGGATCGGAGGAGACTCATGGACGACGGTGAAGTGCGCTCGGTGCCCGCGCTCGAGCTGGGCCGCTACCTCGGCCTGTGGTACGAGATCGGCCGGCTGCCGCTGCGGCATGAGGATGAGGACGCCCGCGACATCACGGCGGAGTACACGCTGGACGACGACGGCACGGTGCGGGTCGACAACCGCTGCCTCGACGACGACGGCGAGCCCACGCAGGCTGTCGGTCAGGGCGTGCCGGACCAGGAACACCCTGGGCGGCTAAAGGTGACGTTCCTGCCCGAGGCGCTGCGATGGATCCCGTTCACGCACGCCGACTACTGGGTGCTGCGTGTGGACGAGGACTATCAGCACGCGCTCGTCGGTACGCCTGACCGCAAGCACCTCTGGTTCCTCGCGCGCGAGGCGAAGGTGACGGATGCCGTGGAGAAAGACTTCCTCGCCACGGCTCATGAGCAGGGCTTCGACCTCGATGACTGGGTCCGCCCGGAGCAGTCCGGCCGTGTCGTGCAGGTCTGAGCACGCCACGCCCGGGGCGACCGTGTCGATTCGCCATCTGTGCTCGGCTCGGGTAAGCTTGAACCTCGGTGCGGGGTTCCGATTCCGCCCTTGGGGTATGGTGTAATTGGCAACACGGCTGATTCTGGTTCAGTTGTTCTTGGTTCGAGTCCAGGTACCCCAGCAAGACGAAGACCCCCGCCTGAGCGGGGGTTTTGTCGTCTCGTCAGACGTTCTGCTCCGCCTTGCGAGCGATCGGTCCGACCGTGAAACTCAGGAATCCGGCAACGCCAGCCACGCTCCGAGCCTCTGGGCGAACCACTCCGGTCGCTGCAGCGGGATGCCGTGACCGCATCCCTCCACGATCTGCAGCTCGCTGCTGGGCAGCGCGCGGTGCAGCACACGCGCCGACGCCTGCATGAAGCCTCGCTCCCGGCTTCCCGCGAGCACGAGCGCGCGGCCGGGGAACTCACTCCAGGCCGGCGGCACCGTGAATCGGATGTTCTCGCCGACGCTCGCGACCAGCGTGCTGGTCGACACGAGCGCCGAGGTGCGCACGTAGTCGTCCATCAGCGTCGGCGGGACGAACAGCTCGCGGGCCTGCAGCCGCGCGAATGACGGGATGCGGGCCAGCGGGGCCGCCGCGCGCAGCATCCCCAGCAACGGTCCTGCCGCGCGGGTCGGGATCGCCTGCGCGCTGACCACCACGACCCGATCGACGAGATCGGGCCGCTGCGCGGCCAGCAACACGGCGAGCTGCGCGCCGAGCGAGAACCCGACCACGGCGAGTGGCTCACCTGCGCGGCGCTCAACCATCTCCGCGAGCGCCTGAACTGTCTCGGCGTGCGACGCGTACGGCATCCCGGCACTGCGGTCGTGGCCGGGCAGATCCGGCAGGATGCCGTGGATGCCGGGCAGCAGATCCGTCGTCGGACGCCACATCCAGCCGCCCACACCGCCTCCGTGCAGGAAGAGGACGGGACGCCCGTCCGGGGTTCCGGATTCCCCCACGTGCATGAGTCCGCCTCGCGTTCCATCGACCTATCTGCCGGCCGCGAGGATCGTTCTCCGGCCCGTCACCAGTCAATCAGAGCGGGCGCGCAGGCCGGCGCCGTCAGCCGGGAACCCGCATCCACACGATCGAGACGCAGACGGCCATGCCGGCCAGCGCCACCACGGCCATGGCCAGCATGCAGCCGGCCAGCCAGCGCCGCCGCGCCAGGTGCGCGTGAACCGTGAAGCGCACGACGAACATCGCCGCGAGCAGTGCGATCAGCAGCACACCGGTGACGAGCGCCACGGCGGCGGCGGCGCCGCCGGACGCCACGATGCCGATCAGCGGGATCAGGCACAGCGCGACGAAGATGCCGGAGCAGACCAGCCAGATCACCCCGGAGGAGGTCCGCAGGGCCGGCTGGTTCGTGACCATCGTCGGGTCCGATGGTGATCCGGGAATCCGGTCCTCCGGGATGCGGTGCGACATCGCGGGTTTTCTCATGCCGTCAGCATCCCGCCGCCGGGCCCGACAGACCACGGGCTGGACTCCGCGCCCCGCTCGCGCTATGGAGAGACAGGCCGTCCGGTACCACTCGACCCGCCGGTCGGCCAGACCCTTCCGCATGGACGTGCCCCGCAGCATCGTCGACCGGGTGAGAAAGCCCCGGCGCGCGCCGGGGCCCCACGGAGAGGAGCAGGAGAGATGACCGTTCAGCTGAACAAGGATGCGCTGTCGCACGCCCGCGGCCTGCTGCGCGACGGTGAGGTGGTGCGTGACGAACGCGACGACTGGAGTGAGCACGCGCCGAGCACCGACGACGAGAACGCGTTCATCGAGGAGCACGGGATGGCGGAGTTCGCGCGCTGGCATCTCGGCGAGGACACCGATGAGAACACCGATACGAAGGGGCGGTACCGCTTCCCGTACGGCGACTTCCACCGTCTGCACCGGTGCGCGGTGATCTCGGCCGAGAGCCGGGCCGGCCAGTATCACCACGAGTCGATCGAGAGCGCGCTGAAAGAGCTTCTCGAGGGCATCGACGAGAAGGGCGACTGATCGCCGCACGTCCACCCTCGAGGCGGGGACGCTGGGTACGCTGACTTGCAGCAGTCCACCGGACGACGAGGAGCGCGCGCATGACCAATCTGGAGAAGAACCCGACGGAGAGCGTGCTCGAGCCGGGGCAGCCGTGCATCGACGTCGAGGTGCTCACTCCGCGCGAGGTGCCCCTCGGCGGATTGCGGGCGATGACCGTGTACCGGACGCTTCCGCAGAAGCGGCGATCCCTCGTGGGCGCCTGGTGCTTCCTCGACCACTACGGCCCCGACGACGTCGCGCAGACCGGCGGGATGGAGGTGCCGCGGCATCCGCACACCGGACTCGCCACGGTGTCATGGCTGTTCACCGGGCGCATCGATCACCTCGACTCCAACGGCATCGCGGCGCCGGTGCTCCCCGGTGAGCTGAACCTCATGCTCGCCGGCAGCGGCATCACCCACCAGGAGATCAGCACGCCCGACACCACGGTGCTGCACGGCGTGCAGCTCTGGTACGCGCTGCCCGACTCCACCCGCTTCACCGACAAGCACTTCGAGCACTACGCACCCGAGCCCGTGCAGCTGCCAGGCGTCACACTGCGCGTGTTCATCGGGTCGCTCGCCGGATCCACGTCGCCGGTCGACACCCGCACCCCCGATCTGCTCGGCGCCGAGCTGATGCTCGAGCCCGGGGCGGAGGTGACCCTGGACGTGCGCACCGACTTCGAGCACGCCGTGCTCGCCGAGACCGGCTCGCTCACCGTCAACGGCACGTCCGTCGAGCACCGCGCCCTCGGATACGTGCCCATCGGCTCCGACACGCTGCGCATCAGCGCCGGACCGGATGGGGCGCGGGCGATCCTGCTGGGTGGCGTGCCGCTCGGTGAGCAGATCGTGATGTGGTGGAACTTCATCGGGCGCAGTCACGACGAGATCGTCGAGTACCGACGCCGCTATCAGGCCGAGCTCGGATTCGAGCCCGCCGACCCGCGCGATGAGGGCAAACCTGCCCTGTTCGGCCCGTTCGCCGAGGGGCAGCGCGCCCCGCTTCCCGCGCCGCCGCTGCCGACCGTTCGGCTGCGACCGCGCGAGTAGCCGCGGAGGAACCGCGTGAGGCGGCTCAGTCCGCCGCGGCCCGCACGGCGTCGATGTGCTCAGGCAGGGGCTGGACGATGTGCTCGTCGTACTCCGGATGCTTGGGAACCCAGGCCACGACGTAGGGGCACACCGGCACGACGCTCATGCCGGACGCGATGGTGTCCTCCACCACCGCCCGCACGAGCACCGACGCCAGGCCCTGACCGCCGTAGTCCGGTGAGACCAGCGTGTGGTACAGCACCCGATCGCCGCCGACGTCGACGAATGACTCCTCGCCGATCTCGATCGACGAGGCGCCGTCCTCGCCCCGGTCGAGCAGCACGTAGCGTGACTGCCCGGCGAGCTTCTCGACGACGAAGCGGTCGGCGGTCATGACAGCACCTTCCCGTCCGCGCCGCGCGGGCGCACCGGATGCTCGCTGAGGATCGAGATCCGGTTGAACGTGTTGATCGTGAGCGCCACCCATTCGGCTGCGGCGAAGACCGCGTCACCGAGCACGCTGCGGGCGCCGGCGAGGTCGGCCTTGGACTCCTCGCTCAGCGGCATCCGGGTCGCCGCCTCGGCGATCGCCAGGACGGCGGTCTCGCGCTCGTCGTACAGCGTCGTCTCGCGCCAGGCCGGCAGCAGGTCGAGCTTCTGCTGGGTGATGCCCGAGTTGCGTGCCTCACGCGAGTGCAGATCCAGGCAGAACGCGCACGCGTTGATCTGCGACGCCCGCACCTTGATCAGCTCGGTCTCCTGCAGCGTCAGCCCGTGAGCCTTTGCATGCTCGGCCACGACCGTGGAGTAGGCCGCGACGGACTTCCATACCTCGGGGGCGGACTTGTCCAGATAGGGGCGCATGGTTCTCCTCATCGTCGGCGGGCACAGAGCCCGCGATCTTCCCGCATCAACCTCGTGCGCGGCATGGTCATTCCCTCGTCCGGCGGTGCGGCACGACACCCGCACCGTCACGCAGCTCGAACACGAGCTGGGTCTCCGTCGCCCGCACCACATCATGCACCGTGATGTGCTCGAGCACGATGTCGCGCAGCGCGCCGGCATCAGGCACCGCGACGTGCACGAGGAAGTCGTCCGCCCCGGCGATGTGGAACACCTGCAGCACGCCGGCGGTCGCGGCGAGCGCGTCGAACAGGGCATCCACGCCGGCCTTGCTGTGGTTCGCCAGCCGCACCCGGATCATCGCTTGCACGGGGGCGCCCAGCGCTGCGGGATCGACCACGAGGCGGACGCCTGCGATCACTCCGCGGGCGCGCAGCGAACGCACCCGGAAGGCGCAGGTCGACGCCGGGATGCCGAGGGTCGCCGCCAGCTGCTTGACGGGCGCATCGGGCCGCGCGGAGAGCTCGGCCAGGATGCGGAGGTCCAGCTCGTCCACCGCCGAGGGAGTGCCCTGCGCTGCGCCCAAGTTCCACTCCCTGCGATCGGCGGCGATTGCTCATCCAACAACCTACGCGACCTGCCCGCGCGATCGCGACAACCCGGGTGGAACTCCGTCGCCCGCAGGAGCATCCTGGTGCCATGTCCGACCTTCCGCTGCATCCCGACACCGTGGCCGTCCACGCCGGCCGCTCCGACTTCGGCGCACTGGGCGTGCACGCCGCGCCCATCGACCTGTCGTCGACGAACCCGCTGCCCGATATCCTGCACGGCGGTGACTCCTACGAGTCGATGGCTACGGGGGGACATCCGCTGCCGGACGGCGGGAACGTTTACGCACGACTGTGGAACCCGACCGTGGCGCGGTTCGAAGAGGCACTGGCCGAGCTCGAGCACGCCGAGGCGTCCGTCGCGTTCGGATCCGGCATGGCGGCGATGACCGCCGCGATCCTCTCGCACACCACGGCCGTCGGAAAGCATCACATCGTGGCGGTGCGCCCGCTGTACGGCGGCACCGACCACCTGCTCGACTCCGGGCTGCTGGGCGTCGAGGTCACCTTCTGCGATGAGGATGCCGTCGCCGCCGGCATCCGCCCCGACACCGGGCTGATCGTGCTCGAGACGCCGGCGAACCCGACGCTCGACCTCGTCGACATCGCCGCCGTCGTCGCGCAGGCGGACGGTGTGCCGGTCGTGGTCGACAACACCTTCGCCACCCCGCTGCTGCAGAACCCGCTCGACCTGGGCGCGGCGATGTCGCTGCACAGCGCGACGAAGTACATCGGCGGTCACGGCGACGTCATCGCCGGCGTCATCGCCTGCTCCGAGCAGACTGCCCAGGCCCTGCGCCGGGTGCGCGCCATCACCGGTGCGCTGCTGCATCCGCTCGGCGCCTACCTGCTGCACCGGGGGCTCGCGACCCTGCCGGTGCGCCTGCAGGCGCAGCAGGCGAACGCCCGCACGCTGGTCGAACGGCTGCACGGAAACCCCGCGATCGCCGAGATCCGCTATCCCGAGCTCGACGACGTGCGCGGGCTCGTCGGTCGCCAGATGCGCGGAGGCGGAGCGATGATCTCGATCCGCCTCGCCGGCGGATACGCCGCAGCCGAGGCGCTGACCGGCGCGGTGCGGCTCTTCACCCATGCGGTGTCGCTCGGCGGCGTCGACTCACTGATCCAGCATCCGGCCGCCCTGACGCACCGGCCCGTCGCGCCCGAGGCGCGCCCGGGCGCCGACATCGTGCGGCTGTCGATCGGCCTCGAGAACGTCGACGACCTGCTCGCCGACCTCGAGCAGGCGCTGGTGAAGGCCGGCAGCGTCGTGCCCGTGGGCTGACGCCTCGGCGCGGCATCCGGCAGGCAGGCGCTGCGCGGCATCCGACCCGGCGCGCACCGCGCCGACATGACACGATGGTGCAATGAGTTCTGCCAACGTGACAGCCAACCTCACCCGTGAAGAGACGGGGGAACGGGCGCGGCGCATCACCCTGCACGACGTCCGCGTCGAGCTCGACCTGACCGGTGCGCCCGAGCATGCTCGTACGGGGTTCCCGAGCATCACGACGCTGACGTTCGATGCGACGGCCGAGGACACGTGGATCGACTTCATCGGCGAGACGGTCACCCGGGTGACCGTCAACGACGAGGACCGCGAGGTGCGCTACGACGGCGCCCGCATCCTCATCGACGGACTGGCGGCGAGCAACACGGTCCGCATCGAGGCCGTCGCCGCGTACAGCCGATCGGGGGAGGGGATGCATCGCTTCCACGACCCCGTCGACGGCGAGACCTACCTGTACACGCAGTATGAGCCGGCCGACTCGCGGCGGGTGATGGCGTGCTTCGAGCAGCCCGACATGAAGGCCGCGTACACGTTCGACGTCACCGCGCCGGCGGGCTGGCATGTGCTCTCGAATCAGTCTCCCGAGCGCGTGCACGAGGGCATCGGCATGAAGCGGGTGGAGTTCGCCCCGACTCTGCCGATCTCGAGCTACATCACCGTCGTCGCAGCAGGCCCGTACGCCCGCATCGACGGCGAGTGGACCCGTGACGACCAGCGCATCGAGTTGGGCGTGCTGTGCCGGGCGTCGCTGGCCGAGCACCTCGAGGCAGACGAGATCATCGAGGTCACCCGGCAGGGACTCGACTTCTTCAGCGACGCCTTCGCGTACCCCTACCCGTGGGGCAAGTACGACCAGATCTTCGTGCCCGAGTACAACCTGGGCGCGATGGAGAACCCCGGGCTCGTGACCTTCACCGAGGCGTACATCCACCGCGGTGCGGCGACGGATGCGCAGCGCGGCGCCAGGGCGAACACGATCCTGCACGAGATGGCGCACATGTGGTTCGGCGACCTCGTCACCATGCGCTGGTGGGACGACCTGTGGCTCAAGGAGTCGTTCGCCGACTACATGGGAACCCACGCCTCGGCCGCCGCGACGCGCTTCACCGACGCCTGGGCGCGCTTCGCGAACAGCCGCAAGACCTGGGCATACCGGCAGGATCAGCTGCCGACCACCCACCCGATCGTCGCCGACATCCCCGACCTGGAGGCGGCGAAGCTGAACTTCGACGGGATCACCTACGCCAAGGGCGCCGCAGTGCTCAAGCAGCTGGTCGCCTTCGTGGGCGAGGACTCCTTCTTCGAAGGCGCCCGCCGCTACTTCGCCGCGCACGCCTTCGGCAACACCACCCTCGGTGACCTGCTCGACAAGCTCGAGGAGGTGTCGGGGCACGACCTGCGCGCATGGTCTCGAGCATGGCTCGAGACCAGCGGCGTCGCGACGCTGTCGCTGGAGACGGATGCCGAGGGCCGCCGCTTCCTCGTGCAGGACGGCGGGGATGCCGGGCCGCGCCCGCACCGGCTGCGGGTGGGGCTGTACGAGCTGCACGACGGTGGGCTGGCGCTGCGCGAACGCATCGAGCTCGGCATCGAGGACGAGCGCACCGAGGTGGAGATCCCGGATGCCGACCTGGTGCTGCTGAACGACGACGACCTCACCTACGCCAAGGCCCGGCTCGACGAGCGGTCGCTGTCGTCCGTGGAGGAGGCACTGTCGACGCTCGAGGACGATCTCGTGCGCGGACTGGTGTGGTCCTCGCTGTGGAACGCGACCCGGGATGGTGAGCTCGCCGCCGGCAGGTACCTCGCGATCGTCGCGCGTCATGCACCGGCGGAGGCGAACGTCGCACTGCTCGCCGCCGTGCTGCTGAATGCCGCGTACGCGGTGCGGCACTATGTCGTCGACGAGCAGCGCGAGGCGCAGAGCCGGTCCTGGCTGGAGACGACCTGGTCTGCGCTGCAGTCGGCCGACCCCGGCAGCGACGCGCAGCTCGCCTGGGCGCGCGCGTTCGCCGCGGCATCCGCGCATGACGACTCACGGGCGCAGCAGGTGCGCGACATCCTCGAGGGGAACGCGCCGCAGGGACTGCCGATGGATGCGGACCTGCGCTGGCTGATGCTGACGGCCCTGGCCACGACGGGGCACGCGGATGCCGAGCGGATCGCCGAAGAACTGGCGCGGGACGCCACCGCCGCCGGACGCACGTCCGAGATCCGCGCGCTGGCCTCCCGTCCGGAAGCGGCGATCCGCCAGGCGGCATGGGATGCCGCGTGGAACGACACGACGCTCAGCAACGATCATCTCGATGCGACGATCGGCGGCTTCCGGGCCGGCGGGCGCCGGGATCTGATCGCCTCGTTCGACGAGGAGTACTTCACGCGCATCCTCGACGCCTGGTCGACCCGCAGCATCGAGCTGGCGCAGCGCCTGGTCGTCGGGCTGTTCCCGGCGACGGACGACACCGCGCTGGTGGATGCCTGGCTCGAGCAGCACGCGGATGCTCCGGGCGCACTCCGCCGCCTCGTGATCGAGTCGCGCGACGACCTCCAGCGCGCGCTGCGCGTCCGCGCCGCCCAGCCCCGCTGACCGCTGGGTCTCTGCCCCTGCTGGGTCCCTGCCCCTGCTGGGTCCCTGAGCCTGTCGAAGGGCCCCAGCCGTCCACTCAGCTCAAAGGTCCAGCGCGTCGCCCGGATTGAGGTCGAAGTACTGCCCGCCGCCCTGCTCGGTCGCCCACTGCAGGCGCTGCTGGTGCATCCCGTGGCCGATGGTCGACAGCGTCATGTCGTGCGTGCCGAAGGCGCGCTTCGGAGCGACTGCGAGCACGAAGTCCATCGCCTCGCCGATCTTGAGCCATGGTGCGCCGAGAGGCGCCGCGAGCGTGTCGACCTCCACGCCCTCGGGCACCGCGTACGAGTCGCCCGGGTAGTACAGCCGGTCGTTGACGAGCACGCCGACGTTCTCGATGGCAGGCAGAGACGAGTGGATGACCGCGTGATCCCCGCCGAAGAAGCTGAGCGTGAACTCGCCGGCGGTGGCGGTGTCCCCGGGGGCGACGACGGTGATGTCGTAGCCCTCCGCGGCCGCTGCGACGCCGGCCGGCGCGAAGATCGGCACGTCAGGGGCGGCGCGCAGCAGCCGGTCAAGGTGCCCGGGAGTCCAATGGTCCGGATGCTCGTGCGTGATCACCACAGCGACGAGACCGGCGAGATCATCCAGTGGAGCGGTGAACGAGCCGGGGTCGACCACCAGCGTCTGACCGACGTGATCGATGCGAAGGGCGGCATGTTCGAACTTGGTGACGCGCATGTGCTGAGTCAACTCCACTGGATCGCGCGCGGCAAGCGGAAGGACGCGACACGCCCGCCGGCACGGCGGGTGCCGGGCTGATTTGGAAACGGGGGAGTCGACGTGTCAGACTTACACGGTTGCCAGAACGGCCCTCTCGGGCCGGACGGCCCCATCGTATAGCGGCCTAGTACGCCGCCCTCTCACGGCGGTAACGCGGGTTCGAATCCCGCTGGGGTCACAGCGACACGAAGGCCCTCCGAGCAATCGGAGGGCCTTCGTCATGTCCGCTCGGACCGGGCGCGATCCATGCATGGGAATGAATACCGCGAGGGTGAGGTTGTCCCGGCTGTGACTGACATCGAATTCGGACTCGACACCTTCGGCGGCGTGACACAGGACGCCGCAGGCGATCCTGTCCCTCATCCCCAGGTGATCCGCGACATCGTCGACGAGGTGGTGCTGGCCGATCGTGTCGGCCTGGACTTCTTCGGCGTGGGGGAGCACCACCGTCCGGACTTCGCGGTGTCCAGTCCCGAGATGGTGCTCGCGGCCATCGCATCCCGCACCGAGCGCATCCGGCTGGGTTCCGCCGTGACGGTGCTGAGCTCGGACGACCCGGTGCGCGTGTTCGAGCGCTTCTCGACGCTCGACGCGGTCTCGAACGGGCGCGCTGAGATCGTCGCCGGTCGTGGCTCGTTCATCGAGTCGTTCCCGCTGTTCGGTTTCGACCTTCGCCAGTACGAGGAGCTCTTCGAAGAGCGTCTCGACCTGCTTTCACAGCTGCTGAAGGAGGAGCCGGTCACCTGGCAGGGCAGCACCCGCGCCGCGCTGACCGATCAGCGGGTCTTCCCGACCACCGCCGCGGGCATCCCCACCTGGGTCGGCGTGGGCGGCAGCCCGGATTCGGTCGTGCGCACCGCGCGATACAACTTCGGTCTGTTCCTCGCGATCATCGGCGGTCCGGCGGCCCGTTTCGCACCGTACATCGATCTCTTCGACCGCGCTCAGGATCAGTTCGGCGTCGAGCGCCGGCCGGTCGCCGTGCACTCACCGGGGCTGGTCGCCGAGACCGATCAGAAGGCACGAGCGCTCACCCACGACGGATGGCTCGCCATGCGCACGAGGATGGGCCAGGAGCGCGGGTGGGGTCCGCCCGCGGTGGGCGATTTCGAACGCGAGATCGAGGGCGGTGCTCTCTACATCGGTTCGCCGGAGACCGTGGCGCGCAAGATCGCCGCGACGCTGAAGACGCTGTCCATCGACCGGTTCGACCTGAAGTACGACCAGAGCAAGGTCGGTCACGACACGATGATGCGCTCGATCGAGCTCTACGGTGAGAAGGTCGTCCCGATGGTGAAGGACATGATCGCCTGACCCGGAGGCCGGGCCTGCGCCGATTTGGAAGCGCGCGGGCCACATGGCATACTTGAACGGTTGCAGTGACGGCCCCATCGTATAGCGGCCTAGTACGCCGCCCTCTCACGGCGGTAACGCGGGTTCGAATCCCGCTGGGGTCACTGACGAGAAGAAGGTCCTCCGGGTTCAGCCCGGAGGACCTTCTTCGTTTCCGGCGGCAGAGTCGACGCCGAGATATTCGAATGTCGGTGGCCGTGTTGATACTGGATGTATGAACGAGATTGCGATGGCGTCGGATGGGCAGCTGGGCTCGCTCGATGCGATCGTGTCGTCGCTGGAGGCGGTGGAGCAGACGTTGCAGGGTGTGCTCGCGGCGCGTGACGGGCTGCTCGCCCTGGCGTCTCGGGTGGCGTTGTCGATCGCGGAGGAGAACGGTGGGGTCGAGGCGTCGGACATCACCCTGCGGAACGTGGCCGCAGAGCTGGCCGGGGTGCTGCGCGTCAGTGACCGGACCGTGCAGCGTCGGATGGCGGACGCGGACCTGGTGGTGAGCTGGTTCCCGCAGGTCTGGGCCGCGCAGGGCGCCGGGCGGATCAGCGCCGGGCACGCCAGGGTGATCGTGGAGGCCGGGTCTCACCTGCAGGATCCGGACGCCCGCGCGGCCTATGCGGGGCGGGTGCTGGAGTTAGCGGTGGAGGAGTCCCCGAACCGGTTGCGGCCGATCGCGCAGCGCATCGCCGAGCAGTATCAGCCCCGGTCCCGAGCTTGTCAAGTTGTGTGTGTAAGGGGCCAGGGTCTCGGGGTTAGAGGTAGGGCTCGATGCGCTCGGGATAGACGAGTGCGAGCTGCTCGAGGGCTTTCATCCAGTTCGTGACGACTTGTCCCTCGACGAGCCGGCCTTCGGCCTTCCGTTTCGCGCCGCGCCCGAGGCCGCGTTCCTTGGCGCGATCCCTGGCGCGTTTGTCTTCGATGTCGCAGATCGCGAGCCAGAGCAGCTTCACGGCGGCTTGATCGTTCGGGAAGTGGCCGCGGTTCTTAATGACCTTCCGCAGCTGGAAGTTCAGCGACTCGATCGCGTTGGTCGTGTAGATCACCTTCCGCAGCTCCGGCGGGAACGCGAGGAACGGCGTGAACCGCTCCCAGGCGTCCTCGAAGACCTGCGCCGACCTCGGGTTCGCCTGCCCCAACGCCGAGGCTTTGAACGCGTCCAACGCCGCCTGCGCGGCGTCCGCGGTCGGCGCCTGGTAGATCGGCTTGAGCGCCGCGGCGACGGCCTTGCGCTGCCCGTAGGCGACGAATCGCATCGCGTTGCGGATCAGGTGGACCACGCAGGTCTGGACCATCGATTCCGGCCAGGTCGCCTCGATCGCCTCGGGGAACCCGGTCAGCCCGTCGACGCAGACGATGAGCACGTCGCGGACGCCCCGGTTGGCGAGCTCGGCGCAGACCGACGCCCAGAACTTCGCGCCCTCGGTCTGCTGGATCCAGATCCCGAGGACGTGCTTGACGCCGTCCATATCAACGCCGACAGCGATATGCGCGGCCTTGTTGCGGACATGCCCACCATCGCGGACCTTGATCACGAGAGCATCGAGGTAGATCACCGGGTAGAACGCCTCCAACGGGCGGTTCTGCCAGGCCAGGACCTCCTCCGCGATCTCCTCGGTGATGTTCGAGATCGTCTCATGCGACAGGTCGACGCCGAGGGTCGAGACGAGGTGGTGCTCGATATCGCGGACCGTCATCCCGCCGGCATAGAGCGAGATGATCATCTCGTCCAACTGCGACAGCCGCCGGCTGCCAGTCGGAACCAGCCGCGGCGTGAACGACCCGTTCCGATCTCGCGGGATCGCGAGTTCGATCTCCCCGACCGTGGTCCCGACCGTCTTCGGGAACGAGCCGTTGCGCGAGTTCTCGTAAAGTCGCGCCTCCGGGTCGCCCTTCTCGTAGCCGACGTGCTCGGTCAGCTCGGCCTGCAACCCGCGCTCGAGGCCGGTCTTGATCAACTGCTGGATGAACCCGCCATCCCCGTCCAGCTGGACCTCACCCGCGTCGATCTTCGCGAACAGATCATCCAGCATCCCCGACTCAATCAGACGTTGCGCGCCCTCCGCCTGAGACTTCCGCCGCGCCTCACGCGACACCTTGTCAATAGCCACCAGTGTGTTTCCTTTCGTAAGGAGACCCACCCCTTACACACACCATTTGACACGCTCCCGGTCCCTGGACGAACGGCACCAGGACGCACGGGACACCCGCAGGATCTGGGTGAAGGATGCTGAGGACGGGATGGCCGAGCTGGGGATCCTGGGCCCCGCCGTGCTCGTCCACGGCGTCTACGAGCGCCTCACCGGCATGGCCACAACGAACGAGAAGCTTGTCGAACCGGATGCGGCGGGGGAGCCGGATGAGCGGACGCTGGGGCAGCGGCGGGCGGACATCGCCTTGGACCTGCTGCTCACCGGCGCGCCGGCCGGGCACGACACCGACGACGGGCTGCTGGCCGCGATCGTCCCGCAGGTGAGCATCACCGTCCCCGTCACCACCCTGATCGGAGCCGAAGGGGCCGACACCCCGCCTGCGGAGTTGGACGGGCGTGCCCCGATCGACCCGGACACCGCGCGACGCCTCGCCGGCGCCGCCTCCGGGTGGGACCGGGTGCTCACCGACCCGATCACCGGGGCGATGCTGGCCGTGGACCGGTACCGGCCCACCGCCGCGATGCGCCGGCACCTGAAAGCACGCGACCAGCGGTGCCGGTTCCCCGGCTGCGGGATGCCCGCCCGCAACAGCGACCTCGACCACACCCTCGACGCCGCCCTCGGAGGCGCCACCGAGGAAGACAACCTCGAAGACCTCTGCCGCCGACACCACATCCTCAAACACCACACCCCCTGGCACGTCGAACAACACAGCGGCGGACTGCTCGAATGGACCAGCCCCCTCGGCCGCACCTACATCGACCGACCACCACCCCAGAACACCATCACCTTCACCGACGGCAGCGGAATCAACCCCGCGTCCGGACCCGACGCCGGTTCGGGACGTGCTGTCGCCGCCGATCGCGGGGCGCATCCGCCGGGTGGCCTGCCAAAGAGCGCCCGGCCGCCCGACCCCTGGGCCGCCCTGCCCGCAGACCTGCTCGCACCGTTCTGATCGTGGCGGTCCGGCCGCGCTGCGTCCCCGCGGGATCCTGATGCCGGCGGTCCGGCACAGGCATGTCCGACGATCGAGTTTCGGCTCGACCGGCCACGTCGTCCCGATCGGCGGGCGGCAGCGACCGATCAGACCGTCCGCCACGAATCGTCGAGGATGTTCGAGCCGGCTTCCGGGCCCATCTGCAGCATCCCGCCGTCGACGGACCAATCCGCACCCGTGACGTAACTCGAGGCGGGCGAGGCGAGGAATGCGATGACCGCCGCGACCTCCTCGGCCTTTCCGGGCCGGCCAAGCGGCACACCGGGGCGATGCGTGCGATCGGCATCCTCCGAGGTGCGTCCGCTGGCGGCGGTGGCGATCTCTCCCGGCGCGACCGCATTCGCCGTGATCCCGTGCGCACCCAGCTCCTGCGCCAACGTCTTCATCAGACCCGACAGCGCATGCTTCGCCGCGATGTACGCGCCGAGCCCGACACGCGGCTGATGCGCATGCACACTGGTCACCGCGATCAGCCGTCCCCCGTGGCCCGCCTCGACCATGTGCCGCGCGGCCGTCTGCAGCCCGAGGAATGCGCCGTCGACGTTCAGCGCCATCGTGTCCAGCCATTCCCGCACGCTGATCTCCAGCAGCGCCCGACGGTTGCTGGCTCCCGCGTTGTTCACGAAGACGTCGAGTCCGCCGAGACCATCCCGAAGCTCATCGATGGTCGCAGGCACCGCATCGAAGTCGGTGGCATCGAAGCGGGCCACCACGGCCCGTCGTCCACGCGCCCGCACTGCCTCGGCGGTGCTCTCAGCGCCCTCGCGATCCTGGTGCCAGGTGATCCCGACATCCATGCCGGCTTCCGCGAGGGCGATGGCGGTCGCCGCTCCGATGCCCGAATCCGAGGCTGTCACGATCGCGTGACGGGGGAGGAACTCTGCTGTCGACATGCCAGGCAGGCTATCCGTCCGCCGTCACCCGGCGGCGGGGCTTGACAGCGTGATGCTGCGCAACCGGGGGTTCCGCAGCGGTGCGATCATCAGCAGCGCCATCGCACCGCCGTACAGCGTGAACGGAACCCACAGCGGAAGGATGCCGGCCAACAGGCCGAACAGCGCCATGGCTGCGGGCATCAGGCAGTCATCGCCCAGGCGCAGGATCGATCCCAGCCGCCCCAGGAAGTCCGGCGCCGCGGTGGCGGCGAACGTCGAGCTCAGCAGCGCGGACGCGAAGCCGGCGGTCAGCCCCACGACCAGGCATCCGGCGCCCACCACGATCGGTGAGCCGATGCCGAGCGCGACGATGCCGGCACCCTGCACCATCAGTGCGACGAAGCCGCCGATCGCCTCCCGCCGCGGACGCCACCGGACCACCGCCAGCGCCCCGAGCATCGCGCCGCCGCCGACGAGTGCCTCGAACACGCCGACGGCTCCGGCGCCCCAGCCGCGTTCGGTGGCCTGCAGCGGCAGCCCGATGGAGATCGCGGGACCTACGGCCAGGTTCAACCCCGACAGGGCGATGACCAGCGTGCGGGTGGCGGGCTCGCTGCGCAGATGACGGAATCCGTCCGCCACCCCGCGCAGCACGCTCTCGTGTGCCGACGCCCGCGGCAGCGCGAACCGTGGCCGCAGCCACAGCACGATGAACACGATGACCACGACATAGGTGAGCGTGTTCAGCCCGGCGCAGCCCGCGAGCCCGAACGCGGCGACGAGGAACCCGCCGGCCGCGGCACCGCCCATCGTGCCCAGACGCGACAGGGTCTGGCTGAGCGCGGTGTAGGCCGGCAGATCCGCCGGTGCGACCAGCTGCCGTGGCATGGTGCCCGCGGCGGGTTCGAAGAATGCGTCGCACAGGCCGAACGCGATCGCGGCCGCGAGCAGCACCGCCACCGTCGGCGGTGCTGCGAGGCACCACACGGCGACGGCCACGAGCACGACCACCCGCAGTGCGTTGAACAGCACCATCAGGCGACGTGCATCCGACCGGTCCGCATACGCCCCGCCGACCAGCAGCACCAGTGCCCGCGGCACGGTGCCTGCGGCGACGACCAGACCGGCGACAGCGGGAGAGGCGATCTGCACCGCGGTCCAGGCGAAGGCGATCGTGAAGATCGCGTCCCCGGCATCCGACAGCGCCTTCACCACCAGCCACGACTGCACCAGCAGGTCTCGGCGGAACGCCGGGGGCGTGCGCAGCATGCGCGGTTCCGTCGTCGTCATGATCACACCTCCGTCGGGAATCCGTGAGCGAAGAAGAACACCGGCATCCTCTGCTGTCCGTCTGAGCGATCGATCCCGCCGCGCCATTCGTCGACCAGCGCGTTGAGGCGGCGCTGCAGCTCAGAGAGCTCGGCTTGCGTCGCCCACGCGAGTGAGTCGGTGCTGAAGCCCTCGGCCTCGCTCTGCGGCGAGATCCGATACCAGCGCTGAAGGCGGTCGAGCTGATGGCGCACATTCGCGCGCTGCGCCTCCCTCGCCATCAGCGCGTCGGCGGGGGAGTCGTAGTCATCCGCCGACCAGGTGAACGAGCGGCGCGACAGCTGCCACCAGCTGGCGCGCCTGTCGCCGTCGGGCGCGTCCACCTGCTCGACGACTCCCGCCTTCTGCAGCATCCGCAGATGGTGGCTGACGCTGCCCACCTGCGCCTCGAAGGCGCGCGCCAGCACACCCACCTGCGTCGGACCGTACATGAACAGGCGGTCGATGATGCGTCGCCGCAGAGGGTGCGAGATGGCCGTGATGACCGAGATGTCTTCCACGACGGCAACGCTAAAGCCGTCCGCGAATTCTCACAAGACTTCTTGTATACCCCGGAAAATCAACGATCAGCGTCCGTCGCACGGCCACGGGTGCGGGCGCGACGCCGACGGATGACCAGCCACACGATCAGCAGCGCCACCGCGGCGATCCCCAGCCACGGCAGCAGGAACCCGAAGGCGATGACGAGAGCGTTGAGCGAGACGATCAGGCCGTTCCAGCCGGCCAGCAGGCCGTCGCCGAAGCCGGCCGGATCGGCCGGAGTCGGGCTGGTCCGTTCGGTGAGACTGACCTCGACGGTCGACATCGCGACCTGCTCGTCGAGCAGCTTGAGCTGCTGCTCGTAGCTCTCCAGCTGCGCCTGCCTGTCGCTGAGGGCCGCCTCCGCCGCGATGAGGTCGCCGACCGACCCTGACTTCGACATGAGTTCGGTGAGCCGCTCGACGGATGCCCGGGCTGCGGCCACGCGGGCCCGCAGATCGACCGCTGTCGAGGTGACGTCCTGCCGGCCGATCGACGAGCGCAGCACCTCGCCCTCGCTTCGGATCTCGTCCATCACGACGCTCAGATCGGCCGCCGGGATGCGAAGACGCATCCAGCCGTCGCCGCGCTCGACGGGCGGCTGCGACGCCGCATCCAGGGGAACCGCAGGGTCGATGCCGATGTCGGTCGCCTCGACGTAGCCGTCGTGCTCTGCGGCCAGCGCCGTGAGAGCATCCGCAGCCTCGCGCACGTCCGCCACGCGCAGGGTGACCTGCGCGGTGGTGATGATCTCGCGATCGGATGCCGGCTGCTGCGGGGCCGTGCCCGCGGCGCTGTCGACGACCTCACCGCCGCCGACAGCGGCCTTCTCTCCACCGCCGGCGTCCGCTGCCTCCTGCGAATCCGCGCCCGACATGAAGCTCTCCGGCCCGACGGCCTCGTCGCGCATCTCCGAGGCGCCGACGACGCCCGGGCTGCCCGTGACGGCGGTGAGCAGGGGAGGGGCGATGAGGATGCCGCCGGCGAAGGCCGCCGCGACACCGAGAGCGGTCAGCCAGCCGCGCCGGCGCCTGTGGGCGACCGGTACCGGGTCACCCACGGCGACCCGCTGCTCGCCGATGTCGTCGAACACGGCATCCTCGATGCGTGCGATGCTCTCGTCGCTCAGCGGCGGCAGCACGATCTCGCTGTGCTCGTTCATGCGTCTCTCACCTCCTGCACCGCGCCGCGCAGGCGCGTGCGTACCCGGGAGAGACGGTTTCGGACGACGGCATGGCTGACACCCAGCTCCTCGGCGGCGACGGCGTAGGCGTACCCCTCGACGGCGCACAACCGGAAGATCCTCCGGTCGATCTCGTCGAGAAGCCCCACCTCGGCGGCGATGCGCTCGGCGAGATCGGCCGAGATCACCTGATCCTCGACGCTCACCGTGTCGGGGAGCGTCTCGGACAGTGTCTCCTGCACGGCATCCGCGGTATGCGCGCGGTCGCGCCGCAGCACCCGCAGGCGGTTCGCCGCCTGGAATCGGCAGATCGTGGCCAGCCAGGGCAGCAGCGAGGTGCCGGCCAGCTGCAGCCCGGGAAGCTTCCGCCACGCGATGACGAAGGTCTCCTGGGCGATGTCCTCCGCGTCGGGCGCGGAGCCGAGGATGCCGTAGGCGATCCAGTACACAGGCCGCACATGGGCGCGGTAGATCGACCGGAACGCATCCTGATCTCCGGATGCGGCCCGTTCGGCCCACTCCTGGTCCTGACTCTGCGTCGACATCTGTTCCGTCCGTGTCTCTCATGCAGAAGGTGTCACGTGATGCCTCATCGTCTCAGATCCGGCGGCATCGATGGTGGATCGGTCCGGGGCGGCCGCCCGGATCCGGTAGGATGAACGACGCGAAAGGGAGTATCCCAATCCGCGCGGATCGTCATCACGAGCATCGCCATCGCTGCTCCGGACGCGCGACGCACATCAGTGCGGGGGAGAGACTTTCAGTTCCCGCCGACCCTTTCGAAAGAGGCCGCGTTCCGTGACCATCCCCATCTGGTTCGAGATGACCTCGATGATCGTGCTGACGATCATCCTCATCGCCGACCTGCTGCTGATCAAGCTGCGCCCGCACATCCCGTCGACGAAGGAATCCACGCTCTGGGTGGTCTTCTACGTGGCACTCGCCATGCTGTTCGCCGTGTTGCTCGGCGTCGTCGGCGGCTGGAGCAACGCCGGCGACTTCGTCACCGGCTGGGCGCTGGAGTACAGCCTGTCGATCGACAACCTGTTCGTCTTCGTGCTGATCATGACCCAGTTCGCCGTGCCGCGGCGCCTGCAGCAGCAGGTGCTGATGGTCGGCATCATCATCGCGCTCGTGCTGCGCGGACTGTTCATCCTCGTCGGCGTCGCCGTGATCGAGAACTTCTCGCCGATCTTCTACATCTTCGGCGCCTTCCTCATCTACACGGCGATCAAGCAGGCCATGCCCGAGGGTGAGCACGACGAAGAGGTGCAGCGCGAGGCGTTCATCGTGCGCGTGCTGCGTCGCCGCATCGACATCAGCGACGGCTACGACGGGTCGAAGATGCGCACGCTCGTCGACGGCAAGCGCATGTGGACGCCGATGATCATCGTGTTCATCACCATCGGCATCACCGACCTGATGTTCGCGATCGACTCGATCCCCGCGATCTTCGAGATCACCACGAACGGCTTCCTGGTCTTCACCGCGAACATCTTCGCCCTGATGGGTCTGCGCCAGCTGTACTTCCTGCTCGGCGACCTGCTCGACCGCCTGCGCTACCTGCACTACGGCATCGCCGTGATCCTCGGCTTCATCGGCATCAAGCTGATCCTGCACGCGCTGCACGTGAACGAGCTTCCGTTCATCAACGGCGGCAAGCACGTCGAGTGGGTGCCCGACATCTCGAACATGGTGTCGCTGGGCGTCATCCTCGCCTCGATGACGGTCGCCACCCTCGCGAGCCTGATCGCCGCCTCGCGCGAGAAGCGCGCCGCGCGGATCTCCGCTCTCGAGGACTGACACCGACGCACGTTCGGAGCGGGTCGGGTCGCCGTCATGGTGGCCCGACCCGCTTTGCGTCGGTGATAACCTGACGGAATGCGAGCGGCTCTTCTCCTTAGCAGCCGCGACGAGACCTCGATCTAGGCCTTCCTCGTCGCGGCATCCTGCGTGGGCCGATTCGAAACCCAGGAGACATCGCAAATGAGCACTGATACCCGTCGCCCCCGCACGCTGGCAGAGAAGGTCTGGGATGACCACCTCGTCGTCAAGGGCGAGAACGGCGAGCCCGACCTGATCTACATCGACCTGCATCTGGTGCACGAGGTGACCAGCCCGCAGGCGTTCGACGGACTGCGTGCCGAGGGGCGCCCGCTGCGCCGCCTCGACCTGACGATCGCGACCGAGGACCACAACACGCCGACCCTCGACATCGACAAGCCGATCGCCGATCTCACCAGCCGCACGCAGATCGAGACGCTGCGACGCAACGCCGAGGAGTTCGGCGTGCGGTTGCACTCGCTGGGCGACGCCGAACAGGGCATCGTGCACGTCGTCGGCCCGCAGCTGGGACTGACGATGCCCGGCATCACCGTGGTCTGCGGTGACTCGCACACCTCCACGCACGGTGCGTTCGGGGCGATGGCGTTCGGCATCGGCACCAGCGAGGTCGAGCACGTCATGGCCACCCAGACGCTGCCGCTCAAGCCCTTCAAGACGATGGCGATCAACGTCGAGGGCGAGCTGCGTCCCGGCGTCACGGCGAAGGACATCATCCTCGCGGTGATCGCGAAGATCGGCACCGGCGGCGGGCAAGGTTACGTGCTCGAGTACCGCGGCAGCGCGATCCGCGCCCTCTCGATGGAGGGCCGCATGACGATCTGCAACATGTCGATCGAGGCCGGCGCACGCGCCGGCATGGTCGCCCCTGACGAGACCACGTTCGCCTACCTTCAGGGGCGCCCGCACGCCCCGCAGGGGCAGGACTGGGAGGATGCCATCGCGTACTGGCGTACGCTGCCGACCGACGCGGATGCCGTCTTCGACGCCGAGGTGCACATCGACGCGAACGAGCTCGAGCCGTTCGTGACCTGGGGCACCAACCCCGGTCAGGGCAGCTCGCTCTCGTCGGCCGTGCCCGACCCGGCCGACATCGCGGACGCCAACGCACGCGCAGCGGCGGAGCGCGCCCTGGAGTACATGGACCTCACTCCGGGTACGCCCCTGAAGGACGTCCGGGTCGACGCGGTGTTCATGGGATCGTGCACCAACAGCCGCATCGAGGATCTGCGGGCATTCGCCTCGATCATCAAGGGCAAGAAGAAGGCCGACGGCGTGCGTGTCATGGTCGTGCCGGGCTCCGCACGCGTGCGGCTGGAGGCCGAGGCCGAGGGCATCGACAAGATCGTCGAGGAGTTCGGGGCCGAGTGGCGCTTCGCCGGCTGCTCGATGTGCCTGGGCATGAACCCCGACCAGCTCGCCCCCGGTGAGCGCTGCGCCTCGACCTCGAACCGCAACTTCGAGGGCCGACAGGGCAAGGGCGGGCGCACCCACCTGGTCTCGCCGCTCGTGGCAGCGGCGACCGCGATCCGCGGCACCCTGTCCAGCCCGAGCGATGTCGCAGAGACCGTGGAGGTCTGAATCATGGAGAAGTTCACCACCCACACCGGCGTCGCCGCGCCCCTGAAGCGCTCGAACGTCGACACCGACCAGATCATCCCTGCCGTCTTCCTGAAGCGGGTCACCAAGACCGGGTTCGAGGACGCGCTGTTCCACGGCTGGCGGCAGGACCCCGGGTTCGTGCTCAACCAGGACGCCTTCCGCACCGCATCCGTGCTCGTCGCCGGTCCCGACTTCGGCACCGGATCGAGCCGCGAGCACGCCGTGTGGGCGCTTCGCGACTACGGGTTCAAGGTCGTGCTCAGTTCGCGGTTCGCCGACATCTTCCGCGGCAACTCGGGCAAGCAGGGCCTGCTCGCGGCGACGGTCGACGAGGCCGACATCGAGCGCATCTGGGCACTGATCGACGAGCAGCCCGGCCGTGAGATCACGGTCGACCTCGAGGCGCGCACCGCGTCGATCGGCCCTTCGACAGGCTCAGGAACCCAGTTTCAGGTGCCCATCGGAATCGACGATTACACTAGATGGCGGCTCCTCGAAGGGCTCGATGACATCGGGCTCACACTGCGCAACGAAGACAAGATCGCGCAGTTCGAGGCGCGGCGCGAGTCGTGGCGGCCACGCACGCTTCCCGTCCGCTGAGGACGAGCAGCCGAGTGGACCGGAGCCCAGCACGGCGTCAGCCGTGATTGGATGAGAGACTCGCGGCCACCGCCGCGCCTGTCATGAGTAGAAGAGGCCCGAATGACGACACCGCTCCGCGACGTTGAAGTTGACGAGGCTCCGGTTCCCACCGGATCCGTGCTCGCGATCCGCGGAGGCCGGCCGCTGCGCGGCCGGGTCGACGTGAAGGGTGCGAAGAACCTCGCCACCAAGGCGATGGTCGCATCCCTGCTGGGTGAGACCACCAGCGTGCTGCGTGACGTCCCCGGGATCAGCGATGTCGCCGTCGTCCGCTCACTGCTCGAGGTCCACGGCGTGCACGTGACCGAGGGCGACGAGTCCGGCTCGCTCGTGCTCGACCCGACCAACGCGAAGTCGGCGAACTTCGAGGAGATCGACGCGCACGCCGGTGCGTCGCGCATCCCGATCCTGTTCTGCGGTCCGCTGCTGCACCTGCTCGGTCAGGCCTTCATCCCCGACCTCGGCGGATGCCGCATCGGCGACCGCCCCATCGACTTCCACCTCGACGCGCTGCGCAAGTTCGGCGCCGTCGTAGAGAAGCAGCCCAGCGGCATCCGCCTGTCGGCCCCGAACGGGCTGAGGGGCGCGAACATCCACCTGCCGTACCCGAGCGTGGGCGCGACCGAGCAGGTGCTGCTCACGGCTGTGCGCGCGAAGGGCACCACCGAGCTGCGCAACGCGGCCATCGAGCCCGAGATCATGGACCTGATCGCGGTGCTGCAGAAGATGGGCGCGATCATCTCCTACGAGCCCAACCGCGTCATCCTCATCGAGGGCGTCGACACGCTGCGCGGCTACGACCACCGGTGCATCTTCGACCGCAATGAGGCCGCATCGTGGGCGTGCGCCGCGCTGGCCACCGACGGCGAGATCTTCGTCGCCGGCGCCAAGCAGCAGGAGATGCTCACCTTCCTGAACGTCTTCCGCAAGGCCGGTGGCTGGTTCGACGTGCAGGAGGACGGCATCCTGTTCCGCCGCGGCGGCGAGCTCAATCCCGTCGTCGTCGAGACCGACGTGCACCCGGGCTTCATGACCGACTGGCAGCAGCCGCTGATCGTCGCGCTGACGCAGGCTCCGGGCCGCTCGATCGTGCACGAGACCGTGTACGAGAACCGCTTCGGCTTCACGCAGGCACTGGTGAAGATGGGCGCCGACATCACGATCCACCCGCACGGTCTGCAGGACGGCCCGCGTCGCGTGCCGCGCCGTGAGCTCGAGCAGGCCGCCGTCATCACCGGTCCGACCGAGCTGCGCGCAGCGGACATCGTCGTGCCCGACCTGCGCGGCGGCTACAGCCACGTCATCGCCGCACTGACGGCCGAGGGCGAGTCGCAGGTGTCGGGTGTTGACATCCTCAGCCGCGGATACGAGAAGTTCTTCGACAAGCTCACGGCGCTCGGCGCCGACTTCGACGTCGTCCGGTGATCTGATGGCTGCCTCCGAGCGCAGTCGCCCCAGCCTGTTCTGGCCGCTGGCGGCGATCGTCATCCCCCTCGTCTCGCTGCTGGCGAAGATCACCGCGAAGGATGCTCACAAGCTGCCCCGCGAGGGCGCCTTCGTGCTGGCGCCGAACCACTATTCGGAGTTCGACCCGCTGATCGTCGCCGTCGCGGTGTACCGCACCGGCCGCCTGCCGCGGTTCATGGCCAAGGAGAGCCTGTTCCGCATCCCGGTGGTCGGCTGGATCCTCAAGCGCACCGGGATGATCCCCGTCGCGCGCGCCTCATCCGCGAGCGCGGCCAAGCAGACCATGGCTCAGTCCCGCGAGCTGGTCGAGAACGGCCGGGGAGTGATCGTCTACCCGGAGGGCACGCTCACCCGCGATCCCGAGCTGTGGCCCATGCGGGGCAAGTCGGGTGCGGTGCGGCTGGCCCTGGCCGGCGGCATCCCGCTGATCCCGATGGCGCAGTGGGGCACCCAGCAGATCATGGGTCGGTACCAGAAAGGCCTTAGTCTGTGGCCGCTGCGCAAGCGCGTCCAGGTCGTCTTCGGCGACCCCGTGGACGTCTCGGATCTCATCGGCCGCGCCGGCGAGCCGGCAGCGCTCAACGAGGCGACCGATCGCCTGATGGCCGCGATCACCGCGCTGCTCGAGCAGCTGCGCGACGAGAAGGCTCCCGCGAAGCGCTGGAACCCGGCCGACCACGGCCAGAAGGAGACGGGGCGTCTTGACTCCTAAGCGGATGCCGGCGCCCACCGGAACCCGCGCAGCGGTGATCGGCGCGGGCAGCTGGGGGACGACCTTCGGCAAGATCCTCGCCGACGGCGGTGCTCAGGTGACGATGTGGGCGCGGCGTCCCGAGCTCGCGCAGGAGATCGCCGAGGCGAAGCGCAACTCCCGGTATCTGCCCGGCATCAACCTGCCGCGCACGATGAACGCCACCCATGAGATCGCCCGCGCGCTCGACGGCGCCGAGCAGATCTACCTGTCGGTGCCGAGCCAGTCGTTGCGCGAGAACCTGCACGCGCTGCGTCCGCTGCTGGCTCAGACCGACGTGCCGATCATCAGCCTCATGAAGGGCGTCGAGCGCTCGACGGGCCTGCGCATGAGCCAGGTCATCGAGCAGGAGCTGCGCTGCGATCCGATGCGGATCGCCGTCGCCTCGGGGCCGAACCTGGCGCTGGAGATCGCGCGCGAGCAGCCGACGGCCGCCGTGATCGCCTCGCTGAGCCAGGAGACGGCGGACGCCGTGGCCCGCACGGCGCGCAACCGGTACTTCCGCTCATTCGTGAACACCGACGTGATCGGCACCGAGTTCGGCGGTGTGCTCAAGAACCTCATCGCGGTGGCGATCGGCATCGTCGACGGCGTCGGCTACGGCGAGAACACGAAGGCGTCGATCATCACCCGCGGTCTGGTCGAGATGACCGACTTCGCGGTCGCCAACGGTGCACGGCACGAGACGCTGCAGGGCCTGGCGGGTCTCGGCGACCTGATCGCCACCTGCCAGTCGCCGCTCAGCCGCAACAACACCGCCGGCCGGCTGCTCGGCCAGGGCTACAGCTTCCAGGATGTCGTGAAGCAGATGCACCAGACCGCCGAGGGGCTCGCCTCCGTCGCGCCGATCCTGCAGCTGGCACACGAATCCGAGGTGCACATGCCGATCGTCGAGCAGGTCAAGATGGTGCTCGACGGACGCATGGATCCTCGCGACATCGCACCCCACCTGACCACCGACGACGACACTCCCCAGGAGGAGAGGACCAATCATGGACAAGCAGACGGTGGTGGTGCTCTTCGGCGGGCGTTCCAGCGAGCATTCGATCAGTTCCGCAACGGCGGGCGGAGTGCTGGCGGCGATTGACCGCGAACGGTACGCGGTGATCCCGGTCGGGATCACCCGCGACGGGGCGTTCGTGCTGGAGCAGGACGAGCCCGCGCGCTTCGCGCTCGATGCGGCGAAGATGCCCGAGGTGGTCGACAACGGCACCCGAGTGCGCTGGCCGGAACCGGACGGCGATCGGATGCTGCGCGTCGCCGCCCCCGACGGCTCCACCACCGACCTCGGCGAGGTCGATGTGGTGCTGCCGCTGCTGCACGGACTGCACGGCGAGGACGGCGCCATCCAGGGCTTCTTCGACGTGCTCGAAGTTCCGTACGCGGGCGGCGGGATCCTCGACTCGGCCGTGTGCCTCGACAAGCACTTCACCAAGCTCGCCCTGTCGGCTGCCGGCATCGCCGTGGCGCCGGGCATCACGGTGCGCCGTCATGCGTGGGAGGCGGACCCCGAGAACATCCGCGCCGAGGTGCGCGAGCTGGGCCCGGTCGTCTTCGTCAAGCCGGCCACCGCGGGTTCGAGCGTCGGCGTGTCACGGGTCGAGGACGGCGAGCGTCTCGATGAGGCGTTCCGGATCGCCTTCGCCGAGGATGACAAGGTGCTCGTCGAGACGCGGATCGCGGGTCGCGAGATCGAGGTCGGCGTGCTCGCCGGCCGCGACGGCGGTCGCGCCCGCGCATCGCTGCCCGGCGAGGTCGTGCTGACCTCGCGCAGCTTCTACGACTTCGAGGGCAAGTACCTCGGCGGTGAAGGCGTCGAGATCGTCTGCCCCGCCGACGTCGACGACGACCTCATCGCCCGGCTGCAGGATGCCGCTGTGCGGGCGTTCGAGGCGGTCGACGGGCGCGGGCTCGCGCGGGTGGACTTCTTCGTCACTGCCGACGGCGAGCTGATCGTGAACGAGCTGAACACGATGCCCGGGTTCACGCCGTTCTCGATGTTCCCGAAGTGCTGGATCGCCTCGGGCCTGACCTACTCGGACCTCATCACCGAGCTCATCGAGACCGCCCTCTGCCCGTAATCAGTTCGGGGTCCCTGAGCCTGTCGAAGGGCCCGGACTTACTGCTCCGGCAGCTCGTCGGGCGCGATGCACGCCCGCTCAGCCGGGATGGTCCGGAGTGCGCTGACCAGCCCGCTGTCGGCGAGTACCTCGTTCGATCCGATCACCGTGGTGTCGACGAACACCTGCACAGCAGGATCGCGCCCGTAGGTCGTCATGCGCATGTTCGGCGCCTCCGACTCGTCGACGAGCCAGTCGATGCCCTCGAGCGAGGCGCACTGCAGCTCGCTGGTGGGGCCGGGTACCTCGACGCCGCATCCGATGATCACGCTCGTGGGGTCACCGTAGGCGCCGGTCGCCTGGGTGTCGGTCCACCGGCGGTCCTGGTCGCCGATGGCGTCGGGCAGGCGCACCGTCACGTCCGCGCAGGCGGGATCGTTCGCGTGCGGTGCGGGTCTGAGCGCCACCGTGCTCGAGCATCCCGTGAGGACGAGAAGGGCCAGCGCCCCGGCGAGCAGAGCGGGACGACGAAGCATGATTCCAGGCTACCGTTGTCGGCATGGCATCCGATCCCGACGACGACCCGCGCATCGGCGACATCTCGGAGGGAACGGTGCTTCGCGCGATCCTCGCGCGCACGCCTGACGCGACGCACACCTTGCTCGGCCCTGGCGATGACGCTGCGATCATCGCCGCACCCTCCGGCTCCGTCGTCGCGACCACCGACACGCTCGTGCACGGTCCCGACTTCCGCACGGCCTGGTCGACCGGGTTCGATCTGGGCTGGAAGTCCGCCGCCGTCAACCTCGCGGACGTCGCCGCCATGGGTGCCACGCCGACGGCGCTTCTCGTGGCGCTGGCGGTGCCGCGCGATACCCGGCTCTCGTTCGTGACCGCGATGGCCGACGGGTTCCGCGCCGCGTGCGAAGCGCTCGCACCCGGCTGCGCGGTCGTCGGCGGCGACCTGACGGTCTCGGAGCTGCTGATGATCGCGGTCACCGCCCTGGGCGACACCGGCGGCAGGGCTGCGATCACCCGCGCCGGCGCACGCCCTGGGGATGTGCTCGCCCTGGCGGGGGAGCTCGGTGCGGCCGCCGCCGGCCTGCAGACGCTGTTCGGCGCCTTCCGCGATGGCGAGACGCCCGTCGCCGTCGATCACGCCGTGCTCGATTCCGCGCAGCGTCACGCCCTGGACCGCCAGCTGCGGCCGCATCCGCCGATCGCGCTGGGCACCGTCGCCGCCGATGCCGGCGCGACGGCGATGATGGACGTCTCCGACGGCCTGGCCCTGGACGCGGCCAGGATGGCGGATGCCTCGGCCGTCACGATCGATCTCGCCGGCGCCGCTCTGGATGAGCGGGCGTTCGGCGGCGACCGGATGCGCGCACTGGGCGGGGGAGAGGACCACGGCCTGCTGGCGGCGTTCCCGGCAGGGACTGCTCTGCCGGAGGGCTTCCACCGGATCGGCGTCGTGGTCTCCCGCGGCGCCGAAGGCCTGCTGCTCGACGGCGCACCCGTCGGTCACGCCGGCTGGGATCCCTATCGCGACTGGGACGGATCGGCGGGCTGACGGCCGGCCGATCCGGCCGGCCTCAGCGGGCGAGGCTCCGCCCACCACACCGTGGTGTCGCCGTAGGCCTTATCCCGCAGCAGTGCCAGGCCCGCAGCGGCCAGCTCCGGCGGTGTCGAGCGGCGGCCGCGCTCGATCACGACCACCGCCTCGGCGGAGAGCAGCGGCGCGAGGGCGACGAGATCGGCGGTCATCGCGGCGTCGTCGAGGTCGTACGGCGGGTCGGTGAAGACGAGATCGTACGGGCCCGTGGCGCGTCCGAGGAACGCCTGCACCGCGCTCTGGTGCACGCGGGTCGCATTCGTCCCGCCGTGCGCCTTCGCGACGGCGGCGGCGTTGCGCCCCACGATCGTCGCAGCGGGACGCGAACGCTCCACGAGATCGACGGATGCCGCACCGCGGCTCCACGCCTCCAGCCCCAGCGCGCCGCTGCCCGCGTACAGGTCCAGCACGCGCGCCCCGTCGATCGCATCCATCGACTCCAGCGCCCCGAAGACCGACTCCCGCACCCGGTCGCTGGTCGGGCGGGTGCCGGCACCCGGCACCTCGAGCCGGATGCCGCGTGCTGCGCCGGCGATGATCCTCGTCACCCGTTCACGATACGACACGAGCAGGCGTGCGCCGTCGCACGGGTGTCGGCGCCGATCCATAGACTCGAGGCATGTCCTTCGAGCTCGCCACGCCGCTGGCCGTGGCGCTGGGCGCGACCAGCGCGCGCACCCTCGAGCGCGCCTTCGAGATGACGATCGTGGGCGACCTGCTCGCCCACTACCCTCGCCGCTATGCCGATCCGGGTGAGCTGACCCCCATCCGCGAGCTGCCGATCGGCGAGACGGTGACCATCGTCGCCGAGGTGCTGTCGTCGCACGTGCGCCGCATGCGCAACCGGCCCGGCGCGATGCTCGAGGTCGTGATCGGCGACGGCATCGGCCGCATGTCACTGACCTTCTTCGCGAAGAACCCCGGGCAGGCGGAGTGGCGCCAGAAGGAGCTGGCGATCGGCCGGCGCGGCATCTTCTCCGGCAAGGTCGGCATGTTCAGGGAGACGGTGCAGTTCGCGCACCCGCAGTACGAGCTCTTCGACGACATCGACGCCGCTCAGCGCAAGGCTGACGCACGCAAGAACGTGCCGATCCCGATCTATCCGGCGACCTCGACGATCCAGAGCTGGCAGATCGCCGACCTGGTCGCCACCGTGCTCAGGGAACTCGGCGACGTCCCCGAACCGCTCCCGGAATCCCTGCGGGCCTCCGAGGGACTGCTCACGGCACGCGAGGCGCTGCAGCTCATCCACCGCCCACGCGAACGCAACGACATCGACCCCGCGGTGCGCACGCTGCGCGTGCACGAGGCGCTCAGCCTGCAGGCCGCGCTGCTGCAGCAGCGCGAGCAGGTGCGCGCGCTCACCGCGACGCCTCGCGAGGCGAAGCCGGGCGGGCTGCTCGAGCGCTTCGACGCCGTACTGCCCTTCGAGCTGACCGCAGACCAGCACAGCGTCGGTGACGAGATCGCCGCGGATCTCGCCGCCGACCGTCCGATGAACCGCCTCGTGCAGGGCGAGGTGGGATCGGGCAAGACGCTCGTGGCGCTGCGCGCGATGCTGCAGGTCGCCGAGAGCGGGGGACAGGCGGCGCTGATCGCTCCCACCGAGGTGCTCGCCGGGCAGCACCTGCGCTCGATCACCCGCATGCTCGGCCCCGACCTCGCACCGCAGCTGATGCCGACGCTGCTCACGGGGCAGATGTCCGCCCCCGAACGGCGCAAGGCCGCGCTGCGCGTCGCCTCGGGACAGGCGCTCATCGTGATCGGCACGCACGCCCTGCTCTCGGACCGCACGACCTTCGCCGACCTCGCCCTCGTCGTCGTCGACGAGCAGCACCGATTCGGCGTCGAGCAGCGCGAGGCGCTGCGCGCCAAGGGCACCGCCCCGCACGCACTCGTACTGACGGCGACGCCCATCCCGCGCACCGTCGCGATGACGGTCTTCGGCGACCTCGACACCTCGGTCATCCGCTCCATGCCGGCCGGGCGTGCAGGTATCCAGACCTTCACAGCGCCGCTCGCCGAGCATCCGTCCTGGTTCCAGCGCGTCTGGGGGCGCGCCGCCGAGGAGATCGCCGCAGGGCGCCAGGTGTTCGCCGTATGCGCAGCGATCGACACGACCAAGGATCAGGTCGAGGCGGGCGATGCCCCGCCGCCGGATGCCGAGGGCAAGGGTCCGCGCTGGGGCGTGGTGCAGCTCGCCGAGATCCTCGCGACCCATCCGCAGCTCTCCGCGGTGCGGCGGGCGGTGCTGCACGGCCGGATGCCGGCCGATGAGAAGGATGCCGTGATGCGGGCGTTCGCCCGCGGGGAGATCGACCTGCTCATCGCCACGACGGTCATCGAGGTCGGGGTCGACGTGCCGAACGCGTCGACGATGATCATCATGGAGGCCGATCGCTTCGGCGTGTCCCAGCTGCATCAGCTGCGCGGACGCGTCGGCCGCGGCGAGCACGCGGGGCTGTGCCTGCTGGTCACCGAGGCCGAGGCCGGATCGATCGCGCGCGAGCGGGTGGATGCGGTCGCCGCGACGCTGGACGGCTTCGAACTGGCCGAGGTGGATCTCGAGCTGCGCGGCGAGGGCGATGTGCTGGGCGCGTCGCAGTCCGGCTCGCGCTCCTCGCTGCGGCTGCTGCGCGTCGTGAAGGACGCTGGGCTCATCACCCGCGCGCGGGAGCTGGCGGCCGCCATCTTCGCCGAGGACCCCACCCTGGAACGCCACCCCGCGCTGCGCGCGACGATCGAGCAGCGGGTCAGCGAGGCCGACCGGGCCGCGCTCGGCAAGAACTGATCCCGGCCTGCAATAGGCTGAGGGCATACGTTGTACGGAGCGATCGAGGGAGAGTCGTTGTGAATAACCGGATCGCCGTCGTCCCAGGTTCCTTCGACCCGCCCACGCTCGGTCACCTCGACGTGATCCGCCGCGCGGCGGCGCTGTACGACGAACTGCACGTGCTCGTCGTGCACAACCCGGGCAAGGAGGCCATGCTTCCCATCGCGCAGCGGCTGACGCTGCTCGAGCAGTCGATCGCCGAGGCCGAGCTGTCCGGCCACATCATCATCGGCTCGTGGAGCATGGGCCTGCTCGTCGACTACGCCCGTGACGTCGACGCGGGGGTGCTCGTCAAGGGCATCCGATCCCAGGTCGATGTGGCGTACGAGTCTCCGATGGCGATCGTGAACCGCCACCTCGCCGACATCGAGACGGTCTTCCTGCTGCCCGATCCGGCGCACGCGCTCGTGTCGAGTTCGCTGGTGCGTCAGGTCGCATCGCTCGGCGGCGACGTGTCGCCGTTCGTGCCGCCGGCGGTGGCATCCTTCCTCGACACCGGCGCACGCGGCCTCTGACCGCGACTCTCCCGGGGCGGCTCCGACCGGCCCTTCCCCAGTGGATGACGGGTAGCATGGCGGGGTGAAGTCCCGAGTCAACGGCCCTTTCTTCCTGCCCGTCCGCGATATCGTCCGCAAGCCCGGGGAGATGCGCGAGCATCAGTTCTCGGTCACGCTCGACGACAAGTGGGGTGAGGGCATCGTCTCGGTCGAAGCCGGCGAGACCGTCGACCTCGACGTGCGCCTGGAGTCGGTGCACGAGGGCATTCTCGTGTCCGGCACGGCCGATTCGGATTACACCGGGGTGTGCGGACGCTGCCTCACCGACATCACTGCGCCTGTCGAAGTCGAGTTCCAGGAGCTTTTCGCGTATCCTGGTGAGGAGGAAACTGACTTCGAGGTTCAAGACGACCACGTGGATCTTGAAACTCTGGTCAGGGATGCGGTCGTATTGTCGCTTCCATTTCAGCCGGTGTGTCAGCCGGATTGCCTGGGTCTCGACCCGAACACAGGTGAGAAGCTGACCGCGAGCACCGACGCAGAGAGCACCCCTCCCATCGATCCTCGATGGAGTGCGCTCCGACAGATCACAGACCAGGACGCCGAGGCAGAGAGCCGCGGCGCCGAGAAAGAAGAGAGCTAGTAATGGCCGGTAACCCCCCGAAGCGCAAGGTCTCCCGTTCCAACACGCGCAGCCGTCGTGCGCAGTGGAAGGCTGACGCGCCCGCTCTGGTGAAGACCATCGAGAACGGCAAGGTCGTCTACAGCCGTCCGCACCAGGCGAAGGTCGTCACCGACTCGCAGGGCACCGAGCTGTTCCTGGAGTACAAGGGCCGCAAGGTCGCCGACGTCTGATCCGACGAACGTGGCGGAGAGATCCGCGGGAGCAGAGACTCTCACCGAGAAGCTCGGCGTCGAGATCGACGCCGAGCTTCTCGATCGCGCTCTGACGCACCGCTCGTACGCCTACGAGCACGGTGGCATCCCGCACAACGAACGTCTGGAGTTCCTCGGCGACTCCGTGCTCGGTCTTGCCGTGACGGTGATGCTGTTCACCACGCATCCTGATCTCGACGAGGGCGCCCTGGCGAAGCGGCGTGCCAGCGTCGTGTCGACCGTCGCGCTGGCCGAGGTCGCCCGCGGCATCGGGCTGGGCGCACACCTGCGCCTGGGCCGGGGCGAGGAGCAGACCGGCGGACGCGACAAGGACTCGATCCTCGCCGACACCATGGAGGCCGTCTTCGGCGCCGTGTTCCTATCGGCGGGGCCGGATGCCGCCGAGAGCCTCGTGCTGCGGTTGACCGAGCCGCTGCTCGCCGACCCCGAGCGCTACGGCGCCGCGATGGATCCGAAGACGAGCCTGCAGGAGCTCGCGGCACGGCTGGGCGCCACGCCGCCGCTGTATGCGATCGAGTCTGCAGGCCCCGACCACGACCGCGTCTTCACCGCGACGGTGAGCGTCGGCGATCTGAGATCGACTGGCAGCGGCACCAGCAAGAAGACCGCCGAGATGGCGGCCGCGCTCACCGCCTGGCGCGAGCTCAGCGAGAGGGCCGAG
Organism: Microbacterium sp. YJN-G; assembly: GCF_015040615.1. Classification (NCBI taxonomy): domain Bacteria; kingdom Bacillati; phylum Actinomycetota; class Actinomycetes; order Micrococcales; family Microbacteriaceae; genus Microbacterium; species Microbacterium sp. YJN-G. The sequence goes on from NZ_CP060402.1 coordinate 1,455,426, forward strand.
TCGGCAGGTGCCTGAGCTTCCCGAGGTCGAGGTCGTCCGATCCGGCCTCGCGCCCGCCGTCATCGGCGCCCGCGTCGCTGCCGTCGACGTGCTCGATGAGCGTGCGCTGACCCGGCATCCGTCCGGAGCGGACGACTTCGCCGCCCGACTCGAGGGGCGGCTCGTCACGGGGGCCGCTCGCCGCGGCAAGTTCCTGTGGCTGCCGCTGGAGGGCGACGCCGACGCGCTGGTCGCGCACCTCGGGATGAGCGGGCAGCTGCTGCTGCGGGCACCGGATGCCGGCCCCGAGCGGCACGAGCGCGTCCGGCTGCACATCGAGCATCAGCAGCACGGCCGGCTGGCCGTGGTGTTCTCCGACCAGCGCACCTTCGGCTCCCTCGCCGTCGACGCGCTTCTCGACACCCCGGATACCGCACCGGGAGGCTACGGCACGGATCTCGCGCGGGTGCCCTCGCAGGTCGCGCACATCGGACGCGACGCCCTCGATCCGGCGTTCGACGAGTCAGGGTTCGCGGCGTCCGTTCTTCGCCGGGCGAGCGCGATCAAGCGCATCCTGCTCGACCAGACCCTCGTCAGCGGCATCGGCAACATCTACGCCGACGAGTCGCTGTGGGCGGCACGCATCCACCCCGAGACCGAAGGCCGTGCGCTCCCGGCGCAGGCCGTGCGTCGTCTGATGGGCGAGGTGCGCCTCGTGCTCGAGAAGGCACTGGCCGAGGGTGGCACGAGCTTCGACGCGCAGTACGTCAACGTCAACGGTCAGGCGGGTTATTTCGCGCACTCCCTGAACGCATACGGACAGCACGGGCAGCCGTGCCCGCGGTGCGGCGGACCGATCCGCCGGGCGGCGTTCATGAACCGATCGAGCCACTTCTGCCCGCGCTGCCAGCGGCGGCGCTGACCAGATGGAGCGCAGGGACATGGATCTTCGTTGGCTGAGCGCGCCTGCGCCCGACGTGGCGGCGGCGATGGACCGTGCGCGCCGGGACGCACGTCCGCACTGGATGCCGACCGTGCGCCGGCTCATCGTGCACGTGAATCACTGCCTGATGCTGTGGTACCTGTGCATCGTCTGGTTCACGCTCGGTGTGCGGATCGACACGCTGCAGGACAACCGTGTCACCGCCGTCGATGTGCGCGACATCGTGATCGTGACGGTCATCTTCCTGATCTGGTGCGGTGTCGCGGTTCTGCTGTGGCGGTGGTCGAACCGGCCGCCTTCACGGCGCTCGCAGATGGCGAGCTGGCGTCAGACCCTGACCGCTCTCGCCAACGGCTTCGAGCCGGAGCACACCCGCGGTGCGCGATTCCGGTCCCTGATCACCACGGGTGCCTCGGCGACGTACTTCCATCCGCGGTTCGTGGCTGCTGGCGTCGAGTTCGGCAACCTCAGGACCAGGCGCGCCGGAAGCGATGACTGGCGGTATCTGACGCTGCGGCTGTCCGTTCCCGTCCCGCACCTGATCCTGGGCTCCGCGAAGGCGGGCGGTATCTCGAAGCAGCTGCCTGTGCGCCTCGATCAGGCTCAGCGGATCTCGCTGGAAGGCGACTTCGACCGGCACTTCCGCGTCTTCGCCCCCGAGGACTACGGCACCGATGCTCTGTATCTGCTCGCGCCCGACGTCATGGCGGCGCTCGTCGACCATGCGGGGCCGTTCAACGTGGAGATGATCGACGACACCGTGGTGTTCTTCGCTCCCGGGGCGGCCGACTTCAGCCGCGCGGAGACCTGGGAGGCGTTCGGCGGGCTCGTCAGCGGCGCGGTGCCGGCGCTGGCGCGGGCGGCGGCCCGCTACCGTGACGACCGCGTCGCGGGGCAGGGTGACCCCGTCGCGCTCAGTGCGTTCCGCGCCACGATGGCTGACCCCACGGCAACGTGGGTCGAGCCGAGGCGGAGGATCGACGCGGCCGGCAGACGCCTGAGACTGCGCGACCGTCGCGTCGGTCTGCCCTCCATCCTCGGAGCCATCGGCTGGTATGCCACGCTCGCCTTCCTGTACGCCGTGCCGGGGCTGTTCGCCTTCGCCGGCTTCATGTCGATCGTCGACGGTCACTGACCGAGACTGCAATCGGTCGGTCGACGGCGAACGCCAGGTGCGGCATCCTGACTCCGCGGTAGTGCTTCACGAAGCGCCCGCGCACCGTCATCCCCAGACGGATCGCGACGTTCATCGACGAGATGTTCGTGTCGCGCACCTGCGCATAGACGCGTTCTGCGCCCAGGGACGCGAAGGCGTGATCCCGGCAGGCCGCGGCCGACTCGGACGCGTAACCGTGATGCCAGTGGTCGCGGTTGAACAGATACCCCACCTCGATCACGTCGTCGTCGAGGATGTGCTGGCGGGTGAGCCCGCACTGCCCGATCATCTCGCCCGTCGCCTGGAGGATCACCGCCCACAGCCCGAAACCGTCGTCGCGATAGCGACGCCGCATCCGCGCCAGCCAGTCCTGCACCATCTGCTCATCGAACGCGCCCTCGTAGGCGGTCATCGTCTCGTCATCCTGCAGGATGCTGCGCAGCGCCGGCAGATCGTCCTCGGTCAGTTCGCGCAGGTCGAGGCGGGGCGTGCGGAGGACCATCGCCTCGTCCGCTCCCGCCCCGCCTCGCCCCGCGTCGTGGCCGGTCACGCGAGCCGCTTCTGCCAGGCACCGGCGTAGGACGCCGGCGCGAAGCCGAGGGCTTCGTTGATGTCGAGCATCGGCCGGTTCTCCTCCGCGTTGAACGTGGTGATCCTCGGCGACTGCGGCGCGATGCCGCGCCAGCGCAGGATGTTCGCACACTTCACGACGATGCCCAGCCGGTGTCCGCGGTGCTCCTTCAGCACCAGCGTGCAGTACTGATGGGTCACCTCGCCGGGGGCGGAGCCCGTCACCAGCTCGTTGAATGCCGCGATCGTGCCGGTCGGCACGTGCTCGACAGCGGCGACCGACACAGTCTGGCCGCCATCGACGAAGCGTGCATCGCGACGCGCGATGCGCTCGGCATCCCACGTCTCCTCATCGATCTCGAGGTCACCGCTGGGCACGTCGGTCGACATCCGCGAGAGCGCCCAGGCGTAGCCCGCCCGCAGCTCGGGAGGGGTCGGCACGGTCCACGAGACGACGCGGTAGTCGTCGCCGGCGACGGCCAGCGCCTCGGCGAGCATCCGCTCCACCGGAGCAGGGTCGGCCTGCAGGTCGAAGGCGCTGTTGCGCTCCACCTGCTCGAGCGCGAAGCCGTTCTCCGCGAGCAGTCGCGCATGCGGCGTGGATGAGATCGCACCCCATCCGGTCTTCGGCACGAGCGGCGCCGTCCCCGCGGCGGCGCGGTGCAGGGTCCACGCCTGCATCACCCGCCGCCCGAGGGCGCGCACCTCCGCCTCGGCGCGATCCAGCAGCGCCTGCTCGACCCCGCGCCCCCAGTGTTCGGGCAGCACCATCAGATCGACCTCGGCACTCGTGGGCTCCGCGACGCCGTGGCCGACGGTGACCGCCCCGACCAGTGCCCGGCCCTCGTGCGCCAGGAACGTCCGGGTCACGTGATCGGTGCGATCCTGCCACTCGGGCAGCATCTCCGCCGCGGTGCGCGACAGGTCGTCGAGGCCGGTGTCGGCCAGGCAGACGGCGTTGTTCAAAGCCACCAGTGCGTGGAAGTCGGCGGCATCGGCGTCATCCAGGTGCGCGGGAACGACCATCTCGGTGATGGTCAGCCCGGGCCCGGTGTGCGTCACGGTCATGTCACGTCCTTCCGCCATGCGCCCTCATAGGCGATGGGGGTGAAGCCGATGGCTTCGTTGATGGAGAGCATCGCCCGGTTCTCCTCGGCGTTGTAGGTGACGACCCTGGGCGAGAGCGGGTGGGCCTCGTGCCACGCGAGCAGCGCCGCGGTCTTCACGAGCATCCCGAGCCGATGCCCGCGGTGACTCGAGAGCACGAGCGTGTCCTGCTGCTGAGTCGGCCGCGTCGGTTCGCCGGTGTGGATGGCGAGTTCGTTGTATGCGCACAGCTCGCCGGTCTCGACGTGCTGCGCGGCGGTGACCATCATCGTCCGGCCGCGCCGGATCATCCTTTCGTCCTGCCGCTCGACGCGGGCGGCGTCCCAGGCCTCCTCAGGCGTGCCGAGTCCTGCGTCGGGCGCGTCGGTGGACATGCGCGACTTCATCCACGCATAGCCCTCGACGTGCTCGGGCGGCGTCGGAACGCTCCACCGCACGACCCGGTAGCCGATGGCGTGCTGCTCGGCCTCGGCGCGCAGCGCCTGCAGCCGGGCGACGGTGTCGTCGCTCCAGATCAGCGCGCTCGCGCGTTCGATCTGCTCGAGGCGGAAGCCGTTCCGGATGAGGAAGCGGGCAGCGCGGTCGGCGGGCACGCTGCCGAATCCGGTGGGCGAAGCCAGCACGGGCAGCGGCGCGTCGTTGTCGTCGTGGTGCTCGGACCAGTGCTGCAGCTTGCGCACTCCGGCGGCACGAGCCGTCGACTCGACGTGCGCGTACGCCGCCGCGCCGATCCCGCCGCCCCAGGCCGAGCGCAGCAGAGCCACGACGACGATCGCGGTCTCGCCGCCGTCATCCTGCATGATGTCGAGGGCACAGCATCCCACCGTCCTGCTGTCGATCTCGACGGCCCATTGACGCCGGACGCGGTCCGGGGTGCTGTAGAGCATCGCGAGCAGCTCGTCGGCACTGAGCGCGTCGTCGTCGCGTCCGGTGGACTCGAGGATGCACGCGTTGCGCACCTCGGCATAGTCACGGATGCCGGGAGTCGGACCTGCGTCCGCCCGAGCCGGCAGCTCGAGCGGACGCAGGGTGGCCCCGGCGGGAAGAGTGATCGTCATATCGGATTCGGTCTTCATCGCAGCCACGTGTTCAGGTTGTAGGCGATCAGGGCGTGTGCCTGGGTCTCGGTGATCAGCTCGGTGCGCAGCCGCAGCGAGTCGTGGTGCGCCGCGCGGTCGCGCAGCGCATGGTCCACGGCATTCGCGCGACGTACGCTGCGCTCGAGCAGCCAGAGCCCGAAGCGCAGGCTGAGGCGCTCGGACAGCGTCAGGTGCTGCCTGGCCTCGGGGTCGGGGATGGTGAGGATCTGACGATCCCCGGTATCCGGCGGGTGGATGGACGTGGTGTGCTGACGGTCCGTCAGCAGAGTGGTGCTCACGATGTGTGCGCTTTCTGTTCGGTGTTTCGTTCACTGAGGGGAACAGAGCGGATGCCGTAGCGGTGCGCGTGCGAAGCCGACGGCAACCGAGGGCACGTGCTCAGAGAACGAGCGGACGTGCCGGGGAGGAGCCCGGAGACGGGCGGAGGCCTGCCGCGCGGAGCGTGGGGCGACGATCATCGACCGGACGCGGAGCGTCTGACGAGTCGTGAGAGGAACGGTACGGGTCTACGAGGCCGTGCGTGCGAAGGCCACCGAGACGCCTGCATTCGCAGGTACGTGTGCAGCGCGGTGGAACGGGCTGTCGAGCTTCGTGATCATCATCGGTGACCTCCTCTCAGGTGTGTGATCGGTGAGTCACGCTAGTACCGTCACTCAGGGAACGTCAAGCATTTCGTGTTTTCCCCGGCGTGTCGCGACCCGATACCGGCGTGTCGCGGCGGCCGCGTCCGGCGCGTGATCCCAGGCGGCGGGCGGGATTCCGGTAGCGTATGGGCGTGCTCCACCAGAACGCTGATGCCCTCCCGACGCCGGGAGTGCCGGTATGCATCTGAAGAGCCTGACGCTCAAGGGTTTCAAGTCGTTCGCCCAGCCCACCTCGTTCGTCTTCGAACCGGGGGTCACCTGCATCGTCGGTCCCAACGGGTCGGGAAAGTCCAACGTCGTCGACGCCCTCGCCTGGGTGATGGGGGAGCAGGGCGCCAAGACCCTGCGCGGCGGCAAGATGGAGGACGTCATCTTCGCCGGCACGTCCACGCGGGGGCCGCTCGGGCGGGCTGAGGTGCAGCTGACGATCGACAACAGCGATGGGGCGCTGCCCATCGACTACGCCGAGGTGACGATCAGCCGCACGCTGTTCCGCAACGGCTCCAGCGAGTACGCGATCAACGGCTCCAGCTGCCGTCTGCTCGACGTGCAGGAGCTGCTCAGCGACTCGGGCCTGGGCCGCGAGATGCACGTCATCGTCGGCCAGGGGCGCCTGGACACCGTGCTGCAGGCCTCGCCCGAAGACCGCCGCGGATTCATCGAAGAGGCCGCCGGCATCCTCAAGCACCGCCGTCGCAAAGAGAAGACCATCCGCAAGCTCGACGCGATGGAGACCAACCTCACCCGGCTGAGCGATCTGGCGGGTGAGATCCGCCGGCAGCTCAAGCCCCTCGGCCGGCAGGCCGAGATCGCGCGTGAGGCGCAGGGCATCGCCGCCGTGGTGCGCGACGCGAAGGCCAGGCTGTTCGCCGACGATGTGGTCGCGCTGCGCACGGCGCTGGCCGACCACACCCGCACCGAGCACGAGCGTCACACCGAGAGGCTGGTGCTGTCCGATCAGCTCGACGGCGTGCGAACCGGCATCCAGCGTCTGGAGGCGCAGCAGAACTCCGCGGCGGTCGACGAGGCGCGACGGGTCGCATTCGGGCTGGAGCAGGCGCAGGAGCGGATGCGCAGTCTGTACACGCTTGCCAATCAGCGTCTGGCGCTGCTCGGCAGTGAGGACGACGACACCGTCACCGCGATCACCGTCACGCAGGACACCATCGACGAGGCCAGGGACGAGATCACCCGCATCTCCGAGGGGCTCGGCGACGCGCAGGATGCCGCGGCGACCGCGAGCCGCGAGGTCGTCAACGCCCGCGCCGAACTCGACACCCTCGACGTCGACATCGCCGAGCAGAGCGCGCTCGTCTCGGAGTACGACATGCGCCTGACCGCACTGCGGGGCAACGCGGATGCCGCGGCATCCGCCCTCGCCGCCGTCCGCGGCGCCGTGCTCAGGCAGGAGAACGCGCTCGAGGCGGCCCACACGCGCAGGCGTGAGGCCGCCGAGGCGCTCGAGTCCATCGGCGATGCCGAAGCCCCGGAAGGGTCGGCCGCAGAGTACGCCGCCGCCTACGAGGAGGCGCAGAAGCAGGTCACGACCGTGGAGGCCGAGCGCGACGCGCTGCGCGAGCGGCTGCATGAGGCCGAGCGCGAAGCCGACTCGCTGACGGCGAAGGCCGCCGCGCTCAGCAGCGCGCTGGCGCTGTCGGGCGGCGCCGCCGAGATCGTCGCCTCCGGGGCCTCTGGCGTGCGCGGACTCGTGGGCGACTCGGTGCAGGTGCGCGCCGGGTACGAGGCGGCCGTGGCGGCCGTGCTCGGCCCGCTCACGGAGGGCGTGCTCGTCGACGGGGCCGACGACGCCTTCGACCTCGTCGCCGCCGGCGGCGCGCGCGGCACGGTCGACTTCGTCATCGCCGATACGACGGCGCCGACGGCATCCGCGGCCCTCGACGTGCCGGGCACGATCTCGGCCGCCGACGTCGTCGACGCCCCGGCCGGGGTGCGCGGCGTCCTCGCCGCGGTGCTCGTCGCCGACGACCTGCCGGCCGCCCGCGCTGCACGACGGGCGCTGGATGCCGCCGCCGACGCGCACACCACGGTCGTCACGCGCACGGGTGAGGTGATCACCGCCCACACGATGCGTGCCGGGTCCGGTGAGACGTCCCGACTGGAGCTCGCGGCCGAGCGGGATGCCGCCACCGACCGGCTCACCGAGGTCCGGCTCGCGGTCGACGAGCTGCGCGAGGCGCGCGAGGGCGCCGCCGAGGCCGTGGACGAGGCGCGCCGTCGCGCGAAGGACGCCCTGCGGGCGCTGCGCGAGCACGACGCCGCGCTGGCCACGCACACCGAACAGCTCAACCGCGTCACGGTGCAGCACGAGGCCGCCGTTGCCGAGTGCGAGCGTCTGGAGGCGGGCCTCGCGCAGGCGCAGGCCACGGTGGCGGATGCCGAGCAGGCGGCCACCCGCGCCAAGGCGGAGCTCGAGGATTCGGAATCCGAGCCGCGCCCGGTGCTCGACGCCTCGGCCCGCGACGGACTGCTGGAGGCGCTGGAGGCCGCGCGCGAGGGCGAGGTGCGCGCCCGCCTCGAGATCGAGACCCTCCGCGAGCGCGTCCGCGCCGCGCAGTCACGCGTCGTCACGCTCGAACGGCAACGCGAGCAGGAGCGCGAGGCCGCGGCCGAAGCCGCCCGCCGTGCGGTCATCCGCCGTGGCCAGCGCGAGGCGGCATCCGCTGTCGCAGAGGAGGTGCCGCGCGTGCTCGACTCGATCGACCGGTCGGTCACCGAGGCACGTGTCGCCCTGGCGGCCGCCGAAGCGGAACGGTCGGCGCACAACGAGGAGCTCACCGATCTGCGCAAGCAGGAGGGCTCGCTGCGCGAACGCCTCGCCGGTCTCACCGAGAGCGTGCACGGGCTCGAGCTGCAGATCCACGAGAACAAGCTGCACCTGGCCAGCCTGCTCGAGCGCGTCGCGTCGGAACTGGCTCTCGACGAAGATATTCTCATCGCGGAATATGGGCCGGATCAGCCGGTTCCCCGCGATCCCGGTGCCGAGGAGCAGGACGAGGATGCCGCGATCCCGTTCGATCGGCGCATCCAGGAGCGTAGGCTCAAGGATGCCGAACGCAAGCTCGCGCAGCTCGGCCGGGTGAACCCGCTGGCGCTGGAGGAGTTCGCGGCGCTCGAGCAGCGGCACGCCTTCCTCACCGAGCAGCTCGCCGACCTGACCAAGACCCGGCAGGACCTGCTCGCGATCATCGCCGAGCTCGACGAGCGCATGCAGGTCATCTTCGCCGCCGCTTTCGAAGACACCAGGCAGGCGTTCTCGGAGGTGTTCCCGCTGCTGTTCCCGGGCGGATCGGGCAGCATCTCGCTGACGAACCCCGACGACATGCTCACCACGGGCATCGAGGTGGCCGTGCGTCCGGTCGGCAAGAAGATCGAACGGCTCTCGCTGCTCTCGGGCGGTGAGCGGTCCCTGGCCGCGGTGGCACTGCTGGTGGCGATCTTCAAGGCGCGGCCGAGCCCCTTCTACATCCTCGACGAGGTGGAGGCCGCGCTCGACGACGCGAACCTCGGCCGGCTGCTGACGGTGTTCGAGCAGCTGCGCGAGAACTCGCAGCTGCTGGTCATCACGCACCAGAAGCGCACCATGGAGATCGCCGACGCCCTGTACGGCGTGTCCATGCGCCAGGACGGCGTCTCGGCGGTGGTCGGCCAGCGAGTCGGCGACCGTGCCGCCGCGGCATCCTGACCTCTCACGTTCCGGGTCACTGACTCGCGCGTGCCCCACCGGCGTGTCGCAGTGCCGACACGCCGCCCCGCCGCGCCCGCGTCAGTAGTTCGGCACATGGATGCCGAGTGTGCCGGCGATCATCGTAGGCGCGAGGCGTGGCGGGATGCGTTCGCCGCCCCCGTAGGCTGGAGGCATGGCGGAGAAGTCCTGGTCCCTCGGTCGCGCACTGCGCGGCATGTTCGTCAAGCCCACGATCGACGAGACGACGTGGGAAGACCTCGAGACCGCGCTGATCACGGCGGACTTCGGGCCGGACATCACTGAGCAGCTGCTCGATGAGCTGCGCGAGAAGGTCGACAAGTACCGCACCACAGACCCGAGGGATCTGCAGCGGATGCTGCGCGAGACTCTCGAAGACCGCTTCGCGAAGTTCGACACGACGCTGAAGCTCACCGAGCGGCCCGCTGTCGTGCTCGTCGTCGGGGTGAACGGCGTCGGCAAGACGACCACCATCGGCAAGTTCACGAAGTTCCTGCGCGGGTACGAGCGCAGCGTCGTCGTCGGCGGCGCCGACACGTTCCGCGCGGCTGCCGTCGAGCAGCTGGCCACCTGGGCGCAGCGCGGGGGAGCGGCGATCGTGCGACCTCAGCACGAGGGTCAGGATCCGGCATCCGTCGCCTTCCAGACGGTGGAGTATGCCAAGCAGCACGGCACCGAGATCGCGATCATCGACACCGCTGGGCGACTGCACACCAAGGGCGGGCTCATGGACGAGCTGTCGAAGGTGCGCCGCGTGGTCGAGAAGCTCGCCCCGATCAGCGAGGTGCTGCTCGTACTCGACGCCACGACCGGCCAGAACGGCGTGATGCAGGCCGAGGCGTTCCTGCAGCACGCGGGGGTGACGGGACTGGTCATCACCAAGCTCGACGGCTCGGCGAAGGGCGGTTTCATCCTCGCCGTGCAGGAGCGCACGGGCATCCCAGTGAAGCTGCTGGGACAGGGCGAGGGCATCGACGACCTGACCGGTTTCACGCCTCACGTGTTCGTGCAGTCGCTTGTCGGCGCGTAGGACTACCGCACGGGGATAGAGGCTGGTTTCATAGCGATATGGCGATCGAACACGACTACTTCGGAGTCCTCTCCTCGGGGCCCGACGGTGCCATCTTCTGGACCGAACGGGTCGAGTTCGGCGACCAGTCCGTCACGGTCGATCTGACCGCCCCGGACCAGGAGGACGTGTCACAGGCGGCCCTCGATGCGGCCGCCGGTCTGATCGCCGGCATCGAGGAGCTGGATGCCCGGGTACGGCGCGCGATGCTCGCCGAGGTCGATGATCGCACCAGCGAGGTCACCGAGTACATCCTGCAGCAGCAGGAGGTCTACGGCGATGAGCTGGAGGACGTGCTGGTCGACGTCAGCGGCGATGCGGCAGTCGACATCATCCGCTCGCTCAGCCTGATGAGCATGACGATCCTCGCCGACGAGCACGGCGGCAGCGACCCCTTCGTGGTGATGGAGTACGCGCTGGATGCCGATGCGACCGACGACGTGCTGCTTGTCAACCTCGACTCCGACGGCGCGGTCATCTCCGTCATGAGCGCGGACTAGCGGCTGGGTGCTTCGACAGGCTCAGCAACCCAGCCGCCGCGGAGCATCACACCGCCTGGGCGAACCCCAGGTCGGCGCTCTCGGCGATGTGGGCGAGGTGAGGCGGGATCTCCCGTCCCTTCGAGATCATCGACTGCGCCCACAGCCGCCCTGCCCGATACGACGAGCGCACCAGCGGCCCGGCGAGCACGCCCAGGAAGCCGATCCGCTCGGCCTCGCCCTTGAACTCGACGAACTCGTCGGGCTTGACCCAGCGCGCGACCGGCAGGTGCCGTGGCGTCGGGCGCAGGTACTGGGTGATGGTGATGATGTCGCAGCCCGCGTCGCGCAGATCCTGCAGCGCCTGGACGACCTCCTCAGGCTCCTCACCCATCCCGAGGATCAGGTTCGACTTCGTGATGAGTCCCGACTCGTGCGCCTGGGTGAGAACACCCAGCGAGCGCTCGTAGGTGAACGCCGGGCGGATGCGGCGGAAGATGCGCGGCACGGTCTCGACGTTGTGTGCGAACACCTCGGGGCGCGCGTCGAAGATCTGACCCAGGTACTCGGGGTTGCCGCTGTGGTCGTTGGCGAGCAGCTCGACGCCCGTGTTGGGGTTCTGCGCGTGGATCTGCCGCACGGTCTCGGCGTTCAGCCAGGCTCCGGTGTCGGGCAGATCGTCGCGGGCGACGCTGGTCACGGTCGCGTAGCGCAGACCCATCCGGGTGACGCTCTCGGCGACACGGCGGGGCTCGTCGGTGTCGTAGTCGGCGGGCTTGCCCGTGTCGATCTGGCAGAAGTCGCAGCGGCGGGTGCACTGCGAGCCGCCGATGAGGAACGTCGCCTCGCGGTCCTCCCAGCACTCGTAGATGTTGGGGCACCCGGCCTCCTGGCACACCGTGTGCAGGCCCTCATCCTTCACGAGCGAGTGCAGTGCCTGATACTCCGGGCCCATCTTCGCCTTCGTGCGGATCCACTCCGGCTTGCGCTCGATCGGCGTGGATGCGTTGCGGATCTCGAGGCGCAGCAGCTTGCGACCCTCCGGTGCGGCGGCGCTCACGCGGCAACCTCCTGCCCGGCGTACTCGGCGGCGAAGGCATCCGACACCGACTGGACGATGTCAGCGGGCGAGACGTCGGCCCCGACGATCTCGCTGATCGTGGTCACACCGGCATCCGTGATCCCGCACGGGATGATGCCGCGGAACCCGGCGAGGGTGTTGTCGCAGTTGAGGGCGAAGCCGTGCATGGTCACACCCTGCTGCACGCGAACGCCGATCGCGGCGACCTTGTCCTCCGACAGCGGACGGCGCACCCACACGCCGCTGCGTCCGTCGACCTGGTAGCCGTCGACGCCGAGGGGCTTGAGGATGTCGATCAGCAGGCGTTCCAGCCGCCGCACGTGCGCGACGACGTCCATGGGCTCGGGCAGACGCACGATCGGATAGCCGACGAGCTGACCGGGGCCGTGCCAGGTGATCTTCCCGCCGCGGTCGACGTCGACCACGGGCGTGCCGTCCTGTGGGCGCTCGTGCGGTTCGGTGCGCTTGCCGGCGGTGTAGACCGCCTCGTGCTCGAGCAGCAGAAGCGTGTCGGGACGGTCGCCGGCGACGATCTCGCGGTGGATGCTGCGCTGCAGCTCCCATCCGTCCAGATAGGGCACGTAGTCCGGTGCGAGACCGGCGGTCCGGATGTCGAGCATGGACACTCCCGAGAGTTGTTGGATGCAGTGCAGAAACGTCGTGCGGGAGCCAGCCTACGCCCATCCGGCCAGAATGGAGCACCATCCGCGGCTACGCTGGGCGTCATGGCATCCGAGGCTCGAGCAGGCAGGCCGCGTGCGTCCTCCCGCGAGACTCTCGCGGAGGCCGCGTGCGAGCTGTTCCTCGAGCAGGGGTACGAGCAGACCTCGATCGTCGACATCGCCCAGCGCGCGGGTGTGAGCCGTTCGAGCTTCTTCAACTACTTCTCGTCCAAGAGCGACGTGCTCTGGTCGGGGTTGGATGCGCGGATCGCGGCGGCGTCGGTCCGCCTCGCCGCCCTCGGTCGGAACGCCGACGGGCCGTCGGTGCGCGCCGCCCTGGAACCGATCGTGCACGGCTTCGCCCCCGACCCGCTCGCGCTCGCGCTGCGCAACGCCTCGGCTATGGGCCTGGAGGACGAGCTCCTGCGCGACCGGGGGCTGCGCCACGCCCGGATCGCCTCAGCCGTCTCGGCCGCCGCACGCAGCGCAGGCATCGATGAGATCCGCGCCGACATCCTGGGCTCCGCACTCGCGACCGCCGTGCTGTCGTCCATCCGCGTGTGGGCCGAGGAAGGCGCCGGGCAGGCATCACTGGAGGCGCACTTCGATGCGGCGCTGCGCAGCATCCACGATCTTCCGTGGGGCAGCTGAGGGCGGCGCTCAGCCTGGAGGCTCCGCTCACGTAGAATCGAAGGCACCATGGCTACCTTTGGCACGCTCTCCGATCGGCTCACCGAGACCTTCCGCAACCTGCGCACGAAGGGAAAGCTGAGCCCGGCCGACGTCGACGGCACCGTCCGCGAGATCCGTCGGGCTCTGCTCGACGCCGATGTCGCCCTCACCGTCGTGAAGGACTTCACCGCGAAGGTGCGCGAGCGCGCGCTGGGCGACGAGGTGAGCAAGGCGCTGAACCCCGCTCAGCAGGTGGTGCAGATCGTGAACGAGGAGCTCGTGGGCATCCTCGGCGGTGAGCAGCGCCGGCTCGAGTTCGCGAAGACCCCGCCGACCGTGATCATGCTCGCCGGTCTCCAGGGCTCGGGCAAGACCACGTTCGCCGGCAAGCTGGCCCGCCAGCTCGAGGGCGAGGGTCACACGCCGCTGCTGGTCGCCGCCGACCTGCAGCGTCCGAACGCCGTCACGCAGCTGCAGGTCGTGGCCGAGCGTGCGGGCGCGGCGATCTTCGCACCCGAGCCGGGCAACGGCGTCGGCGACCCCGTGCAGGTGTCGAAGGCCGGTGTCGAGCACGCCCGCCGCCAGCAGCACGACGTCGTCATCATCGACACCGCCGGACGACTCGGCGTCGACGCCGAGCTGATGAAGCAGGCAGCCGACATCCGCAAGGCGACGAACCCCGACGAGGTGCTGTTCGTCATCGACGCGATGATCGGTCAGGATGCCGTGAACACGGCCAAGGCCTTCCAGGAGGGCGTCGACTTCACCGGCGTGGTGCTGTCGAAGCTCGACGGCGACGCCCGAGGCGGCGCGGCCCTGTCGGTCGCATCCGTCACCGGACGCCCGATCATCTTCGCCTCCACCGGCGAGAACCTCGAAGACCTCGAGCCGTTCCATCCCGATCGCATGGCGAGCCGCATCCTCGACCTCGGTGACATCCTCACCCTCATCGAGCAGGCGCAGCAGGCCTTCGACGAGGAGGAGGCCCGCAAGGTCGCCGAGAAGCTCGCCAACGAGGCCTTCACGCTCGAGGACTTCCTCGAGCAGCTTCAGCAGATGAAGAAGATGGGCTCGATGAAGAAGATGCTCGGCATGCTGCCGGGCATGGGCCAGATGAAGCAGCAGCTCGAGGACTTCGACGAGCGTGAGATCGACCGCACCGAGGCCATCATCCGCTCGATGACGCCGGGTGAGCGACGCAATCCGAAGGTGCTGAACGGCTCGCGCCGGCTGCGCATCGCCAAGGGCTCGGGCATGACGGTCACCGACGTGAACCAGCTCGTGCAGCGTTTCGAGCAGGCCGCGAAGATGATGAAGACCGTCGCGCGCGGCGGCACGCCGCAGATCCCCGGAATGGGTCCCATGGGCAAGCCGGGCGCGTCCGCCAAGCGGGGCAAGAAGGGCGCCAAGGGCAAGAGCGGCTCGCGCTCGGGCAACCCCGCCAAGCGCGCGGCCGAGAACGCCGGCCTGGCGTCGGCGAACACCGCGGCCACCGGCTCGGGCTTCGGGCTCGGCGGTGCTCAGGGAGCGCCGAGCGAGGCAGATCTCGCAGAGATCCAGAAGCTGTTCGGCAAGGGCTGAGCGGCCCTCGGCAGGTTCAGGAACCGCCCTTCGATCCCCACGCCCCCTCCACGCATCGCTCCGCGCTGCGCGGAGCCTCCGGGCGCGTGGGCCCGGCTCAGGGACCCAGCGACAGGCTCAGGGACGCGCGTCAGCGCACGTCGTCGTCCACCCAGTCCATGGACTTCGTGACCGCCTTGCGCCACAGCCGCAGCTGACGGTCGCGCTCCTCGACGTCCAGCGCCGGCTCCCAGCGGCGGTCCTCCTGCCAGTTGGTACGGAGCTCGTCGAGATCCTTCCAGAACCCGACAGCCAGGCCCGCCGCGTAGGCGGCTCCGAGCGCGGTCGTCTCCGCCACCACGGGGCGCACGACCGGCACGCCGAGGATGTCGGCCTGGAACTGCATGAGGGCGTCGTTGGCGACCATCCCGCCGTCGACCTTCAGCTCGGCGAGCTCCACGCCGGCGTCGGCGTTCACGGCATCCAGCACGTCCCGGGTCTGGAACGCGACCGCTTCGAGCGCGGCGCGGGCGATGTGATTGCGGTTCGCGAAGCGGGTGAGCCCGACGATCGCGCCGCGCGCGTCGGGTCGCCAGTACGGCGTGAACAGCCCTGAGAAGGCCGGCACGATGTACACCCCGCCGTTGTCCTCGACCTGCGCGGCGAGCTGCTCGACCTCGGGCGCCGACGAGATCAGCCCGAGCTGGTCGCGCAGCCACTGGACAAGCGAACCGGCCACGGCGATCGAGCCCTCCAGGGCGTAGTGCGCGGGCGCATCACCCAGCTTGTAGCCGACGGTCGTGAGCAGCCCGTTCTTCGAATGGACGATCTCCTCGCCGGTGTTGACGATGAGGAAGCAGCCCGTGCCGTACGTGTTCTTGCTCTCACCGGCCGTGAAGGCGGCCTGACCGAAGGTGGCCGCCTGCTGGTCGCCGAGGATGCCGGCGATCGGGGTCTCACGCAGCAGCGACGACGTCTCGGCGGCGCCGTACACCTCCGACGAGGAGCGGATCTGCGGCATCATCGACCGCGGCACCCCGAACGCCTCGAGGATGTCGTCGCGCCATTCCAGCGTCTCCAGATCCATGAACATCGTTCGCGACGCGTTGGTGACATCGGTGGCGTGCACGCCGCCGTCGACCCCGCCGGTGAGGTTCCACAGCACCCAGGTGTCGGTCGTGCCGAACATCAGCTCACCGGCATCCGCCTTCGCCCGCGCGCCCTCGACGTGCTCCAGGATCCACGCCACCTTGGTGCCCGAGAAGTACGTCGCCAGCGGGAGCCCCACGACCGGCTTGAACCGGTCGATCCCGCCGTCGGCGGCGAGACGCTCGACGATCTCCTGCGTGCGGGTGTCCTGCCACACGATCGCATTGTGCACGGGCTCGCCGGTGCGGCGATCCCACACCACGGCCGTCTCGCGCTGGTTGGCGATCCCCACCGCGGCGATGTCGTGCCGCGTGAGGTGGGCACGCGTCAGCGCCAGCCCGATGACCTCCTGCACGTTCTGCCAGATCTCCACCGGGTCGTGCTCGACCCAGCCGGCGCGCGGCAGGATCTGCTCGTGCTCCTTCTGACCGGATGCCACGATGGTGCCCGCGCGATCGAAGATGATCGCCCGGCTGGAAGTGGTTCCCTGATCGATTGACAGGACGTAATCGGCCATGCGGTTCTCCTTCAGCGGGACGTCTGCGACCCGCGTTCTGGGACGGTGTGTCGTCAGCGGCGGGCGGGAACGGCGAGTGAGAGTCCGTGCGCGTCGTTGAGCAGCTGCACGGCCGCCTCGACCTCGGCATCCCTTCGCGTCGCATCCCATCCCATCAGAGGAGCGAGAGCATCCGCCAGCTCGGCGAGCACCTCGCCGGTCGCGTCGCCGACGAAGGCGATGCTCGTGCGGCGCAGCACGATGTCGGTCAGGCGCACGACCAGCTCGTGCTCGACCATCCACTCCAGCTCCCGCACCGTCAGCGCACCGCCTGCCAGCGGGCGGTCGTCCTCCTGCTCGATGTGCGCCCACACCTGAGCGGCGCGGGTGCCGTAGCGGGCGAGCAGCTGGTCCGCGCGTGCCGCGTCGGCGCCGGGCAGGTTCGCGTGCTGCCACGCCGCGCGGGCGCGCACCGTGCGCGGGAACCCGTGCCCGCCGCCGATCGGCAGGCCCGCGGTGGAGACCGAGCGGGTGCGGTCCAGCAGCTCGAGCACGCGATCGGCCAGCGCCTCACCCAGGGCCCGGAACGTCGTCCACTTGCCGCCGACCAGGCTCAGCACCGGCGTCGCGCCGCGGTCGTCGAGTTCGATGCGGTAGTCGCGGGAGACGAAGCCGGGGGCGGTGTCCTCGTGGCGGGGGAGAGGACGGATGCCCGAGAACCGGTACACGATCTGCTCACGCGAGACCTCGATGCCGGGGAAGACATGACCGATGAGGTCGAAGAAGTAGTCGACCTCCGCCTCGGTGCACCGGGCAGGTACGCGCGGATCGGCGTCGATGTCGGTGGTGCCGACGAGCACGCGGTCCTTGAGCGGGTAGATCAGCACGATGCGTCCGTCGGAGTGCTCGAAGAAGATCTCTCGTCCGCCGGTGGCGTCGAGAAGCTCGGGGTGGTCCAGCACGATGTGCGAGCCCTTGGTGCCGCCCATGAAGCGGGTGTGCTCACCGAGCGCGTCGTTGGTCAGATCCGTCCACGGGCCGGAGGCGTTCACGATGACGTCGGCGCTGACCGCGAACTCCTCGGCGGTCTCGCGGTCGCGCAGCACGACGGCTTCGCCCTGACGACCCACCGCCTCGACGTAGTTGAGCGCGATCGCGCCGGCGTGGGCGGAGCGGGCGTCCTGCAGCACGTCGAGGGCGAGCCGCTCGGGGTCGTGCATCGACGCGTCGTAGTACGTCGCGGTGTACTTGACCGCCGGGTCGAGCTGGGGCAGCTCCTCAAGCGACTTCCGCCGGCCCAGGAACCGGTGCCGCGGCACGCTGCCGCCGTCGCGCGAGAAGAGGTCGTAGATGGTCAGGCCGGCCTTGATCAGCGCTGCGCCGCGCTCCTGCGGCTTGCCGCCGCGGTGCGTGAGGAAGCGCAGCGGAGCGGTGAGGATCCCCGAGAAGGTCGAGTAGATCGGGATGGTGGTCCGCAACGGCTTGACGTAGTGCGGCGCGATCTTCAGCAGGCCGTTGCGCTCCTGAACCGATTCCCGCACCAGCCGGAACTCACCGTTTTCGAGGTAGCGGATACCGCCGTGGATCATGTGACTGGATGCTGCCGACGCGCCGCTCGCGAAGTCACCCCGGTCGACGATCACCGCATCGATGCCCTGCAGGGCCAGGTCGCGGAACAGCGCGATCCCGTTGATGCCGGCGCCGATTATGAGGACGGTCGTCCGTCCGGCATCCCGCACTGCTCCCAGCTCTGCGTCCCGTCGTGCGCTGCGCGTCGATTCGACCATGATCCGCCCTTCGTCCGCCTCCAGCATCGGTCCGGTGGCAGGATCTTGCAAACGCTCTGCACGAATGTGCAATCCTGGGGTCGGAGGAGGTGCCCATGACCGCGGAAGCCACTCGTCATGATGCGAGGATGACCGCCGCGCTCACCGCTGCGAAGCTGTACTACCTGCAGGACATGACGATGGATGCGATCGCCACGGAGCTCGGCACATCGCGCTCCTCGGTGTCGCGCCTGCTGTCGCACGCCCGTGAGACCGGGCTGGTCGACATTCGCATCAACTCGCCCATCGAACGGGTCGGGCAGCTCGAGGAGCAGTTGCGCACGCGGTACCGGGTCGCCGCGCACATCGTGCCGATACCCGGGATCGTCAACGAGGTCGAGCGACTGGAACGGGTGGTGCTGACCGCGGGGCGCCTGCTGTCGCAGTTCGTCGAGTCGAACATGGTGGTCGGCATCGCCTGGGGATCGACGATCAGCATGCTCAGTCGCTCGCTCGTGCCGAAGGAGACCCACGGCACCACGTTCGTGCAGCTCAACGGCGCCGGCAATGTGCAGACCAGTGGTCTGGAGTACTCCAGCGACATCCTGCAGCGGTTCGGGGCGGCCTTCGGCGCGCAGGTGGAGCAGTTCCCGGTGCCGGCGTTCTTCGACGACCCCGACACCCGCGAGGCCATGTGGAGGGAGCGCAGCACCCGCCGCGTGCTGGCCTTCCAGTCGACGATGGACATCGCCGTGTTCGGCCTCGGCTCGCCCGAGGCCGAGGTGCCCAGCCGCGTGTACGTCGGCGGCTACCTCAGCCGCGATGACTATCGCAGCCTGCGCGAGGATCGTGCGATCGGCGACGTCGCGACGGTGTTCTTCCGAGCGGACGGCAGCTGGAAGGATATCCGGCTCAACGCCCGCTCGACGGGCCCAGGACTCGACCGGCTGCGCCGCGTGCCGCGGCGCGTGTGCATCGTCTCGGGGGCTGCGAAGCTCGGTTCGCTGCGGGCGGCGATCGGTGCCGGGCTGGTCACCGACGTCGTGCTGGACGAGTCGCTCGCGCGGCTGCTCGCCGAGGAGCGCTGACCAGGAGTCCGGATGCCGGGGGCCGGGGGCCGGGGCATCACGTGGAAGCCGAGCGCTCCGGTCCGGCCCGGAACTCACGGATCAGGTGCTGCACGACGCTGTGCAGGTCGCCGCCCGCGGCATCCGCCGTCTCCAGCTGACGCGAGTAGCTTGCGCCGTCGCGCAGGATCGTGCGCACCCCGGCGAGCTCCTCGGCGCAGCCGAGTTCGTGCGCGATCGGCATCAGGTCGTCGACCACCGCGGCGAGGTGCTCGCGCACCGGGATCTGCGAACCCGCGGGATCGACGATCACCCGCGCCTCGAGGCCGTACCGTGCGGCGCGCCACTTGTTCTCGCGGTGGAACCACGGCTGCAGGGTCGTCAGCGGGCGTCCCTCGTCGAGCTCGCGGGAGAAGAACTCCACCAGGCACTGGGTGAGCGCGGCGACCGAGGCGAGCTCGGACAGGGTCGACATCCCGTCGCAGGCACGCACCTCGATGGTGCCCCAGCGGGGCGCCGGGCGGATGTCCCAGCGGATCTCGGACGGATCGGCCAGCACCCCCGTGCGGGTCATGTCATCGACGTAGCCCTCGAACTCGGCCCAGGTGGCCACCTGCCAGGGCAGACCGGCGGTGGGCAGCTGCTGGAAGACGAGTGCGCGGTTGGAGGCGTAGCCGGTGCGCTCTCCTGCCCAATACGGGCTGGAAGCCGACAGCGCCTGCAGGTGCGGCAGGAACGCCGACAGGGCGCCGATGATGGGCAGCACCTTCGCGCGGTTCTCGATGCCGACGTGCACGTGGATGCCCCAGATCATCATGTTCCGTCCCCACCACTGGGTCCGTTCGATGAGCTTGTGATACCGGTTCTTGTCGGTGACGCGCTGGTTGAACCACTGGGCGAACGGGTGGCTCCCAGCCGAGAGCAGCTCGATGCCGGCGGGGTCGGTCGCGCGGCGCACCGCCGCGATGGCCGCGGCGATGTCGCGCACGGCATCCGCCACCGTGGCCCCGACGCCGCTGGTCACCTCGATCGTGTTGGTGAGCAGCTCGCCGGTGACGGTGTGCCGCTCGGCGGCACTCTGCTCCTCGAGAGCGGTGAGCAGCTCGGGGGCACGACCGACCAGGTCGCCGGTCACGGGATCGGCGAGCATGACCTCCCACTCCAGCCCCACCGTGGAGCGGGCGGAAGAGGCGAATTCGATCGGCACGCGCACAGTCTGACACGCGCCGCGACACGGTGGCACACGCCGTGTCGCGTGGTTTCGCGGAGCGCGACCCGATCTGGCAGAATAGAGGGTCGGACGGCTGCTCGACCCTCTATCCGGCTGCCGTCCCCCTTACCGAGCTTCCGCCGGGTGTGCACCCCACGCTCCAGGCGTCGTTCATCTTCGTTTCCCACACAATTCAGGAGAATCGTGGCTGTCAAGATCCGTCTCAAGCGCTTCGGCAAGATCCGCGCGCCCTACTACCGCATCGTCGTCGCCGACTCGCGCACCAAGCGCGATGGTCGCGTGATCGAGGAGATCGGCAAGTACCACCCCACCGAGCAGCCCTCGGTCATCGAGGTCGACTCCGAGCGCGCGCAGTACTGGCTCTCCGTCGGCGCCCAGCCGACCGAGCAGGTCACCGCGCTCCTCAAGCTCACGGGTGACTGGGGCAAGTTCAAGGGCGACAAGGACGCGAAGTCCACCGTCCAGGTCGCCGAGGCCAAGGCCGGCTTCGAGGTGGACTCCTCGAAGAAGTCGGTCATCAAGCCCAAGGCCGAGAAGGCCGCTGAGCCGGCCGAGGCTCCCGCCGCCGACGCGGAGGCCGCTGAGGCCCCCGCCGCCGACGCCGAGTAATCGCTGTGCTCGCCGCCGCGCTCGAACACGTCGTCAAGGGGATCGTCGATCACCCGGATGACGTCCGCATCACCGCATCCGCGTCGCCCCGGGGCGACGTTCTCGAGGTGCACGTGCACCCGGATGACCGTGGTCGCGTGATCGGGCGCGGCGGCCGCACCGCCAAGGCTCTGCGCACGCTCATCTCCGCCCTCGCCGACGGACGCCGCGTCCGCGTCGATGTCGCGGACGACTGACGTGGCAGCAGAGAAGAACCAGCTCCGCGTCGGCCGCCTGCTCAAGGCACACGGTCTCAAGGGCGCGTTGAAGCTCGAGCTGTACACCGACGCCCCCGAGCGCCGGTTCGTCCCCGGTGCCGAGTTCACCCTGCAGGTGCCCGAGGCATCCGCCTGGCACGGCAAGTCCGTCACGATCCGTGAGTACCGGGTCATGAACGGCAACTCCGTCGTCTTCCTCGAGGGCGTCGACGACCGCACCACTGCCGAGACCCTGGTCCGCGCCATCCTGTGGATGGACGAGGACGAAGAGGTCGAGGAGGACGCCTGGTACGCCCACCAGCTCGTGGGCGTCGAGGTCGTCCGCGACGACGTCGTCGTCGGCCGTGTCGTGCGCGTCGAGCACCTGCCCGCGCAGGACCTGCTGATCGTCAAGACCGCGGCAGGCGACGTCATGGTCCCGTTCGTCTCCGCGATCGTCCCCATCGTCGACCTGGCGGCGGGCCGCATCATCGTCACGCCGCCCGCAGGCCTGTTCGAAGAGCTGCCCTCGGCGGATGTGCCGGATGCCGGTGCCGAAGGCGCCGAAGAGGGCGCAGCGGATGCCGTCGAGCACAGCGACGCGGATGCCGCGGACGGCGGCTCGTCCGCATCCGAGTGACCGCCGGATACCCTCGACGCATGCGCACTTCGACTCCCTCCGGTCGCTCAGCACATCGCATCGACGTCGTCTCGATCTTCCCGTCGTACTTCGACGGGCTGGCGCTCTCCCTGCTGGGCAAGGCGCGGGATTCCGGCATCCTCGATCTGTCGGTGCACGACCTGCGCGACTGGACGCACGACCGGCACCGCACGGTCGACGACACGCCGTACGGCGGCGGCGCGGGCATGGTCATGAAGCCCGAGCCGTGGGGGCTGGCATTGGATCAGCTCGCCGCAGGCGGCACCAGGCCCACGATCATCTTCCCCTCACCCGCCGGTGAGGTCTTCACCCAGGCGACCGCGCGTGACCTTGCGACGCGTGAGCACCTGGTCTTCGGATGCGGACGCTACGAGGGCATCGACGAGCGCGTGTTCGAGTACGCACGTGACCTCGGCGAGGTGCGCCTGATCAGCCTCGGCGACTACGTGCTCAACGGGGGAGAGGTCGCCGTGATGGCGATGATCGAGGCCATCGGCCGGCTCATCCCCGGTGTCGTCGGCAACCCCGAGAGCCTCGTCGAGGAGTCGCACGAGGACGGCCTGCTCGAGTACCCCTCGTACACGAAGCCGGCGGTCTGGCGCGAACATGAGGTGCCGCCGATCCTGCTCAGCGGCAACCACGGTGCGATCGCCGCGTGGCGCCGCGAGCAGCAGCTCGAACGCACCCGCATCCGCCGTCCCGACCTGTTGGACGACTGATCGATCGCCGACGTACCCCCGCCACCACTTCCGCCGAAACCCCTCGTGGCTGCCCATACCCCTCAGGAATCGCGTGAATCACGAGGGGTATCGTCGCTGATGAGGGGTTTCGGCGGAGGGCAGTGGAGGCGCTGATAGCGTCGGGGCGTGGCTGATCAGATGCTGGCGCAATCGTTCCTGAACGCCGGGGCGGAGTACGACCGATACCGACCGGGATTCCCCGAAGCGGCGGCGGATACGATCATGTCGACGCCCGTGCGTGCCGCTCTCGACCTGGGTGCGGGTACCGGCAAGTTCACCGAGAGGCTGATCGACCGCGCCGAGCGGGTCATCGCGGTCGATCCTTCGGAGCAGATGCTCGCAGTCCTGCGGGAGAAGCTGCCCGCCGTCGAAGCGCACATCGGCAGCGCCGAGAGCATCCCCGTGGCGTATGGATCCGTCGACATCGTCACCGTCGCCCAGGCGTTCCACTGGTTCGACCGCGAACCCGCCTGCGCCGAGATCCGGCGCGTGCTGGCGCCCGGCGGCACACTCGGCCTGCTCTGGAACCACTCCGACACGGCCTGCGCGTGGGATCGCGCGTGCCACCGTATCGCCCACCCAGCGGTCTCGGAGGTCGACGAGACGACGAGCTCGGCTGCGGAGGAGCTCCCCGGTTTCGAGTTCGAGTCACACCGGACGATCCGGTGGCGTGAGCGCATCCGGCGCGCCGACTACGTCTCGCGCTGGCTCACCGTGAGCA
The DNA here is from genome assembly GCF_015040615.1 of Microbacterium sp. YJN-G. Lineage (NCBI taxonomy): Bacteria > Bacillati > Actinomycetota > Actinomycetes > Micrococcales > Microbacteriaceae > Microbacterium > Microbacterium sp. YJN-G. Next base: position 1,478,848 of record NZ_CP060402.1, read on the forward strand.
GCTTCATGGTAGCTTCCGACGCAGAACGGGCACGGATGCTCGCCGAGGTCGAGCACATCCTCGACACCGACCCGCAGACAGCCGGGCGCGACGACTTCGACCTCCCGCAGATCACCGACGTGTACGTCTACCGCGCCGCCTGACGTCACTGCCGCACGCTCTGACGTCGCTGCCGCATCCCGCCGAAACCCCTCCTGGCTGTCGAAACCCCTCGTGAATCGCGCGAAACACGAGGGGTTTCGACACTGATGAGGGGTTTCGGCGGAGGATGCGGAGGAGACTACGCAGGAGGGGCGGGAGGTGCGGGAGTCAGTCGACGCCGAGGAAGCTGCGGTCGGTGAGGATGATCGGGCCGTCCTCGGTGATGGCGATGGTGTGCTCGGAGTGCGAGCCGCGCGAGCCGTCGGCGCTGCGCAGCGTCCAGCCGTCGGCATCCGTGACGAGTTCGTCGGTCGTCGCGAGGAACCACGGCTCCAGCGCCAGCACCAGCCCGGAGCGCAGCGGGAACCCGCGTCCTGCCCGGCCGTCGTTGGCGACGTGCGGGTCGCCGTGCATGGTGCGCCCGACCCCGTGTCCGCCGAACTCGGTGTTGATCGAGTAGCCCTCGCCGTGCGCGACCGAGGCGATGGATGCCGAGATGTCCCCGATCCGGTTGCCGACGACGGCCGCGGCGATCGCGGCATCCAGGGCGCGCTCCGTGGTGTCGATGAGCCGCAGATCCTCGTCGCGCGGGGTGCCGACGACGAACGAGACGGCCGAGTCGGCGACCCAGCCGTCGACGGACACGGCGAAGTCGAGGGTGACGAGGTCACCGTCGCGCAGCGCGTAGTCGTGGGGCAGTCCGTGCAGCACAGCGTCGTTGACGGAGGTGCAGATCACCTTGCCGAACGGGCCACGGCCGAACGACGGCGCGTAGTCGATGTAGCAGGACTCCGCGCCGGCCTTGCGGATCATGTCGTGGGCGCGGGCGTCGATCGAGAGCAGGTTGGTTCCCACCTTCGTCTCGTCGCGCAGGGTCGCCAGCGTCTCGGCGACGAAGCGGCCGGCGGCCCGCATCTCGTCGATCTCGGCCGGGGTGCGCAGTTCGATCATGGGGGAGTTCCTCTCGTCGTCACCCATTCTTCCCGATCCGGCATTGCGGAAGCTCACAGCGAACACCACCGCCGCTGCATCCGTGATGCACGTACGATCGAAGTATGTGGTTGCGCCGGGCATTCTTCCGCTGGCTCCTGCCGGCCGCTTTCGTCCTGCCGCTGTGGATCTTCGTCGGCTGGGCGATCTTCGGCCAGAGCGTGCTGGGCCTGCTGTGGGTGCTGCTCATGGCCATGCCCGCCGTGTTCGCCGGGCAGCTGATCCTCACGCTGCTCACGCGCTCGCGCCCTTCCGTGCGCGCCGAACGCGCACTCTCGTGGCCGGATGTCGCGGGTTTCGCGATCTGGCACGCACTGACCATCGGTGTCGGGCTGTTCATCGAGGGCGGCTTCGGCTGGCTGCTGACCGGGGCGATCCTCGCGGCGATCGGACTCTTCTGGCTGCAGCTGAGCCAGCTGTGGAACGAGGCGCGCGGCAGCGGTGTGCGCATCCGCGAGACGGTCTCGTGGAGCACCCTCACCCGTGCCGAGACCCCCGCTGACACAGCTGCCGCGGACGTCATCGTGATCGAGGAGCGCCGCGCGCAGCACTGAGCCCCCGGGTTTGGAGCGCCGCCGCGATCCATGGCAGAATAGATGTTTGTGCCGTGACCCGGCTCTGCCTCAGGGGAGCCCGCGGTTGCCTTGTGCGCCGCTCGACACACACCCGTTCTTGTTCCTTTTGAATCATGCACCCGACCTGTGGCGAGTGCAGAGAGAGACGATCATGCAGATCCTCGACGCCGTAGACGCGGCTTCGCTCCGTTCGGACATTCCTGTCTTCCACCCCGGTGACACCGTCAAGGTGCACGTGAACATCACCGAGGGCACCCGCTCGCGTATCCAGGTGTTCCAGGGCGTCGTCATCGGCCGTCAGGGCGACGGCGTGCGCGAGACCTTCACCGTTCGCAAGATCAGCTTCCAGGTGGGCGTGGAGCGCACCTTCCCGGTGCACTCGCCGGTGATCGACCACATCGAGGTCGTCACCCGCGGTGACGTGCGCCGCGCCAAGCTGTACTACCTGCGCAACCTCCGCGGCAAGAAGGCGAAGATCAAGGAGAAGCGCGACAACTGATCGCAGCATCCTGCACAGAACCCCGGGACACGACCGTCCCGGGGTTCTGTCGTCTGCACATCCGTGTGCGACCCTTGTAACTGCCGTCTGCGTACGGCGTCGGAAGAAGAGAGTGCACATGACAGCCCACGCCGCCGAAGCCGCGGAGCAGCCTCCTCGGCGCCGGGGAGCACTGGTGTTCCTGCGCGACGTGCTCGTCATCATCGTCATCGCCGCGCTCGTCTCCTTCGTGGTCAAGACCTTCATCGTGCGCTCGTTCTACATCCCGTCCGGGTCGATGGAGCGCACTCTGCTGATCAACGACCGCATCCTCGTCGACGAGCTCACGCCGCGTTGGGCGGGCTATGACCGCGGCGACGTGGTCGTGTTCCAGGATCCGGGTGGATGGTTGCCGCCGGCGCCTCAGCGCCCCGCCAGGCCAGCTCTCGTCGAGGCCGCCGACTGGGTGCTCACCTTCGTCGGGCTGTCGACCTCGGATGCGCAGGACCATCTCGTCAAGCGCGTCATCGGCCTGCCCGGCGACCGCATCGTGTGCTGCAACGCCGTCGGCCAGGTCACCGTCAACGGCACGCCGATCGACGAGCTCTCGTACCTGAATCTTCCCGACGGCGACACCGCCGCCTCGAACATCGAGTTCGATGTGACCGTGCCGTCGGGCGCCATCTGGGTCATGGGCGACAACCGTGACCGCTCGCAGGACTCCCGGGCGCATCAGGAGTTGCCCGGCGGCGGATTCGTCCCGCTCGAGAACGTGGTGGGCCGTGCCTTCCTGACGACCTGGCCGTTCGACCGCGTCGGTCTCATCGACACGCACGACGAGGTCTACCGATCGGTGCCGGAGGCGGAATGACCGTCGTCGCCCCCACGCTGCGCGTCGAACGTCGCCTGCTGAAGGAGGAGTTCGACCTGATCATCGCGCTCGACGAGGTCGGGCGCGGGGCGCTGGCGGGTCCGGTCGCGGTGGGAGCAGCGGTGATGGATGCCGCGGGATCGCGGCGTCGCGTGCCCGAAGGGCTGCGCGACTCGAAGCTCATCACCGAGCGGCGACGACCCGAGCTGGCGCAGCGGGCGCAGAGCTGGGTGCAGGCATCGGCGGTCGGCTGGGCCAGCGCCGCCGAGGTCGACGAGGTCGGCATCATGCGCGCTCTCGGTCTCGCGGCCTCGCGTGCGGTGCAGGGTGTCGTCGACCTGGGCGCGTCGCTCGAGCGCACGCTGGTGATCCTCGACGGCAACCACGACTACGTCTCACGCGCGCATGACGTTCCGCTCACTGTGCGGCCGGTGGTCAAGGCCGACCGCGACTGCGCGTCGGTGTCGGCGGCATCCGTGATCGCGAAGGTCGCCAGGGATGCGCTGATGACGGAGCTGCATCCCGACCATCCCGCCTACCAGTGGGATCGCAACAAGGGTTACGCCAGCCTCGAGCACCGGCAGGCGATCCGTGCCCTCGGCCTGTCGCCGTGGCACCGCGCATCGTGGTCGATCGCCGAGCAGCCGACGCTCTTCTAGGATGGAGTCATCATGGATGAGGATGCCTTCGACGACTACGACCGCGAGCTCGAGCTCGCGCTGTTCCGCGAGTACCGGGATGTCGTCGCCCAGTTCCAGTACGTCGTCGAGACCGAGCGGCGGTTCTACCTCGCCAACGAGGTGAACGTCGTCCGCCGCGACACCGAGACGGACTTCTATTTCGAGATCTCGATGAACGACGTCTGGGTGTGGGACATCTACCGTGCCGACCGCTTCGTGAAGGCCGTGCGCGTGCTGACTTTCAAGGACGTCAACGTCGAGGAGCTGCAGCGGCGCGAGTTCGAGCTGCCCGACGAGCTCTCCCTCGACGGCAAGTGAGCCCACTCCTTTCCACATTCGCGTGATCGGGCCGGGTTCTCCACACCGACCGGGATAGTGGCCCGGCGGCGTCCGCGTCGGGCGGCAGGCTGTCTGCATGGCAGCGAAGGACGAGCTGGGACGAGCCGGGGAAGACAGGGCGGCAGCGCACCTGCGCGCCCGCGGCTACGCGATCCTCGACAGGAACTGGCGCTGCGGCGACGGTGAGATCGACATCGTCGCGGCGGTCGACGACGCACTGTGCATCGTCGAGGTGAAGACCCGCCGCACGGAGCTGTACGGGCATCCGTTCGAGGCGATCGACGAGCGCAAGCGCCGCCGCCTGTGGCGGCTGGCGTTCGCCTGGGCGGCCTCCCATCCGGATGCCGCGCGCCGGCGCACCATCCGGCTCGAGGCGGTCGGCCTGATCGGGGCGGATGCCGCCACCGCGAGCCTCGAGCATCTGGTGGACCTGCTGTGAGCACCGGGCGCACCTGGGCGGTGGCACTCACCGGTGTCGATGGTCACATGGTCGAGATCGAAGCGGACTTCTCCACCCAGACTCCGGAGTTCAAGATCATCGGCCTGCCCGACAAGGCACTCGGCGAGGCGGTGCAACGCGTCCGCAACGCCTGCAGCAACTCCGGCCTCGACATGCTGCGCCGCAGGCTGACCGTCAATCTGTCGCCGGCAAGCCTTCCCAAGCACGGATCGGGGTTCGACCTCGGCATCGCCGTCGCCACGCTCGCCGCCGGCGGCTCCCTGCCCGGCGAGGCCATCCGTTCGACCGTGCACATCGGCGAGCTCGGGCTCGACGGCCGGCTGCGTCCTGTGCCGGGGGTGCTCCCCGCCGTCTACGCGGCCGCGCGGGCCGGCTTCCGCCGCGTCATCGTCCCGCATGCGAACGCCGCCGAGGCAGCGCTCGTACCCGGTGTGGAGGTGCGTGCGGCGGCGTCGTTGTCAGAGGTGGCGGCCGCTCACGGTGCAGAGGTCGAGGTGCTCGATGTCGACCCGGTCGGGATGCCGGAGAGCGCGACCGCGGATGCCGAACAGCTGGACCTGGCGGATGTCGTCGGCCAGGACGAGGCCGTGCAGGCACTGATCATCGCCGCAGCCGGCGGTCATCACATGATGCTGAGCGGCCCGCCCGGCGCCGGGAAGACGATGCTGGCGCGGCGGCTGCCCGGCATCCTTCCGGCGCTCGAGGACGACGAGGCACTCGAGGTAGCGGCGATCCGCTCACTCGCCGGCGAGGCGGTCACGCGGCTCGAGCACGTGGTGCCGTTCGAGGCGCCGCACCACAGTGCCTCGGTGGCCGCACTTGTCGGCGGCGGTTCGCGGGTCGCCCGCCCCGGCGCCATCGTGCGGGCGCATCGCGGTGTGCTGTTCCTCGACGAGACACCCGAGTTCCAGCGTGTGGCACTGGACGCGCTGCGGCAGCCGCTCGAATCCGGACGCATCGAGATCCATCGCTCCGGGTTCACGGCGAGCTATCCCGCCCGATTCCAGCTGATCCTCGCGATGAACCCCTGCCCGTGTGGCAACTACGGTGTCAGGGGTGCCGAGTGCACCTGCCCGCCCATGGCGATCCGCCGATACGGCGCACGACTGTCGGGGCCGCTGCGCGATCGAGTGGACATCGATCTGCAGGTGGCGCGTGTGGCGGCGGCCCGCGCGACGTCTGGAGAGCGCTCCGTGACGACGACCGCCATCGCCCGGACGGCGGTGCTCGACGCGCGCGGCGCCGCCGCCGAACGCTGGCGGGGATCTCCGTGGCGGGTCAACGGAGATGTGCCGGGGGAGCGGCTCCGACAGGGACGCCTGCGGCTGCCGCCGGCCGTTCGCGCGCCGCTGGACCGCGCACTGGAGCGCGGCGTCGTCACGCTGCGCGCCTACGACCGCGTGCTGCGGATCGCGTGGACCCTCGCCGACCTGGCGGGTGCGGCCGTCCCTGGAGTCGACGAGCTCGGACGCGCATTGTTCCTGAAGAGAGGACTGCTGGCATGACCATCACGACAGCTCGGATGCTCGATGACGACCGGCTCAGGCCCGCCGCGGAGCGGCTGCGACCCGACCTGGACCCCGCCGAGGTGGTGGCTCGCGCGGCGTGGTCCGTGCTCGCTGAGCCGGGCGACGGTGCCGCCGGAGCGCTGATCGCCGACCACGGCGTGCACGAGGCACTGCGCATCGCCCTGGGGGAACCCGGGCTGCTCGTGCCCGGGCGGACCGGGCAGCGCGAGCTCACGGATGCTCAGGCGCGCTGGCAGCCCCGTGCCGATCCGCGCGCCGTGCGGGACGCTCTGGAATCGTGCCGGGAGGTCGGCGGCCGGCTGCTGACCCCCGCCGATGCCGCCTGGCCCGCCGGACTCGACGACCTCGGAGACCATGCCCCTATCGCGCTGTGGGCGCGCGGAGACATCGAGGCGCTGGTGGGTGCCGGTGCGGTGTCGATCGTCGGCGCCAGGGCGGCGACACCGTACGGCGAGTCCGTCGCGGGCGAACTGGCCGGTGACCTCGCAGCATCCGGGGTGACGGTCATCTCCGGCGGCGCATACGGCATCGACGGCGCGGCCCATCGCGCCGCACTCGGTGTGGGAGGGATGACCGTCGCCTTCCTCGCCGGCGGAGTGGATCGCGCCTACCCGATCGGTCACCAGCAGCTCTTCGACCGGATTCGCCGGGGCGGCGCGGTGCTCAGCGAGGTGCCCTGCGGCGCCGCCCCGACCAAGTGGCGCTTCCTGCAGCGCAACAGACTGATCGCGGCGGCCGGACTCGCGACGGTCGTGGTCGAAGCGGGCTGGCGCAGCGGATCGCTGAACACCGCCGGGCACGCGGCAGCACTCGGCCGCCCGCTCGGCGCGGTGCCGGGACCCGTCACCTCAGCAGCGTCGGCGGGGTGCCACCGTCTGCTCCGCGAGTACGACGCGGTGTGCGTCACCACCGCGCAGGAGGTCCGCGAACTCTGGGGTGAGGATGCCGCTCCAGCCCCGGCGACCGCACGGGAGGATCCCGACCGGATGCGGCTGCTCGACGCGCTGAGCGCCCGCACACCCCGGCCTCCGGAGGATCTCGCACCCCGGTGCGGGCTCACCATCGAGCGGGTGCGGAGCCTGCTCGGCATCCTGGAGCTGGAAGGCACAGCGAAGCGGGGCGATCGGGGCTGGACCCAGGCCAGTGGCTGAGCAGCCCTATCCGAGATCCCCCGACGGTGGACGCTGAGCACGCGTGACCGGCGGGGCGCACCGGGCAGTGCCGGCGGCGAGGGCATGCTGGATCCATGGAACTGGCTGCGGCGGCGGAGGCGTTCGTGACGCACCTCGCACAGGTGCGCCGGCTCTCGCCCGCCACGGTGCGGGCGTACCGCTCCGATCTGACCGACCTGCACCGCGCGGTGGGCGACATCGCCCTCGACGACATCGACCTCGACGCGCTGCGCGACTGGCTCTGGCAGGCCACACAGCGCGGCGATGCGCGCTCGACGCTCGCCCGGCGTGCGGCGGCCGTGCGCTCGTTCTTCGGCTGGGCCCGGGATGCCGAGCTGATCGCCGTCGACCCGAGCCTGCGACTGGTGACGCCGCGACGGGCGAAGACCCTGCCGGTCGTCGCCTCCGCCGACGGCATGCGGCAGCTGCTGGACGCGCAACGCACCGCCGCCTCCGGCGGCGACCCGGTCGCACTGCGCGACCACGCCATGCTCGAGCTGCTGTACGCCGCCGGCATCCGCGTCTCCGAGCTGTGCGGCACCGACGTCGACGACCTGGACCTGCACCGCCGCACGGTGCGGGTGCTCGGCAAGGGTGCGAAGGAGCGTGTCGTCCCGTTCGGCGCCCCCGCAGCGGCGGCGCTCGGCGCGTATCTCACCCGAGGTCGCCCGGCGCTGCAGGCGCGGGCGGATGCCGCGACGCCGGCGCTGTTCCTCGGGGCACGGGGCGCGCGGATCGGCCCGCGCAGCGTGTACACGCTCGTCGCGCGCGTGCTCTCCCCGTTCGTCGGCGCGGAGCACGTCGGCCCGCACGCGCTGCGCCACTCCGCGGCCACCCACCTGCTCGACGGCGGCGCCGACCTGCGGGCGGTGCAGGAGCTGCTGGGCCATGCGAGCCTGGGCACCACGCAGATCTACACGCACGTCTCGGCCGAACGACTGACCAGCACGTACCGGCTCGCGCATCCGCGCGCCTGAGCCCCGTCGCGCGTCCGCGCGCCTCAACGGTCGCAGCAGGGCAGCAGCACCGCGCGCGGAATGTCGCCGAACAGCCCGCGCGGATTCACATAGCGGCCGTCCACGCGCACCCCGACGTGCAGGGTGCCACGGGCGGCGTGACCGCCCACCGCCAGCGCTCCGACGCTCTCACCGGCGGCCACCGCATCGCCCGGTCGGAGTTCCGACGTCACCGGCTCCAGCGTCGTGACATAGCCACCGCCGTGATCGATGGTGATCAGCGGCCGGTCCACCACCGTGCCCCGGAAGGCGACCACGCCGTCTGCGGGGGCGAGCACCTCGCCCTCCGCTGCGATGTCCATGCCCCGATGTCCGGGGCCGTACTCGTGTGCGGGCGCGCGGAACGGGAGGATCACCGCACGACGTCCCGCGACCGGCCAGTGCCACGGATATCCGGGGGCGTCCGGCGCGACGGCAGTCGCCGCCGCTCGGGCCACCGGAGCAGATGCGTATGCGGCGGCCGCACCCTGCGGCACTCCCGGCAGCGTCAGCATCGCGACCAGCAGCATCAGCATCCGCCGCGGACGGCGGAGGGGCGAGGCTGCGGATGCTGTCACCCGGCCACCCTGACAGAGAGGAGGAGGCATCCGGACGGCACAGACCGGTCCCCGTGGAGAACTGCTGCGGAGCAGCCGGATGTGCAGGGAGATCAGCGCCCCTGCGCGGCCGATGCGGGGGACGGCGATCCTGTACACTGGACGGGCACCCCGAAATCGGGGTGACTACGCGTGCCCACAGCGACAGCGCCGAAAGGTCGAGTCGCGGCATCCACTCCCACAGGTCCCGTTCTCACGAGCGGGCGGGTGTGCGCCGGGCACCAGGACAGCCGATCGCGAGATCGGCGACAACAACCTCAACGACGCGAGAGCGTCAGAACAAGGAGACGACCATGGCTGTGGTCACCATCCGCCAGCTGCTCGACAGCGGCGTGCACTTCGGACACCAGACCCGTCGCTGGAACCCGAAGGTGAAGCGCTTCATCCTCACCGAGCGCAGCGGCATCCACATCATCGACCTGCAGCAGTCGCTGTCGTACATCGACAAGGCCTACGACTTCGTCAAGGAGACCGTCGCCCGCGGCGGCACCATCCTCTTCGTCGGCACCAAGAAGCAGGCTCAGGAGATCCTCGCCGAGCAGGCCGCACGCGTCGGCCAGCCCTACGTCAACCAGCGCTGGCTCGGTGGACTCCTCACCAACTTCTCCACCATCGCGAAGCGTCTCGCCCGCATGAAGGAGCTCGAGGAGCTCGACTACGAGAACCCGTCCGCCTCGGGCTTCACCAAGAAGGAACTGCTGCTCAAGAAGCGCGAGCTCGACAAGCTGCACAAGTCGCTGGGCGGCATCCGCAACCTGTCGAAGACCCCGTCGGCCCTGTGGGTCGTCGACGCCAAGCGCGAGCACCTCGCCATCGACGAGGCCAAGAAGCTCGGCATCCCGGTGATCGGCATCCTCGACACCAACGCCGACCCGGACGACTTCCAGTACCCGATCCCCGGCAACGACGACGCGATCCGCTCGGTCTCGCTGCTGACGCGCATCATCGCCGACGCCGCCGCCGAGGGCCTGCAGCAGAAGCACAACCCCGAGGCCGGCGACGCCGAGCCGCTCGCGGAGTGGGAGCGCGAGCTCCTCGAGGGTTCCGAGGCCCCCGCCGCCGAGGCTGAGACCGCTGAGGCCCCCGCAGCCGAGGCCGAGACCGCTGAGGCCCCCGCCGCCGAGGCTCCGGCTGCCGACGAGGCTCCGGCTGCCGACGAGGCTCCGGCCGAGGCCGCTGCCGACGCAGACGCCAAGTAAGCCACCCCACACACGCACAGACACGAAGCAAGGAGCCACCACACATGGCCAACTTCACCATCGCCGACATCAAGGCGCTGCGCGAGCAGCTCGGCACCGGAATGGTCGACACCAAGAAGGCGCTCGAGGAGGCTGACGGAGACGTCGAGAAGGCCACCGAGATCCTGCGTCTGAAGGGTGCGAAGGGCAACGCCAAGCGCGCCGACCGCTCCACCAGCGAGGGCCTCGTCGTCGCTCGTGAGTCCGACGGCGCCGTGACGCTGATCGAGCTCGCCTGCGAGACCGACTTCGTCGCCAAGAACGAGCGCTTCATCAAGCTGGCCGACAAGGTCGCCGACGCCGTCGCCGCCGTGGGTGCCGACTCGCTCGAGGCTGCGCTGGCCGCCCCCGCGGGCGACCAGACCGTCGAGCAGGTCATCTCCGACGAGGCCGCGATCATCGGCGAGAAGGTCGAACTGCGTCGCGTCCGCACCGTCAAGGGCGATGCGGTGACGGTGTACCTGCACCGCACCAGCAAGGACCTGCCGCCGCAGATCGGCGTCGTCGTCGCCTACCAGGGCACGGATGCCGAGACCGCGCGCAGCATCGCGCAGCACATCTCGTTCGCGAACCCCTCCTACCTCTCCCGCGAGGACGTCCCCGCGGACGAGGTCGAGAAGGAGCGCGAGATCGTCACCGAGATCTCCCGCAACGAGGGCAAGCCCGAGGCCGCCCTGCCGAAGATCGTCGAGGGTCGCGTGACCGCGTACTTCAAGCAGGTTGCCCTGCTCGAGCAGGACTACGCGAAGGACAACAAGCTGTCCGTGGCGCAGGTCGCGAAGGACGCCGGCATCACGGTCACCGACTTCGCGCGCTTCAAGGTCGGCGCGTAACACCTGAGAAGGGGTTCGGATCCACACGATCCGGACCCCTTCTGCATGCCCAGAACACCTTCCCAGACTTCTTCTGCATGCCCAGAACATACTGAGGCACTATCTTGAAACCGGACGAGAGGATCCACCCATGATCGAATGCTCTGGACGCCGCCGCGTCCTCCTCAAGCTCTCCGGCGAGGCCTTCGGCGGGGGACAGCTCGGGGTCAACCCCGACGTCGTCAGCCAGATCGCCCGCGAGATCGCGGCGGCCGTCGATCGCGTCGAGATCGCGATCGTCGTCGGCGGTGGCAACTTCTTCCGCGGCGCCGAGCTCAGCCAGCGCGGCATGGACCGCGGTCGCGCCGACTACATGGGCATGCTCGGCACGGTCATGAACGCGCTCGCCCTGCAGGACTTCCTCGAGCAGGCAGGCGCCGCCACGCGGGTGCAGTCCGCCATCTCGATGACACAGGTCGCCGAGCCGTACATCCCGCTGCGCGCGGAGCGGCACATGGAGAAGGGCCGCGTCGTGATCTTCGGTGCCGGCGCCGGCCTGCCGTACTTCTCCACCGACACGGTCGCCGCGCAGCGCGCGCTCGAGATCGGTGCGCAGGAGGTGCTGGTGGCCAAGAACGGCGTCGACGGCGTCTACACGGCCGACCCGAAGAAGGACTCCACCGCCGAGCGCATCGAGCGCGTCACCTACCTCGACGCGCTGCAGCGCGGACTGCGCGTGGTGGACTCGACCGCGTTCAGCCTGTGCATGGACAACAACATGGACATGCGGGTGTTCGGCATGGAGCCGTCGGGCAACGTCACTCGCGCCCTGCTCGGCGAGCCGATCGGCACGCTCGTCACCGCCTGAGCGCCCGGTCGCTCACGGCCCGGCGCACGACGCCGGATAGAATTGTTCAAACCTCTGACGTTAGGAGCCCCCGTGATCGCGGATGTCCTCGCCGAAACCACCGGACGCATGACGCGTGCGGTCGAAGCCGCCAAGGAGGACTTCGCCACGGTCCGCACCGGGCGTGCCAACCCGCAGCTGTTCCAGAAGGTGATGGTGGACTACTACGGCTCGCCGACCCCGCTCGCGCAGCTGGCCTCGCTCGCCAACCCCGAGGCGCGCTCGCTGATCGTCACGCCGTACGACAAGTCGGCGCTGAAGGCCATCGAGCAGGCGATCCGCGACATGCCCAACCTCGGCGCGAACCCCAGCAACGACGGCAACATCATCCGCGTCACCATGCCGGAGCTGACCCAGGAGCGTCGCAAGGAGTACGTCAAGCTCGTGCGCTCCAAGGGCGAGGACGCAAAGGTGCACGTGCGCGGCATCCGCCGCAAGGCGAAGGACGAGCTCGACGCGCTCAAGGCCGACGTCGGCGAGGACGAGATCGCTCGCGGTGAGAAGGAGTTGGATGCTCTCACCCGCCAGCACGTCGACGCCATCGACGAGGCGCTCAAGCGCAAAGAGGCAGAGCTTCTCGAGGTCTGATCGGCATGTCCGGCGACAACCACTCCGAGGAACGTCCGGGTGCGGAACCGCAGCCCGGTGGTGCGGACGCTGCGGCGCCCGACGCTGAGGACGTCCAGACCCCGGTCCGCGGCGTGCCGCGGGTCGGGGGGAGTGTCCCCGGCGTTCCGACTCCGTTGAGCGATCAGGCCTTCCCGCACTTCGATCCGTCCCAGGCGCCGCCGCGCCCTCAGCCGCCCGCGCCGACCCGGCGCTCGAGGCAGGCGTCCGCTGCGGCGTCGCACGAGCCGCGGACCAGTACGGGCGACCACGCCGCGATCCGCGATCAGTGGCGCGCCAGGCGCGGCGAGATCGAGTCGCATGTGAACCAGGCGAGAGACCAGTTCGAGACGCACGTCAATCAGGCGCGCGACCACTTCGACCAGGCGAACGAGCGCATCAAGCAGCGCACCGGTCGTGATCTGATCCTCGCGATCGTCATCGGCGTCGCGATCGGCGGGGCGCTGGTGGCGTCGCTGCTGTTCGTCAAATGGCTCTTCCTGGTGTTCGCCCTGGCGGCAGGACTGCTCGGCACGTACGAGCTCTCGCGCGCACTGCGTGGCGGTGGGCGCCGCATCGACGTCGTCCCACAGCTCATCGCCGCGGCGAGCGTGCTGCTGGCGGCGGCATCCGGTGGGTTCTGGCTCAGCTGGGTGCTGCTGATCGTCGGCGTGGCGTTCGTCACCGTGTGGCGCATGGTCGCGCAGATGATCGCGAAGGACGGCCGCACCTACGGCGCTGTGCTCGGCGACATCCTCGTCGGCGCCTTCGTGCAGGTGTACGTGCCGTTCCTCACCTCGCTGGCGATCGTCCTGCTCAACCGTGACGAGGGCGAGTGGTGGGTGCTGTCGTTCATCGCCATCGCCGTCGCCGCCGACACCTGCGCGTACGCGGCGGGCCTCGCCTTCGGCAAGCACCCGATGGCCCCGCGCATCAGCCCGAAGAAGACCTGGGAGGGCTTCGCCGGTGCCGTCGCCGGGGCACTCGGTCTCGGTGTGCTGCTCGCGATCTTCCTGCTGCACCTGACCTGGTGGGGCGGTCTCATCCTCGGAGCGTCGATCCTCCTCTCCGCGACCCTCGGCGACCTCGGGGAGTCGATGCTCAAGCGCGATCTGGGCATCAAGGACATGAGTTCGTGGCTGCCTGGCCACGGCGGCATCCTCGATCGGCTCGACAGCATCCTGCCCTCCACCGTGCCGGCTCTCGCGCTCTCGTTCCTGCTCGCTCCGTGGATTGGATCATGATGGCCGACGCAGGACTTGACGCGCTCGAGAACGGGCGGCAGGCCGCCGCCGCATTCCCGCTGACCGCGGGTCGCGAGCGCGGCTACCACCGCGCGGCGGTCGACACGTTCCTCGAGGCGGCTCGTGCCGCGTTCGAGGACGAGCGGTCAGACTTCGGTGCCGACGAGGTGCGCAGCGCATCCTTCCCGCTGGTGCGCGGTGGATACGAGATCGCCGCCGTCGATGCGGCACTCGGGCGGGTGGAGGACGCCTTCGCCGCCCGTGCCCGTGAGCGGGCGCTGCGCTCGGTCGGGGTGGACGCGTGGGTCACCCGGGCGCGTTCGGAGGCGCAGGAGATCCTCGATCACCTCGGCCGCCCGGCCCATCACCGCTTCGGCCGCACCGGCCGGCTGACGTTCGGCTACCGCGTCGACGAGGTCGACCACGTCGCCGAGCGCATCTCGGCCTTCCTGCGCGACGGCGACGCACTGACCGTCGACCAGGTGCGCGGCGCGGCGTTCCGCATGCAGCGCGGCGGGTACCGCGAGGAGCAGGTGGATGCCCTGCTCGACGCGACCGTCGACGTCATGCTCGCTGTGCGCTGAATCGACGCACTCCGGTGGTTCTCATGGATGTCTCAGAGTCTTCTGCGTAGACTGTGGCCATCGTGACTCCCGATGACGACATGACCTCGATCGTGCCGCGCCCCGAAGCGCCGCGCGCAACGGGGCGGAAGCCCTGGCGACGCCGGCTCAGTGCCGCGGCCGCCGGCCTCACCGTCGTCGGATTCTCCGCAGCCATGCTCGCGCCGGCCGGTATCGCCGCCGCCGATCCGAGTTCGACGGACGCACCGGTCACCGCGTTCTCGCTGGCCGCCGAGGAGACCCAGAACATCACCGTGACCGTCGAGGGCGCGAAGATCGAGCCCGTCGAGCGCGGCTCGTACGAGGTGTACGTCAAGCCGAAGCCCAAGCCCAAGCCGAAGCCCGCGACGGCGAGCTCCGGCTCGGTGGGGGCGCCGCGCTACTCCGGCGGAGGTTCCAAGGAGCAGTGGATGGCAGCCGCGGGCATCGCCCAGAGCGACTGGGCGTACGTCGACTACATCGTCTCCAAGGAGAGCGGCTGGAACCCCAACGCGACCAACCGCTCCTCGGGTGCCTGCGGGCTCGTGCAGGTGTACCCCTGCTCCAAGCTCCCGAACGCGTACGACCCGGTCGTCAACCTCGGCTGGGCCAACAACTACGCCACCGGCCGTTACGGAAGCTGGGCGGGCGCCTACGCGTTCTGGACCCGCAACCACTGGTGGTAAGCCTGCAGCATGGCACGATCCCACCGGCGGCGCCCTGAGCGCTCCCGCCCTGAACGCTCTCACTCGGACGAATCCCTCGACCGGCTGATCGCGGGCTGGAAGCGCACCGAGTCGCGCCGCGGCAGGGAGTGGACGGTGCAGCCCGTTTCGGCGGCCCAGTCCGTCAAGGAGTACGTCTGCCCCGGATGCGGCGGCGCCATCGCACCGTCCACTGCGCACGTGGTCGTGTGGCGCGCCGACGGCGTGATGGGGGAGCAGGCCGACCTCGCCGCGCGGCGGCACTGGCACACGCACTGCTGGCGGATCGCCTGAGCGCAGGCCTCAGCGCTCGTTCATCCGTGGGATAAGCACCTGGCGGTAGATGATCAGGATGCTCGCGGCGACCGGGATCGCGATGAGCGCCCCGAGCAGACCGAGCAGCGCGCCGCCAGACAGCGCGGCGATCACGACCACGGCACCGGGGACCGCCACCGCCCGGCTCATGATGCGCGGCGCGACGAAGTACGCCTCGACCTGCATGTAGATCAGGTAGTAGATCGCCGCGGCGAGGGCTGTGGCAGGTGAGCCGACGCCGGGCAGCAGGCAGGCGAGCACGATGATCGTCGAACCCGTGAGCGTGCCCACGAGCGGGATCAGCGAGAAGAAGAAGGCGATGACGGCGAGCACGGCGGTGAACGGCGCCCCGATGATCGACAGATAGATGAAGCTCAGCACGCCGTTGATCACGCCGAGCGTGACCTGTCCCATGACGTAGTGCCCGACGGAGTCGGTGATCTGGTCGGCGATGTCGATGAAGCGCTCCCGCCGGGAGGCGGGCACCAGCTGGTAGACCGCGCGCTTGAGGGAAGGCGTCGAGGCCGTCAGGTAGATGGTCAGGACGAGCACGATGAACGCACCGAACACACCCGCGAGTACGGCCCCGCCCAGCGCGAGGAAGCCCTGGCCGATCGACCCGGTCCACTCCGTGAGGTTCTTGGCCCAGTCCTCCTCCAGCATCCAGTTCTCGACGTAGTCGAAGACCTCGTCCACGCGCAGGTTGGGGAACGTGTCCGTCATCCAGTCCTTCAGGTTCTGGACGGTCGTCTCCCAGTTGGTGATGAGGAGGGTGATCTGCGATACCAGCTGCGTGATCTGCTCGATCACGACGGGGAGCACGATCAGGATGATCACGGTGAACACGCCCAGCACGCCGAGGATCGTGACCAGCACCGCCGCCCAGCGGGGGAGTCCGCGCTGCTCGAGGAAGGTCACGAGCGGATCGAGGCCCAGGCTCAGGAACAGCGCCGTGCCGATGTAGAGCATCACCGTCGACAGCGACTGCACGCTGGTGAGCAGCACGACCCCGAGGCCGACGCCCAGCGTGGCCACCAGCGCGGTGCGGAAGGGACTGTGGATCTTCATGGCTCTCCTGGTCGGCTGCGAGCAAGCCTAATGGCCCGTCACCCCGGAACCCGGCGCGACGTGCGGGGAGTGGTTCGACGCTCGGCGGCTGCTCGTGGGCAATGCACAGGTGGTTTCGATAGTCTGAAACGTCGAGCGGAGACCCGGGCGGGCGCCCGAGGTCACGTAAGGAGTTGATTCGTGCGTTTCGTGTGGGCCATCGTGGCCTTGGTGCTGGCCACGGTTCTCATCGGAACCGGGATCGCCCAGCGAACCATCTTCATGGGGCCGTCAGACCAGCGCATGGAGCTCACGGTCGACGAGCCGTCACCGTACGTGCTCGTGGATGCCGAGGTGCTGCGCGCCCACGACGGGCTGCAGACCCTGCTGGTGCGGGGCGAGGGCGACATCTTCGTCGCGTACGGCCGCACCGACGACATGCGGGCATGGCTGTCCGACACCGCCTTCGACCACGTGTCCCTGGACAAGGAGGGCGAGCCTGTCGCCGAGCGCGTCGCGGCCGCGCAGCCGCCGGCCGACGGCGGGGAGACCTCGGGCCGCTCGCCGGTGGGCTCCGACCTGTGGCTGGACTCGTTCGCCGAGGAGGACTCCGTTGTCGCGAAGCTGCAGCTGCCGAAGGGGAACAGCGTCCTGATCTCCCGTGACGGCGTCGAGGCCGCGCCCGACGACATCCTCGTCTCGTGGGCGCTCGACACCCGCACGCCGTGGGCCGGTCCGCTGATGGTCGCCGGAGCCGTGCTGCTCCTGGCCGGCCTCGTGCTGTACGTGCTGGCCATCCGCTATCAGCGCCGCGGTCGCGGACCCCGCCGCAAGGGCCCCGGCCCGCTGCCGGAGACCCAGCCGATCAGCCTGCCGGAGCAGAAGCAGCTCGCCGCCGACACGGATGCCGAGAGCGCCCCGGATGCCGAAGCCGGACCGAGTGCCCCATCCGGACCGGATGCCCCATCCGGCCCGGACCGCCCTGGTCGCGCCCCGCGCGCCGCGCTGCGCCGTCGTCTGGGGCTGGCCGTCCCGGCCCTGGCGGTCACCGCCGCGCTGGTCACCGGATGCACGTCGGACTCGTGGCCGGAGTTCGGCGGGGAGTCGCCGACGCCGACGCCGACGCCGAGTGTGGTCGCCCCCGAGAACCAGAAGCAGCCGGTCGTCACCGAGAAGCAGGGTCAGCGGATCATCGGCGAGATCCGCTCCACCCTCGAGACGGCGGATGCCGAGCTGGATGCGGCGCTGGCGGAGACTCGGCTCTCGGGCATCGCTCTGACGACCAGGCAGACCGAGTACACGCTGCGCGGCAAGATCGCAGAGCGCGAGGGCGCGTTGGTCTCGCCCCTCGAGAAGGTGAACATCACCCTTCCCGAGGCGGCCTCGGGATGGCCGCGCACGGTGCTCGCACTGACCGTCTCCGAGAGCGACGAGACCATTCCGCCGGTGCTGCTCACCATGACCCAGCAGGATCCGTGGTCGAACTACCGCGTCTCCGACATCGGCGTGATGCCCGCAGCCGGGGAGTTCCCCGATGTCGCACCCGCCTGGCTCGGAACGACGCGCGTGCCCGCCGAGTCCGCCTTCCTGTCGCTGCCGCCGGCGCAACTGGCCGACGCCTTCGCCGACTTCGTCGACGCCGGAGACAAGAGCGAGTTCGCCGGGAGCTTCGACGAGGGCGCGCAGAAGTTCGCGCAGTCGGTGCGCGACAGCCGTGCCGCCGTCGTGCAGGGGCTGGCGGACAGCAACGCGTCGACGACCTCGAAGGCGAGCTTCGACATGGTCGCCAGTGACTACGAGCCGCTATCCATGGCGACCCTCGACAGCGGCGCGGTGGTGACCGTGAGTCTGCTCGACACCGAGACGATCACGCCCACGAACGCCGACGCCGTGATCCGTTTCGGCAACAACGCCGAGGCGAAGGCCCTCACCGGGGTCTCCGAGGCAGCCAAGGGCATCACGACGACCTACGGTCTGCAGCTGTTCTTCGCGGTGCCCGCGCAGGGCTCCAACGAGCAGATCCGGCTGCTGGCCTACCACCAGGACATCCTCAACGCGAAGGTGATCAAGTGACCGAGATCTCTGCTGCCGCGCTGCGCGGCGCCGTCGACCTGTCCTCGCTGCGCGGACGCTCTGCTCAGCCGGCATCCGCTCCCGCCACCGGCGCAGCCGCGCCGGCCGCCGGTGGGTCCGGGGGAGTGGTCGTCGACGTCACGGATGCGACCTTCGGTGAGATCGTCGAGCTGTCGCGCTCCGTGCCGGTCGTCGTCGACCTGTGGGCCGAGTGGTGCGGGCCGTGCAAGCAGCTCAGCCCGATCATCGAGAAGGTGACCCGCGAGCAGAACGGCCGTGTCGTGCTCGCCAAGGTCGACGTCGACGCCAACCCGCAGATCGCGCAGGCGTTCCGCGCGCAGTCGATCCCGATGGTCGTCGCCCTGATCGGTGGTCAGCCCGTGCCGATGTTCACCGGCGCCGTTCCCGAGGAGCAGGTGCGCGAGGTCTTCGCACGCCTGCTCGAGGTCGCGGCGCAGAACGGCATCACCGGTGCGGTTCCCGTCGACGGCGCCCAGGAGGCCACCGACGCCGAACCGCAGGAGGCCCCCCTCCCGCCGCTGCACGCCGAGGCTTTCGAGGCCATCGAGGCGGGCGACTACGCCCGCGCGATCGTCGCCTACGAGAAGGCGCTGGCCGAGAACCCGCGCGACGAGGATGCCAAGGCCGGCCTCGGACAGGTGCGGCTGCTCGATCGCGTGCAGGGCCTCGACCTGCAGCAGGTGCGGGCGGCAGCGGCCGCGGCACCGGGCGACATCGACGCCCAATTCCAGGTCGCCGACCTCGATCTCGCCGGCGGTCATGTCGACGACGCGTTCGGTCGGCTGCTCGACCTCTTCGCCGCCACGGCCACGGACGAGCGCACCCGGGTGCGGGAACGGCTCGTCGAGCTGTTCGACCTGATCGGGCCGGCCGACCCGCGTGTCGCGTCCGCGCGCACGCGCCTCGCCTCACTGCTCTTCTGACGCGACCGCCGCTCCGCACGTCGCGTCGGCGACGCGCGGCGCGGCCGGACGTGGATCAGTACCGGCTCGGCGTCGGGACGTGCGGATCCGGCTGGTGCCGGAACCAGATCGTCGACAGCGCGGGCAGGGTCATCACGGCGATCGCCGGCGCGTCATCCGTCTCCCGATGGGCCTCGACCATGCCGAGGTTGCCGGTGTCGCTGCCGCCGTAGTCCGCGGCATCCGTGTTGAGGACCTCCTGCCAGGCACCCTCCTCCGACAGCGCCAGGCGGTAGCCGGTGCGCGTGACGCCGGCGAAGTTGGTCACGACCACCAGGCGCCCGCCGTGGGCGTCGCGGCGCTCGAACGCGACGACACTCGGATCCCACGTGGGACCGCCCAGCCTCGTGAACGATGAGCTGTCGTTGTCGCGCTCCCACAGCGGCGCCTGCCGCCGGTAGACCTCGTTGAGGGCACCGACGAAGTGCTGCAGCTGCGCGTGCGCGGGCTGGTCGAGCAGCCACCAGTCCAGTTCGCGGTCGACCGACCATTCCCCGATCTGCCCGAACTCCTGGCCCATGAACAGCAACTTCTTGCCCGGGTGGCCCCACATGTAGCCGAGGTACGCACGGACGTTCGCGAGCTTGTGGTGGTGATCGCCCGGCATCCGCGCGATCAGACTGCCCTTGCCGTGCACGACCTCGTCATGGCTGATCGGCAGCATGTAGTTCTCACCGAAGCCGTACACGAACGAGAAGGTGATCTCGCCCTCGTGGTGCGCTCGATGCACCGGGTCGCGCTTGATGTAGACCAGGGAGTCGTTCATCCACCCCATGTTCCACTTGAAGCCGAAGCCGAGACCGGCGCGATCCGTCGGAGCGGTCACCCCGGGGAACGCCGTGGACTCCTCGGCGATCATGACGATGCCCTTGTGCAGGCGGTACGCGGTGGCGTTGACCTCCTGCAGGAAGCGGATCGCCTCGAGGTTCTCGCGCCCGCCGTGGATGTTCGGCTCCCACTCGCCGTCACCGCGCGAGTAGTCCAGATACAGCATCGAGGCCACCGCGTCGACGCGCAGACCGTCGACGTGGAACTCGCTGAACCAGTACAGCGCGTTCGCCACGAGGAAGTTGCGCACCTCGGTGCGCCCGTAGTCGAAGATCAGCGTGCCCCAGTCCTGATGCTCACCGCGACGGGGGTCGGCGTGCTCGTACAGCGGGGCGCCGTCGAACCGCGCCAGCGCGAACTCGTCGCGGGGGAAGTGCCCCGGCACCCAGTCGAGGATCACGCCGATACCGGCCTGGTGCAGCCGGTCGATCAGGTAGCGCAGATCGTCGGGGGAGCCGTATCGGCTGGTGGGCGCGTAGTAGCCGGTGACCTGGTATCCCCACGAGCCGCCGAACGGATGCTCCGCCAGCGGCATGAACTCGACGTGGGTGAACCCGAGTTCCTGCACGTGCTCGATCAGCGGGTCCGCGGCTTCGCGGTAGCCGAGGCCTCCTCGCCAGGAGCCGAGGTGCACCTCGTACACCGACATCGGGTGGGCGACCGTGTGGGTGGCGGCCCGGCGAGTGAGCCAGGCTGCGTCGCTCCAGCGGTAGGCGCTGAGGGTGACGACGGATGCCGTGGCCGGCGGGACCTCCGCTGCCTGCGCCATCGGGTCGGCCTTGAGGATCCACTTCCCGTCGGGAGTGAGCAGCTCGAACTTGTAGCGGCTGCCCACGGCGACGTCGGGGATGAACAGCTCCCAGATGCCGCTCGCGCCCATCGAGCGCATGGCGTGCCCCTCACCGTTCCAGTCGTTCCAGTCGCCGCACACGCGCACCGCCTGCGCGTTCGGGGCCCACACTGCGAAATCGACTCCGGTGTCGCCGTCGAGCACACGCGGGTGCGCGCCCAGCACCTGCCACAGCCGCTCGTGCCTGCCCTCGCCGATGAGGTGCAGATCCAGTTCGCCGACGGCGGGGAGGTGCCGGTACGGGTCGCCGGCGAGGTGTTCGTTCTCACCGCTGTACACGGTGGCGAGCCGATACGGCACCGGCGGGCCGGCATGCCGGCCCTCCCAGATGCCGTGCGCGACGTGCTCGAGGCTGATGCGGTCGCCGTCGGCGAACACGGCGGTGACCGATTCGGCAAGCGGACGGCGGGTGCGGATCACGGTGACGGTGCGTCCGACGGCATCCGTATGCGGATGCGCGCCGAGAAGCATGTGCGGGTCGTGATGCTCTCCGCTGGCGGCCTTCTGCCACTCGCGCGACAGGGAGACGTCCTCGATGTAGCTCATGATCGCTCCTTCACCTTGAGGATGTGCACTGGCTCGGCGAAGGCGTCGAGCCGCACATAGTTGTGGTCCGTCCACGTCCATTCGGAACCGGTGAGCAGATCCTCCACCTCGAACGCATCGCCGGGCTCGACACCCCAGATGCGCGTGTCGAGATGCACGGTGGTCTCCCGCACGGAGTGCGGGTCGAGGTTCACGACGACGATGAGGGTGTCCGCTTCTCCGGTGCCGGTGAAGGCGGCGTCGAGGTGCTTCGAATAGACCAGCACCGCGTCGTCGTCGCTCCAGTGGAACGAGATGTTCCGCAGCTGCCGCAGGGCCGGGTGGACGCGGCGGATGTCGTTGAGCCGGCGCAGCAGCGGGGCGAGCGATTCGCCGCGCTGCTCGGCCCCGTCCCAGTCGCGGAACTTGTATTCGTACTTCTCGTTGTCGATGTTCTCCTCGGAGCCGGGCCTGGCCACGTTCTCGATCAGCTCGTAGCCCGCGTACACACCCCAGACCGGGCCCGCGGTCGCGGCGATGCAGGCGCGGATGCGGTACGCCGCCCTGCCGCCGAACTGCAGGTACTCGGTGAGGATGTCGTGCGTGTTCACGAACAGGTTCGGCCGCATGTAGTCCGCGGTCTCCTGCGAGACGTCGGTGAGGAACTCCTCGAGCTCGGCCTTCGTGTTGCGCCAGGTGAAGTACGAGTAGCTCTGCTGGAACCCCACCGCGGCGAGCGCCCGCATGATCGCCGGCCGTGTGAACGCCTCGGCGAGGAAGATCACGTCGGGGTCGGCCGCGTTGACCTCTGCGATGAGCCACTCCCAGAACTGCAGCGGCTTGGTGTGCGGGTTGTCGACGCGGAAGATCTTCACACCCAGCCCCACCCAGTGCATGACCACGCGCCGCATCTCCGCGTAGATGCCCTCGGGATCGTTGTCGAAGTTCAGCGGGTAGATGTCCTGATACTTCTTCGGCGGGTTCTCGGCGTAGGCGATCGTGCCGTCGGGAAGGGTCGTGAACCACTCCGGATGCTCGCGCACCCACGGATGGTCGGGAGAGGCCTGCAGGGCGAGATCGAGGGCGACCTCGAGGCCCTCCTTCTGTGCGGCGCGCACGAAGGCGCGGAAGTCCTTCTCGGTGCCGAGGTCCGCGTGGATCGCATCGTGGCCGCCGTCGGCCGCTCCGATCGCGTACGGCGACCCGGGGTCGCCCGGTTCGGTCACGAGGGTGTTGTTGCGTCCCTTGCGGTTGGTCGCCCCGATCGGGTGGATCGGCACGAGGTAGAGCACGTCGAACCCCATGCCTGCCACCCCGGGCAGCCGCTTGGCGGCGCTGCGGAAGGTTCCGCTGCGCACGGTGCCGTCCTTGCGTCGCACGGCGCCCTCCGAGCGGGGGAAGAACTCGTACCAGGCACCGACCCCTGCGCGCTCGCGCTCCACGCGCAGGGTGAGCCACGACGTGACCGAGCCGAGGGAGGAGACGGGCCGGACGGCGAGCGCGGCCGCCACAGCGGCATCCGTGGCCACCGCGGCGAGATCGGCGGCATCCGCGTTCTTCAGCCGCTTCGAGGCGGCACGCAGCATCGTCCGATCAGCGGACGGGCGGTCCTTCTCCGCTGCGGCCGTGGCGAGCAGATCCACGCCGAGCGCACTCATCACGGCGATGTCGACGCCGGCCTCGGCCTTCACCGCCGCTGCGTGCGCCCAGGTGGCGAAGTCATCGGCGAAGCCCTCGAACCGGTACTTCCATTCGCCGGTCGTCGCGGGTGCGACGTCGACCTGCCAGCGGTCGGTGCCGTCGGCCATCGCCGTCAGGCGATGCAGCGACTCGGTCCCGGCGGGGTCGACGAGCCTCAGGTGCACCCCGATGCGGTCGTGCCCCTCGCGGAACGAGACCACCCGGAACGGCACCACCTCACCGGCGAACGCCTTGGCCGGGTGGCCGTGCGGGACGTTCGGCGCCGGCTCGAAGAGCGGAATGCGCCCGGTGAGGACGGCCGGGTCGGATGCGGTGTCCGCGGCAGGCCGCAGAGGAATCCAGGCGGAGCTCGTCAGCCCCGCGGGTCCGTGAGCGGTGTGTGCAGCCACACCTTGAATGTACCGCGCCCCGGTGGCGTTCCATACCCCGCCGCGGGGTCACTCACTCCACGCGGAACAGGCGCATCGAGGTGCCCTGCACGGGCAGCACGTCGCCGGGCGCGTACCTCCGCTGTTCGTCCGACGGGGTCTCGTCGGCGCTCGACCAGAGCTGCACGAAGGCCGTGGCACCCTCGATCGACTCGGGCAGTCGCACGTCGATCGGCGCCTCGGTGCCGTGCACGATGAGCAGGATGCGGTTGGTCTCGCCGTTCTCGGGAACGCTGGCGGCCACGTACTGCAGCGTGCGGTGCGCGGCGTCGGTCCACTGCTCGACCTCCATGGTGCCGCCGTCCTGGTCGAACCAGTCCATGACAGATGCCTCGGGCACGTGTTCGCCCAGACGCGCGAAGCGGCTCGGACGCAGAGCGGGATTCTCGGCGCGCAGCCGGGTGAGCAGGGCGACGTGGGAGGTGAGGTCCTTCTGCCAGGGCTCGTGATCCCAGTTCAGCCAGGTCAGGGTCGAGTCCTGGCAGTAGGCGTTGTTGTTGCCGCGCTGCGTGCGCCCGAACTCGTCGCCGGCCGTGATCATCGGGATGCCGGCCGAGAGCAGCAGCGTGCCCATGAGGTTTCGCATCGCCTTGCGGCGAACGGTCAGCACGGCAGGGTCGTCCGTCGGCCCCTCGGCGCCGTGGTTGAACGAGCGATTCATGTCGGCGCCGTCGTGGTTGTTCTCGCCGTTGGCCTCGTTGTGCTTGAAATCGTACGAGACGAGGTCGTGCAGCGTGAACCCGTCGTGCGCGGTGACGAAGTTGATGCTCGCCAGCGGGCCGCGGTCGTCACTGTAGGTCTTCGCCGACCCGGCCAGCCGGTTGGCGAAGCCGCCGATGCCCACCGGGGTGGATGCCCGGCGCGCGTAGTCGATGTCGCTCAGCCAGAAGTTGCGCACCCGGTCGCGGTAGCGGTCGTTCCACTCGCTCCATCCGGCGGGGAAGTTGCCGGTCTGCCAGCCGCCCAGTCCCACATCCCACGGTTCGGCGATGATCTTCACGTCCTGCAGGGCGGGATCCTCCCTGATCGCGGTCAGCAGCGGATGCTCGCGGTCGTACTCGTGGTTCGCATCCCGTCCGAGGGCGGTGGCGAGATCGAACCGGAAGCCGTCGATCTGCATGTCGTTGGCCCAGTACCGCAGCGAATCGAGCACCAGCCGGGCGGCGGCATCCGTGGCGGTGTTCAGCGTGTTGCCGACCCCCGTCGTGTCGATGTAGGTGCCGTCGGGCTGCTGGCGGTAATACGAGGCGTTGTCGATCCCGCGCAGGCTGGAGGCGGGTCCGCCGCGGCCCTCCTCGCTGGTGTGGTTGTAGACCACGTCGAGGATGACCTCCAGGCCCGCCTCGTGCAGCAGCCGCACCATGCCCTTGAACTCGGCGAGCACGGCCTCGGGCCCGCCCTTTCGGGCGGCCTCGCTGGCGTAGGCAGTGTGCGGGGTGAAGAAGTTCAGCGTGTTGTAGCCCCAGTAGTTGGTGAGGCCGCGATCGAGCAGGCGCGGCTCGGTCACGAACGCGTGGACCGGCAGCAGTTCGATGGAGGTGACGCCGATCGAGTGGAAGTACTCGATCATCGCTGGATGCGCGAGGCCCGCGTAGGTGCCGTGCAGGGCCGGGGTGACCCCGGGGTGCCGTTTGGTGAGCCCCTTGATGTGACCCTCGTAGATGACGGTGCGATCGAGCGGGATCCGCGGCTTGGCGATCCCGCCCCAGTCGAAGCCGTCCTCGATGACGACCGAGCGCCATTCCTCGTATCCCTCGCCCTGCGCGAGTCCGCGGGCGTACGGGTCGAGCAGTAGGGTCTCGGGGTTGAACACGTGGCCGGGGCCGTGCGGGCCGTCCACGCGCAGCGCGTACCGGGTACCTGGCTGCAGCAGGTCGGTGGTGACCTCCCAGACGCCGCCTGGCCGCCGTTCGAGCGGCACCTGCGCGGTCTCCCAGTCGAGGTCGTCCGCGTCGAAGATGACCAGCTGCATCGAGGCCGCGTTGCGCGACCACACCCGCAGCGTGCCGACGCCGTCGTGCAGGCGGATGCCGAGGTCGTCGAGGGCGGGACCACCGAGCGGCGGTGTGGTCGGGTCGGGCATGGAGAACAGCCTAAACGCCGAAGGTGCATGAGGTTGAATCCCGGTGCCGCCGTTTGTGAGCCCCGGTCCCGCCGGCTTGCGATCGAGTACCGGAAGCCGGGTGCGGGGGAGAATGGGAGCATGCGCTTCTACCTCGATCATGCGGCGACCTCCCCGCTGCGCCACGAGGCTCGTGCGGCGTGGCTGCGGGCCGGCGAGGTCGTCGGCAACGCCTCGTCGACGCACGGCGCTGGCCAGGATGCCCGGCGGGTGCTCGAGGAATCCCGCGAGAGCGCCGCCGCGTCACTCGCCTGCGACCCCATCGAAGTCGTCTTCACCTCGGGCGGGACCGAGTCGATCAACACGGCGCTGCACGGCCTGTGGCGCGCGCGTGCGCAGGGAACGACGGCGATCGTCCTGCCGGACGCCGAGCATCACGCCACGATGGACACGGTCGCCGCTCTCGCCGCCGACGGAGCCGTCATCCGCGCAGTGCCGGTCGACGCACAGGCGCGGATCGAGCCGGCGGTGTTCACGGAGTCTCTGGAGGAGGCCGCACTGGCCACCGCGCTGATCGCGAACAACGAGGCCGGCACCGTCAACGACGCGGCGGGGCTGTCGCGGGCCGCGGCGGAGGCGGGGGTGCCCCTGCACCTGGATGCGGTGGCGGCGTGGGGGCACCTGCCGCTGTCTTTCCGGATGCTGCGCGGTGATGCGCCGCCCGCTGCAGGCCTGGTCGCGCTGAGCGTGGCCGGCCACAAGATCGGAGCGCCGGTCGGCACCGGCGCCCTCGTCGTCGCCCGCTCGGCGCGGATGGCACCGCTGCTGCACGGCGGCGCCCAGCAGCGCGGCCTGCGCGCGGGCACCCAGGACGTCGC
Source organism: Microbacterium sp. YJN-G (assembly GCF_015040615.1). NCBI lineage: Bacteria > Bacillati > Actinomycetota > Actinomycetes > Micrococcales > Microbacteriaceae > Microbacterium > Microbacterium sp. YJN-G. The sequence continues at coordinate 1,505,498 of NZ_CP060402.1, forward strand.
GGGGGCTGCGGCGTTCGCGGCGGCACTGGCGGCCGCCGCCAGCGAGCAGGATGCCGAGAACGCGCGGCTGTCCGCGTTGCGCGACCGGCTCGTCGACGGCATCCTGCGGGCCGTCCCCGAGGCCGAGCTGCTCGGCGACCCGGTGCGCCGGCTGCCCGGAAACGCGCACCTGCTCTTCCCGGGAGCTGTGGGGGAGAGCCTGCTGTTCCTGCTCGACATGGCCGGCATTGCGGCATCCACCGGCTCCGCGTGCCAGGCGGGCGTCGCCGAGCCCTCGCACGTCGTCATGGCGATGGGACGCAGTGAGCAGGACGCCCGCAGCGCCCTGCGCTTCACGCTCGGGCGCACCTCGTCCGACGCCGACGTCGACGCCGTCCTGGGCGTGATCGCCGACGTGTACGCGCGGGCGTCGCACTGACGCAGCCTTTGAGACCCCCGGTCAGGTGCGCGCTCGTAGACTGGACGTCATGCGTGTTCTTGCGGCGATGAGCGGGGGAGTGGACTCCGCGGTGGCCGCCGCGCGCGCCGTCGAGGCCGGCCACGACGTGGTCGGCGTGCACCTGGCGCTCTCGCGTGCCGGCGGCACGCTGCGCACCGGCAGCCGCGGATGCTGCACGATCGAAGACGCGCTGGATGCCAGACGGGCGGCCGATCTGCTCGGCATCCCGTTCTACGTCTGGGACTTCTCCGAGCGCTTCCGCGACGACGTCATCGAAGACTTCATCTCCGAGTACAAGGCCGGGCGCACCCCGAATCCGTGCCTGCGCTGCAACGAGAAGATCAAGTTCGCCGCCCTGCTTGAGCGGGCGATCGAGCTCGGCTTCGACGCCGTGTGCACCGGGCACTACGCCACTCTCGTCGACGGCGACGGCGGCCTCGAACTGCACCGCGCCTCGGATGCCGCGAAGGACCAGTCCTACGTGCTGGGCGTGCTGAACGCCGAGCAGCTCGCGCACACCTACTTCCCGCTCGGCTCGACCCCGTCCAAGGCGATCGTGCGCGCCGAGGCCGAGCAGCGCGGACTGAGCGTCGCGCAGAAACCCGACAGCCACGACATCTGCTTCATCCCCGACGGCGACACCCGCAGCTGGCTGGCTGAGAAGGTCGGCGCCGAGCAGGGCGAGGTCGTCGACCGCACGGGTGCCGTCGTCGGCACGCATGAGGGGGCGCACGCCTTCACAGTCGGCCAGCGTCGCGGCCTGCGCCTGGGCGTGCCGGCGCCCGACGGCAAGCCGCGATTCGTGCTCGAGGTCCGCCCGGTGACGAACACGGTCGTCGTGGGCCCGAAAGAGGCCCTGGCGATCGCCGAGATCTCGGGGGAGCGGTTCTCCTGGGCGGGGGCTGCGCCTGCGGCATCCGAGTTCGACTGCGAGGTGCAGATCCGCGCCCATGCCGATCCGGTTCGCGCACGCGCGTTCGTGACGGACGCGGGGGTGCGCGTGGTGCCGGACGAGCCGCTGAACGGCGTCGCACCCGGCCAGAGCGCGGTGCTCTACGTCGGCACCCGCGTGCTCGGCCAGTTCACGATCGACACGACCGTCTCGGCCGTCCCCGTAGAAACCTGACCCGCACTTCCGCCGAAACCCCTCGTGGTTGCCCACACCCCTCGTGATTGACGTCATTCAGCGGGGGTTTCGACGCTCATGAGGGGTTTCGGCGGGGGCGGGTGGATGTCGGAGGGCGCTCGTAGACTTGCGGGGTGCCGGAGAACATCTCACTGGAAGACGCCCGCAGCGAGGCCGAGGAGCTGACCACCCGCATCCTCGACGCGAAGGACGCCTATTACGGACGCGACACCTCGCTGGTCGACGACGCGACCTACGACGGCTGGATGCGCCGGCTGGAGGAGCTCGAGCGGCTGCATCCCGAACTGCAGGGGCAGGACTCGCCGACCCAGATGGTCGGCGCCGCCGAGACGACGGGGCTCGACACCATCGAGCACGCCGAGCGGATGCTGAGCCTCGACAACGTGTTCTCCGTCGACGAGCTGCGCGACTGGGCGGGAAAGACCCGCGCGTCGGCCGGGCGGGATGTCGCGTGGCTGACCGAGCTGAAGATCGACGGGCTCGCCATCAATCTGCGCTACGAGAACGGCGTGCTGACCTCGGCGGCCACCCGCGGGGACGGCCGGGTCGGCGAGATCGTCACCGAGAACGCGCTGCGCCTGGCCGACATCCCCGAGCGGCTGACGGGCGAGGGGCACCCGGCGATCGTCGAGGTGCGCGGTGAGGTGTTCATCCCGGTCGCCGCGTTCGAGCGACTCAACGCCGCTCAGGCGGAGTTCCGCGAGCGCGCATACGCCCAAGCCCGCACTCGGTGGGATGCCCGTGGCGGCGCGAAGCGCCCCTTCGACGAGGACAAGGCCCGCTCGGCCGCGGCCAGGCGGTTCCCCGCCTTCGCCAACCCCCGGAACGCCGCCAGCGGCGGACTGCGGCAGCAGATCGACAAGAAGAACGGCCTCGAGCTCGAGGCCGGGCTGCTGCGCGTCGACTCGCTCTCGCTGTACGTGCACGGCATCGGCGCCTGGCAGAACCCGCCGGTCGCAGCGCAGAGCGAGGTCTACGACCTGCTCGCCGGGTGGGGGCTGCCCACGAGCCCGCACGCGAAGGTCTGCCACGGCATCGACGAGGTCGTGGCATTCGTCGAGCACTTCGGCGAGCACCGCCACGACATCGAGCACGAACTCGACGGCATCGTCGTCAAGGTCGACGAGCTCTCGCTGCACGACGAACTCGGCGCCACCAGCCGCGCGCCGCGGTGGGCGATCGCCTACAAGTACCCGCCCGAAGAGGTGCAGACCACGCTGCTCGACATCGTCGTCTCGGTCGGTCGCACCGGCCGCGCCACTCCCTACGCGGTGATGGCCCCGGCGCATGTCGCCGGCTCCGTGGTGCGCCAGGCGACGCTGCACAACAAGGACGTCGTCAAGGCCAAGGGGGTGCTCATCGGCGACACCGTCGTGCTGCGCAAGGCGGGAGACGTGATCCCCGAGGTGCTCGGTCCTGTCGTCGAGAAGCGCGACGGCACAGAGCGCGAGTTCGTCATGCCCGAGGGCTGTCCCGAGTGCGGGACGCCGCTGCGTGCGATGAAGGAGGGCGACATCGACCTGCGCTGCCCGAATGCACGCTCCTGCCCCGCGCAGGTGCGCGGCCGTGTCGAGCACATCGGCTCACGCGGGGCGCTCGACATCGAGGTTCTCGGTGAGGTGACGGCCGCGGCGCTGACGCAGGCCGAGTCGCCGGCTGTCGCCCCGCTCGACACCGAAGCGGGCCTGTTCTCGCTGGAGCTGGACGATCTCGTGCCGATCTCGGTGGTCGTCCGGGATGCTGAAACGGGACTGCCCAAGGAAGACGACGACGGTGCGGTCAGGACGCGGTCGCCCTTCAGCCGCAACCCGAGCTCCGACGAGAAGAAGGCCGGAATCGAAGGTCCGCAGCCATCATCCGCGGCGGTGAAGCTGCTCGCCGAACTCGAGAAGGCGAAGACCAAGGACCTCTGGCGTCTGCTGGTGGCGCTGAACATCCGCCACGTCGGCCCTGTCGCCGCGCGCGCCCTGGCTCAGTGGTTCGGCTCTCTCGACGCGATCCGCGCGGCCACCCGTGAGGAGCTGGCGGCCGTCGAAGGCGTCGGCGGGATCATCGCCGACTCGCTGCTGGACTGGTTCGAGGTCGACTGGCATCAGGACATCGTGCGGCAGTGGGCGGATGCCGGCGTGCAGTGGTCCACACCCGGACACCCGGGTCCCGGTGCCGCCGTGGCGGCGGGCGGCGTGCTCGAGGGCCTCACCGTCGTCGCGACAGGCAGCCTCGAGGGTTACACCCGCGAGGGCGCGCAGGAGGCGATCATCCAGGCCGGCGGCAAAGCGGCATCCTCGGTGTCGAAGAAGACCGACTTCGTCGCCGCAGGGCCCGGGGCGGGCTCGAAGCTCGCGAAGGCCGAGGACCTCGGCATCCGCATCCTCGACGCGGCACAGTTCCGCATCCTCGTCACCGAGGGGCCCGACGCGCTCGACGCATGAGCGGCGGCCAGCCGCGACCGACTCTAGGGTGGGGAGATATGGACTACCGCATTCTCGGACGCACCGGCCGACGCGTCTCGGCACTGGCACTGGGCACCTGGCAGTTCGGAGGTGACTGGGGCGAGGTCTCGCGCGAGGACGCGTTCTCGGTGCTCGACGCGTCGTATGACGCGGGCGTGACCCTCTTCGACACCGCCGATGTGTACGGCGACGGCCGCAGCGAACAGCTCATCGGCGAGTGGCTGAAGGCCAACCCGGCTGCCGACGTCTTCGTGGCGACGAAGATGATCCGTCGATCCAGCGGCCATGACCTCGCCGCCGCGACGCTCGAGAACTTCCGGGAGTGGACCGACCGCTCCCGCAGCAACCTCGGCGTCGACACGCTCGATCTCGTGCAGCTGCACTGTCCGACCTCCGAGGTGTACGACGCCGACCGGGTGTTCGACGACCTCGACACGCTCGTGGCAGAGGGCGCCATCGCGCACTACGGCGTCAGCGTCGAGACGGTGGATGAGGCGCTGCGCGCCATCCGGCGCCCCGGCGTCGCCAGCGTGCAGATCATCCTCAACGCGTTCCGCCAGAAGCCCCTCGAGCGGGCGCTGCCCGCCGCCGTCGAGGCCGGTGTCGGCATCCTCGCGCGCGTGCCGCTGGCCAGCGGCCTGCTGAGCGGCCGCTACACGCGCGACACGAGCTTCCCCGCCGGTGATCACCGCAGCTACAACCGGCACGGCGAGGCCTTCGACGTCGGAGAGACCTTCTCGGGTGTGCCGTTCGAGATCGGGGTCGACGCCGCCGCGCGCTTCACCGCGATCGCCCGCGACGCGGGCCTCGAACCCGCTGCCGCAGCACTCGCCTGGGTGGCGCAGCAGCAAGGCGTCAGCGCAGTGATCCCCGGCGTACGCAACGCCGGCCAGGCCAGGGCGAATGCCGCGGCCGGTGCGATCGGCGCGCTGACGCAGGAGTTCTCCGACGCGGTGCGTGCGCTCTACGACGAGGCGATCCGGCCGAGCGTGCACGAACGCTGGTGAGCGCGCTCACACCGTCGGGCGGATCTCCAGCCCGCGCGAGCGGGTCGGGCTGTCGGTCTCCTCGACGGTGAGCTCGTCGACCCGGGCGGCGGGCGGACCGGCACGCATCGCGTCCAGCACCGCCTCGAGCTGCGCGGCCTCGCCCTGCAGCTCGGCCTCCACCGATCCGTCGCGACGGTTGCGCACCCACCCGGTCACGCCCGCCTGCTCGGCCTCATCACGGACGAACCAGCGGTAGCCGACGCCCTGCACGCCTCCGCGAACCACCACGCGCAGGGCGCGCATCAGAACTCGCGCTTGTGCCGCGGCTTCCTGGCCGGGCGGTCATCCCGCGCGTACCCGCGCCCGCCACGGTCATCCCATCCGCCACGGTCATCTCGTCCGCCACGGCGGTCGTCGTCGTGCGGTGCGCGACGGTTGGGCACACCGCGGTCGGGCTTGATCTCGATGAGACGACCCGAGATGCGGGTGTCGCGCAGCTTGTCGAGCACCGACGGGTCGAGATTGACCGGCAGTTCGACGATCGAGAAGTCGGGCTTGATGGCGATGGCGCCGAAGTCGTCGCGGCCCAGCCCGCCCTCGTTCGCCAGCGCGCCGACGATCTGGCGCGGCTCCACGCGGTGCCGGCGGCCCACCTCGATGCGGTACGGCGTGTAGTCGCCGCGCCCGCGGCGCTCACGCGGAGCGCGGTCGGGGCGGTCCTGGCGCTCGCGCGGAGGACGGTTGTCGCGCTCGACGGCCCTCGACAGCTCATCGCGCTCGGGATCGAGCAGCAGGGGAGTGTCACCCTGCGCGACCACGGCGAGGGCGGCGGCGACATCCGTCTCGGGCACGTCGTGGTTGCGGACGTAGTGCGCGATGATGTCGCGGAAGCTCTCGATCCGAGACGACTCCTGCAGCGCCGAGGTGATCGCGTCGTCGAAGCGTGCCAGGCGCGTGGAGTTCACGTCCTCGGTGGTGGGCAGTTGCATCTGCGCCGGCTGCTGCCTGGTGGCCTTCTCGATGTGCTTGAGCAGGTAGCGCTCACGCGGGGTGATGAAGCTGATCGCGTCACCGGTGCGGCCCGCGCGGCCGGTGCGGCCGATGCGGTGCACGTACGACTCGGTGTCGGTGGGGATGTCGAAGTTCACGACGTGGCTGATGCGCTCCACGTCCAGGCCACGTGCGGCCACATCGGTGGCGACGAGGATGTCGAGCTTGCCGTCCTTGAGCTGATTGACGCTGCGCTCGCGCTGCACCTGCGGCACGTCGCCGTTGATCGCCGCGGCCGAGTATCCGCGGGCGCGCAGCTTCTCGGCCAGCGTCTCGGTCTCGTTCTTGGTGCGGACGAACACGATCATGCCGTCGAAGTTCTCGACCTCGAGGATGCGGGTGAGCGCGTCGACCTTCTGCGCGTACGAGACGACCAGGTAGCGCTGCGTGATGTTCTGGTTCGTGGTGGTCTTCGCCTTGATGGCGATCTCCTCCGGCGCGTTCAGATACTGCTGCGCCAGACGACGGATCGCCGGGGGCATCGTCGCCGAGAAGAGTGCGACCTGCTTGTCCTCGGGGGTCTGCGCGAGGATCTGCTCGACGTCCTCGGCGAAGCCCATCTTCAGCATCTCGTCGGCCTCGTCGAGCACGAGGTACTTCAGCTCGGAGAGATCGAGCGTGCCCTTGGCCTGGTGGTCCATGATCCGGCCGGGGGTGCCCACGACGATGTGCACGCCGCGCCGCAGCGCCGACAGCTGCACGCCGTAGCCCTGGCCGCCGTACACCGGCAGCACCCGAACATCCTTCATCCGCGCCGCGTACGCCTCGAACGCCTCACAGACCTGCAGCGCCAGCTCGCGGGTGGGGGCGAGCACGAGCGCCTGCGGCGTCTTCTGCGACAGGTCGAGGTTCTCGAGCACCGGCAGCGCGAACGCGGCGGTCTTGCCCGTGCCGGTCTGCGCGGTGCCGAGCACGTCGCGTCCCTGCAGCAGCAGCGGGATGGTCGCCGCCTGGATCGGGGAGGGGGTCTCGTATCCGAGGTCGCGGATGGCCTTCAGCACCGGCCCGGTGATGCCGAGTTCGTCGAAGCCCGGCTTCACGGTCTCCTCGGCGGTCTCGGCGGAGGAGTCGGCAGGCTCAGCGGCGGCGATATCGTCAGCAGTCACCAGCCCACGATAGTGCCTGCACCTGTACGGCCGCAGGGCGACCGCACCGGGTCAGGCGCCGGTGGTGAGCGTGAGCAGCCTTTCGCGCACCTGACGGCGCAGCACCTTGCCGATCAGCGACTTGGGCAGTTCGTCGACGATGAAGACGCGTCGCGGCACCTTGTACGGGGTCAGGATGCCGCGGGCGAACTCCCGTATCGCCTCGACGTCGACCTCGCGGTCGCCGTCGACGACGATCGCGGCGACGACCTCTTCGCCGGATCGTTCGCTGGGCAGACCGACCACGGCGGCATCCTCGACATCCGGATGCTGGCGCAGCGCCACCTCGACCTCGGTCGGCGCCACGTTGAAGCCGCCGGTGATGATGAGCTCCTTGATGCGGTCGACGATCCGCACGAAGCCGGCGTCGTCGATGGTGACGATGTCGCCGGTGCGGAACCAGCCGTCGACGAAGACCGCCTCGGTCTCCTCGGGCTTTCCGTAGTACCCCGAGAACACCTGCGGGCCGCGCACGATCAGCTCGCCCGGCTCACCCGGCCGCACATCCTGCGTGGGGTGCTCCGGGTCGACGACCCGGCACTCGGTGCCGGGCAGCGGCAGACCGACGGTACCCGCCACGCGGCTGTCGGCCACCGGGTTCGCCATCAGCACGGGGGAGCACTCGCTCAGCCCGTATCCCTCGACGAGGAACCCGCCGGTGGCGTCCTCGAAGGGCACCACGAGGTCGTGCGACAGCGCCATGGCGCCCGAGATCGCGACCTCGGTGCCGGCGAGCGACACGCCTTTCTCGTTCGCCGCAGCCAGCAGCCGCTCGGCGATCGGCGGCACCAGCGGCAGGAACGTGGCGGGATGCTTCTTCGCGACGTCGAGCACCAGGTCGGGGTCGAACTTGGGGAACAGCACGAGCCGCGCGCCCATCGACATCGCGAACGTCAGGCACAGCGTGAGTCCGTAAGCGTGGAACATCGGGAGCACCGCGTAGACGACGCAGCCGTCGCCCCGTGTGATCGAGGGCACCCAGGCCTGCGCCTGCGCGGCGTTCGAGAGCAGATTGCGGTGGGTGAGCGCTGCGCCCTTGGGCGTGCCTGTCGTGCCGGAGGTGTACTGGATGATCGCGAGGTCGTCGGTCGCCGGGCGCGGGTGCGACGCCGGCAGGGTCTCGGATGCCACCAGCGAGTCCCAGCTGATCGCGCCGCGCACCTTCGCGGTCAGCGCCTGACGCGACTCGCGGGCCTTCGCGATCGGAAGCCGAAGCAGCATCCGGGTCAGCAGGGGCATCGCCGTGGTGACGTCCACCGAGATCAGGCTCGTCACGGCGAGGTCGGCGGGGAACTCCTGCACGGTCTCGACGACCTTGCTCCACACGATCGCGTGCTTGGCGCCGTGATCCTCGAACTGCTTGCGCAGCTCGCGCGGCGTGTAGAGCGGGTTGTGCTCGACCACGACGGCGCCCAGGCGCAGCACGGCGTAGAACGCCACGATGTGCTGCGGGCAGTTCGGCAGCACGATCGCGACCGGGTCGCCCGCCTTCACTCCCAGGTCGCGCAGACCGGCAGCGGCGCGGTCGATCGCCTCCTGCAGCTCGCGGTAGGTCGTCTCGCGGCCGAAGAACTGCAGTGCAGGAGCATCGGGGTAGTCGCGGGCTGATGCCGCCACGATGTCGACCAGCGAACCGGACACCGGTGCGAGATCCTCGGGCACGCCGTCGGCGTAGCTGGCGGTCCAGGGGCGCGGTGGGACGAACTCTGTCACCAGTTCAGCTTAGGTGCACCCGTTTCGTAGACTGGGGTGGTGTCTGAAATCACCCCTGATCTTGTGCGCCATCTCGGCGTGCTCGCGCGCATCCAGCTCTCCGACGACGAGGTGACTCAGCTGACCGGTCAGCTCGACGCCATCGTCGACAACATCGCGAAGGTGTCGGAGGTGGCCACCCCCGACGTGGCCGCCACCAGCCACCCGATCGCCATGAGCAACGTCTTCCGGGCTGACGAGGTCGGCCAGACCCTCACGCTCGAGCAGACTCTGCAGAATGCTCCGGATGCCGCCGACGGCCGGTTCCGCGTGACCGCGATCCTCGGAGAAGAACAATGACGCAGGGAAGAGCAGTGAGCGACATCATCCGCCTGACCGCCGCCGAGCTCGGCGAGAAGCTCGCCGCCCGCGAGATCTCCAGCGTCGAGGCCGCGCAGGCGCACCTCGACCGCATCGCCGCCGTCGACCGCGACGTGCACGCGTTCCTGCACGTGAACGAGCACGCGCTGGCTGCCGCTGCCGAGGTCGACGCACGCCGCGCCGCGGGCGAGGAGCTCGGCCCGATCGCCGGTGTGCCGCTCGCGGTCAAGGACGTGCTCGTCACCACCGACCAGCCCTCCACGAGCGGCTCCAAGATCCTCGAGGGGTACATGTCGCCCTTCGACGCCACGGTCGTCGCCCGCTCGCGCGCGGCAGGGCTCGTGCCGCTGGGCAAGACCAACATGGACGAGTTCGCCATGGGGTCCTCCACCGAGTTCTCCGCGTACGGCCCCACCCGCAACCCGTGGGACCTCGACCGCATCCCAGGCGGTTCCGGCGGTGGATCCGCCGCGGCGGTCGCCGCGTTCGAGGCGCCGCTCGCGCTGGGCTCCGACACGGGCGGTTCGATCCGCCAGCCCGCGCACGTCACCGGCACCGTCGGCATCAAGCCGACCTACGGCGGCGTCAGCCGCTACGGTGCGATCGCCCTGGCATCCAGCCTCGACCAGGTCGGCCCGGTGACCAGGACCGTCCTCGACGCGGGACTCCTGCACGACGTCATCGGCGGGCACGACCCGAAGGACTCCACCTCGCTGGATCAGCAGTGGCCCTCGTTCGCCGCCGCGGCCCGTGAGGGCGCCACCGGGCAGGTGCTGAAGGGCCTGAAGGTCGGCGTCGTCAAGGAGCTGCCCGACTCGGGCTTCCAGGCCGGCGTCGCAGCATCCTTCCGCGAGTCGCTCGCCGTCATGGAGGCGCAGGGCGCCGAGATCGTCGAGATCTCCGCCCCGCACTTCGAGTACGGTGTGGCCGCGTACTACCTGATCCTGCCGGCGGAGGCGTCCAGCAACCTCGCGAAGTTCGACTCCGTGCGCTTCGGCCTGCGGGTCACACCCGACGGCAACCCGACGGTCGAGGACGTGATGTCCGCCACGCGTGACGCGGGCTTCGGTCCCGAGGTCAAGCGCCGCATCATCCTCGGCACCTACGCGCTGTCCGCCGGCTACTACGACGCCTACTACGGCAGCGCCCAGAAGGTCCGCACGCTCATCCAGCGCGACTTCGACCAGGCGTTCGCACAGGTCGACGTCATCGCCACGCCCTCCGCGCCCACCACGGCGTTCCGCATCGGCGAGAAGATCGACGACCCGCTGCAGATGTACCTGAACGACCTGACCACCATCCCGGCGAACCTCGCCGGCGTCCCGGGCATCTCGGTCCCCTCCGGCCTCGCCGCCGAGGACGGCCTGCCCGTCGGCATCCAGTTCCTCGCGCCCGCTCGCGAGGACGCGCGCCTGTACCGGGTCGGCGCCGCCCTCGAGGCGCTGCTGCTGGACGCGTGGGGCGCACCGCTGCTCGAGAAGGCACCCGCCCTTCGACAGGCTCAGGGACCCAGCAAGGAAGAAGGACGCTGATGGCCGCCGCAAAGCTCATGGACTACGACAAGGCGCTCGAGCTGTACGAGCCCGTCCTCGGCTTCGAGGTGCACGTCGAGCTGAACACCCGCACCAAGATGTTCTCCGACGCGCCCAACCCCGCGAACGATGAGTTCCACGGCGCCGAGCCGAACACGCTCATCGCCCCGGTCGATCTGGGTCTGCCCGGATCGCTCCCGGTCGTCAACGCCACGGCGGTGCGCTCGTCGATCAGCCTGGGTCTGGCGCTGGGCTGCGAGATCGCCGAGTCGAGCCGCTTCGCGCGGAAGAACTACTTCTACCCCGACCTCGGCAAGAACTATCAGATCTCGCAGTACGACGAGCCGATCGCGTTCGAGGGGTCGGTCGAGGTCGAGCTCGAGGACGGCACGCTCGTGACGATCCCGGTCGAGCGGGCCCACATGGAGGAGGACGCCGGCAAGCTCACCCACATGGGCGGCGCGACCGGTCGCATCCAGGGTGCCGAGTACTCGCTGGTCGACTACAACCGCGCCGGCGTCCCACTGGTCGAGATCGTCACGAAGCCGATCATCGGCGCCGAGCACCGTGCACCCGAGTACGCCAAGGCGTACATCGCCGCCATCCGCGACATCGTGCGCGGCCTGGGCATCTCCGAGGCGCGGCTGGAGCGCGGCAACCTGCGCTGCGACGCCAACGTCTCGCTGCGTCCGCGCGGTCAGGAGAAGCTCGGCACCCGCACCGAGACGAAGAACGTCAACTCCATGCGGTCGGTCGAGCGGGCGGTGCGCTACGAGATCCAGCGCCAGGCGCAGATCCTCGCCGACGGAGGCACGATCATCCAGGAGACCCGCCACTGGCATGAGGACACCGGCACCACCTCGCCCGGACGCCCGAAGTCGGATGCCGACGACTACCGCTACTTCCCCGAGCCCGACCTGCTGCCCGTGCAGCCGTCCCGGGAGCTGGTCGAAGAGCTTCGCGCCGCACTGCCCGAGCAGCCCGTGGCTCGCCGTCGCCGGCTGAAGGCCGACTGGGGCTTCACCGACCTGGAGTTCCAGGATGTGCGCAACGGCGGCCTGCTCGACGAGGTCGAGGCGACCATTGCCGCCGGCGCCTCTCCCGCGGCCGCCCGCAAGTGGTGGACCGGCGAGATCACCCGCGTCGCCAACGCGCAGGAGCGGGACGCTGCCACGCTGGTCTCGCCCGCGGATGTCGCGGCGCTGCAGCAGCTGGTCGACGCCGGCACGCTCACCGACAAGCTGGCCCGCCAGGTGCTCGAGGGTGTCATCGCCGGCGAGGGCACCCCTCAACAGGTCGTCGACGCGCGCGGTCTTGCCGTGGTCTCGGACGACGGCGCGCTGATCGCCGCGATCGACGACGCCTTCGCCGCCCAGCCCGACGTGCTCGCCAAGATCAAGGACGGCAAGGTGCAGGCCGCCGGTGCGGTGATCGGCGCCGTGATGAAGGCGATGAAGGGACAGGCGGATGCCGCTCGCGTGCGCGAGCTGATCCTGGAGCGCGCCGCGCAGTAGATCGCGGACGCACGGGAAGGGCTGGGGCGCGAACCCCGGCCCTCCCCATCCAGTGCGAGTACGGATGCGGATCAGGCGTGTGCCGTGCGGTGTCCGCCGCCCAGCTCCTTGTGCGCCTTCATCGCGGGGATGATCGCCCACAGCCCGACGATCACTCCGACGGCACCGCAGATCCACGCGGTCCACGCGGAGCTCGGGTCGCCGGCGAAACCGCCGATCCAGGGGGAGATGAACAGCAGCACACCGATCGCGGCGATGACCCATTCCATCGACACGACACCGGGTGCCGCCAGGCTCCACACCCCTGCGGCGATCATCAGGACGCCCAGGATGAGCAGCATGTACATCGCCGCGCCGGCGCGCGGTGCCATCCAGATGCTCACCAGGGCCGCGTACAGGCCGGCGGCCACAGCCACCCAGTCCTGCCAGCGTGTCCACCTCTTCATTGAACTCATCCTCCTTGCAGTCAGATGGCTCCCGAATCGGGGGTCGAGGAGATTCTACGCCTGCAACTGACCGCTCGGTCAGTATTCTTCGTCGATGTCCCCGGCCTCGGCGAGAATGTTCTCATGGGACGCGGTGATGGATCGGGGCGCCTCGTCTCGCCAGTAGGGGCGGACGACAGCGGCACCGGAATCCTGCATGTCGACATGGATGCCTTCTACGCGTCCGTCGAGGTGCTGCACGACCCGTCGCTGCGCGGGCTGCCGCTGATCATCGGCGGCCCCGACGGACGCTCGGTGGTCTCCAGCGCCTCGTACGAGGCGCGTCGTTTCGGTGTGCGCAGCGCCATGCCGGTGTCGCAGGCGCTGCGGCTGTGCCCGACCGCTCGCGTCGTGCCGCCGGACTTCACCCGTTACCGGGCCGTCTCGGCGGCGGTGATGGAGATCTTCCACAGCATCACACCGCTGGTCGAGCCGCTCTCGATCGATGAGGCGTTCCTCGACGTGCGCGGCGTCCGCCGGCTGTGGGGGAGCCCGGGTGAGATCGCGGCCCTGCTTCGTCGCCGGGTGCAGCAGGAGGTCGGCATCACGTGCAGCGTCGGCGTGGCCGCCACCAAGCACGTCGCGAAGATGGCATCCACGATCTCCAAACCCGACGGGATGCTGATCGTGCCCGCCGCGCGTACCCAGGAGTTCCTCGACCCGCGGCCGGTCGGCGCGATGTGGGGTGTCGGGCCGAAGGCCGTGGAGGCGCTGACGCGCCGCGGCATCCGCCTCATCCGGGACGTGCGGGAGTCGCCTGCCGACGCGCTCGCACGCGCGGTCGGGCCCGCCCTCGCACAGCGGATGCAGCAGCTCGCACGCGGTGAGGATGCGAGGACCGTCGAGACCGAGCGGGTCGAGAAGAGCATCGGGCACGAGGAGACCTTCGAGCGCGACATTCTCGACCTCGAGCTGCTGCGGTCCGAGCTGCTGCGGCTCGCCGATCGGGTCGGGGTGCGGCTGCGGTCCTCGGGGTGGGAGGCGGGCGCTGTCGCGATCAAGATCCGCTTCGCCGACTTCACCACCGTCAGCCGTACGGTCTCACTGCCGGAGGCGACGGATGTGGGGCAGCGCATCGGCGAGACCGCGGTCTCGCTGTTCGGGCAGATCGAACGGCGCGACCCGGTGCGGCTGGTGGGCGTGCGTGCGGAGCGGCTGCGCGCGTCGGGGGGTGGCGCGCTGGCGCTGTGGGATGACGACGAGGACCGGCGGCGGCTGGAGGGTGCCCTCGACGACGCCCGTGCGCGGTTCGGTGTCGGGACGATCACCCGCGCCCGCCATGTGGGCAGGAACGGCGATCGCGGCACGGCGGAGCAGCCGCGCCCGTTCGGGAGGGAATGAGCGGTCGCTCGTGACTCGGCTAGCGTGGAGGGATGCCGAGTCCTGATCCGTTCGACGCCCAGCTCTCCGAGGCCACCGAGCGCATCCGGAGCGCGGTGCGCGCGGTCTCGGCATCGAACCCCGTCGTCGTCATCGACGGACGCAGCGGAGCGGGCAAGAGCAGCCTGGCCGCACGACTGGCACGCGCGTGGCCGCTGCGCACGCCCGTGCAGCTTCTCGGGCTCGACTCGGTCTATCCCGGCTGGGACGGGCTCGAACAGGGCGGGGAGATCGTCCGCGAACGCGTCCTGGTGCCGCACGGTCGCGGGCTCATCGGCACCTGGCGGCGCTGGGACTGGGAGCACGAAGAAGAGGCCGAGGCGCATGCCGTCGACCCGGCCCTCGGACTCATCGTCGAGGGATGCGGCGCCCTCACCACGGCATCCGCCCGCCTCGCCGATGTGACGGTGTGGGTCGATGGGCCCGCCGAGACGCGGCGCAGGCGCGCGATCGCGCGGGACGGCGAGACCTTCCGGGCGCACTGGGACATGTGGTCGGCGCAGGAGGAGGCGCACATCGCCCGCCACGATCCCGCGGCACTGGCCGGGATCTCGGTCGTCGTACCGTAGCTTCGGCTCAGCCGGTGTTTCGGTCGGCGAGGCCGATGAGGTGATCCAGCCGGTACCCCAGCCAGTCGTACGTGCTGAACCGCGGGTCGTCCGCGGCGTGGGTGTCGTGCACCCCGATCCCCAGGCGCGATGCGAGCACGAGTCTGATGGCGGCCAGCGTGCGCAGCCAGGCGTCGAGGTGCGCCGGATCGATCGAAATGGGGCGCGTGGCCAGGGGATCCGCCTCACTCGATTCGGCGTCACCCGATTCCGCATCGACCGATTCCGCGTCGTGCTCGATCGTGTCGTGCTCGAAGATCTCGAGCGTGGTGCGCACCTCCAGGGCATCCGCCAGGCGCTGGTCGAACAGATCGTCGCGCGTCGCCCGCCGGTAATCCCTGGCGGCCTCGGCATCGTCGGGGTAAGGATCGGGGGCGAGCCGGTTCAGGGCTGCGTCGCCGGCGTCGCGGGGTCCATCCAGCAGGGCGATGAACTCGTCGACCAGCCCGAGCAGGTGGTGGCCCTCCACGATCGCGAGGGCGAGCAGCAGGGGAGAGGCGGTCACTGCGGCGCCCGCCTGACCGTGGCCCACAGACCGAACCCGTGCATCGCCTGCGCGTGCACTTCCATCGTCTCGCGCGGACCCGTCGCGACGATCGCGTGCCCGTCGTTGTGCACGGCGAGCATCAGCCGGGTGGCCTTCTCCTCGGGGTATCCGAAGTAGGTGCGGAACACCCGCACCACGTAGCTCATCAGGTTGACGGGGTCATCCCACACGATCAGCTGCCACGGCACGAGCGGCGCCGAGGTGAGCTGCTCGTCCGCGACGGGGACGGATGCCGGGGTGCTCATGCCCACCCCAGTTCGTGCAGCTGCGCGTCGTCCATTCCGTAGAAGTGGGCGATCTCGTGCACGAGGGTGGTGTGGATCTCCTCGCGGAGCTCTCCCTCGTTGCGGCAGGCCGCGAGATGCGTGTGCCGGTACACGACGATGCGGTCGGGCAGTTCTCCGAGCCCGTAGGTGCCGCGCTCTGTGAGCGCGAATCCCTCGTACAGCCCGAACAGCTTCTCGCCGTCCTCGGCGGCATCCTCGACGACGAAGACCACGTTCTCGAGGCCGTCGACCATGTCGTCGGGCAGGCGGTCGAGCTCGTCGATGACGAGCTGTTCGAAGGCTTCGGCATCCATCTCCATGCCGAGGCGCAACTGCATGTGAACCCGTCGCCCGTGCCGGGCCAGGTCCAGCCGCTGCTCGGCATCCGTCAGGGCCCGCTGGAAGTCGCTGTCCGGCACGGGATGCTCCTCGAAGCCGGCCGAGGTGTAGAACGGCGCGTTCCACGGCACGTCGGCATAGGTGCGCAGCGTCACGACCCTCGCGCCGTGCTCGGCGGCCTCGTCGACCGCGGCGTCCAGCAGCGCGCGGCCGTGCCCCCGCCGGGTGTGCTCCGGCAGCACGGAGAGCTGTTCGATGTGCGCCGAGTCGTCGTGCTCGATGACATGCACGAAGCCGACAGGCGGCCCGTCGTGCTCCTCAGCCACGACGAGCACGAACCCCGGTTCGTCGATTCGCGTCTGCCCGGAAGTGGGAGCACCCCAGCCCGTCATCCCGAAGAGCGGCTCGAACAGCCCGTCCGCGGCAGCCTCGATCGCTGGGAGCCGATCCAGGTCGGACTCGGAGGCAGGGCGGACGTGCGAGCGCATACCTCGATGCTATCCGCGTTCACCTGCGTCGCAGCGGGAGGGGAAAGAGGGAACGCCCCGGAATCCTTGGGAATCCGGGACGTTCTGCTGGGGTGAGTAACGGGGCTTGAACCCGCGACCTCCTGGACCACAACCAGGCGCTCTACCGACTGAGCTATACCCACCATGCGCCCGCCGAAGCAGGCAACTCCACGAGTCTATTACATGTTGGAGGTGAACTCTGACACGGTGCGCGCTGCGAGTTCCTTCGCCTCATCCGAGGACGGGCCGGGCTCGGCGACGAACACCGCTTCGCGGTAGTACCGCAGCTCACGGATCGACTCGAGGATGTCGGCCAGGGCGCGGTGGCCGCCGTTCTTCTCGGGGGCCTGGAAGAAGACGCGCGGGTACCAGCGGCGGGAGAGCTCCTTGACGCTGGAGACGTCGACGTTGCGATAGTGCAGGTACTGATCGATGCGGGGCATGTACTTCGCCAGGAACATGCGATCGGTGCCGATCGTGTTGCCGGCGAGCGGAGCCTTGCGCTCGAGCGGCACGAACCGCCTGATGTAGGCGAGGGTCTGCTCCTCCGCGTCGGCCAGGCTCACCCCATGGGGGATCTCCTCGATCAATCCCGAGGTGCTGTGCATGTTCGTCACGAACTCGTTCATGTTCGCCAGCGAGGCGGCACTCGGCTTGATGACGATCTGGAATCCGGGATCCGCCGGACGCAGCTCGAAGTCGGTGATGACGACCGCGATCTCGACCAGCTCGTCGACCGCCAGGTCGAGACCGGTCATCTCGCAGTCGATCCAGACGAGCCGATCGTTCTCAGACGCAGAAACCATGAGTCGATCCTAGCGACGGGGTGCGACACGGTAATCTTGAGAGAGCGCCTCCTTAGCTCAGAGGAAGAGCATCGGCTTTCTAATCCGTTGGTCGCAGGTTCGAATCCTGCAGGGGGCACCGGCTGCCGGGTGGGTCAGAAGCGCAGTGCTGCGACCGCGTCGTCGGCATCCCAGAACTCGCCGACCAGGCGGAACACGCCCGAAGCCAGGTGCAGGCGCTCGGCGCGATAGCGGATGCCGAGCGGATCGGCGATGACGCGCAGATGACCGCGGATGCTGCCGCGCTCGTCGATCACGCGCCACAGGTGGTCGCCCGCCCGCTCGAGGTGTTCGTGCGTGGAGCGCAGTGTCGGCGTCTCCCAGAGGACGGCGGGAAGACGATCGGTGAACGTGTTCATGACGGCTCCTTTCCTTCTTCGAACATATGGACGGCCACCGACATCACGTCCCGTAGACTCGGGCCATGCCCGTCGCCTCGCCGTACGCCGCCCGACTCGGGGAGATCCCCGTCGAACGACGCGAAGCGCAGATCCTCGGATCCACGACGGCGTACTGGGTCTACGGCGACGACGGCGATGACGGTCGGGCCGTTCCGACGGTCATCACGGTGCACGGCTTCCGCGGCGAGCACCACGGTCTCGAGCCCGTGGTGGCGTATCTCCCCGGCGTGCGGGTCATCTCACCGGATCTGCCCGGATTCGGTGAGACGCCCCCGATTCCCGGACGCGCGCACGACCTCTCGCTCTACTCCGGCTGGTTGAGCGAATTCGCCCGCACCGTCGCGCCGGATGCCGTCATTCTCGGCCACTCGTTCGGCTCGATCGTGTGCGCCGCCGCGGTGGCCGGCGGGCTGCGCACACCGCGGCTCATCCTCATCAACCCGATCGGCGCTCCCGCACTCGAAGGCCACAAGGGTGTGCTCACGCGGCTGGCGGTGCTGTACTACTCCCTCGGCGCCAAGCTGCCCGAGCGGATCGGCACGCTGCTGCTGCGCAACCCGCTGATCGTGAGGGTCATGAGCATCGCCATGGCCAAGACGCGCGACCCCGCGCTGCGCCGGTTCATCCACGACCAGCACGACACGTACTTCTCGCGCTTCGCGGACCGTGACGTGCTGCACGACGCGTTCGTCACGAGCGTCTCGCACGACGTGCGCGCGTTCGCCGGCGTGATCGACGTGCCGACGCTCCTGATCGCGGCACAGCGCGACGACATCACCCCGATCGAGGCGGAACGGCGCCTGGCGACGATGTTCCCGGATGCCGAACTCGTCGAGATCGCCGACGTCGGGCATCTCATCCACTACGAGACGCCGGCCGAGGCCGCCGGTGCGATCCGGCGCTTCCTCAGGCTTCCCGTCGCGCCAGCCCGATGAGGCCCGCCACGCGGTAGGGGATCACCTCGCCCATGGCCAGTGACGTCTCGGTGCGCTCGACCCCGTCGATGGACAGGATCCGCGCATCCGTGTCGAACAGGTGCCTGGCATCGCGGCAGGCCACCCGGGCGAGCAGGTCGATCGAGCCACTCAGCCCGTGCGCCTGCACGATCTCGGGCACGCGCGCCAATTCGGCGATGATGCGGGGAAGCTCGGTCTGACGCAGGCCGATGCTGATGAACGCCTGCAGCGGGAAGCCGAGCACCTCGGTCGAGAACGAGCGCTCGTAGGCCTCGAACACGCCGGTCTGCTCGAGTCTGGCCATGCGTGCCTGGATGGTGTTGCGTGACAGGCGCAGTCGATCCGCCAGTGAGACGACAGTCATTCGCGGGTCTTCCGACAGGGCGGTGAGCAGTTCGAGGTCGACGCGGTCAAGGGCGGGCATAGTGCCACACGATAGCAGGGTGACAGGGGCGCTGACCATGCAACATGCTCAACGGTCGCAGACATGCTTGAGCGAGGTGTCAGGCAGACGTACGCTTCCCTTAGGCCGACGAAGCCGTCGGTCAGCCGTGCACACCCCACAAGGGACGCCACGTCAGGAGGACGCCGATGTCACCGCACAACTCACCGATCATCGACACCGAGAGCGATCTCGAGCTCACCGAGCGCATCATCGCGCCGGACGGCACACGCGTGCCGAACCCGCAGCTCGACCGGTACCTCCAGGATGTCGACTTCTCGATGCTGCGAGATCTGCACCGCGACATGGTGGTGCTGCGACGCATCGATTCCGAGGGCATCGCGCTGCAGCGGCAGGGGCAGCTCGGTCTGTGGGCGCCCTGCAACGGCCAGGAGGCGGCGCAGATCGGCACGGCCCGTGCCCTCGAGCAGCGCGACTTCGTCTTCCCGAGCTACCGCGAGACCGGGGTGATGTACAGCCGGGGCGCGCAGCCCGCCGACTTCGTGCGCATGTGGCGCGGTGAGGAGGGCGCCGCCTACGATCCGGCCGCCCTGCGCATCGCGCCGCTGCAGATCATCATCGGCGCTCAGACCCTGCATGCGGTGGGCTATGCCCTCGGCATCCAGCACGACGGGGCCGACGAGGTCGCCGTGACCTACTTCGGCGACGGGGCGACCAGCCAGGGCGACGTGAACGAGGCCATGGTGTTCGCCTCGTCGTACCGCGCACCCGTGGTCTTCATCTGCCAGAACAACCACTGGGCGATCTCCGAGCCGGTCGGCCTGCAGTCGCAGTACCCGCTCGCCGGCCGGGCACCCGGCTTCGGCATCCCGAGCATGCGCATCGACGGCAACGACGTGCTGGCCGGACTCGCCGCGATGCGCTGGGCCCTCGAGCACGCGCGCTCCGGCAAGGGGCCCGCCTACCTGGAGGCGGTCACCTACCGGATGGGCCCGCACACCACCGCCGACGACCCCAAGCGCTACCGCGACGAGGCCGAGCTGGAGCAGTGGCGCCGGCGCGACCCGATCGCCCGGATCGAGGCGCACCTGCGCGCGGCCGGCGAGCTCCCGCAGGAGCACCTGGATGCGGTGCAGGCCCAGGCCGACGAGATGGCGCGCGAGATGCGCGCCGCCTGCCTCGGGATGCAGACCCGCCCCGCGATGGCCGTGTTCGACCGGGTCTACGCCGAGCCGCACTCGGGACTGAAGCGCCAGCGCGACGAGTACGCCGCGTACCTGGCCGGGTTCGAGGAGGCGTGACGATGACGCAGATGACACTGGGCAAGGCCCTGAACGCGGGTCTGCGCCAGGCGATGCGCGACGACGAGAAGGTCGTGCTCCTCGGAGAGGACATCGGAACCCTCGGAGGAGTGTTCCGCATCACCGACGGCCTGCTCGACGAGTTCGGTGCGAAGCGCGTGATCGATACGCCCCTGGCAGAGTCGGGAATCGTCGGCACCGCCGTCGGTCTCGCCTTCCGCGGGTACCGGCCGGTCGTCGAGATCCAGTTCGACGGGTTCATCTACCCGGCCTTCGACCAGATCGTCTCCCAGGTCGCGAAGCTGCACTACCGCACCCAGGGGCGGGTGAAGATGCCGATCACGATCCGCGTGCCCTGGGCGGGCGGCATCGGGGCGGCCGAGCACCACTCCGAGTCGCCCGAGGCGTACTTCGTGCACACCGCGGGCCTCCGCGTGATCGCCGTCTCAGACCCGCAGGACGCCTACCGCTGCCTGCGCCAGGCCATCGCCAGCGACGACCCCGTGCTCTTCTTCGAGCCGAAGCGGCTGTACCACCACAAGGGCGAGGTCGACTTGGAGGCGCCGCTGGCCGACGCCCCGCCGATGGGGCTCGCCCGCGTCGTGCGCCCCGGCACCGATGCCACCGTCATCACCTACGGGGCGATGGTGCGAACGGCGCTGGATGCCGCGGATGCCGCCGAGGACGAGGGGATCTCGCTCGAGGTCATCGACCTGCGGTCGCTGTCGCCGATCGACTACGACACCGTCAACGCGGCCGTGCGGCGCACCGGTCGCGTCGTGGTCGCCCACGAGGCCTCCCGCGAGGCGGGGGTCGCCGCCGAGGTCATCGCGAGCATCACCGAGTACTGCTTCGAGTACCTCGAGGCAGCGCCGGTGCGCGTCACCGGCCACGACATCCCGTACCCGCCGGCCAAACTCGAGAAGCACCACCTGCCCGACCTCGACCGCATCCTCGACGCGGTCGACCGGGTGATGGATCGGCCGAACAGCCTGAGCGACATGAAGGGAGCTCACCAGTGATCGCGGAGTTCCGCCTGCCCGACCTCGGCGAGGGTCTGACCGAGGCCGAAGTCGTGCAGTGGCTGGTCAAGCCCGGTGACACGGTCGCGCTCAACCAGACGCTCGCCGAGGTGGAGACCGCCAAGGCCGTCGTCGAGCTCCCCTCGCCGTACGAGGGAACCGTCTCCAGTCTGCACGCGGATGCCGGCGAGACCGTGGCCGTCGGCGCGCCGCTGATCGCGTTCGACATCGGCGGCGACACCCCCGACTCCGAACCGGACGGTGACGAGGCGGCCACGGGCGAGGCCGCAGACGGCGGTTCCGCAGAGAAGGATGCCGCACCGGATGCTGAGAAGGCGCAGCCCAACCTGGTCGGGTACGGCGCACAGCCCGCGTCATCCGGTCGTCCCGCCCGGCGGGTGCGCCGCGGCGGTGCCGGCGCGACGGCGACAGCGGATGCCGCGGTCATCGAGGCCGCCCCGCACGACGCCCTGCCCCCGTCCGCGGCGGAACCCGCGGTGGGGGAGCGACCCCGCTCGACGCCGCCCGTGCGGGCGCACGCGAAGCGCCTGGGCATCGACCTCGTCCTCGTCGCGGCGCAGGTCGGCGATCGGGTGATCACCCGAGCCGACGTGGATGCCTACGCCGAGCGTGTGGGTGCCGCTGCACCGGTCGGAACGGAGCAGGACGCCGAGATGGTGCCGGCCGCGCCGCCGGCTCCGCGCGGCGAGCGCGCACAGACGCGCATCCCCATCAAGGGGGTGCGCAAGCACACCGCTCAGGCGATGGTGCGCAGCGCCTTCACGGCCCCGCATGTGACCACCTTCCACACGGTCGATGTCACGGCGACGATGGAGCTGATCGAGCAGCTGCGCGCCGACCGTTCCCTGGCCGAGCACCGCATCGGACCGCTGGTGGTCGTCGCCAGGGCGGTCTGCCTGGCTCTCGGGCGGAACCCGTCGCTGAACGCCACCTGGGACGAGGATGCCGGGGAGATCATCCAGAACCACTTCGTGGACCTCGGGATCGCCGCGGCGACCGAGCGGGGACTGATCGTGCCGATCATCCGCGACGCGGAACGGATGTCGCTGCCCGAGCTGGCGGATGCGCTGCAGCAGCTCACGCAGACCGTGCGAGCCGGGAAGACGGGGCCTGCGGACCTCGCGGGCGGAAACTTCTCGATCACGAACATCGGTGTGTTCGGCATCGACGCGGGTACGCCCATCCTTCCCCCCGGCCAGTCCGGCATCCTCGCGGTCGGCGCGGTGCGCCGCCAGCCGTGGGAGCATCGTGGCGAGATCGCGCTGCGTCAGGTAATGACGTTGAGCGTCTCGTTCGACCACCGCCTCGTCGACGGCGCGGAGGGTGCCCGGTTCCTCAAAGACATCGCCGACCTGCTGGAGCAGCCGGGTCGGGCGATGCTCTTCTGACCATCCGCGGCATCACTCGCGGTCGGCTGCGATCAGCCGGCCGCGAGCAGCGCTGCGATCGCCATCGCGGTGAGCAGCCGTGCGGTGTCCACGCGCCCGCGCAGTGCGCTGCTCGTGCTGTGCGGGGTGGAGTTGATCAGTCCGAAGCACGCCTGCACACGCAGGCGCAGAGCGTCCCGGTCGTCGCCGAGCACCTGGGCGAGGCTGTCGATCCACAGTTCGATGTACGCGCGCTGCAGCCGCCGGACGTCCGACCGGCCCTCGGAGGAGAGATGCGAGAGGTCCCTGTCCTGCACCCGGATGACATCCGCGTTGCCGACGGCGAAGTCCACGTGATACGCGACCAGGCGCCGCATCCGCTCCTCGGGAGTGGCGTCGGCACGGGCGACCTCGAGGCCGCCCGCCACGAGCCGTTCGCTCACGCCGATCAGCAGAGCGCCCAGCAGCGCCTGTTTTCCGGCGAAGTGGCGGTAGACGGCGGGGCCGGAGATCCCCACGGCGGCCCCGATCTCCTCGAGGCTCGCACCGGAGTAGCCACGGGCGGCGAAGAGCGACGCTGCCGCGGCGAGGATCGCGTCGGTGCGTTCGGCCTTCGCGCGGTCGCGCGCCGTTCCGGGCGTTGTCATTTCAGTTAATCCCCGCTAACCTGAATTGTCCTGGTTAGTGAACACTAACCAATCGGGCGCGAAAATACAGCACCAGAAGTGAGTCGAGGAGGACCACGATGGCTCCCACCCAGCAGCAACTGGCCGACGAGCTGCAGGATCGCCTCGCCGAGGCCGCACTCGGCGGCTCGCAGCGCTCGCGCGAACGTCACGTGAGCCGGGGAAAGCTGCTGCCGCGTGATCGCGTCGCTCGTCTGCTCGACGAGGGCAGTCCGTTCATCGAGGTCGCCCCGCTCGCGGCATCCGGTCTGTACGGGGGAGAAGCACCAGGGGCCGGCGTGATCGCCGGTATCGGGCTCGTGCACGGCCGGCACGTGATGGTGGTCTGCAACGACCCGACCGTGAAGGGCGGCACCTACTTCCCGCTGACGGTGAAGAAGCACCTGCGCGCCCAGGAGATCGCCCTCGAGAACCGGCTGCCATGCCTGTACCTGGTCGACTCGGGCGGTGCGTTCCTCCCCAAGCAGGACGAGGTGTTCCCCGATCGCGACCACTTCGGGCGCATCTTCTTCAACCAGGCGCGCATGTCGGCCGAGCGCATCCCTCAGCTCGCCGCCGTGCTGGGCTCGTGCACAGCGGGCGGCGCCTATGTGCCGGCGATGAGCGACGAGACGGTGATCGTGCGCAACCAGGGCACGATCTTCCTGGGCGGTCCGCCTCTGGTGAAGGCCGCGATCGGAGAGGTCGTCACCGCCGAGGAGCTCGGCGGGGGAGAGCTGCACGCACGCCGATCAGGTGTGGTGGACCACCTCGCCGAGGACGACGAGCACGCTCTCGAGATCCTGCGCGACATCGTCGCGACCCTTCCCAAGCCGGCGGCGCCGGCGTGGGACGTCGTCGCCTCGCGTCCGGCCGCTGTGCCCGGCAGTCTCTACGACGTGGTGCCGGTCGACGTGAACGCCGCGTACGACGTGCACGAGGTGATCGACCGGCTCGTGGATGCCGAGAGCTTCACCGAGTTCAAACCCGAGTACGGCACGACCCTGGTCACCGGCTTCGCCGTGCTGCACGGGCATCCGGTAGGGATCGTGGCGAACAACGGGGTGCTCTTCAGCGAGTCGGCTCTGAAGGGCGCCCACTTCATCGAGCTGTGCGATCAGCGCGGCATCCCGCTGCTGTTCCTGCAGAACATCACCGGGTTCATGGTGGGCACCGACGCCGAGGCGGGCGGCATCGCCAAGGATGGCGCCAAGATGGTCACCGCCGTGGCGACCACGCGGGTTCCCAAGCTGACAGTCATCATCGGCGGCTCCTTCGGTGCGGGCAACTACTCGATGTGCGGCCGGGCGTACTCGCCCCGGTTCCTGTGGACCTGGCCCGCCAGTCGCATCTCGGTGATGGGCGGTCCGCAGGCGGCATCCGTGCTCGCGACCGTCAAGGAGGACCAGCTGACGTCGCACGGCGAAGCATGGACCTCCGAGGAGCGCGCCGCCTTCGAAGCTCCTATCCGCGACCAGTACGAGGCGCAGGGGGAGCCCTACTACGCCACGGCCCGGCTCTGGGACGACGGCATCGTCGACCCCGACCGCACGCGCGACCTGCTCGGGCTCGCCCTCGACGTCGTCTCACGCGCGCCCCTCCCCGAATCCCGCTTCGGCCTCTTCCGGATGTGATGACCATGACCTTCCCCGACACCGTCCTGGTCGCGAACCGCGGAGAGATCGCGCGCCGCATCATCCGCACGCTGCGCGAACTCGGCATCCGCAGCGTCGCGGTGTACAGCGATGCCGACGCGCAGGCCCCGCACGTGCGGGAGGCCGACCAGGGTGTGCACATCGGCGGCTCCGCCGCCGCGGACTCGTACCTGAACGTCGACGCCATCATGGCCGCCGCGGCCGCCACGGGCGCGCAGGCGATCCACCCCGGATACGGGTTCCTGTCCGAGAGCGTCGCCCTGGCGCGCGCCTGCGCGGCGGCGGGGGTGATCTTCATCGGGCCGGACGAGCGCGCCCTCGAGATCATGGGCGACAAGGCGCGCGCCCGCAGTCATGTGTCGCAGCACGGTGTGCCCGTCGTCCCCGGCTTCGACGCCTCAGGGCTCGATGATGAGCAGATCCGCGCCAGGGCCGACGAGGTCGGCTACCCCCTGCTGGTCAAGCCCAGCGCGGGCGGCGGCGGCAAGGGCATGGAGATCGTGCGCTCCGGCGACGATCTCGCCACGGCCCTGGCCACCGCGCGCCGTGTGGCTACCGCCGCATTCGGCGACGACTCGATGGTGCTCGAGCGTCTCGTGCAGCGTCCGCGACACATCGAGGTGCAGGTCTTCGGCGACACGCACGGCACCGTCATCGCGCTCGGCGAGCGCGAGTGCACGCTGCAGCGACGCCACCAGAAGGTCATCGAAGAAGCGCCGGCCGCACGCCTGCCGGACGAGGTGCGCCGCCGTCTGCTCGACGCCGCCGTCGCGGCCGCGAAGAGCGTGGACTACGTCGGTGCCGGCACGGTCGAGTTCCTGGTCGAGGCGGATGCCGTCGACGAGGTGTTCTTCATCGAGATGAACACCCGGCTGCAGGTCGAGCATCCGGTCACCGAGGAGGTCACCGGACTCGACCTGGTCGCCCTGCAGCTGCATGTCGCCACCGGCGGCGCGCTGGACCCGGCGCCGGAGGTCCGCGGCCACGCGGTCGAGGCGCGCGTGTACGCCGAGGCGCCCGAGCGCGGCTTCCTGCCCTCCACCGGCCGGGTGCTGCTGTTCGATCCGCCCCGCGACGTGCGGGTGGACGCCGCGATCGAGACCGGGTCCGAGATCAGCGGCTTCTACGACCCGATGATCGCGAAGGTGATCGCCTCGGGTCCCGACCGCCGGACGGCGCTGCGCCGCCTGGATGCCGCTCTCGCCCGCACCGTGGTGCTGGGCGTCGAGACCAACATCGCGTTCCTGCGAGCCCTCATCCGCGACGAGCGGGTGACGAGCGGTGATCTCGACACGGGCATCATCGAGACGATGCTGCCTTTCCCCGCAGCGGACCCGACGGCCCCGATGCTCGCCGCCGCGGCGCGGTCGGTGAACGGCCGGCGCCACGCCGGGGCGGCGGACATCTGGCACGAGCTGCCCGGCTGGCGGCTGGGCGCCCCGGCGTCCCCGCCGCGGACGGTGTTCCTCACCGACGAGGACGAGATCGTCGAGGCGCCGGCGGCGTACGTGCACGGCATCCCGACGGCCACGGATGCGCACGGCGCGGTCTGGGTCTTCGCAGACGGGACGACGGCCCGGCTGCGTCCGCTCTCGCGACGGGCGCGTATGGAGCGCCGCCTCGCCGAATGCGCGGCGGAATCCGGTCCGCGCGACCCCGAGGGCCGGGCGCCCATGCCCGGTGCTGTCGTGGCCGTGCACGTCGCCGATGGGGATGCCGTCCGCGAAGGCGACCCCCTCGTCTCGATCGAGGCGATGAAGATGGAGCATCCGGTGCTGGCGCCGCACGACGGCACCGTGCACCTGCTGGTCGCCGTCGGCGACCAGGTGCGGCGCGACCAACCCGTCGCCCGCGTCAGCGAACAGGAGACAGCATGACCGACGACCTCAGCACGATCGGACTGGACGATGACCAGCGCGAACTCGCCGGGATGGTGCGCGACTTCGCCGAGCAGGTGGTCGCCCCGCAGGCCTACGAGGCCGACCGGACGCACACCCTGAATCTCGACGTCGTCCGTCAGATGGGCGAGATGGGCCTGTTCGGGCTGCCCTTCCCCGAGGAGCACGGCGGCCAGGGCGGCGACTACCTGGCGCTCGGCATCGCCATCGAGGCGCTCGCCCGGGTCGACCAGTCGATCGCGATCACGCTGGAAGCCGCGGTGAGCCTCGGCGCGATGCCGATCCACCGATTCGGCACCGACGCCCAGCGCGCCGAGTACCTGCCCTCGCTGCTGGCGGGGGAGCAGCTCGCCGGCTTCGGACTCACCGAGCCCGAGGCGGGCAGCGACGCGGGTGCCACGCGCACCACGGCGCGTCTCGAGGACGGCGAATGGGTGATCGACGGCAGCAAGCAGTTCATCACCAACTCCGGCACCGCCATCACGCGTTTCGTCACGGTCACCGCCGTCACGGGAGCCGGCGGGCAGGGGGCCCGTGAGGAGGGCAAGGAGATCTCGACGATCATCGTGCCCAACAGCACCCCCGGTTTCACCGTCGAACCCGCCTACGACAAGGTCGGCTGGCGCGCATCCGACACCCACCCGCTGAGCCTGCAGGGTGTGCGGGTTCCCGAGGAGAACCTGCTCGGCGGGCGAGGGCAGGGGTTCCGCAACTTCCTCAGCATCCTCGACGAGGGCCGCATCGCGATCGCCGCCCTCGCCACCGGTGCCGCCGAGGGCTGCCTCGAGGCGGCAGTCGACTATGCGAAGCAGCGCACCGTGTTCGGCGCGGCGCTGAGTACCAGGCAGAACGCCCAGTTCACCCTGGCGCGCATGCGCGCCCGCGTGCACACGGCACGACTCGCCTGGCACCACGCCGCAAGGCTACGCGACGCAGGCAAGCCGTTCGCCGAGGCGGCGGCAATTGCCAAGCTCGTCGCCGGGGACGCCGCGATGGACAACGCCCGCGACGCCACGCAGATCTTCGGCGGCAACGGATTCATGAACGAGTACGCCGTGGGGCGGCACTACCGCGACTCGAAGATCCTCGAGATCGGCGAGGGCACCACCGAGGTGCAGCTGCTGGTCATCGCCCGCGCGCTGGGTCTGGCGGGGTAGGGTGCGGGCATGACAGATATCGTCCAGCGCGGCCTCTACTACGAGGAGTTCGAGCTCGGCGCGCGGTACCTGCACCGGCCGGGCCGCACGGCGACCGAAGCCGACAACGTGCTGTTCACGACGCTCACGATGAACACGCAGGCACTGCATCTCGACGCTGCATTCGCCGAGGGCCGGCAGCCCTTCGGCCAGCGGCTGATGAACTCGATGTGGACCCTCTCGACCATGGTGGGCGCGTCGGTCGCACAGCTGACCCAGGGCACTCTGGTCGCTCAGCTGGGCCTGGGCGACATCGCCTTCCCGCATCCGGTGTTCCACGGCGACACCCTGTACACCGAGAGCGTGATCGCCGACAAGAGGCTGTCATCGTCGCGTCCGGGTCAGGGGATCTGCACCATCGCGCACACCGGCCGCAATCAGGACGGCACGGTGGTGGCGACCGCCACCCGCACCGTGCTGGTGCACTGCCTGCCACAGGAGGGATGACCATGGACTTCCACATGGGACCGGCGCTGCTGTTCTGTCCCGCCGACCGGCCCGAGCGGTTCGCCGGTGCACTGGCGAAGGCCGATGCCGTGATCCTCGACCTCGAGGATGCCGTGCTGCCGGCGGCGAAAGCGCAGGCCAGGCAGAACCTCATGGACGCCGACCTCGACCCGGCCCGCGTGATCGTGCGGGTCAACGACCCGGCGTCGGTGGCGTTTCCGCTCGATCTGGAGGCGATCTCCCGCACGCCCTATCGCACTGTCATGGTCGCCAAGGCGGAGGATGCCGCGACGCTGGACGCATTCGGTGACGAGTACCGGGTCATCGCGCTGTGCGAGACCGCGCGCGGCGTGCTGAACGCGGGGGAGATCGCCGCGCACCCGCGGGTGACCGCACTGATGTGGGGCGCCGAGGATCTCGTCGCCTCGATCGGCGGACTGGCGAGCCGGTTCCCCGACGGACGCTACCGCGACGTGGCACGCCACGCGCGGGCGAGCGTGCTGATCGCCGCGGCGGCGCACGGGAAGGCCGCCATCGACGCGGTGCATCTCGACATCGACGACGAGCAGGGGCTCGCGGACGAGGCGGCGGATGCCGTGGCATCCGGATTCCGTGCCACCGCCTGCATCCATCCCAAGCAGGTGCCGGCCATCCGCGCCGCCTACCGGCCCGATGCCGCGACGATCGAGTGGGCCCGTGCGGTGCTGTCGGCGGCCGAGCACGAGCGGGGCGTCTTCCGCTTCGAGGGTCGCATGGTCGATGAGCCCGTGCTGCGGCACGCGCGTGCGGTGATCGAACGCGGCCAGGTCGGCTGACGGGCGAGTTCGCCTGACGGGCGATGTCAGCTGACGATCGGCTCGACCAGCCTGAGGGTGCCGCGTTCGGCGACGAAGCGGTGCGCCGATCCGTTGCGCAGCGCCTCGCCCTCGCGGGGCAGTGTTCCGCCCGAGGCGTGCAGCAGCAACGCTCGGATCACGCCGCCGTGCGTGACGACGATGATCGATTCCGCCGTGGGTGAGGAGCGACGGCGCGAGGCGCGCACGATGCGATCGAGCGAGTCGAGCGCGCGGTCACGGACCTGCTCGAGCGTCTCGGCGCCGGGGACCTCGGCATGCCAGCCGCCGTACTGGGCGATGTAGTCGGCGACGCTCGTGCCCTCGGCAACCCCGAACTCGCGCTCACGCAGACCGCGGGTGATCGCCGGCTCTGCGAGCCCGAGATGCGAGGCGATGATGCGGCCGGTCTCGTGTGCGCGCACGAGCGGGCTGGCGTAGACGGCGTGGTGCGCGCCCGCGGCGAGCGCCTGGGCTGCAGCGAGGGCGTCGGCCCGTCCGGTCTCGTTCAGCGGGATGTCGGTGGAGCCCTGAATGCGCCTGGCGAGGTTCCAGTCGGTCTGCCCGTGGCGCACGAGGGTTATGAGAGTCACCCTTCGAGCTTACGTCGAGTTCAGTGAGCGAGCCGTCCGGCGAGTGCGGTGAGCACCTCACTGGTGCCGCCGGTGACCACCGCGTCGGCCCAGCCGTCGGCGCGGGTGGGCTCGCGGTTGACGATCACGAGCGGGATGCCGCGGCGCCGGGCGCGTTCGATGATGCGGATGCCGGAGTTCACGGTAAGCGAGGTGCCCGCCACCAGAAGCGCGTCGGAGGCGTGCATCAGCGCCTCGGCGGCGCGGAAGCGCGCGGCCGGCACGAACTCGCCGAAGAACACCACCTCGGGCTTGAGCATCCCGCCGCAGACCGTGCAGGGCGGGATGACGAAGCCCTCGGTGCTCTCGGGCGTGACGTCGCCGTCCGGGTTGAGCCGGATGTTCTCGGGCACGCGCACCCATGGGTTCAGCCGCTCCAGGCGGTCGGCGACGGATCGTCGGTCGAGCACCTGGCCGCAGTCCAGGCAGAGCACGCGATGCATGGTGCCGTGCAGCTCGACCACCCGGGTGCTGCCGGCGCGCAGGTGCAGGCCGTCGACGTTCTGCGTCACGATCCCGCTGACGGCGCCTGCCTGCTCGAGCCGCGACAGGGCACGGTGTCCCGGGTTGGGGTCGGGCGCCGAGAACGCACGCCAGCCGAGGTGGCCGCCGAGCCAGTACCGTCGCCGTGCCGCCTCGTCCTCCAGGTAGGTCTGGATGGTCATGGGCCTGGCGCGGGTGCGTGCCCCGATCCCGCGATAGGCGGGGATGCCCGAGTCGGTGGAGATCCCGGCCCCGGTGAGCACCGCCACCCGCCGTCCGCGCAGCAGTCCGGCCATGCGGTCGATGTCCGCGGGCAGGGGTTCGGATTCCCCGATGGCCGCATCCGTCTGCTCGCTCGCCTGCACGCTCCGCAGTCTACGACCCGGGCGGGCGCACCGGGGCCGCTCGCTCGCCTGCCGGAGCCGCGTCGACCTGCCAGGGCTCCGCCTACCTGCCAGAGTGGAGCGATGCGACTCGTGCACGTCTCGGACCCCGCCGATGCCCGGCTGGACGACTACCGCTCACTCACCGACGTGGCTCTGCGACGCAAGCACGAGCCGGAGGGCGGGCTGTACATGGCCGAGTCGGCGAAGGTGATCGCTCGGGCGGTCGGCGCCGGACACCGACCGCGGTCGGTGCTGACCCAGGCGAAGTGGGTGGATGCCGTCGGCGAGGCGCTCGACGGTGCCGATGTGCCGGTGTACGTCACCTCCGACGAGGTGTCCGAGCAGGTCACCGGCTTCGCGATCCACCGCGGCCCGCTCGCGGCGATGCATCGCCCCGCCGAGCCCGCCCTCGCCGATGTGCTCCGCGACGCCCGGCTGGTGCTGGCTCTCGAGGACGTGTCCGACCACACCAACGTCGGCGCCGCCTTCCGCGCCGCCGCGGCACTCGGGGCGGATGCCGTGCTCGTCTCGCCGCGCTGCGCCGACCCGCTCTACCGCCGCAGCGTGCGCGTCAGTATGGGTACGGTGTTCCAGGTGCCGTGGACCCGCATCGGGGAGTGGGCCGATGCCGGGCCCGCCCTGCACGAGCTGGGATTCGAGCTGGCCGCCCTCGCGCTCAGCGACGACGCCGTCGGCCTGGACGCCTACGCGCAGGCCAGACCGGAGCGCGTCGTGCTGCTGCTGGGCACCGAGGGCGACGGGCTCACCGACCGTGCGCTCGAGGCCGCGGATGCCGTCGTGACGATCCCGATGCACGGCGGGGTCGACTCCCTGAACGTCGCATCCGCTGCGGCCGTCGCCCTCTGGGCGCTGACGCACTGACGAAGACCGGGCCGGGTGAGCCTGCCCGGCGTGGATCAGACCTCGATGTCGGGCAGCCGCACCGGTACGGCATCCGGCCGCTTGGCGGCGATGTGGTCGCCCGAGGACTGGTGGCGCAGGCGCCGCAGCACCCAGGGCACCAGGTGCTCGCGCGCCCAGCCGATGTCGCCGGCGCGGGCTTCGCGCCACGTGCGCACCGGCACCGCCTCGGGCTGCATGGCCTGCAGATCGTTCGGCACATTCAGCGCCCTCAGCACCATGCGCGCGACCTCGTGGTGGCCGAGCGCGTTGTAGTGCAGTCGGTCATCGTCGAAGAAGCGCGGGTCCTGCACCACCTTGAGCGCCCACTGATCGGCCACGATGCAGTCGTGCCGGTCGGCGATGGCACGCACGTTCTCGTTGTAGATCGCGACCTTGCCGCGGAACGGGCGGAAGACCGGCGTGAAGCCGGTGTCGATCCCGGTGAACAGCACGACCGCAGCGCCGGTCGACGACAGGCGGGCGACGGCATCCTCGAGCTGTGAGGCGATCTCGTCGGGGTCGGTGCCGGGGCGGATGACGTCGTTGCCGCCCGCGCAGATCGAGATGAGGTCGGGGTTCAGCGCGACGGCGGGCTCGATCTGGGTCGCGACGATCTGCCCGATGAGCTTGCCGCGCACGGCGAGGTTCGCGTACGCGAAGTCGTCGACGTCCTGCGCGAGCACGGCGGCCACGCGATCGGCCCAGCCGCGGTGGCCGCCCGGCATGGCCGGGTCGGGGTCGCCGATGCCCTCAGTGAACGAGTCGCCCACCGCGACGAAGCGCCGCCACGGGTGCGGACCCTCGTTCGCGACGAACGGGGTGCGTGACGATTCCTGGTCGACCATCGGGTTCTCCTTCGGCGGTGCCGGCGCCCTCTGGTTCGGGCGCCGGTGAGAGCCTACCGGCGCGCGGGCGGGGCAGTGCAGACCTCTGTCGGCGGGCTGGATTATCGTAGATCTGATGCTCTCTCCGTCCTTTCCTCAGCGCGCCCCGTGGGGAACCGCAGACAAGCTGAGGGCATGGCAGCGTGAGGCGCTGGAGCAGTACTTCCAGGCCGATCAGCGCGACTTCCTCGTCGCCGCGACCCCTGGCGCGGGAAAGACCACCTTCGCGCTCACCCTCGCCGTCGAGCTGCTCCGCATGGGCGAGGTGAACCGCGTGATCGTGGTCGCCCCGACGGAGCACCTCAAGACCCAGTGGGCGGATGCCGCGGCGCGCGTGCACATCCGCCTCGACCCGCGCTTCCGCAACAGCCACTGGGCACCCGCCCGGCACTACCACGGCGTGGTCGTCACGTACGCGCAGGTGGCGGCGAAGTCGAGCGTGCACCGTCACCTCACCGAGGACGCCCGCACCCTCGTGATCCTCGACGAGGTGCATCACGGCGGCGACGCGCTCAGCTGGGGTGACGCGATCCGCGATGCATACGGCCCCGCCCGTCGCCGGCTGCTGCTCTCGGGCACCCCGTTCCGCAGCGACACCGCGCCCATCCCGTTCGTGGAGTACCTGCCCGACGAGTCGGGCGCACGGGTGTCGAGCACCGACTACGCCTACGGCTATGGTCGCGCCCTCGCCGACGGTGTCGTGCGGCCGGTGCTGTTCCACATGTACGCCGGCAAGATGCGCTGGCGCACCAGCGCGGGCGACGAGCTCGAGGCGCATCTGGGGCAGGACAACACCAAGGACGTCACCTCGCAGGCCTGGCGCACGGCGCTGGATCCCGAGGGGGAGTGGATGCCGGCGGTGCTCTCGGCCGCCGACCGGCGTCTCAGCGAGATCCGTCACCACGTGCCCGATGCCGGCGGGCTCGTGCTGGCCACCGATCAGACCGTGGCGCGGGCGTACGCGAAGATCCTGCACAGCCTGACGGGGGAGCAGCCCACCGTCGTGCTCTCGGACGACGCCTCGGCATCCGAGCGGATCGAGAGGTTCTCCGGCGACAACCGGCGGTGGATGGTCGCCGTGCGCATGGTGTCCGAGGGGGTCGACGTGCCCCGCCTGGCGGTCGGCGTGTACGCGACCTCGTCATCCACGCCGCTGTTCTTCGCCCAGGCCATCGGCCGCTTCGTGCGTGCCCGGCGCCGCGGCGAGGCCGCCAGTGTGTTCCTGCCCAACGTGCCGGTGCTGATGACTCTCGCGAACGAGATGGAGAAGCAGCGCGATCACGCACTGGACCGCCAGAGCAAGGACGATGACGGCCTCGAGGATTCGCTGCTGGAGAGCGCGAACCGCGAGGAGGAGGCATCCGACGCGCTGACACAGGAGTTCAGCTACCAGGCGATCTCGTCGCTGGCGCACTTCGACCGTGTCGTCTTTGAGGGGCAGGAGTTCGGACAGCTCGCCGAACCCGGCACTCCGGAGGAGGAGGAGTTCATCGGCCTGCCGGGACTGCTCGAACCCGAGCACGTGCACGACCTGCTTATGCAGCGTCAGGCGCGGCAGAGCCGGCTGCGCGAGGCGCGGGAGGCGGCGACTCCGCCCGAGGCGGCGACGACGACCCTGCCGGCGCCGTTGCACCGCACGCTGCGCGAGCAGCGGCAGCTGCTGAACAGCCTCGTCGGCCTGTACGCGCGCCAGACCGGTGAACCCCATGGTGCCGTGCATGCGGAGCTGCGCCGGGTGTGCGGAGGCCCGGCGGTCGCGCAGGCCACGGTCACCCAGCTGCAGTCGCGCATCGACGTGCTCCGCAAGCGCGTGCGCTCCTGATCGGCGTCGACGGCTCCTGATCGGCGCCGTCGGCCACGCTGGTTAGGGGCTCCGAAAAGCTGTCAATCCCCGTTCTGATGCGGTCTGGAGGGGTGCCGCTCGATAGCGTGGAATGTTCCCACGAGCACGGAGGATTCATGACCGCGCCCGCATTGCCCACGCCCGCCGACCGGCGGCAGTGGGCCCGTTATCTGGTCGAAGAGCGCGCCGAAGGCGCGGTGTACTCGCGCCTCGCCGCGCGCAAACAGGGGGAGGAGCGGGAGATCCTGCTCTCCCTCGCGGATGCCGAACGGCGTCACGAGCAGCACTGGCTCGAGATGCTCGGCGGCGAGCCGGATCGTCTGCCCCGGGCGGGCCTGCGCTCGCGTCTGCTGGGCTGGATGGCCGGCCGATTCGGATCGATCTTCGTGCTCGCCCTCGCCCAGAGTGCGGAGGCCCGCTCGCCGTACGACGCCGAGAAGCACGCCACACCCGCCATGCGCGCCGACGAGAAGGTGCACTACGAGGTCGTGCGCGGGCTCGCCGCCCGGGGCAGGCGGCGGCTGTCGGGTTCGTTCCGGGCCGCGGTGTTCGGTGCGAACGACGGACTCGTGTCGAACCTGGCGCTGGTGCTCGGCATCGGCGCCACCGGCGTGAGCGGGTCGTTCGTGCTGTTCAGCGGCATCGCGGGTCTGCTCGCCGGCGCCCTGTCGATGGGCGCGGGGGAGTTCGTCTCGGTGCGCTCCCAGCGCGAGCTGCTGGCCGCGACAGAGGCCAACAACGACGCGGATGCCGCAGCCGGCGACCTCGACATCGACGCCAACGAACTCGCTCTGGTCTACCGTGCCCGCGGGATGAGCGAGACCGAGTCTCTGGCCCGCGCGGAGCGCGTGGTCACCGCAGCCCGCGCCGGTGTGCGCCGGGCGGCGACCGGCCCGATCGGCACGCACGCCGGGCACTCCGATCACGACATCATCGGCAGCGACTGGACCGCCGCGCTCTCGAGCTTCCTGCTGTTCGCATCCGGCGCGATCGTGCCCGTGCTGCCGTGGATCTTCGGCCTGTCCGGATTCTCGGCGATACTCGTCGCACTCCTGCTGGTGGGCATCGCCCTGCTCGTCACGGGCGCCATGGTGGGTGTGCTCTCCGGAGGACCGCCGCTGCGCAGGGCGCTGCGTCAGCTCGCGATCGGCTTCGGCGCCGCGGCGATCACCTACGCCCTGGGGCTCGTCTTCGGCGTCAGCGCGGTATGAGCGGTAGGGGTCTCTGCGGCAGCGCAGGGGCCCCGGGCTTCAAGAGGCCAGCCTCGGCACACGAGAATGAGCAAGGCCCCGAATCTCCGATCCGGGGCCTTGCTCATTCTGTGCGCGAGGGGGACTTGAACTGACCTCGACCCCCGCGCGCCACGAAACTGTGTAGGGCGTTCTGCCGCACAAAATCAACGATCTGCGGCATGTGCCCTGTGGATAACTCCACCGCGATACCCCGACCTACAGGTTGCTTAGCACTTTCGTTAACACTTTTCTCGGCGCGAGGCGTGCAGGAGTTACCTCTCTGGAATGGCCTGCGTTGCGGCCCTCTGTCCGATGGCGGCGCCCCTCAGCGTCCAAACGAGCAGCCATGTCGTCGCGCCGAGCGCGATCAGGGTGAAAGTCGTGACTGCGATGGAGAAGGGAACGCCGACGAGCGTGAGTAGGCTGCTCGCTGCGGCCATCTCCCACCTTGCTATGAGCCCTAGTGCGCCACGCACACTGTCCCTTTCCGCTGCGACGTGCGCTGCCCGCCAGGCGGTGTCCGACGAGACGGTCACGCTGGTCCGGATTCCGGCGACCTGGTTGCGTTTGAGTGTTCCAGCGGCTGCCCGTCGTGCGACACGGACGAGAACCCATCCCGCTACGACAAGAACCACGCCAGTCCCGGCAGCCGTCAGAAGAAGCGCCAGCTGTTCGTTCATCAGTTCCCCCCATTCGTCGGAGCGTCCGCCGACTGCCTATCCGGCAGATCAAGAGCCACGAGCATGGATCGGCTCGGCTCGATCCTGACACTCACGCGTCATCCCTTTGCGCTGCGGGAACGAACCCATCCGCGGCGATGCTCGTGCGTAGGAAGTCCACGAGCGTGCTCGTAAGACCTATGGTCGTGCGTCGGCATCGCAACGCTAAAGGGATCCTGTCGTCGCCGATACGGGACGCCGTTGATCTCCGGGCGTCCAAATGACGCAGCCGCGCTGGTAACCCGCTTGACTCCGAGCCTCTCATAACACGGAAGACGTCATGCCATGCATGAGCCGCATGATTCCGGTCACCTTCTAGTCTCCGAGAGCGTCTCGGCCTGTAGCCGAATGGCGCGAAAACAGTTAGCCTCTCGCAATGTCCCGAGGTGGCGTCGGCGTCAGCATGAAGAGTCGCCCGGCCAGCCCCGGCTACGAGAGACTGCCGCGGGAATATCATTTCGGAGTCACGGATGATCGGAGCGCTCGAGAGTGTTCGCGAGCGTCTGGATGAACTTGCCGACCGCGTCCGGAGTGGGCAGGTCGATTCGGAGTCGGATGCTTCCCGGTTTCGGTCCGGTGCCGTTGACGATTGCCGCTCCGCCGAGTTGGTCGAGAAGCGGGCCCATGGCGTCTGCTGCATCGGCGGGCAGATGGCCGACGCCGCGTCCGTTGGAGGTGACGGCGACCCCGGCTGGGGATCTTCGCGTGCGGGGCTGGGTGCGGAGGACATATATGCGAGGCGCTTGGCTGTCGCGTTCGCGATCGTTCACGAGGTAGTGGGTCCGTTCCAGGGCGACAGGCCGTGTCGGCAGGTGCCGGAGATCGGGGAGTTCGTGGTGGCGGCTGATGCGACCGGTCGTGATGTGTAGAAGTTGTTCCCACCATGCGGGCATGAGCGCCCCTTCTCCTCGGATCGGTATGCCATCACCGAGGCGGAGCACTCTTCTACTATGTCAGCCCGTGCTGTGAATCCTCCGGTCAGCCGCAGGCCCGAACAGATCGCGCAGAGGCAATGTCGTTGATCACCGGTATTCTCGGGCGATTGAGCGTAGCGTGAGGAGCATGTGGACAGTTCTTCTCATCTTGCTTGTGGCCTGGGCGGTGCTGTCGATCGTGGGATTCGTGTTCGAGGGCCTGCTCTGGTTGGCCATCATCGGAATCGTGCTCTTCATCGGCACCCTGATCTTCGGGATACTCCGGCAGCGCGCCAAGCGAGCCAAGGCGTAGTCACCCCGCGCGGGACGCACGGGGCGCGGTCCACCTCCCTAGCCGTGGCGCCGAGGTTTCTAAAGGCGTGACGGCCGCTGCCGGGCGGCGGTGCCCTTCTCCACCGAGTTCGTTTCGGCCGCCACGCGCACATGCAGGGCGCCTGGGCGGACACTGACACGAACACGGGCGATGTGACCGAAGCTGTCGCCGTCGAGTTCGATGAGGTGAGGGGCGTCGAACCGGGCTTCGAACCGGATTCCTTGAACGTAGGCGAGCGCGTGGAGGTCGGGTTTCTGCTGGAGGATCTTGCGGCTGAGCGGGGAACGGCGGGCGAGGCCTTGCAGGGTGAGGCGGGTTCCGATCCGCGCCCACCCGAAGCGTCCTGTCGGGCGCATCATCACGACGTCCAGCAGCCCGTCGTCGATGATCGCAGCGGGGATCAGGAGCATGTTCCCGGTGAGGGTTCCGCAGTTGCCGACGATCACCGTGTGCGCCCGCGTCGACCTCACCCGCCCTCCGTCGATTCGGTAGTCGAGATGGAAGAGCTTGTTCACGATGACCGATCGGGCGATCGGTGTGACGTACGCGAACCAGCCGAGGTGCTTTTTCGCGATGGTGCTTGTGCTCTCCGCCATCTCCGCATCCAGTCCGATGCCGGCCATGACCATGAACGTGTGCG
Organism: Microbacterium sp. YJN-G; assembly: GCF_015040615.1. NCBI lineage: Bacteria > Bacillati > Actinomycetota > Actinomycetes > Micrococcales > Microbacteriaceae > Microbacterium > Microbacterium sp. YJN-G. Next base: position 1,543,954 of record NZ_CP060402.1, read on the forward strand.
AACGCCGGGCGCCGCTCTCGTCCTCGAGCTCAGCCACCCCGACATCCACGGACCGGTCCTCACCTGCGAAGGCAACGGAGACGCAGGCGGCGATGTCGTTGAGCGGCGCACCGATATCACGTGCGAGGAGATTGCCGGTGCCCAGGGGAACCAGCGCGACCGGGATGCCCGTCCCTTGCATCACCTCCGCGACGGCTCGGACCGTGCCGTCGCCGCCCGCGACCATCACCACCGCCGGAGCAGCAGCGAGAGCGTGCTCCGCGGCGGCCCGGCCCGCGTCGTCGCTGCGGGTCTCGTACCAGCGCGTCTGCGCCCACCCGTGCTGGGCCTCATACTCCGCGACCACGGGGCGAAGCCGCTCCAGCGGGGTCTTCACAGGGTTGTAGACGACGGCGGCGTGCCGTCGCCCGGCTGCCGTGTGGTCGTGCGTGCTCACTGCGGGGCTGCGGTGAAGTAGCGGCGCTGCTCGACCAGGGGGCAGGTGAACACGTCGCGCTCCCCGAGCCCGACACGGTTGATGTACCGCACGATGATCGCATAGGACGCCAGCAGCCCGGTCTGCACATAGGGCACATCATGGCTCCGGCAGTAGGCGGCGATGATGGGCGCTGCCTTGCGCAGGTGAGGGCGCGGCATGGACGGAAAGAGGTGATGCTCGATCTGATAATTCAACCCGCCCATCGCGGTGTCGAGCAGACGTCCGCCGCGGACGTTTCGGCTCATCATCGCCTGGCGGCGCAGGAAGTCGAAGCTCGCATCGCTCGGCACGATCGGCATCCCCTTGTGGTTCGGGGCGAACGAGACGCCCATGTAGAACCCGAAGAGCCCGAGCTGCACCGCGAGGAACACGAACGCGATGCCCGGCGACAGCACGAGGAAGACGAGCACCGGGAAACCGACCAGCCGGACCAAGAGGAACCCGATCTCGACCCATCGCCTGCTCAACGAACCGCGCGTGACCACCCGACGCACCCCGGACGCATGCAGCGAGACGCCCTCCAGGAGCAGGATCGGGAAGAAGGAGATCCCCTGATGCGAGCGCAACCACGACAGAACCCGCCCTCTCGGCGCGGCACGCTCCGGAGCCACGACGACCACCGGCAGCTCGATGTCTGGATCAGACCCCAGCTTGTTCGGATTCGCGTGGTGACGGGTGTGCTTGTGCTGCCACCATCCATAGCTCATCCCCACCAGCAGGTCGCCGAGCACGAGACTTGTCCAGTCATTCCACTTGCCCGAAACGAAGATCTGCCGGTGCGCCGAATCATGCCCGAGAAAGGCGATCTGCGTGAACACCACCGCCAGGAACACCGCCGTGAACAACTGCCACCACGTGTCACCGATCCACACGAACACCAACAGCCCGCCGGCGAGCACGAGCGGCAGACCGATCAGCTTCGACCAGTAATACCCATACCGGCGACGCAGCAACCCCCGATCCCGGATCGTCTTCGCCAGGGCCGTGAACTCACTCCCAGCCCTGCCGCTCCGCCGATCCACCGAGCGCGGTGTGGTCGAACGAAACCCACCCATGATGCGCCCCACATCCCACGGCCACGGACGCCATCAACGCCCGTGACCACCCTCGTCAGTCCAGTCGTCGATACGGGCACGATCGTCGGTCGCCGCGACACGCCGATCCGGCTCAGGCACTCGTGTCTCGGAGGTGCGGAACGTCACCGACTCCGCGAGAGCCGCGACAGAGGCCGCTCTGTCATGCTCACCTGCAGCCGCCTCGCGGAACCGGACCGCCGCCGCATCCTGCTTCGCACGGACACCCTCGCTGATCTCCGCCAGGCGGTCAGCGAGCACGCCGCCGAGACCGTCGCGCAACTCCTCAAGATTCGTGTTCGCGATCTCCAAGCGACGATCCGAGATCGTCACCTCGACAGTCGAGTACCCTGCCTTCGCGAGACGTTCGCGCGTCTCGCTCCCCAGGATCTCCGTGATCTCGTCCCGTTCGGGGCGGCGCGTGAACACCGCCTCCACCGTGTAACGATCCGGGGCCTCATCAGTCATCAGCGCCGCAGGCAACGAACCCACCAGCACCGATCCCAGGCCCAGCGTTGCGGTATCTGCACCGCTCGTTCGTGTCTGCGTATCCATAACCCGACGTTACGCCCCCAACATGTACGCCTCACAGGTTCAACCAAACCCGCGCGCGCCGCAGAAAACTCCAGGAAACAACCGACCCCAGCACAGCGGTCGCACTCGCACCGGGGCTCGACACCGTCACATGTCTACGCATGGCACCGTGACCTGCACCACGCGCAGGGGACGAGCCGATGAACCGCCCCTTCAACGCGCGAAGGACAAATCTCCACCTCAGCCCGAGGAAGCCCTGAATGTCACCGTCGTTGGCGTCTTACGATCCTTCCGGATCCGCGCTTAGCACTTTTTCTAGCACTTCCAACACGAATGGCCCCCGACCCGAGAGATAGAATCCCAGGTCAGGGGCCATTTCATTCGTGTGCGCGAGGGGGGACTTGAACCCCCACGCCCTATTCGGGCACTAGCACCTCAAGCTAGCGCGTCTACCTATTCCGCCACCCGCGCAGGTGATGAATGTCGTTGCCGACCGAAGAATGACTCTAGCACGGTCGGAACGGTGTCACGAACCGGGGCGACACCCGGGCGTGGCTCGTGGAGAGAGAGCCCGCACGGGCCTTCGATAGCCTGGGAGCATGTCCGAGTCGTCACTGCCCGAGGTCGTCGCGATCGCGCGGGATCTGATCCGCATCGACACCACGAACTTCGGAGGTGGACGAGCCAACGGCGAACGTGAGGCCGCCGAGTACGTCGGAGCCTTCCTGGAGTCCATCGGACTCGTGCCCGAGTACTACGAGCCCATCCCGCGCCGCACCAACGTGATGGCGCGCGTACCTGGTCGCAACCCCGATCGTTCGGCGCTGGTCGTGCACGGTCATCTCGACGTCGTCCCCGCCATGGCGGAGGACTGGAGCGTCGACCCGTTCGAGGGCCTCATCCGCGACGGGATGCTGTGGGGCCGCGGCGCGGTCGACATGAAGAACATGGATGCGATGATCCTCGCCTCCGTCGCCGAGATGCTACGGGCGGGGGAGCAGCCCGACCGCGACCTGATCCTCGCCTTCTTCGCCGACGAGGAGAACGGCGGCGTCGAGGGCTCCGCGCTGGTCGTGCGCGACCGCCCGGAGTGGTTCTCCGGAGCGACCGAGGCGATCAGCGAGGTCGGCGGGTACTCGATCACGGTCGACGACCGGCGCGCCTATCTGCTGCAGGTGGGGGAGAAGGCCCTGCTGTGGCTGCGACTGGTCGCCAAGGGCCGCGCCGGGCACGGCAGCCGCTTCCACGAGCAGAACGCCGTCACCCGTCTCGCTGAGGCGGTCGCGGCGATCGGGCGCACGCGCTGGCCGATCCGGCTCACCCCGACCACGAAGGCGCTGCTGGAAGGCCTCAGCGACCTCACCGGACGCCCGGTCGACGACCCCGACGCCCTGGCTGCGGCCGCGGGCCCCGCCGAGGCGTTCCTGCGCTCCACATTCCGGACGACGGCGAACCCGACCGTGCTCGAGGCCGGCTACAAGCACAACGTGATCCCCGAGACCGCCACCGCCCTCATCGATGTGCGCGTCATCCCCGGCACCGAGGACGACGTGCTCGCCGAGCTGCAGCGCATCGTGGGCGACGACATCGAGATCCAGACCGTCGTGCGCGACATCGGCATGGAGACGCCGTTCGAAGGCGATCTCGTCGACGCCATGGTCGCCGCCCTCGGCCGCCACGACCCCGGCGTGCCGGTGATCCCGTACCTGCTCGGAGCGGGCACCGACAACAAGTCGCTGGCCTCGATCGGCATCACCGGCTACGGGTTCGCGCCCCTGCGGCTGCCCGCCGATCTCGACTTCACAGGCATGTTCCACGGAGTCGACGAGCGCGTCCCCGTAGAATCGCTTGTCTTCGGTCAGCGGGTGCTGACCGACCTGCTGCGCTCGTGCTGACCGGCATCCGGTCCCGCGACGACGGCGCACGATCCTCAGAAAGCACCGCATGAATCTGCTCGAAGCCCTCTTCCTCGGCGTGCTCCAGGGACTCACCGAGTTCCTCCCGATCTCCTCTAGCGCGCACCTGCGCATCGCCGGCGCGCTGCTGCCGTCCGGCGAGGACCCGGGCGCGGCATTCACCGCGATCACCCAGATCGGCACCGAGGCCGCGGTCGTGGTGTTCTTCTGGCGCGACATCGTCCGGATCATCGGCCAGTGGTTCCGTTCGCTGAGCGGCAAGGTGCCGCGCTCCGACCCGGATGCTCGGATGGGATGGCTGATCATCCTCGGCAGCATCCCGATCGTCGTGCTGGGCCTGCTGTTCCAGGACGACATCGAGACCGTGCTGCGATCGCTCTGGGTCGTCGCGATCATGCTGATCGTCTTCGGCGTGCTGCTCGGCATCGCCGACTACGTGGGTGCGAAGAAGCGGCGCCTGAACGATCTGACCTACCCGCACGGCGTCGCCTACGGGTTCGCCCAGGCGCTTGCCCTCGTCCCCGGCGTATCGCGCTCGGGCGGAACCATCACGATGGGTCTGTTCCTGGGGTACGAGCGTGCGGCCGCGGCGCGGTACGCGTTCCTGCTCGCGATCCCCGCGGTCTTCGGCAGCGGCTTCTACCAGCTGTTCAAGCACGGCGGCGACGCGCAGCAGTACTTCACGCTCGGTGAGACCTTCGCCGCGACGGGCATCGCCTTCGTCGTCGCCCTCGGGGTGATCGCGTTCTTCATGAACTGGATCTCCCGCCGCAGCTTCCTGCCGTTCGTGATCTACCGCGTCCTGCTGGGCGTGGTGATCATCGTGCTGCTCACCACCGGGGTCATCCCGGCGCTCTGACGGCCGATCGCGCCCGCGGTGCGGGGCCGGCAGCCGATCAGCGCTTGTCGGGTCCGTCGCCGCGGCGGCGCAGGTAGCGCTCGAAGGCCTGGGCGATGGCATCCCCCGACGCATCAGGGGAGTCCCAGGTGTCCCGAGTGCGCTCGAGCTGGCGGATGTACTCCGTCATGTCCTCGTCATCCGCCGCAGCCGCATCGATCGACGCCTCCCAGGCGGCCGCCTCGGTGCGCAGATGCTCACGGGCGGGACCCACACCGGTGAGTTCCTCGAGGCGGTCGAGCAGCGCGAGCGTCGCCTTCGGGGAGGGCGCGGCGGATGCCACATAGTGCGGCACGCTCGCCCAGAGGCTCGCCGCCGGGATCTCGGCCCGCTCGGCGAAGTGCTCGAAGACGCTGAGGATGCCGACCGGGCCCTCGTAGGTCGACTTCTCGAGACCGTGCGCCTCTCGCACCCGCTCGTTCTGGCTGGCGGCGAAGACCGAGATCGGCCGCGTGTGCGGCACATCCGAGAGCATCGCCCCGAGGGTGATGAAACCGGTCACATCGTCACGCAGCGCCACGTCGATGAACTCCGTGGCGAACGCCTGCCAGGCGCGTGCAGGCTCGGAGCCCGTGAGCAGCCACAGTTCCGGGCCCGTCACCGGCGCCGCAGGCCGCCACAGCGTCGCCTCCGGCCACTGCAGCTCCCGCCGGCCTGTGAGGTCCATCCGGGTGGAGGGGCGTGTGTATTGGTAGTCGAAGTACAGCTCGGGGTCCACGGAATGCACCCGCTCGTAGTCGACGGCGCCGCGCAGCGCCGCGATGGCACCGCTGGCGGCTTCGCCGGCGTCGTTCCAGCCATCGAAGGCCGCGACGATGATGCGTGAGCCGAGAACGTCCACCGGACCCCTTCCTGTCCACCCCGAGGGGATCCCTCCAGGCTAGTCGTCCTCGGAGGAGACGGGGTGGCGGTCCCGGCTAGCATGGGTTCAGTGAGCAGCAAGCCCAGCGCGGTCCTGTGGGACATGGATGGAACACTCGTCGACACCGAGCCCTACTGGATGGACGCCGAGACGGCGCTCGTCCAGTCGTACGGCGGCACCTGGAGCCATGAGGACGCCCTTCAGCTCGTCGGCAGCGGCCTGATCGACAGCGCGCTGATCCTGCAGCGCTACGGCGTCGACATGGCGCCCGAGGCCATCGTCGACCACCTGACCGACGAGGTGGCCGCGCGGCTGCGTGCGGACGGGGTGCCGTTCCGGCCGGGCGCGCGTGAGCTGCTGGCCGACCTGCGTGAGCAGGGCATCCCCACGGCGCTGGTGACGATGTCCATGAAGCGGATGGCCCTCGACGTCGTCTCCCTCATCGACTTCACCGCGTTCGACCTGGTGCTCGGCGGCGACGAGGTCGCCCGCCCCAAGCCGTTCCCCGAGCCGTATCTGCACGCCGCCGAGCTGCTGGGCGTCGACATCCTCGACGCGGTCGTCATCGAGGACTCGCTGACCGGCGTCCGCGCCGGACGGGCATCCGGTGCCGTCACGCTCGGCGTGCCGCACATCATCTCCCTGGACGGTTCGGACGCGCACGAGCTGTGGCCGACCCTGGACGGCAGGCTCACCGACGACATCCGGGATCTGCACAGCCGCTTCGCGAAGGAGAGCACACGATGAACGCGAAACGACCCAGCGGTCCGTTCCGTGAGGGCGACCGGGTGCAGCTGACCGGCCCGAAGGGCCGCCTGCACACGATCACGCTCCGCGCCGACGGCGAGCTGCACACCCATCACGGCGTGCTCAGGCACAGCGACCTGATCGGCCAGCCCGACGGTTCGGTGGCCACCAACAGCTCCGGGCACGACTACCTCGCCCTGCGTCCCCTGCTGCGGGACTTCGCGATGTCGATGCCGCGCGGCGCGGCGATCGTGTACCCGAAGGACTCGGCTCAGATCGTCATGCAGGCCGACATCTTCCCGGGTGCGGTCGTCGTCGAGGCGGGCGTGGGCTCCGGGGCGCTGTCGCTCGCTTTGCTGCGCGCCATCGGCGCCGAGGGCCGGCTGACCTCGTTCGAGCGCCGTGACGACTTCGCCGAGGTGGCCAGGGCGAACGTCGAGACCTTCTTCGGCGAGTCGCCGGCGACCTGGGAGGTCGTGGTGGGAGACCTCGCCGAGGAGCTTCCCGCGCAGTTCCCGCAGGGCACCGTCGACCGGGTCGTGCTCGACATGCTGGCACCGTGGGAGTGCATCGACGTCGTCGCAGACGCTCTCACGCCCGGCGGCGTGGTGATCTGCTACATCGCCACCGCCACCCAGCTCTCCCGCGTCGCGGAATACATCCGCGGCACCGGGCTGTTCACCGAGCCGGACGCCTCCGAGACGATGGTGCGCGGCTGGCACGTCGAAGGGCTCGCCGTGCGCCCCGACCACCGGATGGTCGCCCACACCGGGTTCCTTCTCACCGCCCGCCGGCTCGCACCCGGCGCGATCCCGCCCGAGGTGCGGCGGCGCGCGTCGAAGTCGAGCTACGGCGACGAGGACGTCGAGCTGTGGACCCCCGGTGCGGTCGGAGACCGCGAGATCACCGACAAGAACCTGCGCAAGCGGGTGCGCGAGGCGCAGAAGGCGGCGGGCGGCGCGCGGGCCGCAGCGGCTTCGCGCGAGGGTGACACGGCTTCGGAATAGACTGGGGCGCGTGCGTAAGACGACCGCAGCCTTCTCGGCTCTCGCCCTGTCCGCCCTCGTTCTGACCGGATGCTCCACCGCATCCGGAACTGCGGAGGCGTGTGAGCGCGCCGACTCCGCCACGCTCGAAGACTCCCTGAAGGTCTCGGGTGAGATCGGCACGCCCGACGTGAGCGTCACCTCTCCGGTGGCCACGGGCAAGGCCGTGTACGACGACCTCGTCGTCGGCGACGGTCCCGTCGTGTCGGATGCCGACCAGAGCCTCATCATGACCCGGGTCGTGCTCAACGGTGCGACCGGCCAGCAGATCGATTCCGCGGTGGGTGTGTGGAGCCCCGAAACCGCCGCCGAGCAGGTACCGGGCAGCCAGGACGCGCTCGAGTGCGCCACCGAGGGCAGCCGCGTCGCCGTGGCGGTCCCGGCGACGGATCTCCCGGAGGGACTGGCCTCGCAGGTCGGTCTCGGCGAGAGGCAGAGCCTCGTCGTGGTCTACGACATCCAGTACGCGGCACTGGCGAAGGCCCAGGGTCGCGACGTCTTCAACGGCGCGAGCGGCCTGCCGAGTGTGGTGCGCGCATCCGACGGCCGGCCCGGCGTCATCATCCCGGACGGCGGCGTGCCCGCCGAGACCGTCGATCAGACCCTCATCGCGGGTGAGGGCCCGAAGGTGGGCGACGGGCGCGCGATGATCCACTACACGGCCGTGAAGTGGAGCGACCGCACGGTGACCAGCACGTCGTGGGACGGACCCGTGGTGTTCCAGGCCGACCCGCTGCCCGAGCCCGTGATGGCCGCGGTCGCCGATGCGACGGTCGGATCGCAGCTTATGGTCGTCGTTCCCGACGACTCCGGCGACGCGACCGCCTACGTCGTCGACGTGCTGGGGATCGTCCCTGCGGAGCTGATCAACGGATGACCCCATCGCAGATCCCCGCTGAGGAGCGCCTGACGAATCTCGTCGTGGCGCTCATGTCCACGGAGATCGGCCTGACCAAGCAGCAGATCCTGGAGAACGTCTCCGGGTACCGTCAGCGCATCGAGGCCGGTGTCAAGGCGGATGCGCTCGAGAAGATGTTCGAGCGTGACAAGGACGAGCTGCGGGCGCTGGGGATGCCCATCGAGACCATCGGCGACCCGACCGACCCGCAGGATCTGCGCGAGGCGCGGTACCGCATCCCGCAGGCCGACTACGACCTGCCCTCCGACATCGAGTTCACGGATGCCGAACTGGCGGTGCTGCGCCTGGCCGGCAGCGTCTGGAGCAGCGAGTCGGTGTCGTCCGACGCGCAGTCCGGGGTGCGCAAGATCCGCGCACTGGGCATCGACGGCGATGAGCCGATCATCGGCTTCGCGCCGCGCATCACCGTGCGCGACGCGGCGTTCCCGTCGCTGCAGGAGGGCATCGACCGCGGCCGTGTCGTCGTCTTCGACTATCTGAAGCCGGGGGAGAAGGAATGCACCCGGCGTCGGGTGCGTCCGCTGGCCCTGGTCGAGTACGAGGCGCGGTGGCACCTGTTCGGCATCGATGTGGATGCCGATGCTGAGCGCACCTTCCTGCTCAGCCGCATCGTCAGCGACGTGAAGGTCACCGGGCAGACGTTCGACGCCGCGCTGCGCGACGGCGCCACCGATCGTGCTCTGGCTGGTCTCGCCGCCGTCGCGCAGGCGCAGACCGCCCTGCTGGAGGTGACGCCCGGCACCGAGGCCGCGCTGCGCCTCGGGCGGCGCGCCACCCCGGCGACGCAGGGCATGCGCGTGCCGTATGTCGACCGGCACATCTTCGCCGACGAGCTCGCCACGTACGGACCTGAGGTGCGCGTCGTCGAGCCCGCGGATCTGCGCGACAGCGTGATCGAACGGCTGCAGGCGATCATCGCCGCGCACTCCGACGCCGGAGGTGCCCGATGACCGCGGCATCCGCTCCGCTCCTGGCCGCCGACCGCGTGCGGCTCTACCTCACCCTCGTGCCGTACCTGCTCGAGCGCGGCCAGGTCACTCTCGACGAAGCGGCTGCCGAGTTCGGGGTGACGCCGCGCCAGATGCGGACGATGGTCGAGAAGCTCACCGTCATCGGCCTGCCCGGTGACTCGGGGTACTGGCAGCTGCCGCAGGAGATGTTCGACATCGACTGGGACCTGCTCGACGAGCACGACATCATCGAGATCACCAACGACGTCGCCCTGCGACGGGTGCCGCGCTTCACCGCCCGCGAGGCGGCGGCGCTGCTCGCGGGGCTGCAGATGGTGCAGGCGGTGCCCGCCGTCGCCGACTCGGGACTGGTCGCCGGCCTGATCGCGAAGCTCTCGCGCGGCTCCGCCGACGCCCCGCCCGACCTCGTGGTCGCCCCGCTCGCCGTCACCGAGGTGCAGGACGTCGTCTCCCGCGCCCTGCACGACCGGGTCGCGGTGGCGTTCCGCTATCAGGCACCGGATGCCGAGCCCACGACACGCACCGTCGACCCCACGCAGATCCTCATCACCAACGGACAGTGGTACCTGCAGGGCTGGTGCCACCTGCGAAAGGCGATGCGCACCTTCCACCTCGACCGGGTCAGTGAGGCGCACCTCACCGACATCCCGATCACCCACGCGGATGCCGCGGTGCCCGCCGAGTTCGGCCAGGATGCCGCCGACGGCCACGTGACGGTCCGGCTGCCCGAACGGCTCATCCCGCTGCTGGGCGCCTTCCCGCACGAGGAGATCTCGCGCGAGGACGGCGAGGTCACGCTGCGGATCGGCATGGCCGACCCTCGCGGGATCAAGCGGATCGCGGGCCGTTTCGGAGGCGCGCTCGAGGTGCTCGACCCGCCGCTGGCGCGCTCCACGACGCGCAGCTGGGCGGCTGCAGGACTCGACCTCTACGACTTCCCCCGGTCCGGTTCGGCCCGGGTAGACTGAACCGAATCCCTCGACTTAGGAGTTCCGAATGTTCGCTGGTCTCAACGGATGGCACCTGGTTATCCTCCTCCTCGTCATCCTGCTGCTGTTCGGCGCGGCGAAGCTGCCTGCGCTGGCGAAGAGCATGGGACAGTCCGCCCGCGTCTTCAAGGGCGAGATGAAGGCCATGCGTGAAGAGGACCAGGCCGACGCTTCGAAGAACACCACTGTGTCCAACGAGGCGGACGGCTCACCCGACACCACCTCCGGTCCCGATCGCACAGTCTGAGTTCCGTGGTGGCGGTAGATTCCAGCGCCGCGAAAGGACGAGAATCTCGGACTGAGCGGCGGATGTCGCTCGGTGAGCACCTCCGGGAGTTTCGCAAGAGGCTGATGATCTCGGCAGCAGGGCTGCTCGCCGGGATGATCGTCGCGTTCATCGTCACCGACCCGATCATCGCGTTCATCACCGAGCCGATCAATCATGTCGCTGAGAACAGCGAGCAGTTGGTGGCGCTCACATTCGACTCGGTGACCTCGCCGTTCGACCTGCGCATGCGCATGGCGTTCTCGATCGGTGTGTTCCTGTCGGCGCCCGTCTGGATGTGGCAGATCTGGGCGTTCATCATGCCGGGGCTCACGCGCAAGGAGATCAAGTACACGCTCGGTTTCCTCGGGGCGGCGCTGCCGCTGTTCTTCGCAGGGTGCTACGTCGGCACGCTGATCGTGCCGCACATCATCGAGCTCATGGCGACGTTCACCCCCGAAGGGGCGACGAATCTCTACACCGCGAAGTATTACTACGACTTCGTATTCAAGATGATGATGGTCATCGGTGTCGCATTCGTCCTCCCGGTGCTGCTGGTCGCATTGAACTTCGCCGGGATCCTCTCCGGACAGGCGATCCTCAGGGGCTGGCGCGTCGCCGTGCTGATAGCGACGACGTTCGCGGCCCTGGCCACTCCGGCGGCTGACGTGGTCAGCATGCTGCTGCTGGCGGGCATGCTGGTCGTCCTCTACTTCGCCGCCGCAGGCCTGTCTCTGCTGCTCGACCGCCGCAAGCGCAAGAAGCAGGTCGCCGCCGGCCTCGATCCCGACCACCCGGTGGCATGAGCACCCCCGCTGAGCGCTACGCCGCAGCGCGCACGGCGGCGCAGCATCCTCAGACCCAGGCGTTCGCGGCACGGCAGAAGTTCGACCTGGATCCGTTCCAGATCGAGGCCTGCCAGTCGCTCGAGGACGGGCGCAGCGTCCTGGTGGCCGCACCGACCGGCGCGGGCAAGACCATCGTCGGCGAGTTCGCCATCCATCTCGCGATGCAGAGCGGCTCGGACAAGGCCTTCTACACGACGCCGATGAAGGCGCTGTCGAACCAGAAGTTCCGAGAACTGGTCGACGTGTACGGCCCGGACCAGGTCGGGCTGCTCACCGGCGACACCAACATCAACGGCAACGCACGCATCGTGGTGATGACCACCGAGGTGCTGCGCAACATGCTCTATGCCGACTCCGATGCTCTGCGGGGCCTGCGCTACGTTGTCATGGACGAGGTGCACTACCTCGCCGACCGCTTCCGCGGCCCGGTGTGGGAAGAGGTCATCCTGCATCTGCCACAGAACGTGCGTCTGATCTCGCTGAGCGCCACCGTGTCGAACGCCGAGGAGTTCGGCGACTGGCTCGACACCGTCCGCGGCGACACCGACGTCATCGTCTCGGAGACCCGCCCTGTGCCGCTGGAGCAGCACGTGCTGGTGCGCGACGACCTGCTGCCGCTGTTCGATGACCGCGCCGGCATCGCCACCGCCCAGGTCAACCAGGAGCTGTTCCGCATCCGCTCCTTCACCGGCTCCCGCTACGACGACAACCGTCGCGCGCAGGAGTACCGCAGTGAGCGGCACGCAGGCAGGCAGGCGCAGCGGCCCCCGCGCGGTGGCCGCCGACCGGTCCGGGCGGCGAACGCCCGCCGGGTCGAGCGGATGGACCGCCCCGACGTCGTGCAGCTGCTCGAACGCTCGAACCTGCTCCCGGCGATCTTCTTCATCTTCAGCCGGGTCGGCTGCGACGCCGCGGTGCAGCAGGTGCGCCGCTCCGGCATCCGCCTCACCTCCCCGCAGGAACGTGACGAGATCCGCGAGATCGTCACCGAGCGCACCCGATCCCTGCAGGACGAGGACCTCGACGTGCTCGGGTTCTGGGAGTGGCGCGACAACCTCGAACGCGGTGTGGCCTCGCACCACGCGGGGCTGTTGCCCGCGTTCAAGGAGGTCGTCGAGGAGCTCTTCCAGCGCAAGCTCGTCAAAGTCGTCTTCGCCACAGAGACCCTCGCCCTCGGCATCAACATGCCGGCCCGCACCGTCGTGCTCGAGAAGATGGAGAAGTTCAACGGCGAGGCACGCGTCGCGATCACCTCGGGCGAGTACACCCAGCTCACCGGGCGCGCCGGCCGGCGCGGCATCGACGTGGAGGGCCACGCCGTGGTGCAGTGGACGGAGGGGATGGATCCGCAGGCGGTAGCCGCACTGGCATCCCGTCGCACCTACCCGCTCAACTCCAGCTTCCGGCCGACCTACAACATGGCGGTGAACCTGCTCGACAGGTTCGGCCGCTCGCAGGCTCGCGAGATCCTCGAATCGTCCTTCGCCCAGTTCCAGGCCGACCGCGCCGTCGTCGGACTCGCCAAGAAGGTCAAGGATGCCGAGGAGTCGCTGGCCGGCTACCTCAAGTCGATGCAGTGCGAACACGGCGACTTCATGGACTACGCGGCGATCCGCCGCGAGCTCAGCGATCTGGAGAAGAAGAACCGGCGGGATGCCGGCGGCCCGCGCGCCGTGCGCGAGAAGCGGCTGCGCAAGATCCAGTCGCTGCGCAACCGCATGCAGCGGCACGGCTGCCACAACTGCCCCGACCGTGAGGCGCACGCGCGCTGGGCGGAGCGGTACTTCCGCCTCAAGCGCGACACCGATCGCCTTCGCAAGCAGATCGAGAACCGCACGGGCACGGTCGCGCGCATCTTCGACCGCGTCATCGACGTGCTGCAGGTCGTGGGCTACATCGAGGGGGAGGGCGACGATCTCGCCCTGACCGAAGCGGGCCGCACCATGCGCCGCATCTACGGTGAGCGCGACCTGCTCGTGGCGGAGTCGCTACGGCAGCACCTGTGGCGCAACCTCGACGCACCCTCGCTCGCAGCCATGGCCAGCTGCCTGGTGTACGAGCCCCGCCGTGACGAGCAGAACGCGGGGGAGCGGGGTCTGCCGCGCGGGGCGTTCCGGATCGCCTACGACGCCACCATCCGCCTGTGGGCCGAGTTGGACGAGATCGAGCACGAGTACTCCCTGCCGCGCACCGAGCCGCTCGCGCCCGGTCTGGCGGCGGCGATGCACTCCTGGGCTCGCGGGGCAGCACTGGATCGCGTGCTGATCGACGCCGACATGGCCGCCGGCGACTTCGTCCGCTGGGCCAAGCAGACGATCGACCTGCTCGATCAGCTCTCCATCGTCTCGGAGGACGACGAACTCGCCCGCACCGCTCGACGCGCACTGGACGGTGTGCGCCGGGGGATCGTCGCATACGCGGGCGTGTGACTGTGGCAGGTGAGATCACACCGGCTCCGGCGCGCCCGCTGGTGCCGCTGTGGATCGCGATCGGTCTGGCCGGCACGGCCGCGCTGTTCATGTACCTCGCCTTCCCCGCAGCGGCGGTGTGGATCCTCGCGCCCGTGGCGGTCGCCCTGCTGCTGGTCGCACTCGACGGACGCCGGCTCGGGTCGGCACTGCTGGTCGGCTCGGTCTACGGCCTGATCTTCTTCGCGCTGCTGGTGGCATGGACCGCCCGCTACCTCGGTCCGATCCCGTGGGCGGCGCTGACCGTGGTCGAGGGTGTGCTGACGGCCGTCGCATTTCTGCCCGTCGCGCTGGCGTACCGCTGGGTGCCCCGCGCGTGGCCGCGGGGCCGGCTGCTGGTGCTGCCCGTCGTCGTGGCGGCGCTGTGGACCGTTCACGAGCTGTTCCTCGGCAACTGGCCCTACGGCGGGTTCCCGTGGGCACGACTCGGCATGACCCAGGCGGAAGGACCGTTCGCACCGGTCGCATCGTGGGTCGGCGTGAGCGGCCTGAGCTTCTTCATGGTGCTCGCGGTCGCCCTGCTCATCGAGATCGTGAGGCTGCGGGCGTGGACCCGTCCGGTCACGCTGGCACCGTTCGCGGCTGTCATGCTCGCACTGCTCTTCGTCCCGCTGTTCCCGACGGCATCCGCCGGCACCATGCGCATCGCCGCGGTGCAGGGCAACGGGCCCACCGGATATTTCGACGAGCGCACCCCGTACGGTGTGATCAAGGCGCAGACGACGGCATCCGAGGCGATCGAGGGACAGGACGTCGACCTGATCGTCTGGCCCGAGGGCGGCGTCGACTACGACCCCTTCCAGGATCAGGCGACGGTGCGCCGGCTCACCCGCGTCGCGGCATCGCTGGACGCGCCGCTGCTCGCCAACACCGCGACTGAGCGCGGCGAGGACATCTTCAACACGTCGTTCCTCTGGACCGAGGACGGCTGGTCAGGGCAGCTGCACGACAAGCGGCATCCGGTGCCGTTCGGTGAGTACGTGCCCGACCGCGCGTTCTTCAACGCGCTGGTACCGGACCTGATCGGCCTGCTGCAGCGCGAGTACACGCCCGGGACGAATCCGCCGGTCGTCGACGTCGACGGCATCGGCGTCGGTCTGGCCATCTGCTTCGACGTGATCTACGACGAGGTGATCCGCGAAGGTGTGCAGGGCGGCGCGCAGGTGCTGGTCTTCCAGACGAACAACGCCGACTTCCGCGGCACCGACGAGAATCTGCAGCAGCTCGCGTTCGCGCGGATGCGGGCGATCGAGACGGGCCGCAGTGTGGTGAACGTGTCGACCGTCGGCACGAGCCAGATCATGCGCCCCGACGGTTCGACGATCTCGTCCCTGGACGCCGATGAGGCCGGGGCGCTGATCGAGGATGTCGAACTGCGCTCCGGCCTCACGGCGGGGGTGGTGCTGGGCCCGTGGGTGCAACTCGCGCTGCTGTTCGGGGGCCCGGCGGTGCTGATCGCCGCCGGCGTGGTCGCGCGGCGGCGGCGCTGATTCAGGCGCCGATGCGCTCGCGGGTGGGGTCGTCGCCTGCCCCGCGGCGCGCGCGGACGTAGGCGAGGCGCTCGGCGAGAAGCTCCTCGAGCTCCTCACGGGTACGACGCTCGAGCAGCATGTCCCAGTGGGTGCGTGCTGCCTTCTCGTCGGTGTTCTCGAGCTGAACCGGTGCACCGTCGACCTGCAGGCGTGCTTCGGCGCCGCAGTTGCGGCACTCCCACGTCTGCGGGGCCTCGGCATCGGCTGCGAACATCAGGGTCGTCTCGTGGCCGCACACGTCGCACGTGTAGCTCGTTGCGCGGCGTTCCATGAACACGACGCCCTCTTCGCTCTGAAGGCTCTGGGCACCCAGTCGGATGCCGCGAAGACTGCGGTCTGCCATTGTGTGGTCCTCT
Organism: Microbacterium sp. YJN-G; assembly: GCF_015040615.1. Taxonomy (NCBI): domain Bacteria; kingdom Bacillati; phylum Actinomycetota; class Actinomycetes; order Micrococcales; family Microbacteriaceae; genus Microbacterium; species Microbacterium sp. YJN-G. Next base: position 1,559,856 of record NZ_CP060402.1, read on the forward strand.
CGTCGCTGTCAGGTATAACGGTCGCGCCTGTGCGCTTCATCCACAGCGGCGAGTTCCCGCAGGAACTCACAGGGGAATCCCAGGGCTCCGTCACCCGCAGCGAGGCGTGCCCGGCGGTCAGACCGTCTTCAGCGCCAGATCGGCGCGATCGGTGACGATGCCGTCCACACCGGCGTCGAGCAGGCGGCGCATGTCGTCGACGTCGTTGATCGTCCAGACGTGCACCTCGACGCCGTGCCGGTGGGCGGCACGGATCAGGGCCGGCGTGACGATCGGGATGCCGGAGTGGCGCTCGGGGATCTGCACAGCGTCGATGGCCCTGAGTGCACGTGCGGGGGAGAGGCGCAGGGCGGACAGCGTGCGCAACGAGAGGATCGTGGAGCGTCCGCCCGATGTGGCGGGCCGGAGCGCCGCCCCGGCGCGCATGACGGACTCGAGTGCGGCCAGGCGGTTGGCGTCGGAGAAGCTGGTGATCAGGACACGGTGGGTGTGTTCGGCGATCAGCGCGCCGATCGGCTCAGCCGCAGTCATGGTCTTGACGTCGATGTTGAACCGCACGTCGGGGAAGGCATCGAGTGCCGCGGCGACCGTGAGCAGGCCGCCGTGATCGGCGAAGATGCTCTCGAGCTCGGCCGTACGCACCTGTGAGATCGCGCGCGGATCTCCGGTGAGGCGCTCCAGGGTGTCGTCGTGGAAGAGCACGACGTCACCGTCTGCCGTCACCTGGCAGTCGGTCTCGATGAACTCCGCGCCCGCTGCCTGCGCTGCCGCGAAGGCCCCTGCGGTGTTCTCCCACAGGGCCGGTTCGCCGGCTGCGGGCACCAGTCCGCGGTGGGCGAGTACGCGCGCATGGCGCGCGCCCTCGAAGTACGGGTGCGTCACGCGTCTCGGTCGGCGGATGCCGAACCCGGGCGGGGCGTGAACGCCGTGCCGATGCCCTTGAGCGCCTCGGTCAGCTCGCTCGGGATGATCCACAGCTTGCTGGACTGGCTCTCGCTGATCTTCGGCAGCATCTGCAGGTACTGGTAGGCGAGCAGCTTGTCATCCGGCTGGCCCTGGTGGATGGCACTGAACACGTTCTGGATGGCCTCGGCCTCACCCTGCGCCCGCAGCACGGCAGCCTGCTTGTCGCCCTCGGCCTTCAGGATGGCCGCCTGCCGCTGCCCCTCGGCCTCGAGGATCTGCGACTGCTTCGACCCCTCTGCCGTCAGGATCGCCGCGCGACGGTCGCGCTCGGCGCGCATCTGCTTCTCCATGGAGTCCTGGATGGACACGGGCGGGTCGATCGCCTTCAGCTCGACGCGCGAGACGCGGATGCCCCACTTGCCGGTCGCCTCGTCGAGGACGACGCGCAGCTGTCCATTGATCTCGTCGCGGCTGGTCAGCGCCTCTTCCAGGTTCAGGCCGCCGACGACGTTGCGGAGGGTGGTCGTGGTGAGCTGCTCGACCGCGCCGAGGTAGTTCGCGATCTCGTAGGTCGCGGCCCTGGCATCCGTCACCTGGAAGTACACCACCGTGTCGATCGAGACGACGAGGTTGTCCTCGGTGATCACGGGCTGCGGCGGGAACGATACGACCTGCTCGCGCATGTCGATCAGCGGGCGGAGCCGGTCGATGAACGGCACCAGGATGTTCAGGCCGGGGGCGAGGGTCTTGTGATACCGGCCCAGGCGCTCGACGATGCCGGCCGTCGCCTGCGGGATGATGCGGATCGAGCGTGCGATCGTGACGAGCACGAAGATGATGACGGCGATCGCCAGGATCCAGGCGATCGCGGTGGGAATGAACGAGGTGTCGTCCATCAGTGCTCCTGTTCGGTGACGGGGCGGACGATGGCGGTGGCGCCGTTGATCGCTGCGACGGCGACGCGGCTGCCCTGGATGATCGGGCTGCCGTCGGCGCTGCGCGCGGTCCAGGTGTCGCCGTTGCTGAGCTTGACCTGACCCGAGATCTGGGTGATGTCCTGCAGCGCGGTTCCGCGCAGGTCGATCAGCGCTTCGACGTTCGACTTCGTGGGATCCTCGCCGCGTCGCAGGCGATGCAGCAGCGGTGGTCGCAGGAAGAAGATGAACACGGTGGCCGCCGCGCCGGCGATGATCACCTGCGCCCACACCGGGAGCCCGAGCAGGTCGGTGACGAGTCCGATGGCACTGCCGAACGAGAGCATCAGGAAGGTGAAGTCGAGGGTGAGCATCTCGATGACGAGGAACACGGCGATCAGCACCAGCCAGCCGATCCACGCCCACTGCTCGACGCCGGTGAGGATTGCCTCGAAACCGTCCATGCGCCCTCCCTGCGGTCAACCTACCACGCGGCTGCGACGGGGGATCGGCGGTGCATGCGTTGTAGGGTTGGGAGGTCGCGTTCCCCGCGATCTTCCGCGCATCACGAGGAGTCAGGAATGACCCAGGTTCTCCCTGCCGGATCCCTCGACGGCAAGGTGGCGCTCGTCACCGGGTCGTCTCGAGGCATCGGCGCCGACACCGTCCGCTACTTCGCCGAGGCCGGCGCGGACGTCGTCATCAACTTCCGCAACAAGGCGCCCCGCGCCGAGAAGCTCGCGAACGAACTGCGCGGGCTGGGCCGCCGTGTGCTCGTCGTCGGTGCGGACCTCACGGACCCCGACTCGCTGGCCGCGATGTTCGACACCGTCCGCACCGAGTTCGGACGCCTCGACGTGCTCGTGCTCAATGCATCCGGCGGCATGGAGTCGGGCATGGAGGAGGACTACGCGCTCACCCTGAACCGCGATGCGCAGGTCGGCGCGCTCAAGGCCGCCGAGCCGCTCCTGGGCGAGGGGGCGCGCGTGGTGTTCGTCACGAGCCACCAGGCGCACTTCATCCGCACGACCCCGACGATGCCCGAGTACGAGCCGGTCGCGAAGTCCAAGCGCGCCGGTGAGGACGCCCTGCGCGAGCTGATCCCGGGCCTTGCGGCCAAGGGCATCGGCTTCACTGTCGTCTCCGGCGACATGATCGAGGGCACCATCACTGCCACGCTTCTCGAGCGCGCGAATCCCGGTGCGATCGCCGGACGTCGCGAGTCGGCCGGCAAGCTCTACAACGTGTCGGAGTTCGCCGCTGAGGTCGCCCAGGCAGCGGTCGACCCGGTGCCGGCCGACAACACCCGCCTGGTCGGCGACACCTCGGACTTCGCCACCGAGTGAGCATGTGAGACGGAAGGGGCGGCTCGTGGATGCCACGAGCCGCCCCTTCCGTCTCACATGACCTCAGTAGGCGTCGGCGGGGATATCGGATGCTGCGGCGACCGCATCCTGGCGCAGCGTGAGCGCGCGAACCAGCTGCAGCGCACCGAGGGCGACGAGCGCCACGCCGGTCAGCCACCAGAAGACGGCGACGTAGAACGGCGAGAACAGCAGCACGATCCCCGCGACGATGCCGAGGACCGCGTACGCCATCGTCCAGATCCTCGACTGCGAGTGCCGCAGCAGCGACAGCGCGACGACCCCCTCGATGATCCAGGTGATCCCGAGCATGATCCCGAAGAACAGCACGAGCGTCGCGGTGAACGCGAAGAGGTTCACGAACGCCAGCAGACCGCCGACGATGTAGACGACGCCCAGCAGCACGTGACCGGTGCGCGACCCTCCACCGCTGCTGCGGGAGAATACGCCCGCGCCGATGTAGGCCAGCCCCTGGATGACGAAGTAGGCGGCGATGATGCCCGCGAACAGCATCGCGGTCTTCGCCGGCCAGAGCAGGATGAATACGCCGAGCAGCAGCATGACCGCGCCCGACACGGCGAGCGTCGTGCGGGCTGCGGCGATGAAGGTCCGCATCGCAGGGGATCGATCGGTCATCGTGGGCTCCTTTCCGAGAGCACCGGGAGTCGTGGGTCAGCGTATCGGCTCCGAGCGCAGGCGGACAGGGTCGGCGCAGCGGTGCAGGGTCCGGCGGTCAGAGCCGCGCGGGGGTGGAGGGGCCGGCGCGGTCGTGCCACGATCGGAAGGTGACCCGTCCCGCCGATCATGAAGACCGACTGCGAGAGCTGACCGCTCTGCGCCGCGTGCGGGATCGCATCGACCGCGAGTACGCGCGACCGCTCGACGTCGAAGACCTGGCGCGCGGTGCTCACATGTCGGCCGGGCACCTGAGCCGCCGATTCCGGCAGGTCTACGGCGAGTCCCCGTACTCATATCTCATGACGCGCCGGATCGAACGCGCCATGGCTCTGCTGCGGCGCGGCGATCAGTCGGTCACCGACGTCTGCTTCGAGGTCGGGTTCTCTTCGCTGGGGACGTTCAGCACGCGCTTCACCGAGCTCGTGGGCGTGCCGCCGAGCCGGTACCGCCGCTCACACGGCCTGGGGCCCGGCATCCCGTCGTGGCTGGAGAAGCAGGCGACCCGACCGATCAGGAATCGAGAAGCGCACGTCGGCGGCGACCGGTAGCGTCGCCGGCATGGACATCACGATCAACGCGAGTTTCCTTCCCCACACCGATGCCGAGGCCTCGCTCGGCTTCTACCGCGACGTGCTCGGCTTCGAGGTCCGAAAGGATGTCGGTCACCAGCAGATGCGCTGGATCACCGTCGGCCCCGCCGGACAGCCCGACACCGCGATCGTGCTCACACCGCCGGCGGTGGATCCCGGCATCAATGACGCCGAGCGCTCGATGATCCTCGAGCTGATGGCGAAGGGCAGCTACGGCGGGATCGTGCTGTCGACGCCGGATGTCGATGCGGCCTTCGCCGAGATCGAGGCGAAGGGCGCCGACGTCGTCCAGGAGCCGATCGACCAGCCGTACGGCATCCGGGACTGCGCGTTCCGTGACCCGGCTGGCAATATGGTGCGTCTGCAGCAGTCCGCGTGAACGAGGGGAGCACGATGGCGCACGTCGCCGACAGCCACGACAGCATCCGGGTCGAGGGCGCCCGCGAGAACAACCTCAAGGACGTCAGCGTCGTGCTTCCCAAACGACGCCTCACGGTGTTCACCGGGGTCTCCGGGTCGGGAAAGAGCTCGCTGGTCTTCGACACGATCGCCGCGGAATCCCGGCGCATGATCGACGAGACCTACAGCGCTTTCGTGCAGGGGTTCATGCCGTCCGTCCCGCGCCCGGACGTCGACGTGCTCGAAGGCTTGACCACGGCGATCATCGTCGACCAGGAGCGTCTGGGCGCCAACCCGCGTTCGACGGTCGGCACGGTCACCGACGCGAACGCGATGCTGCGCATCCTGTTCTCCAAGCTCGGTCAGCCCTACATCGGCGGTCCGACCGCGTTCTCGTTCAACATCCCGACGCAGAAGGCCAGCGGCGTGATGACAGGGCCGGGCGGCGAGAAGAAGATCGTCAAGGATGCCATCTACCTGGGCGGCATGTGCCCGCGGTGCGAGGGCAGGGGAGCAGTGTCGGACATCGATCTCTCCCAGGTGGTCGACGAATCCAAGTCTCTGAACGAGGGCGCCATCATGGTGCCCGGATACACCGCTGACGGATGGATGGTGAAGGGGTTCTCCGCGTCGGGGTTCTATCCCGCCGACAAACCGATCTCGTCGTTCACCGAGAAGCAGCGCCACCTGTTCCTCTACGGCGAGGTGACCAAGGTCAAGATCTCCGGGATCAACATGACCTACGAGGGGCTGATCCCGAAGATCACCAAGTCGATGCTGTCGAAAGACCTCGACGCGCTGCAGCCCCACATCCGCCGGTTCGTCGAGCAGGTCGCGACGTTCGCCACGTGCCCGGAGTGCGACGGCACGCGACTGACGGAGGGCGCCCGCTCGTCGAAGATCGCAGGCATCAGCATCGCGGATGCCTGCCGGATGCAGGTCACCGACCTCGCCGAGTGGGTGCGCGGCCTCGACCTCGCCGGGGCTGGGCCGCTGCTGAAGGCACTCAGCGCCAACCTCGACTCGTTCGTCACCCTCGGCCTCGGGTATCTGAGCCTGGACCGGCCGTCGGGCACGCTGAGCGGGGGAGAGGCGCAGCGGATCAAGCTGCTGCGCCATCTCGGATCGTCGCTGACCGATGTGACGTATGTGTTCGATGAGCCGACGATCGGCCTGCATCCGCACGACATCCAGCGGATGAACGGCCTGCTGCGCGAGCTGCGCGACAAGGGCAACACAGTGCTCGTGGTCGAGCACAAGCCCGAGACCATCGCGATCGCCGATCACGTGGTCGACCTCGGGCCCGCTGCCGGCACCGGCGGCGGCGAGATCTGCTTCGAGGGGACGGTCGAGGGGCTGCGGGCGAGCGGCACGCTCACCGGTCGGCATCTCGACGACCGCGCGTCCCTGAAGCCGGCGGTGCGCACCGGTGAAGGTGAGATCCAGGTGCGGGGTGCGTCGGCGAACAACCTGCAGGATGTGGATGTCGACATCCCCAAGGGCGTGCTGACCGTGGTGACCGGTGTCGCCGGTTCGGGCAAGAGCTCGCTGATCCACGGATCGGTCTCACCGCTGGAAGGCGTCGTCTCGATCGACCAGAGCGCCATCAAGGGTTCCCGCCGCAGCAATCCCGCCACGTACACGGGGCTGCTCGAACCGATCCGCAAGGCGTTCGCGAAGGCCAACGGCGTGAAGCCGGCGCTGTTCAGCGCGAACTCCGAGGGCGCCTGCCCGACGTGCAAGGGCGCGGGCGTCATCATCACAGAGCTCGGTTTCATGGACACCATCGAGACGCCATGCGAGGACTGCGGGGGCAAGCGCTTCCAGGCCGGGGTGCTCGAGTACAAGCTCGGCGGTCTCGACATCACCGAGGTGCTGGATCTTCCCGTGTCGAGGGCGAGGGAGTTCTTCTCGGCGGGGGAGTCGAAGATCCCTGCCGCGGCGGCGATCCTCGGCCGCCTGGAGGATGTCGGATTGGGCTACCTGTCGCTCGGTCAGCCGCTGTCGACGCTGTCGGGTGGTGAGCGTCAGCGCGTCAAGCTCGCGATCCAGATGGGGGAGAAGGGCGACGTGTACGTCCTCGACGAGCCCACCACCGGTCTGCACCTGGCGGATGTGCGACAGATCCTCGGGCTGCTCGACCGCCTGGTCGACTCCGGCAAGACCGTCATCGTCATCGAGCACCACCAGGCCGTCATGGCGCACGCCGACTGGCTCATCGACATCGGCCCGGGAGCGGGCCACGACGGCGGTCGGGTGGTGTTCGAGGGCACCCCTGCCGAACTGGTCGAGCAACGCAAGACGCTCACCGGTCAGCACCTCGCCGAGTATGTGGACGCCTGACTCTTGACGGTCACGTTATCGTCGACGACATGACGGCCAGTCGCCAGCAGCAGATCGACGCGCGCATCCAGGCGTACTACGGCGAGGTGTTCGATGAGCATGTCCGGCTGACGACGCGCTCCGCCCAGGGGCCGCTGGAATTCCGGCGCACGCAGGAGATCATCCGAGCACACGTGCCGGTGGGTCGTGTGCTCGATGTCGGCGGGGGAGCCGGCAACCATGCCCGCGCGCTGATGGATGCCGGCTACGAGGTGGAACTGATCGATCCGGTTCCGCGGCACGTGAAGCAGGCGGGGGAGGCCGGCGTGCCTGCCGCCGTCGGAGATGCGCGTGACCTGCCGTTCGAGGATGACTCTTTCGACGCTGTGATCATGCTCGGCCCGCTGTACCATCTGGCCTCGCGCGACGACCGGTCACAGGCACTGGCAGAAGCACGCCGCGTGCTGCGCATCGGCGGTGTGTTGATCGCTGCGGGCTTATCGCGATATATCGCGTTCGGCAAGGCGTCGCTCGGCAGCCCGGTTCCGTCGCCGATTCCGGGGGACTGGCTCACGCTGATCGCCGACGGAGCCCCCGGCTCGGGAATGCGTTTCCCTGCGGGACATTTCCATACCGCCGAAGAGCTCGAGGCGGAAGTCACGGCGGCCGGGTTGACGGTCCGTGAGGTGCTCGGCGTGGAGGGTCCGGGTGGCCTGTTCCTCGAGACGGGCCCGGATGCTGGCGAGCAGGTCCGCGAAGCGGCGTTGGTGTTGGCTCGCGCAGCATCCGCCGTTCCCGGCATCCGTGACTTCAGCGCGCATCTCGTGGCCGTGGCGCACGTGCCGTGACTACGCTGAGATCGAAGCTGACGTCGACGTTGACGGGAGGATCCGGCCATGCATGATCAGAACGCTCAGGAGCACGCGCATCACGTACCCTCGCCTGGAGAACCCAGCGTTCCGCAGCTCGAGGATGATGAGACGATCGCACCGCGTCCCGAGGAGGATCTCGCCGACCTTCTCCGCGCAGTACCGGATGTGACGGACCACAGTCACCACGCCACGGGGACGACGCCGCGCGACGCCACATAGGCCGTACGGGTGTGCCCCTCTCATAGGTTCCGAGAGAACCGATAATGCACATTATGTCAGAATATTTGGTCGAGCCAGGGCCCACCACTCCCTCGACGCGCGACAGCCGCGGCCGTACGCTTCTGCGCAGGAGGTGAACGATGACGAAGTATCTGATCTCGTTCCCGAGTGGAGCGATGCACGTCTCCGACGCGGAGCTTCCCGCAGTCAGCGAGGCTGCGCACGAGGTTGTCCGCGAGGCGAAGGTGGCCGGTGTCTGGGTCTTCGGCGGCGGCATCGATGAGCGCGTCGCACCAGTGCTGGTGTCGGAGGATGGCACCTTCTCCCCCGGCACGTACCCGCAGACGAATCAGATCGAGGGCGGATACAGCATCCTCGAGCTGCCGACGTACGCGGATGCTGTCGACTGGGCCGCGAAGATCGCCCGGGCGTGTCGGTGCGCGCAGGAGGTGCGGGCGTTCCAGGACGACCCGGAGAGCTGACCCACTCACTCAGCGGTGACAACGGGTCAGGAGACGACAGCCGGTCTGCTGCGGGACCGCATCCTCCCCTGTCGCGCCGGACGCCACGCTCGGCGACGATCCCACCACGCGGGCCCGCGAATCTCGGGAACTCCGTGTCGCATGCGGATCTGCCATTCGGACAGATGCAGGGTGCGGTGATGATGCCAGCAGAGCGCGACGCCGTTGTCGGTGAGTTCCTAATATGACCGTTATGCATAAGCCTCATTCAGCAGCGATCTACGCGCGCATCTCCTCGGATCCGACCGGCCAAGCTCTCGGCGTGCAGCGCCAGCTTGAGGACTGCCGCAAGCTCGCCGCCGACCGAGGGTGGAACGTGGCCGCCGAGTACGTGGATAACGATGTGTCCGCCTACTCGGGAAAGCGTCGCCCCGAGTACGAGCGGATGATGGCGGACGTGCGGGACGGGCTGCGGGACGCGGTAGTCGTGTACAACATGGACCGGCTGACCCGGCGTCCGATCGAGCTCGAGGAGTTCGCGCAGGTTTGTGAAGCCGCGGGTGTGCGTCAGGTCGCCACTGTTACCGCTGATGTGGACTTGGGCAATGACGATGGGTTGTTCATGGCGCGTATCTTCGCCGCGTTTGCAGCCAAGGAGTCGGGGCGGAAGTCGGAGCGGCTGCGCAGGAAGGCCCGCCAGAACGCTGAGCAGGGCAGGCCCGGCGGCGGCGCTAATCGGCCGTTCGGATACGAGGCGGACAAGCTCACGGTCAACCCGGTTGAAGCGGTGATCGTGCGGGAGATGGCGCAGCGATACATCGCCGGAGAATCGGCGCGAGCGATCGCAGCAGACCTCGAGCAGCGCGAAGTACCTACCTCGAGCGGTGCGGCGTGGCGATCGACCACGGTGCGGAACCTGCTGCACAGCGCACGCATCGCCGGGCTGCGCTCCCACAACGGAGAGGTCGTCGGCCCGGCAATGTGGGATGGAATCATCACCCCTGCGGAGCGTGAGCAGATACTCGCCGTGGTCGCGACGAAGACCGCGACAGGTCGGCGCGCCCCGCGCCGGTATCTGCTGTCGGGGATGCTGCGGTGCGGGAAGTGCGGCGGGAAGCTGTTCTCCTCTGCCCGCGGTACCGAACGCCGGTACGTGTGCCTATCGGGTCCCGACCATCGCGGCTGCGGAGGGATCACCGTGACGGCCCCTCCGGTCGAGGAGTGGCTCAGCGCCGCGATCCTCTACCGGTTGGACACCCCGGACATGGAAGCGGTCCTCACCGGTCGATACGCGGACGACGCCCACCACACCGAGCAGATGAGCAAGCGCACCACGCTCGAGGCTCGAGCACGTGAGCTGGCAGAGATGTTCGCCGCGGGTGAGATCTCGCGACGAGAGTGGATACCAGCCCGCGACTCGATCGAGCATCAGCTCACAGCGATCGACAACGAACTTCAACGCCTCACCGGATCAAACACGCTCGAGCAGATCGCCGGACACGGAGCGGCATTACGCGAGGAGTGGCCAGGCATGACCCTAGAGAGGCAAGCGCTGATCGCGCGGGCCGTACTCGACTACGCCACGATCATGCCGGCGACGCGTGCGGGCCGTTTCGATCCCACCCGGATTGTTCCGGTGTGGGTGGTGTGAGCGCCGTCGGCCGGTGCGCGCCCCGCTGGGGCACCGCACCCGGCCGCCCGCCGCTCACCACCGCCCGCACTCGATCCAACACAGATGAGTCCGACACGTACACACCGATCCCCTGCGCTTCGCAAGACGCACGCACCCAGGCCGCCACAGCATCACGATCGAGTGCCATCACGCACCCCACTGCGCCCATACCGTCGGAGGTCCCTGCCACGCATCCGACTCCGACGAATCCCACACAGCCCGCGGACCATGCCCGAGGTGCGCCGACGCGAGGTCCAGCACCTCTCCCCTGCTACGCCCGGTGAAACGCAAACGCTCCGGTTGGAAGCCCTGCGCCACGTCGTAGCGGTGTGCACCCAGCTCACGCGCCCCGGAGTCGGAAAACGACTTCGACACATACTTCGCCAGGTAGGTACCCGCCAAGCGCGCCTCAGACAACGACGTCGACCCAACGGGCAGGTTGCTTAGCAGCTTGATCGACACGAAACCATGCGGCCAAGCCGATTCAATGAGAGCACGCTTGATGAACCGCCCCACCGCGAAGTGCGCGTGCAGTCCATGCCCAGACTTGTGCCGGTGGCGTCCCCTGGGGTGGTGTAGTTTCCGGTGCTGGGTGTCACGTCGTTGACGTGGTGAGCCATCGTGCGATGGTCAGTGAGAACCGACTAAAGCTACTCACAGAAAGACACGACGCACGATGGCTCTTGACCAGTCTGCCCTCCTCGAGCTCCTCGGGGAACTGAAACTCACCGACGTCACCGACCGGATCCGGGTCGCGACCGAAACGCTCTACCAGGAGTTGATCGACGCGGAAGCGGCCGCGTTCATCGGCGCCGCCCCGTTTGAACGCACCCCGGATCGCACCACGCAACGCAACGGCACCCGCCGGCGGACGCTGACCACGACCGCCGGGGAGCTGGATCTGCGGATCCCGAAACTGCGGCAGGGCTCGTTCTTCCCGTCGCTGTTGGAACGGCGCCGCCGGGTCGATCAGGCACTGTTCGCGGTCGTGATGGAGGCCTACGTCCACGGCGTCTCGACCCGGAAGGTCGACGACCTGGTCAAAGCGCTCGGCGCTGACACCGGGATCAGCAAGTCCGAGGTGTCTCGGATCTGCGCGAACCTCGATGAGGACGTCGCTGCGTTCCGCGACCGGCCCCTCGCGGACACCACCTACCCGTATGTGTTCCTCGACGCGACCTACTGCAAAGCACGGGTCGGCCGGCGGGTCGTCTCTCAGGCCGTGGTCGTCGCCGTGGGTATCGCGGCGGACGGGCGGCGGGAAGTGCTCGGGTTCGAGGTCGGGGAGACCGAGTCGCAGCCGTTCTGGACCACGTTCCTGCGGTCGTTGAAGGCCCGCGGGCTGGACGGGGTGAAGCTGGTCATCTCGGACGCGCACACCGGTCTGATCGCCGCGATCGACACCGTCTTCCAAGGCTCCAGTTGGCAGAGATGCCGAGTTCACTTCATGCGCAACGTGCTCACCTCGGTCCCGAAGACCGCGGGGCCGATGGTCGCGTCGATCATCCGCACGATCTTCGCTCAACCCGACACCGAGCACGTGTTCGCGCAGTTCCACGAGGTCGTGCGCATGCTGACACGGTCGCACCCGAAGATCGCGGACATGCTCGAGGACGCGAAGGACGACATCCTCGCGTTCTGCGGGTTCCCGCAGCAGCACTGGCGGCAGATCTGGTCCACGAATCCCCTGGAGCGGGTGAACAAGGAAATCAAACGGCGCACCGACGTCGTCGGCACCTTCCCCAACCCCGCCGCGTTGCTGCGCCTGGCCGGGCACGTCCTCATCGAGCAACACGACGAATGGGACGGCGCCGACCGACGCTACTTCAGCGAGCACTCCATGAAGCTCCTCAACACCACCGAGAAGGAGGTCGCGATCCCCGAACTCGCTGCAGCATAATCACAGAAGCTGATCTCGCACGGTGTTGAGAAACTCCACCACTCAGCGGGACGTCACCCTTGTGCCACTCGGGAACCCACGCATACGGCAACGGCTTCCCTCCCAGGCCATCGCGCAGAGCGCGGAAGAAGTCACCAAGGTGCTCACGGATCAGCGCCGAATCGTGATTACCTGCGCCCGCGTACGTCAACGTACCTAGACGATTGAGCACGTTCGCTGCGCAGTACCTGCGCAACGTCGATCGCGCACGCCGCCCCGCTTCAGCAGCAGCGCGATCTGGATCCGCGGCCTCGCCGCGCGCCACATAATCGGGCACCCGCCGCAACGACGACCGGAACGAACCGCCGCCCTCACCGGCGGCCGGGACAAGCGTGAACGACCAACCAGCATCGGGACGAGCCAAGGGGCGCACAGAAGACGGTGCAGTGACCATCGCAGAACCTCACACAGACAAGACGACAAGAACGCGAACGGTCAGTTCGATGTACTCGCCCCGCTGGTAGGGCTGCGTCTGTCGCGCTTGCTATGTCTGTGTCTGCGTAAAGGTGCGCTCGTGCTTTTGCTTCTGTGTGATTCCAGCTACCGTTCACCAGCAGTTCTAGCAGAGAATCACACTGCTGTCATTCCCAGCCCTGCGGATATCTTCACCGACGCCGCTACGCGGCGCGGCTGCCGCGGAATCGCTCCGCGATTCCTTGCCGCCCCTCGTCGCTGCAGTCCCCCGAGTTATGTTGCAGATTCAAGTCAAGGCGCGGCGCGCTTCGCGAGCCGCGCTAGGCGTTGGGCCAGGCCTGACAGGCCAACCCTGCCAACCTGTCGATACGTCGCTCGATCGCTCCGGCGTTCCATGCGTTTAGTCCGCTGAGCTGGCGCGTCATCGTGAACGCTGATTCTGCGTACACCTCTGACTTTTCAGGCGGAAGCTTCGACCCGAGCCCCTTATTGAGCCTTTTTTCCAGCAGCGTGAGGTTGCCGAGCGTGTCAACCAGCGTCGCCGCAGCCCCCTGGCCCAGCTGCCCAGGCAGCGACTTCGGATGGATGTGCTCAATGGTCACACCGCGCGATGACCAATCGAGAGCGGTCGTATCACGACCAGCTAGTTCGGACTCGACGCGTTCAATCATCCCCAGAATGTACTTGACTCGAGAGCCAGGCATCACGCCATATCGACTGAACGCCGCCCTGAACTGGTCATCGCTGGGGATCAGCTTGTCCAGTTCGGCACGAACATCAATCTGGTTGACTGCGGCGCCCGCCGAGATCGCGGCCGCGGTGCTACCGAAGGTGTCTTCAGCCAACTTCGCGCCAATGTTCCCCGCGAAGAGCGCTCGTACCGACCACATCAAGAGTTTGTTGAGGAGTCGACAGGCGTCATCGAAGTCCCACGTCGCGAATGCCGCGAGCACGACGGGGATGCTGCTCTCGAACTGGAACCTTCTGTACGCGAGCAGTGAATCCCGGACGTCAACTTTCTCGCTTTTCCAGTAGTCACTGTCGGGATCGCGCAGCGCGACGTAAGTATCTTTCGCCTTCACCAGTCGACTGAGGTAGGTATTCGCGCTGATCCCCGACTCCCCAATGTCCTCCTGAATCGCCCGGTAAAGCTTGCTCGTCCGAACCGGGCCCTTGCGTGAGATGAGCTCGAAGCGGATCAGGCGAACAAGGTCGTCCGGCTTCTCGAACGCCGACTCAAGCTGTACCCACTTGTGCTCGACGGTCGAGAGGTAAGCGCCCGAAGCGCTGAATAGGTAGTTCTTCAGAAGATCGGCAGTGGTGAGGTCTGCGCCGCGGTCGTTCAGGGTCTCAAAGATGACGTAGGCCTCTTGGATGCCAGTCGCAACCGCAACCAAGATCTGGACGCGCTTCTCTAGCTGGTTGACGATGTCCATGAGAGCGCTGTAGGAATCCGCGTCCGGCGCGAGTCCCGCAACGTGCTGCCTGCAAACACCGTAGGACGCCACGAGTGGATGGGTGTCTCGATCCGCCGAAGTCTCGCCGTTGAGCAGTCCGAGGTACGCCTCGCTGTCGTGCGGGCCGAGTGCAAGTCGCTCAAATACACCCTCTGCCTGAAGCTCGTAACCTCGCAGATATCTTTCCTCTACGCGCTTGGCCTGCTCGACTTTTCCCAGCTCGATAAGCCGATCCCTAATCGCAACGAGTAGCACAGATGTAGTGGCGAGCCGCTGCTGGCCGTCGACTACACGCCGACGAAAACTGTCTTCCTCTGGGAGCGTCAGCACAACAGTGCCGACGAAATAGTCGCGGTCTTTCGCACGCGCCTCGGCGAGGTCGCTGAGGTACTCGCGCACATTATCGATCGTCCACGCATAACGACGCTGAAAGCGTGGTACTTCGATCAAGTGATCAGCGAGCAAGTGGCCGACTTGGTCGTGGTCAAAGTCTGTTTCGCGAGCCATGATAACTCCCCTAAGTGCCAATGTGGTCAACCTACCAGGAGGTCAACGACGTGGAGCGAACGGTGGTATTGCTAACTTGCGCCGTTGTCGGTGTGGGTCTCACCGCCCAGCGCGTAGTCCCTGACGTGATGGAGTTCGCACCAGGTCGCCGGAATCGTGCAGCCCGGGATGATGCAGCCGCCATCTCGCGCGACGATGGCCCGTCGCTGCAGAGCGTTGAAGACGCGGGCCGACGTTCCGAGACCGACGATGCGGCCGTGCTCATCGAACAGCACGCGCTGGACGCCACCGGCACAGCCGACTTGGGCTGCCACTCGCATCGGCACCGGCACGTCGGTGCCGGAGACATCCGCCCAGCCCTCCCCCGACGCGTAGTCCTCCGCGTCGACCGTGACGACGAGGGTCGGGGCGGCTCCACCCAGATCCGGCAGCTCCCCGCCACGGGCCGCAGCCATGAGGATCGTTGCGAAGGCGTCGTGCTGCTTCTGCAGCCGACTCCGGTCGTCGAGCGGTACGAGCGGGTCCTCTGACGGATCCTGTTGCGAATCGACGAAGTGCACGCCCGGCGGAGCCGCGACCGGCTCCACGCGCGGATTGAGCAGACTGTCCCACATCAGGCTCAACTGTGCGGCGACCTCGGGCAGAAGGTAACCCCGGATCGGCACGCACCCGTCGCGCTTCGCACCCAGTCCCAACCCGCGCGTGCGCGAAGCGAGGTCATCTCGCGGTTCGGCCCCGTCGGGATCGAGATACGCGGCCAGCACATGTGCCAGCTGCCCCAGTTCGTCCGGCGTCGGTGCAGGTGCCCGCTCGCCCTCCGGAACAGGTCTGGCATCGGCGTCCGTCAGTATGCCACGGGCGAACGCGCCCAGCTGCCTGTCCGCGTCGATGCGCTGCTCCAGTACGAGCCGACCGCGGCTTGCCTCGATCGGCTCGACCGCGGCCAGGAATCCGGCCACGCCGATGACACCTTCGTGAAGCGCGCCTCGCAGGCTGTCGTACTGAGCCGGGAGGTACTCCCCCGCACTGATGCCACGGATGCGCGCGGTGAATCCCGCGACCTTGACCAGCCGGTTCGACGCCGTGCGGTCGATGCGCAGCGCCATCCGCAGCAGGTCGGCCGGCCGATCGCATCCATAGCTGCTGGTGAGCCGCTCGGCGCGCAGTCCCTCCGATCGTTCGCGGATGTGTACGGTCGTCTCGACCTGCACAGCCTCGGTGCCCCGCTGGATGCGCCCCGACACCTCCAGCAGTCGCACCTGGTCGGCATCGCTGAGGCCGGCGAACTCGTCGGATGAGAACGCCTCGGCGAGCATCGACGCATACCGCGCCTGCCACTGCTCCAACCGATCGACGATGTTCTCCATGGATTCCATTCAACCGGCGACCACCGACATTCGAACATCCTTACGCCGCAAACCTTAAACCCCAGGTTGAACCGATTTCCGCCACCCCGGCTCGCGCCGCTGATCCTGCGTTCACGGCAGGATGAAGGCATGCTGTCACCGCGGCACTGGACCGCGGCGGCACACCGCGGCCGCGGCCGGATGCCCACCGCCGTGCGGCTGGTCGCGGATTGGATGCTGACGGATCTGGACTTCGAGCGGATCGAGCTGCGGATCGCGCCCGGCAACCACGCCTCGAACCGGGTCGCTGAGAAGGCCGGGTTCCGGTTCGAGGGCGTCGCCCGCAACGCCGGGTTCACCGACGCGGGACGCACCGACCTCGCGGTGCACTCGCTGATCCGCGCGGATCTCGACGCCGGCTGACGACCGCGTCAGCGCCCCCCGCCTCTCAGATCCTCCCCCGCACCGGTGTGCGATCCACGGGGACGCCTCCCTCGGGCATCGCCATCTCGGCCCGCACCCCCAGCAGCCGCACCTCCCGCTCACCATCCAGTCCGGCGCTCAGAGCGAGCGCGGCAGCCACGAACTCCGAGGCGCTGCTGACCGGCGCCGGCAGCTTGTGGCCGAGCGTGCGCGTCTCGAACGGCGCGTACCGCACCTTCAGATGCACTCGCACAACCGGTCTCCCTTCGGCCGCGCAGTCCTCGAAGGCCGCCTGCGCCAGCTCGCGCAGGGCGCCGTCGATCTCGTCGCGCGTCGAGAGGTTCTGCGGGAACGTGGTCTCCCTGCTGTGGCTGCGGGCGACCCACGGCGTGTCGTCGACGACCGCCGGACCGCGGCCGAACCCGAGACCGTGATACCAGACGCCCATCGTCGGCCCGAACTCGGCCACGAGCTCCGCCTCATCGGCATCCGCCAGTTCGCGGACAGAGCGGATGCCGTGATCGGCCAGGCGACTCTGCACCCGAGCGCCGATGCCCCACAGCTCACGCGTCTCCCTCTCCCCCATCACGTCGAACCAATTCGCGTCCGTCAGGCGGAACACGCCCCTCGGCTTGCCGAATCCTGTCGCGATCTTGGCACGCACCTTGTTGTCGCCGATGCCGACCGTGCACTGCAGCGCGGTGGCGTCCAGCACGGCCTGCTGGGCGGCTCGCGCGAGCGACTCGGGGTCGTTGGTCGTCGCGCCGAGAAAGCACTCATCCCAACCGATGATCTCCACCACCACGTCCGGCAGAGTGCGCAGCGCCGCCATGACCTGCGCCGACACCTGCTCGTAGGCGGCATGGTCGACCGGCAGGAACACCGCGTCATCCGGCGCTCTGCGTAGCGCGATCTTCATCGGCATCCCCGATCCGATCCCGTACGCGCGGGCCTCGTACGACGCGGTGGACACCACCGCGCGCTCCCCCGGCGCGCCGGTGCCGCCGACGATCAAAGGACGCCCGGCCAGTTCGGGATGCCGCAGCACCTCCACCGCCGCGATGAACTGGTCCATGTCGACGTGCAGCACCCAGGGCACCGGAGTCATGAGTCGAGTCTGCGCTCCGGCGCAGGATCTGTCACGCCGCATCCGCGTGACGCTCACCGGCGCCGCCGAGCGCTAACCTGGGTCGAGTGACCGCCACTCCCCTCGCCCGCTCCACTCCCGGCTGGCGTGCCTGGCTGATCTGGTCCGTCGCCGTCGCCGCATACGTGCTGGCGATCACCAACCGCAGCTCGCTGAGCGCGGTCGGTGTCGACACGGCCGAACGGTTCCAGGCGGATGCCGCCACGCTCTCGCTCTTCGCTGTCGTGCAGCTCGCCGTCTACGGCGGAATGCAGATCCCGATCGGGGTGCTGCTGGACCGCTACGGCTCGCGTCCGATCATGGTGATCGGGATGCTGCTCATGGCCGCCGGGCAGTTCGTGATGGCGGTCTCCCCCAGCATCGGCGTCGCGATCGTCGCGCGTGTGCTGCTGGGCGCCGGCGATGCCGCCATCTTCCCCGCCGTGCTGCGACTGGTCGCCACGTGGTTCCCCGCACAGCGCGGGCCGCTGATGGTGCAGATGACCGGCATCTCGGGGCAGGCCGGTCAGCTGGTCGCCCTGCTGCCTCTGGCCGCGCTGCTGCACTCCACCAGCTGGACCATCACCTTCGGCAGCATCGCCGGACTCGGGGTGCTCTTCGCGATCCTCGTGTGGGCGATCGTGCGCAACCACCCGCCCGAGACATCCGCCGACGTCACGGTCAACACCGAGACCGGCCTCGTGCGGGTCGTCACCTCCACGGTCGACACCGGGGTCGGCATCCGCGCCGCGTGGGCACACCCGGGCACCCGGCTCGCCTTCTGGTCGCACTTCAGTACGCCGTTCGCCGGCACGGCCTTCCTGCTGCTGTGGGGCATGCCCTACCTCACCACCGGCGAGGGGCTTTCGGGGGCTGCGGCAGCCGGACTGCTCTCACTGAACGTCATCGTGGCGATGGTGCTCGGACCGATCCTCGGTGAGCTGTCACGCCGCATCCCGCTGCGGCGCTCCCTCGCGCTCGTGCTTCCCAGTGTGGGCGTGCAGGTGATCGCCTGGCTCGCGGTCGCGCTGTGGCCGGGACCGGCGCCGATCTGGCTGCTGATCGTGCTCCTCGTGTGCCTGGCGGCGGGCGGCCCCGCATCGATGATCGCGTTCGACCACGCGCGCACGCACAACCCGGTGCACCGCCTGAGCACCGCCACCGGGGTCACCAACTCCGGCGGGTTCCTCGCCGCACTGACGGCGATCTTCCTGATCGGCCTGACCCTGGACCTGCAGGGCGCCGGAACCCCGGACACCTACGCGCTGGAGCCGTTCCGCGTCGCCTTCCTCACCCAGGTGCCCCTCTGGGTGCTCGGAGCCACGATGATCATCATCGAGCGCAAGCGCACCCGCATCCGCATGGGAGTCGACCCTGAGCGCAGGCGACGGTCCTGACCCGTCCGTCGCCCTGAGTCTCAGCGGCAGAGCCTCAGCGCTCAGAGGCGCAGCGCGAGGAACGTCTCGAGGATCAGCTCGACGCTCACCCGGGCGGGCACCTCGCTGTCGCCGTCCTCGAACTCGGCGAGCTCGACGCCGCGCACCTGCTCCGGTGACAGCGCGGCGAAGATCCCTGCGATCCGGTGCGGCAGCAGCCCCTCCCCTACCCGATAGGCGGCCGGGATGTACCCCGGCTCGAGCACGTCCCAGTCGACATGGATCCACACGTCGCGCCCCGCGACGATCTCGGCGACCCGCGCAGGCGTGCTCTCGGCCGGTGCCAGCACCGTGATGCCGTGAAGGTCGAGCAGCTGGTACCCCGACTCAGTGGTCTGCGGAGTGTTGAAGTCGCCGTGCGCATCGATCCAGAGCACGACGGCGTCCGGGAATCGCTCGGCGACGGTCGGGAGCGTCCCGATGCTCGCCCCGCAGGCGTTGGTGGCAAGGACCGGCACGCGGCCGGCATCCAGGGCGTCACGCATCGTCTCGCATAGGGCGACGAGGGTGCCGGATGCCGCCGGCAGGCTCTGCGACCAGTCATCCGTCGCCGCCGCCGATGGCGTTCCGACGATGCGCGGATCGACGGACAGCAGCGATGCCAGCGCCTCACCGGTCCGCCGCGCGCCGGGCAGCGCGCCCGTGGTGCGGTCGCCCACACGTCCCTGCGAGATGATGACGTCGACGTCGCGTGCCATGGGTGTTCTCCTGCTCTGCTGATGTGATCGCGGCCGTGGGCGCGCGTGACTCGGACCGCTGCTCAGCGGCGCGGTGTCCAGCCGAACGGACGTGGTCCCCCGCGTCCGCCGCGTTCGGCATCCGCCCGCGCCGACCATCCCTGGGCGGCGTCGACCGCGTCGAATCCGCCGCGCGCGAGCCGCATCCCGACGTCGTCGTGATGCATCCGGGGTGCGCCGCCGCGGCGCGTGGATGCTCGCACGCTCCACGCCTCGTCGGCGAAGCCACCACCGCGGAAGACGCGGTAGTCGTCGTAGCGTTCGGGGTCGAGGAGGTCCCAGCACCACTCCCACACGTTGCCGAGCATGTCGAACAGTCCGTTGAGGTTCGGCAGGCGACCGCCGACATCCTGCGGCGAGGTGACGCCGTCGGCGGCCGTCCACGCCACCTCGTCGAGCGGGCCGTAGTGCGGCCCCGTGGAACCTGCCCGGCACGCGTGCTCCCCCTCGGCCTCGGTCGGCAGGCGGTAGCCGTCGCTGTCGACGTGCCAGGTGACGTCCTCGCCGTCGTAGCTGTACGCGGGATCCAGTCCCTCCCACTCCGAGGCGGCGTTGCAGAAGCGGATCGCACGCAGCCAGCTGAGGTCGCCTGCGGGGCGCCGCGGATGCTGCGACGGGACGCCCAGCAGCTCGGCGAAGAGCTCTTCGGTGACGGGGAACATGCCGATCTCGAACGACTCGAGCTCGACTGTTCTGTGCTCCTTGCGCCGCGCATCGTGCAGCGTGACCGTGCCGCCGGGGATGCGGCGCATCTCGGTGAGTTCCATCAGCCGCCCACCGGGTCGCCGCACAGCTCGTCGTCGGCCTCCGGCCGCCGATCGGCCGGCCCGTTCACTGATCGCGGCCGAACGCCGGCCTGCGGCGGACGCACCTCGAAGATGCGCATGAAGTACTGGCAGAGCGGGCCGATCAGCAGCGCGAAGGCGACCGTGCCGACACCGACGTTCCCGCCGAGCAGCCACCCGATCGCGACGACCGTGACCTCCAGCGCGGTCCGGACGACCCAGATCGGGAAGCCGAGCACACGATGAAGGCCCGTCATCAGCCCGTCCCGCGGGCCAGGGCCGAAATGGGCACCGATGTACAGGCCGGTGGCCGCTGCGAGCACGGTCAGCCCGACCGCGAAGTAGATGACGCGCAGCCAGAGCAGGTCGGTGATCGGGATGAGCAGGAACCCGGCATCGGCTGCAGGACCCACCAGGAGCGCGTTCAGGATCGTGCCGATACCCGGCTTCTGGCGGATCGGGATCCAGATCAGCAGCACGATGCCGCTGACGATGATCGTGATGGTGCCGAAGCTCAGCGGCACGTGCCGCGAGATGCCCTGGGTCAGCACGTCCCACGGCGCGGCACCGATCATGCCGCGGATGATGAAGGCGATGCCGATGCCGTAGAGGAACAGCCCGACCATCAGCTGCACGATGCGGCGGGGCAGCCGACGTCCCGCGAAGCGGCTCACTGCGGACCGGCTCACTGCGGACCGGCTCACTGCGGAACCCGTTCCGACCAGGCCGCGTACTTCGCGGTGCGTCCGTCGCCGGACGAGGTGCGCGTGACGCGGCGCCGGATCCACGGGCCGACGTGGTCACGGTAGTAGGCCAGCCCGCCGGGCCCGGCGACGGGATGCTCCGCGGGCGCCCACCAGTGCTCAGGCGGCTCGTAGCCGAGCGCGTGCAGCACGCGTGCGGCCACCCGGTGGTGCCCGTTGGCGTTCATGTGCAGCCGGTCATCCGACCAGTACTGCGGGCGCGACAGTTCGGCATCCGGCCAGTTCAGCGCACGGATGACGCCAGGTCGCTTCTCGATGCGCCGCAGCACGGCCGCGGACAGCTCGTCGCCGCGACGCTGCACCATACGCCCCATCGGCAGCCGCCCGCTCGGGTTGGCGCCCGACAGCACGATCAGCTGCACGCCCTCCTCATCGCAGCGCCGCATCACCCGCGAGAACGCGTCGGCGATGTGCTCGATGTCGGCGTTGGGCCGCAGCATGTCGTTGCCGCCGCCGTTGAACGACAGATGCGTGGGTCGCAGGGCGAGCGCAGGCTCGAGCTGCTGCTCGACGATCGGCCAGGCCAGACGCCCCCGGATCGCCAGATTCGCGTACTGGATCGGATGCCCGGCGGCGTCGGCCCAGCCCTGTGCCACGATGTCGGCCCAGCCGCGCACGCGGCCGTCGGGAAGCTCGTCTCCGACCCCCTCGGTGAAGGAGTCGCCGATCGCTGCGAAACGCACTGACACCATGCTCTCAGCCTATGGCCGCGGCGCACCCGCCGGGTTCGCCCGAACGGGCGGCGTCGGTCGTCTCAGCGCTCGTCAGTGCCGTCGCCTCAGCACACGTCGTTGACCGTGGCCTCAGCGCTCGTCGAGCGCCGCGCCCCGCCGGTCGATCAGGCCCCACGCCGCGACGGTCGCGACCGCGAAGAACGCCGAGAACACGACGAAGGCGAGTGGCGCCCCGCCCTGCGCCAGCAGCACGGGCACGAGCAGCGGCGCGATGATCGACGCGATCCGCCCGACACCCGCCGCCCAGCCGGCGCCGGTGGCACGCAGGGATGTCGGATAGATCTCCGGCGTCACTGCGTACAGCGCGCCCCAGGCGCCGAGGTTGAAGAACGACAGCGCCATCCCGGTGCCGATGATCATCCCCTCGCTGCCGGCGATGCCGAACAGGATGGCCGAGACGGCGGATCCGGCCAGGAATACCGAGAGGGTGAGCCGGCGCCCCCACACCTCGATCAGCCAGGCCGCCACCGCGTACCCGGGAAGCTGGGCGAGCGTGATGATGAGGGTGAACCCGAAGGACTTGACCAGGTCGTACCCGGCTTCGAACAGGATGCTCGGGATCCAGATGAACGCGCCGTAGTAGGCGAAGTTCACGCAGAACCACACCGTCCACACGCTCGCCGTGCGCAGCCGGAACTCCGGCGCCCACAGCATCCGTACCCGGCCCGACGACGTGACGGCGAGGCTCTCGCGCACGGGTTCCTTGCGCAACGACGGAGTGCGCTGCAGCGCCGCGTCGACCTCGAACGACGACACGATGCGGTCGGCCTTCGCGATCCGGCCGCGGGACGCGAGCCAGCGCGGCGACTCGGGCAGCCCCCAGCGCACGACCAGTGCGTAGGCGGCGGGGACGGCGCCGAGTGCGAACGCCCATCGCCAGCCGTTCTCGGATGCCGGGATGACGAAGTAGCCGATCAGTGCGGATGCCGTCCACCCGACCGCCCAGAAGGCCTCGAGGATGACGATGAGCCGGCCGCGGATCGCGGCGGGAGCGAACTCGCTCACGTAGGTCGACGCGACGGGCAGCTCGGCGCCGAGGCCGAGTCCGACGAAGAAGCGCAGCACGAGCAGCATGGCCACACCGCCGACGAGGGCGCTGGCACCGGTGGCGACGCCGTAGACGAGCAGCGTGATCGCGAACACCTGACGCCGGCCGAGCCGGTCGGCGAGCAGCCCGCCGACGCTCGCCCCCACGGCCATGCCGATGAAGCCCACCGAGGCGATCCACCCGGTCTCAGCCGGGGTCAGCGACCACTGCTGGGCGAGCACCGCGATGATGAACGAGATGAGCCCCACATCCATCGCGTCGAGGGCCCATCCGACCCCCGAGCCGGTCAGGACGCGCAGGTGCGAGCGCGTGAACGGCAGCGCATCGAGCCGTGCGGCTATCGTCGAGCGACTCGCGATCGAGGGTTCGGACATGTTCTCATCGTAGAACCGCAGCAGTCGCGTCGCCGGTGCGTGTCGCACCGACGACGCGACTGAGCGGCCGAGGGCCGGAAACAGCCGGGAAACCGAATCAGCCGAGGAACTGAATCAGCCGAGGAACACCGTGCGGAGGGTGTCGAGCCCGACGCCGCCGATGTCGAGGGCGCGCTTGTGGAACTCCTTGAACGAGAACGCCTCGCCCTCGCGCTCGCGCACGGCATCCCGCACCTGCTCCCAGATCCGCTGCCCGACCTTGTACGACGGCGCCTGACCGGGCCAGCCCAGGTACCGGTTCACCTCGAACCGGCGGAACTCGTCGGACATGTTCACGTTGCGGCGCATCATCTCCAGCGCGTAGTCGTGGTCCCAGACGCCGGATCCATCCAGGCGCTGCTTGCCCAGGTGCACGCCGATGTCGAGCACCACGCGCAGCGCGCGCAGACGCTGGCCGTCGAGCATGCCGAGGCGGTCGGCGGGGTCGTCGAGGTAGCCGAGCTGCTCCATCAGCCGCTCGGCGTACAGCGCCCACCCCTCGGCGTGACCGGAGGTGCCGGCGAGCACACGGCGCCACGTGTTCAGCTCGGCCCGGTTGTACGTCGCCTGCGCGATCTGCAGGTGGTGGCCGGGAACGCCCTCGTGGTACACCGTGGTCAGCTCGCGCCAGGTGTCGAACTCGGTCACGCCCTCGGGCACCGACCACCACATCCGTCCCGGGCGGGAGAAGTCGTCCGTCGGGCCGGTGTAGTAGATCCCGCCCTCCTGGGTGGGGGCGATCATGCACTCCAGCGCGCGGATCTTCTCCGGGATGTCGAAGTGGGTCGCGCCGAGCTCGGCGATGGCACGGTCGCTGGTCTCCTGCATCCAGCGCTGCAGTTCGTCGGTGCCGTGCAGCTTGCGGGCCGGATCCGCCTCGAGGTGGGCGACGGCCTCTTCGACGCTCGCGCCTGGCAGGATCTCGTTCGCGATAGCCTCCTGCTCCGCGATCATCCGGGCGAGCTCCTCGCGGCCCCAATCGTAGGTCTCGTCGAGGTCGATGGTCGCTCCGAGGAAGCGGCGCGAGTTCAGCGCGTACAGCTCGCGGCCCACGGCATCCTGTTCGGTGGCCGCCGGCGCGAGCTCATCGGTGAGGAACGTCCGCAGCTCGTCGTAGGCGACCCGTGCCGCACCGGAGCGGTCGGCGAGGTCCCGGGCGAGGGAAGCAGGCAGCTGGCCCTCCGCCGGGGCGGCGTTCGCCGCGAAGTCCGCGAAGAATCCGTCGCCGGCGGTGTAGCGGGCGATCTGGACGGCGACCTCGTCGACTTGCCTGCGGGCGGGGACGACACCCTGCTGGATGCCCTCGCGCAGCGTGTCGATGTAGCCCTTCAATGCGGCGGGCACCGCGGCGAGTCGCTCGGACACGACGGACCAGTCGTCGCTCGTCTCGGTCGGCATCAGGTCGAAGGCCTGACGGAACTCCTGCGGAGCGGAGGCGATGACGTTGAGGTCGCGCAGCTGCCACTGCGCCTCGTGCAGCTCGATCTGCAGCCGCAGCTCGGCGGAGAGGTCGGTCTTGGTGACCTCGTCGATCGGGTCGGCGGCCTCGAGTGCGTCCAGCTCGGCCAGCGCGCT
Organism: Microbacterium sp. YJN-G; assembly: GCF_015040615.1. Lineage (NCBI taxonomy): Bacteria > Bacillati > Actinomycetota > Actinomycetes > Micrococcales > Microbacteriaceae > Microbacterium > Microbacterium sp. YJN-G. Next base: position 1,584,957 of record NZ_CP060402.1, read on the forward strand.
GCGCGCGGCCGAGACCGAGCGCTCGTGGCCCTCGGGGCTGACGTCGTCGAGCCGGCCGTTCGCCTCATTGCGTCCGATGTACGTGGCGAGCACGGGTGAGAGCTCAGCCAGGGTGTCGACCCATCGTTCGGCGACCTGGTCGATCGCGGACGGGGTACGGGGTTCAGCAGTCATGCAGACGAGCCTAGCCCCGCGCCCCGGCCTGCCCCGGGAGCGGCGGGCGGACGCGGACCGAGCGTGCGGCCTCGTTGTACTGACCTAGTGCGCGGCCTCGTTCCAGTCGCCGCCGCGGCCGACCTGCACGTCCAGCGGCACGGACAGATCCGCGGCACCGGCCATCCGCTCGCGGACGATCCGCTCCGCGGCGTCCCACTCACCCCCGGCCACCTCGACCACGAGCTCGTCGTGGATCTGCAGCAGCACCCGCGAGCGCATGCCGGCGTCACGCAGGTCGGCGTGGATGCGGAACAGCGCGATCTTCATGATGTCGGCCGCGCTGCCCTGGATCGGTGCGTTGAGCGCTGCGCGCTCGGCATTCTCGCGCAGCACGCGGTTCGGGCTGCTGAGATCGGGGAACGGCCGGCGGCGGCCGAAGATGGTCTCGGTATAACCGTCTTCCTTCGCCCGCAGCACCGATGCGCGCAGGTAGTCGCGCACGGCGCCGAATCGCGCGAAGTACTCCATCATCAGCTGCTTGGCCTCGGACTGCTCGATGCGCAGCTGCTTGGACAGTCCGAAGGCGCTCAGCCCGTAGACGAGGCCGTACGACATGGCCTTGACCTTGGTGCGCATCGCCGGGGTCACGTCCTCGGGCTGCACCCCGAAGACCCGGGCGCCGACGAAGCGGTGCAGGTCCTCACCGGAGTTGAACGCCTCGATGAGGCCCGCATCGCCGGACAGGTGCGCCATGATGCGCATCTCGATCTGCGAGTAGTCGGCGGTGAGCAGGGTCTCGTAGCCCTCCCCCACCTGGAACGCGCTGCGGATGCGACGCGACTCCTCGGTGCGCACCGGGATGTTCTGCAGGTTCGGGTCGGTGCTCGAGAGCCGGCCGGTCTGGCTGCCGGTCTGCACGTAGGTGGTGTGCACGCGGGCGTCAGCGGCGATCGCGGTGTCGAGCGACTCGATGATCTGGCGCAGCTTGGTCGCCTCACGGTGCTGCAGCAGCAGGGCGAGGAAAGGATGCGGGTGGGTCTCCTGCAGATCGGCCAGCACCGCGGCATCCGTCGAGTAGCCGGTCTTGGTCTTGCGCGTCTTCGGCAGCTGCAGATCTTCGAACAGCACCTCCTGAAGCTGCTTGGGCGAGCCGAGGTTGAACTCCCGCCCGACCAGGGCGAACGCCTCGGCCGCGAGAACCTCGGAACGGGCCAGCAGCTCACCGGAGAAGCCCGAGAGCACCTCGTGCGAGACCGCGACGCCCGCGACCTCCATGTCGGCGAGGGCGATCAGGGTGGGCAGCTCGATGTCGACGAGCACGGATGCGACCGACTCGGGCATCGCCTCGCGGATGGCATCCGCGGTCCGCAGTGTGAACCACGCCTCCTGCGACGGCGTGGCGCCGTCGGTCTCGGGCACGAGCTGCGTCGGGTCCGCCTCGGGCAGCTTCTCGTCCAGGTATCGGCCGACCAGGTGACCGAGGGTCTTGTCGGGGAAGCTCGGACGCATCAGCCAGCCGGCCAGCAGCGTGTCGTAGGCGAGCCCGCCCAGGCGGATGCCGTCGGCCAGCAGTGCCTTCAGCTGCGGCTTGGCGTCGTTGAGCACCTTCGGTGCATCGGATTCGAGCCACTCCCGCAGTGCTGCCGCCGCCTCGTCGTCCCAGGCGCCCTCGCGCAGATCCGCGGCGTCGGCGAACCCGACGCGGGAGATCGCCCCGCCGGCGGTGACCAGGCTCACCGCGACCTCGCCGGAACGGGTGCGCAGCCACTCGGCCATGTCGCTCGCCGAGGACTCCACCGGGGTGGGGATCTCGACGGTGGGCGCGTCGTGCGTGGGCTCATCACCCGCTCCGACGGCCTCGAAGACGCGCGGCAGCAGGGTGCGGAACTCCAGCCGCGCGAAGATGTCGCGCACGGCCTGCGCGTCGATGGGGGCGACCGCGAGGTCGTCGGGCCCGACGGGCAGCTCGACGTCGTTCAGGAGCCGGTTCAGCTTGCGGTTGCGGCGCACGTCGTCGATGTGGTCGCGCAGGTTTCCGCCGACGACGCCCTTGATCTCGCCGGAGCGTTCGAGCAGCTCGTCGAGGCTGCCGAACTGCGTCAGCCACTTCACGGCGGTCTTCTCCCCCACCTTGGGCACACCCGGGAGATTGTCGCTGGTCTCGCCGACGAGGGCCGCGATGTCGGGGTACTGCTCGGGGCGCACCCCGTAGCGCTCCTGCACGGCGACCGGGTCGTAGCGCTTGAGCTGCGAGACGCCCTGCACCGACGGGTACAGCAGGGTGACCTCGTCGTTGACGAGCTGGATCGTGTCGCGGTCGCCGGAGACGACGAGGACGTCGTAGCCCTTCTCGGAGCCCTGCTTCGCCAGCGTCGCCAGGATGTCGTCGGCCTCGATGCCCTCCTGAGTGAGGACGCGGATCGACATCGCGGCCAAGCAGTCCTGCAGCAGCGGGATCTGCCCGCGGAACTCCTGCGGCGTCTCGGAGCGGGTCGCCTTGTACTCGGGGTACTCATCGGTGCGGAAGGAGTGCCGCGAGGTGTCGAAGGCGATGGCCATGTGGGTCGGCTTCTCGGCCTTGATGAGGTTCACCAGCATCGACAGGAAGCCGTAGATGGCGTTCGTGTGCTGGTTGTCCCTGGTCGTGAAGTTCTCGACCGGAAGGGCGAAGAACGCCCGGTACGCGAGCGAGTGGCCGTCGACGACCATGAGGGTAGGCTTTGCGGAGTCCGTCACTCTGCAAGCCTAACGAGAGCGACGGACACTCACCGAGGAGGATGCGTGGGACAGACCCGGACGAGCGGCCTGGAGTGGGCGACGGCGCGCGGCATGGGCGCGCTCGCGGAGAAGATGGGGATCGAGTTCACCGAGTTCTCCGTCGAGCGCAGCGTCGCCACGATGCCGGTCGAGGGCAACACGCAGCCGGTCGGGCTGCTGCACGGCGGGGCCTACGTCGTGCTCGGCGAATCGCTCGGCTCGATGTCGGCGAACCTCCACGCGGGTCCGGGACGGCTGGCCGTCGGCGTCGACATCAACGCCACCCACACGCGTGCCGCGACCTCGGGGATCGTGACCGGAGTGTGCACTCCGATCCATCTGGGCCGCAGCGTCACCGTGCACGAGATCGTCGTCACCGACGATCAGGGCCGGCGCTGCTCGACGATCCGCATCACGAACATGATCAAGGACGTGCCCGCCTGAGCGGGACACGTCCTTGATCGATCGGCTCGGGCCGTCAGGACTTCTTGGGAGCCAGCTGCTCGATGATCGCCTTGGCGACATCCTGCATGGTCAGTCGGCGGTCCATCGACGCCTTCTGGATCCAGCGGAACGCCTCGGGCTCGGACAGGCCCATCTTCTCGTTCAGCAGGCCCTTGGCACGGTCGACGAGCTTGCGGGTCTCGAAGCGCTCGACCATGTCGGCGACCTCGGCCTCAAGCGTGATGATCTGCTCGTGGCGGGCCAGGGCGATCTCGATCGCGGGGAGCAGGTCGTTGGGCGTGAACGGCTTGACGACGTACGCCAGGGCGCCGGCCTCGCTGGCGCGCTCGACGAGCTCCTTCTGGCTGAACGCGGTCAGCAGAACCACCGGAGCGATGTTCGCCTTGTGCAGTCGCTCGGCGGCACTGATGCCGTCCAGCTGCGGCATCTTCACGTCCATGACCACCAGGTCGGGACGCAGCTCGGTGGCCAGCTGCACCGCCGTCTCGCCGTCGCCGGCCTCGCCGACGACGTCGAAGCCGTTGTCGCGGAGGATCTCGACGATGTCGAGTCGGATCAGCGATTCGTCCTCGGCGACGACGACGCGTCGCGGTGCGGATGCCGTGGGCTGCTCAGCCGGTTCTGCCTGCTCTTGCTCGGTCACGCAACCAGTCTAGACGAGAGCGGCGCGCGACCCTGTGCAGGAACCCGCCGAACGCGCCGGACGGGGCGCGCTCCTGCGCTAAAGTCGTAGACGCACTACGCGCCGGCGTGGCGGAATGGCAGACGCGGAGCACTCAAAATGCTTTGTCCGTGAGGACGTGTGGGTTCGAGTCCCACCGCCGGCACCGTCTCTCGGCATCCCTCCGCGGTGCTACCGAGGTTTCCCTCCCCAGTGTGATGTCCCCGCGCCGTGGCATCCGTAACGTGCTCCTCGACCGATTGGCAGCACCGAGGAGAGCGACTGCGATGAACATTCCCCAGATCATGAAGCCGGCCCGGACCACGAAGCCGGGCCATACGCTGAAGCGGGGCCGGCCCATGAAGCCGGCCCAGACCCGCCTGGCAGGCCGGCCCCGAGCGCGAGCGGCCGTCCTGGTCGCCGGGTTCGCGATCGTGATGCTCGCGGCGAACTCGACCGCCGCGTCGCTCGAGAACCCGTTCGCGGCGCTGCTGATCGGACCGCTGCTGGCCGTGCTCGTGCTGTGGCTGTACCGTTTCGCGGTGCGGCGCCTCGAACACCGCGAGGTGGGAGAACTGGCTCCCCGCGGCGCGGCGCGCATGACGCTTGCCGGCTTCGGCGGCGGTCTGCTGCTGGCCGCCATCACCATCGCGGTGCTCGCGGCGTTCGGCGGCTATGAGATCACGGGCTGGGGATCGCTCAGTGGCGCGCTGAGCGTGATCGGGATGATGTGCACGATCGCCGTCGCGGAGGAGGTGCTGTTCCGCGGGGTGATCTTCCGGCTCGTGCAGGGGCGATGGGGCAGCTGGATGGCACTGGGCGTGTCGGCGGTGCTCTTCGGACTCGTGCACCTGGTGAACCCCGGTGCGACGGTCTGGGGCGCGATCGCCATCGCGATCGAGGCCGGACTCATGCTCGGCGCCGCCTACGCGGTGACCGGCAGCCTGTGGCTGCCGATCGGCCTGCACCTGGGCTGGAACATCGCCCTGGTCGGGATCTTCGGCACGGTCAGCTCGGGCAGCGAGGCGAGCGGCGCGCTTGTGAACGCGAGCACGTCGGGGCCCGCCTGGCTGAGCGGCGGATCCTTCGGGCCCGAGGCCAGCATCGTCGCCGTGATCGTGTGCTCGATCGCCACCGCAGCACTCCTGGTCATCGCCCGCCGCCGCGGACGCCTCGTCGGCTGCCCCTGAGCGGAACAGCGACACGCGGCCGCGACAGACGCGAAGAGAGGGCGAAGCCGAAGCTTCGCCCTCTCTTCGCGTGAGTCAGACGCCGGACTTGTAGACCGGTGCCGCCCCGCCCACGGCATCCCCGACCTTGTGGACGCGGATGTCGTTGGTGGAGCCGATGATCCCGGGAGGAGATCCGGAGATGACGACGACGCGGTCGCCCTCCTGCGCCAGGCCGGCGCTGAGAAGGTAGTCGTCCACCTGGTGGAACATCGCGTCGGTGTGCTGCACCATGTCGACCAGCGTCGACTGGATGCCCCAGGTCAGCGCCATGCGGCGGCGAATCCCGGGCAGCGGCGTGAACGCCAGCATCGGGATGCGCGAACGCAGCCGCGAGAGCCGGCGGGCGGAGTCACCGGACTGCGTGAACACGCAGAGGAACTTCGCCTCGACGAACTCGGCCACCTCGAGCGCGGCGAGCGTGATCGCCCCGCCCTGCGTGCGCGGCTTGGTGGTCAGCGGGTCGATCCGCTCCAGGCCGTGCTCCTCGGTCGACTCGATGATGCGCGCCATCGTCTCGACGACCACGATCGGGTACTCCCCCACGCTGGTCTCGCCCGAGAGCATCACCGCGTCGGCGCCGTCGAGCACCGCGTTGGCGACGTCCGAGGTCTCGGCGCGGGTCGGGACGGGGCTGGAGATCATCGACTCGAGCATCTGCGTGGCGACGATGACGGGCTTGGCGTTGCGGCGGGCAAGCTCGACGGCACGCTTCTGCACGATCGGCACGGCCTCGAGCGGCAGCTCGACGCCCAGGTCACCGCGGGCGACCATGATGCCGTCGAACGCGTCGACGATCTCCTCGAGGGCGTCGACGGCCTGCGGCTTCTCGATCTTCGCGATGACGGGGATGCGAACCCCCTCCTCGGTCATGATCTCGTGCACGCGGTCGACGTCGCTCGCGTTGCGCACGAACGACAGCGCGATGATGTCGGCGCCGGTGCGCAGACCCCAGCGCAGGTCGTCCTCGTCCTTCTCGCTCAGCGCGGGGACGTTGACGGCGACACCGGGCAGGTTGATGCCCTTGTTGTTCGAGACCGCTCCGGCCACGATGACGCGCGTGGTCACGACGGTGCCGTCGGTGTCGACGACCTCCACGCGCACCTTGCCGTCGTCGATCAGCAGGAAGTCACCGGGCTTGACGTCCTGGGGCAGGCCCTTGAACGTGGTGCCGCAGATCTCGCGGTTGCCGATGATGTCCTCGGTGGTGATCTTGAAGATGTCACCGACGGCCAGCTCGTACGGGCCGTCCTCGAAGCGACCCAGGCGGATCTTCGGACCCTGCAGGTCGACGAGCACTGCCACGGCACGGCCGGCATCCTCGGCGGCGCGGCGCACGTTGGCGTAGTTCGCCTCGTGCACCGAGTAGTCGCCGTGGCTCAGGTTGAGCCGGGCGACGTCGACACCGGCCTCGATCAGAGCACGGACCGTTTCATAGGTCGAGGTTGCAGGCCCGAGCGTGGCCACGATTTTCGCGCGTCTCAACGGCTTCTCCAGGGTAGGAAGGGAAAGGGGGATCTGGCGACGCTGCCGCGCTCAGCCTACGCGGGCTGAACGTTCAGCGCGACATCCGTTGCGGCGACCGGTGCGGGAAGCACCGTTGACCCCATCAGGTCACGGTCGATGGCGGATGCCGCCGCGCGGCCCTCTGCGATGGCCCACACGATCAGCGACTGCCCGCGGCCGGCGTCGCCGGCCACGTACACGCCATTCTCCGACGACACGTAGCGTGCATCGCGCTGGAACACGCCACGTTCGGTCACGGCAGGCACGTCGCGGTCGCCGAGCACCTCGGCTTCGGGGCCGGTGAAGCCCATGGCGATGAGCACGAGGTCGGCGGGGATCTCGCGTTCGGTGCCGCTGCGCGGCACCCGGCGTCCGTCCACGAACTCGGTCTCGGCCACCCGCACGGCGCGCACGGCCCCGGCCTCGTCCGAGAGGAACTCCACGGTCGACGCCAGGTAGGTGCGCTCCCCGCCCTCCTCGTGTGCGGACTGCACCTCGAACAGGGTGGGCATCGTGGGCCACGGCTGGTGCTCGGGGCGCTCGCTGGCGGGCTGACGCCCGATGGCCAGGTTGGTGACGCTCAGCGCGCCCTGGCGGTGCGCGGTGCCGATGCAGTCGGCGCCGGTGTCACCGCCGCCGATGACCACCACGTGCTTGCCCTTGGCGCTGATCTGGTTCGGCACGGCATCGCCCGCGACCGCACGGTTCGACTCGACGAGGTACTCCATCGCGAAATGCACGCCGGGCAGGTCTCGGCCCGGGATCGGCAGATCACGCGGCACCGTCGATCCGGTCGCGATCAGCACGGCGTCGTAGCGGGCGCGCAGGTCGCTCCACGAGATCTGCCTGCCGATCTCGACCCCGGCACGGAACCGGGTGCCCTCCTCCTGCATCTGACGCAGGCGGGCATCGAGGTGGCGCTTCTCCATCTTGAAGTCCGGGATGCCGTAGCGCAGCAGCCCGCCGATGCGGTCATCGCGCTCGTACACGACCACGGTGTGGCCGGCTCGGGTGAGCTGCTGTGCGGCGGCGAGACCCGCGGGTCCCGAGCCGATCACGGCGACGGTCTTGCCGGTCAGGCGCTGCGGCGGGCGGGGCTCCACCCAGCCGTGCGCCATGGCCTCGTCGATGATCGACACCTCGATCTGCTTGATGGTCACCGCGGGCTGGTTGATGCCCAGCACGCAGGCGCTCTCGCAGGGGGCCGGGCACAGCCGACCGGTGAACTCCGGGAAGTTGTTCGTGGAGTGCAGCCGGTCGATCGCCGCGCGGCCCTCGTCGCGCCAGGTGAGGTCGTTCCACTCCGGGATGAGGTTGCCCAGCGGGCAACCGGAGTGGCAGAACGGCACACCGCAGTCCATGCATCGTCCGGCCTGCCGGCGCAGCACGGCACGGTCGCCTGGTTCGTAGACCTCTTTCCAGTCCATGATGCGCACCGGCACCGGGCGGCGGGCCGGCAGCTCACGCTGTGTGGTCTTCAGAAAGCCTTTGGGGTCAGCCACCGGTCACCTCCAGGATCCGGGTCCAGATACTCTCATCGTCGGGGTCGACCCCGGCGATCTCCGCCTCCTGGCGGATCGACTGCACGGCCGCGAAGTCGCGCGGCAGCACCTTGACGAACGACGTGCGCACGGCATCCGCGTCCTGCAGCAGACCGGATGCCAGCGGCGATCCGGTGCGCTCGGCGTGCTCGGCGAGCAGACGCTGCACCACCTCGACGTCCAGGTCGTCGAGACCGCCGAGCGTCAACTCGCCGCCGGCCAGCGCCTCGGCGTTGACCTGCGCCTCGCGCAGGCCGTGCACGTAGGCGACGCCGCCGGACATCCCCGCTCCCAGGTTGCGCCCGGTGGTGCCGAGGATCACCGCCACGCCGCCGGTCATGTACTCCAGGGCGTGGTCGCCCACGCCCTCCACCACGGCGGTGGCGCCGGAGTTGCGGACGAGGAACCTCTCCCCCACCACACCGGAGATGAACATCGTGCCGCCCGTGGCGCCGTAGCCGATGACGTTGCCGGCGATCACGTTGTCCTGCGGGGCGAAGGACGCCTCGCGGGACGGGCGGATGACGATGTCGCCTCCGGACAGCCCCTTGCCGACGTAGTCGTTCGCGTCGCCCTCCAGCCGCAGCGTGATGCCCGAGGGCAGGAACGCGCCCAGCGACTGACCGGCGGTGCCGCGCAGTGTGACGTCGATCGTCTCGCGGGGCAGGCCCGCCGCCCCGTAGCGCGAGGTGACGTGATGGCCGAGCATCGTGCCGACCGCGCGTTCGGTGTTGCGGATGGGCAGGTCGATCCGCACCGGCTCGCCGTTGTCGAGGGCATCCCCCGACAGGGCGATCAGCGTGGTGTCGAAATGCTTGTCGAGCTCATGGTCCTGCGGCCTGGCGCTCTTGCGCGGCTCGCCGGCCGGGAACACCGGTCCCTCCAGGATCGGCGCGAGGTCGAGCCCTTCGGTCTTCCAGTGCCGGACGGCGGCGTCGGTGCGCAGCAGTTCGGTGCGTCCCACGATCTCGTCCAGTGACCGGAAGCCGAGGGCGGCGAGGTGCTCGCGCACCTCCTCGGCGATGAATTCCATGAAGTTCACGACGAACTCCGGCTTGCCGGTGAAGCGCTCGCGCAGCAGCGGGTTCTGCGTGGCCACGCCCACCGGGCACGTGTCGAGGTGGCAGACGCGCATCATGATGCAGCCGCTGACGACCAGCGGCGCGGTGGCGAAGCCGAACTCCTCAGCACCCAGCAGGGCGCCGATGATGACGTCGCGACCGGTCTTGAGCTGACCGTCGACCTGCACCACGACGCGGTCGCGCATCGCGTTGAGCATGAGCGTCTGCTGCGTCTCGGCCAGCCCCAGCTCCCACGGGGTGCCGGCGTGCTTGAGCGAATTCAGCGGGCTCGCGCCGGTGCCGCCGTCGTGACCGGAGACCAGCACGACGTCGCTGAGCGCCTTCGCGACGCCCGCCGCGACCGCGCCGATGCCCGACTGGCTGACCAGCTTCGTGTGGATGCGGGCCCTGGGGTTGGCGCGCTTGAGGTCGAAGATCAGCTGCTTGAGGTCTTCGATCGAGTAGATGTCGTGGTGCGGCGGCGGCGAGATCAGGCCGACGCCGGGCGTCGCGTGACGGGTGCGCGCCACCCACGGGTACACCTTCTGCGGGGGCAGCTGACCGCCCTCGCCGGGCTTGGCGCCCTGCGCGAGCTTGATCTGCAGGTCGTCCGCCTCGGTGAGGTACTGGCTGGTCACGCCGAACCGGCCCGAGGCCACCTGCTTGATGGCGCTGCGGCGTTCGGGGTCGACCAGGCGGTCGGGGTCCTCGCCGCCCTCGCCGGTGTTGGACTTGCCTCCGATGCGGTTCATCGCGATGGCGAGCGTCTCGTGCGCCTCCTTCGAGATGGAGCCGTAGCTCATCGCCCCGGTCGAGAAGCGCTTGACGATCGCGCTGACCGGCTCGACCTCGTCCAGCGGCACGGGCGGCCGCTCGCCGACACGCAACTCGAACAGCCCGCGCAGCGTCTTCAGCTCGCGTGCCTGGTCGTCGACGAGCTTCGTGTACTCGCGGAAGATGTCGTACCGGCGGGTGCGCGTGGAGTGCTGCAGCCGAAACACCGTGTCGGGGTTGAACAGGTGCGGGGAGCCGTCGCGCCGCCACTGGTACTCGCCACCGGTCCACAGGCGCTCGTGGGCGCGGACCGCCTCGTCCTCGGGGTAGGCGAAGTCGTGGCGGGCCTGGTTCTCGGCGAACACGTCCTCGATGCCGATGCCGCCGAGCTTCGTCTCGGTGCCCGTGAAGTAGGCGTCCACGAGTTCCTGACTCAGGCCGATGGCCTCGAACACCTGCGCGCCCGCGTACGACGACACGGTCGAGATGCCCATCTTCGACATGATCTTCAGCACGCCCTTGCCGAGCGCGTAGATCAGGTTGCGCACCGCCTTCTCGGGCGTGATCCCGGTGATGTAGCCGGTGCGCACCAGGTGCTCCACCGTCTCCATGGCCAGGTACGGGTTGACGGCCGAGGCGCCGTAGCCGATGAGCGTGGCGACGTGGTGCACCTCGCGCACGTCACCGGCCTCGACGACCAGGCCGACCTTCATGCGGTTCTCACGCCGGATGAGGTGGTGGTGCACGGCGGCGACCATCAGCAGCGACGGGATCGGAACGAGGTCCTTGTTCGAGTCGCGGTCGGAGAGGATGATCAGCTCGGCGCCGCGCTCGATGGCGGCATCCGCCTCGGCGCACATCTCGGCGAGCCGCTCCTGCAACGTGTGGGGACCGGCGTCGAAGTGATAGAGCCCGCGGATGGTGGCGCTCGATCGGCCGGGCAGGGCCCGGTCGATGTGGCGCAGCTTCGCCAGCTCGTCATTGTCGATGACCGGGAAGTCCAGGCTCACGGTCTGCGCGTGGTCCGCTCCCCAGCTCAGCAGGTTGCGCTCGGGGCCCAGCCCCAGGCGCAGGCTGGTGACGACCTCTTCGCGGATCGCGTCCAGCGGCGGGTTCGTCACCTGCGCGAACTGCTGCACGAAGTAGTCGAAAAGCAGGCGGGGGCGGTCGCTGAGCACCGCGATCGGTGCGTCGCTGCCCATGGCGCCGAGCGGTTCGACCCCGTTCTGCCCCATCGGGGTGAGCAGGATCCGCACCTCCTCCTCGGTGTAGCCGAAGGTCCGCTGCCGGCGGGTGATGGATGCCGCGGGGTGCACGATGTGCTCGCGCTCGGGCAGGTCCTCCAGGCGCACCGCGCCCTGGTCCAGCCATTCCTGCCACGGGTGCAGGGTCGCGAGGTCGTGCTTGATCTCCTCGTCCTCGACGATGCGGCCCTGTGCGGTGTCGACGAGGAACATGCGGCCGGGCTGCAGGCGTCCGCGGCGCTTGATGCGCGCGGGCTCGAACTCCAGCACTCCGGTCTCGCTGCCGATGACGACGAGCCCGTCGGTGGTCTCGGTCCAGCGTCCCGGGCGCAGCCCGTTGCGGTCGAGGGTCGCGCCGACCTGGGTGCCGTCGGTGAAGATCAGCGCGGCCGGGCCGTCCCACGGCTCCATCTGGTTGGAGTGGTACTCGTAGAAGGCGCGCAGCTCCGGGTCGAGGTCGGTCTGCTTCTCCCAGGCCTCGGGCACCATCATCATGATGGCGTGCGGCAGGCTGCGCCCGGTGAGGGTGAGCAGCTCGAGCACCTCGTCGAACGATGCCGAGTCACTGGCACCCTCGGTGCAGATCGGCAGCAGCGGGCGCATGTCGCCCAGCAGCTCGGACTCGAGCTGCGACTGGCGGGCCCGCATCCAGTTGCGGTTGCCGCCGACGGTGTTGATCTCGCCGTTGTGGGCGAGCATCCGCAGCGGCTGCGCGAGCGGCCACGACGGGAAGGTGTTGGTCGAGTAGCGCGAGTGCACGACGGCGAGCTCCGAGGCGAAGCGCTCATCCTGCAGGTCGGGGTAGAACGGCTCGAGCTGCAGGGTGGTGACCATGCCCTTGTACCCGAGCGTGCGGGCGGAGAGCGAGACGAAATAGGCACCGAGTTCGTGGCCGGCGCGCTTGCGCAGCCGGTAGGCGATCCGGTCGAGCGCCAGGCCCGATCCGGCGTCGCGGCCCGAGAGCCCCGGGCGGGAGACGAACAGCTGCTCGAAGGCGGGGCGGGCCTCGTCGGCGAGCTTGCCGAGGTGCTCGTTGGCGGTCGGGACGACGCGCCAGCCGAGGACGACGAGTCCTTCTTCAGCGGCGATGCGCTCGATGCCGGCCTTCTGCTCGCGGCGGGCGCTCGACTCCCGAGGGAGGAACGCGAGGCCTGCGGCGTACTCGCCGACCGGGGGGAGATCGAAATCAGTGACCGAACGGAGGAACGCGTCCGGCATCTGGGTCAGGATGCCGGCGCCATCGCCGGTGCCGGCGTCAGAGCCGATCGCACCGCGGTGTTCCAGGTTGCGCAGCGCTTCGAGCGCCAGCGCGATGATGTCATGGCCGGGTTCCCCGCGGAGCGTTGCGACCATGGCCAGGCCGCAGGCATCCTTCTCGTGGGCGGGGTTGTACATCCCCTGCTTCGGGGGGTAGGCGCCGGAGGCGCCGTAGGGAGGCTGGAAGTACACCAGTCACCGTCCTCAGTGTTGTAGGTGAAACCGGGGACAGCGTTGGCCCGCTCGTTCAGTGTGAAGGATCACACGCCGCGAGATGGACGTCTCGGGTGACGTGCTCGCGCTAGGGAGCGGTGCTTGTGGCGGGGGCTCCTGCGTCGATCGACGCGGCCGGAGGCTCACTCAGGTCCACGTAATCGTTCTGCGATTCTACATCCGCCTCGACGGGTTCACGACCAGAGACGTAAGGCGAGGGTTCGACGCCCGGGTGACGGCGCGTCTGCACGACGAGGATCACGATGCCGATGATGACACCGATGATCGCCGCCCACACGTTGCTGCGCAGGCCGAGCAGCACCTCGCTCGGGTCGATGCGGATCGACTCCCACACGATGCGGCCGGCGCTGTACCAGATCAGGTACGCGGCGAACAGCCGGCCCCACTGGAAGTACACCTTGCGGCCGAGCCACAGCAGCACGAGCACGCCCAGGCCGTTCCAGAGCACCTCGTACAGGAACGTCGGGTGGAAGAGCGTGCCCTCGGGCAGTCCCGCCGGGAACGCGGGGTTGGTCGACTCGATCTCCAGGCCCCAGGGCAGGTCGGTGGGCAGGCCGAACAGCTCGTGGTTGAACCAGTTGCCGAACCGGCCCATCGCCTGGGCGAGCAGCAGACCGGGTGCGATCGCGTCGGCGAAGGTCCAGAACCGGATGCCGGTCCAGCGGCATCCCAGCCAGGCGCCGACGGCGCCGCCGAGCAGGGCGCCGAAGATGGCGATGCCGCCCTCCCAGATCGCCCATACCGAGCCGGGCTCGAAGGGGTTCCAGGTGTTCTTGCCCGGGCCGAAGTAGAAGTCCGGGTGCGTGAGCACGTGGAAGATGCGCGCCCCGATGATCGCGATCGGCACCGCGAGGATCGCGATGTCGATGACGACCCAGTTCTCCGCCCCGCGCCGGGTGAGCCGGCGGTTCGAGATCAGCGTGGCCACGATGATCCCCGCGATGATGCACAGCGCGTAGTAGCGGATGGGCACCGGGCCGATGTTGAAGCCGCTGGACGGCGGGCTCGGGATGCTGGTGAGCACGCTCGTGAAAGTGCTGTGAAGCGCAGGAGACATGAGAGAGATCCTAGTTCGCTGACGTGAATCGCGACGACGGCGTGCCGCCTGCGAGTGCACGGGTGGTTTCCGCGAGACCGTCGAGGCCGCCGTCGCGCAGCGCCTTGACCAGTGCGGTGCCGACGATCGCGCCGTCGGCGTACTCGATGACGCCGGCGATCTGCTCGGCGTTCGAGATGCCGATGCCGACGCACGCCGAGGTCGCGCCCCGGGCGCGCATGCGCTCGACGAGGGTGCGTGCCGCGCGGTCCAGCGCTGCCCTCTCCCCCGTGATGCCCATGGTCGAGACGGTGTACACGAATCCGGTGGATGCCGAGATGACCAGGTCGAGGCGCTCGTCGGTCGAGGTGGGCGCGGCGAGGAAGACCCGGTCGAGCCCGGTGCGGGTGCTCGCGTCGATCCACTCCTGCGCGGACTCGGGCGTGATGTCGGGGGTGATCAATCCTGCTCCCCCGGCGGCGAGCAGGTCGTCGGCGTAGCGGTCGACGCCGTACTGCAGCACCGGGTTCCAGTACGTCATCACGACGACGGGCACGTCGGTCTGCGAGGTGATCGCCCGCAGGGCGGTGAACAGGTCACGGGTGCGGTAGCCGTTTGCCAGCGCCTGCTGGGTCGCCTGCTGGATCACCTCGCCGTCCATCACCGGATCGGAGTAGGGCGGGCCGAGCTCGATGACGTCGACGCCGTTGCGTGCGAGCGTGAGGGCCGCGTCGATGCTGGTCTGCAGGTCGGGGTAGCCGACGGGCAGGTAGCCGACGAAGGCCCCGCGACCTGCTTCGTGGGCGCGGCGGATGGCGTCCTCGACACGGCTCACGACGCGTCCTCCTCGTCGTAGAGGCCGAAGTAGCGGGCGGCCGTGTCCATGTCCTTGTCGCCGCGGCCCGACAGGCACACGGCGATCACGGCATCCGGACCGAGCTCCGCGCCGATCCGCAGCGCGCCGGCCAGCGCGTGCGCCGACTCGATCGCGGGGATGATGCCCTCGGTGCGGCTGAGCAGGCGCAGCGCCTGCATCGCCTCGTCGTCGGTCGCGGGGATGTAGTCCGCGCGACCGATGTCGGCGAGCCAGGCGTGCTCCGGCCCCACTCCGGGATAGTCCAGGCCGGCCGAGATCGAGTGCGACTCGACGGTCTGGCCGTCGTCGTCCTGCAGCAGGTAGGTCCGCGCTCCGTGCAGGATGCCGGGTCGGCCGCGTTCAATGGAGGCGGCGTGCCGCGGCGTGTCGACGCCGTCTCCGGCGGCCTCGACGCCGTACAGCCGCACGCCCTCGTCGTCCAGGAACGCGTCGAACATGCCGATGGCGTTGGAGCCGCCGCCGACGCAGGCGATGACCGCGTCGGGCAGCCGGCCCGCCTCGGCCTGCAGCTGCTCGCGCGCCTCTTCGCCGATGATCTTCTGGAAGTCGCGGACCATGGCCGGGAACGGATGCGGTCCCGCGGCGGTGCCGAAGATGTAGTTGGTGGTCTCGACGCTGGCGACCCAGTCGCGGTACGCGTCGTTGATCGCGTCCTTCAGGGTGCGCGAGCCGGTCTTCACGGCGACGACCTCGGCACCCAGCAGCCGCATGCGCGCGACGTTCAGCGCCTGGCGCTCGGTGTCGACCTCGCCCATGTAGATCGTGCAGTCCAGCCCGAACAGCGCCGCGGCGGTGGCGGTGGCGACGCCGTGCTGCCCGGCGCCGGTCTCCGCGATGACGCGGGTCTTGCCGAGCCGCTTGGTCAGCAGCGCCTGGCCGAGCACGTTGTTGATCTTGTGCGAGCCGGTGTGGTTGAGATCCTCGCGCTTGAGGAAGACCCGCGCTCCGCCGGCGTGCTCGGCGAACCGGGGCACCTCGGTGATCGGCGATGGCCGCCCCGCGTAGGAGTGCAGCAGGGCCGCGAGTTCGGAGCGGAACTCCGGGTCGGCGATGGCCTCTTCGTAGGCGGCGGCGAGCTCGTCGATCGCGGCGATCAGCGACTCCGGCATGTACCGCCCGCCGTACTCGCCGAAGAACGGGCCGTGCTGGTCGCGCAGGCTCACAGGGTCTCCTTCCGGGGACGGATCACCGACGAGCCCGCCTCCAGGAACGCTCCGAGCGTCGCCACGGGGTCACCCGTGACGAGTGCCTCGCCGATGAGCACGACGTCGGCACCGGCCTCGCGGTAGCGGCGCACGTCCTCTGGGGCGAGGACGGCCGACTCGGCGACGCGGATCGCGGTGTCGGGGATGCGGTCCGCAAGCCGCGCGAACAGGTCGCGGTCGAGCTCGAGGGTCTTCAGGTTGCGGGCGTTGATGCCGATCAGCGAGGCACCGAGATCGATGGCGACCTCCAGCTCCTCGGCGGAATGGGTCTCGACGAGCGGGGTCATGCCCAGCTCGAGGATGAGGGCGTGCAGCTGCGTGAGCACCTC
This sequence comes from Microbacterium sp. YJN-G, assembly GCF_015040615.1. Classification (NCBI taxonomy): domain Bacteria; kingdom Bacillati; phylum Actinomycetota; class Actinomycetes; order Micrococcales; family Microbacteriaceae; genus Microbacterium; species Microbacterium sp. YJN-G. The sequence continues at coordinate 1,601,289 of NZ_CP060402.1, forward strand.
GCGCTCGAGACCGGCGACGATGAGCAGGGCGAGATCGGCGCCGGCGGCGCGTGCCTCGAGCACCTGGTAGGGCGTCGCGATGAAGTCCTTGCGCAGCACGGGCAGCGACACGCGGCCGGTGACGGCCTCGAGGTCGGCGAGGCTGCCGCCGAAGCGGCGCTCCTCGGTCAGCACGCTGATCGCGGAGGCACCGCCCTGCTCGTAGAGCGAGGCCTGCAGTGCGGGATCGGGGATCTCGGCGAGGGCGCCGCGCGAGGGGCTCGCGCGCTTGACCTCGGCGATGATCTTCACGCGGTCGGCGGGGGCGAGCACCGCGAGGGCGTCACGAGCGGCGGGTCGTGCCAGGGCGGCGCGCTCGACCTCGGCCAGCGGCCTGGTCTGTGCACGGCGTTCGGCATCCTCGACAGCGCCGGCCGTCAGGTCGGCGAGGACCATCAGTGCGCCTTCGGCGTGTACTTCGGACCCTTCACACCCCAGCCCGCCTTCGCGAGCACCCAGCCGCTGATGGCGCCGAGGACGATGACAGCGACCGAGATCCAGACGCCGACCGCCATCTCGAGGCAGAAGAACACCGTGCCGACGGTGAAGCCGAGCAGCATGATCACAACGGCCGTCCAGGCTGCAGGCGAGTGTCCGTGGCCGGGGTCGGCGATCGGGTTGGTCATGTTCTCCTCCGGGAGGGTCGGCGATGCGGTCAAGTCTATCGGGAAGGGCCCGTCGGGTCGGTTCCATGGGACAGCTCGTCCCAGGAATCGATCGGGTCCAGTGGTCCAGTGGTGTGCTGGTGGGTCTCGTCGGCCTGGCGGTAGCGCCGGCCGCCGGCCTGCCAGGCGTGCGCGGTGGCGAGGATGAAGACGGATGCCGTCAGCAGCAGGATCCAGGCGCACAGGGCTGCGACCGGCCAGCCGGTCGGCTCGATCTCGGCGACGAGTGAGCGGAGCGTCTTCTCCCCCGCCAGGCCCGTCGCCTCGCTCAGCGCCGGTGCCGCGGCCGACAGCGGCGGCGCGATCACGAGCGCCGCCGTGCCGGCGATGAGCACGGCCGCCCCGCCGGCGGCGAGCACCGCGAAGACGTAGCGCAGCGCCCGGCCGGCGATCGACAGCGCTGCACCGAGGGCGAGCACCGCCAGCGAGAGCGGTGCGAGCAGCACGAGCGCATCGGCGCCGGCGATCTGCAGCGGCTCGGCGGCGTCGGTGCGGTGCACCGTGATCCACGTCTGGGTCGAGGAGATGATGCCCACGCCGCCCGGGATGAGGAAGCCGAGCACCGCGAGCATCCGCGCGCGCCGCAGCATGCTCACTCGCCTTCCGGGCTGCCGACGGTCAGCTCGCGTCCGTCGAAGCAGGTGTGCGTGCCCGTGTGGCATGCGGGCCCGTGCTGATCGACGGTGAGCAGGATCGTGTCGCCGTCGCAGTCCACCGACACGCCGTGCACCCGCTGGGTGTTGCCCGAGGTGTCGCCCTTGCGCCAGTACTCCTGCCGCGAGCGGGACCAGTACACGGCGCGGCCGCCGGTGAGCGTGCGGCGCAGCGCCTCGGCGTCCATCCACGCGAGCATGAGTACCTCGCGCGTGTCGTGCTGCTGCACGATCACGGGTGCGAGGCCGTCGGCGTTCCAGGTCACCCGGGCGATGTCGCCCTCGACGCCCGTCTCCTCGGGGGCGGTCATCGGACCACCACCCCGGCCTCGCGCAGCGCGCCCTTGACGTCTCCGACCGTGAGCTGACCGCTGTGGAACACGCTGGCGGCGAGCACGGCATCCGCTCCCGCCTCGATCGCCGGGGCGAAGTGCGAGACGTCGCCGGCGCCGCCGGAGGCGATCACCGGGACGGAGGACACCTCGCGCATGAGTCGCACGAGCTCGAGGTCGAAGCCGTCCTTCGTGCCGTCGGCGTCGATGGAGTTCACCAGCAGCTCACCGGCGCCGCGCTCGATCGCCTCGCGTGCCCAGTCCAGGGCGTCCAGCGTCGTCTCGGTGCGGCCGCCGTGCGTGGTGACGACGAACCCGGAGTGCGTGGCACCCGCGCGCTTGATGTCGAGCGAGAGCACAAGCACCTGGGCGCCGAAGCGGTCGGCGATCTCGTCGATCAGCTCGGGGCGGGCGATCGCGGCGGAGTTCACGCCGACCTTGTCGGCACCCACCGACAGCAGCCGGGCGACGTCGGTGACGCTGCGGACCCCGCCGCCGACGGTCAGCGGCACGAAGACCTGCTCGGCCGTGCGCTGCACCACGTCATGGGTCGTCGACCGGTCGTCCACCGTGGCGGTCACGTCGAGGAAGGTGATCTCATCGGCACCCTGCGCGGCGTAGTGCGCCGCGAGCTCGACGGGATCGCCCATGTCGCGGAGATCCTTGAAGTTCACGCCCTTGACCACGCGCCCGGCTGCGACGTCCAGGCAGGGGATGACGCGCGCTGCGAGGGTCATCAGAGCCTCGCAGCGTGGATCGCGGAGACGAGGATGGCGCGGGCGCCCAGCGCGTAGAGGTCGTCCATCACCTGGTTCATGCCCTTGCGCGGGATCATGACGCGCACGGCCACCCACTCGGGGTCGCGCAGCGGCGAGATCGTCGGGGACTCCCGGCCGCCGGCGATGGCGACGGCCTGGTCGACGAGCTTCGCCGGCAGGTCGTAGTCCAGCAGCACGTACTGCCTGGCGACCATGACGCCGCGCAGCCGGCGAAGCAGCCGGTCGGTACCGGGGACGTCGCCGGGGCGGCTGATGAGCACGGCCTCGGATTCGATGATGACGGGTCCGAAGATCTCCAGCCCTGCCTGCCGCAGGGTGGTCCCGGTCTCGACGACGTCGGCGATCACGTCGGCGACACCCAGCCGCACGGCCGACTCGACGGCGCCGTCCAGCGGCACCAGTTCGGCGCTGACGCCGTGCTGGCGCAGGAAGTCGTCGACCAGTCCCGGGTAGGCGGAGGCGACCCGCACGCCGTCGAGGTCCTTGATCGAGGCGTAGTAGCCGGGAGGCGCCGCGAAGCGGAACGTCGAGCGCGCGAAGCCCAGCTGCTCGATCTCACGGGCGTCCTCCTGGCGCACGTCGCGCAGCAGGTCGCGGCCGGTGATCCCGACGTCGAGCGCGCCGGATGCCACATAGGTGGCGATGTCGCGCGGGCGCAGGTAGAAGAACTCGACGCCGCTGTCGGCGTCGACCACGTGCAGGGTCTTGGGGTCGCGGCGGCCGGTGTATCCGGCCTCGGCGAGCATTTCGGCGGCGGTCTCGGAGAGCGAGCCCTTGTTGGGAACGGCGATGCGCAGCATGGAGGTCTTTCTGTTCGAACGGTCTGGTGGGGACGCGCTCACAGATGTCGGTAGACGTCGTGCAGGGTGATGCCCTTGGCGAGCATCATCACCTGCAGGTGGTACAGCAGCTGCGAGATCTCCTCGGCGGCGTTCTCGTTCGATTCGTACTCGGCCGCCATCCACACCTCGGCGGCCTCCTCGACGATCTTCTTGCCGATGGCGTGCACGCCGCGGTCCAGCTGCGCGACCGTGCCCGAGCCCTCCGGGCGGGTCGCGGCAGTGTTCTGCAGCTCGGCGAACAGTTCGTCGAAAGTCTTCACGATTCCAGGCTAGCCGCTCGTGCGAGGTCCCGGAGCCGGGTGACGGCCGCTTCGACGTCGTCCGCGCCGTACACGGCGGAGCCCGCGACGAACGTGTCGGCACCGGCCTCGGCCGCCTGGGCGATCGTCGAGTCGGAGATGCCGCCGTCCACCTGCAGCCACACGTCGGATCCGCGACGGCGGGCCTCGTCGCGCAGGGCGCGCAGCTTCGGCATGGTCTCGGGAATGAAGCCCTGCCCGCCGAACCCGGGTTCGACGGTCATCACGAGCACCTGGTCGAACTCGTCGAGGATGTCGTACAGCGCCTCCCCCGCGGTGCCCGGCTTGATCGCGACGCCGGCCCGTGCGCCGATGTCGCGCAGGCGCCGTGCCAGGGCGACCGGGTCGGCCGCGGCCTCGAGGTGGAAGGTCACGCTGGCCGCTCCCAGCTCGGCGTAGCCGGGCGCCCAGCGGTCGGGGTCGGTGATCATCAGGTGCACGTCCAGCGGGATGGGGCTGGTCGCCTGGATACGCTGCACCATCTGCGGCCCGAAGGTGAGGTTCGGCACGAAGTGGTTGTCCATGACGTCGACGTGCGCGAAGTCGGCCGAGGCGATGCGGGCGAGTTCCGCCTGCATGTTCGCGAAGTCGGCGGCGAGGATGCTGGGGTTGATGCGGGGTGCTTCGGGGAGGTGCACGGTCATCCTTCCTGGGGGGCGCGCTGCAGCAGCGCGAGGAACATGGCGTCGGTGCCGTGCCGGTGCGGCCACAGCTGTGCATGACGTGGTGAGCCGTCGGCCGCTGCGGCGAGGTCGATCGGAGACTCGGACACCGCGCTGATCACCGCCTGGGCATCGAGTTCGCGGACGTCGGTGCGGCGGCGCAGCACGTCGGAGACGACGCCGGTGGTCTCGGCGAGGTGGGGTGAGCAGGTGACGTAGGCGACGATGCCGCCGGGGGCGAGCGCGTCGATCGCGGCATCCAGCAGTTCGGTCTGCAGCGAGACGAGTTCGGCGACGTCGCCTGGGGCCTTCCGCCAGCGCGCCTCGGGGCGCCGGCGCAGCGCGCCGAGCCCGGTGCAGGGCGCGTCGACGAGGATGCGGTCGAAGGTGTCGGGATGCTGTGCGGCGAACACCCGTCCGTCCGCCTCATGCACGGGGACGTCGATGGGCAGGGGGCGCACGGCGCTGCGGACGAGCCCTGCGCGCACCGGCACCACTTCGTTGGCCTCGATCCGGGCGCCGTCGCGATGCGCGATCGCCGCCAGCAGCGCGGTCTTTCCGCCGGGGCCGGAGCACAGATCGAGCCATCGCTCTCCCGCTCGCACGGGCGCGGCGGCGGCGAGGGCGAGGGCGACCAGCTGGGAGCCCTCATCCTGCACGCGCACGGCTCCCGCGGCATCCGCGATGACCTCACGGGGATCGCCGCCGGGTGAGCCGAACGCGGTCGGGGCGTACGGGCGGGCGGGCTCCCCGCGCTCGGCGAGACCGGGCAGGGCGGCCAGCGTCACCTCGGGTGCGTCGTTGTCGGCCCGCAGCAGCGCGTCCAGTTCGTCCGCGCGTCCTTCGGCGGCCAGGGCGCGGCGCAGCGCGCGGATGACCCACACCGGGTGCGCGGTGCGCAGCGCGAGCCGCTCATCGTCCGAGCGTGCCCCGGCCTCGATGCGTTCCTGCCATGTCTCAGCGGTCTCTCGTCCGATGCGGCGCAGCACGGCGTTCGCGAATCCTGAGGCGCCGCGGCCTGCTTCGGCGGCGACCAGGTTGACGGCTTCGTTGACGGCGGCGTGCGGGGCGACCCGGGTGGCGAGCAGCTGATGTGCGCCCAGGCGCAGGGCGTCGAGCACCACCGGGTCGATGTCGGCGACGGGCCGGCCGGCGGCGTCGGCGATGATCGCGTCGTAGGTGCCGCGGCGCCGCAGCGTGCCGTAGGCGAGCTCGGTCGCGAGCGCCGCGTCCTGCGCGTTCAGGCCCGCCTCGACGATCAGCTTCGGCAGCAGCAGGTTGGCGTACGCGTCGGAGTCCGACACGGCACGCAGCACGTCGTAGGCGACCCAGCGTGCGGGCTGGATGCCGCGCTTGCCCTGTGCACTCCCGATCCGCGCGCTCACGATCCGACCTCGATCGTCGCATCGGTGCGCAGCCCGCGCCACCAGTCGGCGGCGTTCATCGGCCCCTTGCCGGCGGGCTGCAGGCGGGTGACCTCCAGCGCCCCGTCGGCGCAGCCGATGAGCACACCGGATCGGGTTCCCGTGGCCTCGCCCGGTGACGGTGCGGGGGCGTCAACGGCCGGGGCGGCCTCGAGGATCTTCAGGCGCGCACCCTCGACCGTGGTGTGCGCACCGGGTTCGGGGGTCACCCCGCGGTAGCGGGCGTACACCGCGGCCAGCGGCTGGCTCCAGTCGAGCAGTCCGTCCTCGAGGGAGAGCTTCGGGGCGAGGGTGGGCTCGCCGGTCTGCGGCGTCGCGACGGCGGTGCCGTCGGCGATGGCGGCCACGATGTCGCCGGTGAGGTCGGCGCCGTCGGCGGCCAGGATGCCGAGCGCCGTGTCGGCGGTCGCGTCGGCGGGGATGTGCACTGCCCGCATGCCGAAGACGTCGCCGGCGTCGAGGGCGGGCACGAGCTGGAACACGCTCACCCCGATCTCGGGGTCGCCGGCGATGAGGGCGCGCTGCACGGGAGCCGCACCCCGCCAGGCGGGCAGCAGCGAGAAGTGCAGGTTGATCCAGCCGTGGACAGGGGTCGAGAGCAGGGGTTCGCGGACGAGCCCGCCGTAGGCGACGATGACGCCGAGCTCGGCATCCAGATCCCGGATGCGGGCCGTGACCTCGTCGTCCAGGCGGGCCGCCTTGATCACCGGGATGCCGAGCTGCTCCGCGGCCGCGGCCACCGGCGACGGCGTCAGCACGCGCTTGCGTCCGAGCGGCGCGTCGGGCCGCGTGACGACGGCGGCGATCTCGTGCCGTTCGGCGAGGGCGAGCAGGGTCGGCACCGCCGGGGCGGGCGTGCCTGCGAAGACGAGGCGCATGAAGGTTCTCCGGTGGGTAGTCGTCGAGGGACGGTCAGATCTCAGGTTCGAGGATATCGAGGTGCACCGAGAGCGAGACCCGGGGACGCCCGCGCGGTCGCCGGCTCTGCGCAGCATCCGCGACGACGGCCGCGCGCAGCGTGGTGGCCACCTCTGCGCCCGCGCCGTACCCGAACCGCACGAGCGCCCGCACCTTGCCCGCCTCGCCACCTTCGCCCGCGACCGGCAAGGGCCCGAGCACGGCCTCGCCCGAGACGCCGATCTGCGCGAGTGCGTCGAGCGCCGTGCGTACCGAAGCAGACAGGCCTTCGATCTGGGCGACCCGGGCCGTGGGCGGCATGTGCAGGGGACGGCGCGCGTCGAGCTCGGTGCGGGCGTACGCGGCGGGCGACCACGTGGCGAGGGCACGGGCGACCGGGCCGTCGACGCCGACGAGGTGGATCGGCGCGCCTGGTGCGGCGAGGGCGGAAGCATTCATCCACCAGCGCAGGCACGACTCGGCGATCCGCAGCTCGGGCGCCTGCAGCATCCGTGCGCCGTCGAGCAGGATCACCGCTCGGTAGCCGCCCTCCGCCAGCGGTTCCGCACCGCGTGTCGCGACGACCAGTGCGGGGCGCGCGTCGACGTGCTGCACGGGGTGAGCGCCGTCCGAGACGATCACCCGCACGCCCGGGAAGGCGCGCCCCAGCTCATCGGCGGTCCGCTCGGTACCCGAGGATGCCAGGCGCACCTGCTCGGAGGAGCACTCGCCGCACCGCCACGCGTTGGCGGAGCGCCCGCACCAGCCGCAGACCGGCACGGCGCCGCGGCGCCGCGCGCCGAGCGGGCCGCCACAGTGCGTGCAGCGGGCCGGTGCGCGACAGCTCGCGCAGACCAGGGTCGGTGCGAAGCCGGGCCGGGCGACCTGCACGAGCACGGGACCCTCGGCGGTCGCCGCGCGTGCGGTGGCGAAGGCGCTGGAGGGCACCCGCTGGCCGGTCTGCTCCAGCTCCTGCGGGGTGCTCAGCCGCACCTGCGGGATGATCCGCCTGGCCGCGGTGACGTCCTGCAGCCAGCCGTGCGCGACCAGCCGCTCGGTGTCGGTGGTGCGGGTGTGCCCGACGATCAGCAGCGCACTGCCCTCCTCCTCCTGACGGATGAGGGCCGCATCACGGGCGTGCACGTAGGGCGCGAGCGGCTCGGAGAGCAGCGGATCGCCGTCGTCCCAGATCGCGACGAGACCGGCCTGCACGGGCGCATAGACCGCCGACCGGTTGCCGACCACCACGCAAGGCTGGTCGCCGAGGGTGCGCAGGAACGCGCGGTACCGGTCGGGATTGGGCTGCCTGGCGTCGTGGCGCACGACGGCCTCGTCGTCGATCAGCGCCGTCAGCGCCATGAGCAGCAGCTCCTGGTCGCGGTAGTCGGGCACCACGAGCACACTCGATCGTCCCTCGGCCAGCTGCACCGCGGCGGCCGAAGCCAGCAGCAGCGCCCAGCCGGGCAGGTCAGCGCGGCGGACCGGGATCGCCTCGACCGCTGCACGCCCGGATCCGGCGAGGACCTCGCCGAGTCCCTCGTACGCGGCGATCTCGTCCCGGGCGCGCTGCAGCGCGTCATCTCCGGGTGCCGGCGGGGCCGGGGGCTCCTGCCAGGACTTCTCCACCCGCACCTGACGCTTGGGGATGGCCAGGCGCAGGATGTCGGATGCCGACCCGGCGGCCCGGTCAGCGACCCGCCGGGCGAGCCGGTACAGCCTGTCGGGCAGCACGACCGTCGGCGAGACGACGCTTTCGATCTCGGACAGCGTGCGGGACGCATCCGGCTCTTCGCCGATCTCGACCACGTAGCCGTCGATCACCCGGCCCGCGGTGCGCAGCGGCGCCTTGACCCGCACTCCCGGCTCGACCGGGCCGAGTCCCTCAGGGAGTGCGTAGTCGAAGAGCCGATCCAGCTGCGGCAGCGGCGAGTCGATGAGCACGCGCGCGATGCGCCGCCCGGCGGTCATGCCGCCTCAGATGCCGGCGGCGCGACGCAGCTCGTCGGCGCGGTCGGTGCGCTCCCAGGTGAAATCGGGAAGCTCACGGCCGAAGTGGCCGTAGGCGGCCGTCTGCGCGTAGATCGGGCGCAGCAGGTCGAGCTCCTCGATGATCGCCTGCGGGCGCAGGTCGAACACCTGGTCGATGGCGGTGGTGATCGTCTCTTCCGACACCTTGCCGGTGCCGAATGTCTCGACGTACAGGCCCACCGGGCGGGCCACGCCGATCGCGTAGGCGACCTGCACCTCGGCGCGCTCGGCGAGACCTGCCGCGACGACGTTCTTGGCGACCCAGCGCATCGCGTAGGCGCCGGAGCGGTCGACCTTCGACGGGTCCTTGCCGCTGAACGCTCCGCCGCCGTGGCGGGCGGCGCCGCCGTACGTGTCGATGATGATCTTGCGGCCGGTCAGGCCGGCATCCCCCTTCGGGCCACCGGTGACGAACGGGCCGGCTGGGTTGATGTAGTACTTCAGGTCGTCGGCCAGGTCGAGGCCGGTCTGGGCAAGTACCGGGTCGATGACCTTCTCGCGGACGAGTGCCTTGAGCTCGTCCTGCGAGATGTCGGGGTGGTGCTGCGTGGAGAGCACGACCGCGTCGACGGTCTTCGGGGTGAAGCCGTCGTAGCCGAGGGTCACCTGGGTCTTGCCGTCGGGGCGCAGGAACGCCAGCTCGCCCGAGCGGCGCACCTCGGTGAGGCGCTCGGCGATGCGGTGCGCGGTCCAGGCCGCCATCGGCATCAGCTGCGGGGTCTCGTTGGTGGCGAAGCCGAACATGATCCCCTGATCGCCGGCGCCGAGCAGGTCGCGCGGGTCGGTCGAGCCGCCGTCGCGCTGCTCCTGCGCCTGGTCGACGCCGTGCGCGATGTCTCCGGACTGCTCGCCCACCGAGATGCTGACACCGCACGACGAACCGTCGAAGCCGGTGTCGCTGGAGGTGTAGCCGATGCCGTTGACGACGTCGCGCACGATCGTGGGGATGTCGACGTAGCCCGAGGTGCGGATCTCACCGGCCACGTGCACGAGGCCCGTGGTCACGAGCGTCTCGACGGCGACACGCGACTGCCGGTCGACCGTCAGCAGCCCGTCGAGGATGCTGTCGGAGATCTGGTCGCAGATCTTGTCGGGGTGCCCCTCCGTGACGGACTCGGACGTGAACAGGCGCAGCGCGCTCATCGATTCTCCAAAGCGGGAAGTTGGCATCGGACCGCGTTCGGCCCGACGCCGGTCTCAGTGACCGGGGTGTGATCCGCATTGTGCAGTGAGCCGCCGACATCCGGATGCGGACGTCGGCGGCTCACGATGCGGAAGGGGTCACTCAGCGTGACGGATGCGAAGCTTGTCTTCGTTGATCTCGTGCAGAGCGATGGTGAGCGGCTTGTCCTCGACGGACGAGTCGACGAGCGGGCCGACGTTGTCGAAGAGGTTGCCCTCGTGCAGGTCGGAGTAGTAGTCGTTGATCTGACGCGCGCGCTTGGCCGCGTAGATCACGAGCTCGTACTTGGACTCGACGCGCTCGAGCAGGTTGTCGATGGGCGGGTCGATGATGCCCTGGTTGGTTCCGGCCATGGTGGACCTCCTGGTCAGGCGACGATGCGGCGGATGACGACGTGTCGCGAAAGCGGTGGATGCGAGCGCGCGTCCTTCTCCCGTGGGGAGCGGTCAGCGCGCGGAGCCTGAGGACAAGTCTACGACCTCGCGCGCGGCGGTGGCGACGTCGGCGTTCACGATGAGGTAATCGAACTCGTTCTGGGCGGCCAGTTCGGCGCGCGCGGTGCGCAGCCGGCGGGTGCGCTCCTCGGCATCCTCGGTGCCCCGCCCGACGAGCCGATTGACCAGTTCGTCCCAGGACGGCGGCAGCAGGAACACCAGGGTCGCCGAGGGCTCGGCGGCACGCACCTGGCGCGCGCCCTGCAGGTCGATCTCGAGCAGCACGGTCTTCCCGTCCGCGAGTGCATCGTCCACCGGACCACGGGGGGTGCCGTAACGATGCCTGTTGTGCACAACCGCGTACTCGAGCAGCTGGTCCTGGTCGATCAGGCGATCGAACTCGGCGTCGTCGACGAAGTAGTAGTGCACGCCGTCGACCTCACCGGGCCGGGGAGCCCGGGTCGTCGCGGACACCGACAGGTGGATGTCGGGGTGCCGTTCGCGGATGTGCGAAGCGACCGTGCCCTTCCCGACGGCCGTGGGCCCTGCGAGCACCAGCAGCCGGCTACGGCCGGGGCGGGGCGTGTGCACGGGGAAGCGCTCGTCGAGCCACTCCGAGAGCGCGGAGAGCTGGCGCACGCCCAGTCCACCGAGCCGCTTGACCGGCGAGATCCGCAACTCGTCGAGGATGCGGTCGCGCTTGCCCGCGCCGATCGCGGGAAGCGCCATGAGGAAGTCGGTGATCCGCATGGTCGCCGCGTCGGAGTCGGCATCCTCCACCGCCTGACGCAGCACGTCCTGCGGGGCGAGGACGCGCGTGGTCAGGTCGCGCTTGAGAGCGGCCCTGGCACGGCGGCGCTCCAGCGCACGCCGGGATGCGGCCGCCCGGTCGACCTCGGGGACGACTCTGCGTTCAGCCATGGAGTACCTCCTGATAGCGTGCGGCGCGCTCGTCGATGGCGGCCGCGATGCCCTGCGGTCCCGCGCCGAGGATGCTGCGGCTCTCGCTGGCGAGCACCTGCGGCGCCACGGCGCCGAAGCGCGTGAGCAGATCGCCCGGTTCCGCACCCTGCGCGCCGAAACCCGGCGCCAGGATCGGTGCGCCGGCGAGCACCTCGTCGTCCAGTCCCAGCTCGACGCGGTCGACGGTCGCCCCGATCACCAGGCCGACGGGGCCGAGCCCGCCCTCGAACGCCGTGGAGCCGTTGGCCCAGCCCACGTCGCGCGCGACCCGGTGCGCCACGGTCTGGTCCTCCCCCGCCGCCACATCGACGGTGCGGGCGGTCTGCAGCGACGGCGCCTCGGGGTTGCTCGTGGCGGCCAGGACGAACACGCCCTTTCCGCCGCGCACCGCGGTCGTGATGGTCTCCCGCAGCGACTCCGGCCCGAGGTACGGACTGATCGTGACGGCATCCGACTCGAGCGGCGAACCGGCATCCAGCCAGGCCGCGGCGTACCCCGCCATGGTGGACCCGATGTCGCCGCGTTTCGCATCGGCGAGCACGATCAGGCCTGCCTGGCGTGCGGCGGACATGACATCCTCGAGGGCCGCGAAACCGCGCGAGCCGAAGCGCTCGAAGAACGCGATCTGCGGCTTCACGACGCCCACCCGGCCGGCCGCGGCCTCGACCACGGCGAGCCCGAACGAGCGCAGTCCGTCCGCGTCCTGCGGCAGACCCCACTGCTCCAGCAGCGCGGCGTGCGGGTCGATGCCCACACACAGCGGCCCATGGGCATCCATCGCGGCCCGCAGGCGGGTGCCGAAGGAGGTGATGCCGGAGGATGCCGGGCCGGAGGGGGTCGTCACGCCGAGACCCTCCGATCCTGCGCGTACTCCTGCAGGCTGCGCACCGCGAAGCCCTCGTTGGCAGCATCCATGCCGCTGACCGCGGCACCCAGCACGGCGATCGTCGTGAACAGCGCCTTGTCGGCGGCCACCGCGGCCGCACGGATCTCGTATCCGTCGGCGCGGGCGGCGCCGCCGCTCGGGGTGTTCACGATGATGTCGATCTCGCCGTCGTTGATCAGGTCGACGATGTTGCGCTCGCCGCTCTCGGCGGTGTCGCTGTACTTCGCCACCACCGAGACGCCGATGCCGTTGCGGCTGAGGATCTCGGCCGTGCCCTCGGTGGCGACCAGCGAGAACCCGAGCTGCTGCAGCCGGTGCGCGGGCAGGATCACGGCGCGCTTGTCGGCATCCGCCACCGAGATGAACACGGTGCCCGAGGTCGGCATGCCGCCGTAGGCGGCGGCCTGGCTCTTCGCGAACGCGGTCGGGAAGTCCTTGTCGATGCCCATCACCTCACCGGTGGAGCGCATCTCGGGCCCGAGCACCGAGTCGACGACCTTGCCGTCGTGCGTGCGGAACCGCTTGAAGGGCAGCACGGCCTCCTTCACCGCGATGGGCGCGCCCAGCGGAACCTGCGAGCCGTCCTGCGCGGGAAGCAGCCCCTCGGTCACCAGCTCGGCGACCGTGGCGCCGGCCATGATGCGGCTGGCGGCCTTGGCGAGCGGGATGCCGAGCGCCTTCGACACGAACGGCACCGTGCGGCTCGCCCGCGGATTCGCCTCGATGACGTAGAGCACGCCGGCGCTGATCGCGAACTGCACGTTCAGCAGGCCGCGCACACCGACGCCCTGCGCGATCGCGAGGGTCGCCTCGCGCACGCGGTCGACGTCGCTGCGGCCGAGCGAGATGGGCGGCAGGGTGCAGCTCGAGTCGCCGGAGTGGATGCCGGCCTCCTCGAGGTGCTCCATGACCCCGCCGATGTACAGGTCGGTACCGTCGTAGAGGGCGTCCACGTCGAGCTCGATCGCGTCGTCGAGGAAGCGGTCCACCAGCAGCGGCTTGCCCTCCTCGATGATGACCTGACCGGCGGTGCGCACGAAGTAGTCGCGCAGCGCCTCGGTGCTGTAGACGATCTCCATGCCGCGTCCGCCGAGCACGAAGCTGGGGCGTACGAGCACCGGGTAGCCGATCTCCTCGGCGATCCGCACGGCACCCTCGACGTCGATCGCGGTGCCGTTGCGCGGTGCGACCAGGCCGGCGTCATCGAGCAGGCGCGAGAACAGCTCGCGCTCCTCGGCCAGGTCGATCGCGGCGGGGCTGGTGCCGAGCACCGTGTAACCGGCCGCCTCGATGCCCTTCGCCAGACCCAGCGGCGTCTGGCCGCCGAGCTGGCAGACCACGCCCAGGATGCGGCCGCTGCGGGCCTCGGCATCCAGCACCTCGAGGACGTCCTCGAGGGTCAGCGGCTCGAAGTAGAGCCGGTCGGAGGTGTCGTAGTCGGTGGAGACCGTCTCGGGGTTGCAGTTGACCATGATCGTCTCGTAGCCGGCATCCGACAGTGCGAACGAGGCGTGCACGCACGAGTAGTCGAACTCGACGCCCTGGCCGATGCGGTTCGGACCCGAGCCGATGATGACGACCTTGGTGCGCTCGGACGGCGCGACCTCGGTCTCGAGGTCGTAGCTGGAGTAGTGGTACGGCGTCAGGGCCGGGAACTCCCCCGCACAGGTGTCGACGGTCTTGTAGACCGGGCGCACGCCGACGGCGTGCCTGGCGCTGCGCACCTCGACCTCGGAGAGCCCGCGCAGCTGCGCGATCTGCACGTCCGAGAAGCCGTGGTCCTTGGCGTGGCGCAGGGTCGCGGCATCCAGCTGCTCGGCGTTCGCGACGAAGTCCGCGACCTCGTTGATCAGCACGAGCTGGTCGAGGAACCAGGGGTCCATGGCGGTCGCGTCGAACGCCTGCTCGATCGTGGCGCCCTTGCGCAGCGCCTGCTGCAGCACGACGATCCGGCCGTCGGTCGGGGTCTTCGAGATCTCGAGCAGCTCGTCGACCGAACGCTCCTCGTCACCCCAGTGGAACGACGACCCGCGCTGCTCGAGCGAGCGCAGCGCCTTCTGCAGGGCGCTGGTGTAGTTGCGCCCGATCGCCATCGCCTCGCCCACCGACTTCATGGTGGTGGTCAGCGTGGCATCCGCGGCGGGGAACTTCTCGAACGCGAACCGCGGCACCTTCACGACGACGTAGTCCAGCGTCGGCTCGAAGCTGGCCGGGGTGACGCCGGTGATGTCGTTGGGGATCTCGTCGAGGCGGTAGCCGAGGGCGAGCTTGGCGGCGAGCTTCGCGATCGGGAAGCCGGTGGCCTTCGACGCGAGAGCCGACGAGCGCGAGACGCGCGGGTTCATCTCGATGACGATGATGCGCCCGTTCGCCGGGTCGACCGCGAACTGGATGTTGCAGCCGCCGGTGTCAACACCCACGGCGCGGATGATGTCGATCGCGATGTCGCGCATCTTCTGGTACTCGCGGTCGGTGAGGGTCAGCGCCGGGGCGACGGTGATCGAGTCGCCGGTGTGCACGCCGACCGGGTCGACGTTCTCGATCGAGCAGACCACGACCGTGTTGTCGGCCGTGTCGCGCATGAGCTCGAGCTCGTACTCCTTCCACCCGAGGATCGACTCCTCGAGCAGCACCTCGTGGGTGGGCGAGTCGTGCAGACCTGCGCCCGCGATGCGGCGCAGGTCCGCCTCGTCGTAGGCGAAGCCCGAGCCGAGTCCGCCCATCGTGAACGAGGGGCGCACGACCAGCGGGTAGCCGAGCTCGGCGGCGCCGGCGAGCACCTCGTCCATGGTGTGGCAGATGCGGGATGCCGCGACGTCGGCGCCGGCCTCGATCACCAGCTCCTTGAAGATCTGGCGGTCCTCTCCCTTGCGGATGGCGTCGACCTTGGCGCCGATGAGCTCGACGTCGTACTTCTCGAGGATGCCGCGCTCGTGCAGCGCCATGGCGGCGTTCAGCGCGGTCTGGCCGCCGAGGGTGGGCAGGATGGCATCCGGCTTCTCCTTGGCGATGATCGTCTCGATCACCTCGGGGGTGATCGGCTCAATGTAGGTCGCGTCCGCGAAGTCGGGGTCGGTCATGATGGTGGCCGGGTTGGAGTTGACCAGGATGACCCGGACGCCCTCCTCGCGCAGCACGCGGCACGCCTGGGTGCCGGAGTAGTCGAACTCGCAGGCCTGGCCGATGACGATCGGGCCGGACCCGATGACCAGGACGGACTGGATGTCGTCGCGCTTCGGCATTACTTGGAGTCTCCTTCTGCGATGGGTCCCTGAGCCTGCTGAAGGGTGGCGATGACCATCTCTGCGAATCGTGTGAACAGGTAGTGCGCGTCGTGCGGACCGGCGGCCGCCTCGGGGTGGTACTGCACCGAGAAGGCGGGGATGTCGTGGGCGCGCAGACCCTCGACCACCTGGTCGTTCAGCCCGATGTGGCTGACCTCGACCGTGCCGTAGCCGTTCG
The DNA here is from genome assembly GCF_015040615.1 of Microbacterium sp. YJN-G. Taxonomy (NCBI): domain Bacteria; kingdom Bacillati; phylum Actinomycetota; class Actinomycetes; order Micrococcales; family Microbacteriaceae; genus Microbacterium; species Microbacterium sp. YJN-G. The sequence goes on from NZ_CP060402.1 coordinate 1,616,837, forward strand.
GGCTCTGGAAGGTGCCCTCCAGGGGCGCCTCGACGGCGAAGCCGTGGTTGTGGGCGGTGATCTCGACGCGGCCGGTGGCCCGGTCGAGCACCGGCTGGTTGATGCCGCGGTGGCCGAAGGTGAGCTTGTAGGTGCCCAGTCCCAGGGCGCGGCCGAAAAGCTGGTTGCCGAAGCAGATGCCGAAGTACGGCAGGCGGGCGTCGAGCACTTCGCGCAGCACCGCGACCTGTGCATCAGATGCCGAGGGGTCGCCGGGGCCGTTCGAGTAGAACACCGCGACGGGCTCGATGGCCTTGATGTCGGCGAAGGACGCCGACTGCGGCAGCACGTGCACGTCGAAGCCGATCGCGGAGAGGTTGTCGAGCGTGGACTGCTTGACGCCGAGGTCGAGCACGGCGAGGTTGCCGATGCGCTCACCTGTGGCGGGGATGACCCGTACCTCGGTGGCCGAGACGGCCGCCGACAGGTTCTGCCCGGCCATCTGCGGGGCTTCGGTGACGCGGCGCAGCTGCTCGTCGGCGTCGAGCGCCGCGGCCTCGCCGGAGAAGATGCCGCCGCGCATGGAACCGGTGTCGCGGATGCGGCGGGTCAGCGCGCGGGTGTCGATGCCGCTGATGCCGACGATGCCGTCGCGGACCAGGGCGTCGTCGAGCGACTCCTCGGCCCGCCAGTTCGACACGCGGCGGGCGGGGTCGCGCACGATGTAGCCGGCGACCCAGATGCGGGAGGACTCCTCGTCCTCGCCGTTCATGCCCGTGTTGCCGATGTGCGGTGCGGTCTGCAGCACGATCTGACCGGCGTAGGACGGGTCGGTGAGCGTCTCCTGGTAGCCGGACATGCCGGTGGCGAAGACGACCTCGCCCAGGGTGGTGCCGACCGCGCCGTAGGCGCGGCCCTCGTAGCGGGTGCCGTCCTCGAGGACGAGCACGGCGGAGTTCAGCGGGGACGCGGTCCCCGGCGCGGAAGTGGTCAAGACTGCTCTCCGTTCTCCGCAGCGGCGGCCAGGCGCTCGAGCTGCGGAAGGATCTGGTGCGGCTCGGCGGATGCGAGGCGCAGGTAGGAATCGACGAGGATGCCGTCGGCGACCCGCCACACGAGGCGGATAAGGCCGTTCGGCTCCACGGCGCGGTCGATGACGACCGACGCCCTGTCGGCGGCGGCGAGCCGCGACGAGGCGATGAACACGGTGGGCGCCCCGTCGAGGGTGAGCGCGAGTCCCCGGTCGGTGAGCACGAGCTCGCCGCGGGCGCGGTACAGCAGCGGCTGCACGGCGATCCGCTCGAGCGGCTCACCGTGCTTGGTGGTCGCGAGGTAGAGGATCTCGTGACGCGAGGTCACCTCGGCGTGCTCGGGAACGCCCAGCGGTGCGGTCAGCCCGGAATCGCGGCGGATGCGGCGGCGCCAGCCGAGGTACATGGCCAGCAGCACCAGCACCGCGACGGCGCCGATGATGAGGCCGGCGAGCTCCCTCGTCATCCGCGGACCTCCTCGGCGAGTGCGCCGTCGTCGACGGTCACCACTCCCCCGTGGATCGTCCACTGCACGCGTCCGGGCAGCTCGCGCCCCAGGTACGGGGAGTTGCTGCTGCGACCGTGCAGGTCGGCCTCGGTGAAGACGCCTGGCACGTTCGGGTCGTACAGCGTCACGTGCGCGGGGCGACCGGCTTCGAGCGAGCCGAAGCCCTCGAGCTGGCCGATGCGGGCTGGCGTGGTGCTGAGCACGCGGGCGACATCGGCCCAGTCGAGCTGGCCCGTGGCGACCATCGACTGGTGCACGACGCGCAGGGCGCTCTCCAGACCCACCATGCCGTTGGCGGCCGCCTGCCATTCGCACGCCTTGTTCTCGGCGGGGTGCGGGGCGTGGTCGGTGGCGACGATGTCGATCGTGCCGTCGGCGAGTCCCTCGCGGACGGCCAGGACGTCCTCCTGGGTGCGCAGCGGCGGGTTGACCTTGTAGCGCGCGTCGTAGTCGCGCACGAGCTCGTCGGTCAGCAGCAGGTGGTGCGGGGTGACTTCGGCGGTGACCCGGATGCCGCGCTTCTTGGCCCACCGGATGATGTCGACCGACCCGGCGGTGGAGAGGTGGCATACGTGCAGGCGGGAGCCGACGTGCTCGGCGAGCAGCACATCGCGGGCGATGATCGACTCCTCGGCGACGGCCGGCCAGCCGGCCAGTCCCAGCTCGGCCGATACCACGCCCTCGTTCATCTGCGCGCCCTCGGTGAGGCGCGGGTCCTGGGCGTGCTGGGCGATGACACCGTCGAACGACTTCACGTACTCCAGGGCACGGCGCATGATCAGCGGGTCCCAGACGCAGAAGCCGTCGTCGCTGAACACCCGCACGCGGGCGCGGGAGGCGGCCATCGCGCCGAGTTCGGCGAGGCGCTCGCCCTTCTGCCCGATCGTGACGGCGCCGATCGGCTGCACGGTGGCGTAGCCGGCGGCCTCGCCGAGGGCGAGTTCCTGCTCGACCACGCCGGCGGTGTCGGCGACGGGCTGCGTGTTGGGCATCGCGAACACGGCGGTGAACCCGCCGGCCGCGGCGGCCCTGGTGCCGCTGAGCACGGTCTCGGATGCTTCGAAGCCGGGTTCGCGCAGGTGCGTGTGCAGGTCGACAAGGCCCGGCAGCGCGACCAGGCCGGCGGCGTCGATCACGCGTGCTCCGGAGCGGCTGAGGCCCGTGCCGATCTCTGCGATGACACCGTCTTCGATCACGATGTCGGCGCTGTCGCGCCCGAGCAGCTGGACTCCTGCGATGACGAGGGTCTGGCTCACTTCACTTCCCCTCGTTCGTCGTTGCGCTCCCCGGCCAGCAGCAGGTAGAGCACGGCCATCCGCACCGAGACCCCGTTCGAGACCTGCTCCAGCACGGTGGAACGCGCGGAGTCTGCGGCTTCGGAGGAGATCTCCAGGCCGCGGTTCATCGGGCCCGGGTGCATCACAATGCTACTCGCGGGCAGCCCGGCCGCCCGCATTGCGTCGAGCCCCCACAGTCGCGAATACTCCCGTTCAGTGGGGAAATACGCGGCGTGCATGCGCTCGGCCTGGATGCGGAGCATCATCACGGCATCCGGTCCGGTGGCCAGGGCGGCGTCGAGGTCGTACATCACCCGCACCGGCCACTGCGACACGTTCTGCGGCACCAGCGTGGGCGGGGTGACGAGGGTGACCTCAGCGCCGAGCACCGACAGCAGCCACACGTTCGATCGGGCGACGCGCGAGTGCAGCACGTCGCCGACGATGACGACGCGCACGCCGGAGAGGTCCTGTCCGCGGCTGTCGCGGCCGAAGCGGCGCTTGCGGATCGTGAAGGCGTCGAGCAGCGCCTGCGTGGGGTGCTCGTGCGTGCCGTCGCCGGCGTTGACGACGCCGGCCGAGATCCAGCCGCTGGTCGCGAGGGTGCGCGGGGCGCCGGATGCCGAATGGCGCACCACCACAGCATCCGCCCCCATCGCCTCGAGCGTCTGGGCGGTGTCCTTCAGGCTCTCGCCCTTCGAGACGCTCGAGCCCTTGGCGGCGAAGTTGATGACGTCGGCCGAGAGGCGCTTCGCTGCGGCCTCGAACGAGATGCGGGTGCGGGTGGAGTCCTCGAAGAAGAGGTTGACGACCGTCTTGCCGAGCAGCGTGGGCAGCTTCTTGATCTCACGCGACTGGGTGTCGGCCATGTCCTCGGCGACGTCGAGGATGCGCAGTGCGTTCTCGCGGTCGAGGGTGCGGGTGTCGAGCAGGTGCCTCATGATTCGATCGTCACCGCGTCGGCGCCGTCGATCTCCTTCAGCCGCACGTTCACGCGTTCGGTCCGGGAGGAGGGGATGTTCTTGCCTACGAAGTCGGGGCGGATCGGCAGCTCGCGGTGTCCGCGGTCGACGAGGATCGCCAGTCGCACGACGGCCGGTCGGCCGATGGACTGGATCGCGTCGAGGGCGGCGCGGATGCTGCGGCCGGAGAAGAGCACGTCGTCGACGAGGATCACGGTCTTGCCGTCGATGCCACCCTCGGGGATCTCGGTGCGCTTGGGCGTGCGGGTGGGATGCTTCGACAGGTCATCGCGGAAGAGTGTGATGTCGAGAGACCCGACCGGGATGGGGATGCCGGCGATCTGCGAGATCACGGGTCCGAGCCGGTCTGCCAGGGTGACGCCCCTGGTCGGGATGCCGAGCAGGACGAGGCCTTCGGCGCCACGGTTGGATTCGAGGATCTCGTGGGCGATGCGCGTCAGAGCGCGCGCGATATCGGCTTCCTGCAGCACGGTGCGTGCAGACAATGGCCACTTCCCTTCTCCGCCTCACAGGACGGGTTTAAAGGATGGGTGATGGCTCGAGTCTATCGATTCGACGCTCCGAAAGGCGGTATACCAATGGGGGCGTGGCGGGCATCCTGTGCCTGACTACTGACGGCCGGACGGGGTTGTCGGCGTGTTGCCCGGCGACGCGCCGACAGGGCGCGTTGTCATCAGTGATCCGGCAAGGGCGCGCCCAGGTGCGACGCGAGCACCACGCGCGGGACAGTGCGCTTCGCGCGTAGCCTCAGATCGTGACTCCGCCGTCAATGCAGCCGCCCCGTCGGCGAATCACGTTCATCCGGCACGCGATGCCACAGGTGGAGCCTGCCATCTCCCCAGGCGCGTGGGCACTCAGCGATTCAGGGATCTCCGCTGCCACCGAGCATCCGCTTCAGATCACGGGCGCGACCGTCGTCTCGAGCCCGGAGCGCAAAGCCGTGCAGACGACCGCGCTCATGAGCGGGCGAGATGAGGATGCCGTCGGCGTGAATCCGCGGTTCCGAGAGGTGGATCGCGTCGAGCGCGTGCATCACGGATTCCGCGTCGCGCGTGCCGCGTGGATCGCGGGGCGGCTCGACGAACGCCACGAGGGCTGGGAGACACCGGATGCCGCCGCACGTCGCTTCCACGAAGGACTGCTCGCCCATCGAGCCGAGCACCTGATCGTCGGCACGCACGGGATGGTGCTCGTGGCCTGGATGGCTGCGCAGGGTCTGATCGTCTCCGGCGACGAGGCGGTGACGTTCTGGGAGGGCCTGCGGTTTCCCGACGTCATCGCGCTCAAGTCCGTGCTCCTGGTGCCTGATCACTGACGGCCGGGCCGGTCTGTCGGTGTGTCGCCGGGCGACACGCCGACAGGGCGCGTGGTCATCAGTGATCCGGCACGCGCGCGCCGATCAGCCGGCGCGCAGCGCGTCCTCGGTGACCGGGCAGCGCTCGGCGCGGATCGGGTGGCCGGCGGTGGTGAGGCACTTGCCGGTCTTCAGATCCCACTTCCAGTCGTGCATGCTGCAGGTGAGGATGCCGTCCTCATCGATCTTCCCGGTGCGGGTGAGGTCCGCGCGCAGGTGCGGGCAGCGGCGCTGCATGACCCAGTCGCCGATCTCGGCCTCTTCGGTCTGGTCGGTCTGCTCCTGGTACCAGTTCTCGACGTACTCGATGCGGTCCACCGAGAGGCACTTGAGGAACGTGGTGAGGAACTCGTTGAACTTGCCGCTGCGGCCCACCGAGAACTGCATCGACAGGAAGATCGAGTTCGACCAGTCGATCTCGTGGTCGCGGATGTTCGTCGAGACGAGGTCGGCGGGGATGGTGTACCAGTAGATGCACTCCTCCCCCGCGTACTCGCGCACCTTAGCCTTCGGGAAGTCGACGACCATGTCGAGCTCGCCGATCCGGAAGCGCACGTTGCCGCCGACACCGAGCCGGATCGTGCGGGACTTCTTCAGCAGCGGCTCCCACCGCTCCTTGATCGCCGCGAGCATCTCGGCGGGCGGGATGATCTCCGCCCGCGTGGCCTCCTCGTCGACGATCTCCTGCTGACGCGTGGCCTTCTGCTCGGCGAGGTACTCCCACTTCTCATCGAAGATGTGGTCGATCTCCTCCTGCGTGTACAGGCTCTGGGTGACGGTCAGCTCGCCGTGGTTCATCTCGACGACGGTGCCGGGCACGAACAGCCGGCCGTCGTACTGCGGCGCCTGCTCCTTCAGGTGCGCCAGGAACTCCTTCTGATCGGTGAAGATCGAGTCGTCGTCCTGTCCTGTGCCGTTGTAGCGGAAGAGCTCTTCGCGCAGGAACATCGGCGGCCCCGCCATCGGGAACACGTGCGGCGCGTCGACCTTCTCGATGTAGTACATCGCGCGCTTGTTCTGCGCCTCGCGCTTGAGGCGGGCGAAGTTCTGCTTGGCGTCCTGCGGCAGGTCGTAGACCATGGGCCACCAGATGGCCCCGGAGACCTGGGTGAAGTACGCCTCGGGCTTGCCGAACGAGAGCAGCGCCTCGAGGTCGAGGGGGTGCGAGTCGTTCTGGTTCAGGATCGACGCGGTGCCGTCGTCGACGCTCAGCGACGAGTCGCCGATCGGCCCGTCGCTCGGTGCGCGCAGCGGCGTGATCATGAGCTTCAGCTCGCCGCGCTCGATGATCTGGCCCGCCGGCGCATAGGTGATGTTCTCGTAGCCGAGCGCGCGGATGTCCTGTTCGAGATCGTCGGTCGGATACTCCGGCAGCAGCACCTCGATGTCCTTGCGGATGTACTTCTCCAGCAGCCTCGGGTCGAAATGGTCGCGATGCCGGTGCGAGATGTACAGGAAGTCGGCCTCACGTCCCAGACGCTCCCAGTCCAGGCCCCGGTTGTCGGGGAACGGGAACCACGATCCGAAGAAGGATGGTCCGAGCACCGGGTCGCAGATGATGTTCCCGCCGGTCGTCTCGATGAACATCCCGGCGTGGCCGAGTCCCGTGATCCGCATGTCTCTCCTCCTGCTTGGACAGCCTCGAGTCTAACGAGCCGACCCTGTGCACCGCTGGGGCGCCCGGGCGCGGCAGACTCAGGTCTCGAGCAGTCCGCGGATGTCGTCGGCGGTGAGCGCCTGCGAGAACAGCGCCTCGTCGTCCATCACCGCGGTGAACAGCCTGGCCTTGCGCTGCTGCAGCGCGAGCACCTTCTCCTCGATCGTGCCCGCGGCGATGAGCCGGTACACGAACACCCGGCTCGTCTGGCCGATGCGGTGCGTGCGGTCGATGGCCTGCGCCTCGGCCGCGGGGTTCCACCACGGGTCGAGCAGGAACACGTAGTCGGCCTCGGTCAGGGTGAGTCCGAAGCCACCCGCCTTCAGGCTGATGAGGAACACGGGCTGATCGCCCTGCCGGAACGACGCGATGACCTGCTCGCGGTCACGCGTCGAGCCGTCCAGATGGACATGCGCGATGCCATCGGCGGTGAGCCGCTCGGCCGCGAGATCGAGGAAGCTCGTGAACTGGCTGAACACCAGCGCGCGGTGCCCCTCCGCCTGCAGCTCGCGGACGTGCTCGAGCAGCACATCGAGTTTGCTGGAGGCGATCGCGGAATCGGCGGCATCGATGAGCCCGGGCGACAGCGCCAGCAGGCGCAGCATGGTCAGCGACCGGAACACCGTGAATCGGTTGCGGTCGAGATCGGTCAGCAGCCCGAGCAGCTTCTGTCGCTCGCGCTGCAGCACGGCGTCGTAGCGGGCGCGGTGCGCGGGTGACAGTTCGACCAGCACCTCCTGCACCTGCTTCTCGGGCAGCTCGGCGGCGACGAGCTCCTTGGTGCGCCGCAGCATGAGCGGACGGATGCGGCGCCGCAGCCGCTCCAGCCGCCGCCGGCGGTAGTCGCCGCCCTCCTCGTTCTCGGGCACTTTGCCCTGCTCGATCGGCTGCACGTACTCCTCGCGGAACCGCCGTGCCGACGGGAACAGCCCGGGAGCGGTGAGCGAGAACAGCGCCCACAGGTCGGTGAGGCTGTTCTCCAGCGGCGTGCCGGTGACGGCGATCTTCACGCGTGCCTTCAGCGCTGCGATGGCGCGGTGCGCCCTGGTCGCCGGGTTCTTCGCGAACTGCGCCTCATCGAGGATGACCCCGGCCCACTCGACATCGGCGTACTCGTCCTCGTCCAGGCGCAGCAAGGTGTACGAGGTGACGATGACGTCGGCATCTGCCACGGCATCCGCGATCCGCCCGTCGCGCCGCGCCGCGGTTCCCTCGATCACCCGCACCCGCAGTCCCGGTGTGAACCGGGCTGCCTCACCGCGCCAGGTGCCGAGCACCGAGGTCGGCGCGACGACGAGGAACGGCCGCGTCTCCCCTGTCTCCCGCGCGTGGGCGATGAGCGAGAGCAGCTGCAGCGTCTTGCCGAGGCCCATGTCATCGGCGAGGATGCCGCCCAGCCCGTGCTGCCAGAGGAACGCGAGCCAGTCGAAGCCGAGCTTCTGGTACGGACGCAGTGTGGCGTGAAGCCCGGTCGGCGCCGCACTCGCGGGCACCTGCTCCACGTCGCGCAGTCCCTCTGCCAGGGCCCGCCACGAGACCGCCGGCTCGGACTGGTCTGCGAGATCCTCGAAGTCTGCCCACAGCGCCGTCTGATGCCGGCTGATCCGTGGTCCCGTCTCCCATTCCGCGAGGTCCGCCGCCTCGTCGAGAAGGTCGCGGAGGGCCTGCAGAGCGGGATGCGCCAGCGAGAAGTAGCTGCCGTCGACGAGCACCATCTTGGTGCGCCGCATGCTCAGCGCCGTGAACAGCGGGGTGAACGGGATGGCGGTGCCGTCGATGGTGACGATGATGCCCAGGTCGAACCAGTCGGGGCTGGTGGACTCCACGGTCGAGACCGAGATCTCGGGCGTGCCGGAGAGCTCCCGGTACTTCTTCCGACGCCCCGTGATCACCACGCGCACGTCGCTGTCCTCGAAGACGGGCAGCACCGTGACAGCCCATTCTGCCGTCGCGACTCCCACCCGCACTCCGCGCGGCTCGAACGGGACATCGGTCGCGGAGGCCCAGAGCCTCTCCAGTTCGCGGCACTCGGCGCGCTCGGCATCCGGATCGCGGAACGGATGCCCCGCAGGCACCGGCGCGCCGTCCGCAAGCGGCACGCTGCCGTGACCGGCGTACTCCCACTCGAACCGGTGCTCGAGCCGGTCGGACGCGCCGAAGGTGACGCGCAGGACGGGTTCCGGCCGCACCGGGGCGGGCAGGCGAAGGCCGGATGCCGCGACAACGGTCGCCTGCCGGGCGATCACCGGATACGCCTCGGCGAGGAAGTCGTCGCGGTCGTCAGCAGGCACATCGATGACCTCGGCGGCCATGAGGGCGGCGCGCACCGGAGCCGGCAGCGTCACCGGAGCCAGCACCACGTCGATCTCGGTGCCGACGAGCTCCCAGCGGTAGATGCCGGTCGATCCGATCGGGCGCACGGATGCCGCGGGCACGGCGACGCCGTCGATGCTGACGTCGGCGCCGATCAGGAGCCCGCCGTCGTCTGCCGGCTCGATCCGCAGTCCTGCCGCGGCTTCCTCCGCCAGCCTCACGCGCGTGTGCTTCTGCGCGGCGACGATCGGGATTCCGGCGCCGGCCAGGGCGCGCAGCTGCCCCCACAGCAGGGGCGATTCGACCCGGTCGAGCGGGATCCACTCGGTCGCGGTTCCCGAGAGCAGGGAGTCACGCGCGATCGCGAGGAAATCGGTGAACCAGCGCACCTGCTCAGCGGCGAACCGCGGGCCGGGACGGCGGACGGCGTCCCAGCTCGCATCCCCCTGGATCCACTTCCCCGTCGAATCGCTGCGTATCAGCGGCCGCACCGCGAGCTGGACCTCACCGTGCGCCGCCGCGAGCTGCCGCGGGGTGACCGTGCGCGCCGGCGCCGCGCCCCAGCGGTCTTCGGCACGGCTGGGACGCACCCGCAGTTCGATGCCCAGGGCGAGGGATGCCGCGGGCCGGACCTGCGGCGCATCGGGGACGAGCCGCCGCCACGCGGCGCGCTGTGCGCTGCGGCGCTGAACGGCCTCGGCCTGCTCGGCCGCATCGCTGTGCGGGGCGATGAGCAGGGCGGCGACGACGTGCTTGCAGGCGCGCTGCATCGGGCAGCTGCATCCCGTGCCGGCGATCTCACGGCCGCGGAAGCGGATGCGGCAGCGGTACGGCGCCTGATCGCTGCCGAACACATCGGCCCTCAGCGTCTCGCTCTCGGCATCCCACGTCGTGCGCAGCACGCGTCCGCGTCGGGCGTAGTCCAGGCCGCGCTGGTAGCCGCCCTCCCCCGCCAGCGTACGCAGCTGCTGCACGCTGGGGCGGGGGATGCTCATTCGTCCATCCTGTCGCGGGCGTCCGACATCCCCTGCCGGCACGAGGCCGGTCAGGGGCGGATGCCGCTCACTTCGCGCGGTCGATGCGGGCGAGGACGCCGTGCACGAAGGCACCGGAGTCCTCGGTCGAGAGCTCCTTGGCGAGCTCGACGGCCTCGTCGATGGCGACTGCGGTCGGGACCTCGTCGTTGAACAGGATCTCCCACGTGCCGATGCGCAGCAGGGCGCGGTCGACGGCGGGCATCCGCTCGATCTTCCAGTCGCGACTGTGGGTCGTGATCTGCTCGTCGATCTCGGAGTTGTGGTCGATGATGCCGTCGACGATGTCGCGGGCGTACAGCCACGAGGCCTGGCGGGAGGGCTCGCTCGCGGCGCGCGCGGCGGCCGCCGCCAGTGCGACGGAGACCTCCTCTCCGCGCACATCGGCGGAGAAGAGGATGTCGAGGGCGCGCTTGCGCGCCTTGGTGCGGGCGCTCAACGGTCAGTCGTTGACGCGGCCGAGGTAGTCGCCCGTCCGGGTGTCGACCTTGACCTTCGTGCCCTGCTCGAGGAACAGCGGCACCTGGATCTCGTAGCCGGTCTCGAGGGTGGCGGGCTTGGTGCCGGCCGAGGAGCGGTCGCCCTGCAGGCCGGGCTCGGTGTAGGTGACCTCGAGCACGACCGAGGCGGGCAGCTCGATGTAGAGCGGGGTGCCGTTGTTCAGCGCGATCTGAACCTGCTGGTTCTCGAGCATGTAGTTCTTGGCGTCGCCCACGACGGTGTCCGACACGGTGAGCTGGTCGTAGTCCTCGACATCCATGAACACGTAGCTGTCACCATCGGTGTACAGGTAGGTGAAGTCGCGGCGGTCGACGTTCTCGATCTCGATCTTGGTTCCCGCGTTGTAGGTCTTGTCGACCGACTTGCCCGTCACGACGTTCTTGAGCTTGGTGCGCACGAACGCGCCACCCTTGCCCGGCTTGACGTGCTGGAACTCCACGACGCTCCAGAGCTGTCCGTCGATCTTGATGACGACGCCGTTCTTGATGTCTGCGGTGGATGCCATGCTGGTGCGGGTCCGTTCGTTTCGAAGGTTCGAGGCCGGGGCGCGGATGCGCGCGGAGAAGTGGCCGAGCATCGATTCTATCGGATGCCCCGGTTCGGCCGATTTCAAGGGTTCGACTGTTGCGGCGTTCGAAGCTTTGTTCTACACTGGACCTATGATCGTCGACGAGGAGACCGGTTCTGTCCTGCAGCCAGACGGCTTCCCGCAGACCGCTCGCCGCGATCTTCCCCTGCTGTGGCAGCGAGCCGAGGACGGCTTCGCGTCCGTGTACAGCGTGGGTGTCGTCGTCAGTGCGGCAGGGCCGCTCGCCTCCCCGGTGGATGCGCCGCAGGAGATCCGGGATGCCGAGGCCAGGGCGCTCGCGCAGCTGGACGAGGCCGCCCACGACTGGGTCCTCACCTGCTCGAGCGCTGTGCTGCGGCAGAAGGCGAAGAAGCTCGTCGACCGCATCACCGGCGACTCCGCGGCGCGCCGCCACACGCGTGCGATGGCAGATCGGAAGGTCGTCTGCTCCCCCGCGGGCGACGGGATGTCCTGGCTCGGCACGCTGATGCCCACGCACGAGGCGGTCGCGGCCATGCGCCGCCTGAGCGCGACGGCCAAGCACACCCCGTTTCGACTCTCTCGGCTCCGCCGATTTCGCTCAACGACCGGTTGCGCTCGCGCGCGGCGCGAGCGCTAAGAGGAGAAGAGCGCACCCGCGACCAGATCCGTGCGGATCTGTTCAGCGCCTGGCTGCGCGGAGTGGGAACCGAGACCGCAGTGCAGACCAAGGTGTTCGTCACCGTCCCTGTGCACCTGCTTGCAGGCGAACCGGTACCCGTCGAACAGGCCTCGATCGTCGGCGGTGACACAATCGACCCGTCTTCAAGCAGTGGCTGAGCGGGCGGCCGAAGCAGTGTGCGGGTCGGAGTCCGGTACCCAGGACGGGTCGAACGCCACGTACGGCAGCGCCTCTCCCCCGTGCGTCCAGTGCGAAGACCAGGATCCGGCATCCGCCCCGGCCCACACCACCGACGACGGTGCGACGGCGATGACCCCATCCACGGCGTATCTGCTGGCCGTGACCAGCACAGCCTCCGCGCCGAATGACGTGCCGAACAGCACGATCCGATCCGCCTCGCGACGCAGCACCTCGATCTGCTCGGCGAAGAGCTCGATCGGAACCTCGTGCGGGGATGGGCGCTGACCCGCACCGCCGAACCAGCGCATGGCGCGCACGCGTGCACCGGTCGTCGCCAGCAGTTCGGCACGCGCACTCTCAATCCGTCCGCTGGATCCGGCCAGCAGCAGTACTGCGGTGCCGTTCGACTCCGACGGTACGACGTCGAAGTGATCCGCCGATTCCGGCGTCGACGTCATCCGTCGAGCAGCGCGACCAGCTCCCGCACGGCATCGGCGTAGCCGTCGATGCCCTTGCCGACCACGCGCACCGCGGCGACGTCGTCGAGGTACGAGAAATGGCGGAACTTCTCGCGCGCGTAGACGTCCGAGATGTGCACCTCGGCGAACGGCATCCCGACACCGGTGAGCGCGTCGCGCAGCGCCACGGAGGTGTGCGTGAGCCCACCCGGGTTGATGATGATCCCGGCGCAGTCCTCTCGGGCGGCGTGCACCGCGTCGATGAGGACGCCCTCGTGGTTGCTCTGCAGCGCCCGCACCTCGTACCCGAGGGCCGCAGCCACCTCGGCGGTCAGCTTCTCGACGTCCGCGAGCGTCGCGGGGCCGTACACCGCCGGCTCCCGCGTACCGAGCAGGTTGAGGTTGGGGCCGTTCACGAGCAGGAGGCGACGAGGTTCAGACACGATTCGCACATTACCAGCGCCGCTCTCGCATGCTCAGCGAGAAGACGCCCGCTCAGCGCGAAGACGCCACCTCGGTGAACACGACGACCCCCGCGGCATCCGCCCCGCAGTACCCGCCGAACGACGCGAAGTACGAGTCGGGGTTCGAGCCACCCGGCAGATCCTCCAGCGCGACCACCGCGCCAGCCCCGCGCAGCGGCGATCCGTCGCCCACCCGCTCGCCACCGTCGAGCATCACCTGGCCGCCGTTCTCACCGTCGAGACTAGCGGATTCCGGCCAGACGATCCACGCGCCATCCGCCTGCTCCCCCGACCAGGTGAAGCAGCCGTTGTCCTGCACGCGCAGCTGCCCGTTCATCGGCTCAGGCGCCACTCCGGCGGATGCGAACACCTCGGCGCTGTCCTCGGCCGACAGCTCACCGAGACCGAACCCGCCCTCCGACGAGTCGAGCGACCCGGCGCACGCGGTCATCGCGAGCAGGGCGATCATCAGACCGCCCGCCGACCAGCCTCGTGCGCGCATGACCGGACCATATCAGTCCGGATCTCAGCCGGCCACCTCCTGATACGCCGCGAACAGCAGCGACTCATCGGGCGCCTGCAGCACCGTGGGCTTGGCGATGTCGTCGAGCACGATGAAGCGCAGCATCCCGCCGCGGGTCTTCTTGTCGCGCTGCATCGTCGCCAGCAGCGTGTTCCACGCCCCGGCGCGGTACGTGGTCGGCAGGCCGAGGCTCTCCAGCACCGTGCGGTGCCGCTCGGCCGCCTCGTCCGAGAGGCGTCCCGCCAGCCGTGACAGTTCGGCCGCGTACATCATCCCGATAGAGATCGCCGCCCCGTGCCGCCACTGGTAGCGCTCGGCATGCTCGATCGCGTGACCCAGCGTGTGACCGTAGTTGAGGATCTCGCGCTGGCCCGCCTCGCGGAAGTCGTCGGAGACGACCCGCGCCTTCATGTCGATCGCGAGCTCCACCGTGCGGCGGAACTCGTCGGTGGACGTGTCGACGGCGCGCTGCGGGTCGGCCTCGATGATGTCGAGGATCTCGGGCGCCCAGATGAAACCGGCCTTCACGACCTCGGCGTAGCCGGCGGTCGCCTCGTTGGCGCTCAGGCTGCCCAGCTCGTCCAGGTCGCCGATCACGGCGCGCGGTGCCCAGAAGGCGCCGACGAGGTTCTTGCCCTCGGCGGTGTTCACGCCGGTCTTCCCGCCGACGGCGGCATCGACCAGCCCCAGCACGGTGGTGGGCACCTGGACGACCTGCACGCCCCGCAGCCACGTGGCCGCGACGAAGCCTGCGACGTCGGTGACCGAACCGCCGCCGTAGCCGATCACGGCATCCGTGCGGGTGAAGTCCGCCTGCCCCATGACCTGCCAGCAGAACGCCGCGACCTCGATGCGCTTGCCCGCCTCGGCATCCGGGATCTCCGCCAGCAGCACCTCGAGACCGTCGCCGGCCATCAGGCGATCGCGCAGCTCGGCCGCGCGGATCGCCATCGTCGGCGGGTGGACGACGAGCACCTTGCGCACCGCCGGGTCGAGCGCCGCCACGACCTGGTCGAGGATGTCGCGCCCGATAGTGATGTCGTATGCGGCCTGTCCGGTGACGCTGATGGTCGTGGTGCTCATTGCTGTTCCTTCCTCCATGCGGCGATCTCCTCCGCCAGTGTCCGCATCGGCCGGCGCGACGTGTCGATCGTCAGATCGGCGACCTCTTCGTACCAGCCGCGGCGCTCGGCGAACAGCGTGCGCCAGCGGTCGATGGGATCGCCCTGACCCTCCAGCAGCGGCCGGCCGGCGCCGCTGATGCGGCGTGCCACGGCGGCTTCGCCGACCGTCAGGAAGACGACCGGATGCTGCGCGAGCAGCGCCCGCGTGCCGGCATCCGTCACCGCACCGCCGCCGAGCGAGACGACCCCGCCCTCGGCGACGGCCGTGGCGACCGCTTCTCGCTCCAGCTCACGGAATCGGGTCTCGCCGTGCTCGGCGAAGATCTGCGGGATCGGGCCATGGGCCGCGACGATCCGCTTGTCGGTGTCGATGAACGGCACCTCGAGCAGCCGCGCCACCTTCCGCCCGACACTGGTCTTGCCGGCGGCCATCGGGCCGACGAGGACGACGGTCAGCGGCCTGTCGGCCCGCTCAGGAGAGCTCATCATGGGCGAGCAGTGCCGCCTCCGAGGCGGGAGCCGTGCGCAGCGCCGCGGGGATCGCCGCCAGGTAGCCCTCGAGGTTGCGGCGGGTCTCGCGGATGCTGTCGCCGCCGAACTTCTCCAGCAGCGAGTTCGCCAGTTCGATGGCGACCATCGCCTCGGCGACCACGCCCGCGGCGGGCACGGCGCACACGTCGGAGCGCTGGTGGTGCGCGGTGGCTGCCTCGCCGGAGGAGACGTCGATCGTGCGCAGCGCACGCGGGACGGTCGCGATCGGCTTCATGCCTGCGCGGACGCGCAGCACGGTACCGGTGGTCATCCCGCCCTCGGTGCCGCCGGCGCGGTCGGACGAGCGGGTGATGCCGTCCCCGGCCGCGAAGAGCTCGTCGTGCGCGGCCGAGCCTCGGCGACGGGTGGTCTCGAAGCCGTCGCCGACCTCGACGCCCTTGATGGCCTGGATGCTCATGAGCGCCTGCGCAAGACGCCCGTCCAGACGCCGGTCCCAGTGCACGTGCGAGCCGACTCCGGGCGGCAGGCCGTAGGCGAGCACCTCGACGATGCCGCCGAGCGTGTCGCCGTCCTTGCGCGCGGAGTCGACCTCGTCGACCATCAGCGCGGAGGTGGCGGCATCGAAGCAGCGCAGCGGATCGGCATCCAGCGCGTCGACATCGTCGGGGGTCGGCAGCGGCGAGCCGTCCGGCACCCGCACAGGTCCGATGGAAAGCGTGTGGCTGACGAGGCGAATGCCGAGCTCGGAGAGGAAAGCGCGGGCGACGGCGCCCAGGGCCACACGTGCTGCCGTCTCACGAGCGCTGGCGCGCTCGAGGATCGGGCGGGCCTCGTCGAAGTCGTACTTCTGCATGCCGACCAGGTCGGCGTGTCCGGGGCGGGGGCGGGTGAGCGCCGCGCCGCGACCGCGCGACTTGTCGGTCAGCTCGGCAGGCGCGGGGTTCATGACCTCGGTCCACTTCGGCCACTCGGTGTTGCCGATGCGCAGGGCGATCGGGCTGCCCATGCTGAGTCCGTGGCGCACGCCGCCCGAGATGGTGAGCTCGTCCTGCTCGAACTTCATCCGGGAGCCGCGCCCATAGCCGAGCTTGCGTCGCTGCAGATCCGCCTGGATGGCCTCGGCGGTGACGGTGACACCGGAGGGAAGGCCCTCCATGACGGCGATGAGTTCGGGGCCGTGCGATTCGCCGGCCGTGAGCACGCGGAGCATTGCTCTAGTCTCCCATGGCCGCCGACCGCATGACGGACACGATGACGTCCTCGCGCGGAAGTGCCTGATCCTGCGAGCCGGTGAGGAAGATGCGCACCTGCCGCACGGCCTGGTGCAGCAGCATCTCGAACCCCGAGATCACGGGGTGCCCCGGCCACCCGGCAGCCAGCGCCGACGGCCACGGCGCGTACGCCGCCTCGAACAGGATGCCGCCGGATGCCGCCAGCGGCACCGCGAGCGCCGGATCGAGCACAGTGCCGGTCGGCAGCGTCGCGATGGTCGCGTCGACACCCGACGTGGGCTCGTCGAAGGCGGTCACCGTGAGCTCGGCACCCAGCTCACCGGCGATGCGCCGCAGGCGCTCCGCCGCCTCGGGGCGCCGGGCGCGCACCTCGACGCGCCGGGCGCCGAGATCGTGCGCGGCGACGAGAGCGGATGCCGCGGTCGCGCCGGCGCCCAGGATGCGGACCGACTCGAGGCGGCTGACGCCGACATCGGTGAACGCGTCGACGATGCCGCCGACGTCGGTGTTGAAGCCGCGCCTCCGATCTCCCAGCAGCAGCGTGTTGACCGCGCCGGTGAGCCGGGCGTGCGCATCGAGCTCGTCGGCGGCCGCGTGGGCGACCTCCTTCAGCGGCATCGTCAGCGACAGCCCACGCCAGCTCTCATCGAGCGTCCCGAGCGCCGTGGCGAACTCCCCCGCGTCGACCCTGCGGCGGTCGTACTGCCAGTCGAGCCCCAGCTCCCGGTACGCGGCCCGGTGCAGTGCAGGCGAGCGGCTGTGCCCGATCGGATCGCCCCAGACGGCCAGGTTCGTGCGGCCGGCCACCTCAGCAGCCCGTGCCGGGGTTCGCCCTGCACCACGCCTGCATCTTCTCGATGCCACGCTGGTGCTCGGCGTAGGTCTCGGAGAACTGCGTCTCGCCCGTGCTCATGTTGATCGTCACGAAGTACAGCCAGGGGCCGTCGGCGGGATGCATCGCAGCCTCGATGGCCGCGTCGCCCGCACTCGCGATCGGGGTGGCAGGGAGGCCGGTGATCACGTACGTGTTCCACGGGTTGTCGTCGTGCTGCGCTTCGGCCGACGTGCTGGCCTTGCCTGCGTGCAGCTCGCCGAAGCCGTACTGCGCGGTCGAGTCCATCTGCAGCATCATGCCGTCGTCCAGACGGTTCTGGATCACCCGCGAGACCTTCGAGAAGTCGGGCGTACGGGCTTCGCGCTCGATGATCGAGGCGATGGTGAGCACGCGCTGCGCCTCGGCATCCGGCACTCCGGCCTTGTCCAGCGACTCGCGGGTGCGCTCGACCATGCGCGTGATGACGTCCTGGGCGGTCGCCCCCGGGTCGAATGTGTAGACGGCCGGGAACAGCCAGCCCTCGAGGCTCTGCGCCTGCACCCCGTACACCGACGGGTCGGCGACGGCCGCCTGCAGGTCCTCCAGCGGGATGCCGACGCCGTCGACGATCCGCGGCAGCGACGATTCGACGGTGCCGCCCTCGGCGATGCGGACGGTGTTCTCCATCCGGTTCTCGGGGTTGTCCAGCGCCTCGAGCGCCGCGGCGGCGGTCATCTTCTTCTGCAGCTTGTACACGCCGGGATAGAACGTCGCGCTCGGGCTCTCCTTGAGCAGGTACTCGTAGAAGACCCGGTCGGTCTTGGTCACACCGGCCTCGAACAGCGCGGTGGAGACGGGCGATCCGGTGTCGCCCTGCTTGATGGTGATCAGGGCCTCGCCGGTCGCCTGGCCGGCCTCGTAGTCCTTCGGCTCACCCCAGCCCATGATCTCGTTGATCTTGTCGCCGTAGGTGTTCATCACCCAGGCGCCTCCGGCGGCGATTCCTCCCGCGACCACCAGGAGGATGATCAGGCCGACCAGGCAGCCGCGGCCGCGCTTCTTCTTCGGCACGTCGCGGTGCTTCTCGGGGGCGAAGAGCGCGTCGAGCGAGCCCGGGTCGTCTGCGGGCGCCTCCGGCGCGTCCTCCGCGGGCGGAGTCGCCGCGGCGGGCGTCACGCCCCTGGCCGGCGGCGCGCCGGCCGCCACGATGGGCGCGATCCGGGTCCGGACGTCCTCGCCGTCGTCGGCACGACCTGCATCGTCGTCGCCTGCGCGGGCGACGTCGCCTGCGCGTGCGACGTCGCCTGTCCGCGCGGAGTCGTCGCCTGCGCGTGCGACGTCGCCTGTCCGTGCGGAGGGATCGTCTGTCCGTGCGGAGACGGGGGCGAAGCCCGTGTCCGTCTCATCGGCGGCCACGGCGTCAGCATCCGCGTCACCGGGCGCCGCGGAACCGGGCACCGCGGAACCGGACTCGGCGGCGGCCCTGGCCTCTCGCATGGCACGCCGGGAGCCCGGCGCGGCCTCGGAGCGCTCCTCGCGCCCCGGCAGCGACGACGACGCCGTGGGGAGGTTGTCGAACAGGTCGCCGAGATCCGGCTGCTGCGGGGAATCGTCAGCGTCAGGCATCTCGGACGGGCTCCTCATCGAGATCGATCAATGCACCGGCAGGGCGCCCGGTGCTCTTCTCGGTGTCGACCGCGTGCTGCAGGAGCACGACCGCCGCCACCTGGTCGACAATGCTACGAGAATTCCTCTGGGATCTGCCCGAGGAGCGCAGCGCGGCATGCGCTGTCACCGTGCTGAGCCGCTCGTCCACCAGGCGCACGGGGATGCGCGTGCGCGCGGCGAGCTCCGCGGCGAAGTCACGCGCGTCGACGGTCGAGGGCGTCTCGTCGCCCCGCATGTTCACCGGCAGACCCACGACGAATTCGATCGGCTCCCACTCCTGCGCGAGCTCGGCGATCCGCTGGATCGACGATTCCGAACGCGGCACCGTCTCGACCGGTACGGCCAGCATCCCGTCGGGGTCGCAACGGGAGACCCCGACGCGCGCCTTGCCGACGTCGATGCCGAGACGGATGCCGCGACGGAAGCCCGTCACGCTGCCGAGAGCTCCGCCACGATGGCCGACAGTGCGGCATCCAGTGCCGAGGCGTCGGTGCCGCCGCCCTGCGCGACGTCGTCCTTGCCACCGCCGCCACCGCCGAGGATGCCGGCCGCGATGCGCACCAGCGCACCGGCCTTCGCTCCCGCGGCGCGCGCGGCGTCGTTGGTGGCCACGACCACGACCGGACGGCCGTTCGCGACGCCGCCGAGCGCGACGACGGCGTCGTCGGATCCGAGACGTTCACGCACGCTCAGCGCGAGTGGGCGGACGTCGTCGGCCGAGCCGATCTCGCCGAGCGAGGTCGCCACGACACGGTGCGAGCCGGCCTGCTGTGCGGCCTCGGCGAGGGCGGGGACCCGGCCCTCGCGCTCCTTGGCCTCGAACTGCGAGATGCGCTTCTCGGCGGCCTTGAGGTTCGCCTGAAGCTCGTCGATGCGGGCGGCGAGCTGATCGCGCGGCGCCTTCAGCGCGGCCGACAGCTGTGAGACGACGGTGCGCTCTGCGGCGAGCTCGCGGAAGGCGTCCTGGCCGACGAGTGCCTCGATGCGGCGGTTGGACGCACCGACGGACGACTCGCCGACGACGCTGACCAGCCCGATCTCGGAGCTGGTGGACACGTGCGTGCCCGCGCAGAGCTCGCGTGACCAGGGTCCGCCGATGTCGACCATGCGCACGACGTCGCCGTACTTCTCGCCGAACAGCGCCATGGCGCCGGCTTCCTTGGCCTCGTCCAGCGAGACGATGCGGGTCGTCACCTCGAGTGCCTCGGTGATGGCGCGGTTGGTGATGTCCTCGATCTCGCTGCGGGTCTCGGCCGACAGCGGCTGCGACCAGCTGAAGTCGAATCGCATGTAGCCGGCGCGGTTCAGCGACCCCGCCTGCGTGGCCGTCTTGCCGAGCGTGTCGCGCAGAGCGGCGTGCACGAGGTGCGTGGCCGAGTGGGCCTGGCGTGCGGCGCGGCGATTCGCGGCATCCACGACGGTGGTGGCACGGTCGTCGACCGACACGCTTCCCGATGCGACGTGCACGGTGTGACTGATGAGTCCGGGCACCGGGCGCTGCACGTCGAGCACGTCGAGCTCGAAGCCGGTGCCGACGATGGTGCCCTTGTCGGCGATCTGTCCGCCCGACTCGGCGTACAGCGTCGTCTCGGCGAGGATCACCTCGGCGACCTGGCCCTCGGATGCCGTCTGCGCCGGCACGCCGTCGACGATGAGGCCGAGCACGCGCGACTCGGTCTGCAGTTCGGTGTAGCCGGCGAAGCCGGTCTCGCCGAGTGCGCGGAACTGGCGGTAGACCGAGACGTCGGCGAGCTGGCGCTTGCGGTTGCGGGCGTCGGCCTTGGCGCGCTCGCGCTGCTGCTGCATCAGCGAGTCGAAGGCGGCGCGGTCGACGTCGAGCCCGGCTTCCTCGGCGACCTCGAGGGTGAGGTCGATCGGGAAGCCGTAGGTGTCGTGCAGCAGGAACGCCTCGGGGCCGCTGAGCGTGGACCCGCCCGACCTCCTGGTCTCATCCAGCGCGAGGTCGAGGATCGTCGATCCCTGTGCGAGCGTGCGGCGGAAGGTCTCCTCCTCCGCGAACGCGGCGGAGGACAACGTGCTCCACTCGGTCTCGAGCTCGGGGTACGACGCCTTCATCGCATCGCGCGAGGCGGCGAACAGCTCGGGGAAGACCGGCTCGTCGACGCCCAGCAGGCGCATGGCGCGCACGCTGCGGCGCATCAGGCGCCGCAGGATGTAGCCGCGGCCCTCGTTGGAGGGACGCACGCCGTCGGAGAGCAGCATGAGCGAGGAACGCACGTGGTCGGCGATCACGCGGAAGCGCACGTCGTCCTCGTGCACGGCGCCGTAGGGCCGGCCGGAGAGCTCGACGGCGCGGTCGAGCACGGGGCGCACCTGGTCGGTCTCGTACATGTTCTCGACGCCCTGCTTGAGGAAGGCGACGCGCTCGAGGCCCATGCCGGTGTCGATGTTCTTCATCGGCAGCTCGCCGATGATGTCGAACTCGGTCTTGCCGCGGATGTTCTCGATGAAGTCCTGCATGAACACGAGGTTCCAGATCTCCAGGAAGCGCGTGTCGTCGACGGCGGGTCCGCCGTCCTTTCCGTAGGCGGGACCGCGGTCGAAGAAGATCTCGGAGTCGGGTCCGCCGGGGCCGGGCTGACCGGTGTTCCAGTAGTTGTCGGCGCGTCCGAGGCGCTGGATGCGCTCGGGCTTGAGGCCGATGACGTCACGCCAGATGGCCTCGGCCTCGTCATCGGTCTCGTAGACCGTGACCCACAGGTCCTTCTCGTCGAAGCCGAGACCGCCGTCGGACTCGGAGGAGGTCAGCAGCTCCCACGCATAGCGGATCGCCCCCTCCTTGAAGTAGTCGCCGAACGACCAGTTGCCGAGCATCTGGAAGAACGTGCCGTGGCGGGCGGTGCGTCCGACCTCTTCGATGTCGTTGGTGCGGATGCACTTCTGCAGGTCGGCGATGCGGGGATGCGGCGCGGGGACCACACCCGTCAGGTACGGGATCATCGGCACCATGCCGGCCACGGTGAACAGCAGTGACGGGTCGTCACTGACCAGCGAGGCGGACGGGACGATGACGTGGTCGTTCTTCTCGAAGTAATCGAGGTAGCGCTGCGCGATCTCCGCAGTTCTCATAGTGCTCGTAGATGTCCTTGCTCAAGGGGCCGACCCCGCGGTCGCGGGGCGGCAGAGGGAGGGAAGTCGGTCAGTCGTCGGCGGGATCCGACAGCCGCGCCTCCTGCTGGCGGTAGGAGTCGCCGAGGATCGCGGTGAACTCGGAGATGCGCGCGTCGATGTCCGCGAGCACCTCCTGGCCGCGAGGGTCCTTGTTCATGAAGTGCGCAGCGACGAACCCGCCGATCACGCCGATCAGGAACCACAGCATGTTCTTCATGTCGTCATCCTCGTCTTTCCGCTGGACGCGGTCTTCCCATCGTATGCGGAAACACCGGGTGAGACGACGAGAGGCGCCGGGTGTTCCCCGACGCCTCCCGCCTTGGGCTCCTGAGAGCCCGGGATGCTGATATCAGCGAGCCGCGTAGTACTCGACGACCAGCTGCACCTCACAGGTCACGGGGACCTCGGCGCGCTTGGGACGACGGACCAGGCGGGCCTGCAGCTTGTCGAGCTCGACCTCGAGGTAGCCCGGGACCGGGGGCAGGACGTCGGCGTGACCGCCGGCGGCTGCGACCTGGAACGGCTCGAGAGCCTCGGACTTGGCCTTGACGTGGATGAGCTGACCCGGCTTCACGCGGAACGACGGGCGGTCGACGAGCTGACCGTCGACGAGGATGTGACGGTGCACGACCAGCTGGCGGGCCTGCGCTGTGGTGCGGGCGAAGCCTGCACGCAGCACGAGGGCGTCGAGACGCATCTCGAGCAGCTCGACGAGGTTCTCACCGGTCAGGCCGTCCTTGCGGCGGGCCTCGTTGAACGCGATGCGCAGCTGCTTCTCGCGGATGCCGTACTGCTCGCGCAGACGCTGCTTCTCGCGCAGACGGACGGCGTAGTCGCTGTCGGCCTTGCGCTTGGTGCGGCCGTGCTCACCCGGGGCGTAGGGACGCTTCTCGAGGTAGCGGGCGGCCTTCGGGGTGAGCGGGATACCCAGCGCGCGGCTGAGACGGACCTTGCGGCGGTCCTGGGACTTCGTGACCACGAAGTGTTCCTTCCATGACGTGGACGCGTCTTTCGCGCCTCACGGACGTATCGCCTCGCATCCGCCTTCCCGCAGCGCACGCCGGGGCGCGTCGGGAAGTGTTCCAGGAGCGGAGGGATGCCCGAAAACTCTGTTTCGAGCCGCTCAATGCTATCAGAGCCGCATGTGCGGAGCCGACGGGTGCTCAGCCCACCCGTGCGATCAGTCCACCGGGGTCAGCGCCGACACCACCTCGACCACGCCCTCGCCGTAGCGCTCATCCATCTCGGCCTGGAGCGCGCCGTCGTCGTGAACCACGTCGAGCACCACCGTCCCGCTCATCCCGTCGTTCACCACGCTCAGCATGCGGATGTCCTCAGTCCGCGGGAGGAGCTCGTCGACGATCCGCTGCAGCTCCGCCTCGGTGCGCTGGGCTGTGGTGACGCACAGCATCCCGCCCCAGATCTCTCGCAGACTCTCCTCCGCCGCGGCGCGGTCGCCGACGACGGTGACGTTGACGATCGTCAGTTCGGGCTGCACCGCCGTCGCCTCCAGCTGTTCTTCCGGCGATGCGCCCGGCCCCGATACCGGCACCCGGGCGCGATCCACCCACGACGCGGCGTAACCGTCCAGCTGTGCGGCGTGCTGGAACGCGCGGTCCATCGCCTCGATGGTGGTGCGTGCGGGGTCGAGCACCCGCCAGCCCCCTTCGGGGGCATCGCACGGGGTCGTGAAGTCCGGCAGCGACGGATCCTCCGGCTGCTGCGCCGTGCTCGCGTCCCACGGCTTCACCGTCGACGGCGTGAATGCGAAGACGGTGGCGTCGTATACGCCTGTGAGTACGAACTCTCCCCAGCGCACCCCGGCCACGTCCTCGTATGCACCGCTCCACTGCGACCAGTCCCAGCCCACCAGCTCGGGTCCTCCGCACTGCGGTGGCAGCGAGGTGGCGATCATCCCCAGGCACAGCTCCGCACCGTCTCCGGCGTCGAGCACGGTCGCCGTTCGGGTGTGCAGGAGCGAGGTGTGCACTGTCATGTCGGGCGTTGTCGCCGTCGGAGGGATGCCGGCACCACCCGGTGCGCCGGCACAGCCGCTCACGGCGGCGATCCCGGCGGCGAGCATCGCCGCCGCAGTCCATGAGCTCCATCGTGTTCCGGACATGCCCTGGCCGCTCCGGCGGCGACGTCGCCGCACCCTCGTTTTCACCGCACCCTCGTATTCAGAGTGTCCGTCACGGCCTGATCGTCTCAGCGCCCGTCGAGGATCCTGCGGATCCGCTCCAGCCGTGCGGACACGTCGCGCTCGGCGCCGAGCTCCTTCGGGTTGTAGTACCGCCTGCCCTCGAGTTCGTCGGGCAGATACTGCTGGGCCAGCACCCCGGCATCGGCATCGTGCGGGTAGCGATAGCCCTTGCCGTGGCCGAGGCGCTTCGCGCCGGCGTAGTGCGCGTCACGCAGATGGATCGGCACCCTCCCGAAGCCGCCGGAGCGCACATCGGCGATGGCCTGATTGATCGCGTTGTAGGCCGCATTCGACTTCGCTGTGGTCGCCAGGTAGATGGTCGCCTCCGCGAGCGGTATGCGCCCCTCGGGCATCCCGATGAAGGCCACCGCATCGGCCGCAGCGGTCGCGATCAGCAGCGCCTGCGGATCGGCGAGGCCGATGTCCTCCGCGGCCGAGATCACTAGGCGGCGGGCGATGAAGCGCGGGTCCTCCCCCGCCTCGATCATCCGCGCCAGGTAGTGCACGGCGGCATCCGGGTCGGAGCCGCGGATCGACTTGATGAACGCGCTGATGACGTCGTAGTGCTCGTCGCCCTGCCTGTCGTACCGCAGCAGTGCGCGGTCGACGGCCTGGGCGACATCCTCGTCCGTGACCTCGGGCGGCGCATCGCCGGGCTCAGCCTCATCGTCGGCGGCCTGCTCCTCGCCGCCCGCAGGGCGTTCGCCCTCCGCACGCGACAGCGCGACGGCGGCCGCGGCCTCCAGACCCGTCAGGGCGCGGCGTCCGTCGCCGGAGGCGAGCCGGATGAGCGCCGCGCGTGCGTCGTCGGCCACCGTCACGGCACCGCCGAGGCCGCGCGCGTCGGCGACGGCACGATCGAGGAGCACGCCGATGTCCTCGTCGGTGAGGGGTTTGAGCGTGAGCAGCAGCGACCGCGACACCAGCGGCGAGATGACCGAGAACGACGGGTTCTCGGTGGTCGCGGCGATGAGGATGACCCAGCCGTTCTCGACACCCGGCAGCAGTGCGTCCTGCTGGGCCTTGGTGAACCGGTGGATCTCGTCGAGGAAGAGGATCGTGGTCTGCCCGTACAGGTCGCGCTGGGTGATCGCCTCCTGCATGACCTCGCGCACGTCCTTCACCCCCGCGGTGATCGCCGAGAGCTCGACGAACCGGCGGCCGGACGACCGGGCGATCGCCTGCGCGAGGGTGGTCTTGCCGGTTCCAGGCGGACCCCACAGGATGATCGACACCGCCCCCGGCGACTTCGCATCCGGGTCCGCCAGCGCGACGATCGGCGACCCCGCGCGCAGCAGGTGCTGCTGCCCGGCCACCTCGTCGAGCGACACCGGCCGCATGCGCACGGCCAGCGGCGTCTGTCCCGAGAGCAGGGCGGCGGCGGAGGTCATCCTCCCAGGCTAGTGCGGACCGCCGACACCCCTCTCACGGACTGCCGCCCCTGCTCCCCCGGCATCGGGACGTCTCTCACAGTGCACCGGCGGCGACGTGAGATGTTCGTTCCACGGATGTAACGGCGCACGCGATCCCCCGAAACGCCGGGCCGCGACGCTGGACCTCAGTGAGCCCGCCGGGCTCCCGTCACTGGAGGTCCCGTGTCCTACGTCAAGCCCGCCGAACTCGTCAGCCGCATGCTCGACGCCGGCGCAAGCAAAATGCAGCTCTCCGCACGCGACACCGTCGTGCGCGCCTTCATGGGCGCCGCCCTGCTCACCATGGGCGCCGCCTTCGCCGTCACCGTCGCGACCCAGACCGGTCAGCCGCTGCTCGGCGCCGTGCTGTTCCCGGTCGGTTTCGTCATCCTCTACCTGTTCGGCTTCGACCTGCTCACCGGGGTGTTCACGCTCGGCCCGCTCGCGGTCATGGCGGGGCGGCCAGGAGCCACCGTCCGCGCCATGTTCCGCAACTGGGGCCTCGTGTTCCTGGGCAACCTGGGCGGGGCGATCCTCGTCGCGGTGCTCATGGCGGTCTACTTCACCTACGGCTTCTCGGCAGAGCCCAGCGCCGTCGGCCAGGCGATCGGTGAGATCGGTCACGGTCGCACGGTCGGCTACGCCGACCACGGCGCCGCGGGGATGCTGACCCTGTTCATCCGCGGGGTGCTGTGCAACTGGCTCGTCTCCACCGGAGTCGTCCTGGCGATGGCGTCCGACAGCATCGTGGGCAAGGTGCTGGCGATGTGGCTGCCCATCATGCTCTTCTTCTACATGGGCTTCGAGCACTCGATCGTCAACATGTTCCTGTTCCCCTCGGGGCTGCTGCTGGGCGCCGACTTCACCCTGTGGGACTACCTGATCTGGAACGAGATCCCCACCGTGGTCGGCAACCTGTTCGGCGGTCTGCTGTTCGTGGGGCTCCCCCTGTATCTCACCCACGGACGCACGAGGACCCAGGCGCCGAAGCCCAATGCAGCGATGATGAGCACCGCATCGGATGCCGTCCGCGTCGAGGCCGAGCGCCATCCGGCCGGCGTCTGACCGGATGCACACGAGAGGGACGCGGCCACCGGCCGCGTCCCTCTTCGCGTTTCAGGCCGCGTGGAACCGCTCGATGATCACCTCGGCGATGCGCGGGTCCGCCCCCAGCGGAGCGGAGACGATGTCGGCCCCCGCGCGATGCACGAGCCCGGCGAAGAAGCCGGGGGCGAGCACGTGGCTCGCGGCGATCACCCGTCCCGCGCCGCTGCGACGGGAACGGGCCACGGCATCCGCCACCCGCGGT
This sequence comes from Microbacterium sp. YJN-G, assembly GCF_015040615.1. Taxonomy (NCBI): domain Bacteria; kingdom Bacillati; phylum Actinomycetota; class Actinomycetes; order Micrococcales; family Microbacteriaceae; genus Microbacterium; species Microbacterium sp. YJN-G. The sequence goes on from NZ_CP060402.1 coordinate 1,643,714, forward strand.
TCGGTGGCCGAGGCGTAGCCGACGGCCACCGGGGCCGGGATCAGGGCGCGCAGGTGCTCGGCCGCCGCGCCGATGTCGGCGACCGCAGCCGGGTTGGTCGAACCGGCCGCCGCGAGCACGACCCGGTCGTCGGCGCGCCAGGCCCCCCGCGTCGCCGCACGCAGCCGCGTGGCGAGCACGTGTGCGATCAGCGGGTGCGTGCCCAGCGGTTCCGCCTGACGCGCTGCCTCGTGGGCGGCCACAGCCCGGGCGATGTCGACCGCGGTGTGGTGCCCGGCCGACAGCAGCAGCGGCACAACGACGACGTCATCACGACTGCTCTCCCGCGCCACGACATCCGCGATCGCGGGCCTCTCGACATCGACGAAGGCCTGCACGACCCGCACTCCGGGCAGACGGTCGCGCACCATCGCGACCAGACGCGCGATGGTGGTGCGCCCGGCGGCCGAGTCCGTGCCGTGCGAGCAGGCGATGAGAGTCGTCATGGGGTGTCCTCCACGGTCAGGCGGTAACCGCGCTTGATGACGGTCTTCACGGCATCCGGGTCTCCCAGCGCGTCGCGCAGCCGCGCGACGGCCATCTCGACGGCGTGCGTGCTCTGCCCGCCCCGGGGCAGCACGCGCCCCAGCTCTTCGCGTGACAGCACGCGTCCGCGGGCGTCGAACAGCGCGCCGAGGATGCTCGCCGAGACCGGTGAGAGCGGCACGAACCGCCCCTCCAGCAGCGCTCCCCCGCTGCGCACCTCGATCTCACCCGCCGCCGTCGCGGCATACGGCGATCCGCCGGACGCGAAATGGTCCACCACGCATCGCACCAGTGACCCGAGCCGTCCGCGGGCGGCGATCCGCACCGTCAGCCGGGCATCCTGCAGCGGCACGGCCGTGATCGGGCCGACGGCCGCCAGCAGCAGCCGGCCGCTCTCGGCGCGCTCCCTGAGCGCCGCCAGCGCGCCGTCAGCTTCGGCGACGCGGATCCACTCCGCAGCCCCGGGTGCCGAGGTGAACAGCACGGCGTCGACCGCACCGGCCGCAGCCTGCCGGACTGTGCGCTGCACGAGCGCAGGGTCCGGCGGCGGGCCCCACCGGTAGACGGTCAGGGGCACCACATCGGCGCCGTGACGCTCGAGCAGCCCGTCCAGGCCGTCCGAACCCGCGCCGTGGTGCTGCACGGCGATCCGCCGCCCGGCCACGCCTTCGGCGATCAGATGCTCGGCCACCTCGGCCGAGGTCTCGGACTCCGCCACCCAGTCCGCAGCGAATCCGGCCTGCTGGATCGCGCCGTGCGCCTTGGGCCCGCGGGCGATGAAGCGGGCATCCGAGAGCGCCCCGGCCAGCTGCTCGTGCAGTCCGGCCTCGTCCGCGGCATCCATCCACCCGCGCAGCCCGACGCCGGTGGTGACGACCACCGTGTCGGGCGCCCGCGTGATGAGTTCGCGGGTGCGGGCCAGCAGCTGCTCGTCGTCGACGGCGGGCAGGATGCTCAGGGCGGGCGCGCGGTGCACCGTGGCGCCCCGGCGCTCGAGCGCTGACGCGAGATCACCGGAGCGGCGATCGGCGGCGATGACGATCGTGCATCCGGTGAGGGCGGCGTCGGGCAGGCGCCCGGGCGTCACGCGTGCGCCGCCCCGGTCAGGAGTGGTTCGGCCGATGCGCTCGCCGGAGTTGCCGGCAGCAGCAGCTCCGCCCGTGCGACATCTCCGATCACGATCACCGCCGGGTTGCTCAGCCCGATCGCTCGCGCATCGTCCACAGCGTCTCCGAGGGTGGTGCGGGTGGCCCGCTGACGGGGCAGACTCCCGTTCTCGATGAACGCCATCGGTCGCTCCGGCGGGATGCCGTGGCGAAGGGCCGTATCCACCAGGCCGGGAAGTGCCGCCACGCCCATCAGCACGACGGTGGTGACCGTCGGGTCGGCCAGCGCCGCCAGCGTGGCGGGCTGCAGATCGCCCTGCCCGTTGACGACATGGAAGGCCGCGGCGGTGCCGCGGTGGGTGACCGGGATGCCGGCCGCCTGCGGCACCGCGATGGCGCTGGAGGGAGCGGGGGTCACCTCGACCGGCACGCCGACCTGCAGGCATGCCTGCATCTCCTCCCCTCCCCGGCCGAACACGAACGGGTCGCCTCCCTTCAGCCGCACCACGCGGCGTCCGGCGAGGGCGTGCTCGACGAGGAGGCGGTTGATCTCCTCCTGCGGCACGGGGTGCCGTCCTGGGCTCTTGCCGACATCGATCACCGGCACGTCCGGGTCGAGGTCGCGGACGACCTCCGCGGCCGGGCCGAGCCGGTCGGTCACGATGACGTCGGCCTCCGCGATGAGGCGGCGGGCGCGCACGGTCATGAGATCCGCGGGCCCCGGGCCCCCTCCGACCAGATCCACCCGACCGCTGCGGCCGTGCCGGCGGCGCCGCAGCGGGAGGCTTCCGGTCGCGATGAGGTCGCCGATGGCATCCCGGATCGCCATCGCGCGGCGGGGGTCGGCGCCGTGGGTGCTCGCCACCGCGACGGTGACGTCGCCGGCATCCAGCTGCGCGGTCATCCGGGCAGATCCGTGAGCACCTTCGCCGGCGTCCACGCACAGTACGCGCCGGCGCTCGCAGAGGGCGACGACGCGGCGGTCGGTGCGCGGGTCGCCGGTGGCGACGTGGGCCAACCACATCCCGGCCAGGTCCGCCGGCCGGAACGGGCGCTGCCGCCAGTCGAGACCGTTCTCGGTCACGAGTGCGGCGGTCTCGGGATGCAGCTGCGGTGCCACGATCCGGGCGGTGGCGCCCTCGTCCAGCAGCCGTCGCAGCCGCCGGGCTGTCACCGCGCCGCCGCCGACGAACAGCACCTGGCGTCCGGTCAGCGAGACGCCGAGCATGACCGTCATCGCAACCCCTCGAGGTCGATGTGCACGCCGCCGGAGTGGACGACGACCGGCCACACGCGCAGCGACGCCGGTGGACGGCCCTGCGTGGCGATGCACAGTCCAGTCCGCAGGTCGAACACCTGCTTGTGCATCGGCGAGGCGACCGTGGGCGCCTCGTCGCGCGTGCCCACGATGCCGCGCGACATCACCTGGGCGCCGCTGTACGGGTCGAGGTTCGACACGGCGTGCACCGTGCCGTCGGCCAGCAGGAACAGGGCGATCTGGGTGGTGCCGAGCAGCGCCGCCCTGCCGCGCTCCACCTCCAGATCGGCGACCGAACAGACTCGGAACAGGGTGTCGTTTGCGGCTGCGATGGTCATCTGCGCACCTCCAGGGTGGTTCCGGCGATGAGGACGCTCCCGGCCGACCGCTCATCGGCGGTGGCCGGACGCACCTGTCCGCGGACGGGCACGTAGGCGAGCGAGGGGTCGGGGGTGTCTGCGGCGTTGACGAACGACCCGAACCGCCGCAGCTTCTCGGGGTCGCGCAGCGTGGCGGCCCATTCGTCCTCGTAGCGCTCGACATGGCGGGCCATCGCCTCGTCGAGGTCGGCACAGACGCCGAGGCTGTCATCGAAGATGACGCTCCTGAGTCCGTCGAGGCCTTCCTCGAGGTCCTCGCACCACGACGCGGTGCGCTGCAGACGGTCGGCCGTGCGGATGTAGTACATGAAGAACCTGTCGATCGCGCGGATCAGCCCGTCGTCGTCCAGATCCGAGGCCAGCAGCTGCGCGTGACGGGGCGAGAAGCCGCCGTTGCCGCCGACGTACATGTTCCATCCGGTCTCGGTGGCGATCACCCCGACGTCCTTGCCGCGCGCCTCGGCGCACTCGCGGGCGCAGCCCGAGACGCCGACCTTGAGCTTGTGCGGGGCCCGCAGGCCGCGGTAGCGCAGCTCGAGCCGCACCGCCATGCCCACCGAATCGAGCACGCCGTACCGGCACCAGGTCGAGCCCACGCACGACTTCACGGTGCGCAGCGCCTTGCCGTACGCCTGACCGGACTCGAAGCCGGCGTCGACGAGACGCCCCCAGATCTCGGGCAGCTGCTCGAGGCGTGCACCGAACATGTCGATGCGCTGGCCTCCGGTGACCTTCGTGTACAGCCCGTAGTCGTCGGCGATCCGCCCGATCGCGATCAGCCCCGCCGGAGTGACCTCGCCGCCGGGCATGCGAGGCACGACCGAATAGGTGCCGTCCTTCTGCATGTTCGCCATGACGTGGTCGTTGGTGTCCTGCAGCGCCGCGTTCTCACCGTCCAGCACGTGGTCGCCGACGAGCACGGCCAGGATGCTGGCGAGAGCCGGCTTGCAGATGTCGCAGCCGCGCCCGCGGCCGAAACGGCCGATGATCGCGCTGAAGGTGGTCAGTCCCGAGACGCGGACGGCGTCGAAGAGCTGGCGGCGCGACATCTCGAAGTGCTCGCACAGGGCGGTGGATGCGGTGCGGCCGGTCTTGGCGAGCTCCTTGCCGACGATCTTCGACACCATGAACACGCACGACCCGCAGGTCGCCCCGGCGCGGGTGCAGCTCTTGACCGCGGCGGCATCGGTGCAGCCCTCCTCGTGCACCGCCTGGCGGATGCGGCCGGCGGTGACGTTCGAGCACGAGCAGACCACCGCCTCGTCGGGCAGGTCGCCGGTCGGCAGCTCGGCGCGCTCGGCCGGCATGAGGTACGCGGCGGGGTCGCCGCCCAGCGCGGCGCCGACCAGCGGGCGAAGCGCGCCGTACGCCGAGGCGTCGCCGACGAGGATGCCGCCCAGCAGCGTCTGCGCGTCATCGGAGAGCACCAGCTTCTTGTAGACGCCCGCGACGGGGTCGGCGTACACGACATCCAGCGCACCGGCGCTCTCGGCCATCGCGTCGCCGAAGCTGGCGACGTCGACGCCCGACAGCTTCAGCTTGGTCGAGTCGTCGTAGCCGGGGAAGGATGCCGTACCGCCGAGCAGTCCGGCCGCGGCCACCTCGGCCATGGCGTAACCGGGCGCGACCAGGCCGACCGAGCGGCCGTCGAAGCTCGCCACCTCGCCGATCGCGAGGATGTGCGGGTCGTCGGTGCGGCATCCCTCGTCGATGAGCACGCCGCCGTCGGGATGGATGCCCAGACCCGCCTCGCGGGCGAGCTCATCGCGGGGGCGCACCCCGACGGTGAAGACGACGACGTCGGCGGCCATGCGCCCGCCGTCCTGGAACTCCAGCCCCGCCACGTCACCCGATGCGCCGGCGTGCAGCCGAGACGTCCGGCTGCGGGTGCGCACGGCGATCCCGCGCGACTCGATGAGCCGCTGCAGCATCCGGCCGCCTGCGGTGTCGAGCTGCGCGGACATCAGCCGGTCGGACGACTGCACGACGGTGCAGTCCACATCCAGTCCCTGCAGGGCGCCGGCGGCCTCCAGGCCGAGCAGGCCGCCGCCGATCACGGCCCCGCGCAGCGGCCGGCCGAGCTGGGCGGTGCGGTGCGCGACGTACTCCTTCAGCGCGCTGACGTCGTCGAGCGTGCGGTAGACGAAGCATCCCGGCAGGTCGTTGCCCTCGACCGGGATGCGGGATGCCGTCGATCCCGTCGCCAGCACGAGCGCGTCGTAGCCGTGTTCGCGACCGGAGTGCGTGCGCACGGTGCGCGCGGTGCGATCGATGCCGACGACCCGGTCTCCTCTCAGGAACGTGACGCGCTCGTCACCGAGCACGCTGCCATCGAGCGACAGGTCCGCCGGGGTCGCACCGGCGAAGAACGAGGTGAGCCCCACCCGGTCGTACGGCGCGTACTGCTCTTCGCCGATGACGGTCACGGTGCATCCGTCCTCGGCTGCGCTGAGCAGGCTGTCGACGAACCGGTGCGCCACCATTCCCGCACCCACCACGAGCACGTGCCGTGCTCTCGTCTGCTGAACGGTCATCGCTCCCCCTTCCGATGCACCGAAGCTACGGGCGCCGTGTTTCGGGAACAGACGGCGCTGCGTTACGCGCGTCGAACAATCCGCTCACAAACGCATAACGATGATGTGAGCCGGGCCGACGGTAGGCTCGCAGGGGCGGCAGAGCCGCTCCACCGGTCAGGAAGGAACACGATGGCGGTACGCGGTTCGCGGGGTGCGCAGCGCACCAGGACGGATGCCGAACGCGCCCGGCTCTATGCCGCGCGGACGGCGTGGAATCGCAAGGAGAAGACGCGTCGTCGTCGCGACACGGTCATCGCCGCGGTCGCGGGCAGCCTCATCGTCATCGGTGCCGTCGTCAGCCAGACCGTGCACGCCCAGGTGACAGCGCCGGAGCCCGCGCCGTCGGCCCCTGCGCCGTCGCCGTCCGAGCCGGCGCCGACGCCACTGGTCACGCCGACGACCGGCGAGTCGCCCTCGCCCTCGCCCACGCAGACCCCTGACGAGTGAACTAGGCTGAGCAGAGTCCTTTTCCACTCCCGCGGGACGACCGCGCAAGGAGATCACACCGTGTCCGACGACAACGCACCCAAGCCCACCCCGCCGCTGCCCGCGCCGCCGCGCAAGCCCATGCCGCGCATCACCACGACTCCGGCTGCGGCCGCTCCCGCCCCCGTCGTCTCGGACGCGTCCGAGTGGGGTCGCGTCGCCGAGGACGGCACCGTCGAGGTGCGCGAGGGCGACGACTGGCGCCCGGTCGGTCAGTACCCCGACGGCACCGCCGACGAGGCTCTGGCGTACTACGCCCGCAAGTTCGATGACCTCGCCGTCAAGCTCGGCACGCTCGAGACCCGCGCCCAGGGCGGCGGCAGCTCGGCATCCGATCTCACCAAGCAGGCCACGCACCTGCTGGGCGAGGTGAACGGCGCGGCCGCCGTCGGCGACCTTGCCGGCCTCCGCACCCGCATCGAGACGCTCGTCGCGTCGCTCTCGGAGGCCACCGCGCAGGAGGCTCAGGCCGCGAAGGAGGCGCTGGACGCCGCCATCGCCGAGCGCACCGAGATCGCCGAGAAGGCGGAGGCGATCGCCGCCCGCGATCTCGCCAAGGTGCAGTGGAAGCAGGTCACTGCCGAGATGACCGAGCTGTTCGACGCCTGGCAGGCGCACCAGCAGAACGGTCCCCGCCTGCCCAAGGGCACCGCACAGCAGCTCTGGAAGCGATTCCGTGATGCGCGCTCGACTGTCGACAAGGCGCGACGCGCGTTCTTCTCCGACCTCGATGACACCCATCGCGCCGCGCGTGACGTGAAGTCCCGCCTCGTCGAGCGCGCCGAGGCCCTGGCCCCGCGTGGTGTCGACGGCATCCCGGCGTACCGCAACCTGCTCGACGAGTGGAAGGCCGCCGGCCGCGCCGGTCGCAAGGCGGATGACGCGCTCTGGGCGAAGTTCAAGGCCGCCGGCGACGCCCTCTACGCCGCACGCGCCGAGCAGGCCGCCGCTGAAGAGGCCGACTCGGCTCCGAAGATCGAGGCACGCGAGGCGCTGCTCGACGAGGCCAAGGCCGTCGCCGACGAGGCCGACCTCAAGCGCGCCCGCTCGCTGCTCACGCGCATCCAGCGTCAGTGGGACGAGGTGGGTCGCATCTTCCCGCGTGAGAAGGAGCGTGCGCTCGACGACCGCATGCGTGCGATCGAGCAGGGGCTGAAGTCTCGCGAGGACGTCGACTGGAAGCGCAACAACCCCGAGACCAAGGCGCGGGCGAACGACATGAGCTCGCAGCTGGTCGAGGCCATCGAGCGCCTCGAGGCAGAGCTCGCTGCTGCGGAGAAGTCCGGTGATGCCAGGGCCGTCAAGGAGGCGACCGAGGCTCTCAGCGCCCGTCGCGCCTGGCTCAGCGCCCTCGGCGGCTGATCCGTCCGGTTATCCACAGTGTGAGCCGCGCTCGCCCGTCACCGGGTGGCGCGGCTCACACTGTTAAGCGTGCATCCCGCGTTGTTCTACCGTCCCGGCGAGAGACTGTCCCTCGCCGAGCTCGGCGCCGCCCGGCTGGACGGACTGCTGATCGAGGTCGGCGACGGGTACATGCCCGTCGACACCGTGGAGGGCGCGGATGCCAGGGCCACCGGCGTGGCGCACCTCGTGCCCGCCCGGATGGCGGCGTGCGGTCCGACGGCCGCCTGGATCCATGGAGCGGGTGACGAGCGGCCGCATCTGCATCACGTGCGCCGGCTGAGTGCCACCAGGCAGCGGGTCAGGCTGGCCGAGGGAGTCGTGTACCACGAGCGCGCGGCGGAGCCTCGGGATGTCCAGGTCATCGCCGGGGTCAGCGTCATCGCCCCGCTGCCCACAGCAGTGGAGCTGCTGTTCGCCGCGACGCTGCCCGCACCGGGTGACGAGCGGCGGTGGCTGCAGGCTCTGCTGAGCGCCCGCCGGGAACTGATCCCGCCGTTGCAGGAAGCCCTCACGAGGATGCCACGGCGGCCAGGACGTCGCAGGGCGGAGCACATCCTCCAAGCCGTCATCGCAGCGGTGCCCGGCCAGCCGGGTGGCCGGGCCGATGGCCGGGCGGTTGGCTTGCCGGTCAGGAGGTCGTGACGCGGTACACGTCGTAGACGGCGTCGATGCGGCGCACCGCGTTGAGCACGCGGTCCAGGTGCACGGAGTCGCCCATCTCGAAGACGAAGCGGCTCAGTGCGAGGCGCTCATCCGTCGTCGACACGGTCGCCGAGAGGATGTTCACGTGATGCTCGCTGAGCACGCGGGTGACGTCCGACAGCAGTCCCGCCCGATCGAGGGCCTCCACCTGGATCTGCACGCGGAACACGCTCTTCGTGGTCGGTGCCCATTCCACCTCGACGAAGCGCTCGGAGTCGGTGCCGAGTGCCTTCACGTTCACGCAGTCCTGGCGGTGCACGGACACGCCGCTGCCGCGCGTGACGAAGCCGACAATCGGGTCGCCGGGGACCGGGGTGCAGCAGCGGGCCAGTTTGACGAGGATGTCGGAGGCACCGCGCACGAGGATGCCGGAATCGCCGCCGCGCGACTCACGCGGGGCGACGCGGCCGGGAAGCTGGATGGCGCCCGTGCTCGTGTCCGGTTCGACGGCGACGAGCGCGGTGACCTTCTCGAGCACCGACTGCGTGGAGACGTGCCCCTCGCCGACGGCGGCGTACAGGGCCGAGACGTCCTCGTAGCGCAGCTGACGGGCGACCTCGGCGAACGACTCCTGGCTCATCAGGCGCTGCAGCGGAAGGTTCTGCTTGCGCATCGCCCGGGCGATGGACTCCTTGCCCTGTTCGATGGCCTCTTCGCGGCGCTCCTTCGTGAACCAGCCGCGGATCTTGTTGCGCGCCCGGGTGCTCTTGACGAAGCTGAGCCAGTCCTGGCTGGGGCCGGCATCCGGATTCTTCGAGGTGAACACCTCGACGACGTCGCCGCTCTTCAGCTCCGACTCCAGCGGCACGAGGCGCCCGTTGACCTTGGCGCCCATGGTGCGGTGCCCGATCTCGGTGTGCACGGCGTACGCGAAGTCGACCGGCGTCGCCCCGGCGGGAAGGCCGACGACCCGCCCCTTCGGAGTGAAGACGTACACCTCCTTGGCACCGATCTCGAAGCGCAGCGAATCGAGGAACTCGCTGGGGTCGGCGGTCTCGGCCTGCCAGTCGGAGATGTGCGCGAGCCAGGCCATGTCGGCGTCGGTGCGCCGCGGGTCGACCTTGCCCCCGTTCATCCGCTCCTTGTACATCCAGTGCGCCGCCACACCGAACTCCGCCTGCTGGTGCATCTCGTGCGTGCGGATCTGGATCTCGACCGTGCGGCCGGACGGGCCGATGACGGTCGTGTGCAGCGACTGGTACAGGTTGAACTTCGGGGTCGCGATGTAGTCCTTGAAGCGGCCGGGCAGCGGGGTCCACCGTGCATGGATCGCACCGAGCACGGCATAGCAGTCGCGCACCGAGTTGACCAGGACGCGGATGCCGATCAGGTCGTAGATGTCGTCGAACTCGCGGCCGCGGATGACCATCTTCTGGTACACCGAGTACAGCTGCTTGGGCCGGCCGACGACCTTGCCGCGGATGCGCAGCTCGCGCAGGTCCTCATCGATCGCCTCGATGACCTGCTGCAGGTACTTCTCGCGCTGCGGGGTGCGCTGGGTGATGAGGCTGTTGATCTCGGCGTAGATCTTCGGGTGCAGCACCGCGAAGGAGAGGTCCTCGAGCTCGGACTTGATCGTCTGGATGCCGAGGCGGTTGGCCAGCGGCGCGTAGATCTCGAGGGTCTCCTTGGCCTTGCGCGACGCCTTCTCGGGCGGGACGAAGCCCCAGGTGCGGGCGTTGTGCAGCCGGTCGGCGAGCTTGATGAGCAGCACGCGGATGTCCTTCGACATCGCGACGATCATCTTGCGGACGGTCTCGGCCTGGGCGCTCTCGCCGTACTTGACCTTGTCGAGCTTGGTGACGCCGTCGACGAGCATGGCGACCTCGTCGCCGAACTCCTCGGTCAGCTCGGTGAGCGCGTACCCGGTGTCCTCGACGGTGTCGTGCAGGAGCGCAGCGGCGATGGCGCGAGGGCCGAGGCCGAGCTCGGCGAGGATCTGGGCGACCGCGAGCGGGTGAGTGATGTACGGCTCGCCGCTCTGGCGGGCCTGACCCTCGTGCTTCTCCCTGGCGACGCGGTACGCGCGCTCGATGATCGGGAGGTCACCGCGGGGGTGGTTGGCGCGGACGGTGCGGATGAGGTTGTCGAGGTCGTTGACGCGCGGGGCGCGCGAGAAGATGCGGGGCACCAGCCTGCGCAGGCTGGATCCCTGCGAAGTGACCTGCGATTCCGCCATCCCTGCTCCTGTCGCGCGATGTTGTTCATCCTACGCGGGGACCGGAGGACCCGGTCCTCGCGCAGGGTCAGGCCTTCGCGACAGCGCGCTCGCGCGTCTCGTAGACCTTCGCGTCGTGCGCGGCGAGTGCCGGCTCCTTCTCGCGGAACGCGGCGTACAGCGGGGCGGCGACGAAGAGCGTGGAGTAGGTGGCCACGATGATGCCCACGAAGATCGACAGCGAGATGTCGGTCAGAGTCTCGGCACCGAACCAGAACGCTCCGATGAACAGGATCGCGCCGACCGGAAGTGCCGCCACGACCGAGGTGTTGATGGAGCGCACCAGCGTCTGGTTGACCGCGAGGTTCACCGACTCGCCGAAGGTGCGCGTGGTCTGATTCGCATCCTCAGTGGTGTTCTCACGCACTTTGTCGAACACGACGGTCGTGTCGTACAGCGAATAGGCGAGGATCGTGAGGAACCCGATCACGGCGGCCGGCGAGATCTCGAAGCCCGCCAGTGAGTAGATGCCCACGGTGATCACCAGCACGTCCAGCAGACCGATGATCGCGGCGGCCGACATCTTCCAGGTGCGGAAGTAGATCGCCAGGATGAGGAAGGTCAGGGCGAGGAAGATCGCCAGGCCCCACAGCGACTGCCGGGTGACGTTCTCGCCCCATGCCGGGCCGATGAAGGAATCGGCGACCTCGGTCGGCTCGACGTCGTAGGCGGCGGCCAGCGCGGCCTTGACCTCCTGCGTCTCCTGGGTGCTCATCTGGTCGGCCTGGACGCGGACGTCCTTGCCGTTGACGACGACGACCTTCGTGGCGGCACCGGGGACCACCGAGCGGACGGCCTCGGTGGCCACATCCTGGTCTGTCGACGAGGGGTCGACGATCATGAACTGCGAGCCGCCGGTGAACTCGATCGAGAACTGGATCGGCCGGATGAACGGCACCAGTGCCGAGCCGAGGACCAGCAGCACCGCGATGATGAACCAGAGGCGGCGCTTGCCGACGAACGGGAAGGACGTCTTGCCCGAGTAGAGGTTGTTGCCGAACTCATTCATGGAGAACATCAGGCGTCGGAGTCCTTTCCGGCATCCTTGGATCCCTGAGCGGCGAGAGCCTCCGCGCGCTTGCGCTCGGCAATGGTCTGGCGCTTGGCGGCCTCACCGCGTGCGCCCTGGTTGCGGGCGGCGCGACCGGTGGAGGCAAGCGACACGTCGCGGTACTGGGCCCGGCCGCGATAGACGGCTCCGAGCGACTCCGGATCCAGACCCGAGAGCTTGTGACCGCCGCCGAAGAACCTCGTGCGGGCGAGCAGCTGCATCACCGGGTGCGTGAAGATCACGAAGATGAACACGTCGATCAGGGTCGTGAGACCCAGCGTGAAGGCGAAGCCCTTCACGGTCGCGTCGGCGAGGATGAAGAGCACGACCGCGGCGAGGATGTTGATCGACTTCGAGATATAGATCGTGCGCTTCGCACGGCCCCAGCCGTCCTCGACGGATGCCGTGATCGATTTGCCGTCTCGCAGTTCGTCACGGATGCGTTCGAAGTAGACGATGAACGAGTCCGCGGTGAATCCGATCGAGACGATCAGACCCGCGACACCGGCCAGCGACAGGCGGAAGCCCATCCGCCAGGCGAGGATCGCGATGATGATGTAGGTGAGCACGCCCATCACGGCGATCGAGGCGATGATCACCCAGCCGAGAGCGCGATAGCTCAGCAGCGAGTAGATCGCGACGAGCCCGAGGCCGATCAGGCCGGCGATCAGACCGTACTGCAGCTGCTGCGAGCCGAGCGTGGCCGAGATCGTGTCGGAGCTCTGCACCTCGAAGCTCAGCGGCAGTGCTCCGTACTTGAGCTGGTCGGCAAGCGCCTGGGCGCTGTCCTGCGTGAAGTTGCCCGAGATGCTGGGCTTGCCGTTGAGAATGGCCGCCTGCATGACCGGAGCCGAGATGACGGTGCCGTCGAGCACGAAGGCGAACTGGTCGCGCGGGCTCAGGCCGGCGATGCGGTTGGCGTTCAGGCGCTGGCTGATGTCGCCGAAGACCTGCGTGCCCTTGCCGTTCATGGTCAGGTTCACGGTCCAGGCACCGGACTGCTGGTCGCGACCGGCAGTGGCGTCGGTGATGACGGTGCCGTCGATCTCCATCGGGCCGAGCAGGTACTTCGCGGCGCCGTTCTCCTCGCAGGCGATCAGCGGCTGATCCTCTGGTGCGTTCGAGTCGCGCTCGGCCGAGCAGTCAAAGGCCAGCAGCTCGGCCTGCAGACGCTCGGTGATCCAGTTCGGATCGGAGGCGTCGGTCGGCTTGGCTGTCGGGGTCGCATTCAGCGTCTCGGCCGGCGTCGGGTACGGCGTAGCGTTCCCGTCGTCCCCGACGAACTCGTTCGACGGGGCGGTGGCCAGCAGCACCGGGCGGAACTCGAGCTTCGCGCTCGCCTGGATGCGGTCGCGGGTCTCCTGATCGGCCGGTCCCGGGATCTGGACGACGATGTTGCGGCCGCCCTCGGTGGTGATGTCGGCCTCGGCGACACCGGAGGCGTCAACACGCTGGCGGATGATCGTGGCGGCCTGGTTCAGCTGCTCCTGCGTGGGAGCGGATCCGTCGGGCGTGCTCGCGGCGAGGATGATCTGCGTGCCGCCCTGCAGGTCGAGGGCGAGTTCAGGGGCCCACGAGCTCGCGGGCTCTCCGGCATCCGTCTTGAAGACGTACACGCCGAGGGCGTTGATGCCGAAGAACACCGCCGTGACGATGAGCAGACCGAGGAGGACCCGCCAGGCATGGCGGGTCGGAGAATTGGATGCCACGAGGTTCCGTTTCCGCGAGAGGGTGACGCTGCGCGTCAGTTGTCGTTGTTGCGCTCGAGACGCGCCTTGGTCTCCTCCGGCGTCTCCACCTTGATCGACTCGATGCCGTCCTTCGCGCCGGTGGCCGGTGCGGTGTCGGCGTCACCGGTCTCCACCTCGGCAGCGGGCTCTTCGGCGACGACCTCGTCGTCGCTCTCGTCGTCGATCTCGTCCGTGACGTTCTCGGTGGGCTCGACGATGCGCAGGATCGCCTGGCTGTGCACCTCGATCACCATGCCGGGAGCGAGCTCGATCTGGGCCGGCTTGTCGAGGTCGACCGGGTCGTAGGAGACGACGGTGCCGTACAGGCCGCCCTGCAGCAGGACCTTCGCACCGGGGACCGTCTTGGCGGCCTTCTCCTCCTGCTGCTCCTTCATCTGCTTCTGACGCTTGCGGGTGTTCAGGAACATGAACACGAGCATCACGGCGAGCAGACCGAAGAGGATGATTTCCATAAGTGCGAGAGCCTTTCGAGGTGCACGCCGAACGCGGCAGTGCGTGGGGGAATCCGGACAGCCGGGAAGCCTTCAGCGATTATAGGTCATCGAACAAGGCGGCACCCTCGGGATGCGCGACGCCGAGATGCCGGTAGGCCTCGGGCATGGCGATGCGCCCGCGCGGTGTGCGGCCGAGGAAACCGATGCGCACGAGGTACGGCTCCACGACGCTCTCGACGGTCTCGCCCTCCTCGCCGACGGCCACGGCGAGGGTGCTCAGGCCGACCGGTCCGCCGCGGAATCGCCGCACGAGAGCGTCCAGCACGGCCCGGTCGAGGCGGTCCAGACCGATGGCGTCGACGTCGTAGAGCTCGAGCGCGGCCTGCACGTCGGCGAGCGACGCCTCCGACCCGCCCTGCTTCCCGTGCACGAGTGCGTAGTCGCGCACGCGGCGCAGCAGGCGGTTGGCGATGCGGGGCGTGCCGCGCGAGCGGCGTGCGATCTCGGCGAGCGAGTCGCCGGGCAGCGAGACGCCCAGCACACCGGCCGATCGGGCGATGACCCGCTCGAGGTCGCCCTCGTCGTAGAACTCGAGGTGGCCGGTGAACCCGAACCGGTCGCGCAGCGGGTTGGGCAGCAACCCCGAGCGCGTGGTCGCGCCGACCAGCGTGAACGGCGCGAGGTCGAGCGGGATGCTGGTGGCACCGGCACCCTTGCCGACCATGATGTCGATGCGGAAGTCCTCCATCGCGAGGTAGAGCATCTCCTCGGCCGAGCGCGCCATGCGGTGGATCTCGTCGATGAAGAGCACTTCGCCCGGAGTGAGGCTCGACAGCAGCGCCGCGAGGTCGCCGGCGTGCTGGATGGCGGGGCCGCTGGAGAGCCGCAGCGGCCGCTCGCTCTCATGGGCCACGATCATCGCGAGGGTCGTCTTGCCGAGGCCAGGAGGTCCGGCCAGCAGGATGTGGTCGGCGGGGCGGTCCTGGATGCGCGCCGCCTCGAGCAGCAGCTGCAGCTGGCCGCGCACCTTCGGCTGCCCGACGAACTCGCCGAGGCTCGTGGGGCGCAGCGCGCCCTCGATCGCGAGCTCGGTCTCGTCGATGGCCTCGGCGGCGTCGCGGGTGTTCTCAGCCACGCTTGGCTCCCTGGCCCGCGGTCGGCTGGCTCATGGCGGCGAGGGCGCGGCGCAGCAGCGCCTGCACGGACTCGCGCTCGGCATCCGTGGCATCCTCGGCCGCCTGGCCGGCGGCATCCGCGGCGATCTTCTCCGACCAGCCCAGGCCGACCAGCGCTGCGGTGACCTGCTCGGCCACGCCGCTGACGGCCGCGGCGGCCGGCGTGCTGACCACCCGCGGCTGCACCTTACCGGCCAGCTGCACCACGATGAGCTTCGCCGTCTTGGGGCCGATGCCCGAGACACGCCGGAACGGCGCGTCGTCTTCGGAGGTGACGGCCTCGGCGATCTGATCGACCGTGAGGTGCGAGAGCACGCCGAGCGCGGACTTGGGGCCGACACCGGTGACGCTCAGCAGCTGGCCGAAGATCTCGAGCTCGTCGCGATCGACGAAGCCGTACAGCGTGAGCGCGTCCTCACGGACGATGAGGCTGGTGTGCAGCTGCAGCTGCTCCCCCGTGATGGCGATGTGGGCGACGTCGGCCGGCACGAAGACCGAGAACCCGACGCCGCCGGTCTCGATGACGACGTGGTCGGATGCCGTGTGCAGCACCGTGCCGCGCAGGGAGGAGATCATGGCTCCACCTTATCGAGCAGGTCGTACATTCGTTCGAGCGACACGAGCCGGCCCGCGAGCGGTGCGCTCGGCCTCGGCCCAGGCGCGCTGGGCGGGCGTGAGGGATCCGGATGCCGAGGGCGCCGCCGAACCGCCCCGCCAGGCGTGGCACAGGGCGATCGCCAGGGCATCCGCGGCATCCGCCGGCTGGGGTGGTGCGTCCAGTCGCAGAATGCGTGCGATCATGGACTGCACCTGGCGCTTGTCGGCGGAACCGTACCCGGTGACCGCCGCCTTGACCTCGCTGGGGGTGTGGGTGGCCGCGGGCAGTCCCGCCTCGGCGGCGATCAGCAGCGCGACGCCGGACGCCTGCGCGGTGCCCATCACGGTCTGGACGTTGTGCTGCGCGAACACGCGCTCGACGGCCACGGCATCCGGTCGGTGCAGCTCGATGACCGAGCGGATGCCGGCGGCCACGGCCGCGAGCCGCTCGGGAAGGTCGGCGTCGAGCGGCGTCCGCACGACGCCCACGTGCACGAGCGAGGCGCGCCTGCTGCGGTCGACATCGACGATGCCGACGCCGCACCGGGTCAGGCCGGGATCGATCCCCAGCACGCGCAGTGAACTCACTCCCCCAGGCTACGAGTCGCCCCGGATCCTCCCCCGCAGGCGCGCCCTACCGGTCTGGGTCCCTGAGCCTGTCGAAGGGCCGGTGTGTCGTCAGGCTCAGCAACCCATCGAGCGGGACGCGAGGATCAGTCCTCGTCGTTCTCCAGCTCGGCCTGCACCTCGGCCGACAGGTCGAGGTTGCTGAAGACGTTCTGCACGTCGTCGCTGTCCTCGAGCGCGTCGATGAGGCGGAAGATCTTGCGCGCGGTGTCGGCGTCGATCTCGACCTTGAGGTTCGGCACGAATTCGACGTCGGCGGACTCGTAGTCGATGCCGGCTTCCTGCAGCGCCGAGCGCACGGCGACCAGGTCGGTCGCCTCGGTGATCACCTGGAAGCCGTCGGCGTGCGGCTCGATCTCCTCGGCGCCGGCCTCGAGGGCCGCCATCATGACGTCATCCTCGGTCGTGCCCTCGGAGCCGACGACGATGACGCCCTTGCGGCTGAAGTTGTACGCCACCGAGCCCGGGTCGGCCAGCGTGCCGCCGTTGCGGCTGAGCGCGGTGCGCACCTCGGCCGCCGCGCGGTTCTTGTTGTCGGTCAGACACTCAATCATGAGCGCGACGCCGTTGGGGCCGTAGCCCTCGTACATGATCGAGGCGTATTCGACCGACTCGCCGCCGATGCCGGCACCGCGCTTGACCGCACGGTCGATGTTGTCCTTGGGGACCGACATCTTCTTGGCCTTGAAGACGGCGTCGTAGAGCGTCGGGTTTCCCGCGAGATCGGGGCCGCCGAGCTTGGCTGCGACCTCGATGTTCTTGATGAGCTTCGCCCACGACTTGGCACGGCGCGCGTCGATGACGGCCTTCTTGTGCTTGGTCGTGGCCCATTTGGAATGCCCGGACATATGTCTCCGCTCGTGTGATCCGCCCCGAGGCGGCGCCCAGGGCGTCGTCCATTCTAACCATTCGAGGGCGTCCCGCCCTCTGGAGTGCACGCTGTACGGCCATTGTCCTGCCGATGACCGCGGTTCTACACTGCGAACTGTGCTCGTCTCGGTGGTGTTCGCCCTCCTCGGCGCGGCCTTCCATGTGGCCGCCTTCGCGATGGAGAGCCTGCTGTGGAGCAGGCCGGCCGTCCGCCGTCTGATGGTGGGCCGCGCCGACGTCGATGACGACGTGCGGCTGTGGGCGTTCAACCAGGGTTTCTACAACCTGTTCCTCGCCATCGGCGCCGTGGTCGGCGCCGTCGCGTGGCTGGCGGGAGCCGATGTCGTCGGCCGCACGCTGGTGATCTTCACCTGCACATCGATGGCTGCGGCGGGGCTGGTGCTGTTCGTGAGCGACCGACGCCTGTGGCGCGGTTCCCTCGGGCAGTCCGTGCCGCCGCTGATCGCCCTGGTCGCCGCGCTGGCTTCCTGATCCAGGCCGCCTGATCCTGGCCGCCTGATCTTGTCCGCCTGATCTTGTCCGGCGACCACGCCGGTGGGAGACTTTCGCCATGGATGACAGGGCTCGCGCCCTCGACGCAGCGCAGCGGAGCGCGACGGAGTTCCTGGGGACGCTCGATGCACGGCCGGTCTGGCCCCGTGCGGACCTGGATGAGATGATCGCGGCCTTCGGCGGTCCGGTGCCCGAGACCGGCGCCGATCCGGCGGATGTGATCGAGGAGCTGGCCCGTCTCGCCGATCCGGGCCTGGTCGCGATCCCCGGGGGCCGCTTCTTCGGATTCGTGATCGGCGCCACGCAACCTGCGGCTCTGGCGGCGGACTGGCTCGTCTCGGCCTGGGATCAGAACTCCGGCTCCTCGCTGCTGACCCCGGCGACGGTGGCCATCGAACGCGTCGCGGGGAAGTGGATGCTGGAGCTGCTGGATCTGCCCGCGGACGCGAGCGTCGGCTTCGTCACCGGCGGACAGATCGCCAACTTCTCGTGTCTGGCCGCCGCCCGCACCAAGGTGCTGGCGCGCGCCGGATGGAACCTCGCCGAGAACGGGATGCGCTCCGCTCCCCCGCTGCGGCTGGTGATCGGCGCGGATCGGCATGGTTCCATCGACCGGGCGGCGCGCTATCTCGGGATCGGACGCGCGCAGATGACGGTCGTCGACGCGGACGACCAGGGACGGATGCTGCCCGAGGCCCTCTCCGCCGCCCTCGAGGGTCAGGAGGGGCCGCTGATCGTGTGCCTGCAGGCGGGCGAGGTGCACACCGGCGCGTTCGACGACTTCGAGCGGCTGATCCCGATCGCGCGCAGCCACGGTGCGTGGGTGCACGTCGATGGGGCGTTCGGACTGTGGGCGGCAGCATCCGACGATCTGCGATCGCTGACGGCAGGCATGGCGGATGCCGATTCCTGGGCGACTGACGCGCACAAGACGCTGAACGTGCCCTACGACTGCGGCATGGCGATCGTGCGCGACCCCGCGCATTCGATCGCCGCGTTCCGCACCGGCGGCGACTACCTGATCTACTCGGGCCTGGACCCCTGGGACGTCACGCCCGAGCTGTCGCGACGGGCCCGGGGCGTGCCGGCGTGGGCGGCGATCCGCAGCCTGGGCAGGACCGGCGTCGCCCAGCTCGTGGATCGGCTGCATGCCCACGCGCTCACCATGGCCGAGGGGCTCGCGACGATCCCCGGTGTCGAGGTGCTCAACGATGTGGTCTACACGCAGGTGATGTTCCGCCTGGGCACCGATCAGGCCACCCGCGACCTCGGTGGGGCGATCCTCGCCGAGGGCACTTCTGCGATGACCGGTGCGGAGTGGCGCGGACGCGCCGTGCTGCGCTGCTCGATGTCGTCGTGGGCGACCACCGACGACGACATCGCCCGTGCCGTCGAGGCGATCCGCCGCCTCGTCGCCTGAGCGGTTCGGCTTCAGGCAGCCGGAGACTCGGTGCGCTCTGCGGATCCTCTGCGGGCGACGACGTGCGCGAGGAAGCGCTCGTGGAACCGCGATTCGCCGTCGAGCTCGGGATGGAAGCTGATGCCGATCAGGTTGCCCTGCTCGACCGCGACCACCCGGCCGTCCGCGAGCGAGGCCAGCGTCGTCGCATCCTCGCCGACCCGCTCGACCACGGGCCCGCGGATGAACGTCGCACGCACCGGCTCGGCACCGAGTTCGGGCACATCAAGCGACGCCTCGAACGATTCGACCTGCCGGCCGAAGGCGTTGCGGCGCACGACGACATCCAAGCCGCCGAACGTCTGCTGCCCCTCGATCGCGTCCTCGATGCGGTCGGCGAGCATGATCAGCCCCGCGCAGGTGCCGAGCATCGGCATCCCGTCGCGGATCGCATCCCGGATCGGATCCTGCAGTCCGAACAGCCGGGACAGCTTGTCGATCACGGTCGACTCGCCGCCGGGGATGACCAGTCCGTCGACCAACGCGAACTCCTCGGGACGCCGCACGCGCACGACGTCGGCACCGAGCCGCTCGAGCAGGGCGACGTGCTCGCGCACATCGCCCTGCAGCGCGAGCACGCCCACGCGATCTCGCGTCATGCGCGTGTCACCAGCCCCGCTCTGCCAGACGGTGAGGGGCAGGAAGGTCGGTGACGTTGATGCCGACCATCGCCTCGCCGAGGCCGCGCGAGACCTCGGCGATCACCTTCGCGTCGTCGTAGAACGTGGTGGCCTTCACGATCGCCTTCGCGCGCGCGGCCGGGTCGCCGGACTTGAAGATGCCCGAGCCGACGAACACACCATCGGCTCCGAGCTGCATCATCATCGCGGCGTCCGCGGGGGTTGCGACGCCACCGGCGACGAACAGCACCACGGGCAGCTTGCCGGTCTCGGCGATCTCGGCGACCAGCTCGTACGGCGCCTGCAGCTCCTTGGCCGCGACGTACAGCTCGTCCTTCGACAGCGCGCCGAGGGCGGCGATCTCACCGCGGATCTTGCGGATGTGCTTCATCGCCTCGGACACGTCGCCGGTGCCGGCCTCACCCTTCGAGCGGATCATCGCCGCGCCCTCGGTGATGCGACGCAGCGCCTCACCCAGGTGGGTCGCACCGCACACGAACGGCACCGTGAAGGGCCACTTGTCGATGTGGTTCACGTAGTCGGCGGGCGAGAGCACCTCGGACTCGTCGATGTAGTCGACGCCCAGCTCCTGCAGCACCTGCGCCTCGACGAAGTGGCCGATGCGCGCCTTGGCCATGACGGGGATCGAGACCGACGAGATGATGCTGTCGATCATGTCGGGGTCGCTCATGCGCGAGACGCCGCCCTGCGCACGGATGTCGGCCGGCACGCGCTCGAGCGCCATGACGGCGACAGCGCCGGCATCCTCGGCGATCTTCGCCTGGTCGGCGGTGACGACGTCCATGATGACGCCGCCCTTCAGCATCTCCGCCAGTCCGCGCTTGACGCGCTGCGATCCGGTGGTGGGGTTCTCGGTGGCTGCCATGGTCCGTCCTCCTGGAAATCAGTTGCACACAAAGATTTGTTTGGCCTATGTCAAAACATAGCACTCTAGAATCAAGACGATGAACGTCCAGATCACCGGGACCACCGCGGCCGAGATCGCGGACAGCGTGCGCGCGCTGCGGGAACGCGGGATGCTGCGCCCCGGCGACACCCTCCCGCCCGTACGGGAGCTGGCCGGCGTGCTCGGCGTCAACCGCAACACCGCCGTCGCCGCGTACCGGCAGCTCGCGCAGGCGGGACTCGTCGTCTCCCGCGGGCGCGGCGGCACCCTGATCGCCGGTGGCGAGCACGTCGCCCAGGAGGGGGTCGCCGCCGACACCGTGCTGCACGACATCGGATCGGGCAACCCCGATCCGCGGCTCATCCCCGACCCCACCCCGGCACTCAGCAGGATCGTCGGGCGCCCCGTGCTGTACGGAGAGCCGGTCATCGACCCGGGCCTGGAGGCGTGGGCACGCGAGTGGATCCTCGCCGACCTGCCACGTGACGATCTGCGCATCACCGTCACCAGCGGCGCGGTCGACGCGGTCGAGCGGCTGCTGGCGCAGGCGCTCACCCGCGACGACGCCGTCGCGCTGGAAGACCCGTGCTTCCTGGCCAGCATCCACACCGTCCGTCTCGGCGGCTACCGGGCGGTGCCGGTGCCCGTCGACGACGAGGGCATGACGGTCGAAGGTCTGCAGGCGGCTCTGGATGCCGGTGTCCGGGCCATCATCAGCACCCCGCGCGCCCAGAATCCGACCGGCGTGAGCCTCTCCCCCGCCCGCGCCGAGGCACTGCGCGAGGTGCTGCGCCCGCACCCGTACGTGCTCATCATCGAGGACGATCACTTCTCGATGCTCTCCGCGCATCGCTACGCGTCGCTGATCGGTCCCGAGCACCGCCGCTACGCGCTGCTGCGATCGGTGTCGAAGTTCCTCGGGCCCGACATGTGCCTCGCGCTCGCCGCGACCGACCCGACCACGGCCGAACGTCTGGCGATGCGGCTGAACCCGGGGACGACGTGGGTGAGTCACCTGCTGCAGCGCCTCGCTCATGCGCAGCTCGCCGACCCCGGCATCCGCTCCCGCATCGAAGAG
Organism: Microbacterium sp. YJN-G; assembly: GCF_015040615.1. Classification (NCBI taxonomy): domain Bacteria; kingdom Bacillati; phylum Actinomycetota; class Actinomycetes; order Micrococcales; family Microbacteriaceae; genus Microbacterium; species Microbacterium sp. YJN-G. The sequence continues at coordinate 1,665,451 of NZ_CP060402.1, forward strand.
GCGGCTGCACACTACGCCGCGCGCAACGCCGCCTTCACCCGAGCGCTCACCGAGCGCGGCATCGTCACGCACTCCTCCGACGGACTGAGCCTGTGGGTGCGGCTCGATGTTCCCGCCCGGGTCGCCGCCGAGCGCATGATGCGCCGCGGCTGGCTGGTGCGCACGGGCGACGAGTTCCGCATCGACGAGACCTCGCCGGCGTCCGAGCACCTGCGCCTGACGGTGCACGACCTGAGCGACGCCGACACGCAGCGGCTGCTCGATGACATCGAGGCGGCCACGCGCTGATCGGCATCCGGCCGGGTGAGAGGATGGCAGGATGAAGATCCTCTCGATCCAGTCGGCCGTCGCGCACGGCCACGTCGGCAACTCGGCCGCCGTCTTCCCGCTGCAGCGCATCGGCGTCGAGGTGCTGCCGGTCTACACGGTGAACTTCTCGAACCACACCGGCTACGGCGCCTGGCGCGGTCCGATGATCGATCCGAGCGACGTGCGAGAGGTCGTCACCGGCATCGAGGAGCGCGGCGTCTTCCCGCAGATCGACGCGGTGCTCAGCGGCTACCAGGGCGGCGAGGGCATCGCCGACGTCATCATCGACGCCGTCGCGCGGGTGAAGGCCGCCAACCCGGATGCCGTGTACGCGTGCGACCCGGTGATGGGCAACGCCAAGTCCGGATGCTTCGTGGCTCCCGCCATCCCGGTGCTGCTGCGCGACAAGGTCGTGCCCGTGGCCGACATCATCACGCCCAACCAGTTCGAACTCGGCTTCCTCACCGGCACCGAGCCGTCAGATCTCCAGTCCACGCTCGCCTCGGTCGACGCCGCACGCGCGATGGGCCCGTCGACCGTGCTGGTGACCTCCGTCGAGCGTCCCGACTGCGAGGAGGGCACGATCGAGATGCTCGCGGTCGACGACAAGGGCGCCTGGCTCGTGGCGACCCCGCAACTGCCGATGAAGGCGAACGGATCGGGCGATGTGACCGCGGCGCTGTTCACCGCGCACTACGTCTCCACCGGCGATGCGAAGGCGGCGCTCGAGCGCACCGTGTCGAGCGTGTTCGATCTGCTGCAGCGCACCCTGGACTCGGGAGACCGCGAGCTGCAGCTCATCGAGTCGCAGGAGTTCTACGCGCACCCGCGTCTGCAGTTCACGGCACGCCAGGTGCGCTGAACCACCAGGTGCGCTGACCTCGGAGCCCACCGAGGGACGTCAGCCCGGGTAGGCCGTCGTGAAGGCGGCCTGCCAGGCATCCGTGTCGGCCGGGCACAGGTACGACGCGCTGAAGACCGACATCGAGGCGATGTTGCGCTCGTACAGGGCGGCCCGCTCGGGCGACGCGTCCGCGGGGATCAGCTCTGCCGTCAGCGGCGACGACACGATCAGCCGCTTCAGCATGGGGGCATCGATCCTGTGCTGATTGAGGATGCCCGTCTCGCACGTGTCCGATCCCAGCGCGAGCAGGATCGATTCGGTCCGCTCATCCCAGACCTCGCCCTGCTGCTCGGTCCATTCCTTCTGCGCCTGCACCAGAGCCCTCTGAGCGTCGGTCTTCGCGGTGAGGGGCCGGCTGCCCTCGAAGCCCTGTTCGGCGAAGAACGCATCCCGCTCGGCGAAGGCATCCTCCATCTCCGGGTCTTCGAAGGCCGTCCCCGACGTGGGATCGGGTGACGGAGATGATGATGCCGCAGTCGCCGGCGGTGCGGACTCGTCAGCCGTGCCGGCGGTGCACCCCGCCAGGACGGCGATGGCGATCGCCGCCGTCGCGACGACTCCGGCGATCCGGGTGCCCGGTGATGGACGGCAGAATACAGCGACCATGGTTCCCCCCTGAGAATCTGTGCTCTCAGTCTGTCACCGGGAACGCTGCGGATTCAGTTGTCCACAGGCCACGCGTGCGCGACAGCCTGCCGCACCTCGCCGAGCAGCTGCGGCAGCGCCTTGGTCTTCGCGATGATCGGGAAGAAGTTCGCGTCCGACGTCCAACGAGGCACGATGTGCTGGTGCAGGTGCGAGTCCACACCGGCGCCGGCGATCGCTCCCTGGTTCATGCCGAGGTTGAACCCGTCGCACCGCGAGACCTCGCGCAGCACCCGCATCCCGGTCTGGGTGAGGGCGCCGATCTCGGCGACCTCCTCGTCCGTCGCCTGGTCGTAGGTCGCGATGTGGCGGTACGGGCACACCAGGAGATGTCCGGAGTTGTACGGGAACAGGTTCAGCAGCACGAAAGCCGTTTCGCCACGTGCGACGATCAGCCGCTCCGGGTCTGGATGCTTCGGCGCCTCGCAGAACGGGCACTGCTCGCGCAGCACCTCGGGGCCCGCCTGGATGTACGCCATCCGGTGCGGGGTCCACAGCCGCTGGAACTCGTCCGGCACGCCGGCCAGGTGCCCGCCGTCCTCGACGGGCCTCTCGTGCTCATCCATGGGCCGCCTCCCGAGCGGGCGCAGTCAGACGGAGCATCACGCCAGATCCTCGGAGGTCATCACCCGCGCATGGGCGGCGATGGCGGCGCGGATGCGGTCGACCGCGGCGGTGATCGGCACGCCGTTCTCCTGCGAACCGTCGCGGAAGCGGAACGAGACCGTGCCTGCGGCGCGATCCTGCTCCCCCGCGATGAGGATCAGCGGCACCTTGCCGGTGGTGTGGTTGCGGATCTTCTTCTGCATCCGGTCGTCGGAGTGGTCGACGTCGGCGCGGACGCCGGCGGCGCGCAGCTGGCCGATCACGTCGTCGAGATAATCGGCGTACTGGTCTGCCACCGGAACCCCGACGACCTGCACAGGGGCCAGCCACAGCGGGAAGTCGCCCGCGTAGTGCTCGAGCAGGATGGCGAAGAAGCGCTCCACCGAGCCCAGCAGGGCGCGGTGGATCATGACCGGCCGGTGCTTGGCGCCGTCGGAGCCGGTGTACTCCAGCTCGAAGCGCTCGGGCTGGTTGAAGTCGAGCTGGATGGTCGACATCTGCCAGGTGCGGCCGATGGCATCCCGTGCCTGCACCGAGATCTTCGGGCCGTAGAAGGCGGCGCCGCCCGGGTCGGCGACGAGCTCGAGGCCCGATTCGAGGGCGACCTCGCGCAGGGTCTCGATCGCGGTCGACCACTGCTCGGGCTCGCCGAGGAACTTCGGGTTGCCCTCCTCGTTGGTCGACAGCTCGAGGTAGAAGTCGTTCAGCCCGTAGTCGCGCAGCAGCTCGAGCACGAGATTGAGGTTGGTGGCGAGCTCCTCGCGCACCTGGTCCTGCGTGACGTAGATGTGGGCGTCGTCCTGGGTCAGGCCGCGCACGCGGGTGAGGCCCGAGAGGGTGCCGCTCTTCTCGTAGCGGTACACCGTGCCGAACTCGGCCAGACGCAGCGGCAGTTCGCGGTAGCTGCGTCCGCGGGCGCGGTAGATGAGGTTGTGGAACGGGCAGTTCATGGGCTTGAGGTAGTAGTCCTGGCCCTGGCGGGTGACGTTGCCCTCGTCGTCGACGACCTCATCGAGGTGCATCGGGGGGAACATGCCGTCGGCGTAGGTCTGCAGGTGGCCCGAGGTCTGGAACAGGTCCTTCTTGGTGATGTGCGGGCTGTTCACCACGTCGTAGCCGTTGCGCAGCAGATGACGGCGCAGGTTCTCCTCGATCTCGTAGCGGATGATGCCGCCCTTGGGGTGGAACACCGCCAGTCCCGAGCCGATCTCGTCGGGGAACGAGAAGAGGTCCATCTCGACGCCCAGCCTGCGGTGGTCGCGCCGCTCGGCCTCGGCGAGGCGCTCCTGGTAGGCGCGCAGTTCGTCCTTGCTGGGCCACGCGGTGCCGTAGATGCGCTGCAGCTGCGGGTTCTTCTCGCTGCCGCGCCAGTAGGCGGCGGCGACGCGGGTGAGGTCCCAGCCGTTGCCGAGCATGCGGGTGCTGGGCACGTGCGGGCCGCGGCAGAGGTCCTTCCAGGCGACCTCGCCGTCCTTGGTGACGTTGTCGTAGATGGTCAGCTCGCCGGCTCCGACCTCGACGGATGCCCCTTCGGCCGCATCCGCACCGGAACCGGGTCCCCCCGCGAGGTCGATCAGCTCGAGCTTGAACGGCTCGTTCGCGAGCTCGGCACGGGCCTCGTCCTCGGTGACGACGCGGCGGGTGAAGCGCTGGCCGTCGCGGACGATGCGCTGCATCTCCTTCGAGATGGCCTTGAGGTCCTCGGGGGTGAACGGCTCGTCGACGCCGAAGTCGTAGTAGAAGCCGTCGGTGATGAACGGGCCGATGCCGAGGTTCGCACTCGGGCGGATACGCTGCACCGCCTGCGCGAGCACGTGCGCCGTGGAGTGGCGCAGGATGTCGAGGCCGGCAGGGCTGTCGAGGCTGACCGGTTCGACCACGTCGGTCTCGGTGATGGTGGCCGCGAGGTCCTTGAGCACGCCGTTGACGCGCATGGCGATGACGGAACGATCGGTGAACAGGGCGAAGCCATCGCGCTTCTCGACGCGGGGCTGGGCGATGTCTGACACGGGGATTCTCCAGATTGACGATGGAATGAGGCGACTCAGCTGCGGGCGCGGCCGCGCCCTGCCCGCTCAGGCGCCCGTAGTTCGCGTGACGACGCCCGTGACAGAGGTCACGAGAGGGGTCGCCAGGGATTCCATGTCGCAAGTCTACGCCGACGCGCGTTCCCGGCCGCCACGGCCTGCGATGAGGGCCGACGCCGCGTCCCCGCATGCGTCTCCGCGGGGATCACCGATCCCGGCGCGGCGCCTCGCCCAGCCAGCCCCGCCGACGGAACTCGAAGACGGCGATCACATCCAGCACGGCGGTGATCCCGAGGATGACGGCCCAGCCGCCGGGGGTGTGCAGCAGCGGCATGTCCTTGAAGTTCATGCCGTAGATCCCGCCGACCACGGTCGGGATCGCCAGCAGCGCCGCCACGGCCGCGATCGTGCGCATGTCCTGGTTCTGCCGCGAGGACACGTTGCTCTCGTGGCTGGAGACCACGGCATCCAGGGCGAGACGCTGGCTCGCGAGCAGATCGGCGAGGGCGTCCAGGTCGTTGTGCATGTGCTGCAGGTACGGCTGCAGGGCGTCATCCTCGTCGAGCAGGTCGAGTGCCTCGCGCGGCGCGGTGTCGATGGCCTTGGCGAGTGCCGAGACGGCCCGGTCGACACGGCCGATCCTCCGGCGCAGCCGGTAGATGCGCTCATGATCCTCGAGCACGGAGTCGTCGAAGACCTCGGCCTCGACGCCGTCGAGTTCGTCCTCGATGGCGCGGACGGCGTGGACGTAATCGTGCACCACCGCCTCGAGGATGCGGTAGGCGGCACGTAGCGGCGTATCGGTGGGGAGCTCCTCATTGGCGGTGGCACCGCGGATGATCGGGCGCAGCGACCGCACGCGCCCGTCTTCGCTGCGCTGAATCGTCAGGATCCGATGGGCGCCGATGAGCACCACGATCTCGTCGGGGCGGCCCGAGACGCTCTTGGGATCGAGGTCCCAGATGCTGAAGAGCAGATGCCCGCCGAGGGCTTCGATCTTCGGCGGCTGACGGCCCTCCTGCGCGTCTTCGCGCGCTGCGGGGTGGACCCGCAGCGCGCGAAGACGTTCAGCGATCTCCTGCTCGTCGGGAGCGATGTACTCCTCCCACGAGAAGGGTTCGTCGGTCACGTCGTGTTGCGGCCGGTCATGGCCCGGATCAGCCACGCGATCACGGCGAGGGCGAGCAGGACCAGCCCCACCCACAGCAGGAAGTTCAGCGACTGCACGAGGCCACCGGTGATCGCGAGCACGATCGCCACGACGGCGATGATGATGAAGAGGATGTTCACCTCGACTCCTTTCGTCAGGGCGCCACGCGCCTGTTGTGACTGACGTTACGGAGTGGCCGCCTTCGCGTGCAGGGGCTTGACGGCGGGCATCGCAGGTGGCTATGCATCCCCTGGATACGACGTAACCCCCGGAAATCCGGGGTTTCAGCGTGCGAGGAAGCCGGTCAGCGCTGCGTTGACCTCGTCGGCGTGCGTCCAGAGCAGCCCGTGGGGTGCGCCCTCCACCTCGACGTACTCGGCGGCGGGGACGGCCTGGTGGAAGCGGCGTGCGGTCGCATCGATCGGAAGGATGTTGTCCTTCGTGCCGTGCAGGATCAGCGTCGGCTTGCCTGCTTCGCGCACGACCTCGACGTCTGCGCGGAAGTCCTCGATCCAGGCCGGCACGACGGCGTATGCGGCGACCGGGTCGCTCGTGACGGAGAGGTTCCAGTTGGCGTCGACGACCTGCTGGCTGATGCGAGTGCCGCGATTCTCGTCAAGGTTGTAGAAGTCGTCGTAGAACTGCGTGAACCACGCGTAGCGATCACCCTTGGCCGCGGCGGCGATGCCGTCGAAGACGTCCTGCGGCACACCCTCGGGGTTGTCATCGCGCTGTACGAGGAAGGGCTCGAGCGAGGCGACGAAGGCGAGCTTCGCGATGCGCTCGTGACCGTAGAGCGAGACGTAGCGGGCGAGTTCGCCCGTCCCCATCGAGAAGCCGACCAGCACGACGTCGCGCAGGTCGAGCGTCTCGAGCACCGCGTTGAGGTCGGCGGCGAAGGTGTCGTAGTCATATCCCGTGCCGACCTTCGAGGACTGACCGAAACCGCGGCGGTCGTAGGTGATCACGCGGTAGCGCGCGAGAACGCGCGTTCTCGCGGTGTGGGATTCAGTAGAGAACGCGCGTTCTCGTGTCAAGTAGACTGGGCGCACGATCGATGAGAACGCACGCGAGAAGGTGCTCGCCGCCGCCGAGGAGCTGTACTACCGCAAGGGATTCGGCGCTGTCGGGATGGATGAGCTGCGCGCGGCGGCCGGCGTGTCGCTCAAGCGCCTGTACGCCCTGTTCCCCTCGAAGAGCGACATCATCACGGCGGTGCTGCAGCGCAGGCACGAGCAGTGGGATTCGGCGCTGACCGCTGCGGTGGCGGCTGCGGGCACCGATCCCCGCGCGGGACTGCTCGCGGTCTACGGATACCTCGAGCAGTGGTTCTGCGTCGGGGACTTCCGTGGCTGTGCGTTCATCAACGCCTTCGGTGAACTCGGGGGCACGAACCCGGACGTCAGCCGGATCGTTCGTGCGCATAAGGCGTCTTTCCAGGGGTACATGGCCGAGCTCGTCGCCGGGATCGGAGCACCACCGTCGCTCGCCGCGCAGCTCTCGATCCTCGCGGAAGGCGCCCAGAGCACTGCCGCCATCTCCGCGGATCCGCAGGTCGCGGTGCAGGCTCGCGGTGCCGCGGAGGTACTCATCGACGCCGCTATGGCGAACGCCCGGGAACGGTAGCGAGTGGCTCACACGCTCCTACGCGGCGGCACTGCCGGCCACTGGCGCTGAGAACGTCGGATGCCGGCGCGCACGCCTGCGCCCGGGAAATGCAAAAACCCCGGCTGAACCGGGGTTTTCTCGTGTGCGCGATACTGGGATCGAACCAGTGACCTCTTCCGTGTCAGGGAAGCGCGCTACCGCTGCGCCAATCGCGCCTATGAAGGCGTATTCAGTTGTGCTGAGAGGTGGCGACGGGATTCGAACCCGTGTAAACGGCTTTGCAGGCCGGTGCCTAGCCACTCGGCCACGCCACCGTAAGGTGGATTCGAACCCACATGCCGAAACCCCGAAGGGGCTCCTGCATTCGAGCGGATGACGAGACTCGAACTCGCGACCCTCACCTTGGCAAGGTGATGCGCTACCAACTGCGCTACATCCGCATTTCGTTGCCCGGCGTCCCGGGCACTTGAAATACATTAGCCCAGGATCGGCCCATCACCAAACCGCGCCCCGCCGCCGGGCGTGTCACGCCTCTCCGCTCCCCTGACGCCACGCCCGGCCCGCCGTCCGGTGTCAGCGCGGGCCGCCGGATCGGGTATGCTCTTGATCTGTGCCACCGCGCACGACACAACATCACAGGGGCGATTGGCGCAGTTGGTAGCGCGCTTCCTTCACACGGAAGAGGTCATCGGTTCGAGTCCGGTATCGCCCACAGCCGAGAGGCCCGGAGTCACGCGAGAATCGCGGGCTCCGGGCCTCTCTCCGTATCCGGGATCAGGCGAGCGACCCCCTCGCTGCTGCGTCACCGCGGATCGTCTCGGGCGTCGGCTTGGACAGCAGCACGACGAGGATGACTGTGGCACCGACGACGACGTGCGGCAGCCAGACGTTCAGTGCCGCGTCGGCGAAGCCGAACAGCCACGGCGAGAGCGCCAGGAACGCGCTGGCCACGACGTCGAAGACCAGGTGCACCGGCATGGGGATGACACCGAACGGGCCCCATTCGTACTTCGTGAAGAGGCTGTACACGATCAGCCCGACGCCGAGCACGATCGGGATCACGACGGCCGCGCCGCCGACAGCGGCGAAGCCGAACAGCCAGGGCGCCGCGATCAGCGCGATGCCGACCAGGTAGTCGAGAACACCGTGGACCTTGGTGGGGATGAAGCGCATGATTCCTCCTTCAGAACCGCCGCGGATGCGGCGTGAAGGTTGTTCGGAGCACTCTCCCAATCGGATGTGCCGGCTATGCCGCGACGACGAGTGCACGCAGGATGTCGAGCTGGCCGGTGTTCCAGGCCAGCTCACTGAGCACGTGCGTGTACAGGCTGCGCACGGTGCGCTCGCCGCGGCCGTGCACGATCTCGTCGAGGTCGCGCCCCGCCAGGTTCGTCCGGGCGATGTCGCTGATGCGGCGGCACAGCGCGGTGACCGAAGCGATGCTGTCGACCTTGCGGGTCTTCCACGAGTTCGCGGTCGACACCGGCAGCCCCAGTGCGGGCCGGGTGGTTCCGTCGACCGCCTCGGCGAACCACACCCCCTCGACGAAGGCCGTGTGCCGCACGACGCCCAGCAGCGAGGGCCTGCCCGGAACGATCTCGGCCCGGGCCTGCTCCTCGGTGAGGCCGTCGAGGCTGCGCAGGATCAGCTCGCGGTACTGCTCGATCCGCGCCTCCAGATCCTCCCTGGCACCGAGCCCGGCGCCGTGATGATGGCTCATCGCTCCCCCTCCACCCGCATCCGCTCCGCGAAGCCGGCATCCGACGACTTCAGCTCAGGCGCGAGCCCACCCGTAGCGGTGCACCAGCGCATCCGCGATGCGCGCATAGCGACGCTCGTCGAGGATCGCGGCCTCGCGCCGCATCCCCTCGTGGTGCACGCTGTACAGCTGCTCGATGTCGACCCATGACTCGCGGCCCCTGGCATCCCAGGAGCCGGAGCCGATCGGCAGGTAGTCGCGGTCACCGTCCCTGTCGCGGCTGGTCATGCGCACCGCGTAGACGCGATCCGATGTGTGCCTGCCGATGACGAGCACCGGGCGGTCCTTGCCGCGGCCGTCGTTCTCGACGTACGGCACCCAGGTCCAGATGATCTCGCCCGAATCCGGCACGTCGTTGCGCGAGGGCGAGTAGCCGACCTGCACATCGCGGATGCGCTCGGGATCCACCTGCACGGTCTGCGCGCCGGGCATCCGGCCCGCAGCATCCTCCCCGGCCCGCTCCCGGGCCGTGCTGCGTCCCTCGGGACGCAGCTTCGCGTCCGGGCGCCGTGGGCGCACCGGACGCTTCGGGTCGTCCTTGGCCAGCATCCGGGTCAGGATGCCGGCGAGGGTGGACAGGATGCTCCTGTTCGAAGTCACCTGCCCACCCTACCCACGGCTACTCGGCCAGGGCGTAGCCCGCCTCGCCGTGCACGACCAAGTCGACCCCGGCGACCTCGTCCTCGGTGGTGACGCGGAAGCCGATCGTCTTCTCGATCGCGAAGCCGATGACCAGCGCGACCAGGAACGAGTAGATCAGCACCCCGCCGGACGCGATCACCTGCACGACCAGCAGACGCCAGTCGCCCCCGGTGAACAGGCCCTGGCCGGTCGCGAAGAAGCCCAGATAGACCGTGCCGAGCAGGCCGCCCACCAGGTGCAGGCCCACCACGTCCAGCGAGTCATCGAAGCCCCAGCGGTACTTCAGGTCGACGGCGAGGGCGCAGGCGACACCCGCCAGCGCGCCGAGCAGCAGCGCCCAACCGGGAGTGAGGTTCGCGCACGCCGGCGTGATGGCGACCAGACCCGCCACGAGACCCGAGACCGCGCCGACCGAGGTCGGCTTTCCGTCCTTGACGCGCTCGACGAGGATCCAGCCCAGGATGCCGGCCGCCGCCGCGCCCAGGGTGTTGATGGCGATCAGGCCCACGCCGCCCATGTCCTCCGAGAGCCACTCGGCGCCGGCGTTGAAGCCGAACCAGCCGAACCACAGCAGAGCGGCGCCCAGCAGCGTCAGCGGCACGTTGTGCGGCTTCTGGATGCCCTTCTGGAACCCGATGCGCTTGCCCAGCACGAGCGCGAGGGCGAGGGCGGCGGCTCCGGCGTTGATGTGCACGGCGGTGCCGCCGGCGTAGTCGATCACGGCGATGCCGCTGTCGGCACCGAACAGGGTCGTGCCGAGGTTCATGATCCAGCCGCCGCCCCAGACCCACGCGGCGATCGGGAAGTACCCCAGCGTGCCGAACACGCCGACGAAGATCAGCCACGGCCCGAACCGTGCACGGTCGGCGATCGCGCCCGAGATCAGGGCGACGGTGATGATGGCGAACGTGGCACCGTAGGCGACGCTGAGCAGGGCGACATTGGCCCCGTCACCGGCGGAGGTCTCCACGAGCCCGAAGTCCGCGAAGGGGTTGCCTGCGAACTGCGCCGGGTCGGACACGGCACTCATCGAGAAGCCGTACAGCACCCACAGCACGGCGATCAGCCCGATCGCGCCGAAGCTCATCATCATCATGCTGATGACGCTCTTCGCCTTGACCAGGCCGCCGTAGAAGAACGCCACTCCCGGCGTCATCAGCAGCACCAGGGCGGTGGCCGTGATCACCCACGAGATGTTTCCCGCAGCATCCATCTGGAACCTCCTTCAAAGGACTCGAACGAGGCTCAGTCTGCGCGCGCCGTGTTTCCGGCACGCGCGCGGCGTGTTGCGTGCGTGTTACAGCGGACGCGGGTGTGTGAACGTCGCGTTACGCGGCATCCGGAGCGGTGTGCGTGAGCGCGTTCAGACGAGAGATGGCGCGCAGGTACTTCTTGCGGTACCCGCCGCCGAGCATCTCGTCGGCGAAGACGTCGTTGAGCGGGATGCCGGTGGCGACGACCGGCAGCTGCGCGTCGTAGACGCGGTCGACGAAGGCCACGAACCGCAGCGCCTCCGACTGGTCGGTGAGCTCGCGCACGTCGCGCAGGCCGACCACGTCGAGGTCGTCGATGAGGCGGATGTACCGGGAGGGGTGTACCTGGGCGAGATGGCGGATGACGTCGGAGAAGTCATCGTCGGATGCCGTGCCGGCGGCCGCGGCATCCCCCACGCGCTGCGCGTAGGCGCTGTCGTCGAGCGTCACCGCGGTGCCGTCGATCGCGCGCTGCCGGTAGTCGACGCCGTCGATGCGGAGCGTCTCGAAGCTCGCCGACATGGCGTGGATCTCGCGCAGGAAGTCCTGCGCGGCGAATCGCCCTTCGCCGAGGGCGTTGGGCGGCGTGTTCGAGGTGGCGGCGAGCTTGGTGCCCGACGTGACGAGTTCGCCCAGCAGCCGCGTCATCACCATGGTGTCGCCCGGGTCGTCGAGCTCGAACTCGTCGATGCACAGCAGGTCGGCGCCGCGCAGCAGATCCACGGTGTTGCGGTAGCCGAGCGCGCCGACCAGCGCGGTGTACTCGATGAACGATCCGAAGTACTTCCGGCGGGCGGGCAGCGCGCGGTAGACGGATGCCAGCAGGTGGGTCTTGCCGACACCGAACCCGCCGTCCAGGTAGACGCCCGGCTTCATCGGAGCCTCCTTGGGCGCCCGCCGGAACAGTCCTGCCTTCTTCACCGGCTCACTTCGGCCCGCGAAGCGCTGCAGCGTCTGCTTCGCCTCCTCCTGCGAGGGGTAGGCGGGATCGGCGCGGTAGCTGTCGAAGGTGGCGTCGTCGAACTGCGGCGGGGGTACCAGGCTCGCCAGCATCTCGGGTCCGGTGACGACGGGGGTGCGCTGGGTGAGATGCACCACTCCCGTGCTGGTCTGCTGGGTCATCACATTCCTGAGGTCATAGTCTTACGATCCGGATGCGGGCCCGCACGAAGGGATCTATCGTCAAAGGTGACGGCTCAACTTTACGCCGTCGCCTCACCCACCCCGCGTCCTGAACCCAGAGGAGCAACTGTGACTGTCGAGCACGACACCTCATCCGCCAAGTTCGCCGAGTACGCCGCACCCGGCCGCCTCGTCACCACGGAATGGCTGGCGGCGAACCTCGGCACGCCGGGTCTGGTCGTCGTGGAATCCGATGAGGACGTGCTGCTGTACGAGACCGGGCACATCCCCGGCGCGGTGAAGGTCGACTGGCACACCGAGCTCAACGACCCGGTCGTGCGCGACTACGTCGACGGCGAGGGCTTCTCGGAGTTGCTCAGCCGCAAGGGCATCTCGCGCGACGACACCGTCGTCATCTACGGCGACAAGAACAACTGGTGGGCGGCCTACGCCCTGTGGGTCTTCTCGCTGTTCGGGCACGAGGATGTCCGCCTGCTCGACGGCGGCCGCGACCTGTGGATCGCCGAGGGTCGTGAGATCACGACCGAGAAGACCGTGCGCCCCGCCACCGACTACCCCGTCGTCGAGCGTGACGACTCGGTGCTTCGCGCCTACAAGGACGACGTGGTCGCCTTCATCGGCAAGGGCCCGCTGATCGATGTGCGCTCGCCCGAGGAGTACAACGGCGAGCGGACCACCGCGCCGGCCTACCCCGAGGAGGGCAGCCTGCGCGCCGGGCACATCCCCACCGCGCAGAACGTGCCGTGGGGCCGTGCCGTCGCCGAGGATGGCGGCTTCAAGTCGCGCGCCGAGCTCGAGGCGATCTACCGCGACGGCGCCGGCATCGCCGACGGCGACGACATCGTCGCGTACTGCCGCATCGGTGAGCGCTCCAGCCACACCTGGTTCGTCCTCAAGCACCTGCTGGGCTTCGAGAACGTGCGCAACTACGACGGATCCTGGACCGAGTGGGGCAGCGCCGTGCGCGTGCCGATCGTCAGCGGCAGCGAGCCCGGCTCGCTCTGACGGTGGGACAATTGCACGGATGACTGACACGCACGTCCCCGACACGCTCGCCGAGTTCCGCGAGGACTTCCTCTCGCTGCCCGAGGACGATCGCCTCGAGCTGCTGCTGGAGTTCGCGAACGAGCTGCCCCCGGTCTCGGCGGAGGTCGCGAGCCACCCCGAGATGTACGAGCGGGTCGCGGAGTGCCAGTCCCCCGTCTACATCCACGTCGAGGTCGAGGACGGCGTCGTCGCCATGCACGCGACGGCGCCGCCCGAGGCCCCGACCACGCGAGGCTTCGCCAGCATCCTCGTACAGGGCATCACCGGGCTCTCCCCCGAAGAGGTGCTCGCCATCCCCAACGACTATCCGCAGAGCCTGGGCCTCACGCGTCTCGTGTCTCCGCTGCGCATCGGCGGGATGACCGGGATGCTGATGCGCGCGAAGAACCAGATCAGACAGCGGAGCTGAATGCCTGGGTCCGCATCCAGTCGGTGATCGCGGACGTCCAGCCGGCCTGGTCGTAGTTCCACAGCTTGGTGTGCCGCGCGACCGAGAACGGCAGCATCGTCACGATGTCGGGGCGCGCCGCGGCGAGGGCGTGCGATGCGTCCGCCGGGACGAAGCCGTCGTCGTCGCTGTGCAGGATGAGCACCGGCGCCTCCAGCTCGGATGCGCGGGCGACCATGTCGAGCCGGTCGAACGGGATCGCCTCCTCGGCGCCGCCCAGCCGTGCGGTGAGGGTGTTCTCCAGCACGCCCATGGCGAGAGCCGGGATGGGTTCGCGCAACCCCTCCTCCCGGGCCTGGAACCTCAGCACCGTGCGCCAGTCGACGACCGGGGATTCGAGGATCACGCCGGCAATGGCCGAGCGGTGCCCGGACGAGACCGCCGTCTGCAGCACGAGCGCGCCGCCCATGGACCAGCCCATCAGCACGACGCGCCGGGCACCGCGCCGCAGCGCGTGGCCGATCGCCGCGTCCACGTCGCGCCACTCCGAAGCGCCGAGGGCGTACCGACCGCCGCGCGAACGCGGCGCCTCGCCGTCGTTGCGGTACGAGACCACCAGCACGGGCAGCCCCATCGCGTGGAACACCGGCACGGCGCGCAGGCACTCCGAGCGGGTGGCGCCACGGCCGTGCACCTGGATCACCCAGGTGTCGGATTCGGCGGGGAACAGCCAGGCGGGGCAGGGGCCTGCGGGTGAGCCGATCAGGACGGTCTCCCAGGGCAGATGCAGCTCGCCCGGCGTGGTGTAGTACCAGCCGCTGAACGCGGCATCCCGGTCCACCTGGGCGCCCGCGTCGATCTGGGTGAGCAGCTTGCGGCGCACGCTCTTCGAATCCGCGCTGAGCACGGCACCGAGCTTGACGTACCCGTAGGTGCCCGTGGTGAACAGCCCGTAGCGGCCGGGCAGCTCGGTGTCGAGCGTGCGGTTCAGCTCGATGGTCTGCGCGCCGGTGTCGACGGCGAGGATGCGCGTGTCGGCGCGGCGCACGGCCGGCGTGACGACGCGGCGCGCGGTCGTGAGCACCGCGATCGCCGCAGCGGCCGCGAGGGCCACAAGCGCGGGGACGGCGATGGTTACGGCGTGCCTGAGACTCTTCATCGCCTCCTGACTCTAGCCTGTCCTCGTGACCGCACACCCGGATGCCGCCGCGCTCTTCGAAGCGGCTGCGGCAGAGCTGCGTGAGACGCCGTTCCGCGCTGACATCGTCGTGCGTGAGATCCCCTCGCCTGCGGGGCTGGCACCGTATGCCATCGCGCTCGCCGCCGACATCCGGCCCGATGATCATGGGGATTCCGCATACGGCACCGGACGGTTCGTGCTGCTGCACGACCCCGACGAGCCCGCGGCCTGGGGCGGCGCGTGGCGCGTGATCGCGTTCGCGCAGGCGCCTCTGGAGCCCGAGATCGGCACCGATCCCCTGCTGGCGGACGTCGCCTGGTCGTGGCTCGTGGATGCCCTGGATTCCCGCGGGGCCGTGTACCACTCGGCATCCGGCACGTCGACGAAGATGATCTCGAAGGGGTTCGGCGGACTCGCCGACGAGGGCGACGGCGCGCAGATCGAGCTGCGCGCGTCCTGGACCCCCGAAGCCCCGCTGCGGCTGCATGTGGAAGCATGGGCTGAGTTGGTGGGAATGCTGGCGGGTCTGCCGCCGGGTTCCGAGGACGTCGCCGTGTTCGGCGCGAGAAAGGGCGGACGTGGCTGAATACTCCGTGATCGGCGACCGCACGGAGTTCGAGGATGCCTGCCGCATCCTGGCGTCCGCGGACGGCCCCGTCGCGGTCGATGTCGAACGGGCATCCGGCTTCCGCTACTCGCAGCGCGCGTACCTCGTGCAGGTGTTCCGGCGCGACGCCGGCGTCTTCCTCTTCGACCCGCCCGCCCTCGGCGACTTCGCGCCGCTGCAGGATGCCATCGGCGACGCCGAGTGGGTGTTCCATGCCGCCAGCCAGGACCTGCCCTCGCTGCGCGAGCTGTCGCTCGTCCCGCCTGCCATCTTCGACACCGAGCTCGCATCACGGCTGCTGGGCAACGACGGCTTCGGCCTGGCCGCGGTCGTCGAGCACGCGCTCGGCATCAGTCTCGCCAAGGCGCACTCGGCGGCCGACTGGTCCACGCGCCCGCTTCCCGGGCCGTGGCTGGAGTACGCCGCGCTCGACGTGCTGCACCTCATCGACGTGCGCGACGTGCTCGCCGGCGAGCTGACCGAAGCCGACAAGACCGAGATCGCGCGCCAGGAGTTCGAGGCCACCCTCGCCCGGGCGCCCAAGCCGCCGCGCGAGGAGCCCTGGCGCCGGCTGAGCGGACTGCACCGGGTACGCGGCGCGCGTCAGCTCGCGATCGCCCGTGAACTGTGGACGGCCCGCGAGGAGTACGCGCAGCAGATCGACGTCTCGCCGGGGCGGCTCGTCCCCGACCGCTCACTGCTCGCCGCCATCCTCGCCGCGCCGCAGAGCAAGGCCGCACTGGCCGGGCTCAAGGAGTTCAACGGGCGCGCCAGCCGCACTCAGCTGGATCGGTGGTGGGCCGCCATCGAGCGCGGCCGCAGCACGGAGCAGCTGCCCCGCGAGCGCGTGCCCAGCGACGCCCTGCCGCCTCCCCGCGCGTGGGCCGACCGCAACCCCGAGGCCGATCTGCGCCTGAAGGCAGCGCGCCCGGTGGTCGAAGCGACCGCCGAGGACCTGCACATGCCCACCGAGAACCTGTTGACGCCGGAGTACCTGCGCCGCGTCGCCTGGCAGCCGCCGGCACTCACCGCCGACGCGATCGGCGCCTCGCTCGCCGAGCTCGGCGCGCGACCCTGGCAGATTGCGCATACTGCACAGAAGATCGCCACCGCCTTTGAAGAAGGGCCACAAACGGCATCGGATGCCGTGGAAGCGGCTTCGTAGGTTCGATCCAACCGATTCCAGGCGCCTCCACCCCGCTTCTAGGCTGGGCGCATACCAACCAAATGGAGGCAGAGTGGCCGAGATCTCGGACGTCTTCTTCGTCGATGGAGTGCGCACCCCGTTCGGGCGCGCCGGCGAGAAGGGCATGTACTGGAACACCCGCGCGGATGACCTCGCCGTCAAGGCGACCATCGGCCTGATGGAGCGCAACGCATCCGTCCCGGGTGACCGCATCGATGATGTCGCGATCGCCGCGACCTCTCAGACAGGAGACCAGGGCCTCACCCTCGGGCGCTCGGTCGCGATCCTCGCGGGCCTCCCGCAGACCGTGCCGGGCCTGGCCATCGACCGGATGTGCGCCGGCGCGATGACCGCCGTGACCACGATGGCCGGCTCGATCGGCATCGGCATGTACGACCTCGCGATCGCGGGCGGCGTCGAGCACATGGGACACCACCCGATCGGCGGCAACGCCGACCCGAATCCCCGGTTCGTCGCCGAGAAGATGGTCGACCCCGGCGCCCTGAACATGGGCGTCACGGCCGAGCGGATCTTCGACCGCTTCCCGCACCTGACCAAGGAGCGCTCCGACCGGTTCGGCATGCTCAGCCAGCACAAGGTGCAGGCGGCCTACGAGGCGGGCAAGTTCCAGGCCGACCTGGTGCCCGTGGCGATCAAGGGCGCCGACGGCGCCTGGGGTCTTGCCACCGAGGATGAGGGTCGCCGCCCACAGACCACGATGGACGACCTCGCGAGCCTGAAGACGCCGTTCCGGCCGCACGGGCGTGTCACCGCCGGCACCTCCTCGCCGCTCACCGACGGGGCGACCATGTCGCTGCTGGCCGGCGGCGGCGCGGTGAAGGAGCTCGGCCTCACCCCGAAGATGCGCATGGTGTCGTTCGCGTTCGCGGGCGTGCAGCCCGAGATCATGGGCATCGGCCCCATCCCGTCGACCGAGAAGGCGCTCAAGAAGGCGGGTCTGACGATCGATGAGATCGGCCTGTTCGAGCTGAACGAGGCCTTCGCGATCCAGGTGATCTCGCTGCTCGACCACTTCGGCATCGCCGACGACGACCCGCGGGTCAACCAGTGGGGCGGCGCGATCGCCCTCGGCCACCCGCTCGCGGCATCCGGTGTCCGTCTGATGATCCAGCTGGCGGCGCAGTTCGCCGAGCGCCCCGACGTGCGCTACGGCCTCACCGCCATGTGCGTCGGCCTCGGCCAGGGCGGATCGGTCATCTGGGAGAACCCGTTCTACGACGGAAAGAAGAGGAAGTGACCCCGATGGCTGACACGATCCACGAGCAGTACGCGGGCGTCGACTTCTCGCCCATCATGGCCCTCACCGAGGGCGAGGTGGTCACGCACTCCCCCGTGCGCGACATCCGCCTCGCCTCGGGCAGGGTCCTGGCGCTGATCACCCTCGACAACGGCCGCGACCACACCCGGCCGAACACGCTCGGCCCCGCCACGCTCACCGAGCTCGGCGAGACCCTCGAGGGGCTGAAGGCGCGTGCCGCCGCCGGCGAGATCCAGGCGGTCGGCATCACCGGCAAGCAGTACATCCTCGCCGCCGGCGCCGACCTCTCCGACATCAGCCGCGTCGGCTCGAAGGACAACGCGCGCCTGATCGCACAGCTCGGGCACAAGGTGCTCGGCTCGCTGTCCGAACTGGGTGTGCCGTCGTTCGCGTTCGTGAACGGTCTCGCCCTCGGCGGCGGCATGGAGATCGCGCTGAACTCCAGCTACCGCACGGTCGACGCCTCGGCGGCGGCGCTGGCGCTGCCCGAGGTGTTCCTCGGCATCATCCCCGGCTGGGGCGGCGCCTACCTCGTGCCGAACCTGATCGGCATCGAGAACGCCCTCGAGGTCGTCATCTCGAACCCGCTCAAGCAGAACCGGATGCTGACGCCGCAGCAGGCGCACGAGCTGGGACTGATGGACGAGATCTTCCCGGCGGCGAACTTCCTGGAGAACTCGCTCGCCTGGGCCGACGCCGTGCTCGGCGGCAGGAAGGTCGAGCGCAGGAACGCACCGGGCAAGATCGAGCGCACGGTCAAGTGGCCGGTGGCGATCAAGATGGCCCGCGGCATGCTCGAGTCGAAGATCGGCATGGTGCCGCGCTCGCCGTACGCCGCACTCGATCTGCTCGACAGGGCGAAGAGCGGTTCGAAAGCCGAGGGCTTCGCCCGCGAGGACGAGGCGCTGGCAGAACTCGTGACCGGCGACCAGTTCGCCGCGTCGATGTATGCCTTCGACCTGGTGCAGAAGCGCGCCAAGCGCCCGGTCGGCGCGCCCGACAAGGAGCTCGCGAAGAAGGTCACCAAGGTCGGCATCATCGGTGCGGGTCTCATGGCGAGCCAGTTCGCGCTGCTGTTCGTGCGCAGGCTGCAGGTGCCCGTGCTGATCACCGATCTGGATCAGGCCCGCGTCGACAAGGGCGTGGCGTACATCCACGACGAGATCGGCAAGCTCGAGGCGAAGGGCCGTCTCGACGGTGACTCCGCCAACAAGTTGCGCTCGCTGGTGACCGGCACGACCGACAAGAGCCTGTACGCGGACTGCGATTTCGTCATCGAGGCGGTCTTCGAAGAGGTCGGCGTCAAGCAGCAGGTGTTCGGCGAGATCGAGAAGATCATCGCCGAGGACGCCATCCTCGCCACGAACACCTCGTCGCTGTCGGTCGAGGAGATCGGCGCGAAGCTCGCCCACCCCGAGCGGCTGGTCGGCTTCCACTTCTTCAACCCGGTCGCGGTGATGCCGCTGATCGAGATCGTCCGCACCCCGCACACCACGGATGCCGCGCTCTCGACGGCGTTCGTGGTCGCGAAGGGTCTCCGCAAGAACGCCGTGCTCACGGCCGACGCCCCCGGATTCGTCGTGAACCGACTGCTCGCCAAGGTGATGGGCGAGGCGGCCCGCGCCGTGTACGAGGGCACGCCGATCGCCGACGTCGAGAAGGCGTTCGCTCCCCTGGGACTGCCGATGGGTCCGTTCCAGCTCATCGACCTGGTGGGCTGGAAGGTCGCCGCGCACGTGCAGGACACCATGGTGCGCGCCTTCCCCGACCGGTTCTACGCCAACGAGAACTTCCACGCGCTGGCTGAGCTGGACAAGGTCGTCGAGAAGGATAAGGGCGGCCGTGTCACCGGATGGACCAAGGCCGCCGAGAAGACCCTCAAGGGTGCCGTCGGATCGAGCCCGGCGTCGGCCGAGACGATTCTGCAGCGCGTGCAGGACGGCCTCGCGCAGGAGATCCGGATCATGCTCGACGAGGGAGTGGTCCCCGAGGTCGAGGACATCGACCTCTGCCTCATCCTCGGCGCCGGCTGGCCGTTCATCGACGGCGGCGCCTCGCCGTACCTCGACCGCGAGGGGGCATCCGAGCGGGTGTTCGGCGACACGTTCCACCACCCGCCGATCCGCGGCATCGCCGCGGACTGACCGGCGGCACAGCGAGACGGGCGGGAGGGCTGATCCTCCCGCCCGTTCTGCTGGAACGCTGGGGAAACACCGCATGAACTCCGGCTCGCACGCCCCCGTCTCGCGGAAACAGCACCGTCCGAGCAGGCACAGTAGTGACATGGACCTGGTCATGACGATGCTCAGCGGCAAGGGGATGTCGAACCTGCTGAAGTCCGGCACCGCGATCCTCACGGTGCTCCTGGTGGTCCCGGCACTCATGAAGCTCTTCGTCGTCACCGTAGACGAGGGCTGGGCGGCGATCCGCACCCGCAACGGCAAGCCGATCATCCGCAACCGTCCGCCGCGCCGCAAGACCGCCGCAGGCGGAGCGGTCGGCGAGGTCGTGGTGCTGCACCCCGGCTCCCACGGCGCCTTCCCGCTGTTCTACTGGTACCGGCTCGTGGACGCGCGGTGCCGTGCGACCGATCTGCCGGCCCGCGAGATGACCGGGGCGCAGGGGCATCAGCACCGCGTGCACGCGTCGTTCGAATGGCGGCCGATCACGACGGGTCGCGATCTGCGCATCTTCGAGCTCGACGTCGTGAACGTCAAGGAACGCGCATCGAACATCGTCGGCGCCGCTCTGCGGGATCAGATCCGGATGCTCGAGGGCGCCGACCTGCCCCACAACGACGTCATCAACGCGCGGGTGCTCGCCGCGTGCGCGGACGAGGTGCGCAGAGCGTGCGGTGTCGAGGTGGTGCGGGTCATGGTGACCGGCGACGCCCTCACCGACGGCTACCTGCTCTCGACCGCGATGCGCGACGGCGACCGGGCCCCGGATGCCGTGGCCGCCCTGCACGCGCTCAACTGAGCCCGTTCTCGTCCGGCTGCGTCTGCGGCGGCCGCTCGTCCTGCTCACCTCTGCGGGGCCACCCGGCGAACGCCCGCTCGGCGATGGCGGTGATGGTCAGCGAAGGGTTCACCCCCGGGTTCGCCGGCACGGCTGCGCCGTCGACGACGTGCAGCCCCGGATGACCCCACACCCGGTTGAAGCGGTCGACGACGCCCTCCGCCGGTGAGGCGCCGATCACGGCGCCGCCGAGGAAGTGCGCGGTGAGCGGGATGCCGAACACCTCGGGCCACGAACCGCGCGGCTCGGTGCGCACCCCCGTCTCGGCCTGCATCCGGGTCGCGATCGCCGCTGCCGCCCGATGCGCCTGTGGCAGGTGCGACGGGTTGGGCGCACCGTGGCCCTGGCGGCTCGTGAGCACGTCGCGTCCGAACCGGCGGCGCAGCGACAGGGTGAGCGAGTTGTCGGCGGTCTGCATGACCAGGGCGATGATGCCGCGCTCGCTCCAGCGGTGCAGGTTCGCGAGCCGGAACTGGCGGATCGGATGCCGCACGACCTGCCCCAGCAGTGCGCCCAGTCGCCTCGGGAACGACCGGTCTCCCGGCACGAGGACCGTCGCCAGGGCTCCCATCAGGTTCGAGCCGGGGCCGTAGCGCACGTTCTCGACGTGCGTGCGCTCGTCGATGTGGAACGACGTCGTGATGGCGACTCCGTGCGCGTAGCCGGCGGCATCCGTCACCCGGGTCGCGACCGCGCCGTCGAGCGCCTCGGAGTTGGTGCGGGTGAGCCGCCCCAGCGCGGCGGAGACCCTGGGCAGCGCACCGGACGCCCGCATGCGGTGCAGCAGATGCTGCGTGCCCCAGGTTCCCGCCGCGAACACGACCTGCTCGGCACGGATCGTCCGCCGCCGGCGCCGGAACCAGGCTCCCGAGCGCTGCGAGGTCACCAGGTAGCCGCCGCGCGGATCCTCGCGCACCTCGGTCACGGTGCGCAGCTGCTCGACCACGGCGCCGCGGCGTTCGGCGAGGGCCAGGTAGTTCTTCATCAGGGTGTTCTTCGCGCCCACACGGCATCCGACCATGCAGTTGCCGCACAGCGTGCATCCGGTGCGGGCCGGGCCCTCCCCGTCGAAGTACGGGTCGGGCACCGTCACGCCGGGCATGCCGAGGAAGACACCGACGGGCGCCTGCCGGAAGGTGCCCTCGACGCCGAGATCGGCGGCCGCGCCGGCCATGATCCGCTCCACGGGGCCGGTGTGCGGATAGCGGTCGACGACGCCGAGCATCCGCTTCGCCGTGGCGTAGTGCGGCGCCAGTTCCCGCTGCCAGTCGGCGCCGGCCGGCCACTGGCGGTCGGCGAAGAAATCCGCGCCGGGCTCGTAGAGGGTGTTGGCGTAGTTCAGCGAGCCGCCGCCGACACCCGCGCCGGCGAGGATCATCACGTGCGGCAGCCGGTGGATGCGCTGCACGCCGAAGCAGCCCAGCATCGGCGCCCAGAGGTAGCGGCGCACGTCCCACGAGGTCTTCGCGAAATCCTCGTCCTCGAACCGGCGGCCCGCCTCGAGCACCCGCACCCGGTAGCCCTTCTCGACCAGTCGCAGCGCGGCGACCGCCCCTCCGAAGCCCGAACCGACGATCACGACGTCCTCGTCGTACATGCGCTCACCTGCCTCCACTCACCCTGATCATCCTCCTGACGGCGCCATGACAGACAGCGCGCCTGGCCGGATCGTGATGTCGCATTCTCCGCTGCCCACGCGCTCGCCGTCGGCGTAGACGACGAGGTCCGGGGCCGACACCCGCACGCGCGTCGCACGTCGGCGTGTGACTTCGCGTCTGCCGAGGTGCGCGCCGCGCAGCAGCAGCGGGAACAGGCGCAGCAGGCGCAGGCGGCCGAGTGGGGCGACGTGCATGACGTCCAGGATGCCGTCATCCGGCTCGGCCCCCGCACAGATCGGCATCCCGCCGCCGTAGCTCGCGGTGTTGCCGACGGCGAGCAGGGTTCCCGGCATCCCGACCGCGACGCCCTCGTCGATCTTCACCTCGAACGCGGTGGGGCGCAGCCTCAGCACCTCGATGACGATCGCGAGGTAGTAGCGCAGCGGACCGCGGGGATGCCGCAGCCGGTTGGTGCGCTCACTGACCTTCGCGTCGAACCCCAGGGCCGCGACGGTGAGGAACGGCCGGCTCACCCCCTGCGAGGTGATCGATCCGAGATCGATGCGCCGAGGCCGTCCGCGCAGCGCGGCGGCGGCCGCCGCGTGCGGGTCAGCGGTGCGGATGCCCAGGGCGCGGGCCAGGTCGTTTCCGGTACCAGCCGGCACGAGCGTGAGGGGAAGGCCGGCGTCGGCGAGCAGGTCGACGATCCCGGTCAGGGTTCCGTCGCCTCCGACCACCACCACGCCGTCCGGATGCTCGTGCAGCGCCTCGTGCGCGAGTATGCGCGTCTGTGCGGCGGTATCACCCGACAAGACGCGCACCTCGGCGCCGGCCGTGCGCAGCATCCGCACTGCCTCGTCGCCTGCGTGCGCGCCACGGCCCTTGCCCGCTGTCGGGTTGATGATCACCGCGAGACGCGGCGTGCCCTCAGGCATCGCCGCGGCCGTCCGGGATCAGCACGCCGGGGTTCATGACGCCGTGGGGGTCGAGTTCACGCTTGATCGCGCGGAGGATGCGGATCCCGGTCTCGCCGATCTCGTCGCGCAGCCAGGGGGCGTGGTCACGACCCACGGCATGGTGGTGGGTGATCGTGCCGCCCGCCGCCATGATCGCGTCGCCGACGCTGTGCTTGACCGCCTCCCAGGTGCGCAGCTGATCGCCCTTCACGCCCGCGAGTACCGTGAAGTACAGCGAGGCTCCGGTCGGATAGACGTGCGAGACGTGGCACATGATGAAGCTCCTGGCACCGGCGGCCTGGAAGCCCTCGCGCAGGGCATCGGTCACCGCTGCGCGCAGCCCGTGCAGGCCCGACCAGGTGGCCGCCGTCTCGAGCGTCTCGCAGAACACACCCGCATCGAGCAGCGCATCGCGCAGGTAAGGGCCGTCGAACCGGGTGCGTGCCCATTCCTCCGCTGCCGTGCGGCCGGTGCTCGTGCCACCGGCTTCGGCGATCAGTGCGGCGGTGCGTGCACGCCGGTGCTCGGCATCCTCGCCCTCGAACACGGTCACGGCGCTCGCACCCTTCGCCAGCGCCCGGCCGATCCGCCCGACCTGGGCCAGGCTCACGCCCGTCTCGGCCTCGTCGGAGAGCCGGATGACGGTGGGCCCGCCGCCACGCTGGGCGACCGCGCGGAGCGCGTCGGCACCGGTGGCGAAGTCGGGAAAGCTCCAGGATTCGACGATCCGCTCCGCGGGTACCGGATGCACGCGCACCCGCACCTCGGTGATCACCCCGAAGGCGCCCTCGGAGCCGAGCACGAGCCGGGTGAGATCGGGGCCGGCAGCGGACCCCGGGGCGCGTCCGAGATCCAGGTCACCGGTCGGGGTCGCCATCCGGATGCCGGTGACCATGGCGTCGAACCGGCCGTGACCTGCGGAGTTCTGGCCCGAGGAGCGGGAGGCGGCGAAGCCGCCGATGGTCGCGTACCGGAAGCTCTGCGGGTAGTGCCCCAGCTCGAACCCGTGCTCGGCCAGCAGGCGCTCGGCCTCGGGCGCGCGGGTGCCCGCCCTCAGCACCGCCTCGCCGCTCACTGCATCCAGTCGTACGAGTCCGCTGAGGCGGGCGAGGTCCACGGCGATCACGGCGCCGTGCTCTCCGGCATCCGGGTCCACGCCGCCGACGACGCTGGTGCCGCCACCGTAGGGGATGACGGCGATGCCCCGCTCCCCCGCGATGCGCAGCAGCTCGCCGACCTGGTCGTGGTCAGCCGGACGCACGACGGCATCCGGCACACGCTGACGGCGCTGACGGCGGCGCAGCAGATCGGGGGTGGATCGTCCGCCGGCGCGGCGCAGGCGCGTCTCGGCGTCCGTATGGACGTGGTCCCGTCCCACGACGGAGTGCAGCGCCTGCAGATCATCGGGTCCCAGCCGGGAGTCGTCCGTGGTGATCTCATCGATCGACGGCGCCGGCTCGGGGCGGCGCACACGGCCCAGCAGCAGCGGCAGGAGCGCGCGAACCGCACGCGGGAGCTCGGTGGCGAGGGCGGGATCGCCCCACCCGTTCCAGCGCATCTCCGGCGGTTCGACAGCACTGTCGCTCTGCACGTCCATGCGTTACAGTGTGACACATTATGGCAACTCGTCAACCACAGATCGCGGGCTGGGACGGCACCCAGCAGCGCATCCTCGACGCCGCCGAGCGCCTGATCGCGCAGCGCGGCGTGAGCAGCCTGACGATCGCCGAGCTCGCGCGCGAAGGGGGCGTCAGCCGTCCGACGATCTACCGCAGCTGGGCGGGCGCCGACGAGGTGGTGCGGGCCGTGCTGCTGCGCCGGGTGCTCGTGCTGCTCGAGAATGTGCCGGTGTCGGCCGCCAGAGTGCAGATCGTCGACGATGTGCTGCGCTTCTCGGCCGCGTTCCGCGCCGATCCGCTGTATGCGGCCCTGCTGGAACGCGAGCCCGAGGTCTTCACGCGATACACCCTGCAACGGTTCGGGGCGAATCAGCGGGCGATCCTGCAGCGCATGGCCGAGTCGATCGAGGCGGCGCAGGCGGCGGGCTCGGTGCGCACCGGTGAGCCGCAGCACATCGCCGTCATGCTGCTGCTGATCGCGCAGTCGGCGATCCTCTCGCACGGCACAGTGTCGGATCTCATCGACGAGGCGGCGTGGGAGTACGAGCTGCGCGCGGCGCTCGACGGGCTGCTGCGGCCATGACCGGCCGCTCCCCCGACCTCAGCGCGGTCCGGCGGCGCCGCGAGCTGGAGCGCACCGCATCCGAGACGGTCGACGTGCTGGTCGTGGGCGGCGGGATCACGGGTGCGGGCGTGGCGCTGGATGCGGCATCCCGCGGGCTGACCGTCGCCCTCATCGAGGCGGAGGATCTCGCCTTCGGCACCAGCCGGTTCAGCTCCAAGCTCGTGCACGGCGGACTGCGCTACCTCGCCACCGGCGATATCGCCACCGCACGCGAGAGCGCCCGGGAGCGTCATCTGCTGATGACGGCGATCGCTCCGCACCTGATCCGTCCGCTGCCGCAGTTGCTGCCCTTCTCCCCCGGTGTCGCCCTCCGCCAGCGCGCGGCCGGCGTCACCGGGATGACGATGGGTGACCTGCTGCGCATGCAGGCGCGCACGCGGCGCGCGACGCTTCCCGGTCCGCGTGCCGTGTCCGCTCGCGCCGCACGCCGGCTCGTGCCCGCGCTCGATCCTCGCGGACTCCGCGGCGGCATGATCGCTTACGACGGGCAGCTCGTCGACGATGCACGCCTGGTCGTCGCCGTCGCCCGCACGGCGGCGAGTCTCGGGGCGCGCATCCTCACCCGGGTACGGGCGCTGGGGCTGCACGGTGACGGCGCCGCCGCCGAGGATGTGCTCACCGGTGAGAGGCTGGAGATCCGCGCACGCAGCGTGATCAACGCCACCGGCGTGTGGGCGGGGTCGCTCGACAGCGGCCTTTCGGTGCGTCCCAGCCGCGGCACGCACATCGTGCTCGACGGCGCAGATCTGGGGCATCCATCCGCCGCGCTCACCATCCCGCACGAGGGCTCGATCAGCCGGTACGTGTTCGCCCTGCCGCAACTCGGCGGAACGGTGCTGGTCGGGCTGACCGATGAGGACGCGCCGGGGCCGATCCCCGAGGTGGCGCAGCCGACGGAGCCCGAGATCCGCTTCCTGCTCGACAGCATCAACCGTGTGATCGCCGAGCCCATCGCGCGCGAGCAGGTGCGAGGTGCGTTCGCGGGGCTGCGGCCGCTGGTCGATGCCGCCCACGGCAGCACGGCCGACATCTCGCGGCGGCATCTGGTGTCGGCATCCGACTCGGGGTTCGTGAGCGTGCTCGGCGGCAAGCTCACCACCTACCGCCGGATGGCGGAGGATGCCGTCGATGCGGCAGTGCGGCTGCGGGGCCTCGCAGCAGGCCCGTGCCGCACCACGACACTGCGTCTGGTCGATACCGCGCCGGTACCGTCGGAGCCGCTGATCCCGGGCATCGCACTCACCCGCGCGGAGGTGGAGTCGGCGGTGCGCACGGAGCTCGCCCTCACCGCCGACGACGTGCTCGACCGCCGCTCGCGTGTCGGCCTGATCGCCGATGACCGACAGCGCGCGCTGCCTGCGGTCATCGCTCTCGTAGAGCGGGCGCTGTCAGAGCTCGACTGAGGGTTCTCAGCGCTTCTCGTGGATGGGAAGCTCGATCGCGCCGGTCTCGCCCGTCTGACGCGCAACCGGCACGCGGCGTCCCAGCACCTGCGCGACCACGTCCTGCGCGATCCTGGCGGCCGTGAGGCCGGCATCCTCGAGCACCTCCTCGCGGGTGGCGTGGTCGATGAACTCGTCCGGGAGACCCAGCTCGTCGACGGCCGTGTCGATGCCTGCTTCGCGCAGCACCTGGCGCACCCGCGTGCCGACCCCGCCGACGCGGATGCCGTCCTCGAGGGTGATGACGAGACGGTGACGTGCGGCGAGTTCGATGACCGACGGCTGGACGGGGATCGCCCAGCGCGGGTCGATCACGGTCGCACCGATCCCCTGGGCCCGCAGGCGACCTGCGACGTCGAGGGCGAGCGAGGCGAACGGGCCGATGCCGACCAGCAGCACGTCCTCGGTGACGTCGCGGCTGAGCACGTCCACGCCGTCGGGCAGCCGGTCGATGGCCTCGATCTCGTCGGGCACCGAGCCCTTCGGATAGCGGATCACCGTCGGCGCATGCTCGACGGCGACGGCCTCGTTCAGCGCTTCCTGCAGGCGTGCGGCGTCTCGCGGTGCGGCGATGCGGATGCCGGGCACGAGCTGCAGCATGGCGAGGTCCCACACGCCGTGGTGGCTGGGGCCGTCCGGGCCCGTCACACCGGCACGGTCGAGCACGAACGTCACGCCGGCCTTGTGCAGCGCGACGTCCATGAGCACCTGGTCGAATGCCCGGTTCATGAACGTCGCGTAGATCGCGACCACCGGGTGCAGCCCGCCGAAGGCGAGGCCCGCGGCCGAGGTGACGGCGTGCTGCTCGGCGATGCCGACGTCGTACACCCGGTCGGGGAACCGCTCCGCGAACGGTGCGAGACCGGTCGGGCGCAGCATGGCGGCCGTCATGGCGATGATCCGATCGTCACCCGATCCGACCTCGACCAGCGCCTCGGCGAACACGTCGGTCCAGGCCCGGCCGGTCGACGATGCGAGGGAGCCGCCGGTCTTGGGATCTATGCGGCCGACGGCATGGAACTGGTCGGCCTCGTCATCCAGCGCGGGCTGGTAGCCGCGCCCCTTCTCGGTGATGGTGTGCACGATGACCGGCGCGCCGTAGTCCTTGGCGAGCTGCAGCGTCTCCATCAGAGCCGGGATGTCATGACCGTCCACCGGGCCGAGGTACTTGATGTCGAGATTGGAATACAGGGCGACGTTGTTGGTGAAGCGGGACAGGAAGCCCCGGGTTCCGCCGCGCACCCCGCGGAACACCGCGCGACCGAACGGGCCGAACGAGCGGAACAGCCGGTCGGACTTGCGATGCATCTCGCGGTATGCCGCCGCCGTGCGCACCCGGTTCAGGTAGCGCGACATGCCGCCGATCGTCGGCGCGTAGGAGCGGCCGTTGTCGTTGACGACGATGATGAGGTTGCGCTCGTTGTCATCGGAGATGTTGTTCAGCGCCTCCCACGTCATACCGCCCGTGAGAGCTCCGTCGCCGACGACCGCGACGACATGGCGGTCGGCGCGTCCGGTCGCGGTCAGCGCACGCGAGAGGCCGTCGGCCCAGCTGAGCGAGCTCGAGGCGTGCGACGACTCGACGACGTCGTGCGGGCTCTCGGAGCGCTGCGGGTAGCCGGCCAGGCCCCCGCGCGAGCGCAGCAGCGAGAAATCCTGCCGTCCGGTCAGCAGCTTGTGCACGTACGACTGGTGGCCGGTGTCGAAGATGATCGGGTCGTCCGGGGACGAGAACACCCGGTGCAGCGCGATCGTCAGCTCGACGACGCCGAGGTTCGGTCCGAGGTGGCCGCCCGTGCGGGCGACGTTCTCGACGAGGAAGGCCCTGATCTCGGTGGCGAGCTCGGTGAGCTGCTCGGGCGAGAGGCCATCGAGGTCTCGAGGACCGGTGATACTCGGCAGGATCGGCATGGACGCTCCTCCGCGACTCGACGACGTGCGCGGCCGGGAGGTCGCGCGAACGTCACCCAGTCTAACGCCGAGTAGGTGGATGTTCGGTGTGCGGTGCGCCGTCGGCGCACCGGCGGAACTCCTGCCAGGATGTCGCCATGAGCATCCGCCTGCCCGCGATCGCCTCGGCTGCCGCGCTCGCCCTCGCTCTCAGCGCCTGC
Source organism: Microbacterium sp. YJN-G (assembly GCF_015040615.1). Taxonomy (NCBI): domain Bacteria; kingdom Bacillati; phylum Actinomycetota; class Actinomycetes; order Micrococcales; family Microbacteriaceae; genus Microbacterium; species Microbacterium sp. YJN-G. Next base: position 1,694,553 of record NZ_CP060402.1, read on the forward strand.
ACCGCGACACCGGTCCCAGAGGTGCTGGAGACGTCAGCCGTGCCGGCGGCGGCATCCGCTCCGGAGACCGGCGAGGCGACCCCGACGCCCGCACCCGACGCCGACTCATGCGACGCGACGGGCTGGACCACGCCGGGAATGGATCAGCGGGCGGCCAGGGAGGTGCGCGATCGTGGATCGCGCCTACTCGCCGAGGGCACCGTCGGGCACGATGCGGAGGGAAGGATCGTCACCTACACGGTCGCCGCCGGTGACGCCCCGGATGCGATCGGCCAGCGACTGTGCATCGGGAACGCGGGGACGCTCGCGGAACTCAACCACACCCGGACCATCCACCCCGACCAGGTGCTGCGGATCTTCCACGATCCGTCCCTGCCAGAGGTGCCGTACTACAACCCGGTCAACGCGCCCGCCGGTTTCCAGCAGATCCCGTACCAGCACACGCTCGAGGCGATGGGCACCGCAGCGGATGCGGATGATGTTGCGGCCGTGCGCAGGATGTGGACCGACACGCTCTCGGGCATGTTCTACGACGAGGGACTCGTCGCCAGGATCCAGCAGCAGATCGACACCAGCGACCCCGAGGTGCTGCGTCAGCTGTTCTCGTAGGTCACGACGCAACGGCAGAGCGCCCCGCCGGGCCACCGGTTCGGAACCGGGGCCGGGCGGGGCGCTCTCGTGTTCGGTGTCAGACGAGCGAACGCAGCACGTACTGCAGGATGCCGCCGTTGCGGTAGTAGTCCGCCTCACCGGGGGTGTCGATGCGCACGACGGCGTCGAAGGTGATGGGCTCGCGGCCCTCGGCCGAGAACTCGCTCGGCGTCGCGGTCACCTTGACCGTCTTGGGCGTGACACCCTCGTTGAGCTGGGTGAGACCCTCGATCGAGACGATCTCGGTGCCGTCCAGGCCCAGCGACGCCCAGGTCTCACCGGCGGGGAACTGCAGCGGCACGACGCCCATGCCGATGAGGTTCGAGCGGTGGATGCGCTCGAAGCTCTCGGTGATGACCGCCTTGACGCCGAGCAGGTTGGTGCCCTTGGCCGCCCAGTCGCGCGACGAGCCCGAGCCGTACTCCTTGCCGCCGAAGATCACCAGCGGGGTGCCCTGGTCCTGGTAGTTCATCGACGCGTCGTAGATGAACGCCTGGGGGCCGCCCTCCTGGGTGAAGTCGCGGGTGAAGCCACCCTCGATCTGCTGACCGTCGTTGACGGCCTTGACCATCTCGTTCTTCAGGCGGATGTTCGCGAACGTGCCGCGGATCATCACCTCGTGGTTGCCGCGGCGCGAGCCGAACGAGTTGAAGTCCTTCTGGCGCACGCCGTGCTCCTCGAGGTACTTCGCCGCCGGGGTGCCGGCCTTGATGTTGCCCGCGGGCGAGATGTGGTCGGTGGTGACCGAGTCGCCGAGGGTCGCCAGCACGCGCGCGCCGGTGATGTCGGTGACGGGCGCCGGGGTGAGCTCCATGCCGTCGAAGTACGGCGCCTTGCGGACGTACGTCGACTTCTCGTCCCACTCGAAGATCGGGCCGGTGGGGGTCGGCAGGCTCGTCCAGCGCTCGTCGCCGTCGAACACGGTGGCGTACTGCTTGATGAACTGGTCGCGCGAGATCGACGAGTCGATGATCTCCTGCACCTCTTCGGGCGCCGGCCAGATGTCCTTCAGGAACACGTCGTTGCCGTCGGCATCCTGACCCAGCGCGTCGGCCTCGAAGTCGAAGTGCATCGAGCCGGCCAGTGCATAGGCGACGACCAGCGGCGGGCTGGCGAGATAGTTCATCTTCACGTCGGGGCTGATGCGACCCTCGAAGTTGCGGTTGCCCGAGAGCACAGCGGTGACGGCCAGATCGTGGTCGTTGATCGCGGCCGAGACCTCGTCGATCAGCGGACCCGAGTTGCCGATGCAGATCGTGCAGCCGTAGCCGACGGTGTAGAAGCCGAGACCCTCGAGGTCCTTGTCGAGGCCGGACTTCTCGTAGTAGTCGGTGACGACCTTCGAGCCCGGGCCGAGCGTGGTCTTGACCCACGGCTTCTGCTTCAGGCCCTTCTCGCGCGCCTTGCGGGCGAGAAGACCGGCGGCGATCATCACCGACGGGTTCGAGGTGTTCGTGCACGAGGTGATGGCGGCGAGGGTGACCGCGCCGTTGTCGAGGATGTAGTCCAGTCCCTCGGGGGTGGTCACCTTGATCGGCTTGGAGGCGTTCGCCGGCGCACCGCTGTTGATGTGCACGGGGCGGGTGGTCGGCTCCTCCTCGCCGGGAACGGCGCCCGGGTCGGATGCCGGGAAGGAGTGCTTCGACTCGAGATCGACGATGTCGTCGCTGGTGGACGCCGTCGCGTAGTTGACGATGTCCTTCTCGAACTGCTCCTTGGCCTCGGAGAGGAGGATGCGGTCCTGCGGGCGCTTCGGGCCTGCGATTGAGGGCACCACGGTCGACAGGTCGAGCTCCATGTACTCGGAGTACGACGGCTCGACGGCCGGGTCGTGCCACAGGCCCTGAGCCTTGGCGTACTGCTCGACCAGGTCGACGGCCTGCTCGTCGCGGCCGGTCAGGCGCAGGTACTCGAGGGTGACGTCGTCGATCGGGAAGATCGCGGCGGTCGAACCGAACTCGGGCGACATGTTGCCGATGGTGGCGCGGTTGGCGAGCGGCACGGAAGCCACACCGGCGCCGTAGAACTCGACGAACTTGCCGACCACGCCGTGCTGGCGCAGCAGGTCGGTGATCGTGAGCACCACGTCGGTCGCGGTGACGCCGGCTGGGATCTCGCCGGTGAGCTTGAAGCCGACCACGCGCGGGATGAGCATCGACACGGGCTGGCCGAGCATCGCGGCCTCGGCCTCGATGCCGCCCACGCCCCAGCCGAGCACGCCCAGGCCGTTGACCATGGTGGTGTGCGAGTCGGTGCCCACGCAGGTGTCGGGGTAGGCGCGCAGCACGCCGTCGACGTTGCGGTCGTAGATGACCTTGGCCAGGTGCTCGATGTTCACCTGGTGCACGATGCCGGTGCCCGGGGGGACGACCTTGAAGTCGTCGAACGCGGTCTGGCCCCAGCGCAGGAACTGGTAGCGCTCGCCGTTGCGCTGGTACTCGATCTCGACGTTCCGCTCGATCGCGTCGGGGCGGCCGAACAGGTCGGCGATGACGGAGTGGTCGATGACCATCTCGGCGGGCGAGAGCGGGTTGATCCTGCTCGGGTCGCCGCCGAGGGCGGTGACGGCCTCGCGCATGGTGGCGAGGTCGACGATGCAGGGCACACCGGTGAAGTCCTGCATCACCACGCGGGCCGGCGTGAACTGGATCTCGGTGTCGGGCTCAGCCGACGGGTCCCAGGAGCCGAGCGCCTCGATCTGCGCCTTGGTCACGTTCGCGCCGTCCTCGGTGCGCAGCAGGTTCTCGAGGAGGACCTTCAGGCTGAAGGGGAGCTTCTCGTAGCCGGCGACCGTGTCGACGCGGAAGATCTCGTAGTCGGTGCTGCCGACCGTCAGGGTGCTCTTCGCACCGAAGCTGTTCACCGTGGACACGTATCCGTCTCCTTCTGAATCTGATGGAAGCGACAGGCGGTTCCATCTTGCTCGCCGATCGAGCGTCGCGGCTAGCAAGGCACGCCTTACCAGTGTGCGCCGCGTCCGCGCTCGGCAAAAGCCCGAAATTTATCTTGATGTCGAGATAAATCTAGCAGAGGGGCCGAAGCACCGGGTCATCCGGCGCGCGGGTACAGCGCGCGGACGACCAGCCAGGTGACGGCGACCATCGGCGCGAACAGGGGCAGGCCCATCACGAGCTTGAGTGTGCCCAGCAGAGTCACCTGATCGGTGAGGTACAGCGGCAGCTGCACGCTCAGACGCAGCAGGAACAGCACACCCCAGGCGATGCCGAGCCAGAAGAACGCACGGCGCTTGCGGCGGTCGGCCCTCCAGGCCGTCCCCTCCCCCATCAGGAAGCCCGCTGCCAGGCCGATCAGCGACCAGCCGATCAGCGCGGCGAGGATCATCGCCGTGCCGTACACGGCGTTGGTGATCAGTCCGGGGACGAAGTTGTCGGCACCGCGGCCGGTCCACAGGGCGAGCATCGCTGCGGCTCCCGCGGCGATGAGTCCGCCCAGCGCAGCCGACGGCGGGGACTTCTGCACGAGCCGGACGATGGTGAACACCGCGGCGAGGCCGACCGAGACGCCGAGCGAGAGCACGAGCGGCTCGGGGAAGAGGGTGAAGAGGATGACGAAGGCGAGGCTGGGAAGAACGGATTCGAGGATGCCGCGCCATCCGCCCATCGCACCCCAGACGACCGTCTGGGTGCTCCTGCCGCTGTCGTCGCTGAACCCTGCACGCCGCGCCGCGCCGCCGAGGGCGGCGCCGATCAGCTCCGAGGGACGGGGCTCGTCGCGACCGTCCTCGGCTGCGGGGTCGTGCGGCTGGGTCACGCGGAGCCCGGCGTGGACGGCATCTTCAGCGGGATGAGGTCGCGCGGGGGCATCGGCGTACCGCCGCGCACCACGACGATGGAGCGGAAGAGATCCTCCACCTGCTCGGCGGCGGCTGGATCGGATGCCGCTTCGCCGCCAATCACGCCGCGCAGGAACCAGCGCGGTCCGTCGACGCCGATGAACCGCGCCAGGCGCATCTCGGATCCCTCGGCGGCCGTCGCGGGCACCTCGGCCAGCAGCTCCTTGCCGAGCGGCCCCTCGCGTTCCTCGACGCGGCCGCCCTGCGAGCGGATCTGATCGCGCAGCTGGAGCCGGGTCTCATCCCACAGTCCGCGCGAGCGGGGTGCCGCGAACGGCTGCACCTGCAGTGAGGACGCCGCGTAGTCCAGCCCGACGGCGACGATGCGCTTGGTCTGCTCCTCGACCTCGAGGCGCAGGTTCAGTCCCTCGCGCGGCAGCACCTTGATGCCGCCCAGATCGATGTACGGGCGCACCGGGTTCGCCTCGGAGTCGTCGAAGGGGCCCGCCGTGGCGCGATCCTCGGGCGCCGACTTCAGCGTGGGCTCGATCTCTTCAGTCATTCGCTCTTTCCCTGGGTATAGCCGGTCGACCCGAAGCCGCCGTCGCCGCGGACGCTCTCGGGAAGCTCCTCGACGGGCTCGAACTGCGCCTGGATCACGGGCATCACGATCAGCTGCGCGATGCGATCGCCGACCGCCACATCGTACGCTTCCCGGCTGTCGGTGTTCAGCAGGGTCACCTTGATCTCACCGCGGTAACCGGCGTCCACAGTGCCGGGCGAGTTGACCACGGTGATGCCGTGCTTGGCGGCCAGACCGCTGCGGGGCACGACGAACGCGGCGTGTCCCTCGGGCAGTGCGATGCGCACGCCCGTGCCGATCAGGGCGCGCTCCCCCGGCTCGAGCCGCACGGCCTCGGTGGAGACGAGATCGGCGCCGGCGTCGCCGGGGTGGGCGTAGAAGGGCACCTGCCCGGCGATAATGGGAACGACGACGGAATGAGTCACCCCATGAGGCTAATGCAGAACACCGAACAGGATGCGCGGGAGATCTACCGCGAGCGGCTGTCCCCCAGCCTGTGGATGATCGTGACGATCGCGCTGGCGGGCCCCATGGTCTCGCTGGTGTTCGCGCCGGTCGCGACGACCTTCGCGGTGATCATCGGCGCGGCGGTGTCGCTGCTGCTGGTCGTGCTCAGCATCGTGCTCTCCCCGGTCGTGCGGGTGCGCGGCGGCGTGCTGCACGCCGGACGCGCGCACATCGATGCACGCTGGCTGGGCGAACCCCAGCCGTTCACCGGTCAGGAGGCCCGCGATCGTCGCACGCGCGACATCGCCCGCGACGGCTGGTATCTGCTGCGGGGCGGCATCGACGGGGTGGTGGTCGTGCCGCTGGGGGATCCCGCCGACCCGGTGCACAGCTGGACGATCTCGACGCGCACCCCCGATCGTCTCAGCGCGGCGATCCGCGCCGCGCGCGAGCAGCGCTGAGCGCACTTCCCGTACAGGACTGGATGCCGGTACCGGAACGCAGAACGCGCCCCGAGCCATGCGGCTGGGGGCGCGAGCGTCGTCCGTGGTGCGTCGTCAGGCGGCGCACTCCCGGCAGATCGGGCCGTCGGGACCCTCGTGGTCGAGCTGAGAACGGTGCTTCACGAGGAAGCAGCTCATACAGGTGAACTCGTCCTGCTGGGCGGGCAGGACGACGATGACGTCCTCCACGTCCGACAGGTCGGCCCCGGGCAGCTCGAAAGCCGTGGGGTTGTCGGAGTCCTCGACGTCGCCGGCGCCGGACTGGTTGTTCGGCACACGCTCCTTCAGTGCTTCGATCGACTCGGAGTCGTCTTCGCTCTTGCGGGGGGCGTCGTAGTCGGTTGCCATGCGGTAAGTCTCCACTTCCGTGGTGCGAGTGGGTTTCGGGGGAACGCTGATCCGGGTGTTCAGCGGCGTTAGTTTGCACGACCGCGCGCCATTTCGCAAATGCCCGCGATCCTGCACAGGGAAACTCGCGGCACGCCCGGCGTATTCCCGGGCACGCACAGCCGGTCGTGACAGCATGAATGCACACCCATCAGAGGGGCATTGGCATGGAAAACGTCACCATCGTCGGAACGGAAGCGGGAGTCCTCGTCCTCGCAACGGAGTCCGGACAGCGCTTCGCGCTGCCCATCGACGACGTGCTGCACCGCGAGGTGCGTCGGGCGACCCGCGACGCGGAACCCGCCGCCGTGCGTCTGGCCGCCAGCCCGCGTGACATCCAGGCGCAGATTCGCGCCGGTCTCTCGGCATCCGAGGTCGCGGCCCTGCTCGGCGTCAGCGAAGCCGACGTCGCCCGCTTCGAGGGTCCGGTCCTCGCCGAGCGCGAGCACATCGTGGGCCAGGCGCTCGCCGTCCCCGTCCTCATCGGCAGCGAGGTCGAACCCGACGCGCAGCCGACCTTCGGCGCCGCCGTGCGCGCCAAGCTCGCCGACCTCGGCGCGACCGACGAGCGCTGGGCTAGCTGGAAGGACGAGTCCGGCTGGACCGTCAAGCTCGAGTTCACCGCCGCCGAGGTCGAGCACGACGCTCGCTGGTCGTTCGATCCCCGGCGCAGCACGCTGTCGCCGGTGAACGCCGACGCCACCCAGCTCTCGCGCCAGGGCTCGCTGCCTGAAGGGCTGATCCCCCGGCTGCGCGCGGTCGAGTCCGAGCGCGTGTCGCCGTACAAGGACGACAGCCGCTTCGACTCCGGCGCCTTCGGTCCTCGCCTGCTGCCGCCGCCCGAGGAGGCGGACGAGACCCCGGCCGCGCCCGAGCACTCCAGCGCGGCGGTGCAGGAGGCCGCCGCGCGCCGTGCCCCCGACGAGAGCCACCCGAGCGCCGAGACCGCCGACCTGCTCGAGGCGCTGCGCCGCCGCCGCGGCCAGCGTGAGTCCGCACCGCTGCTGACCGACGAGGAGCAGGACGAGCCGGCCCCGATCGCCCTGTTCGACGCGCTTCAGGACGAGCCCGAGACGGAGCCTCAGCCCGAGCCCGCAGAGGCACCCTCCGGTCGCCGGAAGCGCCGCAACGCCATGCCCAGCTGGGACGAGATCGTCTTCGGCGCACGCACCGACGAGTGATCGGTCGCGCGGCCCGTCATCGCACCTGCGAGACGATCAGCGTGCGAACGCGCCCATCCGGATGAAGGGCACCCGCCACTCCTCCAGGGTCAGCCCGCCGTGCTGCCCGACCATGTCGCGGCCCCGCTGGTCCTCGGCATCGCCGTCGTAGAGCGCCCTGTTCGAGCGTGCGACGACGAGAATGTCGCCGATCCGCTCGCGGGCGGCATCCGTCACCAGCGGGCCGAACAGGCCCGCATCGACCGCCTCGACGCGTGAGACGACGTCGGCGAGACCGTCGAGGTCGCGACGCCACCGCTCGAGGATGCGCGGCTGATCGGCATCGGGTTCGGTGTAGACGTGCAGCATCCGCGGCTCGCCGCCGATGTGCCGGATGCCGTCGTGCCAGCCGCCCGCGGCATCCAGCACCAGCTGCCGGTGGCGGGGCACGTCGATCATGCCGTGGTCGGCGGTGACGAGCACCCCGACGCCGTCCGGCACCCGGCGCGAGAGCGCCGAGTCGATGTCCTCGAGCGCGGTCACCCACTCGGCCGAGTCGATGCCGTGCTTGTGCCCGGCCTTGTCGGCCTCGGGCAGGTAGCAGTAGACGAGCGCCCCGTCGTGGGCGTCGGCGAGCTCCCAGGCGAGCTCCACCCGCTCGGCCGCGGAGCGGGCCGGCCGGTACTGGGCGCCGCGCAGGATCGCACGGGTGAACCCGGTGCTCGCGAACTTCGGCATGCCGACGGCGAAGACCGGATGCCCCGATGCCGACGCCTGCTCGAACACGGTGGGCGCGGCCTGCCAGGTGAGCGGGTCGACCCCCGCCTGCTCCCAGTCGGTGAGCTGATTGACCAGCGCGTCCGTGGCGCGGTGGAGCACGCGGTACCCGACCATGCCGTGGGCGCCAGGGGCGACGCCGGTGAGCAGGCTCGTCAGCGCGGATGCCGTGGTCGTGGGGAACACGGAGCCGGCGATGTCCTTCTTCGCCATCAGCGAGCTCAGCGTGCGGGCGTGACCCGCGTGCGCGCGCAGCGGGATCGCGCCGAGCCCGTCGACGACCACGAGCACCGCGGATCGCACGGGCGGCAGGTCGGCGGTGCCGTCGCGCAGCGCTGCGAGCAGCTGGTGCGCCACCCCGGCGATGCTCCGCGTCGATTCGGGGCCGGACGGTAGCATGAGAGGCATCCGGGTCAGTCTTTCACAGGCATCCCGACGCGACCCGCCAGAGCGGTCGCGAGCCCGCCCCGAGCGACCAGCAGGAAGTCCATGCCAAAGCCCTCGTCATCCGAGCCCGTACAGGAGCGCATCCAGGACATCGATCTGTCCCAGGAGATGCAGGGTTCGTTCCTCGAGTACGCATACTCGGTGATCTACTCGCGCGCGCTGCCGGATGCCCGCGACGGGCTGAAGCCGGTGCAGCGCCGCATCCTGTACCAGATGGCCGAAATGGGCCTGCGACCCGACCGCGGACACGTGAAGAGCGCCCGCGTCGTCGGCGAGGTGATGGGAAAGCTGCACCCGCACGGCGATTCGGCCATCTACGACGCGCTGGTGCGCCTTGCCCAGGACTTCGCACTGCGCGTGCCGCTGGTCGACGGGCACGGCAACTTCGGCTCCCTCGACGACGGCCCCGCCGCGTCGCGGTACACCGAGGCTCGCCTGGCGGCATCCGCTCTCGCGATGACCGAGAGCCTCGACGAGGACGTCGTCGATTTCGTGCCGAACTACGACGGACAGTTCCAGCAGCCCGCGGTGCTCTCCGCGGCCTTCCCGAACCTGCTGGTCAACGGCGCGAGCGGCATCGCCGTCGGCATGGCCACCAACATGGCCCCGCACAACCTCATCGAGGTCGTCGCGGCCGCGAACCACCTGCTCGAGAACCCGGATGCGACCACGGCCGAGCTCATGGAGTTCGTGCCCGGCCCCGACTTCCCCTCCGGCGGCATCCTGATGGGCCTGGACGGCGTCAAGGACGCCTACGAGAACGGGCGCGGCGCCTTCAGGCTGCGTGCCAAGACGTCGATCGAGCCTCTCGGACCGCGCAAGACCGGCATCGTCGTCACCGAGCTGCCGTACCAGGTCGGCCCCGAGCGGGTGATCGAGAAGCTCAAGGATGCCGTGGGCGCCAAGAAGCTGCAGGGCATCAGCGACGTGCAGGATCTCACCGACCGCAAGAACGGCCTGCGGCTGGTCATCACGGTCAAGACCGGGTTCGACCCGGCGGCGGTCCTCGAGCAGCTGTTCCGCTTCACCCCCCTCGAGGACTCGTTCTCGATCAACAACGTCGCCCTCGTCGACGGCCAGCCCCGCACGCTGGGGCTGAAGGAGCTGCTGCGGGTGTACCTGCAGCACCGCGTCGAGGTCGTCACCCGCCGCAGCCGATACCGCCTGGCGCGCCGCAACGAGCGACTGCACCTGGTGCGCGGCCTGCTGCTGGCGATCCTCGACATCGATGAGGTCATCCAGGTCATCCGCTCCTCCGATGACTCCGAGACCGCCCGGGCGCGCCTGCAGCAGGTGTTCGAGCTCGACGAGGTGCAGGCCGAGTACATCCTCGAGCTGCGCCTGCGGCGCCTGACGAAGTTCTCGCGTCTCGAGCTCGAAGCCGAGCGCGACAAGCTGCTCGCCGAGATCGCCGAGCTCGAGCGGCTGCTGGGCGACGAGGCGCTCGTGCGCGCCCAGGTGGCGCAGGAGCTGGATGCCGTCGCCGAGCAGTTCGGCACGCACCGTCGCACGCTGCTGCTGAACGCCGCTCCCCCGAAGGCCCGCAGCTCGAAGTCGGCGGCCGATCTGCAGATCGCGGATGCACCGACCACACTGCTGCTGTCGACGACCGGCCGCGCGGTTCGCGTCGACCTCGAGCCGGGTGCGGTGCTGGCCACGCCGGCGAGACGCAGCAAGCACGACGCGATCGTGGCGCGGCTCGAGACCACGACGCGCAGCGAGATCGGCGCCGTGACCTCGACCGGGCGCGTGCTGCGCTTCACCCCCGTCGACATCCCCGCGGTGCCGGGCTCGTCCGTGGGGCTGGGCGCGGGCGTGCGGATCGCCGACTACCTGGGCCTGACCGACCGCAACGAGCGCGTCCTGGCTCTGATCCGCTTCGACGACGACACCCCGCTGGCGCTGGGCACCAAGGACGGCGTCGTCAAGCGCATCGTGCCCTCGGCCCTCGCGGTGCGCCCCGAGCTGGAGATCATCGGACTCAAGCCGAAGGATGCCGTGATCGGCGCCGCACCGGCCCCCGATGACACCGAGCTGGTCTTCGTCACCTCGGACGCGCAGCTGCTGCACTTCGCCGCGTCGAACGTGCGCCCTCAGGGCGCGCCGGCAGGTGGCATGGCCGGGGTGAAGCTCGGAGCGTCGGCGGAGGTGATCTCGTTCACGGTCGTGACCTCGGCCGACGAGGCGGTGGTGGTCACCGTCTCGGGTTCCGACGGCATGATCGCCGGAGCGGATGCGGGACGCGCGAAGGTGTCGTCGTTCGCCGAGTTCCCCGGCAAGGGCCGTGCCACAGGGGGCGTGCGCGCGCACGCCTTCCTGAAGGGCGAGGACCGACTGCGCCTGGCGTGGGTCGGCGTCGAACCACGGGCGGTCGGGTCGGACGGCGCCGCGCGCCAGCTGCCGGAGCCGGGCGCGAAGCGCGACGGCTCCGGTCAGCCGCTGGACGCCGTCATCGCCTTCGTCGGCACCGCGATCGGCTGACCCTCCCCTGAGCCCGTCTGGGTCCCTGAGGCTCTCGAAGGGCCCGACCCGTCTGGGTCCCTGAGACTCTCGAAGGGCCCGACCCGTCTCGGTCCCTGAGACTCTCGAAGGGCCCGACCCGTCTGGGTCCCTGAGGCTCTCGAAGGGCCCCAGACAGCGAGGACTGCGCAGGCAAGCCTGTCAGGCGTCGATGGCCTCGCGGCTGAGACGGTCGCTGGAGGTCATGATGAACTCGCGGCGCGGCGCCACCTCGCTGCCCATCAGCAGCTCGAAGGTGCGCACCGCGGCATCCGCCGACTCGGCGTCCTCGATGGTGACCCGGCGCAGCAGCCTGCCCGACTTCTCCATCGTCGTGTTGGCCAGCTGATCGGCATCCATCTCACCGAGGCCCTTGTACCGCTGGATCGGGTCCTGCCAGCGCTTGCCTGCCTTCTGCAGCTTGGCCAGCAGCGCGTGCAGCTCGGCCTCGGAGTACGTGTAGATCGTCTCGTTCGGCTTCGAGCCCGGGTTCATGACGATCACCCGGTGCAGCGGCGGCACGGCCGAGAACACCCGGCCGGCCTCGACCAGCGGACGCATGTAGCGGAAGAACAGCGTGAGCAGCAGCGTGCGGATGTGCGCACCGTCGACGTCGGCGTCGCTCATCAGGATGATCTTGCCGTAGCGCGCCGCACTGAGATCGAACGAGCGGCCGGAACCCGCGCCGATCGTCGTGATGATCGCGGCGCACTCGGCGTTGCCGAGCATGTCGCTGACCGAGGCCTTCTGCACGTTGAGGATCTTTCCCCGGATGGGCAGCAGCGCCTGGAACTCGCTGTTGCGCGCGTGCCTGGCCGTCCCCAGAGCCGAGTCGCCCTCGACGATGAACAGCTCGCTGTGCTCGACGTCGTTCGAGCGGCAGTCGACGAGCTTGGCGGGCAGCGACGACGACTCCAGCGCCGTCTTGCGTCGCTGGGTCTCCTTGTGCGCCCGTGCTGAGACGCGGGCCTTCATCTCCGAGACGATCTTGTCGAGCAGCATCGACGCCTGGTTCTTGTCGTCGCGCTTGGTCGAGGTGAATCGGGCCCCGAGCTCACGGCGCATGACCTGGGCGACGATCGAGCGCACGGCGGGTGTGCCGAGCACCTCCTTCGTCTGGCCCTCGAACTGCGGCTCGGGCACGGTGACCGTGAGCACGGCGGTGAGCCCGGCGAGCACGTCGTCCTTCTCGAGCTTGTCGTTGCCGACCTTCAGCCGGCGCGCGTTCTGCTCCACCTGACCGCGCAGCGTCTTCAGCAGCTCCTGCTCGAAGCCCTGCTGGTGCGTGCCGCCTTTCGGCGTGGCGATGATGTTCACGAACGAGCGGATCGTCGTCTCGTAGCCGGTCCCCCAGCGCAGCGCGATGTCGACCTCGCACTCGCGCAGCACCTCGGTCGGCTTCATGTGGCCGTCGGACTGCAGCACGGGCACGGTCTCGGTGAATGTGCCGGTGCCCTGGATGCGCCAGGTGTCGGTGATCGGGGCGTCGGCGGACAGGTAGTCCGCGAACTCCGAGATGCCGCCCTCGTACAGGTACGAGGTGGTGACCGGCCCGCCGTCGCCCTCCTCGGGCGAGGATGCGGCGGCGGAAGCGCGCTCGTCGCGGACGACGATCTCGAGCCCGGGCACGAGAAACGCGGTCTGACGCGCGCGGTTCTCGAGCTCGGCGAGCTGGAAGGCCGCGTCCTTGGTGAAGATCTGGCGGTCGGCCCAGTAGCGCACCCGCGTGCCCGTGACACCCTTGGCCACCTTGCCGATCACTCGCAGCTCGCTGCGCTGCTCGAACGGTGTGAAGGGCGCGTCAGGCCGCGGCTCACCGTCGTCGTCGAACACACCCGGCTCGCCGCGGTGGAACGACATCGCGTACGTCTTGCCGCCGCGGTCGACCTCGACGTCCAGACGCTCGGAGAGGGCGTTGACGACCGAGGCGCCCACGCCGTGCAGACCGCCGGATGCCGCGTACGATCCACCACCGAACTTTCCGCCTGCGTGCAGCTTGGTGTACACGACCTCGACGCCGGTCAGGCCGGTGCGCGGTTCGACGTCGACGGGGACGCCTCGACCGCGGTCGGAGACCTGGACGCTGCCGTCTGCGTGCAGCACGATGTCGATCTTGGCGCCGTTGCCGGCGACCGCCTCATCGACGGAGTTGTCGATGATCTCCCACAGGCAGTGCATGAGGCCCGGCGATCCGTTGGATCCGATGTACATGCCGGGGCGCTTGCGAACGGCTTCGAGGCCCTCGAGCACCTGGAGATGATGGGCGGAATACTCGGCGGTCACAGTTTTCGATTCTATCTTCGACCCCGCACGCCCCGGCACCGCGACACTCCCCCGTGCGCAAGCGGCCGGGCGCCGCGTACGCGCACAGCGAAACACGCCGAGAACCGGGCATGTGTTCAGCCGGCGCGTGGTTGTATTGAGCACGACCTCGAAACGACCCGACCGCTGAGGAGGCACCGAGATGAACGCTACGACTGAGCGAGAGACCGTCGAGTACCGCCTCACCGCGATGGACCGGTGCGACTCCTGTGGAGCGCAGGCCTACATCGCTGCCGAGGTGAACGGTACCGAGATGCTCTTCTGCGCACACCACGGACGCAAGTACGAAGAGAAGCTGCGCGCCGTCGCGACCAGCTGGCACGACGAGACCGCGCGCCTGATCGAACCCAGCAGCTGATCGAACCCAGCAGCTGATCGAACTCGCGCGTGCTCGTCAGTCGACGAGTACGCGCCTCACCCCGGCAGTCAGCCGCGTGATGATCTCCTCGCCGACCGTGTCGATCCGCTCCGCAAGAGCGGTGGCATCCGACTCCCCGTCCGCGCCGGGACCGAACACGACGACACGATCGCCGACACGAGCACCCGGCCATGCCTCCACCGTGGTGCTGTCGCCGTCGATCGCGATGATCGGGCGCAGACCTCCCGGGGTCGCGACCTCGGCGCCCGTCAGGATCGACGGCAGTCCGTGGAACCCGCCGACGCCGATCCGCACCCGGCCGTCCTCCACGGCATCCACCGTCGCCACCAGTCGCGAGATCAGCGTCACCCCCTCGAGCTCCGGCCCGTCGGCCGAGCGGATGCCGTAGCAGAACGCGCCGATGCGGCTGAGCGAGCCGCGCAGCTCGGGCCGCCACCACGAGGCCGCGGACGCCGTGAGGTGCAGCACCTCGGGGGTGCCGCCGGCATCCGTCAGCTGCTGGGTCGCGGTGCGGAAGACCTCCTGCGAGGCGTCGTCCTCGTCGTCGCTGGCCTCGGAGAGATGACTCCACACGCCCACGATCCGCGCGATGCCCCGCGCTTCGGCATTCCGGGCGACGGCGACCGCCTCCGGCCACTCCTCGGGACGGAAGCCGTTGCGGTGCAGGCCCGTGTCGATCTTCAGGTGCAGCCGCACCGCTGTGCCGACGCTCTCGGCCGCGTCGAGCACGGTGCACAGGTATGCGGCCGTGCCGACGCCGAGGTCGATCCCGGCGCGGATCGCCTGCTCGGCCTCCGCCGCGGATGAGGTGGCCCAGGCGTACACCCGCCGTGCCGTGTGCTCGCGAATGCGCAGTGCTGTCGGGATGTCGTGCCCGCCGAACCACTCCACGCCGGCGCTCGCGGCCTCGCCCACGGCCCAGTCGATGCCGTGCCCGTACGCGTCGTCCTTCATGACGAGCATCAGCTCCGACTCGCCCAGGCGCGCCTGCACGGCGGCAATGTCGGCGCGGAATGCGCTCCGCGAGATCTCCAGCACTGGGCTGCTCATGCGATCCACTCCCGCTCGACATGCCGGCCGGTGACGACGGCCATCTCCAGGGCGGTCAGGCCGGTGGCCTGCGACCAGCGGCCGAGGGCGTCGCGCATCGCGCCGGTACCCCCGAAGTAGACGACGGCGCTGCCGGCATCGGCATCCGCCCCTTCCAGATCGACCACGCACACGTCCATGGCGATGCGCCCGACGATGGGGTGCGTGCGCTCGCCGACCTGCACGCGCACCCGGTTGCCGAGCGCCCTCAGGATCCCCTGGGCGTAGCCGCCGGTGACGAGCGCGACCGTCGTGTCGCGCTCGGCACGATGCGTGTACCCGTACGAGACCGCCTCGCCGGCCAGCAGCGGCTTGGTGGAGAGGACGTGGCCCTCCAGCCGCATCACCGGCTCGGCGGGTGGAATCATCGACGCATCCGGGATGCCGAACAGCCGGTGCGGTCCGGCATCGGCGGCGCCGTCGATCACCACCGGGATGCCGACGGGCGTCAGGCGGTCCGCCATCTCCGGCCCGTCCACGAGGATCCCGGTGGCACCGGCCCGCGCGACGATCGGTGCGACCTCATCGGCTCCGTGCCCGTAGGCGTCATGCCGCAGATCCGCGAGCCCGCCGACGGAGAGCAGCGCGGCGGCATTGCGCTCGAGCGCACTCCGGGAGAGGATCGCGCGTGGCGCGGCGCTGCCTGGCATGTCTCGCCTCCGACTCAGAGCTGGATGGTGTTGAAGCCCTTGCCGTGCACGAGCGACTCGATGGCGGCGCGGGCGCCTGCGGCGTAGGCGTCGAGCGATTCGACGTCGCGGCCGAGGTCGAGCTCGATGCCGCGCCGGTTCGCGACCGCGGTGAGCAGCTCGCGTGAGAGCTCGGGATTCAGCGGCAGCAGCGGGCCCTGCACGTTCGACGCGAAGGCGTTCTGCACACGCACCAGTTCGCCGCGCGCGGATGCCTGCCCCGCTGCGGGAACCGCGAAGCTGCCCTGGCCGAAGGCCACCCGGCCGAAGCCGTGCTCGGGGTTCGCGAGGGTCCACTCGCTGGCGTAGTCCTCGAATCCGATGACCCGGCCGGCGGCGGTCTCGACGACGATGTAGCCGACCTTACGGCGACGGGTGCGCTCGACCTGTGCGTCGAACACGCCAAGGCCGTCGAGCCGCTCGCCGTCCAGCGTCGTGACGCCGCTGCTGAGCAGCTCGGCGCCACCGCCGACGGCCAGCAGAGCGCCACCGTCCGCCACGAAGGAGCGGATGCCGTCACCGCGAGCGGCCAGATCGGCGTGCACGCCGCGCATGGCCGACAGCGGTCCGTTGCCGATGATCAGGATGTCGAGGTCCGCGGGCAGCTCGTCGCCGACGGCCACGGGATGGAACCCGACCGTCACGCCGGCTCGCTCGAGGCGACGCTGCAGGGCGCGGACGTTGCCGCGGTCGCCGGTGACGCCGAGCGTGTCGGGGTAGAGCTGGGCGATGCGCACGGTCGTGGTCATCGGCGGGCCACCTCCTGGTCGCCGTGGCCGAGGATCCTGCGGCCGATCATCATGAGCTCGTAGTTCACGAACCAGGTCTGCCGTCCGGCAGCCGTCGGCGGCAGCTCGCGCATCATCGCGACCGCCTTCTCCATGTCGGGTTCGACGGTTCCGATGCGCACCCCGGCGTGCTCGAGCGCCAGCGCGAGCTGGTACGCCTTCTCGCCGGTGACGACATCCACCGACTCCAGCGCGTCGAAGTCCACGTCGTACAGCCACGACACGTCGGGCGTGCCCTCGTCGATGGCGATCAGCGCGTGCTCGGGCGTGCCGTCCAGCGCATCCAGGTTCATCTGCAGGCTGGGGGCGTTCTTGAACATGACGAACTCGACCTGCTCGCCGGCGGGGTCGCGTCGCAGCGGGATGACCTCGCCGCGCCCGTAGGCGGGCGCCATGCGGGCGAAGCCGTCCGCGGCGCGGTCGACGGAGAACCCCTCGCCGAGCACGCGGGATGCCACCGCCAGCGCCGCCGCGGCGTCGGCCGCGTAGTGCAGGCCGCGCGCGGGAAGCCGCACCGCAGCATCCTGCCCCCCGACCCGCACCGTGACGTCGCGGCCGTCGACGCCGCGCACCTCGGAGTACGCATCGCGCGTCTGGATGCCGGCGTTGCCGCTGCGCGTGTCGGCCGCGTTCGAGAGCCCGTGCGCGGAGGCCGCGACGATCTCGGGCGCGACGCCGAAGAACGACACCGGCGCCCGCATGGCGGACACGTCGATCTTGCTCAGATACGGGTCATCGCGGTTGACCACGACGTGCGAATGCGCGCGCTTCGATGCCTCGAGCATCATGTCGGCGACGCGCTCGGTCTCGTAGAACCGGTACAGCTGGTCGACCTGAACGTTCAGCGACAGGATGACCGCAGGCGAGAGCTGGTCGGCCAGGTCGGCCGCGTAGCCCTCATCGACCTCCAGCACCGCCACATCGGCGCGGATGCGGCCGGTGAGGGTGGCGTCCGCGAGCAGTGCGCTGGTGACGCCCTGCGGCAGGTTCGCGCCCGTCGGGTTCGTGAACACCTTCAGCCCGTGCGCCCGCAGGATCTCGCTGACCATATGGGTCGTCGTCGTCTTGCCGTTCGAGCCCAGCACGAACACCACGCCGTACCGGAACTGGTCGGCGAGGGTCGGCAGCAGCGAGGGTGCCAGACGGTTGGTGAGGTAACCAGGGAACGCCGAGCCTCCCCCGCGCAGGCGGGTCGCGAAACGCGCGACCTTGCCCGCCAACACGGGGAAGACGTACCGCAGACCGGCTGACCTGGCCTGGGGCGCCGCCGACATCATTCGAGGTAGTCCCGCAGCGACTGCGACCGGCTCGGGTGACGCAGCTTCGCCATCGTCTTCGACTCGATCTGGCGGATGCGCTCACGCGTCACGCCGAAGGTGTCTCCGATCTGGTCGAGCGTCTTGGGCTGGCCGTCGCCGAGGCCGAAGCGCATCCGGATGACACCGGCCTCGCGCTCGGACAGCGAGTCGAGCAGCTGCTCGAGCTGGCGCTGAAGCATGGTGAAGCCCACCGCGTCCGCGGGGACCACGGCCTCGGTGTCCTCGATCAGGTCACCGAACTCGCTGTCGCCGTCCTCGCCGAGCGGGGTGTGCAGCGAGATCGGCTCGCGGCCGTACTTCTGCACCTCGATGACCTTCTCGGGGGTCATGTCGAGTTCGCGGGACAGCTCCTCGGGCGTGGGTTCGCGGCCCAGGTCCTGCAGCATCTGGCGTTGCACGCGGGCGAGCTTGTTGATGACCTCGACCATGTGCACCGGGATGCGGATGGTGCGGGCCTGGTCTGCCATGGCGCGGGTGATGGCCTGACGGATCCACCAGGTGGCGTAGGTCGAGAACTTGAAGCCCTTGGTGTAGTCGAACTTCTCGACGGCACGGATCAGACCCAGGTTGCCCTCCTGGATGAGATCCAGGAACTGCATGCCGCGGCCGGTGTAGCGCTTGGCGAGCGAGACGACGAGTCGCAGGTTCGCGCCGAGCAGGTGGCTCTTCGCGCGCTGGCCGTCACGGGCCACCCACTGCAGGTCGAGTCCGAGCTGGTTGGACTTCTCGGCCGCCGACATCGTCGACAGCTTCTCCTCGGCGAACAGACCGGCCTCGATGCGCATCGCGAGCTCGACCTCTTCGGCCGCGTTCAGCAGCGCGACCTTTCCGATCTGCTTCAGGTAGTCCTTGACCGGGTCGGCGGTCGCGCCGGTGATCTGCGTGGAGTAGACAGGGACGTCATCCTCGTCGCTCGAGGAGATGACGATCGCACCCGTCGGCAGCGGCTCGGTGAAGACGGGCTTCTTGTCGCCCTCCTCCTCTTCCGCGTCGGCGGTCTCGGCGGCCTCGTCGTCGGTGTCGACGTGCTCGTCCTTCTTCGCGGCGCGCTTGCCGGCAGGCTTCTTCGCGGCCGTCTTCTTCGCCGGCTTCTTCTCGGCGGCCTCCACCGCCTCCGCCGCGGCGTCGACCTCAGGGGTCTCCACGTCTGCGGCGGCGGTCTTCTTCGTGGTCGTCCGGGTCTTCTTGGTCGTGGCAGGAGTCACGTTTCGCCTTTCATGGAGCGGTGCACGCGCTCCGGGCCTTTTCGGACACTAGTAAGACCCTTGTCAAGCCCGGCCGGGGTGGGCGCGATGGTTGACAACGGGTCGGACATCCATTATCGCACACCCCGGAGCATCCGGCATCCTCGCGGGACCCGCGCGTCGGGTCAGCCGAGCTTGTCCTCGTCACCGGGCCGGCGATTGGCCAGGTAGCGCTCCAGTTCGGCGGCGAGTTCGTCGGCGCTGGGCAGGTCGCGCTCGTCGAAAGCATCCTCGCCGTCGCCGTCCTCATCGCGTCCGGCCATGTACGCGTCGTGGCGCCGCTCGAGCGTGTGGAGCATCTGGGTGAGCTCCTCGTTGCCGTGCACCTGCTCCTCCACACGCGTGAGGAACTCCTCGCGGCGCTGCTGCACCTCGTCCATGCGCAGCACGAGCCCGGTGGAGATCATGAGCTTGTCCGCGGCGGCGAGCACCGTGTCGGGGTACTCGGTGTCGGCCAGGTAGTGCGGCACGAGCAGCACGAATCCCGCGACCCGCACATCGTGCTCGATGAGCCGGTACTCCAGAAGGTGCCCGGCCGTGGCAGGTACCTGGGTGCGGGGACGCCAGACCGAATGGGCGGCGATGAGGTCGCGCCGGTTGCCGCTGACGGTGGTGCCCAGCGGCCGGGTGTGCGGCACGGGCATCGCGATGGAGTGCACCCAGCTCACCGCCGACACCTGGAAGGCGTCGACGAAGCTGACGATCGCGGCGGTGAACGCGTTCCAGGCGAAGTCGGGCTCGTAGCCCGCGAGCAGCAGGAACTTCTGACCGAGCGCGTCGTGCGCGAGGGAGAGCTCCAGACGGGCGGGGCGGAACTCCGTCAGGTGGTCCTGGTCGAAGACGATCACCGGGCGCCGCGCGCGGTAGTCCAGCAGCACGTCGTTGTCGAATACGACCAGCGGCTGGGGGTCGGCCGTCTCGTTCAGGTGGTCGATCAGGCCCGACACCGCGCTCCCGGCGTCGGTGAATCCGGTGAGCAGGATGACCAGCGGCAGGCCGGTCGGCACGTCCGGGGCGCCGGGGATCGAGTCGAACAGCTCTGCGGAGAAGGGCATGACTCAATGCTACGAGCAGGGAGGTCGGCGCGGCGGGCGGCACTCATGCTGACAGCGAACACGGAGCCGGCCGTGTCCGCGAGAGCCTGCGGCCGCTCCCTAGGATGGAGACATGACGCTTCCCGTGATCTCGCACACGACCGATCCGTTCCCTGGAAGTCCTGCAGACGCCGCAGTGCTCGTCATCCCCGAACCCGAGAGCTCGGCAGAGACCCTGTCCGGCTACGAGGGGCTCACCGAGACGCTCGCCGCCGTCGGCTACAAGGGCACCGCCTCCGCGTTCGCGCGGATGCACCTTCCCGCCGTGACGGCCCTGCCCCTCGCAGTGGTCAGCGCCGGTCCGGCGCCGACGGCGCCGAGTGTTCGGGATGCCGTCGCCACGGCGGTACGCAGCCTGACCGGCTTCGACACCGTGGCGATCGGCTTCGCTCCGGGACTCGAGCAGTTCGCGGATGCCGCGACCGAGGGCGCCCTGCTGGGCGGATACCGCTTCGACGACTACCGCTCGCAGAAGAAGCCGGCACCGGCGAAGACGCTCGTGCTGCACGCCCCGGAGCTCGCCGACGAGGCGCTCGAGAGCGCACGCGCGGTGGCCGAGGCGGTCGCCCTCGTGAAGGACCTCGTGTCGGTGCCCGCCGAGTGGCAGAGCCCGGCGCAGCTCGCGCAGACCGCCGCCGACTCGGTCGAGGCGCTGCCGATCGAGGTGGAGATCCTCGACGAGACCCAGCTCGAGGAGCAGGGCTTCGGCGGCATCCTCGGCGTGGGCCGCGGCTCGGACCGTCCGCCGCGCCTGGTGCGCCTGAGCTACTCCCCCGCCGGCGCCGTGCGGCACATCGCGCTGGTCGGCAAGGGCATCACCTTCGACACCGGCGGTCTCTCGCTCAAGCCCGCCACCGGCATGCTCGGCATGAAGTTCGACATGGCGGGAGCGGCGACCGTGCTGGCCGCGGTGCGCGCGATCGCCGCGCTGCGCCTGCCGGTGCGCGTGACCGCCTGGATGTGCATCGCCGACAACATGCCCTCGGGCCGCGCCACCCGCCCCGGTGACGTGCTGCGGATACTCGACGGCCAGACGGTCGAGGTGACGAACACCGACGCCGAGGGCCGCCTGGTGATGGCCGACGGCCTGGTCGCCGCGAGCCGCGAGAACCCCGATGTGATCATCGACGTGGCCACGCTCACCGGCGCGATCATCGTCGCGCTCGGCATGCGGCACACCGGCGTCATGGGCGATGACGCCGCCGTCGCCGAGTACCTCGCCGCGGCCGGGCAGGTCGGCGAGCTCGCCTGGGCCCTGCCGCTGCCGGATTACATGGAGGAGTCGCTCGACTCGCAGATCGCCGACATGGTGAACGCGAACATGGGCGACCGCTCCGGCGGATCGATGTTCGCCGGGCTGTTCCTTCAGCGCTTCATCGGCCGCGTCTCGGATGCCGACGACGCACCGCGCATCCCCTGGGTGCACCTCGACATCGCCGGTTCGTCGGAGCACAAGGGCTCCCCGTACGGCTTCACCGAGAAGGGCCCCACCGGCGTGGCGGTCCGCTCTCTCATCGCGTTCGCACGCGCATCAGTCAAGGAGGCCTGATGGCAGTTCACGAGTACGACCTCGTCATCCTCGGCGGCGGCAGCGGCGGCTACGCCGCGGCGCTCCGGGCAGCCGAGCTCGGCAAGAAAGTCGCCCTGATCGAGAAGGACAAGGTCGGGGGCACCTGCCTGCACCGCGGCTGCATCCCGACCAAGGCTCTGCTGCACGCCGCAGAGGTCGCCGATCACGTCCGCACCGCGGCATCCGTCGGCGTCACCGCCACGTTCGACTCCGTCGACGCAGCGGGCGTGCGCACCTACCGCGAGGGCATCGTCGCCAAGAAGTTCAAGGGCCTGGAGGGCCTCATCAAGGCGCGCGGCATCACCGTCATCCCCGGTGAGGGCCGGCTCGAGGCCGACCGCACCGTGAGCGTGGGCGATGACCGCTACACCGGCGCCGACGTCGTGCTCGCGACCGGGTCGTACAGCCGCACGCTGCCCGGCCTGGAGATCGGCGGACGCATCCTCACCAGCGAGCAGGCGCTCGAGCTGGACGAGGTGCCGAAGAAGGTCATCGTGCTCGGCGGCGGCGTCATCGGCGTCGAGTTCGCCAGCGTCTGGCACTCCTTCGGGGCCGAGGTCACGATCGTCGAGGCGCTGCCGCACCTCGTGCCCAATGAGGACATCGCTCTCAGCAAGGGCCTGGAGCGTGCCTTCCGCCGCAAGGGCATCGCCTACAACCTCGGCACCCGCTTCCAGAAGGCCGAGCAGGACGAGAGCCAGGTCACCGTCACCCTCGAGGACGGCAAGGCCTTCAGCGCCGACTACCTGCTCGTCGCCGTCGGGCGGGGACCGGCGACCGCTGGTCTGGGCTTCGAAGAGGCCGGCATCACCCTCGATCGCGGCTTCGTGACCGTCGACGAGCAGCTGCGCACCGGCGTGCCGGGCGTGTGGGCCGTCGGCGACATCGTGCCCGGCCTGCAACTCGCGCACCGCGGCTTCCTGCAGGGCATCGCCGTGGCCGAGCGCATCGCGGGCATGGACGTGGCCGCCCTGCCCGAGACCCAGATCCCCCGTGTCACCTACTGCAGCCCGGAGGTGGCGTCGGTCGGCGTCACCGAGGAGGCCGCCGTGGCGGCGCACGGTGCGGATGCCGTGGTCGCGTACGAGTACAACCTGGCCGGCAACGGCAAGAGCGAGATCATCGGCACCGGTGGGACTGTGAAGGTCGTGCGCCAGAAGGACGGCCCGGTCCTCGGCGTGCACCTGCTCGGCGACCGTGTCGGCGAGCTCATCACCGAGGGACAGCTCGCTGTCTCCTGGGAGGCGCACCCCGAGGACATCGCGCCCCTCATCCACGCGCACCCGACGCAGAGCGAGGCACTCGGCGAAGCCTTCCTCGCTCTCGCCGGAAAACCGCTCCACGCACTCTGAAGCGCACCAACCCGGCGCCCGGGTCACTAAGCTTGTGGCGTCACAGATTTCTGAAGGAGACTCCGTCATGAGCACACCCGTGGTCCTTCCCGCACTCGGGGAGAGCGTCACCGAGGGTACGGTCACTCGCTGGCTGAAGCAGGTCGGCGACACGGTGCAGGCGGATGAGGGCCTGCTCGAGATCTCGACCGACAAGGTCGACACCGAGATCCCCTCACCGGTCAGCGGCGTCATCGAGGAGATCCTCGTGGCCGAGGACGAGACCGTCGAGGTCGGCGCGCTGCTCGCGCGCATCGGCGACGGCAGCGGTGCGGGTTCGAGCGATGCCGCCCCCGCGGCCTCCGCCCCCGCTGCTGAGGCCGCACCGGCCGAGGCAGCACCCGCGCAGGCCGCGCCCGCCGCTGAGGCACCCGCTGCTCCCGCCGCCGAGGCCGCTGCCCCCGCGGCTCCCGCCGAGCCCGCCCCGGCCGCCGCCTCCGGCGACGCCACGGACGTCGTCCTGCCCGAGCTCGGCGAGAGCGTCACCGAGGGCACCGTCACCCGCTGGCTGAAGGCCATCGGAGACGAGGTCGCCGTCGACGAGGCGCTGCTCGAGATCTCCACCGACAAGGTCGACACCGAGATCCCCTCGCCGGTCGCAGGCACGCTGCAGGAGATCCTCGCCGGCGAGGACGAGACCGTCGCCGTCGGCGCCGTGCTCGCCCGCATCGGCTCGGGCGCCGCCGCTCCGGCAGCAGCGCCCGCCGCCCCGGCCCCCGAGGCTGCTCCGGCACCCGCCGCCCCGGCACCTGCTGCGCCCGCCGCGCCGGCTCCTGCGGCCGCGGCTCCTGCTGCACCGGCTCCCGCTCAGCCCGCCGCCCCGGCGCCCCAGTCCGCTCCGGCTCCGGCCGCTCCGGCTCCCGCCGCGCCGGCTCCCGCCTCCGCAGCTCCCGCGCAGGCCGCTCCTGCCGAGCCCGCCGCCTCGGATGACACGCTTTACGTCACCCCGCTCGTGCGCCGCCTGGCGAGCCAGCAGGGCATCGACCTCGCGACCGTCACCGGCACCGGTGTCGGCGGACGCATCCGCAAGGAGGACGTGCTGAAGGCCGCCGAGACCAAGGCGCAGGCTCCCGCCGCCGCTGCACCGGCTGCTCCGGCGCCGGCTCCGCTCGAGGTCTCGCCGCTGCGCGGCACGACCCAGCCGATGTCGCGCCTGCGCAAGGTCGTCTCCGAGCGTGCCGTGGCCTCGATGCAGCAGACCGCCCAGCTGACCACGTTCATCGAGGTGGACGTGACCAAGCTCGCCGCGTACCGCGTCGCGAAGAAGGACGAGTTCCAGCAGAAGACCGGCGACAAGCTGTCGTTCCTGCCATTCTTCACCCTCGCGGCCGCCGAGGCGCTGCAGGCGTTCCCGATCATCAACTCGACGGTCGACGCCGACAACAACATCGTCTACCCGGCCACCGAGAACATCTCGATCGCCGTCGACACCGAGCGCGGTCTGCTCACCCCCGTGGTGCGCGACGCGGCGTCGAAGAACATCGCGCAGCTCGCCCACGAGATCGCGGACCTCGCCGCCCGCACGCGTGACAACAAGCTGAAGCCCGACGAGCTGGCCGGTGGCACGTTCACCGTGACCAACACCGGTTCGCGCGGTGCGCTGTTCGACACGCCGCTGGTGTTCCTGCCGCAGTCGGCGATCCTCGGCACGGGTGTCGTCTTCAAGCGCCCCGGTGTGGTCACGGTCGACGGCGTCGACGCGATCGCCGTGCGCTCGTACGTGTACCTGGCGATCTCGTACGACCACCGCACGATCGACGGTGCGGACGCCGCCCGCTTCCTCGGTGCGATCAAGAACCGCCTGGAGGCCGCGGACTTCGCCGCAACGCTGGGTATCTGAATCAGCGCAGGCAGCTGAGACCGCTCAGCCCTTCCCGGATGGCTGGTCGGCGACGTCATACACGTCGCGGACCAGCCATCCGTCGTTCTGGCGCACGATCACGAGCATCTGCTCGCTGTGGCCGTCATCCGGAGCGAGGCGGATGACGGCGATGTCGCCGTAGTCCTCGATGAGCGTGACCGCTCGCCGCGCGCTGTCAGGGCCGAGCCGTTCACGCGCGGCGGCCCCGCTCCCGGCGACCACGGCGTCGGCGCATTCGGCATCCTCCTCGGCCCTGCAGGCGTCGATCCTCTTCAGCAGGAGCGTGGCGCTGTGCTCGGGCGTTCCGGCGGCCGGCTCATCGGCATGCGTCTCGCCACCGGCATCCGGTTCCGGCTGCTCACTGACCGCCTCTCCGGTCGCGGGGGCGGCCGTCGCCCCGGCCGCCGCCGGGGTCTCTTCCGGCGCGTTCGTCTCGATGCCGGCCGGGACGCGCTCCGTCGCCGACGAGTCGTCGCCACCGGGCCAGAGCAGCCCGCCGACGAGCACGGCTCCGGCGGCGGCGGCGCCCACCAGCAGCATCCGGCCCCTCGGTGGCCGTGCGCCACTCTCGCTGTCCTCCCACACGTGTCCGGGGCGGCGGGGAGTCCGGTCCCGCCACCGCTCGCGCAGTGCCAGCACACTCGCGGCCACGCGCATCCTCAACCCGGCGACCCGCTCACGGAGCGCCGGCCGCTCTCCGGCATCCTGCGGCTCCCGCATCCGCTCACGATGGAGCGGAATGGCGCGCACCCGCTCCGGGGCGTGCACATCGCGGTTCAGCGGACGCGGTGCGGCGAGCTCCGTGAGCGTCCGCTCCCATTCGTCCAGATGGCGCGCGACCAGGCGGTGGTCGCCCGCCTGAGCCGCGATCTGCTCCAGCACCCGATCGAGGGCTCGGTCGGCGCGGTCCTGCCGGAGACGATCGATGATCCCGGCCGCGGCCGGCGCGCACGCCGCGCCCTCGCCGGGCACGAAGACCGGGCGCGCGGCGTCGTCCAGCCACCATCGGCCGCGCAGGTCACGGTCGGCGACCTCGACGATGCCGCGCAGCATGCTGCCGACCAGGGTGACGACCTCCCCCGCGGTCAGCGGATCCTCCGCGCTCGCGCGACGGGCGAGCAGCACGTCGACCGCATCCGCGCACCACGGCAGCAGCGCATCGTGGCCGTCCCGCGCCCGCACGACATCGCGCACCCCCGCCACGTGCTCGGCCCCGGCGAACTCCCACAGCACCGGATCCACGGCAGACGCAGGTGCACGCACCCGCTGCCGGTCCCCGTCGCTGACGAGATCACCGGCGAACGCGCTGTCCTCCGCATCCAGGCGCCGGATGACCCGATGCGCGCCGGGCACCAGCGCCGGGGCGCCCTCTTCGACGTCGTCCATCCCACCATGACAGTCCACCCGGGCATCCGGCGGGCCGGCATTCCCGGTGGCTGTGGATGAATGCCGCAGATCCGTCAGATGTGCAGGGCGAACCGCACAGCCATGACTCGGTAGGCTGTTACCCATGGCAAAGCGTGCTCCCGACGTCGAGAAGCGACCCGGCTTCTTCTCCCAGATCCGTTCCCTCTTCCGGTTCACCCGCGAGGTATACGGCTGGCTTCCGTGGGCGCAGATCGCCATCCTCATCGCCGGAGTGCTCATCGGCCTGATCCTGGGCTACCTGCTCGGCGGCGGCACCGTGCTCTCGCTCGTCCTCTGGGGCATCACCGGCCTCATGCTCGGCGTGCTCGGGGCGATGTTCCTCATGACCCGTCTGTCGACCAAGGCGATGTACGCCAAGATCGACGGGATGCCGGGCGCCAGCGGTCACGTGCTCAGCACCAGCCTCGGGCGTCGCTGGCAGGCCTCCGACACCCCGGTGGGCATCAACCCGAAGACGCAGGAGGCGGTCTACCGGGCCATCGGCCGCGGCGGCATCGTGGTCGTCGGCGAGGGAACCCGCGGTCGTCTGACACGTCTCGTCAACGAAGAGCGCCAGAAGGCGCAGCGCGTCGCGCACGGCGTGCCCGTGACGGTGCTGTACGTCGGCCACGGCGACGACGAGGTGGCGATCGCCGACCTCTCCAAGACCATCAAGAAGCTTCCCAAGGCGATCGACAAGGCCACCATGGCCGCGGTCATCCGCCGCATCGAGTCGGTGTCGCAGTCGCTGTCGTCGCTGCCGATCCCGAAGGGCATCGACCCGACGAAGGTGCGCGCGCAGCGTCCGCGCTGATCACGCCCCCTGAGCACGAAGAAGCGGCGCCCCTCTCCTGCGAGAGAGGGGCCGCTTCTTCGTGCTGTCACTCGGCCAGCGGCTCCTTGGGCAGCCGCCGCACCCGCGGGCGCCTGCGGCGCTTCTCGGGGATCATCGAGCGCATCTCCTCGAGCTTGCCGAAGCACAGCAGCCGATCCTCGGCTTCGAGCACGACGTGCTTGCGCGGATTCGGGATGACGCTGACACCGCGATGCAGCGTGAGCACGGTGACGTCGCGGTCCCACAGCCCCAGTTCGCCGAGCTTCATGCCCACCTGCTCGGCGCCGGAGTGGATCAGCAGCTCGGCGACCCCGTAGCCGGTCGAGACGCTCAGTCGCTGGCGGATGTCGATGTCGGGGAACGCGACTTGGTTCGCGATGTAGTCGATGATGGCACCGGCCACGTCGAGCTTGGTGGCCGCCTCGATGCCCTGCAGCCCCGGCGAGGAGTTGACCTCCATCACCAGCGGGCCCCCGTCGCTCTCGAGCATGTCGACACCGGCGACCCGCAGGCCCATGATCTGCGCCGAGCGCACCGCGGTCTGCTCGTACACCGGGTCGAGCGTGACGGGCTCGACCCGCCCGCCGCGGTGCACGTTCGAGCGGAACTCGTCGCCGTCGGCGACGCGTCGCATCGCGGCGACCACCCGGTCGCCCACGACCAGGGCGCGGATGTCGCGTCCGCGGCTCTCGGCGATGAACTTCTGGATGAGCACGTTCTGCTTCGTGGAGTGCAGCGTCTCGATGATCGCTTCGGCGACCTTCACCTGCGGGGCGAGGATGACGCCGATCCCCTGCGTCCCCTCGAGCAGCTTGATGACGACAGGCGCACCGCCGACCCGCTCGATGGCGGGGCGCACGTCCGCCCGGTTGCGCACGAACGCCGTCGGGGGCATGGCGATGTTGTGGCGGGAGAGGATCTGGTTGGCGCGCAGCTTGTCGCGCGCGCTGGAGATGCCGTTGGCGGTGTTGGGTGTGTACACGTCCATCTGCTCGAACTGGCGCACCACCGCCGTGCCGAAGTACGTGATCGAGTTGCCGATGCGGGGAAGGACCGCGTCATAGTCGCTGAGCTGGCGGCCGCGGAAGAACAGATCGGGCGCATCGGCGGTGAGATCGATCGCGAACCGCAAGGTGTTGAGGACCTTCACATTGTGGCCCCGCTGCTGCGCGGCGGCCCGGAGGCGCTGCGTGGAGTACGACTGCGGTGCCCGCGAGAGAACGGCGATCTTCACAGATGTTTCCTGCCAGGATGTAGGGGTGAATCGGTCTTCTCATTCAAACACGTCCACGGGCTGGCGCGAGTGGGTGAGCCTGCCCGATCTCGGCGTGGACTGGATCAAGGCGAAGATCGACACCGGCGCCCGTACGTCGTCGCTGCATGCGTTCGACGTGACCGAGTTCACCCGCGACGGCGAGGACTGGGTGCGCTTCGAGGTGCACCCCTGGCAGGAGAGCCGCGAGGATGCCGTGGTGTACGAATGCCGCGTGCACGACCGGCGCGCCGTGCGCAGCTCGTCCGGTCACGCCGAGACCCGGGTGGTGGTCACGATGCGGATGCGGCTGGTCGGCCACGACGTCTCGGGCGAGGTCACATTGACCAATCGCGATGAGATGGGCTTCCGGATGCTGATCGGCCGCCAGCTGCTGCGGCAGGGCTACGTCGTCGACCCGGCGAAGTCGTTCCTCGGCGGGCGGGCGCCGCGCGAGGCACGTCGGCGCAATCGCGGGCACGCCTGATCAGGCGCGGATGAGCAGGGTACCTGCGGCCTTGTCGTGCAGGCCGCGCTGATCGGCATCCCAGATGACGGCGGGGATGACCAGCACGAGCAGCAGGGTGCGCAGGATGGGTCGCCACAGGCCCACCCAGCCGCCGCCGTACCGCACGACGCGCATGCCGAGGATGCGGTGGCCCGGGCTGCCGCCGAGGGTGGGGATGAACACGATCTGCAGCACCGCGAACACCATCATCGGCGCGAACTGCCGCCAGCCGGCCTCACCGGGCAGCGCGAACTGGTCGTAGCCGAGGAACCCGGTCGCGATGATCGTCGCCGCAAGGTAATCGATGGCCAGCGCCCCGATCCGGCGCCCGATCCTGGCGATGCTGCGGGGTCCGGTGGAGGGCAGTCCGAGGCGTTCGCCGGGGTAGTCGTTCACCTCTACAGCCTACCGAGCACGCGTAACATGCCCGAAACACAGCGGACACGGCCGGGAAACGCCGCCGACATAACCTGCGTAAGGTTGCTTAGAGCCGAAACCCCGATCAGGAGTGCTACATGTTCACAGAACCCGCCGAGGTCCTTCGCTACATCGAGCAGAACGACGTCAAGTTCCTCGATATCCGCTTCACCGATCTTCCGGGGGTGCAGCAGCACTTCAACATCCCGGCGTCGACGGTCGACGAGGACTTCTTCCGTGACGGTCAGCTCTTCGACGGCTCCTCGATCCGCGGCTTCGCCAGCATCCACGAGTCCGACATGCAGCTGATCCCCGATGTGACCACCGCGTACATCGACCCGTTCCGCGAGGCGAAGACGCTGGTCATGGTCTTCGACATCTACAACCCGCGCACCGGCGAGATCTACAGCAAGGACCCGCGCCAGGTCGCCAAGAAGGCCGAGAAGTACCTCGCCTCCACCGGCATCGCCGACACCGCGTACTTCGCCCCCGAGGCGGAGTTCTACATCTTCGACGAGGTGCGCTACTCGGTCACCGCCGGCGAGAGCTTCTACAAGGTCGACTCCGAAGAGGCCGCCTGGAACTCGGGCCGCGAGGAGGACGGCGGCAACCTGGGCAACAAGACGCCGTTCAAGGGCGGCTACTTCCCCGTCGCCCCGGTCGACAAGACCGCCGACCTGCGCGATGACATGACCCTGCGCCTGATCGACTCGGGCTTCCACCTGGAGCGCTCGCACCACGAGGTCGGCACCGCCGGTCAGCAGGAGATCAACTACCGCTTCGACACGATGGTCAGCGCGGCGGATGACATCCTGAAGTTCAAGTACATCATCAAGAACACGGCCGAGGAGTGGGGCAAGACGGTCACGTTCATGCCGAAGCCGCTGTTCGGCGACAATGGCTCGGGCATGCACACCCACCAGTCGCTGTGGCTCGACGGCAAGCCGCTGTTCTTCGACGAGGCCGGCTACGGCCAGCTCAGCGACGTCGCCCGCTGGTACATCGGCGGTCTGCTCAAGCACGCGCACGCCGTGCTGGCCTTCACCAACCCGACGCTGAACAGCTACCACCGTCTGGTGAAGCACTTCGAGGCTCCGGTCAACCTGGCGTACTCGGCCGGAAACCGCTCGGCCGCGATCCGCATCCCGCTGACCGGTTCGAACCCGAAGGCCAAGCGCATCGAGTTCCGCGTTCCGGACGCCTCGGGCAACCCGTACCTCGCCTTCGCCGCGCAGCTGATGGCGGGCCTGGACGGCATCAAGAACCGCATCGAGCCGATGGAGCCGATCGACAAGGACCTGTACGAGCTTCCCCCGGAGGAAGCCAAGAACATCCCGCAGGTGCCGAACTCGCTGCTCGACTCGCTCGAGGCGCTCCGCAACGACCACGAGTTCCTGCTCGAGGGCGGCGTGTTCACCCAGGAGCTCATCGACACCTGGATCGAGTACAAGTACAACAACGAGATCCTGCCCATGGCGCAGCGTCCGCACCCGTACGAGTTCGAGCTCTACTACGGCGTCTGATCGCCCACTGCGCTGAGAAACCACTTCCCGCGCGAGAAACCCGGTGTGCACCGGTTTCCCGTGCGGGAAGTGGTTTTTCGCGTCCGTCATGATGGAACCACCCACAGAAGGAGAACGAGATGCGCGCAGTGATCATGCATGCGCCGGGCGACGTCCGCGTCGAGGACGTACCGGAGCCCGAGATCGTCGAAGCCACGGATGCGGTGATCCGCATCACGGCGACCTGCATCTGCGGCTCGGACCTGTGGCCGTACCGCGGACACGAGCGACTGCGCCGGCCCACGCGGATGGGACACGAGTACATCGGCGTCGTCGAGCGGATCGGTGACGCGGTGACCGGACTCGCGATCGGGGACCACGTGGTCGGATCGTTCGTCGCCTCCGACAACACCTGTGAGATCTGCCAGGCCGGCTACCAGTCGCGGTGCGCGCACCAGGTGATGATGGGCTCGATCGGCACGCAGGCCGACTACGCGCGCATCCCGCTCGCCGACGGCACCCTCGTGAAGATCCCCGGCACCCCTACCGATGCCCAGGCGCGCAGCCTGCTCGCCGCCTCCGACGTGCTGGGCACCGGCTGGTTCGCGGCCGTCGCGGCGGAGGCGGGCCCGGGCAGGACGGTCGCGGTCGTCGGCGACGGCGCGGTGGGCCTGCTCGGCATCCTCGCCGCCCAGCGTCTCGGCGCGGAGCGGATCATCGCGATGTCACGGCATCCGCAGCGCCAGGCTCTCGCCCGCGCGTTCGGCGCCACCGACATCGTCGAGGAGCGCGGTGCGGACGGCGTCGCACGCATCAAGGAGCCCACCGGCGGGTACGGTGCGCACTCGACCATCGAGGCGGTCGGCACCCAGGAGGCGATGGATCAGGCGATCCGGGCCACCCGCCCCGGCGGGCACGTCGGATTCGTCGGCGTGTCGCACGACGTCTCCGTCGACGGGCTCGAACTGTTCCTCTCCAGCGTGCATCTGCACGGCGGCCCTGCCCCCGTGCGCCGGTTCCTGCCCGAGCTGATCGACCTCATCATGACCGACCAGATCGATCCGGGGGTCGTCTTCGACCTGACCCTGCCCATCGAGCAGGCGGCCGAGGGCTACCGGGCGATGGACGAGCGCCGCGCCACGAAGGTGCTGCTGACCCTCTGAGCGTCGGAATCTCTGAGCCTCTGACCCCGCGACAGCCTGGCGTCAGCGCACCCGGACGGCGCCGGGCTGCACGCGCACCGTGAACGACGAGGCCTCCCCCGCCTCCTCGCCGTCGATCTCGAAGGGCTGCGGCTCGCGCAGCACGACCCGGATGCGCTCGGCGGACGCGTGGGTCGCCGAGTCGGTGCTCACCGCATCTTCGGCGCCGCTGATCAGCCGCCGCAGCCCGTTGTCCCAGAGCACCGAGCGCGCCGTGTCGACCCACCCGGCGAAGCCCTCGGCGCTCACCAGCAGCACGTCCAGCCGCCCGTCGTCCGGCACGGCGTCGGGCAGCAGGGTGATCCCGGCCTGGATGGTGCCGCAGTTGCCGATGAGCATGGTGTGCACGCGCACCTCCTCGGGCTCCTCGTCATCCAGCGCGATGGCGGTGTCGACGAGCTCGGTCGCAGCCGCGGCACGCCCGAGAGCCTGCACGTAGGCGAGCCAGCCGGCCTTCGCCTTCAGCTCCTCGTCGGTCTCGGCGAGCATCTGCGCGTCCAGACCGAAGCCGATCATCACCGTGAACGCCTGCTCGACGGCATCCGCTTCGTCACCGAGGGCGACCCAGCCGAGGTCGAGGCGCTGCTCCTCCTCCCGGTCGCGGATCCGCTCCAGGGCGGCGGTGAGGTCACCGAGCGGGATGCCGAGGTTGCGGGCCAGCAGGTTGCCGGTGCCACGCGGGACGATTCCCAGCGCGGTGTCGGTGCCGGCCACGGCCTCCGCGACCACGCGCACCGTCCCGTCGCCGCCGACCGCGATGAGCACGTCGCACCCACCCGTCACGGCCTCGCCGGCGACGATGCGTCCCGGATCCTCCCGGGTGGTCGCCCACCACAGCACTTCGAAGTCGGCGGGGAACACGGCGGTCACCGCATCCCGCAGCTCGTCCTCGTCGACCTTGATCGGATTCCACACGATCCCGATGCGCTCGCCCATCCATCCGCCCTCGCTTCCCCTCAGCCGTAGAACTGTCTCTCGAACACGCGCCGCGCTCGGCGCGTGACACGCAGGTAGTCCTCCTCGAGCATGACCGCCCCGCGGTCGGGGTAGCCGAGCAGCCGGCCCACCCCGTCGAGCTCACGGTGCTCGGCCGGCAGTGCATCGCGGGTCTGACCGGTCAGCAGCGTCATCGCCGAGCGCAGCCTGCTGGCGAGCACCCAGGCCTCGCGCAGCTGCTCGGCATCCGCCGCGGGCAGCAGTTCGGCCAGCACCGCGGCATCCAGCGCCTGCAGCGTCGAGGTGGTGCGCAGATCCGGCACGCGGTGGCCGTGCTGCAGCTGCAGCACCTGCACCATCCACTCCACGTCGCTGAGCGTGCCCGGTCCGAGTTTCAGGTGCCGGCGGGGGTCGACCCCCTGCGGTAGCCGCTCCCCCTCGACCCGCGCCTTGATGCGCTTGATCTCGCGCACGTCCTGCACGGCGATCTGCTCGGGGAAGCGGATGCCGTCGGCCAGCTCGGTGAACTTCGCGATGAGCTTCATGCTGCCGGCGATCCCGCGCGCCCGCAGCAGTGCCTGCGCCTCCCACGACAGCGACCAGCGGCGGTAGTACTGCGTGTATGCCTCGAGGGTGCGCACGATCGGGCCGTTGCGGCCCTCGGGCCGCAGATCGGCGTCGAGGTCGAGCGGCAGGCGGTGGTCGGCCAGGTGCTCGCGCAGGCCCGCCACGATCCGCGCGGCGAGCTGCTGTGCGCGCTGCGACTCGACGCCGTTCGGGTCGTACACGAACAGCACATCGGCATCCGACCCGAAGCCCAGCTCCGCACCGCCGAAGCGGCCCATCGCGATGATCGAGAAGTCCAGCGCGTCGTCCTCGGCGGGGACGACCTCGCGTCGCACCGCGCGCAGCGCCGCCTGGATCGTCGCCTCGGTGATCTCGGTGATGGCGCGGGCCATCTCGTCCACGCCGATGTGGTCGAGCACCGCACCGATCGCGGTGCGCAGCAGCTCGCGCCGGCGCAGGGCCCGCACGGCCCCGAGCGCCGCCTGGATCGTGGCATGCCGGGTCTGGATCGCCCTGGCCTCCTCGTCGAGCGCCGCCCACCCGCGTGGTCGCAGCGCGCCCGGACTGTCGAGCCAGGCCACGGATTCGGGGATCCACTCCATCAGCTCGCCGATGTACCGAGAGCTGGACAGCACGCGCGTGAGCCGCTCGGCCGCGCCGGACGAGTCGCGCAGCATCCGCAGGAACCAGTGCGTGTCGCCGAGCCGCTCGCTGATGCGGCGGAACGCGATGAGCCCGTAGTCGGGGTCGGTGCCGTCGGCGAACCAGCGCAGCATGACCGGCATGAGATGCCGCTGGATGGTCGCCTTGCGGCTGATCCCCGAGGTGAGGGCGCCGATGTGACGCAGCGCCCCCGCCGGGTCGCGGAAGCCGATCGCCGCCAGACGATCGGCCGCCTGCCCGGTGGTCAGCGAACGCTCCTCGGCGGGCAGCGACGCCACCGCCGCGAGCAGGGGACGGTAGAACAGCCGCACGTGCTGCTCGCGCACCTCGCGGCGCAGCCCCTCCCACACGGTCTGCAGGCCGGATGCCGAATCGGCCAGTCCGGTGGCACGGGCCAGGCGCCGCATCCCCGACTCATCGCGCGGCATGAGGTGCGTGCGGGTGAGCTCGTGCAGCTGCAGGCGGTGCTCGAGCAGGCGCAGCGTGCAGTACTGCTGCGCGAAGGCCGCGGCCTCGGCGCGCCCGATGTACCCCTCCGCCGCCAGCGCCTCCAGCGACTCCAGCGTGCCTCGGGTGTGCAGCGTGGGGTCGCTCACACCGTGCACGAGCTGCAGCAGCTGCACCGTGAACTCGATGTCGCGCAGCCCGCCCGGACCGAGCTTGAGCTGGTAGGGCACATCCTCGGACGGGATGTTGTCGGTGACGAGCTCGCGCATGCGCTGCACGCTCTCGACGAAGTCCGATCTCTCGGCGCTGGACCAGACCTTCGGCTGCACGGCGGCGATGTACTCGGCTCCGAGCCCGGCGTCGCCGGCGAGCGGACGCGCCTTCAGAAGCGCCTGGAACTCCCAGCTCTTCGCCCAGCGGTCGTAGTACGCCACGTGCGATGCCAGCGAGCGCACCAGCGCACCCTGCTTGCCCTCGGGGCGCAGCGCGGCGTCCACCTCCCACAGCGACGGCTCCGTGTCGAACTCGCTCAGGGCCCGCATGGTCTCGCGGGCGAGCCGGGTGGCCACATCGATCGCCCGTGCCTCGCTGACGGCATCCTCGTCGGCGGTGCCGGCGACGTAGATGACGTCCACGTCGCTGAGGTAGTTCAGCTCTCTCGCGCCCGCCTTGCCCATGCCGATGATCGCCAGCCGGGTCGCCGCCACCTCGGCTCTGGCCGTGGCGTCGCCCGAGGAGGCGACCGCGGTGCGGGCGACCGCGAGTGCCGCTTCGAGAGCCGCTGCGGCGGCATCGGCCAGCGCGTTCGACACGCCGTCGATCGCCGCCACTGCATCCGGCGCGGCGAGATCCGCCGCCGCGATCTCGGCCAGGCACCGCCGGTACTCGATGCGCAGCGCTTCCACCGCGCTCTCGGCGGTCGCGAAACCGTCCTCCGCGCCCACAGCGGCGAGCAGGCGCGCGCGGAGCTCGTCGGACCCGGGCAGGTCGGTGCGCAGCAGCACGTCCGGGGCGAACTGCGCCGGCCGGCGGGCGAAGAAGGCGCCCAGGCCCGTCGAGACGCCCAGCAGCCGCCAGGCGGCGGCCCGTGCATCGGCATCCGTCAGCACCGCGGTCGCCCGCCCGGCATCCCGCCGGGCGATCTGCAGCATCGCCGCGATCGCAGCATCCGGGTCGGCGGCGGTCATGCCGTCGGCGAGGATGCTGCGATCGAGGCCCGTCAGCTCCGCCAGCTCGGTGAGGGCCGTCGACGCGGCGGTGAGCTCGACGAAGCCCAGCCGTGCCAGTGCCGAGAGCGAGACGGACGCGTCAGGACGTACCATCGCTGCGACTCAGAGCAGCCCGAGGTTGTTCTGCAGCTCGAACGGGGTCACCTGACCGCGGTAGGCCTCCCATTCCTTGCGCTTGTTCAGCAGCACGTAGTTGAAGACCTGCTCGCCCAGTGTCTCGGCGACCAGCTCGGACTCCTGCATGTACTCCAGCGCGTGATCCAGGCTCGCCGGCAGCGGCGCGTAGCCCAGCGCACGGCGCTCGGAGTCGCTCAGCGACCACACGTTGTCCTCGGCCTCGGGAGGCAGCTCGTACTCCTCCTCGATGCCCTTCAGCCCTGCGGCGAGCATGAGGGCGTACGCGAGGTACGGGTTGGCCGCCGAGTCCAGGGCGCGGTATTCGACCCGCGTGGACTGGCCCTTGTTCGGCTTGTACATCGGCACGCGCACGAGCGCCGAGCGGTTCGCGTGACCCCAGGTGACGAAGCTGGGCGCCTCATCGCCGCCCCACAGGCGCTTGTAGGAGTTCACGAACTGGTTGGTGACGGCGGCGATCTCGTTCGCGTGCCGCAGCAGGCCCGCGATGAACCGGCGGCCGGTGATCGAGAGCTGGTACTCGGCACCCGCCTCGTAGAAGGCGTTCATGTCGCCCTCGAACAGCGACAGGTGCGTGTGCATGCCGCTGCCGGGGTGGTTGTTCAGCGGCTTCGGCATGAACGTGGCGTACACGCCCTGCTCGATCGCGACCTCCTTCACCACCGTGCGGAAGGTCATGATGTTGTCGGCCGTGGTCAACGCGTCCGCGTAGCGCAGATCGATCTCGTTCTGACCGGGTCCGCCCTCGTGATGGCTGTACTCGACGGAGATGCCCAGGTCCTCCAGCATCCGCACCGCGCTGCGGCGGAAGTCGTGCGCCGTGCCACCAGGCACGTTGTCGAAGTACCCGGCCGAGTCGGCCGGCACCGGTCCCTGCGGGCCGACCTCAGACGACTTGAGCAGGTAGAACTCGATCTCGGGGTGCGTGTAGAACGTGAACCCGGCATCCGCGGCCTTCGCCAGTGCGCGGCGCAGCACGTGCCGGGGGTCCGAGACCGCAGGGCGCCCGTCGGGGGTGGTCAGGTCGCAGAACATGCGCGCGGTCGGGTCGACATCTCCCCGCCACGGCAGGATCTGGAACGTCGACGGGTCGGGCTGCGCCAGCAGGTCGGACTCGAACGTGCGGGTGAGTCCCTCGATGGCCGAGCCGTCGAAGCCGATGCCCTCGGCGAAGGCACCCTCGACCTCGGCGGGGGCGATCGCCACCGACTTCAGGGTGCCGATGACGTCGGTGAACCACAGCCGGATGAACTTGACCCCGCGCTCCTCGATCGTGCGCAGGACGAAATCACGCTGCTTGTCGCCGCTCACGCCTCACCGTCCGCTTCCTCGGTGCCGCGCGCACCCCAGGAATCGGCGGCCGCTTCCTCCTCGGCCCAGGCACGCGAGCGTTCGCGAAGCACCTCGGGGGCGTTCGCCGCCTCCTCCGCCGTATCGAACGGCCCGACGCGGTCGACGGCCGCGGACAGCATGCCGAACTCGAC
Organism: Microbacterium sp. YJN-G; assembly: GCF_015040615.1. Classification (NCBI taxonomy): domain Bacteria; kingdom Bacillati; phylum Actinomycetota; class Actinomycetes; order Micrococcales; family Microbacteriaceae; genus Microbacterium; species Microbacterium sp. YJN-G. Next base: position 1,732,130 of record NZ_CP060402.1, read on the forward strand.
CTCGCCGGTGTTCATGTTGTACCAGTACTTCTCGTCGCCGTCGGCCATGGCTGCTCCTTCGTCGGGATCAGTCACGATCCTAATCGCCCGCGCGGTCGTCGCTAGGCTATTCGCCATGGCACAGGCAATCGGCGTCGACATCGGCGGCACGGGCATCAAGGCAGGCATCGTCAACCTCGAGCACGGCACGCTCGACTCCGAACGGATCCGGGTCCCCACCCCCGAGGGCGCTCGCCCGGCCGACGTGCTCGACACCGTCCGCGAGGTGCTCGACACCCTCGGCGTGACGGGCTCGGACCTGCCGCTCGGCGTCGCCTTCCCCGCCATCGTCAAGTACGGCCGCACGCTGTCGGCGGCGAACATCTCCAAGGACTGGGTCGACTTCGAGGCCGAGAAGTTCTTCGAGGACGGCCTGGGCCGTCACATCGCCTTCGTCAACGACGCGGATGCCGCCGGCGTCGCCGAAGTGCGCCACGGAGCGGCCCGCGATGCGCGCGGACTCACGATCATGACCACGCTCGGCACCGGCATCGGATCGGCGTTCCTGTACAACGGCGTGCTCATCCCGAACACCGAGCTCGGCCACATGCGTCACGACGGCGAGTCGATCGAGCGCTGGGCGGCCTATTCGGCGATGGAGCGCGAGAGCCTGTCGTGGGAGGCCTGGTCGACACGCCTGCAGGAGTTCTACAGCCTGGTCGAGTTCCTCTTCAGCCCCGACCTGTTCGTGGTCGGCGGCGGCGTGTCGAAGCACCCCGAGATGTTCCTGCCGCTGCTGGAGCTGAAGACCCCGATCGTCTCGGCGATCCACCGCAACGCCTCCGGCATCATCGGCGCCGCGTCGCTGGCCGCCGACTGATCCCTGCGGCCACTCGGGGCTGCCACCCGTTCGATCAAACGCAGAAGGACCCGGCTTCGAGCCGGGTCCTTCTGCGTTTCGGGGCGAGCGGGCCGGCCTGTACGCCGGGTTCTGTTCAGGAGCTGATGCTCCCTTGACGGCCATCTCTCTCGGCGACACGTTGCCGTGCCGCTCCAGCAACCTACCCGAGGACTCGGCGAGCCGCGTCAACGTCCTCTGTCTGGTCTTGCTCCGGGCGAGGTTTACCTGGCGGAGCGTGTCACCACGCCCCCCGGTGGTCTCTTACACCACCCTTTCACCCTTACCGCCCACCCGAGGGTGGACGGCGGTCTTCTCTCTGTGGCACTGTCTCGCGGATCACTCCGGGTGGGTGTTACCCACCGCCCTGCCCTGCGGAGCCCGGACGTTCCTCGGTGCGCTCTCGCGCCACGCGACCGTCCGGCCGACCCGCTCGCCCTACGATTCTACGGTCACTTGCCCGCGTGATCGCTGATGCGCAGGTCCAGCGGCACGTCGATCTCGAACCCCGGGAACAGCCGCTCGGTCGCCGCCACGGCGGCGCCGCGCACGGCATCCGCGACAGCATCCGCCTGCTCGCGCGGGCAGTGCACGATCACCTCGTCGTGCAGGAAGAACGCCAGGTGCGCGCGCGTGGAGAACACCGGCCCGGATGCCGCGGCGGGGACGGATGCCGGCGGCAGAGCCGACAGCCTGTGCCTGATCTCTGCGAGCCACAGCAGCGCCCACTCGGCCGCCGTGCCCTGCACGATGAAGTTGCGGGTGAACCGGCCGCGCTCGCGTGCCCGGCTGCGTGCGCGTGACTCCTCGGCACCGGCGGCGCCGGGGTCGCTGGCCTGCGACTGCGTCCGTCGCCACAGATCGTCGGGGCGGGGTGAGCCGCGTCCCAGCAGCGTGCTCACCACGCCGCCCTGCTCGCCGGTGCGCGCGGCGGCGTCGACCAGGCCCATCGCCCGGGGGAAGACCTTGCGCAGGCGCGGCACCAGCCGTCCGCTCTCCCCCGTCGTCGCCCCGTACATGGCGCCGAGCACGGCGTACTTCGCCTCGTCGCGCGAGCCGACCGCGCCCGAGCGCACCACGCCCTCGTAGAGGTCGGCGCCGCGCGCGGCATCCGCCATCGCCGCATCGCGCGACATGGCCGCGAGCACCCGCGGCTCGAGCTGGGCGACATCGGCGGCCACCAGAGTCCAGCCGGGATCGGCGCGCACGGCGGCACGCAGCTGCCGTGGGATCTGCAGCGCTCCCCCGCCCGACGACGCCCACCGGCCCGTCACCACCCCGCCGGTGAGGTACACCGGGCGGAACCGGTCGTCCTTCACCCACTCGTCCAGCCAGGTCCACCCGTTCGCAGAGAACAGCCTGGCGAGCTTCTTGTACTCCAGCAGCGGCTGCACGACCGGATGGTCCACCTGCGCCAGCTCCCAGCGCGACGTCGACTCGACGAACACCCCCGCGCGGTGCAGCGCGCGCAGCAGCCGGGGCGGGCTGTCGGGGTTCATGCCCGGATCGCCGAGCTCCTGGCCGATCCGGGCGGCCAGCTCGACCATCCTGGCCGGGCGCGCGCCCCGCATCGGCCGCGGGCCCAGCGCCTGCTCGAGGATCTGCTCGTGCACGGCCCTGCTCCATGGCAGTCCGGCGGCGGTCATCTCCTCGGCGACGAGGGCACCGGTGGACTCGGCGGCGCACAGCAGCGCCAGCCTCGCGTCGGGCGCCTGCTGCAGCGCTGAGGACTGCGCGCGCCACTGCGCCAGCACGGCCTCGAAGTCGTCACCATGCGGCAGCGCAGCCGCATCCACGTCGAAGAGGCCGGGCTGGGCGGCGACCTCCGCCACGCCGTCGTGGCGCAGCCACAGTGCCGAGGCGGGCAGCGGACGCGCGAGGGCTTCGGTGTCGCGGAGAATGGCGTGGCACAGCAGCAGATCGTGCGACCGGCGCAGGCGGATGCCGTCGGCGAGCAGCGGCGGATAGAACGTGCGCAGGCTGCGCACCGTCCAGCGCGGCGCCTGCTGCTCCTCGAGCTCACGCACCCGGCTGGCCAGAGCCGCGTCGGGCACCTGCTCGGTGACAGGTTCCGCGTCGGGGCCGTCGAGCACGGCGATGCGCCAGTCCCGCCCGCCCGGGCCCCGCCCGACGAGGGCGTGCACCGGCTGCATGGTCGCGGTCAGGCCCGTGCGTCCGCGTGCGCCCGCACCGCGGCGGGGCGGGTCACAGCCCGGATTCCTCGGTGCGCACCAGGATCGCGCCGCACTCCGGGCACGAGACGACCTCGTCCGGGGCGGCACGGCGGATCTCGTTGATGTCGGTGCCCGAGAGCACCATGCGGCATCCCTCGCACACACCGCGACGCAGCAGCCCCACGCCGATGCCGCCGCGCGACGCGCGGCGCTCGAACTCGGCCAGCAGATCGGCGGCCACGGTGCCGGCCAGTGCCGCGCGGTCGCGGGCCAGGTGCTCACCCTCGGTGGTCGCCGCGGCCATGTCGGCCTTCGCGGCCGCGGTCAGCTGCGCGCCCTCGGCCTGCGTCTGGTCGATCAGCGCCTGCTGCGCGTCGACCGCGGCCTGCGCCTCCTCCACGCGCCCCATGACCTCGAGCTCGGTGTCCTCGAGCATCGAGATGCGCCGGCCGAGGCTGTCGATCTCGTTCTCGAGTGCCTGCGCCTGCTTCGGATCGGTGGCAGCGGCGAGGCGCTCCGCGTCGCGGTCACGGCGCTGCGCGGCCAGCGACACATCTGACTCCAGCCGCGTCAGCTCGGCGCGGGCGTCGTCGAGGGCGCCGGTGAGCGCGGTGAGCTCGCCGAGCTGCTGCTTGCGGACCGCTGCGAGCTCGTTGATGCGTGCGCCCTGGGCGGGCTGGGTACGGGCCCGCTCGGCCTGCTGGATCCGCCGGTCCAGCTCGGCGATCTCGAGCAGGGTGCGCTGGTTCTCGGGGGTCGCTTTCACCCCTCAAACCTACCGGCTGGCGATGTCGCCGTCGACGTAGAACCAGGTGCGGTCCTCGCGCACGAACCGGCTCCGCTCCCGCAGCGAGCCGCGGCCGGCAGGTCCCCGGTGGAAGGCCTCGAACTCCACGACGCCATCGGCGTCGAACGGTCCGCCGCGCTCGGTGCCGATGATGTCGAGCCGCACCCAGGTCACGTCGTCGTCCAGGTCGAGCCCGGCCGGCCGGGTGGACGGATGCCAGGTGCGCAGCAGATGCGCGGCGTCGCCGATCGCGAACGCCGTGAAGCGCGAGCGCATCAGGCGCAGTGCGGTGGGGGCGATGCCGGATGCGATGACGGGCCCGCAGCACGACCCGAACACGTCTCCGCTGGTGCACGGGCAGCGCTGGTCATCCGCGGGCTGGTCGGGGTTCGGCATCCCTCCATCGTGACAGGTCGCCGTCATCGTGACGTGCGGCACGATGCGAGTCCGCCGCGCCCGCGTAGGCTGACGGGACACCGCACCGGAGGACATCATGACGCTGCCCCAGTTCACCGCCCACAACGGGTTCGCCCTTCCCGCCGTCGGGCTCGGCACCTATCGCCTCAACGGCGCAGCGGGCGCCGAGGCGATCTCGGCGGGGATCGGCCTCGGCTACCGCCTCATCGACTCGGCGTTCAACTACGAGAACGAGGGGGCCGTCGGCGCCGGCGTCGCCGGCTCGGGCGTGGACCGGTCCGAGCTCATCGTGACGACCAAGCTGCCCGGCCGGCACCACGCATCGGCGAAGGCGCGCACGAGCATCGAGGAGAGCCGCTTCCGCCTCGGGCTGGATGCCACCGATCTGCACCTGATCCACTGGCCGAACCCGAGCGTCGGACTGTACGGCGAGGCATGGCAGGCGCTGGTGGATGCGCAGCAGCGCGGCACGGTGCGCCAGGTCGGCGTGTCGAACTTCCTCACCGAGCACCTGGACCGCATCGAGTCCGAGACCGGTGTCCGTCCTGTCGCCAACCAGATCGAGGTGCACCCGTACTTCCCGCAGGAAGAGGCGCTCGCGCTGCATGCGGAGCGCGGAATCCTCACGGTGGCGTGGAGCCCGCTGGGCCGCGCCAAGGAGCTGCTGCAGGAGCCGGTGATCGTCGAGGTCGCCGGGGCGCACGGCATCACGCCGGCGCAGGTCGTGATCGCCTGGCACGTCGCCCGCGGGACCGTGTCGATCCCGAAGGCGTCGTCGGCCGAGCATCAGCGGGCGAACCTCGAGGCCGCCTCGGTTGTGCTCGAGGATGCCGAGGTCGAGGCGATCACGGCACTGGGGCGCCCGGACGGACGCCTCTTCGACGCCGATCCGGCCACGCACGAGGAGATGTGAGCCTCACCGCCGGGCTCGACGCCCGCTGGGGGCGCGGCTACTTCGCCGTGCAGTCCGGGGCGGGCGCGGCCTGGTGGATCGGGGTGGCCCTGGTCCCCGGCATCCGCCACCTCACCCTCGGTGATCTGCCCGCCGGACTCGTCGCCGTCCTGGACGTGCCGCTGTTCGTGATCGCGTCGGCGCTGGCGGCGCTCGGCATTCCCGGCACAGCGTGGATCGCCGCGGGGTGGACGGTCGTCGTCAGCCTCGCGATGGCGGTCTACGCGACGGTGACCGGCCAGGCCGGCTGGGGTGCGCTGCTCATGATCGCGGCCGCCGTCGGGTCCATCGGCGCCCTGCTGCTGGTCCGCCTGGGGCGTGTGCCGTCGGAGTGGCTGATCGTGGGGCCGTTCGCGGCCCGTGAGGCGGCATCCGCCCCGGCGCGGACGTATCTGCTGCGCACCGGCGGGCAGATCGCCGTCTTCTGGGGCGTGTGCCTGGTCGTCATCCCCGTGGTCATCGCTCTGGTCGAGAGCCGCTGGGGTCTGCGGATGCCGTTCCCGGCGGCGGTGACGATCGGCGGCGGCATCCTGCTCGCCGCGGCGACCGCACTCGGGCTGTGGTCGGCCGTCGCCATGGCGGGCCGGGGCGACGGCACCCCGCTGCCGATGGCCACCGCGCGGCGGCTGGTGGTGTCGGGCCCGTACCGCATCGTGCGCAACCCGATGGCCGTCGCGGGCATCGCGCAGGGCGTCGCCGTCGGGCTGCTGTGCGGGTCATGGCTGGTGGTGGTCTACGCGCTGTGCGGGTCGCTGGTGTGGAACGACCTGATCCGGCCGTGGGAGGAGAAGGATCTCGAGGCGAGGTTCGGTGCCGCCTACCGGGCGTACCGCGACCGCGTGTCGTGCTGGATCCCGCAGAAGCCGCGCCGCCGCGCCTCGGGTTCCGCGCACGAGCCCCTCGTATACTGACCCGGATGTCCGAGCACACCGAATCCGCGCCCTCGCCGGCCCCCGCCACCCGCGCCGACGTCCGCCGTCGCGCGGCCGATCGCGGTGCCGGTCAGGCTTCCGACCGCGGTGCCGATCGCGGTGCCGACATCAGCCGGGCCCTGGACCGCCACGACCGGCGGATCGGATGGATGGACCTGCTGCGCGGACTGTCGATCCTGCTGGTGATCCTGCACCACAGCACGCAGATCGTCGTCTACCGCATCGGCGAGGTGCCGGGGTTCTTCGACTTCCTCAGCGCCTTCTTCGCGCCCTACCGCATGCCGATGCTGATGTTCCTGTCCGGGCTGCTGGTGGCCGGATCCCTGCACGCCCCCACCGGCAAGTACGTGTGGGGCAAGGTTCGGCGGATCGTCTGGCCGATCATCGTGTGGACCCTGGTGTACGCGGCGTCCGAGCGGATCGTCGGCCAGGGCGACTACATGCCCTGGGAGCTCGGCTTCTGGAACACCTACCTGTGGTTCATGCAGTTCATCTTCGCGTACTACATCATCGCCCTGCTGGTGCGGTGGATCCCGGCATGGGTGCTCGTGGTCGTGCCCTTCGCGGTGATGTTCCTGATCCCCGCCGAGATCGAGCTGCTGCAGCGCTTCTTCTACCTCATGCCGTTCTTCTTCCTCGGCGCGTTCATCGAGAAGCACTGGGATCAGTACGCGAAGCGGCTGAGCGTGCCTCTGGCTGCGGTGCTGTCTGTCATCCCGATCGGGGTGGCGCTGTACTCGGGCTTCGTCGACGCGCTCTGGTACGAGCCGCTGTCCGCACTACCCGCGATGCTCGGCATCCTCATCCTGGTGCGGCTCACCGCTGTCGCCCCGGACGCCCGCTGGCTGGCCCCGGTGCGGTTCGTCGGCCAGTACTCGCTGATCTACTACGTGTCGCACTACCCCGTCTTCGCGGCCCTGGGGTGGCTGGCGATGAAGGCGGGGATCGATCACTCCGGGATCGGTCTCGTGGTGATCTTCGCGGCGACCGTCGCCGTGTCGACGGGGTTCGCGCTGCTCGGGCGCCGGATGCCGTTCAGCCTGCTGTTCGAGCTGCCGCGCCGGCTGTGGCCGGCACGTCGCGGTCGCGCCGCTACCGCGACGGGGTGACGCGGGTCAAGTCCCTGCCGCGACGGGGTGCGGCCGGTGAGAGTGGGAGCATCCAGCCACGGGAGCAACCATGTACGACGCCGCATTTGACGCGCACCATCACACCGCACCGCATCCTTCGTCCGAGACGCGGGCCTCGTCCGATGCGCACCCTTCCATCGACCGACGCACCGTCCCGTTCTCGGCACGAGGACCTCTCAGCGAGGCCGTGCTCTCGCGGCTGACGACACCCGCGCTCCCCGAGCTCTGCGGTCTCGCCGAGACCGCACTGGATCGGTGCGACGACATCCTCGCCGACGACGACGTGCAGCTGTCGCTGTTCCTTCTGCACGCCTCCGCATACGGGTCGCTCGACGGCCTCGACCCCGACCGGGAATGGGATGCCGAGCTGGTCGCGGTGCGCCGCACGCTCGAGACGGCCTTCGAGGCGGCGCTGCGCGCTCAGGTCGAACCGACCGAGGCCCCTGAACCGAAAGCGGATGCCGTGGCCAGGACCCTGTTCGCGCTGGTCGAGGCCGACAACTCGCCGAGCCTGGCCCGGTACGTGGCCAGGAAGGCGACTGCGGAGCAGGTGCGCGAGACGCTCATCCAGCGCTCGATCTACACGTTGCGCGAGGCGGATCCGCACTCCTGGGCGATCCCCAGACTGACCGGGGCACCCAAGGCGGCACTGGTCGAGATCCAGGCCGATGAGTACGGCGGCGGCCGCCCCGATCGCGTCCATGCCGAGATCTTCGCCCGCGCGCTGCGCGCCGCGGGTCTCGATGACACCTACGGCGCCTATGTCGACCGGGTCCCCGCGATCACGCTGGCATCGCTCAACATGATGTCGATGTTCGGCCTGAACCGCCGTCTGGTCGGTGCGATCGTCGGCCACCTGGCCGCCTACGAGATGACCTCGTCGATCCCGTGCCGCATGTACGCCGAGGGGCTGCGGCGCCTGGGATTCGGCGATGAGATCGCCGAGTACTTCGACGAGCATGTCGAGGCGGATGCCGTGCACGAGCAGATCGCCGCCCGCGACCTCGCAGGAGGCCTCGCCCAACAGCATCCTGAACTGCTGCCCGACATCCTGTTCGGTGCGGCGGCGTGCCTGGCGGTCGACGGCCGGTCCGGCGCGCACGTCCTCGACGCCTGGCAGCGCGGCGAATCCTCGCTGCGTGCGGAGGTGCGGTCATGAGCGCGCACCGCGAGGCGACCATCACGCCCTATCCAGACGGCCCGCTGATCGTGCGCGGCGATGTGGAGCTGCGGGATGCCGACGGCGAGCCCATCACCCGCCACCGCAGCACCGTCGCGCTGTGCCGGTGCGGACTGTCGTCGATCAAGCCGTTCTGCGACGGCACGCACAAGGCGGCGGGTTTCCGAACGGACGACTGAGGTGGTGGGCCCTGCCGGGATCGAACCGACGACATCCACGGTGAAGTCACAGCACTTCGAGCGCCCGATCGTGTCATTGGCCGACGAGCGTGAACGGCGCCTCAAGCAGACGGCGGTGACCGCATGAACCTCGGGAAGCAGTGCGCCTCCCGTGCGGTGATCTTCATCGACGGCGAGAAGGCCAAGGTCCGCTGCCAACACTACGTCGACTACCACCACGACCAGGCGATCGAGGATGAACTCGTGCCCCTCCCGCACTCTGTGCGGTTCGCTGACGGCGTCCGGGTGACGTGGGAGCGCGACGGCCAAATCGTCTACGTGTAGGCAACGCACCCGCTCCGGTCAGGCACGTTTCCGCCGACCTTCCGCCGACAATTCTGGGGATGTCGGTCGTCGCGGCGACCCCACCGTGATCCATACCGTCGGATACAACGGCGCAGGGCCCCTCCCCTGAACGACGCGCCCATTGCATCACCAGGAGAGACACCCACATGCACGACATCAACACCGACCTGCTCGCCATGTTCGACGACTACCAGCGGGCGCAGGACCTCGCCGAGACAACCATCCGGAACCGCCGCTCCACCCTCCGCACCCTCGCCGCCGGACTCCCGGGGACGCTGCTCGACGCCGACGTGTTCTCGCTGCGCCGGTTCATGGGGCAGGAAGGTGTCACGTCGGCCACGAAACGCACCTACCGGGTCGCCCTCCGCGCGTTCTACGCCTTCCTGTGCACTGAAGGACTGCGGGAGGACGACCCGTCGCTGAAGCTCCCGATGATCCGCGTGCCGCGCACCGAGGCCCGTCCGTTCACCCCCACCCAGGTCGACGCGATGCTCACCTCCGGCGCCTACAAGCGCACCCGGGCGATGATCCTCGTCGGCTACCGGCAGGGCTTCCGTGTCTCCCAGATCGCCCGCGTGCACGGCGACGACATCGACCGATCCAGCATGACCATCACCACCGTCGGGAAGGGCCGGAAGGAACGCCGCCTCCCCCTGCATCCGACGATCGCCGAACTGTCGCTGACCATGCCCCTGCACTCGTGGTGGTTCCCCGCCCGGAAGAACCCGTCCGAGCACATGCGCCCCGCATCGGTGACGGAGCTCATCACGAAGGCGAAGCTCCGCGCCGGGATCACCGACCCCCACCTCACCCCGCACTCACTCCGCCACAGCTTCGGGACCGAACTCGTCGAGCACGGCGTCGACATCCGGATCGTGCAGGAACTGCTCACCCACGAGGACCTCTCCACCACGCAGATCTACACCCGAGTCTCCGACCGCATGAAGGCCGCCGGGATCATCGCACTTCCCGTGCGGCCGATCCCTGAGAAGTCCGGGCGCCGGCGCGCGGAGGCGGCGTAGTAGGCTCGCGGGTGGCCGATTAGCGCAGCGGTAGCGCAATTCCTTTACACGGAAGAGGTCGCCGGTTCGATCCCGGCATCGGCCACTACTCCCAGTTGCTGTCGAGCATGCTCTCGTCGGCATCCCAGAGGAACAGCTCGTAATCCGATTGGATGACGCCGAGCCCCGGCTGCTTGTCGAGATACTCCCCGGTCGGCACGTACGACGAGACCATCAGCAAACCCCGGATTCAGGATCACACCGTCCGGTAGGGCTGCCGTCTCCGCCGCCACGCCCAACGGCCCGTCGTCGGCGAGCTCGCCGGGATCGTAATCAATGCACGCTGGCGGGATCTCAGCGACTGCTACCACGGGCGAGCTCGACGGTTGAGGCGCGGTGGCTGACGGTGTTGTGCTCGGCGGCGCGCTCGTCGGTGATGCCTCTGGTGCTGGCGAGCACGACGTCAATGCGAAGACTGCCAGTGTGGCCGCGACGATGCTGATGGAACGCATGACGCAAGGCTACCGCTCGGCCATAAGCTGTGCGGATGGATGATCTCGCGGCGGCCGCCAATCCGCATTGCCCGGAGTGCGGCATCGTCATGCGCGAGACGTCGCACGCGTTCGAGTGCCCCCACTGCGGGCACCTACAGCTGCTCGACGAGGTCGAGATGCCGGCCGAATTCGACGGGCCGAGCATCCACGGCGGATAGCGTCTCGTGACCTCTAGACGTGCTTCGACCCGCGAGCGCGCAGCATGCTTAGGGGCCTGTGCGCACTCGCGGGTCTGGACCCGTTGGGGACCGGGCCCTGCAGTCAGCTACTCGTCTTCGAGCCGCTCTGAAGAGGGGATTCTGAGCGCGGACGAACCAGCGTCTGCGAGGCCCATCATAGGCCGCTGTTCGCGCTCATGGGAGGCGAGATGCGGGAACGCCCACCTGACTGCACTGGCCCCTCGCCAATCAGATGAGCGATCCCGACTGAGCGGACCACGGTTGCCCCAGCTGCGTGCCGGCGCTCAGCCATACGCACACGGTACGCGCACACCGTCCGATGCGGAAGAGTTCGAACGCAGAAACGCCCCCGCCCATCACCGCGTCATGCGGGAGGGCGGGGGCGTTTGGCTAGTTCGGAACGTTCGGGTCGGTGACGACCAGCTGCCACAGGCCGAAGAGGCCGACGACGATCGTGGATGCCGCGCCGAGCTCGGCGGACACGTCGAACGCGCCAATGGCCTGATCTACGATGCCGACCGCGAGCAGGGCGAGGGCCGACCATCCGAAGATGCGACCGACCACCCTACGAACCTTCGGGTTCTTCACGCGTGCATTCGCGGTGATGCTGTTCAGATCACTCATGTCATCCTCCAAAGAGTGCCGACCACCGGTCGGCGATAGTCAGTACGGTCAGGATCAGGCCCGCGACACCCAGCAGCCCCGTCCACAGTTGCCCGGGGGAGACGGTGCGGCGTTCCTCGAGTTTCGACAGCCGCTTGTCGGTTTCCTCATCGGGGACAGGTTTCGCTTCGATCGTGCGAATACGGCCCTCATGGTCGGCGTCGGTGGCTTTCAACGCGGCAGTCTCCGCAAGGGCAAGGTCAAGTTTCCCGTCCAGCCTTGCGATCGCCACCAGTACCTCCGAGTTGTCGGCGACGGTCATCCGACCGGCGCCCCGATCCGGGCGAGGATCTCCCGCGACCGCGACCACGTGCCGTTGGCCTCGTGCTTGCCGCTCTGCGGGTTCAGGACGCGGCCCTGCGCGTCGAGGACACCCCGGGGGATGCCGAGCCCGTCGAGCAGGGAAGCCCAGTTCTTGCCCGCCTCGGTGGTGTGATCGCCGTCGCCGAGGTCGTGCAGCTCGTCGGTCGCGGATGTGATCTGCCGGGTGATCGTGGCCTGGCGTGCGTCACCGTAGTGGGTGATGAACTCGCGGGCGAGGCCGTAGATGTTCTTGTTGATCTTGACGCTGTACACGGTGTCGTCCTCCTCCTGCATGCGGATGGGTACTGGTTTCGGGTTCGTGTGGGTGCTGGCCGGCGCGCCCGCACCGACGACGCGGCTGGCGTCGAGGACGGCCATCATCGAGGCGTAGGTGCCGTGCCCGATGCGTTCCATGTGCAGGTGCGGGCCGGTCGATCGCCGCCCGAGGGAGCCGACGTAGCCGATCACGGTTCCCTCACGAACCCGCTCGCCGACCTTCACGACCGTCACGGGGTTGTCCTGGTGTGCGTAGCCGACCGTCACCCCGTTGTCGTACAGGATCGTCGTCCAGTAGCCGCCCGCGTCGGTTTTCGGCAGGCGCAGCACACGCCCCGGCCCGGATGCCCGAATCGGCGTCCCCCGGTTCTGCGGGAAGTCGACCCCGGAATGCCCCGGGTAGGTGCGCGGGTTGTCGAACGGCATGGGAAGTCTCATGGGTGCTCCCTTCCGGGCATGGGTGAGGCCCGCACGATGGCGGGGCTCACATCGGGTTTGGTCAGGCCGTGATAGAGCAGGCCGTGACAGCGCGGGCGGTCGAGTTCCACCCCGTAATGGCCCCCGACGCGGGGACACCAGTCGTCAGCGACGACACCTCGGCGACAGATCGCGTCCAACGCAACGCCTCATCGTTGATCAGACGCAGCTGGGCGGTCGTGTTGTCCACCCACACGACAAGCGCATACTCGCCGGCTGTGAGAAGCGTGCTACCCGCGTCGATGACACCCATGCCCGTCGTGCACGCGATCACACCCGAGTCCATGACACGGGTGTAGTTCAGCCCGTCCATCCGCACGATCGCGGCTTGGATGTTCCCCGACCCGAGGGCGACGTTCACGCCGATGTACCGGTACGTTCCGGCGTGCTTGATGTGGAACCGGTGGAACTGTGCCCGGTTCGCCTGCGGCCATGCCGTCGCAGGCCCCAACCCCATCTTGCATGCGTCAGGAGTCTCGATCAGAGGCACGGTAGACGGGCGCGGCCAAAGCACTGTCGGACGGCAGTTCTCCCCCAGCGTGCCCGGGTTGCCGACAAACGACGGGGATGCGTAATAGCTGCCCTCCGCCTGGTTGATGCCAGCGAAGTCGATCTTGTTGTGCGCGGAACCGGCATCCTCACGGAAGATCGCACCCTTGTTGACCCGATCGACGGGCTGCGTGTGAGACGTCCCCGTGAATGTGATCGCCCGCGACGAGTACAGGTCAATGTCGGGGTATCCGCCGTCCTGCTTGTTGCCACGGTAGAACCCGACCGATGAGAACGTCATCCCGGAACAGCCGGTGAGCATGATCGCCGACCGTCCGTGATGGTAGAAGTGCGTACCGGACATGTGCAGTGCCGAGGAGTCCACGCCGATGAGCCCGTACCCGGAGTTGTACGACGAGTACCCGCCGTCAAGGTATCCGCCGACGATCGACGTCTGCTTCGACCCTTCCACCCGGTAGGCGCACCCTGCGTCAAGGGTTGCGGCGACATCGTTGCCGGTGAAGCTCCACCCGTTCGCGAAGTACAGGTCCACGGTTGCCCGGGCGCCCGTCTCGGCACCCCAAATCCAGCAGTCCGACACGTGCCCGTCTGTGACCTGATCGACGACGAGAAGACCGTTCCTGATCCAGCAGGATGTGATCTGCGGCATGAAGGCGTTCTCACCCGCGATGACACCGTTGTTCTTGAACTTGATTCCACCCGCGGTTCGAGTTTCGTTCGGGTTATCAACCTCAATCGAGTCGAGGCGTGGTTTCGTCGGGTTACCGATCTCGATATTGAACGACAGGCGCGAACCCGTAAACGTCGTACGCAGACGCATGTTACGAATCGTCTGCGCCGCACCACCGTTCACAATGATGTGGGGAACGTCGAACTTCCCAACCAGCGACGAGGCGCGGTTTCCGACACCCCGGAACTCGGCCAAGTTCGTCACATCAAGGGTTCCGAAAAGCCCATAGTCGCCCGCGAACTCAACCGTCCCGAACGGGCCTGCCGCGTCGATGCACGCCTGGAACGCCGCCGTGTTGTCCACGGTGATGTCCGCCACGGCCCCAAAATCCCGCGGGTCGAGGGCACGCTTACGCCCGAACAGTGACACCAACGCATCCCACGTCTCAGACAGCTCAGACAGGATATACCCAGCGGTCGCAGTGTCATTCGCCACCGCATTCACACCCGGCAGCCCCTGAGGGCCCTGAGGGCCCGGGACCGTCGAGCGAAGATCAACCTTACGCACCCAAGCCATGCTGTTACTCCCACTCCATCAGCCAGCCGTAATCGGCTGAGTTCTCGTCCGTCGTCATCCACCACATCCCGGGAGACGGGGTAGGTGCCTCCGCCCCGACCCACACCATCGCCGGGTTACCGGACAGGTCGAGAAGATCCGCGATCGGCCCGCCCGTCGTCGGCACCCGCAGCTCCCATTCGGGGAAGTCGATGAACGTGAAGTTGCTGGCACTGTCGAGCGACACAATCCGGATTCGGTAGAACGTCCCCGGCCTGGTCGTCTCGGTCGGGGAAAGGTTCGCCGTGAACGCGCCCGTACCGCCCTCGATCGGCACGTGCACATCCCGGCCCGACAGCACGTACCGGTCCCCGGTGACGGCAGGGCCCGAGGGAATGAACACGATCTCCGCCCCGTACATTGGTACTGACGTCAGACCAAAAGTTGCGACATTCCCGGTCACTGCAACCATCGATATCCTCCAAACACGAAACGCCTCAAGCGGGCGCAAACTCTTGACACGTCTTTACGTGCGTCTTTACAATGTGGGCATGGGGAAAGAACCGCTCGTCGTCCGGAACATCCGGGTAGCCCGCACCCTCTGGGATGAGACGAAAACGGCAGCCGACCGCAACGGCGAAACAGTGAGCGACGTCATCCGCCGTGCACTTCAGCAGTACGTGAAGGAGAACCGTTTATGAAGCGTTCTACGATCGCCGCCATCGCGACCGCCGCCGTTCTCGTCATCGGTGGTGGAACCGCCTACGCGCTCACCAGCAACGGAGACGAGCCCGCCCCCGTCGAAACGGTGACCAGCACGACGGCCCCGACCGATACGACCACGCCCGAAGCCACAGCGGAGAGCGAACCGATCGTTGCCGAGTCGCCCGCACCGCCCGTCGCCGCTAACGACCCCGAAGCGGCATACCTCATCGAGGTGCACGCCCGCCTCGCACGGATTCAGACGCAGATCCCGAACGTCACCGACGAACAACTGCTCGCGGCGGCTTACGAGGCGTGCGAGATCCTGGCACCCAACCAGACGGGCGAAGATCTGTCGCTCATCGAAGGTGAAGAGCGTAGCCCTCACGGCTACTACCAGGACAGCAGCGCGATCATCGTTTCGGCACGAATCACTATCTGCCCAATCCCGCGCTAACCTGTCACGACGCGGAAGAGTTGGCCGCTGGTGTCCGACCAGATGGTTCCTACCGGAGCAGCGTTCGCAAGGCTGCTCGGCGTGGTCGGCAGTCCATCCATTCGCTGCCCGCTCGCGCTCAGCGCTATCGTGCGACTCCCGTACTGCATCGAAACCAGGCCCGAGCCGACATAGACCCGGTTCAATCCCTGGATCATGCGGATGCCGCCGCCCGGGTCGGCCTGCACGACTGCGCCGCCGGGAAAGGTCACAGATCCGCCGCCAGTCGGGTCGATGATCATGTCACCGACCTGGATCTTGCCACCAGGGAGGATCTTGATGTTCCCGGTCACGTCGACGTCGCCGGTGATCTGACCGTTGCCGACGAACTTCCACGGTCCATTCACCGTCATCTGTCCGGTGAACGTCGTGGGGCCTGTGATCGTCTGCGCGCCCTGCAGGTTCATCGGGCCCGTCCAGTCGAACGTGCCCGACCCGGTGAGCGTGCCCGACACCTTCGCGGACCCGATCACGATCAGACCCTCCGGTGACCGGATCTCCAACGCTCCCTCGGTGACCGATGACCACCCGAGCGGGGATGCCGATTCCAAAACCCGGATACGGCGCATCAGATCCCGGATCTCTTGCTTCAGATCCCCCAGGTTGTCGACCACTACTGCACCTCCGGCTTCAACGTCCTCGTCATATCCCCGCTCACACCGACCAGCCGCATCGTGCGCACCCCGTCCGTGATGTACTCGTCACCACTGGACAGCATCCGCATCGTCGCCCCAGGGATCAGCCCTGCCACGTCCAGCAGCTCGTTGCCGTCCTTGTCGACGTCAGCGACGAGTGAGAAGTCCCACTGCTCGGTCGGTGACCGGTGCGCGAGCAGGTCAGCCATCGCCATCTCATTCAGACGGGCGACGTCCGCAACGTCCTTCATCGACCTGACCGCGTCCCGGACAGGAATCATCGGGCCGGCCTGATTACCGGCACCACCCTTGACCATCTTGTCCTCCGTGCCCTTCCCGAGCACGAAAACACCCGTGAGCTGCTTGGACCCGTCGCGTGTCACCGTCAGGTCCGTGACCGGCGTCCGCTCAGCCGTCACCGTGAACTCCAGCAGCCCGGCGGTGATCGTCGGCGCGACGACCGTCTGATACCGCAGTACCCCAGACGATGTGATGTAGGGGCGGAAGTCGATCTCGTACCCCAGCTTCTCCACCTGCCCGAGCAGGTCATCGATCATGTGGAAATCCCATCGCCGCCACGTGAAACTCACAGGTCCCGCACCGTCAGCGGGGATATCGATCGGCAACTCCGAGATACCACCCTTACCCAGCCATCGGCGCAGGATCGCACCGACAGTCGCGGGAGCCGACCGGGCTGACACGATCAGATCCCCGCCGGCATACCCCGGGCCGATGCCCGTTGTCGCATCGACACCAAACGTCGTACGGTTCCGCAGAATCTCCCGGATGCCCTCGTTGTGACCGATCGTCAGCGCACCCGAAGACCGGTCGTACTTCGCGTTGATCACCGCGCCCGCGTACAGGCACGTGTCGTCCCAGCACACAGCGATGGATGCGGCGTTCGGCTCCGACAGTTGCCGTGCGACATCCGGGGGCACCTCGTCGCCCTTAGCGCGAAGCTGCAGCGTGTGACTCCCAGAGCCGCCGCCGCCGAGAACGCGTCTCCATGACCCGTCAGACGGTTGCACGTCCAGCAGTCTCGCCCCGGAGATCGTGTTGTGGATCGAGAATCCCCACATGTACACCCCCTGTCAGACGAACGTGTCCGTCGCTTCCGTCGTCAACGTCCCCGCGCTGATGGTGTGCACCACGCCGGGAAGGCCTGGCCCGACCGTCCACAGGTCACCCTGGGACACGATTCCCAGCATGAGCACACCGTTGCGGTACACGCGCCCGGTCGCCATGTCGATCCGATCCGTCCCCGAACCAGGCCCGGACGTGACGGTGAACTTCTTCCCGGAAGGGCCGTTGATCGTGTACCCGCCCGCCGTGCCCGTGACCCGGTGAGTCGGTGTCGCAGGGAAATTCCCGTAGTGCACCGCGGTCTCGCCAGCCGCGAACTCTCTCGTCTCCCCGTACTTGCGGGCGTCCGGTGAACGGAACGCGATCGACCAGTCGGCATATCGACTCCGACCACGCTTGCGGAACCGCGGGTCGCCATAGATGCGCACATCGGCCCACTGGGTGACACCGAACTCATCGACGATGATCCGGCCGAGCTGGCCATCTGCGAGCAGCCCGGTCAGCTGGGAGCGGAAGTGCCCCATCCGCTCCGGGCTGCTCGCGCGACACCAGCCAGACATCGTGACCAGTCGCGGCCCGCGGGTCACCGGCAGGTCGAAGTCGCCGTGCGCGTCAGGACGCGGGACCTTCTCCCCCCGAGCGGACGGCGCATCGTTCCACCCCTCGAACTCCACGAACACGAATCCCTCGACGGGAGCCGCGGCCGGGTCCGAACCGTGGAACGTAACGCCGCCCACCCTCACGTAGGTACCTCGCATCACGCCCCCCTAAACATCTGCGCGAGCTCGAACATCGCCGCCCGCACGACCTCCGCCTCCTGCAGACCAGGAGGCATCACGAACGTCGCCTCCACCGGCCGAACCGGCGACGCTGCCGCCGCGCTGCCAGCCCCGAGAATCCCGCCGTCAGCCATCTGCATCAAACCGAACGACCGCATAGCCTCGAGCAGCACCGACATCGACCGCGCCGACCCATCGTCCGGGATGTAGAACTCGCGGTCCTTCATCCGGTCGCCGACGATCCGCCACGTGTTCGGCGGGACCGCCTGCGCGATCGGCGCCATCGGTGTCAGAGCGCCGCCGGCGGCCATCGGGATGACGACCCCGCCGTCGTGCTGAGTGATGCCACCCTGCCCGCCGGGCCCGGTCGCGATGTGCAGGCTCTTGTTCCCCGTCACCTGCCGAAGCAGGGACTGCAGGTTCATCAACCGCTCATACGCGTCGCCGGTGTCCGCCGTCACAGTGAACGACCCGTCAGGGATGGACACGATCTTGTTGCCAAGATCGACGACCTTCCCCTTCTCCGCATCCGCGTTCGACGTGAACTCCGTCGACATCTCCTCCGGCGTCTGCAACACGGTGTCGATCAGCGTCTGAGCCTGCTCCTGCGTCAGCCCCATCGCGACCATCTGGTCGACGAGAGCCTGCCGGGTCGAGTTGTACCGGTCGGTGAGGTTCTCCTGCGACTCCCCCGCATCACGGGCGAGATCGATCTGCTCCTCAAACGCGGCGGCCGCGTCGTCGAGCTGCTGCTTCAGCTTCCGCCCCGACTCCGACCCGCGCAGGTTCGCGGTATCGAGAGCGAAAATCGACAGCGTCGCACCGTCCGCCGCGATCCCCACCTGCGACACCGAGTCAGCCGTCCGCAGGGTCGCGTCGTGCAGGTAGCCGAGCTTGACCTGCTCTTCCGCGAAGCCGTTGAACTTCTTCCGCGCCGCTTCCAGGCCATCGGCGACCTTGTCGGTCTCTGACTCGAAGCCACGCATCCCGTCGATGAACTCGTCGAGGTCCGACGTGTCCGTCCAAGGCATCGTGAACTTGATGATCTGCTTCAGACCGTCGATAGCGGTCGCCAGCGGACCGGACACGAACGCACCGAATGACTCCGACGCGGTGATGCCGAAGTCGATCGCCCCGTTGACCAGGTCGACGAAGAACTGCAGCAGCGGGCCCCGATTCTGCGACACCCACTCAGCGAAGTCACCCAGCGGCTCCGAGAACGCGCCCGCGAGCGCACCCTTGATGCCCTCGGCGGCAACCTCGATATTCCGCTGCGCGGTCGCGACCTTCGACGCGTCGTTGTCGGCAAGCGTGTCGAACATGCGCTGCGCGGACCCGGTCACGCCGTCGAGCTGCTCGACCGCGGTCGAGAGGTCCATCGCGAACAGCGCCGCGCCCAGATCCTCCGCCTGCGTGCCGAACAGCGCCACGGCGGCCGCGTTCCGCTTCACCGGGTCCTCAGTCTCGCGCAGCTTGTCGAGCACCACGGCGAGCCCGTCGCGGGCGTCCTTACCGCCCCGCGCGATCTTCGCCGTCATCTCCTCGGCGTCGAGGCCGAGCGCCTTGAACCCTTCCGCGGAGGTCTCCGACGCGTCGGTCGCGCGGATCTGGAACTCCTTCAGAGCATCAGCCGCGAGATCCGAGTTGCGGGCGCCGGCGCGCATGCCCTGGTTGATGAGGCCGAGCGCCTCGTCACCCTTGAGCCCGAGCCGCTGGAACAGGGCCGGGTACTCGGTGAGCGTGTCGAGCAGGTCCTCGCTGCGGTTGATCCCGTTCCGCGCGCCCGCGGCGATGATGTCGTACGCCTCCTGCGCGTTCTTCGCCATGCCCGTGCTGAGCATCTGCGTGACCGCCTGCGCGATCGGCCGCACATCCTCGCCGAGCACGTCAGCGATGCCGGTGAGGCCCTGCACGACGAGCTGCGCGTCGCGGGTCGTCGACTTCGGGTCGAGAATGCGGAACTGCAGCGCGAGACGCGTCGCGTCCATGTTCGATTCGATCGACTCGCCGAAGTTGTTCGCGTACGCCTCACCGGCGGCGCGGCCGAGGCGGAGCGCGGCGGACTCGTTGATGCCGGTGAGCGCCTGCAGGCGGTCCTGCCGCGCCTCCACCTGCAGCCCGTCATTGAACGCCCCGATGAGCGCCTTACCGGCCGCGACACCGAGACCGACCACGGCTCCCGCGATCGGGATCGACGCGAGCGCCGCGATGATGTTCTTCCCGAAGTCGTCGCCAGAGTCCTCGCCTGCCTTCCCGGCGGCACGGCGGACACGGCCGAGCGCCTGCTCCGACGGCTCCGTGTTCGCGTCGACGACGATCATCTGCTTCGCATCGGTCAACGCCTTCAGCTGCCGCTCCGTCTTCTGCAGCTGCGTCTGCGCGCGCTTCACATCGGCGGTCACGTCCAGGCCGCCGAGCGCACGCACCTGCAGGTCTTCCAGACGCTGCTTCGTCCGCTCGAGGCTCTTCTCGGCCCGGGTGATGTCCGCGTCGAGCTTCAGCGCCGTGTCGGCCGACACGAGCTTCTTCGCCGCCTTCTCGACCCGGTCCATGCTCGACAGCGCCGGCTTCGGGTCGGCGTTGATCATCAGCTCGCCCTTGGTCGCGAGCGCGAGATCACGGGCCGCGTCCTCGGCGACCCCGTAGGACTTGACCAGGACGCGCTCGATCTCGTCCGCGGACTTCTTCGCAGCACGATCGCTTTCGAGGAAGTCTCGGACGAGCTCCTTGGACATCTTCTTCGACGACGCCTCAGCGCGCGCCATCGACTGCTCGAACGGTGACGCGTCAGCCGACACCTTGATCGGGTTCGACTCGACCTTCTTGCCGATCGCGACGATCTGCTTGTCGGCCTTCTCCACCTGTCCGACGTTTGCCGAGAACAGGACCTCCAAGTCGGCGACGGTCACCTTGGCCACAGATCACCTCCGGGTGAGTGCCTCCCGCAGCCGCGTAGGCGATTCGAGAAGCGAGAAGATCAACGTGCGGACACCCGGCCACGGCCGGACGCGCACCGCCGGGTCGTACAGGTCGACGCCGCGCTCCATGAGCTCGGCGACGACGATCCGCCAGTGCAGGACGATCGCCAGCCAGGATGTGTCGATCTGCGGCTTATCCGTCGGCGCGACGGGACCGTCGTGGAGTGGCTTGAGGTTCGTGGGGACCGGCCGATAGTCCGGGTACCACCCGTCAGCGTCGGGTTCACCGATGCCGTACGGGGCCCAGTCCTCGGCGGTCACGAGCCTTTTGGGGCCGCCTCCGCCTCGCTCTCCTCGCCGAGCTCGCGCGGCGACCAGAGGACGGCCGCGAGCGTGTCGGCGTACTCCTTGCCGCGGGTCCAGAAAAACACGGCATAGTACGCCATCCGGTCGATGGTGGTCGGGTGCACGCCGTCCGCGACCATCTGCTCGTACGCGTCCCCGAGCGCGGGGTGCTCATCGGGGCCGATGGTATCGAGGATCGCCTGCACCTCGTCCGGGATCGGCCCGTCGACGATGCCGAGGTTCACCTCGCCGAGCACAGCGCACGCGAGCAGCTTCCCCATGGCGCCCACGCTGGGCGGGCGGACCGTGTAGGTCCGTCCGCCCAGCGGGATGACGAGGTCGGGGACCGCCCAGGCTGCGAAGTCAGGTGCGGTCGCCACGGCTTACGCGCCTCGGTTGTACGTGTACGCCGTCGACGCGCCACCCGGGGTGGTGACGACGACGGGCACGGCACCGGCGGTGTCGGTCGGCAGGATCGCGACGATCGTCGCCGCGTCGATGATCTGGAAGTCGGGCGACTCCAGGGTGTCGAACGTGACCGACGTCGCACCGAGGAACCCGGTGCCATTGATCGTCACCAGCTCGCCGGAAAGCTCACCCTCCGGGGTCACGCTGGTGATCACCGGCGCGGTCACCTCCCAGCCCGCGAATGGGTTCGCGATCGACTCGAACTCGCCCTTGCCGGTCAGGGTGACCGACTTCACCTCGACACCGGTGTTGTCGGTGTTCGATCGGGTGATCTCGACCGTCACGAACGCGCGGCCGGCGTCGTTCGGGTTCGGGGTTCCCAGCTCGGGCTTGTGGTACCAGCGCACGTCGAGAACGGCGCCGTCGCCCTTGCCCTTCGCGGCGGCCATGATCGCTTCGAGCTCGGGCAGGTACAGGCCGGTCGAGAGGGACCGGTTTCCCTGCACCGTGAACGATGCGGCGAAGCTGCGGCCGGTGACGTCCTCGTTGGGCGAGCCGAGGTCGTCGTAGGTGGCGACGTCGGTGGTCGTGCCCGGGTAGGACGGCTGCCAGGCGGACAGGCGGCGCACGGACTGCCACTGCGGCGCCGCGTAGGTGCCGAGGTTGACGTCGAGCCCGTACTCGTAGGACTTCCCCAGCGTGGTGCCGGCGGGAAGCGTGACCTTGTTGGCCATGATGTTGCCTCCAGAGTTTCAGAGTGATGAGGGTGATTCCCGGCGTGCACGGCGCACACCGGGACGCGATCCCTCATCAGGTGAGGGCGCGAATGTGGGGCTGGTGTCAGAGCGCCGCTTCGACGTTGTCCAGCACGACGAGATAGTTTTCTGTGCGTTCTTCCCGGCCGTTGCCGTCCGCACCGAGCGGGACGGCTGAGGTGCGGCGGATGCTCACGATTCCGTCACCGCGTGCACGCTCGTGGAACACCGAGAACAGGACGCCGGCGATCCGGTCCGCGCCGAACGGCAGACCGCGGCCGCCGCGGACGTGCAGCTGCACCCGGCGGGACAGTAGGTCGGGTTCGTCGATCGGGCTGTACACGCGGATGCCGACAGCCCGGTCGGGCGCGTCCGGGATGGTGCCGTAGAAGACACCGATCTCGGATGCCGTGTAGACGGGACCATTCGGCCGCCAGGCGAATATCGGGAGCGCGCCGACGATCTCGCACAGCCGCACGGTCAGGTCAGAGTCATCCACCGCCCAGCGCCTCCCTCACGGCATCCGCGACAGCTTCGGCGAGGTCGATCTCGTCGGATGCCCGCTCAAGGAACTTCGCCCCGCCGTCGTCGTGCGTGTAGTCGATCCGCTCATGCTGGAACACCGCGTGCGGGGCGGTGTACCGCACCGACACCGAGAGGTCATCGATGACGACCTTCCCAGACTTGATCAGGTCGCCGTCATCGCGGGGCGCGAGTTCGTTCGACCGTTTCAGCAGAGCCCGGCCCGCCTTGCGCATCGCGTCCTGCGCGGCCTTCTCAACAGGAGACAGGATCGGCTTGTAGTTGGCCACGGCGGACCTCCCTACTTCAGCCAGAGGATCAGGTGCGATGGCAGCGGCGGCGGGTTCTCGTCCCGGCCGACGCGCAGCACCTCCGCCTCTCGCTCGGCTCCGGGGATGCCCGCCCACACGGTCACCAGTGACCCGAGGACGACGTTCGCCGTAATCGGCACGGTCACGCGGGTCGAGGAAACGACCTCCTCGCCGGCGGTGTTGCGGATGAGCTCCTGCACGTCGATGACCTCGGCGGCCAGCGTGCGGGGCGCGCCGTAGGTGCCACCCATCCCGCCGCCCCCGGTGTAGTCGCGGACGCTCACCGTGTTCGGGAAGAAGAACGACTCCGGCCAGCTCATGTGTAGTCGCCTTCCGGCCAGACGTTCGCGAACGGCCGCGCCTTCGGGAAGCTCCCCTTCGGCATCCCACCCGACACTGCAGATCCGCACAGCGACCGCAGCGCCTGCCGCGAGTCAGAGTCGAACGCCGACTCGACATCGGCGAAGCTCATCGATGTGCCGTTACGGCTGACGGATCGGGTGCGGCGCGACCCTGCAGCGGGCTGCTCAGCGAGCACGCCCTTCAGGATCGCGACCGCATCCTTCTTCGCCTCGCTGTTGTCCGTGAAGGAGTCGATACAGGGGGCGATGGACCGCGCCAGGACGAGAAGCCGCCGCGCGATATCCTCGTCGCCGCCGAGGTCGGTCGGTGTGATCGGCATGTCCATCGCCCCCTGTTTGACTACTTCGAGTCGTCCGCGATCAGTGCGGCGACGATCTGCGGACGGTTGCCCGGCTCAGCGGGGACGATCTTCGCGTCGTCCCCGCGGCCTTCGTTCCGCTTCTCGATCTCGGCCTTCAGGTCGGCGACGCTGGTGCCCTTGTAGGCGCCCTCGTCGACGTCCGATCCCTCGTCCTTGACCTTCTCGACGAGCCCGCGAGCGACCAGGCTCTTGAGCTGCGCTTCGACGACACCCTCGGGGAGCAGCTCGCCCTGTCGAGCGATGTGCGCCACGCGATGTCCGACGGCGCCGCCGAGGGAGACCTTGACGGCCTTGCTCTTCACTCGGTACACCATGATCAGACCACCGTTCCGGTCACGTGGAAGCCCGCGAGCGGGTTCGTCACGACGGGCACATGCGGGTTGCGTGCCTGCAGACGGGTCTTGTCCGCCTTCGGCTCACGGATCGAGGTGACCTCGACGCCGGTGTCGCCACCGACCGCGCGGTACTCGGGCGAGACGATCTGCTCGCGGGCGATGCCGCCGAGGCGACGACGGTCGACGAACAGCGGATCGGCGATGTCGCCGCCGTCGTCCGACACCCAGGTGATGCCGGCGATCGTCGGGAAAGCGCCAGTCAGTGCGGTCCGGTCGTCCTTCGGCAGGACGTCGATCAGCTCCGGCATGATCGTCGCGTACTGCTCGCCCGGCAGCACGACGGTGTCGATCGAGTAGCCGAGCTTCAGCGCACGGGCCGCTGCCTGCACGCGAAGAGCGTCCTTCAGGATCGCCTTGCCGGTCGTCCAGCCGCCTGCGGTGGCCGCGATCGTCTGCGTCACCGCCGAGTCGATGGTGCCCAGCGCGAGGTCGTTCGCGTCGAACACGAGCTCGGTCTGCAGCAGCGTGAGCGCATCATCGATGGGCTGGCGCAGGCTACGGGTGATCTCCTCGTCGGTGACCTCCGTCGCGATGCCTTCCTTCAGCGCGGTGTAGATCTCGTACTGCTCGGCGCTCAGCGGCGTCAGCTTGTACTCGGCTCCCGCGTTGGTGTGCTCCGCGCCGCGGTCGGTGCGGATCTTCTCGTTCGTGGGAACGGCGATCGCACCTCCCTGCAGGCGGTAGCGGCCCTGCAGCAGGAACAGTCCAATGAACTGCTGAGCCTGGAGGATCTCGCCGAGGCGACGAGCCACCATCGTGGGCGACTTGATGAACGCCAGCAGGTCGGTGGCGGATGCCGTCGACAGCTGGCTCGGGGTCAGGGGGTACGTCTGCATGATGCTTCCCTCTTTCTCAGAGCTGGAGCGCCTCGACGGTGCCACCGTCGGCCGCGGAGGTCAGGGCGAGGTACAGGGCCTCGCCGGTGGACACGGTGCGCACGGCACCGCCGCCTGCGGCCTCGAGGCGGGTGCCGCGGGTGACGGCGCCCGAGGCGGTCAGGATGTGGATCGGCTTGCCGACCTCGACGGTGACCTTGTCGCCGATCGCCGCATCGTGGCCGGCGACGCCGACCACCTTCGCGGAGAGCGCGGCTGCAGGGGCGACCGACCGGTCCGCCGTGCCGACCTCAACGGGCTGACCGCCGGTGATCGCCGTAGTCACGGCGAAGGTCACGGTGTCGCCAGGACGGAACAGGGGCAGGTACTGAGCCATGATCAGGCCTCCTTCTCGGTCGTGCCGTACACGGCGCGGTACGCGGCCTCATCAGCTGCGACCTCACCATCGGCGTGCCCGATCTCTGCGACCGGGACGGTGTTCGGTGCCATCGCGGCGAGCACCTTGGAGGTGCCCTCCTCGTCGGCGTCGAGCAGCGCGCGGAAGCTGTCCTTGGACGCCGCGGTGATGCGGCCGTCCTTCAGCGCTGCGGTGATGATCCCGTCACGGCGGTCGCGGATCTGCTGCTCACGTGCCTGGCGGCCAGCGGCGGCATCCGCGCGCAGCTGGTCGAGAACACCGTTCTCGACGACCTGCGTGCCCTCGGGGATGGTGGCGACCGGGGCCGCCTCGGTGTCGGCCTGCTCTGCGAGCGCCTCGTCGAGAGCGGCCAGAACCGTCTCGTCGGTGGCGTCGGCGTCGGTCATGCCGAGCCGCTCGCGGATGCCAGCCTTGAAGTCGTCGTAAGCCACGACGTTCTCCTTTCGGATAGCGGACCCCGGCTCGGTCGAGACGGGGGGTTCGTGGGCGGCCGATGCCGCCATGGTGGTGGGTCGGTACGCGAAGCGGATGACTCGCGCTGCGGCCGTGTCCTCGGGCTCTTCCTCGTCAGGGACGACGACGAGCACGTCGTCCTCACCGACGGTCTCGGCCTCGCCCGCATCCGGGATGACGGCGACCCGATCTGCGAGGCCTTCGGTGACCGCGTCGGCGGCGGTCATCCAGGTCTCGTCCTCGAGCAGAGTGGCCCAGTCCTTCTCGCCGGCCTTCGTGGTGTAGATCTCCGCGAGCGACCGGTCGAGGCCTTCGAGCACGGCCGCTTCCTTGCGCATGTCCGCCGCGTTGCCCCAGACGATCGTCGAGGTGCAGTGGATCATCATCTGCGTGCCTGGCGACATCACAGTCTCGTCGGCACCGACAGCGATCACCGAGGCCGCGGAGGCGGCCAGCCCGTCGACGACGGCGGTCACCTTCGCCCGGTGCGCGCGCAGCAGGTTCATGATCGAGATGCCCTCGAAGACGTGCCCGCCCGGCGAGTTGATGCGCAGGATGATCTGCGACACCGACTCGGGGAGCGCGTCGAGCACGCCGCCGACGTCCTTCGCCGAGATGCCCCAGAACCCGCCCCACGAGTCGATCGGCCCGTACAGTCGGATCGTCGCGATCTCGGGGTCGTCGCCGGTGGGCGGTGGGGCGACGACCGCGTCGAAGAACTCGCGCTTCGTCTTCGGTACTTCGCGGCTGCCCCAGAACCGGTTTGGCCACGTCTCCGTGCGGGTCATGCGTCCTCCTTGGTGTCGATGCCGGCAGGCTGTCCGACCGTGCGCGCCGTGCTCTCGTCACGAGCGGGCAACCCGTACCGCGCCCGCAGATACTTCTCGAGCTCGTCGTCAGCCGTGAACGCCCCGCAGTCGATCAGCGCGCGGATGCCTTCCGCGGTGAGCGGAGCATCCTTGCCGAGCTGTGGCGGCACCAGCCGAGGGGCCGTCTCATCTGGTCCCCAGTTCATGTCGACGAGGTCCTCGACGACGTGCTGCTGGGTGACGTCCCCGAAGTGCTTCGAGATCGCGTTCAGCGCGCCGGTGAAGAAGTCGACGAACGTGTCGCCGAGCGCGTACGAACCAGTCGAGTCGTCGCCGCCGAGGGTGAGGAAGTTCGCGAGCACGGCGCGCGCGATCTGCTCATCGTGCCGACGGATCGGGGTGTTCAGGTCGGGCAGCTTCCCGTTGACGCCGACCAGTGAGAACTTCGCCCCGCTGGGGATATACACCCCGGACGCTTCGCCGGCGCGGAAGTCCTTCGCCAGCTGCAGACCTTCGGCCTGCTGATCGGCGAGCCACTGCTCCGCCTTCACCGTGTCCTTCGCAATTGCGTCGGGCAGCGGCGCACCCTCGTACACGGGGACGCCGAGCCCGTTGCGCTCTGCGACCATCGCCTCGATTCGCAGCAGCTTGTCTTTCAGAAGCCACGGCTTGTACGCCTGCCGGAGCAGGGACTGCCCGATCCAGTTGGCGCCCTCACGGTCGTTGACGAACACAACCAGACGGTCGACCGGGATCCGGACTGTGTTCTGTCCAAAGACGCCGTGCTGCTCGATCGCGATCAGCCCGCCGTCCTTCGCGACATCGAACTTCGAGATCGTGCGCGGCGGCCGCCACGCGAGCTTGCCGAGCCGGGCCCGGCCCTCGATGATGCGGTACACCTGCTCGAACACCGAATGCCCGAACACCAGCTCGAGCAGGGCGAGGCGCAGGAACTCATCCCACGAGAACTTCCCCCGCTCACGGCGCGGCCGTGGCGCCTGCTCCTGCCCCTTGACGGGCAGCCCGAGATCCTCAGCGATCAGCTGCACGACCTCATCCCGCGCGCCCGCAGGGTCGAGCTCCCACCGCGCCGACCGAATCGGCATCGTCACCGCACGCATCACCGACCCGACCTGAGCGTCCTCACGGCGCATCTGGTCGTACTTCTCCAGCGACTGCGGCCACTGCAGATCCGGGTTCTTCTCGTGCGCTTCCTCGGCAAGGTCGCCCCAGCCTGGCAGGGAGCCCTTCACATACCCGATCTCATCTGCCACGGGTGGGCCTCCTCTCAGAACTGCACGGATGCGACGTTCACCTCGGACGGCGACACCGCGGTGCGCGGCACTGCGGCCGCCGGTGGCGGCTTGACCGGCTCCGGTTCGGGCTCGGGTGCGAGCACCTCGAGTGCGTAGAGCGCCAGGGTCATCGCGCAGACACCAGCGATATCCACCGGCATCGACTTCTCGCGCGACCAGCCGATGTTCTCGGCGTAGGAGCGCACGACGGCTCCCTCTATCGCCCGGTCCACGTCGGGCTGCTCGATGAGCACAATCTCGCCGTCACGCACACGGTCGCTGATCCGGCCCGTCGCCAGCGCGAACGCCGACCACTCGACCTGATGCACGATGAACTTCTCCATGCGGCCGTCGACCTCGAACTCGGCATCCAGCAGCGGCTTGATGAAGTCCATCGCCGGGACGCCCTTCGACTGCAGCGCCACCTCACGGTGCCCAGACTGCTCGGCGAGCTCGATCAGGAATGGGATCACCCACGCCCATCCGGGCCGCTTGACCCGGATCGTGACGAACGGCTTCCCGTCGTCGGTGAACACGGCCGCCGCGAGCCAGTTCCGCTGCCGGTCGTGGCTCGTGTCGATCGCCCAGACTGTGCGGGCGCCCTTCGGGATCATCGCGAGCACATCCGCCGGCGTGACATGCCTGGACTTCCACGTCGCCGTGTCGATGTAGTTGTCCACGGTCGCGGTCACCCACTGACCGAGCACCTCGATACGCTCGACATTCTTCTCCGGCGCCTCGGCCGCAGCGCGCATCAGCCCCGCGATCGTCATGCCCGGCAGATACCCGGCGGACGGGTTCGCCTGCGCGAACGCCCTCGGGTCGTCGAGCGGCGCATCCTGCTCCGCCGACCACTCCGCGACGAACCACTGCGTCTCAGGATCGTCGACTCCCGCGTGCGCGGTCTCACGCACGCCCTTCAGCACCTTCGACCGCTTCGTGCCCGCGTTCGAGAACGCGACCAGCAGCGAGTCGTACATCGCGTTCGCCGACTTCTCGATCGACGACCAGCCCTCGTAGTCGTACTGCTCGCGCAGCTCGTCGAGGATCAGACGAGCCGAGGATTGTCCGCGAGCACCATCGAAGGTGCGCGGCAGGTACGCGGCGCCCGCGTGGGTGCGCAGCTCCGTCTCGCCGTTCGTCGTGCGTGGCGGGTAGGTGATCTCCTGCAGATCCGGGACGCGGTCGATCGCGATGCCGACCTTCAGGTCATCAGGGGCACCCCAGCGGCGCACCTGCTTCCACGGCTTCATCGCGATATCGAGCTTCTGCGCGGCGCCGACCACGATGAAGTTCTGCTCCGGCAACTGATTCGGCCAGCGGCCCGCGTCGACGTACAGCCAGTACGCGGCGAGCACCGCGGCGATCAGCGTCTTGCCGTTCTGCCGGCCAACAATCACCAGGGCCTTACGGAACCGGAGCAACCCGAACGAGTCGAGCTCGAGCATCCGGATCAGCAGCGCACGCTGCCACGGGAACAGCACGACGTTCAGCACGTCATGCGCGAAATCGATGACCTCGAACCCGCGCGAGGTCTCCGGAGTCAGCTCGCACAGCGGCTTCGTGACGACACGAGGCTCGGTGAAGCCGTACTGCGGCACACCGTCCGTCGGCATCTCCGCGCCGACAGCCGCCCGATAGTCCGGACCCAGGAGAGACTTCGCTCGCGCCATGCCTCACCCCTCCGAGCTACCCCGACGCGGCCTTCCTCCGGAAGGCAAGGACCTTGTTCGACGGCGCGGCGGGGACCGCGCTCGGACCAGCAGGAGCGGGTTTCGTCGACGGGCGCCCCGTCCGCGCGGCCGGCGTCTCCTCGTCCGGCGTCAGACCCAGCGCATCGAGGTACTTCAGGAAGCTCGCGATCGAGACGTTGTCATTCGCCGGGACCTGCGGCCGACCCTTGCCCTGCGCAGCGTCGTCGAGTGCCCACTCGACGATCACATCCCACGCGTCGATCTTGCGCGCCAGGGCCCGTGCAGCAGCAACCGCCGGCGCGTGACGCGCCCTCAAGTGCTTCGCATTCCGGATGCCACGCTCGAGCGCTTCCGACACCGACTCGGTCACGAACTTCGTCACCTCGGACACCCCCTACTCGCGTGCGCGCGTGCGCGACCCCCTATGAGGGAGTTACCGGGGAGAGAGGAACACCCTTCCCGGTGGTGTGCCGGTTTCCGCCCCGATGCTGGATTTTCAGCGGGGGTGGGGGTCTTCTTGCTTCTGCCCTGGCAGGTACTCATCGATGGCTGACTGGCGGCGGGCGTTGCATCCGCGGTGCGCGAGTCGCAGGTTGTCGGGATCATCACTGCCGCCGCGAGACCTCGGCACGATGTGGTCGAGGGTCGGGGCGGATGGATCGGTGGTCTCCGCGACCATGTCGACGGGCCCACCGCACAGTTGACAGCGCCACCCATCACGGTCGTAGATGAACAGGCGCCATCCGCGGCTGATGTACCAGTCGTGTTCAGGCGCCGTGCCCACGCCGTTGCGGTAGCACTCGCGTGAGCAGAAGGACCGGCTTCTGCTCGACTTGAACGCGCGACCACAAGCAAGGCACGTGCACTCGACGTTGCCCGGGTCCGAGTATCCGCCTGCCGCTCTGTGCCGGGCGTAGCGCTCGCGTGATCGTCGGTTCTCCGCCTCACGGCATTGGTCACACCGACAGCCCTTCTTGTACCCGTTGCGCGTGCCATGTCGCGCCAGCGGAAGAGTCGTCATGTCGATCCCTTCCGAAGGGGTGGGGCGTGGACGGCAGCGGACCGCGGCACTGGGGATGCCACCGGGCTCGACGCTGCCGCCCACGCTGGTCAGGATGGTCGGGCGAGGATGCGTGCCATGATCTCCGGCCCTGTGATCCATCCGAGGCCGCGCGGTTCGCCCCACACGCGTGTCGGATGCTTCGGTGTCTTCGTGAACGGGATGCCGGCGCGCTTGCGGGCCTTGCGTGCTGCGGTGCTCATCGCGGCATCCCTGCATAGAGGCGAGGGTCGTCGCGCCACGGGTGTGCTGCGCACGGGCCATCGTGTCCGCCATCGCGCGAGCACCACCACCCAGGCGGCGGCACCTCGCAGGTGATCGGCTGCACCTCGTCTGCGGTGACGTACACGTGTCGGCGGCCAGGGAACAGTGAGCGGACCGCGAACGGGATGATGTCGCGCACCGGGAAGCCGGACACGTAGCCGAACGCGAGATCGAAGGCCGCGCGGCGGATGCCGAACGCGCCCTTGCGTCGAGGGATGCCCATGCCCAGCTCGACCAGCTCGCCCCGGTACTCGCCCATGGTGCCGTCGGCGCGCCGCCACGTCATGTCAGCATCGGATGCCCGCGGGCCCTTGACCTTCATGCGCGAATGATCTCCCCGTTCGGATGCGTGACCGCGTACAGGTCACGCCATGCATCGGTCATCTCGCGGTCGGCGTTGTCGTCGAGGTAGACGACGTTAGCGGACATGCCGCGCATGCTGGACCGTGCGGAGTGGAATCGGATGCTGCCGCCTGAGGGGAAGTCGATGCGCTCGGCGCCGTTGGCTCGGCGGACCCTGAAGCTATCCGGGTCGACGCCGTCGAGCGATCGGATGATCTCGTCCATCGCGCTCCGGATCATGCCCATGATCGGCGTGACCACGATGATGCGCTTCCCCGCGCTCGCGTCTATCGAGATGCCTGCTGCTGCGTAGCGGTTCATCAGAGTCCTTTCTCCGATACGCTGTCCGCACCGACGAGCAAAGGAGCAGTCATGGGAGCACAGCGAATCTTGGTTGAGCGCACCGACGGCAAGTGGGGCTGGCGGCTGATCGGTGACAACGGATCCGACATCATCGCTACCGATGGTGGCCAGGGATACAGCAGCGAGGACTTCGCGCGAAAGATGGCCGACAAGATCATCGGCGGCCACTACGCAGACGCCGAGAAGAAGATCAGCCGGCGCAAGTAGTCACCACCAGGCGGGCATCTCCTCGCCGAGACCGTTCTCGATCTCGCCCTTACCACGCGAGCTGTTGCAGTTGAAGTGAGCGTGCCGGAAGTTCTCCGGATCGTTCTGCAACTCCGGGTAGTCGTCAACCGGGAAGTAGTGGTCGAGCGTGTGCGAGTCCGGCGTCGTGCCCGGCTTCGCCTCGTAGTCGATGCGGGTGCGGCACAGGTGACAGTCCGCGAGGTGACGTGTCTCCGGGTCGGCGTCGAGCAGCACGCCCTCTTCGTAGAACTCGGTCCGCAGACGCTGATCCTCACGAGTGTGGGTGCGCTTGCTCACTGCGCCGCCTTGCACCGCTGGCAGCGACGCACGACGCCACGGCAGGTCACACCGTGCGATGAGAGCGAGTAGACCCGCACCTGCCAGACATCAGCCCACCCGCATGCGGTGCAGTCGACGTCCAGCCGTTCGGGTGTGCCCGGAGTCATCACGACGGTCGCATGCTCCGCAGATGCCATGGTTCAGCCTCCGTTCGTGCTGTCGAAGACGAGCACACCGTGCTGCCAGCGTCGGAAGCGTGGACGGCAGTCGGGGTGTGTGGCGGGTGGGATGCGGGTGAAGAGCCATCCGAGCCACGGCCAGCCGATGATGTGCCAGACGATCATGGCGGTGATGCCGAGCGCGAATCCGGCGAGCAGCTTCACAGCAACGCCAGACAGGCGAGGTTGAAGTGCTCGTTACCTTCGAGCTCGGGATGCTGCTTCGACAGTTCCAGCAGCGCGTCGAGCGCGTTGTCCCGCTCCGTCTGCAGGCGGCTGATCTCATCGAGTGCCGCGTCGAGCGTCGCCGCCCACGTCGTCCCCAGCATGATCAGTCATCCGGGCCGGGCGCCGCAGGGTCACAGCACATCGACGCGGCGATCGCATACCGGTAGCTGGTGCCGCAGTCGGCGCACACGAACGGCAGAGCTGCGCCGGCGTGCTCGCTGATGTCAGACGACATGGCCGCCTCCACTCCGAGGAACCCCAGACACGACGAAAGCCCCGCGAATCGCGAGGCTTTCAGTCACTTCTTGTGCAAGCACAGCTTAACAGAAAATGGTGGCCACGTTTCCCTGATCAGCTCGGCGAGTCGCGCGCCGCCGCGTCGGCCATTCAGCGCTTCGAACCCGGAAGGCCCCCCGACACGGTTATGCCGGGCGCGGGTCGATCTCCGACGATACTGGTGGACCGGCGCTCCGTAGCTGGCGCCGCCGAGAGGCTGCGCCTCAGCAGCGCTCGCGCCTCGACAGACTCAGCATCGTGATACCTGTCGTACGGGATGGCCGCGAGCCCGTCCGGAAACCAGCCGATCGCTAGTAGCGACGCAGCGCAGCGCTGGGCGTCTGCGGCGTCGTGGATCGGGATGCGGAACCGCTCGTTCACCTTCACGCGCTTGCGACATGACGGGCACGGGAACTTCTCCAGCATCCGCACGATCTCAGCCACCAGCGTGCGCCGCTTCTTGGCGAGAGCGAGTCGCATCTT
Organism: Microbacterium sp. YJN-G; assembly: GCF_015040615.1. Taxonomy (NCBI): domain Bacteria; kingdom Bacillati; phylum Actinomycetota; class Actinomycetes; order Micrococcales; family Microbacteriaceae; genus Microbacterium; species Microbacterium sp. YJN-G. The sequence goes on from NZ_CP060402.1 coordinate 1,765,610, forward strand.
GTGCTCCGCTGCAGCGCGTTGCCGAAGCTCCGGATTCATGTCGACAGCATAGGTCAGCGCCCCTGCAGATGGGGCCGACCTCCGCGACATCACGTGCCGATCCAGGCCACCACGAGCGCAGCCCCTGACACCAACACCGTGGCTGCCGTCAGTATTACTGAGACCCAGGCCATCCGGCGAGAGAATTGGTCGGAACGCTTGGATTGCTCTTGCTGTTGCTGCGACAGGGCCAAGCTGTTGATGGTCAGCTCGACCAATTGGCTGATCGCGGTGTTCTGTTGCCCGATGAGTTCTGCTGTGCGTTCGGTGTTTTCGGCAATTACGGATGGTCTGGTATCCGGCTCGATGATCGGAATCTCCTCTGCCTCGGACCAGATCGACGGCACCGCCCTGGCCTTCTTGGTCAGGGCTTCCAGGCGATCGGCCACGACCCGGCGAGAGTGGTCCATACCCGCTACTCGCCTGAATCCCTCGCCGAGCTTCTTGAGCTCTTCGGGTCCAAGCCCGCCCTTACCTAGTCTCCGTGACAAATCACCGTATGCCTTCCCGAGGTCCGGAGTCGGCTGCTGCTGGTTAGAGCTCTCCTCAGCTGGGGCGTCGTTCGATTCGGCCATATCCAACCTCACTGTTGTGTCGCGGCGATACGCCCCATCATGACACCTCCGAACTCCCACCCTCGCGGTTGGTGCGCGCGTCGTAATCGCGCATCCAGCACCCCGCGCACGTCGGATCGCCAGCGCCGCCACACGAGTGCTCCGGCGTCCACGAGCCGATGTACTCGTCGTCCTCCGGCGCGCTCTCCTGCGGGTCGATCTCACGCGCCATGAGCAGCACTATTTCTCGGGCTGTGTGTCGGCTCATCGCTCTGCGCTCCCGTTCTCGCGGTCTGTAGGCCGGTCGAACTCATCGAGCGCAAGGTTTTCCAGGCACTCCATCCAGGTCACCACGCCGCCCTCGTACTTCTCCCAGCTCTCCCGAGAGCACTCCTGGCAGATGTCCATGCGTTCGGTTGGGCACTCGTCGTGCGAGCAGTCCTTGAACGTGCAGTCGTACTCTAAGTAGACCTCTTCGTTCACCTTCGTGTGCGTGCTCATGACTGCTCCTCTCGTGCACGGTTCTCGCGGTCTGTGCATGTACAGGGGTGCTCCGGGCACGTCCGCCCTTCGCGGGCGTCGTGCTGGCTCAGGTGCTCGCACGGCTGAGGGCAGACCTCGCGGTCTGTGCTCGCTTCCCGAAGCGCCGTCGCGGCGTCGTGCAGCAGCTTGATGACGGTCGACGTGACGTTGTAGCCACCGACCGCATAGCCGCCCGCGATGTTCCGCGCGGCGTGATCGAGGTAGTCGGCATCCGCCAGCATCTCGGGCACGCCGTGCGGGCCGTACGGAACGTGCGGCCTCGGTATCTGGATGCTGTCGCTCATCGTTCGCTCCCCTCATCCCGAGCGGCGCTCGGTCGACCCACCTTGGCCTGCATCTGATCCCGCACCCGCACGACGTCGCTACGGCGGAACATCCGTGTGACCACCCCCGCGATCACCACCGTCCCCTCATGCGACAGCAGGTCCCTGGCCACCCACCGGCGCAACGTCCGCGCCGACCCGGCGATCTTCTCCGCCTGCAGCTTCGTGATCCACGACCCCTCGCCCCACTCCTGCACCGGGAACGTCGCGAGCTCACGGTCATCCTCCGGCTCCCACGGCTTCTCACCCTTCGTGCGACGCTCCACCCCCCACTTATCGACCGCGTCCTGCACCGACCAGAACCCCCGCACGCCGTCGACCAGCGGGTTCCGGTCCAGGAACCCGATACCGAGGACGCGGACGTGCTCGACGTCGTTCACGAGATCCGGGAGCGCATGCTCGAGCGACTGCGGGTCCACCATCCGGTCCCAGTCGTGCAGCGTGTGGTAAACGTCGTTCAACGCGTCCAGCAGGTCGGCGTCCACCGGTGCCGGCGGCTCCACCTGCTGCGACCGACCACCCGGCGCCTTATCCGTCGGCGTCGCCTTCATCGGATCCGCCAGCGACTGCAACCGGCCCATCAGGTCATCGGCATCCCGCACCAGCGTCCGGAGCCGGTAGAAGCATCCGTCACATATCAGCGCGTGATCACGGGCCGGCTTCTCAGCGCACCCCGTGCACCGCGGCGTGTACGCGACACCCGGGAGACCGAGCGCACGGGCCCGCTCATACGCCTCCTGCATCCCGTAGTCAGGGCACGTCGCATAGTGCACGCCCCGCTGCTTGCACCCACGGATGCACACCCGATCAGCCATCCTCGCCCCCGTCCATCCGGCTCGTCTCGCACGCCGGGCACCCGTCAGCGAGCAGCGTCGCGTCCTCCACCCCGACGTCGTAGATGCGGTGCCGCTCCGGATACCCGCACGTCGGGCAGGTGGCTGCCGGACCATCTGTGACGATTTGCCAGTGCGCGCTGCTGTTCAGGAACCGGGCCACCAGAACCTCATCCGACGTAGTGCCGTTCGGCAGCGTGATGCCCGTGTGCTTCCGGTGACAGCTGCACATGCAGTCCGTCACCTCGTCGGCGGTCTCGTCGAGCGCGCGCCCGTCGCACGCATCATGCTTCCCCGCCCGGCAGTCGGGTCCGATCGGCTCGATGATGTCGGTGCACACGCAGTCCGCGATCTCGTCGGGATCCTTCGACACGGACACGAACCCGGCCCCGTTGCAGTACGTGCAGTCCGGTCGCGGGTCAGAACGGCGTATCGTCACCGAACCCACCTCCCCACTCCTCCGCCGGCGGCTGCGCGGTCACCCACTGCTCTGCGGCCGGGGCGGATGCCGCCGGGCGCTGGCCGTCGGGACGCGCCGCCCTCGTCACCTGTGCCGTCGCGTACCGCAGCGACGGGCCGATCTCATCGACCTCCATCTCGATCGCGGTGCGGTTGTTGCCGTCGCGGTCCTGGTAGGAGCGCTGACGCAGACGGCCCTGCGCGATCACGCGCATGCCCTTCGACAGCGACCCGGCGACGTGCTCGGCGAACTCCCGCCACACACTGCATCGCATGAACAGTGCGTCGCCGTCCTTCCACTCCCCCGACGCCTTGTCCAACGTGCGCGGCGTCGACGCGATCGTGAAGTTCGTCACCGGCAGACCGTTCTGCGTGTACCGCAACTCCGGATCCGCGGTCAGGTTCCCCACGACGGTGATGATCGTCTCCCCAGCCATCAGCTCTGCCCCTCGAGAACCGCGCGTGCGAGATCCATCGTCGCGCGCGACCGGGACGGATTGGGGCCGTGGAGCGCGTCGCTCAGCACATCGCGCATGCTGCTGAACAGGTGCTGGAACCAGCTCGCCTGCGTCTTCGCCGCCTCGGTGGGTGCTTCCATGATCGCGAACGATGCACCGATCACCATTTCGTTCGCCCGCGTGATCGCATCCGTGAGGATCTCGTCGTCGGTCTTGGTCTGCGTGCTCATGGTCAGTTCTCCTCGTTCGCGTCGGCAGCCTCAACCTCGATCGGGTGAGGGGTGGTCATGGACTCCGGGACGACGACGATCGCCTCCGGGCGCAGCGGCAGGAACGCCGCCTTCGGGATCTCGACCGTGAGCTTCACCTCGACGGTCCCGGCGCGCGGCGCGGACGAGCGCTTCTGCGTCGATCCGACTACCTTGGCGCCGTTGATGCCTCTCGGGTCGTCGCGCGGGTAGTAGCGACTGATCTCGGGCGCCACCTGCAGGTACACGGTCGCGCGGACGCTCTCGTTGCTCATGCTCGTTTCCTCTCGCTGGTGTTGGCGGGCAGACCGACGGAGCGCCGAGCCTGCTTGATGAAGTCGCGGGCCTCGCCCGTCAGCTCGGCGATCACCCGATCGGAGTGGCCGAGCATGGTGAGGCCGATGACCACCGCCTGTCGATGGCTGCGAAGCCGGACGCTGTTGATCGCGCCGACGAGCACGTCCTCGACCTTCACTCCTCGGTGATCCGCCTCGGATGCCACCTGGCCCCAAACGTGAAGCGGAATGGTGATCGTCTTCGTCTCAGAACGGTTCGTCATCCCACACCTCCTCGGTCTCGTCCTGCTGCTCCGTCCAGTCGGCGAGACGGTCCTCGTACACCCGGCGCTGCAACCACTCGTCGCGGAGCAACCGCCTGTCCCTGCAAGGACCGCACTTCTTCTGGCCGGCGCCGTGCGGCATGTGCTCGTCGCAGAACATCGGCGGGGCATCCAGCACGGCAGGGCGCTCCGGGCGCTCCACCGGCTCCGCCCGATCGCGCTGCACCGCGTCCCACGCATCGGCTCGCGCGGCATCCTCCGCCCGCACCTGCGCCCTGGCCCGCTCCCGCGCGCTCGCGCTCGCCCGCCCCCGCGCTCCCCCACCCATAGCCACGGAGACTCCATGGAGACCGTGCGGCGGTTCCGGCGTCGCGATCCGCGTACCCCGCAGGTCGATCTTCAGCGGGTGCAGCAGCAGGATCCACTCCACCGACTCCCGCGTCCCCGGCCGAGGTGCGACGAACGTCGTCAGGAACCCGGCCTCCGTCAGCAGCACCAGGTGCTCGAACACCTCGTCGGGCGTCAGGTCGAGCGTCGGGTACATCGCCGCCGACAGTTCGCGCGGGTCCATCTGCCCCCGGCCCAACGGGTCGAGGTTCAGCCACAGCCACATCGCCGTCGGCTTCGCGACGTCCGGCACGTGCGCCAGCGTCTCGAGGTCGGCGGGGCTGATCATGCGTTGCTTGGTAGACATCGGTTCCTCTCGCGAAGCCCCGGATGCACGCGGCCAGGGCAGAATTCAGGTCTTCGGGCTCGACAGTGAGGCACTCGGTGTAGCCCTTCCCGCCGGGGCCGAGCACGTCCTCGGCGTCCCGCCAGGAGGTGAACGCGGCCGGGAAGATGCGGCGCAGCACCTTCAGCGCCTCGCGCTCCCAGGTGGCGTCGGTGCCGCGCTGGCAGACGATCGGGTACCAGCCGCGATCCAGCCACCGCTGTACCCGCGACCACGCCCACGCCCGGCCGACCTTGAGCGTCATCGACTCCGGGTGCCAGACGACATAGGTCATCGCGTACGTCGGCATGCTCATGCGATCGCCGCCTCGATACGCGCCACGGTCTCGACGTCGAGCGTCCGGAGACCGAGCGCTCCCCGATACGGGATCGGCTCGGCTAGTGCGCGCGGGCTCGCGAGCACTAGGTGGTGCACGTCCGGCTCTGCCCAGTCGGAGCAGTGTCCGGGGTTCTCCGACTTCCACGGCTTCCGCCAGCAGTGCTCTGCCGGGTGCACGTCGACGAGGTCGACGACGCCGATGATCGCGCCCCGGTCTGCGTGCCACGGTCCGCTCTTCAGCACGTCGGTGTTCGACTCGTTGAACGCGGTAGCGGCGGCGGTGAGCGCGGCCGACTGCCCCGAGAACGCGGTGAGATCCACCTGCTGCGCGACATGTATGGCGACCGGCCCGCGGTAGCCGCCTGCGATGTTCCGCACCCGGTTCTCGACGTCCTTGCCGCCGTGGATGATCGCCCACGCCCACGGCTGACGCACCGTCAGGATCCTCATCGTGTTCCCCTTCCGTCGGCACCGAACATCCGTTGCGCCTGCCACTTCAACCAGTCGTCGCCGTACACCGAGCAGCCCATCTCCATCGCGACCGCCGACGAGATCCGCACCCGGCGCGTCCCCTCGAGGCGGAACCATGCGAGCTCGCCCGGGTAGAACATCGGCACCCGCTCCGGAGACTTCACCCACCGGCGCACCTTCCAGCCGTGCGCGAGCGCCTCATCCTGCAGCTCCGCCTCACAGGCCGCGTTGCAGGTCGAGCACTGCGTCACCCCGTCCACGGGTGGCGGGAGGATCTTCGACCCACCCATCCCCACCGCGCGGCGGTGACCGAACTCAAGCGGCGACGTCGCCCCGCACATCACACACCGGTAGCCGTCACGCAGGTAGACGTCCTGGCGGGTCTGCTTCGTCGGGGCGCTCATGCCGCCACCGCCAGCAGGAACTCAGCGACCGCGTGCCCGAGGTCGCGCGCGGCCGGCGGCGTGACCGCGTTGCCCGCCTGCTTCACCTTGTCGCGCTTCGTGCCGAGCAGGTTGTAGTCCGGCGCGAACGCCATGCCGAGCATGATCTCGTGCGGTTCGAGCATCCGGAATCCGGCGTCGTCGACGTCGAGACTGATCGGCATCGGCGGGTCGATGAGCGACTGGTGACCGCCCGTCGTCAGCGTGCGGATCGGCTCGGTGACCGGCGTGGACATCTCCGCGCCGCCCTCGTTGTTGCGCATGACGAGCGCGTGGTGATTGCCTTCGGCGCTGACCGTGTCGATCGGCATGCTGGTCGGCTTCGCGACGCCGTTGTTGCGCAGCGGGACCACGAGTCCCGTCTCGTTTCGGGTCGACTGCGTGCGCATCGGGTCCGCGACGGATGCCGCCTGCTTGCCCTCACGGCCCTCCACCGGGACCAGCAGCGAGGCGTGCGTGCCACCGGCGACAATCGACGGCAGCTCACGAGTGATCGGCTCCGATCGGGACGCGTCCGCGCCGCTCACGTTGTTCACGATCAGCGGCGGGATCGCGAGCCCGTGCTCGGCCGTTCCCGTCTGGATAGGCATCGGCTCGTCCGTCGGCGCGATGCGGAGGTAGTTCGATCCGGTCGTCACGCCGTCGTACGTGTTCCCGGCCGCCTTCGCGATGATCGGCGCCCAGTGACGTTCGATGCCGCGGCGGATGCGCTCGCGGGTCTTCTCGGCGAGCGGCTTCTCGCGGTCGCCGATGCGCTGTGCGGGGATCGACCAGTCGATGATCGACGCGGCGGGCAGCCAGCCCGGCTCGATCACGACGTAGCACTCCGGGCACCGGTAGAGGTACTGCGCCCGGTACCGGCCCCACTGCTCGGCCTTCTTGAACGCCTGCACCGCCTGCACCTGACCGTGCTCGGGGCAGAACGCCATCGGCCGGGTCCACTTCCCCACGTTCGGCGCAGGGTGCTGCTTCGTCGACAGGTCCGCACGCCACATCACGATGTACATGCGGTCCCGCGACTGCGGGGCCGGCAGCCCGCCGATCTGCGCGTGCATGCTGTTCAGCCACACGAACCGCAGCCGGTAGCCGAGCGACTCCATCGCCATCTGCCACGCCGGGAACTGATCCCACCGGTACGCGTCGACGACGTTCTCGAGGATGATCGCCATGTACCGGTGGTGCTCAGCGAACCGCGGGATGTCCCACATCGTCGCGCGGGACCGGTTCGCGGCCTCGTCGGGCAGCGGGCGGGTGCCATCGAGCTCGAACAACGCCTGATCCTGCATCCGCTGCCGCTTGATGCCCTTCGCGATCGAGTGGTTCGTGCACTCCGGCGACCCCCAGAGCACGTGCGTGCGCGGGAAGTACGCGGGGTTCACCTGGCTGATGTCGGCCTGTGAGTGGTCGGTGTCCGGGTGGTTCACCTGGTGCGACTTGATCGCCAGCTCCCAGTGGTTCGCCGCGATCACGACCTTGTATCCCGCCTCGACCAGGCCGCTGCTCGACCCGCCCGCACCGCAGAACAGATCGGTGACGGTGAGGCCGTTCCATTCGACCTCGGGGTGCCGATAGCCGATCCGATCAGTCATCGAGAGTCGCCTCCATCCCACACGCGTTGCACCTTGCGATGGCCGGGCCGTTCAGGCTGACCGCCGCGTAGGGCTCCCCGGATATCCACGTCACGTCGTCGTGCGCGCATTCGGTCTGCGAACTGCTCATGCCGCGCTCCCCTCTTCGATGTCGAGCAGATCGAACAGCGACGGGGTCGACTGCTCGGCGTCAAGCTCCCGCTGATACATGACCGCGTCGCGGAACGACGTCGGGTTGAGTTCGGATGCGCGGCCGTCGCGGCCGAGCTTCCGGGCGCGCAGCGGTACCGTGCCGAGCCCGCCGAACGGGTCGAACACCAGATCGCCCTTGTTCGAGTACCGCTCGATCAGCCGGTCGACGATGTCGAACTGCAGCGGGCAGATGTGGAACTCGAGCGCGCGGCGTGACTGTTCACCGTTGAGGGTGAGCATCCGGTTCACGTCGTCCCAGACGTCGTGCCGCCACGAGCCCGGGTCGAGGCTCTTGAACGTCGAGGGCAGCGCGTTCTTCGCGGCGAGTGCTTCGCCGGTGCGAACGTGCGCGTCGAAGTCGTACACGTTCGCGCGGGTCTGCTGCTTGAACAGTCGCGAGCGGTGCTTCGGCTCGATCGCCGCCAGTTCCTCCGGCGTCAGCAGCCGGTCGCCCGACGAGCGCCAGTCGGCGGCCGCGTCGATCTGCCAGCGCGCGAGTGAGTAGTCCGCGACGTCCTTCACGACCCGGTCGTCGGCGTACCCCTTCGACCTGTCCGTCTGCGGCTTGTGGAACAGCAGGATGTACTCCGGCGAGCCGACGCCCATCTTCGTGCCGTCCTTCCGCATCTCGGTGTAGCCGAGGCGGTAGGTCTGGTTGTTCTCCCGGACGACGTCGGTCGTGACGGTGATCATCCCCATGTAGTCGAAGCCGTGCTTCAACCCGTGCGCGAGTGCTTCGGCGTGGAACGGTGACACAGTCGGGATGCCGGCGCCGGTGACGTTGCCGAACTGGATGCGGTCCTTCACGTGGCAGGCGTAGATCCGGCCCGGCTTGAGCACGCGCAGCAGCTCGGGCGTGAGGTAGTCCATCTGCTGCCAGAAGTGCAGGTTGTCGTCGGTGTGCCCGAAGTCGTTGTAGCTCGGCGTGTACTCGTAGTGGTTCGAGAATGGGATGCTCGTCACGATCAGGTCGACCGTGTTCGCGTCCATGTGGTCGCGCGTCTCGATCACGCAGTCGTTCAGCGCGAGAGTCCAGCCGGGCCCGGATGCCTCGACCCTCTCGACGCCCATCGCGCGAGTGAGCGCGGCGGAGATCGCGGCCGGGTTGAGGCCGAACTCGCGGATCACATCGCTCATCGTCTCGGTGAGGCGGTCGTGCTCTTCCCACTTCGCGAGCAGGCTGTCGCGGATCTCCGACTCCGTCTCGGCGTAGATCAGATGCACCGTGCAGGGTCGGGTCTGCCCGAACCGCTGGATGCGGTGCACTGCCTGGATGGTGTCGTTGAACTTGTGCGTGACGCCGACGAAGATCGCCGTGTTCGAGCGCTGCAGGTTCATGCCCTGGCCGAGCTGCACCGGCTTGCCGACGAGCTCGGCGGTGCGGCCGTCGCGCCAGGCGTCGAGGCGTGCCTCGGCCTCGTCGTCGCTGAGCGCACCGTAGACGCTGCTGAACGGCAGGCCCTCGGCGCGGAGCGCCTTCTCGATCGCGTCCTGCTCGTCGTTCAGGTCGCACCAGATGATCACCGGGTCATCGGCGCCGTGCTCGGCGACATGCGCTCGCACGAGGCCGATTGCGTGCGCGACGCGCTCGGGCAGCGTCTCGCGCTTCTCTTTCGCGGCGGCCTGTAGCGACTTCGCGCCGGTGCGTACGAGCACGCCCTGCCCGTCGCGGTCGATCTCGTCGGAGAGGACCCCGACCTCGACCTGATGCCACTGCACGTCGAGGTCCGGCAGGTCGTACCCCTCATCGGAGTGACCGAGGTCGGACGGACGCTGCACGAAGCATGCCCACGTGTTCAGCCACAGCCAGAACTCGCGCTCCTTGTGCGGGTACAGCCGCAGGTTGCCCGCCTTCGAGCTGTCGCGCTGGAAGAACCGGGTGAGCGCCTGGCCGGTGTCCATGATGCCGAGGAACCCGGCGTAGTGGATCAGCTCCTTGTGCCGGTTCGGCGACGGGGTGGCCGTGGCGACGAATCGGAACGGGATGCTGTCGAACAGACCGAGGAACTCTTGATACGTCTTCGAGCCGAACGAGCGCAGCACGGATGCCTCGTCGAGCGAGACGGCGTCGAAGCGGTCGACCTCGAGGCGGCCGTCGCGCACGGACTCGTAGTTCGTCACGTAGATGCCCGACCACGCCGGATCGACCTCTTCGGTGCGGCGGATGAACCGCACCTCCATGTCGAGCAGATTGCGGCCGTCACGGATGAACTCGCCGCGGACGCCGAGCGGCGCGACGATCAGCGCGCGGCCGCCGACGACCGGCGACGCCGGGTGCGCGAGGATCTGCCGCAGCGTCTCCATCTGCATGATCGACTTGCCGAGCCCGAACTTCGCGAAGATCGCACGGCGGCCGCCAGCGACCGCCCAGCGCACGATGTCCCGCTGATGCGGGAGAAGGACGGGCGCGAGGTCGCTCTCGTGCACGGGGAATCCGAAGCTACGATCGAACGCGACCTTCTCCCGCAGGAACTCGTCATGCGTGATCGCCGGCAGTTCGAGGAACGCGGGATCGGTGAGCGTGCTCATCGGTGTTCTCCTTGACTTGCGGCCCGGTATCGGGCCTGACGCTCGCGGTGGCAGGTGCGGCAGACGCGCTTGCCGTCGCTCAGCAGCGTGTTCTCTGCGGTGTACGGGTGGCCGTTGTCGCAGGCCGTGCGGTTCGCCCAGCGGTGATTGCCGTGGCGGATCGTGTCGTTCTGGTTCTGCGAGCTCGTCCCCCAGTAGAGGTTCGTCGCGGCGTTGTTCGTCTGGTCACCGTCGCGGTGGCAGACCTCGAGGCCTTCTGCCGGGTTCGGGTCGATGAAGGCCAGCGCGACGATGCGGTGGACGCTCACGAGGTTGTACTCGCCGGACCGGTAGAGCCCGACCTTCACGTATCCGTGGGCATTCCGATGCTGAGACGGCTCCCAGCCGGCCGCGTGGAGATGCGTGCTCGTGATGCGCCGGACTCGGCCGGACGCGGTCACCTCGTAGAGCCCCTCGTAGCCAACGACGGGCCGCCATTCCTCAGCCACGGAACTCACCCCGCATGTTCGCGTTCAGGCTCCGCAGGATGTCGATGTCCCGGCCAATGGCACGGTCGTAGTCGCGGGCGTACTCGAGCAGTAGCCATGCGGTGTCGCGGGCTTCTTGCGCCTCGCTGACCCGCTTGTCGGTGGCACGGGCGATGTCGCGGCGCTCGCTCATCGGAAGGCGCGGGTACTCGGCGAGCAGGTCGCGGGCGCCGATCGCGACGGCGATCGTCAGTTCCCGCTCACGCTCTGCGAGCGCGGTCCGCAACTCGTTGAGCGCCTTCGGTGCGCGCGCGGCGACCTGCCGTGCGTACTGCAGGGCGCCGGCGCACTGCACCGGGGTCGGGAGCAGCGCGACGAGCTCGTCCTCGGAGAGCGCCGCGAGGTTCAGCGGCACCATGTCCATGCCGGCGGCCGCGGCCTCGTCCTCGGTGACCTCGCCGGTCGTGAAGTTGACGCTCACAGCGATCCCTCCATCCCGGGGAGCGGCACGAACCCCGCAGGCACGTGCATCTGCTTCTCGGTGCCCCGAACTGTCACGTCGGTGTCGTTCCACCACATGACGTCGACGACTGTCAGCTCGCCTTCCTCCCCGATGCGCTCGCGCGCGTACTCGTCGATCAGTTCCGGGTCGAGCGCCTCGCCGTCGTCGTCGATCCCGGCCCACTCACGGACCTCAGCGTCGGTGAACGAAAGCTCGCCCTCGACCTTCGCCTCGACGCGCGCGACGATGCCGACCTGGTATCGGGTGACGGGGTGCACAGGTGCGTTCATCGCTTCCCGCCCTTCTTGCGGGCGGCCTTGCGGCGCGCGGCACGGTTCGCCGGTGGCAGGTGGTCCTGCGGGGTCCGGCGGGCCTGTGCGGCCGCGTCCGTGACCGTGAGCAGCTTCTCGTCGGTCACGCTCACCGCGGCGCCGGGCACCTCGACGGATGTCGCGATCGCCGGTGCGAACCAGGGGTCGATGGCCTCGGCCTCGATCTCGCGGCGGCGCGCGCGCAGCTGCCGGTGCAGGGCCGTGCCCTCCGCGTCAGGGGTGAAGATGCGCAGGGCGCGTCCCTCACGCTCGATCGCGTCGAGCAGCTCGCGGGACTTCGCCTCGGCGATCTCCTTCGCCCAGTCGCGCGCCGGAAGATCCGGTGCGGCATCCGCGGTGGCGCGCTCGTCGCCCTCATCCTCGATCACGATGTCGCCGAGCAGATCGCGGAACGTCTGCCGGTAGCAGACCATGCGGGCCGTGCGCCCGAAGTGGCGCATCGGCGCTCCCACCCACTTCGCCGCCCAGAACTCATCCGCGCGGGGCACCTGCTCGTCCCACCGGATCGTCACCTTCGTCGGGATGCGCACGTCCTTGCGGTAGACCTCGACGCGCGCGAACTCGGGCAGCGGGTGCTCCGTCGACGGCGCCCAGGTCTCCGACCAGGTCTCACCGTCGTTCGAGAACTCGACAGGGCCGGTGCCGTCCCACATGCCGGAGCCGTGGACGATGCGCTCGACCTCACCGATCGTCTTCTTCTCGACCAGCTCAGACATCCTGCACCTCGATCTCCTGGAAGCGCAGCGACGATGAGCGGCTGAGCTTCGGGTAGGTCTTCTTCGCGGCCGACTCGAGAGTCGCGAGGTCGGCGCGCAGCTTCACGACGGCGGCGTGCACGTCGGGGGCGTCGGCCTCCCACTCGGCCTCGTCGATCCCGATCCGTTCGGACACAACGGACTGGAACCCGCCGGATGCGCCCATGCCGACCGCGCCGAAGCGGGCGGCGTGAGGCAGCTTGGCGATCGCCTTCTTGAGTGCGGCGGCTGCGGTCTTCTCCGCGGCCACCGCGGCGTCGAGCGAGCGCTTCAGCGGCGCCCACTCGTCGAGCGCCGCACGGACCTCGTCGGGGAGGTCGTCGATCTCCGGGCATCCGGCGTCCCGCCAGGCGATGAAGCGGTCGGCGCGCCAGATGAGGAACTCGATCATCTCGTCGTCGCGCGGGACCGGGATCCACGTCGCGCCGTCGACCGGCGGCATGTCGTCCTCGTCGCGGACCTCGAACCCGTACAGGGCGTAGTCGGCGCCGAGCACGTGCATCTGCCACTGCATCTGCGCCACGTGCTCGGCCGGGATGTCGTCGCGCTCCCACTTGTGATCGTGCGACTTCACCTCGACGACCACGAGGCGGCCGTCCGGGTCGATCGCGATCGCGTCCGGTGTCGCGCGGTGCAGGTCGTTGTCGACCGCGGCCCACAGCGCCGCGTTCGGGGTGAGGGTCGCCATGCGCTCGGCGGCCTCGTCGAGCAGCGCGGCCTCGCGGGCGTGGCCGGCGCTCGTGGCCTTGTTGCCGTGGAAGCGGGACCCGTTGAGCTTGGCTTCGAGGATCCTGCGCCACGTCTTCAGCGCGCCGCGGGCAATCTCCCACGCCTCCGAAGCGGTCACGCCCTCGCCGCGCTCCATCATCCAGACGGTGCGCGGCGCGTCCTCCGGGACGACCACGCGCGCCGCAGTGATCTGCGGGGTCACAGTCCCAGCCCCTCTCGGATGTGCACGCTCAGCACGTTCGCGCGAGCGCCCAGGTCGGTCGCCGTGTCGTCGGTGCGCCCCTGCGCGACGCGGCGAAGCTCGGCGCGCTCGGCCTGCATGTTCGCGAGGCGCTGCTGCTCGACGAGCGCGAGCGTCGCGTGCACCTGAGCGGCGAGCATCGATACGATCGCACCCGCATCCTCGCCATAGTGGCCGTAAGAGAGCGTCTGGCTCATCGTCTTTCGCGCCTCGGCGGCGTAGTCGATGCGGGCGCTCATGACGCCAGCCCCAGCATGTCCTCGAGCTGCATGCGCTCGGCCGGGTCGGTGACTCGGCGCGCGACCATCCGGCGGGCAGCCTCGCGGGCCTCCTCGGGGACCGGCTTGGTCGTCTTCATGACGTAGGCACGGCTCATGATGCGAACTCCTTCAGCGGGATCAGGTCGTAGTCGGTGGGGTCGTCCTTCATCAGGACGCGGTACCGGCCCTTCTCAAGCGGTTCCCCTCCGGCGATGTGCGCGTGGATCTCGCAGTCGAAGAGACCGCCGGTGAGGCGCTCCGTGAGCGGGTGCTGCAGGGTGAACGTGTCGCCGTCGGCCTGCACGATGTGGTGGTGGCCGCCAGTCATGTCGATCAGCACGGCCAGCGCGACCGCGGCGGCGTCGTCGGCGATCGCCGAACGCTCCGCCGGGGCGAGGTACTTCCGGTTCGGGGTCATCTGCTTGCGGATGCCCTCGGCGACGAGCGCCTCGATCACGTCGAGCTGGCTCACGATGCGTCGTCCCCACCGTTCACGGTGAACGTGATGCCCTCGTCGCGCATCCGCTGCATCGTGTCGGCGAACGGGTCGCCGACCCCGAAGTCGAACTCGAGGGTGCCGTCGCCGGTGCGCTCGGCGCGCACGCGCGCCATGATCTCGGTGACGACCTCGACGTCGTCGGCGTCGCGGATCGGCTCGATGAACAGGACGCCGGCGACCGGAGTCACCTCGCCGCCCGCGGTGTAGTCGATCTGCTTCTTCGCCGTGTCGATCACCATCACGACGAGGTGGCGACGCTCCGGATGCTGGACGAGCTGCGCGTGCAGCCGCTCCATTCCATTCGCGTCGAACTCCTTCGGCAGCGCGGCCGACAGCTTCACGGTCATGATCAGTCCCTCCCAGAGGTGGTGAATGCGGCGATGAAGATCGCCAGAGCGATGAGGACGCCGAGGTCGGCGCCGTTGAAGACGGGATTCGCGGCGGGGACCGCGACGAGCGCGGCGACGATGATCGCGGTCGCGACGAGCACGAACCGCCACGGGGCGAGCGGCGCGCGGCGGACTCGGGTCGGACGGGCGCTCATCACGACACCCGGTTCCGGACCGCGTGCAGGCCAGCCTGCGACGACGGCGGGTAGTCGATCGTCTCGGGGACCGCGGTGATCAGGTCCTCGTCGGTGAGGCGTACGTGCTGCACCGCAGGGAGGGGCACGAACGGTGCCGCCTCCACCAGCTCGAGCGCGAAGACCTGCCCGTCGATCTCGTCCGCGACCTCGGCCGCCTCGTCGAAGTCGTCGAGCAGGCGTCTCTTGCCCGCGAGCGTCGCGCGCCCATCGCGCGTCTCGACAACCAGGGCCGTAGGATTCTCAGTGATGGCCATTGTGGTTGGCCTTTCTCTTGGTGGGGCGTCCGGTGCAACGGGCGCCCTGCTTTCGTATGCGGGTTCAGAGGGTGGCCAGCTCGAGCGAACCGAGCCGGATGCGGAGACGTTCGAGCCCCCGAACGGTGACCCGCACCTGCGGCGGGTCGAGCACAAGCTCCCCGGTGCGGGGGTGGTGGTGCGACTGCGGCTTCTCCGTGAGGTGGCCGCGGGCGACGATCTCGGCGTACGCTCGCCATTTGCCGTCGCGCCCACGGAATGTCCACGCGATGTCGGCGAGCTGCTGGAACAGCCGCTGCGGACCGGTTTCGACGCCGGCGCGAGCGAGGATCTTCGCGGCATCCGCAACCGAGTAGTCGCCCTCGGCCGACGCGAGTTCGTCCCACGCCTCAGCGCGCGGAGTCAGCGCCTCGATCTGCTGGTGCGCCTCGCTGATCGCCGCGTTCGCCTCGATGACCGCACGGGCGAGCAGCTGCTCCCGCGACTCCGGCACCTGGTAGCCACCCGTGCGGCGGATGCTCGGCAGTACCTCGCTGGTGATCCAGCGACGGAACTTCAGCGCGTCGGGCTTATCTGACCGGATGGCGACCTCGTAGAGGCCGGACTCGTTCACGATCCGCGCGACCTGCGGGCGGCCGATCGCGTCGATGACCTCAGCCTGGCTTAGGGCATCCGGGTCGACGCGCGCCGCCGTGACCGACGGGTTGCTCAGTCCGAGCGCGGCGCACACGTCGGCGAGCACGAACCACGGCTCGCCGTCGACGAGCACCGTGCGCACGGCATGCCCGTCGAAGCGGAACACTTCGAGCGCGCTCACGACGCATCCCCGATCTGTCGGCTCCCGGCACCGTCGAGCCGGTCAAGCCGGGACAGTGCGTTCGGGTGCGTCTCGTCGATCAGCTGCGCCCAGCGACCGCGACGGGTCTGCGCGTCGGCACCGACCTCGGGCACGTTCACGCGCTCGGTGGTCATGACGTCACCGCCTCGCGGTCGATGACCTCCACCGCACAGCCGGGCAGCGTAGCCCGATGCGGTGGTCGGATCGTTGGTTCGGATGACGTGCTCGCCGGCGGCCGACGTTACGACGTAACGCTCGGTCATGATGCGGCCGCCAGCGTCTCGATCTCCGCGAAGCTGATCGACACGCGCATCCCGCATGCCGTCGCGATTGCGTCGAGGTCGGCGAGAGTGAGCGGCGTATCACCGGACAGCCGTCGCCCCACGGCAGACTGAGACATGCCGACCTTGGCGGCCAGCTTCTCCTGAGACATCCCGGCTTCGCGGGCGCTGAACCGCAGGACGCTGGTTACCCGCTGGATGGGTAGATCGGTGAACATGACCACCACTGTACCCACGGAGCGGGTAACTGCAAGTCTTGATCAAGCGCCCGGCGTGTCGCTCACCCGGTTTGCGCACCGTTTACCCGCTCAGTGCTTGACGCACCCGGGATTAGCGGATAGATTTCTGTGTCATGAGCACAACAGCCATTGCAGAAGACCCCATGGACGACCGACTCCGCGTCGCCAGCGCGGTCCGCGCACACTTCGGGGCGGCGGGACTCAGCGCCTCCGCCGTCGCGCGTGAGATTGGCATCACACAGTCGAAGATGAGCCGACGCACCACCGGTGCCGAGCCCTTCGACATCGACGAGCTCAGTGCGATCGCGCGCGTGCTCCACGTCGAGCTCGTCGACTTGATCACGGGGACGAACCTCCCGGCGCGACCGCTCCGTGTCGGGGCCGGCGCAGGGGCTCGACGCCACCTGTACCTGGTGGATGGCGATCCTGAAGCGCCTGCATCAGCGGTGTAAACGTGGCGCTCTACCAGCTGAGCTAAAGGCCCTCGATGTGCAATTCTAACGGGCGCCGATTGCGTCATCCGTCACCGGAACGGATATAGGCTGAGCACAGCACGTGCTGTGCTGAGTCGACAAGACTCCCCACGCTGCATCCCGTTTCCTTGGCAAGACCTGCCAGCTTGACGAAAGGTTCTCCCGTGACGGTGCACGATCAGGATCCGTACTCCCAGGGCCCCCTCGACAGCGATCCGGAGGAGACCGGCGAGTGGCAGCAGTCGCTCGATGAGCTGGTGGACGCGAAGGGCCACGGCCGTGGCCGGGAGATCATGCTCAGCCTGCTGAAGCGCTCGAAGGAGCTGCATCTCGGCGTGCCGATGGTCCCCACCACCGACTACATCAACACCATCGCCCCGGAGAACGAGCCCGAGTTCCCCGGCGACGAGGAGGTCGAGCGCCGTTACCGTCACTGGATCCGCTGGAACGCGGCGATCACAGTGCACCGCGGGCAGCGCCCCGGTATCGGCGTCGGCGGTCACATCTCCACCTACGCGGGCGCGGCCTCGCTGTACGAGGTCGGCTTCAACCACTTCTTCCGCGGCCAGGACCACCCCGGCGGCGGCGACCAGATCTTCATCCAGGGCCACGCCTCCCCCGGCATCTACGCCCGCTCGTTCCTCGAGGGGCGCCTGAGCGAGGCCGACATGGACGGCTTCCGCCAGGAGAAGTCGCACCTGGGCAACGCGCTGCCGTCGTACCCACACCCGCGCTCGATGCCCGACTACTGGCAGTTCCCGACGGTGTCGATGGGCCTCGGCCCGATCAACGCGATCTACCAGGCGCAGGCCAACAAGTACCTCACCAACCGCGGCATCAAGGACACCAGCGACCAGCACGTCTGGGCGTTCCTCGGCGACGGCGAGATGGACGAGGTCGAGAGCCGCGGCCAGCTTCAGGTCGCCGCGAACGACGGTCTCGACAACCTCACCTTCGTGATCAACTGCAACCTGCAGCGCCTCGACGGCCCTGTGCGAGGCAACGGCAAGATCATCCAGGAGCTGGAGTCGTTCTTCCGCGGCGCCGGCTGGAACGTCATCAAGGTCGTCTGGGGCCGCGAGTGGGACGACCTGCTCGCCCGCGACACCGAGGGCGCGCTGCTGAACATCATGAACGTCACCCCCGACGGTGACTACCAGACGTACAAGGCCGAGTCCGGCGCGTACGTCCGCGAGAACTTCTTCGGCCGCGACGAGCGCGCGCTCGAGCTGGTGAAGGACTACACCGACGAGCAGATCTGGCAGCTGCGCCGCGGCGGCCACGACTACCGCAAGGTGTACGCCGCCTTCAAGTCGGCCATGGAGCACAAGGGCCAGCCCACCGTCATCCTCGCCAAGACCGTCAAGGGCTACGGCCTGGGTCCGCACTTCGAGGGCCGCAACGCGACCCACCAGATGAAGAAGATGACGCTGGAGAACCTCAAGACCTTCCGCGACACCATGCAGATTCCGATCACGGACGCCCAGCTCGAGGAGAACCCGTACCTGCCGCCGTACTACCACCCGGGCGAGCAGGACGAGACGATCCAGTACATGCTCGAGCGCCGCCGCGCGCTGGGCGGCATGATCCCCGAGCGCCGCACGAAGCACACGCCGATCACCCTGCCCGGCGACGCGACCTACGCGCTGCCGAAGAAGGGCTCGGGCACGCAGGAGATCGCCACGACCATGGCGTTCGTCCGACTGCTGAAGGATCTGCTGCGCTCGAAGGACTTCGGCCACCGCATCGTGCCGATCATCCCCGACGAGGCCCGCACCTTCGGCATCGACGCGTACTTCCCGACCGCGAAGATCTACAACCCGAACGGTCAGCAGTACACCTCGGTCGACCGTGAGCTGCTCCTGGCCTACAAGGAGAGCCCGCAGGGCCAGATCGTCCACGTCGGCATCAACGAGGCGGGCGCCGTCGCGGCCTTCACCGCGGCCGGCACGTCGTACTCGACTCAGGGCGAGCCGCTCATCCCGATCTACATCTTCTACTCGATGTTCGGCTACCAGCGCACCGGCGACGCCCTGTGGGCGGCCGGTGACCAGATGGCCCGCGGCTTCGTGATCGGCGCCACCGCCGGCCGCACCACGCTGACCGGTGAGGGACTGCAGCACGCGGACGGCCACTCGCCGCTGCTGGCCTCGACCAACCCCGCCACCGTCTCGTACGACCCGGCCTACGGCTACGAGATCGCCCACATCGTCCGCTCGGGTCTCGAGCGCATGTACGGCGGCTCGCACCCCGACCCGGACGTCATGTACTACATCACGGTCTACAACGAGCCGCTGGTGATGCCCGCCGAGCCCGAGGATGTCGACGTCGACGGCATCATCCGCGGCCTGCACCGTGTCTCGGTGGACTCCGGCGAGGGCCTGAAGGCCCAGCTGTTCGCCTCGGGTGTCGGCGTGCCGTGGGCCCTGGAGGCCCAGGAGCTGCTGCGCAACGACTGGTGCATCAGCGCTGACGTGTGGTCGGTCACCTCGTGGGGCGAGCTGCGCACCGACGGCCTGGCCGCCGACGAGCACAACTTCCTGCACCCCGAGGAGGAGCCGCGCACGGCCTACCTCACCCAGAAGCTACAGGGCGCCGAGGGCCCGGTCATCGCGGTGAGCGACTTCATGCACGCCGTGCAGGATCAGATCCGCCAGTGGGTGCCGAACCCGTACTACACGCTGGGCGCCGACGGCTTCGGCTTCTCGGACACCCGTGCCGCCGCACGTCGCTTCTTCAAGATCGACGGTCCGTCGATGGTGGTGCGCACGCTTCAGGCCCTGGCCGACGAGGGCAAGGTCGACCGCGCCCTCGTGTCGCAGGCGATCGAGAAGTACCGACTGCACGATGTCAACGCAGGCACCAGCGGGAACGCAGGCGGCGAGAGCTGACCCTGTGACCGGTTCCCCGAAGCCGGCCCCGGACAAGGCCGCGACCCTCGCCTGGCTGCGCCGGATCTCCGGTGACATCGCCACGGTGACGATCAAACGGCTCGAGGACACCCTTCCGTGGTACGCCGACATGCCACCGGCCCGGCGCTCCGCCGTCGGGCTGGTGGCCCAGGCCGGCATCACCTCGTTCATCCAGTGGTACGAGGATCCGACTTCGACGCCGTGGATCGCCGCCGACATCTTCGCCGCAGCCCCTCGTGAGCTGCTGCGCAGCGTCAGCCTGCAGCAGACGCTGCAGCTCATCCGGGTCACCGTCGAGGTGACGGAGGAGCGGGTCGCCGGCCGGGGCGACGACCTGCGTGAGGCGATCCTGCTGTACTCCCGCGATGTGGCCTTCGCCTCGGCCGACGTGTACGCGCGCGCCGCGGAGGCGCGCGGACTGTGGGATGCCCGGCTCGAGGCGCTCGTCGTCGACTCCATCCTCACCGGTGAGGCCGATGAGGAGCTGCCCAGCCGCATCGCGGCTCTGGGCTGGCACGGTCACGGCGAGGTGTGCGTGGTCGTCGGCACCACCCCGCCGCAGTTCGACGTCGACCAGGTGCGCCGCACCGCACGCCGACTGTCGGTCGACATCCTCGTCGGCGTGCAGGGGTCGCGTCTCGTGCTCGTCATCGGCCGCGCGCGCGTGCCCGGGCGGGAGCCGGAGAGCGATGATCTGCCGTTCGCCGAGATCGCGCAGCGCCTGGAGCCCTCGTTCGGCCCCGGCTACGTCGTGCTCGGCCCGCCCGTCGCCGCACTCGTCGACGCCGGGCAGAGCGCACGGGCGGCGCTGGCGGGCTTCGCCGTCGCGCGGGCCTGGCGCGGGGCGCCCCGCCCCGTCGAAGCCGACGACCTGCTCCCAGAGCGGGCCCTGGCCGGCGACACGCTGGCCAAGCACACACTCATCGAGCGGATCTTCCGCCCCCTGCAGGCGCACTCTCCCGACCTGGTGACGACGCTGTGGAGTTACCTCGACAACGGCCGCTCCCTGGAGGCCACCGCGCGCGAGCTGTTCGTGCACCCCAACACCGTGCGCTACCGCCTCAAGCGTGTCAGCGAGGTCATCGGCTGGGATGCCACCGGGCCGCGAGAGGCCCTCATCCTGCAGACCGCCCTCATCCTCGGCTCGATCGGCAGCGCCGAGCCCTCGCGACGCCGGCCCCCGGCGCGTCGCCGCTGAGCCCCGCCGCCGCTGAGCGGCAGCCTCGGACTGTGCGCCACGCACAAGCGAATCGGCGATTCTTGTGATGGTTCATCCACCGCGATCGGCCAAACGTTGGCAAAATGGATGGGTGATCGTCGTCGCCTGCCCTGGACAGGGCTCACAGACCCCCGGATTCCTGGCCCCCTGGCTCGAACTGGACGGAGTCGCCGAACAGCTCGCCGCCTTCTCGGAGGCCGCTGAGGTCGACCTGATCGCCCACGGCACCGAATCGGATGCCGACACGATCCGCGACACCCGCATCGCGCAGCCCCTCATCGTGGCAGCCTCGATCGTCGCCTCCCAGGAGCTGGTCCGCCTCGCCGGGCGCCGCGCCGACGGTGCGGCAGGGCACTCGGTGGGTGAGCTGGCCGCCCTGGCGGGCGCCGACGTCATCGGCACCGATGACGCGATGCGCCTGGTCGGGATCCGCGGACGGGCGATGGCGGATGCCGCCGCCCAGGCGCCCACAGGCATGAGCGCGGTGCTCGGCGGCGACGCCGACGAGGTCGTGGCACGCCTGACCGAGCTGGATCTCACCCCCGCCAACTACAACGTCGCCGGCCAGATCGTGGCCGCCGGCTCGCTGGAGAACCTGGCGCGCCTCGCCGAGGATCCGGTGAAGGGCAGCCGCGTGCGCGCCCTCGAGGTCGCCGGCGCCTTCCACACCTCGTACATGGCACCCGCCGTCGAGGCCCTACGCACCGCCGTCGCAGAGGTGCCGGTTCACGACCCCGAGCTCACGCTCTGGTCGAACCGCGACGGCGCCGTCGTCACCGACGGCGCGGACGCCCTCGACCGCATCGTCACGCAGGTGTCCTCCCCCGTCCGCTGGGACCTGTGCATGGAGTCGTTCGCCTCGGCGGGAATCACCGGCTTCATCGAGGTCGCCCCTGCCGGCGCCCTCGTGGGCCTCGCCAAGCGCGGCCTTCGCGGCGTGCCCAACGTGGCAGTCAAGACCCCGGAAGATCTCGATGCGGCCGTCGCGCTGCTGAACGGAGAAGAGTCGAAGTGACCACGCTGAAGCAGGCCACCGGTCCCGCGTACACCCGGATCTACTCCGTCGGCGCCGCCCGCGGCGAGAACGCGGTGCCCAACGACGACCTGGTCGGCCCGATCGACTCGAGCGACGAGTGGATCCGCCAGCGCACCGGCATCATCACGCGCGCCCGCGCGGTCGCCGGGACCAGCGCGATCGACCTGTCCGCCGATGCCGCCGCCGAGGCCGTGCAGAAGTCGGGCGTGGACCCGTCCGACATCGACCTCGTCATCGTCGCGACCATCAGCAACCCCAAGCAGACCCCGTCGGTCGCCGCGATCGTCGCGGACCGCATCGGGGCGAACCCCGCCGCCGCGTACGACATGAACGCCGCGTGCGCCGGCTACGCCTACGCGATGGCCCAGGCGGATGCGCTGATCCGCGCCGGAGCCGCCCACTACGCCGTCGTGATCGGCGCCGAGAAGCTCTCCGACGTCGTCGACCCGACCGACCGCAGCATCTCGTTCCTGCTCGGTGACGGCGCCGGCGCCGTGGTCGTGGGGCCCAGTGACACGCCGGGCATCTCGGCGACTGTGTGGGGGTCTGACGGCTCGAAGGCCGACCTGGTCGGCATGAACCACACCCTGACCGAGTTCCGCGACGGGGCCGCTCCGTGGCCCACGCTGCGCCAGGAGGGCCCGCGGGTCTTCCGCTGGGCGGTGTGGGAGATGGCGAAGGTCGCCCGCGAGGCGCTCGAGACCGCAGGCATCGAGGCATCCGATCTGGCGGCCTTCATCCCGCACCAGGCGAACCTGCGCATCGTCGAGGAGTTCGCCAAGCAGCTGAAGCTGCCCGAGACCTGCGTGATCGCACGCGACATCGAGACCACCGGGAACACCTCGGCGGCCTCGATCCCCCTCGCCACCCATCGCCTGCTCGAAGAGCACCCCGAGCTCAGCGGTGGTCTGGCGCTGCAGATCGGCTTCGGCGCGGGGCTCGTGTTCGGCGCGCAGGTGGTCGTGCTCCCCTGATCGGGGCGCGCGCTTCCCTAGACTGTTCAGCGGTTCAGACAATCATCCCCAGAAAGAGGAGAAAACATGGCTCTCACCACCGACGAGGTCCTCGCAGGCCTTGCTGAGCTGGTCACCGACGAGACCGGCATCGACGCATCCGAGGTCGCGATGGAGAAGTCGTTCACCGACGACCTCGACATCGACTCGATCTCGATGATGACGATCGTCGTCAACGCCGAGGAGAAGTTCGGCGTGACGATCCCCGACGACGAGGTCAAGAACCTCAAGACCGTCGCCGACGCCGTCAACTTCATCGTCGCCGGCCAGGAGTGACACCTCGGATGCCACCCCCGTCGGTCCCTGAGCCCCGTCGAAGGGCGCGGGGTGTGGCATCCTCCTTCCCTGAACCACCTCCCCACGAAGGACCTTCATGACCAAGCGCATCGTCGTCACCGGTATCGGCGCCACGTCCGCTCTGGGCGGCACGGCCCCCGAGAACTGGGCGAACCTGCTCGCCGGTGTCTCGGGCACCCGCACCCTGCCGCACGAGTGGATCGAGCAGTACCAGATCCCCGTGACGTTCGCCGCCGAGGCCGTCGTCCGGCCGGAGGAGGTTCTGCCGCGCCACGAGGCGAAGCGCCTGGACCCCTCGACGCAGTTCGCGCTGATCGCCGCGCGTGAGGCGTGGGAGGACGCCGGGGCCCCCGAGATCGCCCCCGAGCGGCTCGGCATCGACTGGGCGACCGGCATCGGCGGCGTGTGGACGCTGCTGGACGCGTGGGACACGCTACGCGAGAAGGGACCGCGACGCGTCATGCCGCTGACGGTCCCGATGCTGATGCCCAACGCCGGCGCAGGCAACCTGTCGCTGCACTTCAACGCCAAGGCCTTCGCCCGCACCGTGGTCAGCGCCTGCGCCTCGAGCACGGAGTCGATCGCGAACGCGTACGAGCACCTGCAGGACGGTCTGGCGGATGTCGTGATCGCCGGTGGCGCGGAGTCCGCGATCCACCCGATCACGATGGCCTCCTTCGCGTCGGCGCAGGCGCTGTCGCGCCGCAACGACGACCCCGCCACGGCATCCCGTCCCGGCGCCATCGACCGTGACGGCTTCGTCATGGGCGAGGGCGGTGCGGCACTGGTCCTCGAGACCGAGGAGCACGCCAAGGCTCGCGGCGCGAAGATCTACGCCTACCTCGTGGGGGGCGGCGTCACCGCCGATTCGTACCACATCACCGGCAACGACCCGGAGGGTGCCGGCGCCGCGCGCGCCGTCGAGGCGGCGCTGGCCCAGGCCGGTGCGACCCCCGACGAGGTGGCGCACATCAACGCGCACGCGACCTCCACCCCGGTGGGCGACCCGAACGAGTACGAGGCGCTCAAGCGCGTCTTCGGCGACCGCATCGACGACATCCCGGTCTCGGCCACCAAGGCCTCCACCGGCCACCTGCTCGGCGGCACCGGCGCACTCGAGGCGGTCTACACGATCCTCGCGCTGCGCGACCGCGTCGCCCCGCCGACCATCAACATGACCGAGCCCGACCCGGCCGTCCCGTTCAAGCTGTCCGGGGAACCGCAACCCCTGGGCGACGGCGATCTGCTCGCGATCAGCAACTCCTTCGGCTTCGGCGGCCACAACGCCGTCGTCGCGTTCCGCTCCTACCAGGGGGACTGACCAGCCGCATGGCGAAGGCC
This sequence comes from Microbacterium sp. YJN-G, assembly GCF_015040615.1. Lineage (NCBI taxonomy): Bacteria > Bacillati > Actinomycetota > Actinomycetes > Micrococcales > Microbacteriaceae > Microbacterium > Microbacterium sp. YJN-G. The sequence goes on from NZ_CP060402.1 coordinate 1,790,175, forward strand.
CCGTCCCCGGATCTGATCCGGGGCGGGGCCTTCATCGTCCGGGGCGGGATTCGTCTTCTCAGAGTCCGGGTGTGATCACCGGCATCCGATACTCACGCCTCCCGATCCCGGGGTCTGTGCGGGGTCGGCCGCTCAGCCGACCTTGTGGAGCCAGACGACGCGCGCGTCGTCGCCGGCGTGCCGGAAGGGCTCGAGCTCCTCATCCCAGGCGGCACCCAGCGCGACGTCCAGCTCGCGCTGCAGCTCGGCCGGGTTCCCGGCCGCGATCTCGATCGCGTAGCGGACGCGATCCTCGCCGATGACGATGTTGCCGGCGCTGTCGGTCTGCGCATAGTGGATGCCGAGATCCGGTGTGTGCAGCCAGCGTCCGCCGTCATTGCCCGGCGAGGGGTCCTCCGAGACCTCGAAGCGCAGGTGCTCCCAGCCGCGGATGGCCGTCGCGAGAGCGGAACCCGTGCCGACCGGGCCGTCCCAGTAGAACTCGGCGCGTCTGGTGCCCTGCTGCACGGGCTGGTCGCTCCAGTCGAAGCTGACGGCACGACCGATGGCGCGTCCTACCGCCCATTCCAGGTGCGGGCAGAGCGCGCGTGGCGCGGAGTGGATGTACACCACTCCGCGTGCGTATCCCGTCGCCATGATCTCTCCGTTTCGTCAGGTACGTCTTCCCCTACGACCTGACCCGAAGAACTCTGCTCCCTGAGGAGCTCGGCGGACTATGCGGTTGTACGGCGATTATCGCCCAGATCGCGGGGAATGACAAGCGTGTGATTCCCCGCGAGATGGCGGACTGGCGGGCATCCGCCGCACCGGCCCGTCATCCGGCGGCTCAGCTGTGCGGCGTCACCACCGCACGACCCGACAGCTTTCCGTCGTGCAGGTCGTGGTAGGCCTGCAGCGCGTCGTCCATGCTGTACCGCTTGACGCTCGGCGTGATCTGACCGTTGCGGTACAGGGCGGCGACCTCGTGCAGCTCCTCGATGGTGCCCCAGTAGGTGTTGGTGAGCTCGGCCTCATAGGGGTTGGAGTAGAAGTCCCACTGGGTCGGTCCGCCCGCGACGCCGACCACCGTGATGCGCCCCTGACGACGCACGACCTGCTGCGCCGTCTTGATGGTCGGGGTGATGCCGACGAAGTCGAACACGGCGTCGACGCCCTGGCCGCCCGTCAGCTCGCGGATGCGCTCGACCTGGTCGTCCCCGCCCGGCACCGTGACCGCACCCGCCCGCTCGGCCTCGGCCATCGCCTCTGGCTTCATGTCGGTCGCGATGACGGTCGCACCGGTGAGTGCCCGCAGGATCTGCACGGCGACCTGCCCGAGGCCACCGAGTCCGATGACCAGCGCCGTCCTGCCGCCGCCCGCCAGCTTCGGCAGCGCGAGCTTGATGGCGTGGTACGGGGTCAGGCCCGCGTCGGCGAGCGGCGCGGCATCGATCGGATCGGCGTCGCCCAGCGGCACGAGGTTGCGCGCCGGCACCGTCATGTACTCGGCCATCCCGCCGTCGCGGCCGAGACCCGTGGCCAGGTAGGGCTGGGTAGCGGCGTTGTAGCAGTAGGTGTCCTGTCCGCGGGAGCATGCCGGGCACCGGCCGCATCCGATGGGCCCGTACACGAGGTACGCGTCGCCCTTCTTGAATCCGGTCACGCCCTCGCCGAGCTCTTCGATCCATCCCGCGTTCTCGTGCCCGAGCGTGTAGGTCGGCGCCAGCTGATCGCCCATGCTCTCATCGAACTGCTCGAAGATCGCCACATCCGAGTGACAGGCACCGGCACCGGCGATCTTCAGCAGCACCTCGCCCGGCCCGGGCGTGGGTCGATCGACCTCTTCGATGGTGGGGAAGGTCTTCCACGCGGTGAAGCGCACGGCTCTCATGACGTCCTCCTGGCCCGCAGCGCCGTCGCGCGTGCATTGCGCTGGGAAACGGCGTCGCACTCACCCCGATCGTACTGAGGCGGAACGCGGAATGGCAGGGCGGCCGCCATGACAAAGGCGGCCCCGATCCGAGGATCGGGGCCGCCTTTCTGACGTTGGAGGATCAGGCCTCGCTCATGGCGAGCTTGGCCTGCTGGCCCTTGGCCGCGTAGTAGGCGGCGCGAGCGGCATCCTTGCGGGCCTGCTCGGCGTAGCCGTGCTCGAGCACGTCCTGCGGCACCTCGAACTGAGTGTGCTTGTCGGTGCCGTTGTACTTCGAGATGTACGCGTCCAGCTCAGGACCCGAGGTCCACGACGTGATCAGGTTGTACCGCGGCTCGGTGCCGTTGTGGGTGGTGGCGTGCCACAGGCGCTGCGTGTCGATGATCAGCTGCGCGCCGGCGGGCAGCGCGATGCGCACCTCGCCCTGGGGGTCGGTGCGGTTCTCACGCAGGACGAAGAAGCTGTCCTTGTCGTCGGTCAGGTTGAAGAACCCGCGCACGACCCAGCCGGTGCCGTCCGGGTTCAGGCGGTTGTTGTCGTCCTGGTGCAGGTTGTAGAGGCAGTCGCCGTAGGGCGTGGGCTGCAGCTCGATGACGCGGCAGCGGCCGACGTTGGCACCGGGCTCCTGGGCGCGACGGGTCAGGATGGGGGCCTTCTCGACCTGCGAGTCGATCCAGACGCCGTCCTTGTCGGTGCGCGGCGGCTTGTGGTTCCAGAAGCCGTTGCACTCGATGTCGCCCTTGGCGCTGGCGAGCGGAGCGAACCGGGTGTCACCCGAGGACTTCCAGTCGACGTACTCGATGTCCAGCCATTCCTTGGGGTCGAGCTCCTGGGCGTAGCTGTCGAGGATGACGAATCCCTTTTCCTCGAGGGCTTCGGACTTGATGTATCCCATGATCCGAGTCATGTCCTTTCGTAGCGGGCCAGCACGTTTTAACAGGCCCTACTAAGGCAAGCCTACATCGGGGCCCTGGACACGCCCCGGAGCCGGGCGGGATGAAATCGCCGCGGGCTAGACTCGATCGGGCGGCGCTCCGCTGGCCGCCAATCGGAGGATTCACGCAGTGATGGCAACGGCGACCAATGTCGAAGCGACCGCAACCGGCACCATCGAATGGCTCGCCGCCCCCACGACCAACATCGTCGTCCCCGTCTACCAGCGGCAGTACCGCTGGGACATCGGCGCCTGCGAGAAGCTGCTCTCGGACGTGCGCGCGGTCGCCGGTGAGGACGATGCGCACCGGCATTTCATCGGCTCGATCCTCTCCGCCGAGGATGCCACCGGTGGTGATCTGATCCTCATCGACGGGCAGCAGCGCATCACGACGGTGATGCTGCTGATCGCCGCCCTCCACCACGCGGTCCGTGACACCGACCCGGCCCTCGCGGCCGAGCTCGAGCGCGTCGTGGTGCGTGCCGACGATGCGGACCGCACCAAGCTGCGCCCGCATGACGCGTGGGCCGAGCTGTACGAGACGGTCGTGCTCGATCGCCGCGACGACGCCGACCGCGAGTCGCGCTTCGACGACAACTACGCGTTCTTCCGCAGCCAGGTGCACGCCGACGAGGTTCCGCTGATCTGGCGCGGTCTGCGCCGGCTCGAGCACGTGTCGATCACGCTCGGCGCCTCGGCGAACGCTCAGCAGATCTTCGAGAGCCTGAACTCCACCGGGCAGCCGCTGCGCGATCACGAGCTGATCCACAACTACATCCTGATGGGACTCTCGCACGCCGAGCAGCTGGCGGTCGAGGAGGAGTACTGGCTGCCGATCGAGCATCACACCGGCGAGACCATCGGCGCCTTCTGGCGGCACTACCTGGTCATGACGACCGGACGCGAGATCGATGCGGCCGGTGAGCACGGCGTCTACGCCGCGTTCCGCGCCTCGTTCCCGCGCCTGGACGTCGAGCACCTGCGGGCGAACGCCGCGGTCTGGCGGGAGCACGCCGAGATCTACGGCATCCTGCTCGATCCGCGGGGCGAGCCGGATGCCGGCATCCGCGCACATCTCGAGCACGTGAACACCTTCGGACGCGCCACGTACCCGCTGGTCATGAGCGCCTACGGCGACCACCGTCGCGGCGCGATCGCACGCGATGAGCTGATCGAGGTGCTCGAATGGGTGCAGGCCATGTTCCTGCGCCGCGCCATCGTGGGCCTGCCCACCGACCGGCTCATCGCGCGGCTGTGCCGCGCCCGGCAGGACGGCCGTGACACCCTCATGCGCGCGATCGCCCGGATCACCCCCTCGGATGAGCGGGTCAGCGCCGTGCTCAAGTACGGCGAGCTGCCGCACCCCGCGTACGTCCTGGGGCGCATCGCCGGTGTCACCGACACCTCGGGGTTCGACGTCGAGAGCATCGCTCCGGCCGTTCCCGCAGACGGCTGGAGCGGGGACGGCACGCGTCCGTGGAGCGAGTACAGCGAGGACGAGCAGAACAGCCACCGTGCGCTGGCCCCGACCCTGGGGAATCTGACGCTGCTCGAGCAGCCGCTCACCGAGCGCGTGTTCGGTGCGTCCTTCCCGGTCAAGCGTGACGACGCCTACGCCCGCAGCGCGGTCGACGCCACCCGCGCTCTCACGGGCCTGGACCGGTGGGGCACCGCCGAGATCACCGCGCGCACCCTGCGGCTGACCGGTGAGCTGGTGCGCATCTGGGCGCGTCCTGCGCTGCCCGAGATCGACGACGACGGGCTCACGCCCGTGCTGGATGCCGTGCGCCGGCGCGGCTGGCCGGCCGGATGGGATCGCGAGTTCGACTACTGCGAGTACCGCGGCGAGCACTGGGAGGTCAAGGACGTCAGGGCGCTGTTCAACCGCGTCTTCCGCCGGGCCTGGACCGACGACCGCGCATCCGCGCTGGCCTACAGCGCCCGCCACGGCGGGCCGCTGTACGACGAGATGGCCTGGAAGGGCCACTGGGACACCCTCGCCGAGGGCTGCCACCTCTACATGGGATGGGATTCGAACTACATGATGACCGCGCTGCAGGGCGTGCTGGAGGAATCCGGCATCGCCGCCGAGGTGTTCGTGAAGTACTCCTACATCGGGAACGTGATGTGATGAGGGCGACGACGAGCATCCGCCGCATGCAAGGCCTCACCGTCGAGGAGCACACCCTCACCGTCCCGCTGGTGTGGGGCGACCCGGCCGACGCGCGCACGATCGACGTGTTCGCCGCCGTGGTCAGCCGCGAGGGCGGCGAGGACCTGCCCTACCTGCTGTTCCTGCAGGGCGGCCCTGGTCATGAGGCCCCGCGCGCCTTCCAGTCGTCCTCCGCGCCGGCCTGGCTGGAGGCGGCGCTGCGCGAGCACCGTCTCGTGCTGCTCGATCAGCGCGGCACCGGCCGCTCGACGCCGGTCGGCGATCGCGACCTCGAGCGCGGGGCGGGTGCCGTCGCCGAGCACCTCACGCATCTGCGCGCCGATGCGATCGTGCGGGATGCCGAGGCGCTGCGCGAGCACCTGGGTGCGGAGAAGTGGAATGTGCTGGGCCAGTCGTTCGGCGGGTTCACCACGCTGGCGTACCTCTCGACGGATGCCTCGTCGCTCGACCGCGTGTACATCACCGGTGGGCTGAGCACGCTCGACCGCTCCCCCGACGAGGTCTACGCACTCTGCTACGACAAGATGCGCGACGCCTCGGAGCGCTACTACCGTCGCTTCCCGGAGCACAGGGACCGGATGCGCCGACTGGCCGACCTCGCGACGCAGGGACGGCTCACGCTGCCCGACGGCGAGGTCGTGTCCCTCTCACGCCTGCGCTCGGCCGGTTCCGCGCTGGGCACGAACGACGGCTGGCAGACGCTGTGGTCGCTGCTGGAGCTCGATCCCGAGTCGAACGCGTTCCGATACGACCTCGCCCACGCGATGCCGTTCAGCGGGCGCAATCCGCTGTACTTCGCGTTCCACGAGTCCAGCTACGCCTCCGGTCACGCCACCCGCTGGGCGGCGGAGCGGGTGGAACCGGCCGACTTCGCCGAGGATCCGACGCTGTTCACCGGTGAGCACATCCGCCGGGAGTGGACCGAGACCGTGCCGGCCTTCCGCCCGTGGCGCGATGTGGCCATCTCACTCGCCGAGCACGAGTGGCCGGTGATCTACGACGCCGCCGCCATCCGCGACTCGGATGCGCGCGGTGCCGCCGCCGTGTACGTCAACGACGTGTACGTGCCGCTGGAGTACTCGCTCGAGACCGCCCGGCTGATGCCCGGCGTCAAGCTCTGGGTCACCAGCGAGCACGAGCACAACGGCCTGCGCTCGGGCCCCGTGCTGGAGCACCTGGTCGACCTCGCGCACGACCGCCGCGTGCGCTGAGACGCACGACGCGGCGCGTCACCGCGACGCGTCGTCATCCTCGTCGTCGGGCACCTCGATGGCCTGCTCGGCGACATCGGCGGGATTCGCCTCCACGCCGTCCGGTCGAGGGCGGCGCGTGGTGCGCTCCGGATCGTGCGGGTCGTCCCTGAGCTCGCGATCCTGCTCCAGACGATCGCCCTCGGCGGCCTGGTCGACGGTCTCCTCACCCGGGTCGACGGTCTCCTCACCCGGGTAGGCGCTGTCCTGTCCGGTCATGTCATCCCGCTCGGTCATGTCATCACTCCTCGTCCGGCTGCCCTCTCTGAAGGCTGCGGACAGCATCCCGCGACGCGTCGTCCACCGGAAGGGGGTTGCGTCGCCACCGCGGCGTCGTCAACCCCCGCGCGGCCACCAGCCGGGCGCCGTACCGTGGCCGGATGCCGATGAGCCGGAAGAACGAGCCGGAGCCGGCCGGGCGCATCCGGGTCGGCACGTCGGGCTGGCGCTATCGTTCCTGGCGAGGGGACTTCTACCCGCGCGGTCTCGTGCAGCGGCGGGAGCTGGAGTACATCGGCGAGAGCTTCTCGACCGTCGAGATCAACGGCAGCTTCTACTCCCTACAGCGTCCGGACAGCTACCGGCGCTGGCGCGACAGCGTTCCCGACGGGTTCGTCTTCGCGGTGAAGGGGTCGCGGTACATCACGCACATGCGGCGCCTGCGCGACGTCGGGATGCCACTGGCCAACTTCTTCGCATCCGGCGTCCTCGCACTCGGTGATCGCCTCGGACCGGTCCTGTGGCAGCTGCCCGCGCGACAGCGGTTCGAACACGACGTCATGGCCGGCTTCCTCGCACAGCTGCCGCAGACGACAGGACAGGCACGCGAACTCGCCCGGCGGCACGACGAGCGCGTCCAGGGCCGCACATGGCTCGACATCGACGAGGATCGTCCGATCCGGCACGCGATCGAGCCGCGTGCCGAGAGCTTCGACGATCCCGCCTTCCACGAGCTGCTGCGCGCCCACGGCGTGGCCCTGGCGATCGCCGACACCGCAGGGCGGTGGCCCCGGTTCGAGGCCGCCACCGCCGACTTCGCGTACGTCCGGCTGCACGGCAGCACCGAGCTCTATCACAGCGGTTACACGCCGGAAGAACTGCGGTCCTGGGCAGACCTGTGCCGGCGGCTGTCGGTCTCGCCGGAGGGCGAGCCCCGCGACGTGCTGGTGTACTTCGACAACGACGCACGCGGGCATGCCCCGCACGACGCCAGGGCGCTCGCCGAGCTGGTCGGCGACGGCCCCCGGCCGCTGTGAGGCTTCCACGGATGCCGCTGCACCGGATGCCGCGGACCGGGCGGGGTTCAGCGCCGCGAGCGGCGCAGCCGGCGCGCGTCGCGCTCGTCGCGCAGGTCGTTCTCGGCATTGCGCTCGAGGCGCTCCGTGTCGCGCAGCTCGACCTGCAGGTCGCGCTCGGCCGGGATCCCCTCGCGCAGCTCGTGCACGCGCTCGAGCTCGGCATCCAGCAGCGCTCCGAGCAGCAGGGCCATGTTGCCGATCCACAGCCAGAGCAGGAAGATCACGATGCCGGCGAAGGAACCGTAGATGCGGTCGTAGTCGGCGAGGTTCGAGACGTAGAACCCGAAGCCGAACGAGGCGATCGCGAACAGCAGCAGGGCGGCGACCGCCCCCACGCTGATGAACCGGAACCGGGGCTGCCGCACATTGGGCGCGAAGTAGTAGAGCACCGCGACGATAAGCGCCACGATCAGGACCAGCGCCGGCCAGCGGCCGATCCGCCAGATCGTGAGCGCCACCTCGCCCGCGCCCAGCATCCCCCCGATCGATTCCGCCACCGGCCTGCTGAGGGCCGCCAGCACGCAGGCGATCGTGACGAGCACGAACACGAGCAGGGTGACCAGCAGGTGGATCGGCTTGGCCTTCCAGTACACCCGCCCCTCCGGCACGCCGTAGATGCGGTTGATCGCCCGGCCGAGGGCCGTCACGTAACGCGCCACGGACCACAGCGCCACCGCCAGTGCCGGCAGCAGCACCCAGATTCCGCCCGCGGTGGAGGCGACCTCCTCGATGGGTTCGGCGATCGCGTCGACCACGTCCGTTGCGAGCACATCGCGCGCGACATCCAGCACGGCGTCGACCGCGGTCCTCTTCTCACCGATCACGCCGATCAGCGAGAACGCGGCGATGAGTGCCGGGAACAGGGCGAGGACGGCGTAGAACGTCAGCCCGGCCGCGGCATCCGCCGACCAGGTGCGGAAGAACCCGCGCGCGACGCGGCGCACGACCAGCTTGCCCTGGTCGCGACGACCGGCGGCGTCGCGATCCGTCTCGGCGCTCGCGCCGGCATCCGTCCCCATGCTCCTCAGTGTGGCCTGTGCCGGCCGCACCTGCCACCGGCCTTGCCGCGGTGCGGACCCGGTGCTAAGCGGCTCCTGTCAAGCCCCTGGGGACGCGAGGCGCCGCACGGGAGGATTCAGGCATGAGCGATCCGACTTCAACGCTGGCCACCGGCGGCGACGACGAGAAGGCCGCCGAATCGACCGGCGCGCAGGCTGCGAGCGAGCAGCCGACGACCGAGCAGCTTCAGGAGCCGAGCACCGAGAAGGAGCCCGGTGAGGAGCCGAAGGCTGAGAAGCCGCACGATCCCGAGCCCAGCCATCAGGCGGTCGGGATCGGTGTGGTCGGCGGACCCCAGTCCCTCCCCGAGGATGAGGTCCAGGAGGAGGCCGAGGCCGAAGAGGATGGTGGGGCGGGTGGGACTTGAACCCACGATCGTCGGGTTATGAGCCCGCTGCCTTGACCAGCTTGGCCACCGCCCCGTCACACCAGCCTAGCGGTGCACTCAGAGCGCCTCGGACGCGGAATGCGTCTCGATGTGGCGCAGATACGTCGCGGCGTTGTCCCTCAGCCCCTGCCGCTCGTCATCGGTGAGCGCGCGACGCACCTTCGCCGGCACGCCCGCCACGAGCGACCCGTCGGGCACCTCGGTGCCGCCGAGCACGACGGCTCCCGCTGCGACCAGGCATCCGCGGCCGATGACGGCTCCGCTGAGCACCACGGCACCCATGCCGATCAGCGAGCCCTCGCCGATCGTGCAGCCGTGCACGACGGCGTTGTGCCCGATCGAGACCCGCTCGCCGATGTCGACGCCGTGACCGCTGTCGACGTGCACCGATACGTTGTCCTGCACGTTCGCGTCGGCCCCGACCCGGATGGGCGCCGAGTCCGCCCGCAGCACCGCGTTGTACCAGATGCTGGCCCGCGGGCCGAGCGTGACGGCCCCCACCACCCGGGCACCGGGTGCGAGGAAGGCGTCTTCGGCGACGTCGGGACGCCGATCGGGAAGGGCGATCACGGATGCTTCGGCGGCGATGCTCATGTAGGTGAGACTACCCTCAGAACCGCGGAATCACGCGGCAGAACCCCCACGGTAAGCGTTGCCTAGGCTTGCTTGCGGAATGCCCTGAGCTGAGTAGCGTTGTCTTCATCAAGCCCGCTTGAGCACATTCCGGAGGATTTTCATGAGCAAGGCGCAGACCGTCCCCACCACCGCCGTCGACCCGACCGTGGCTGCGGCAGCGGCCCAGTTCCTCTCCCCCGTCGTCCTCGGGCTCGAGGCTCTGACCGTCAACGGCAAGCAGGCGCACTGGCACGTCCGCGGAGCCAACTTCGTCGGCGTCCACGAGCTGCTCGACACGATCGTCGCCCACGCCGGCGAGTTCGCCGACACGGCCGCAGAGCGCATCGTCGCCCTCGGCCTGCCGATCGACTCGCGCATCGGCACGGTCGCCGAGAAGGCCGGCAGCACCGCCGTTCCCGCCGGGTTCGCCCAGTCGGACGAGCTGGTCCGGGCGATCATCACCGACATCGACGCGATCATCGCCGACGTGAAGGCCGCCGTCGACGGGCTCGACGAGGTCGACCTCACCAGCCAGGACGTGGCGATCGAGATCCAGCGCGGACTCGAGAAGGACCGCTGGTTCCTCGTCTCGCACATCGCCGCCTGACTTACAGACGCTGAACGCCCGCTCCCGCCTCGACGGCGGGGCGGGCGTTCTGCATGTCAAGAGCCCTTCGTGTGTCAGGCGCGGTGGGTGATCCGCCCGCCGAGAATCGTGGCGAGCACCGGCATCGTGCTCAGGGTCTGGCGGTCAGCGGTGCGCGGATCCGCTCCGCACAGCGCCAGATCGGCCACGGCACCCAGCTCGACGGTCGCCTCTCCGTGACGGCTGCTGGAGCGCAGCGCCGTATCGATGCCGACCCGTTCCTGCGGCTGCCAGGGTTCGCGCTCATCGCCCGTGCGGTGCACGGCCGCCGCGATGGTCATCCACGGGTCCAGCGGAGCGACCGGGGCATCCGATCCGAACCGCAGCGGGATGCCGGCGGCGGCCAGTGTCGCCATCGGGTACCCGATCGCCTGCTGCTCGCGCCACAGCTCGTCTGCGAGGTCGCGGTCATCGACCGCGTGCGTGGGCTGCACGCTGGCGGCCACGCCCAGCCGCGCAAAGCGCGCCAGGTCGGCGTGCCGCACGAGCTGCGCGTGCTCGAGCGTTCCCCGCGCCTGGGTGTAGGTGAACGCGTCGAGCGCCGAGGCCACCGCGCGGTCTCCGATCGCGTGCACCGCCACCTCGATGCCGGATGCCGTCGCGCGCATGAGAAGCTCGCGCACCTCGTCCGGGCTGATCGTCAGCACGCCGAAGTTGTCGGGATCATGCGCATAGGAGTGCGAGCAGGCGGCCGTGCGGGTGCCCAGCGAGCCGTCGGTGATGAGCTTGAGCGGTCCGACCCGCACCAGGCCGCCGGTGCCCTCGAGCACCTCCCCCGTGCGCAGACCCTCCCCGATGGCGCGTTCGAGCCCCTCGCGGTAGAACGCGAACTCCACCCGGTGCGCGTCGAACCCCGCGGCGGCCCGCCGCTGCCACGCCTGCGCATTCCAGGCCATGTCGAAGTCGACGATGCCGGTGACCCCGCGAGCCGCGGCCCGGGTCGCGGCGGCCCGCACCGCGGCATCCGCTGTCGCATCGTCGGCGGCGTTGAGCCGCCGCGAGATCTCGAAGGCGTCGTCCTCGCGCAGGATGCCGTCGTCGTCGACGCCGTCGAAGCCCTCACGGCGCAGCGCTGCCGTGTTCAGCCAGACCCCGTGCACGTCGGCGCTGATGAGGTACGCGGGGCGCTCCCCTGTCACGGCATCCAGCGCCGCCCGGCTGGGACGATCGCGCCAGAGCCCGTCACGGAACCCCGAGCCGACGATCCGTCCGTCGGCGAGGGGCGCGGCATCCGCCACCATCCGGGCCGCCTCGCCGGCGCCGTTCGCCGCGCCGAGCGCGATCCTCTGCGCATCCAGCGCCCACTGCACGGTGTGCACGTGATGGTCCCAGAGACCCGGGATCACCCAGGCGCCCTCGCCGTCCAGGCTTTCGACCGCGACGCGCAGGTTGCCGGCGGGAGCGATGTCGGCGATCGCCCCGCCGCGGATGAGGATGTCGATCGGCTCGCCGGTGGGCAGCAGCTCACGGCCGGGGCCGGCCACCCGCACCGAGCGCAGCAGCAGATCGCCGGTCATCCGCGGTGCGCCAGCCGTGCTTCGTGCGCGCGGCGCATCTCGGCGGCCAGGGCCGGGTTCGCGTACTCACCGCTACCGTCGAGTTCGGCGATCACGCTCTCGACGATGCTGTCGGGCTTGTTCTGGCTGAGCTTGCGCTTGGCCGAGACGCGCGTCGGGGTGAGGCGGAACCCGACGGTGCCCGCCTCCAGCGCGGCGACGAACTCCTCGGTGTTCGGCGGCTGCCACATCATCCGCGGCTGCGGCAGCATCCGCTCGAAATGGGTGACGAGATCGTCGAGCACCTTCAGGTTGGCCTGCGTGTCGACGATCTCGGGCACGCCCGCCAGGTGCACGGCGGTGTAGTTCCACGTGGGCACGGCGCGCACATCGCCGTACCAGCTCGGCGAGATGTAGCCGTTGGGGCCCTGGAAGATGAGCAGCAGCTCACGCTCCCCCAGGTGCAGCACCTGGTCGTCGGGCTTTCCGACGTGCCCGACGACGGTGAGGTCGTCGCGGTCGGGATCCAGCAGCACCGGATAGTGCGAGGCCACCAGGCCGTCGTCGCCGGCCGCGATCGCGGTCGCCCACGGGTTCTGCGCGATCACCCGCCTCAGCTCGGCGACGTCGGTCATGGCGAAGCTGGGGTTCTGACGCATGAGACCACATTACGGCCGCGGCGGCGGCGCCGGGCGCACGCCCGGGACGCTGCCGCCGCGCCGTTCTGCTACCGCTTGCCGACGACCGGGATCGCCTGCGTCTTCCAGTCCTCGAAGGCCTTGTCGCCCGCCATGAACGCGTTGACCTCATCGGTTGTCGCGGTGAGCTTGGGGTCGTTGTCGAGGTACTTCTTCGTCTCACGTGCCACGAGGCCCGACAGTACGAGCAGCCCGATCAGGTTCGGCAGCGCCATGAGTCCGTTCATCACGTCGGAGAACGCCCACACGACGCCCAGCTGCACGGTGCAGCCGACGAACACGACGAGCGAGAACAGGATGCGGAACGGCATGACCGCGCGCCGGCCGATGAGTCGCTCGATGCTGCGCTCGCCGTAGTAGGACCAGCCCAGGATCGTCGAGCCGGCGAACAGCACGAGGCCGATGGTGACGATGTAGTGGCCCCACTCGCCCGGCAGGCCGTGCGAGAAGGCCTCGCCGGTCATCAGCGCTGCGCTGATCTGCTCACCGGTCTCGGGATCGGTCATCTTCCACGCACCGGTGGTGATGATCACGAGCCCCGTGCAGGTGACGACGATGATCGTGTCGATGAACGTCTGCGTCATCGAGACCAGGCCCTGGCGCACCGGGTGGCTCGTCTTGGCGGCAGCAGCGGCGATGGCGGCCGAGCCCATGCCGGACTCGTTCGAGAAGATTCCGCGTGCCACGCCGTACTGCACCGCGATGATGATCGCCGAACCCGCGAACCCGCCGACCGCGCTGGTCCCGGTGAACGCGTCGGTGAAGATCTCGGCGAATGCCGCCGGAACACCGCCGATGTTGGCGATGAGGATGTAGATGGCGCCGAGCACGTAGAAGATGATCATCACCGGGACGAGCCCGGCGGTGACGCGCCCGATCGACTTGATCCCGCCGACGAGCACGAGCAGTGCGAACACGGTGAGCACGATGCCGGTCACCCAGGTCGGCACGTTGAAGCTGCTCTCGAGGTTGGCCGAGATCGAGTTGCCCTGGGTCATGTTGCCGATGCCGAAGCAGGCGATGACGGCCGCGATCGCGAAGAAGATCGCGAGGAACTTCCCGAACCGGTTCGGGATGCCGCGCTCGAGGTAGTACTGCGGGCCGCCGTTCTTCTCACCTGCCGAGTCGGTGGTGCGGAAGCGCACGCCGAGGAAGGCCTCGGAGTACTTGGATGCCATGCCGAGCAGGCCCGTGACCCACATCCAGAACAGCGCACCGGGGCCGCCGATGCCGATGGCGGTGGCCACACCGACGATGTTGCCCGTGCCGACGGTGGCGGCCAGGGCCGTGGTCAGCGCCTGGAACTGCGAGATGTCGCCGTCGGAGCCCGGGTCACGACGGGTGAAGAGGCCCAGCCGCAGCGCCGCGCCGAGCTTGAGGAACTGCAGTCCGCCGAGGCGGATCGTCAGATACAGCCCCGTTCCCAGCAGCAGCGGGATCAGGAACCACGGTCCCCAGATGATCCCGCTCAGCCAGCCCAGGAAGCCCTCGATTGCCTTCACGTCCATGCGTTCTCCTGCCGCGTCGTTGCGATTGACTCCGCCATCCTATTCACCGTCGGCTCTCGGGCCGTGAGCGAATCGGCAGCAGCCTCAGGACGAGACCGCCTCGGCGTCAGGATGCGGGCGGTCTCAGCGCTGGCAGGACGGGCACCAGTACAGCTTGCGCGCCCCGATCTCCTCGAGTGCGATCTCGGTGCCGCACACCCGGCACGGCAGTCCCGCACGGTGGTACACCCAGTGCCTGTCGTCGCGGCTCGCCATGGCCGCCCGGTACTGCTCGGTGGTGAGGTCGTCCATCGTCATCATCTGACCGGTCTCGACGCCGATCGCCAGCAGCCGCACCCAGTCGTGCCACAGCTCGCGCACGACGTCCTCGGGGACGTCGCGGCCGGGAGTGTGCGGGTTCAGGCGGGCGCGGAAGAGCATCTCGGCGCGGTAAACGTTGCCGATGCCGCTGACGACCGCCTGATCCATGAGCAGCAGCGCGATGGCCGTGGGCTTGCGCCGCACGATCCGCACGAACCGCTCCTCGCCCTCGGCGGGGTCGCCGACCAGCGGATCGGGTCCGAGCTTGGCGACCGTCGCGAGCATCTCGTCCGGGGTCTGCAGCGCGCACGCGGTCGGACCGCGCAGGTCGGCGCAGGTGACGTCCGTGAGCAGGCGCAGGCGCACCTGGCCGACCACAGGCGGCGGCCACTCCGCGCCGTCGTCGGCCAGACCCGTCGTCTGCTCGGACATCCGCACGTGCCCGCGGGTGCGCCGCGGTGCGCCGATCGAGGTCAGCGAGTTCTCGCCCGCGTCGTCGAAGATCGCATCCGCGCTGCCGGTGCCGTCGTGGTCGCCGGCATCGAGGTCGGTGCCGCGCTGGTTGGTCTGGCCCATCCGCCCGTTCGCCGAGGCGATCGTCGGGTCGACGAGGATCTCGCCGGCGAAGTCCCACGCCCCGTAGAGCCCGAGGTGCACGCGCAGCCAGGTGTCACCCTCGAACTCCAGGAACATCTGCTTGCCGACCGCCCTGGCCTGCAGCATCTCGCGCCCGTCGAGCACGCTCGCGCCCTCGGCGAACCGGCCCTGCGGGCTGGAGGCGCGCACCGGGCGCTCGACGAAGTTGCGGGCGAACTGCCGCGCGATGCGGTGGACGGAGTGACCCTCGGGCATGTCAGTCGCGCCCTTCGGCTGAGCCGTTCCCTCCCCCGCGAGGGTCGGGCAGCAGCGAGCCGTCGCGCTCGTAGTCGGCGATCTGGCCGATGCGGCGCACGTGCCGCTCGTCACCGGGGAACGGCGTGGCGATGAAGGTCTCGATGAACGAGATGACCTCTTCGAAGCTGTGCTGACGCGCGCCGATCGAGATCACGTTCGCGTCGTTGTGCTCGCGTGCCAGCTCGGCGGTGGAGGTGTTCCACACCAGTGCGGCACGGATCCCGTCGACCTTGTTCGCGGCGATCTGCTCGCCGTTGCCCGACCCGCCGAAGACCACGCCGAGTGCCTCGACGCCGGCGGTCTGGTCGGCGACGACTGCCTGCGCGGCGCGGATGCAGAACGCCGGGTAGTCGTCCAGCGCGTCGTACTCCACGGGTCCGTGGTCGACGACCTCGTGCCCGGCGGAGCGCAGGTGATCCTGCAGACGGGTCGAGAAGTCGAGGCCGGCGTGGTCGGTGGCGATGTGGATGCGCATGGCACTCATCCTATTCGGCGTGGTCGCGCCGCGAATCGGCCTTACGGGGCGATGCCGGCCGCGGCGGGCTTGAACCCGGCGCGCACGTTCTCGCAGCATCCGGGACGGCAGATGTCGAACGAGCCGCCCACCGAGGTGACGTGCGCACGGTCGGCCGCCGGCCTCCCCTCGAGCCGCTCCTGGATGAGGTCGACGATGCCCGCGACGAAGGCGGGCGACACGCCCGGGGTGGGCGTGCGGACGAAACGGAGCCCGGCCTGCTCGGCGGCATCCTTCGCCTCGGTGTCGAGATCCCAGAGCACCTCCATGTGGTCGCTCATGAAACCGACCGGTACGACGATGACGGCCTGCCGTCCTCGATCCTGGAGTTCGCCGATGACGTCGCAGACGTCGGGCTCGAGCCAGGGCTGCGAGGGCGGGCCGGAGCGGGACTGGTAGACGAGTTCCCAGGCGACGGATGCCGCCGACGGCAGCAGCTGAGTGACCCGGTCCATGACCCAGGCGGCGACCGCCTCGTGCTGCGCCGCGTATGCGCCGCCCTCGCCCCACTCCACGTCGCGCGGGCCGGAGCGGTCCGCGTCGGCGGTGGGGATGCTGTGGGTGGAGAACAGCACGTGCACGGACTCGGGGGCGAGGCCGTCGGCGAGGAACCCGGCGACCGCGTCGTGCACGCCCTCGACGAAGGTCTGCACGAAGCCGGGGTGGTCGTAGAACGGGCGGATCTTGTCGATCGTCACGACGCCGTCGTACGGCGAGCCGTCGAGCACGCGGGAGAAGTCCTCGCGGTACTGCCGGCAGCTCGAGAACGAGCTGTAGGCGCTGGTGGCGAAGGCGAGCAGGGTGGTGTCGCCGTTGCCCGCGGCCTCGGCGACGGCATCCTCGAGCAGCGGCGCCCAGTTGCGGTTGCCCCAGTACACCGGCAGGTCGATGGACCGCGCCGCGAGCTCGGCCTCGAGAGCCGCCTTCAGCGCACGGTTCTGCCCGTTGATCGGGCTGACGCCCCCGAAGTGGCGGTAGTGATGCGCCACCTCCTCGAGCCGCTCGTCGGGGATGCCGCGCCCCCGCGTCACATTGCGCAGGAACGGGATGACATCGTCCTGACCCTCGGGTCCGCCGAAGCCGGCGAGCAGGATGGCGTCGTAGGCGACGGGCTGCTCGATGAACGCATCACCCCCGGCCGCTGCAGGAGAGGCGTGCGGGACGGCATCCGGGTCAGTGCTCTTCACATCTGCAATCCTCCTACCGCAGGCTATGAGCCAGCACGGAGTACTGCGGCGACCCGCGGGCATTCGCTACCGGGGGCGCCTGGCGTAGGCTGTCATGGTTGTCGTCGGCGCCAGCCGCGCCGACGCGGGACGACATCCCCTCACCACTGGGAGAAACAGCTGTGCCTGGAGAAAACCTCACCCGTAATGAAGCGCAGGAACGCCGCGCGGTCATCGACACGCAGTCCTACGAGGTCTCGCTCGACCTGACCAAGGGCGCCGAGATCTTCGGCTCGCGCAGCGTCGTGCGATTCACCGCGATGCCAGGGAGCTTCACGTTCATCGACCTGATCGCACGCGATGTGCGTGAGATCTCGCTCAACGGCGAGCAGATAGATCCGACGTCGGCTTTCAGCGATTCGCGGATCGCGCTCAGCGATCTGCAGGCCGAGAACGTGCTCATCGTCGACGCGGACTGCCTGTACACGAACACCGGCGAGGGGCTGCACCGCTTCGTCGACCCGGTCGACGGCGAGGTCTACCTGTACTCGCAGTTCGAGGTGCCCGACTCGCGCCGCGTCTTCGCGGTGTTCGAGCAGCCCGACCTGAAGGCGACGTTCCAGTTCACCGTCACCGCCCCCGCGGCGTGGAAGGTCGTCTCGAACTCGCCCACCCCCGAGCCGATCGTGCACGACTCGTCCACCGACTCGGGCGCCCAGCAGACCGCGACGTGGGGCTTCGAGCCGACCCCGCGGATCTCCTCGTACATCACGGCGCTCATCGCAGGCCCCTACGAGTCGACGTTCTCGGAGCTCACCAGCGCCGACGGCCGCGTCATCCCGCTCGGCGTCTACGGTCGCAAGAGCCTGTGGCAGCACCTGGATGCCGACTACATCTTCGACAAGACGCGCGAGGGCTTCGCCTACTTCGAGTCGAAGTTCGGCGTGCCGTACCCGTTCGCCAAGTACGACCAGCTCTTCGTGCCGGAGTTCAACGCCGGCGCCATGGAGAACGCCGGTGCGGTCACGTTCACCGAGACCTACGTCTTCCGCAGCAAGGTGACCGACGCGGTCAAGGAGCGCCGCGTCGTCACGATCCTGCACGAGCTGGCCCACATGTGGTTCGGCGACCTGGTCACCATGAAGTGGTGGAACGACCTGTGGCTGAACGAGTCGTTCGCCGAGTGGGCGTCGACGATCGCCACCGCCGAGGCGACCGAGTGGACCGAGGCGTGGACCACGTTCAACGCCATGGAGAAGACCTGGGCGTACCGCCAGGACCAGCTGCCCTCCACGCATCCGATCGTCGCCGAGATCAACGACCTGCAGGACGTGCTGGTCAACTTCGACGGCATCACCTACGCCAAGGGCGGGTCGGTGCTCAAGCAGCTCGCCGCCTGGGTGGGCATCGAGGCCTTCTTCGCCGGTGTGTCGCAGTACTTCCAGAAGCACGCCTGGGGCAACACCGAGCTGAGCGACCTGCTCACCGAGCTCGAGACCACCAGCGGCCGCGAGCTGACCAGCTGGGCGAAGAAGTGGCTCGAGACCGCCGGTGTCAACACGCTCGCGCCGGTGATCGCCGAGGACTCGTCGGGCACGATCAGCCGCTTCGCGGTGACCCAGACCGCACCCGCCGACTACCCCACGATCCGTCCCCACCGCCTCGGCATCGGGTTCTACGAGCTCGAGGGCGACGCGCTGGTGCGCACGCACTACGTCGAGGTCGACATCGACGGCGACCGCACCGAGATCCCCGAGCTGCAGGGCCTGAAGCGCCCCGACATGGTGCTGCTGAACGACAAGGACCTCGCCTACGCGAAGATCCGCCTCGACGAGCGCTCGCTGGCGACCGCGATCGCCCACCTGTCCGACATCAGCGACCCGCTCGCCCGCTCGCTGGTGTGGGGCGCGGCCTGGGATCAGACGCGCGACGCCGAGACCGCGGCATCCGACTACATCGATCTCGTGCTCGGCAACATCGGCCGCGAGACCGAGTCGACCACGGTGCGCACCACACTCGCCCAGCTGCAGCTCGCCGCGTCGTCGTACGTGGCGCCCGAGAACCGGGCGGCCGCGCGCGAGAAGGTCGCCGACGGATTGTGGGCCCTCGCGCAGCACGCCGAGAGCGGCAGCGACAGCCAGTTGCAGCTGGTCACTGCGTTCGCGAACACGCTCGTCACCCCCGAGCACGCCGGCATCATCGGGCGCCTGCGCTCGGGTGAGGAGACGCTGCCCGGTCTCGAGATCGACGCCGACCTGTCGTGGCAGCTGCTGATCGGCCTCGCCGCAGCCGGCGCCACGGACGCCGCGACGATCGACGCCGCCCTCGCCGCCGACAACACGTCGAAGGGCGCCGAGTTCGCCGCACAGGCCCGCGCGGCGATGCCGACCGCCGAGGCGAAGCAGGCCGCCTGGTCGTCGCTGATCGACTCCGATGACCAGCCGAACACGATCGTGCGCTCGACGGCGCTCGGATTCGTGCACCCCTCGGGTGTCGCGGTGCTCGGCGACTTCATCCCGAAGTACTTCGACATGCTGGTGCCGATCTGGCACGAGCGCACCTACCAGATCGCGGACTACCTGATCGTCGGCCTGTTCCCGCGCTCGCTCGCGAGCGTCGAACTGCGCGATGCGACCCGCGCCTGGCTGTCGTCGAACCAGGATGCCGCGCCTGCGCTGCGTCGTCTGGTGCACGAGAACCTCGCCGATGTCGAGCGCGCACTGGCCGCGCAGGCCCGCGACGCGGACGACTGATCCGGCACGAGGCCCGTCTGACCGAGGCCCGTCTGACCCAGGCCGAGGCGCGCCGGGCGGACGGGCCT
Source organism: Microbacterium sp. YJN-G (assembly GCF_015040615.1). Taxonomy (NCBI): domain Bacteria; kingdom Bacillati; phylum Actinomycetota; class Actinomycetes; order Micrococcales; family Microbacteriaceae; genus Microbacterium; species Microbacterium sp. YJN-G. The sequence goes on from NZ_CP060402.1 coordinate 1,809,847, forward strand.
CGGCGCATCCAGGGCCGGCAGAGCCATGCTCGGTAACATCGAAGTGATGAACATGCTGCCCCTGACGACCGAGACGCCGGCTCCCGACGCACCCGATACGGGCTGGTGGACGGGTGCTCTCGACACGCTGCTGTTCATCGGCGGCAAGGCCCTGACGGTGGCACTGATCATCGCCTCGTGCGTGGTCATCGCCTTCGTGCTGCGCCTGGTCATCCGCCGGGTCGTCCAGCGCATCGTCAACAGCGCCAAGTCCAAGGCCAAGGTCGATGACACGCAGGCGCTGGAGCGCTCACCGCTGGCCGACATGCGTCTGGTGCAGCGCACCCGCACGCTCGGCTCGATCCTGCAGAACATCGTCAACGTGATGCTCGTGGTGATCGCGCTCGTGCTCATCGTCAACGCCCTCACCCCCACCCTGCTCGGCTCTCTCACCCTGCTGACGGCCGCGATCGGCGCCGGCCTCGGCTTCGGCGCGCAGAACATCGTCAAGGACGTGCTCAACGGCATCTTCCTCGTCGCCGAGGATCAGATCGGCATCGGCGATGTGGTCGACCTCGGTCTGGCCTCGGGCGTGGTCGAGTACGTCAGCGTGCGCGTCACGCAGGTGCGCGATGTGAACGGCACGCTCTGGTACGTGCGCAACGGCGAGGTCACGCGCATCGGCAACATGTCTCAGGGCTGGGCCCGTGCAATCGTCGACCTCGGCGTGCAGCCGGATGCCGACCTCGACCTCGTCGAGGCGACCATGCTCGAGACGGCCCAGGGCCTCGCGAAGGACCCGAAGTGGCGCACCCGCATCATCGAGCGCCCGGAAGTCTGGGGGCTGGAGTCGATCGACGGCGACGCCCTCGTGGTGCGCGTCGTGATGAAGACCCGTGCCAACGCGATGGACGACGTCGCGCAGGAGCTGCGGCGCAGGCTCCGCGCGGCGCTGGCGGAGAAGGACGTGATCGTCCCGCGCATGACATCCGTCACCCTCTCGGGCCTCGACGGGGCGCGGCGGGTGCGCGGCGCCAACCCGCCGAAGACCCGGCCGAACCCGGTCACCGGCGTGCCGCCCGTGGCGGAGCGCGGAATCTGGCGGCGGAAGAAACCGGGCGAGAAGCCCGGGGATCAGGAAGGGGGCGTGAAGTGACGTTCTACGACGAGATCGGCGGCTACGACACGTTCAAGCGCATCGTCGACGTGTTCTACCGCGAGGTCGCCCTCGACCCGGTGCTCAAGCCGATGTACCCCGAGGAGGACCTGGGGCCGGCCGCCGAGCGGCTCACCCTGTTCCTCATCCAGTACTGGGGCGGGCCCACGACCTACAGTGAACGACGCGGACATCCTCGCCTGCGCATGCGGCACGTGCCCTTCCATGTGGACCCCGATGCCCGCGACCGGTGGCTGGCGCACATGCGCACCGCCCTCGACGAGGCGCAGCTCTCCCCCCTGCACGACGCCACGTTCTGGGACTACCTGCAGCGTGCCGCGCACTCGCTCGTGAACACCTTCGAGCCCAGTCCCGGCGTCGGACCGGCGCAGCAGCAGCGGCCCGATCTCGGACTCACCTCCTGAACCTGACCGCCTGAACCTCAGCACCTCGACCTCAGCACCTCGCATCGTCGACGAAGGAGTCGCCATGGCATCCCGCACCCACGACACGGACGTGCTGGTGATCGGATGGGGCCTGTCCGGCCTCGTCGCGGCCGCCGAGGCGCTGCACGCCGGGCGGCGCGTGACGATCATCGACCAGGAGCCGCGGGTCAATCTCGGCGGACAGGCCTGGTGGTCGTTCGGCGGGCTGTTCCTCGTCGACTCCCCCGAGCAGCGGCGGATGGGCATCCGTGACTCTCTCGAGCTGGCCACGCAGGACTGGTTCGGCAACGCGGGCTTCGATCGCCCTGAGGATGCCTGGCCGCGCCGCTGGGCGGAGGCGTACCTCGACTTCGCCGCGGGTGAGAAGCGCAGCTGGCTGCGCGAGCTCGGCGTGGGGCTCTTCCCCGTCGTCGGCTGGGCCGAACGAGGCGGCGGCGGGGCGATCGGTCCGGGCAACTCGGTGCCCCGCTTCCACATCGTGTGGGGCACGGGGCCCGGCATCGTGGCGCCGTTCGCCGCGACGGTGCAGGACGGCGAGGCGCAGGGCCGGGTGACGATCCTCCCCCGGCATCGCGTCACCGAGCTCATCGCCGGATCCGGAGCGGTCACCGGCGCCCGCGGAGAGGTGCTGGCCGCCAGCGATTCCGCCCGCGGCGCGGTGTCGTCGCGGGAGCGCGTCGGCGAGTTCGAGATCCGGGCGGGTGCGACGATCATCGCCTCGGGTGGAATCGGCGGCAATCACGACCTCGTGCGGGCCGCCTGGCCGAAGCGCCTGGGCACGCCGCCCGGGCACATGCTCTCCGGCGTTCCCGCATACGTCGACGGCTCGATGCACGCCGTCTCGGCATCCGCCGGTGCCGGCCTGATCAACGGCGACCGGATGTGGCACTACGTCGAGGGGATCACCGGCTGGGATCCGGTGTGGCCCGCGCACGGCATCCGCATCCTCCCCGGCCCGTCGTCGCTGTGGCTGGATGCCACCGGCCGCCGCCTGCCCGTGCCGCTGTACCCCGGGTTCGACACGCTCGGCACCCTCTCGCACCTGCGCGCGACGGGCCACGATCACTCGTGGTTCGTCACCTCACTGAAGATCGTCGAGAAGGAGTTCGCGCTCTCGGGCAGTGAGCAGAACCCCGACCTCACCGATCGCGATCTGAAGCTGCTCGTGAGGTCACGGCTCGCCAAGGGGCCCACCGGTCCGGTTCAGGCCTTCCTCGACGAGGGTGAGGACTTCGTCGTCGAGGACGATCTCGAGACGCTCCTGGCCGGGATGCGGCGGATGCCGGGCGGTGAGCTGCTCGACCCGCAGCGGGTGCGCGACGAGGTCGTCGCCCGTGACCGCGAGGTCGGCAACGAGTTCACCAAGGACGCGCAGCTCGCGATGCTGCGCTCGATGCGCGCCTACCGGGGCGACCGGCTGATCCGCACCGCCTCGCCGCACCGGCTGCAGGATCCGGCAGCCGGCCCGATGATCGCCGTGAAGCTGCACGTGCTCACCCGCAAATCGCTCGGCGGGATCCACACCGACCTCGATGCGCGGGTGCTGGATGCCGCAGGCGACGTGATCCCCGGCCTGTATGCGGCAGGCGAGGCCAGCGGCTTCGGAGGCGGCGGGGTGCACGGGTACCGGGCACTGGAGGGCACGTTCCTGGGTGGCTGCCTGTTCTCGGGTCGTCGCGCGGGCCGGGCGGCTGCACGCTGAACCCGCGTTGATCGCTCAGTCCTGATCGGGGGACGCCGGCCCCGTCGACCGCACGGCGGTGAGACCGACCACGGCAGGACCGCGGCTGAGCACATGGCCGCGCTGGAAGGCCAGCCGTGTCCAGCGCCCGGATGCGGTGACCCGCACCTGCTCGGCACCGGCGATGAACCCGAACGCGTGCGCGGCGAAGGCGACGCCGCGCGGCAGGCCGAGCAGGTCTTCGTCGGGCTCGCCCCAGATCCTGGCACGCAGGGCCCGCACGGCCTCCTCGCCGGCGCCGTCCGGGCTGCCGTGGGCGACCGCCGAGATGCCCCACTGGGCGCGCTCCGCGATCAGCTGGGCGGTGAGGTCGCCGGCGTGCTGCCAGCCGCCACGAGGCGGGGCGATGCCGGCCCACGCCGGGGAGAGCGCCGTATCGGGCAGGCTCAGCTGCGCGGGTTCGTCGGTCTCGCCCAGACGCTCGACCACGAGGTCGCAGCTCAGTTCGGGATCGGTGCGGACGATCCGCATGGCGAGGATCGTCGGCGTCTGATCGAACAGCCCCTGCGGGGCGAGCGCGGCGGCCGAGAGGGCGAGCACGCCGTCGGCGGCCTGCAGTCGCACTCCGTCGGCCCCGGCGGTGGCGGCGCGTCCGGCGAAGGTCAGCACATCGCGCGCAGTGGGCGCGTCGGCGAGAACAAGAGGTCTGGTCACTCCTTCTAAACTAGCCTGATGATCACCGAGGAGACTGCCCGTCGATCCGTCGCCAGCCTTCTCGGCGTCCTCGATCTCGACGCGCCGGGGGCCCGCACCACCGAGGACATCTTCACCGGCGCCTCGCATCCGATGCCCACCGGCCGCGTCTACGGCGGCCAGGTGCTCGCGCAGTCGCTGATCGCCGCCGAGCGCACCCTGCCCGAGGACCGCGTCGTCCACTCGATGCACGGCTACTTCCTGCGGCCGGGTGACGCCGCACAGGACATCACCTTCGCCGTCGAGCGCATCCACGACGGCCGCTCGTTCTCCACCCGCCGCTCCCAGGCCTACCAGGGCGGGGTTCCGATCTTCTCGATGATCGCGTCGTATCAGGACGAGGATCCCGGCGTCGACCACGCGGCGCCGATGCCCGACGGCATCCCGGATCCCGAGGACGTCCCCTCGGACGACGACCTGATCGGTGTGGTGCATCCGATCACCGGCCGGATGCTCTCCGAGCGCCCGGTGGACATCCGGCACGTGTCGGGTCCCCTCTTCCTGGAAGTCGACGGCGAGCAGGTCGCCCAGCAGGCCGTCTGGATGCGCATGCGCGCGCCGATGCCGGACGACCCGCGTCTGCATCGTGCCGCGCTGGCGTACCTGAGCGACATGACGATCCAGGAATCGATCCTGCGTCGTCACGGGATCACCTGGCAGACACCGGGGCTGAAGGTCGCGAGCCTCGACCATGCGATGTGGTGGCACCGCTTCGGCCGCGTCGACGAGTGGCTGCTGTACGCGCAGGAGTCGCCGACCGCGCGCGGCGGACGCGGGCTCGCCCAGGGACGCATCTTCACGCGCGACGGCGCGCTGATCGCGACCGTCGCCCAGGAGATCATGGTGCGCGTCCCGCAGCAGTGAGCCGCGCTGAGAACCGCCCCGGGTGCTCCTGTCGGTGCGCCCGTCAGTGGCGCCGGTAGGTCAGCGGCTCACCGAGAAGGGGCTCCCACGCCTCGCGCATCTCCGGTGTGAGGCGCACGGGGCGCCCGGATGCCGCATCCACGAGCACGATCACGGTCGTGGCGCGCGCGTAGAGGGTGCGGTGCCCGCTGGCGGGATCGCTGCACACCTCATAGCAGACGTCGATGCTCGAGCCGCCGAGCTTGCCGAACCACATCTGGATGTCGAGCGGATGCCGCTGGTACGGCACCGGTGCGAGGTACTCGATCTCCTGCCGCGCGATGAGCGTGAGCATCCCGTGCGAGAGGCCGGAGTCGAGGATCGCCGTCTCAGGCCCCTGCTCCCCCGGTGCCGGCCGCCAGAACGCCCGCACGCGCGCCTCTTCGAGAAGCTTGAGCATGGCGGTGTTGTTGACGTGGTTGAACGCGTCGAGATCGCCCCAGCGCAGCTGGATCGGGATGTGCAGGCGGCCGTCGTCCAGCACGCGCTCCAGCGAAGATGCCGACATCGTCATGGCCTCCTGTGAAGAGGGGCGCCCCGCTCCTGACCGCGCGAAGCGACGTCCGGAGCGGGGCGCGGGATCAGTCGCGCGTGAGCTTGCGGTGGGTGGTGCGGTGCGGGCGAGCCGCCTCCGGGCCCATGCGCTCGATCTTGTTCTTCTCGTAGGACTCGAAGTTGCCCTCGAACCAGTGCCACTGCGAGGGGTTCTCGTCGGTGCCCTCGTAGGCGAGGATGTGCGTGGCGATGCGGTCGAGGAACCACCGGTCGTGGGTGATGACCACGGCGCAGCCGGGGAACTCGAGCAGCGCGTTCTCGAGCGAGCTGAGCGTCTCGATGTCGAGGTCGTTGGTGGGCTCGTCGAGCAGCAGCAGGTTGCCGCCCTCCTTGAGGGTGAGGGCGAGGTTCAGCCGGTTGCGCTCACCACCGGAGAGCACGCCGGCCTTCTTCTGCTGGTCGGGTCCCTTGAAGCCGAACTTCGACACGTAGGCGCGCGAGGGGATCTCGGTCTTGCCCACCGTGATGAAGTCGAGTCCGTCCGAGACGACCTCCCAGAGGTTCTTGTCGGGGTCGATGTTCGCGCGCGACTGGTCGACGTAGCTGATCTTGACGGTCTCGCCGATCTTCAGCTCGCCGCCGTCGAGCGGCTCCAGGCCGACGATCGTCTTGAACAGCGTGGTCTTGCCGACGCCGTTGGGTCCGATGATGCCGACGATGCCGTTGGGCGGCAGGTTGAAGCTCAGCCCGTCGATGAGCACCCTGTCGCCGAAGCCCTTCTTGAGGTTCTTCGCGTCGATGACCACGTTGCCCAGTCGGGGTCCTGCGGGGATCTGGATCTCCTCGAAGTCGAGCTTCCTGGTGCGCTCGGCCTCGGCAGCCATCTCCTCGTAGCGGGCCAGACGGGCCTTCGACTTGGTCTGGCGGCCCTTGGCGCTGGAGCGAACCCACTCGAGCTCGTCCTTCAGTCGCTTGGCGAGCTTGGCGTCCTTCTTGCCCTGGATGTCGAGGCGCTCGGCCTTCTTCTCCAGGTAGGTGGAGTAGTTGCCCTCGTAGCCGATCAGGCGGCCGCGGTCGACCTCGGCGATCCACTCGGCAACGTTGTCGAGGAAGTACCGGTCGTGGGTGATCGCGATCACCGCGCCCTTGTACGCCTGCAGGTGCTGCTCGAGCCAGAGCACGCTCTCGGCGTCGAGGTGGTTGGTGGGCTCGTCGAGCAGCAGCAGGTCGGGCTTCTGCAGCAGCAGCTTCGCGAGCGCGACACGACGCTTCTCACCACCGGAGAGCGGGGCGATCTCGGCGTCGGCCGGCGGGGTGCGCAGCGCGTCCATGGCCTGATCGAGCTGCGAGTCGAGATCCCAGCCGTCTGCGGCGTCGATCTCCTCCTGCAGCACGCCCATCTCGGCCAGCAGCGAGTCGAAGTCGGCGTCGGGTTCGGCCATCAGCGCCGAGATCTCGTTGAAGCGGTCGAGCTTGGGCTTGATCGCGACGCCGTCCTGGATGTTCTCCAGCACGGTCTTGGTCTCGTCGAGCTCGGGCTCCTGCATGAGGATGCCGACGGAGAAGCCGGGGGTCAGCTTCGCCTCGCCGTTGGACGGCGTGTCCAGGCCCGCCATGATCTTGAGGATCGTCGACTTTCCGGCGCCGTTGGGGCCGACCATGCCGATCTTCGCTCCGGGCAGGAACGCCATGGTGACGTCGTCCAGGATGAGCTTGTCGCCCACCGCCTTGCGGGCTCGCACCATGGAATAGATGTACTCGGCCACGAAGCAGCTCTCCTTCTGTCAGCAGGCGGGCGGAACGGCTCCGGGGAGCCGACACACCAGCCTACCCGTCTTCGCGAGCGCGCTCGGCCCCGCCCGCACGCGGCCGGTTCACCAGTCGATAGGGCGGGTCTGGCCGATCAGGCATCGTCCCCCGGCGAGCTGCGGCATGACCTCGGTCACCGGTTCTCCGGTGGACGGCCCGACCTGGCCGATCAGGCACTCCGCGTCACTCCAGGCGAGGGAGAACTGCAGGCTCTCGACCGGGTTGCCGACGGTGGTGCGGTCGGCGGTGACCTGCATCCGCTGCTTGTCGAACCCCGCGGCGACCAGTGCGTCGATGTACGCACGACCCTCGGCCCTTGCCTCCGACTCCCAGACCTCGGCGGTCACCGCGGCGAACAGCGGCAGATTGTCGGATGCCGTGCCGCCCGGCACCAGCTCGGGCGGGCCCGCGGCTGCCCCTGACGATGCCGGCGAGCCCCTGACTGCGCCTGTGGCGGCGGCATCCGCTCCGGCATCCGCTCCCGTGCACGCGGCGAGAAGCCCCGTCAGCGCTGCCGATACGGCGATCGCCGCGACGATACGACCGCGCAGGCGGCCGGAGACGGATGACCCACGGAGCACGCTCAGCAGTCTAGGCGCAGCGCCACCGGCATCCGTCCCGGCGCCCGGCCGGGCTTCCCGCGAACCGTCACGCGTCGGCGAACTCCTCCCGGTTCGCGGTCGTCTCGAACTCGTCGTCCGCCGCAGGCACCTCGGGGTCGTGCAGGCCGGCGGCATCCCATGCCGTGCGGTGATCCTCGGGCACCTCGTCGCCGGCGGTGTCCTCGACCTGCGAAGGCGCGGTGGCTCCCCCGGGCCGCGCGCGGCGGACGAAGGCGCTGGTGCCACGGTTCAGGTCGTGCCCGATCGTGTCCGCGACGATGTCGGCGCTGACGCCCTTCTTGCCGTTCGCCTCCCACTCGCGGATCTTCAGCCGGCCGATGATCACGATCGGGTCGCCGCGGCGCAGCGACCCGTGCGCGTGCTCGGCGAGGTTGCCGTAGGCCGCGACCGCGTACCAGCTCGTGTCGCCGTCGACCCAGGCGCCGGTGCGCCGGTCGAAGTACCCCGACGACACCCCGACCCGGAAGTTCAGCACCGGTGTCCCACTGGTGGTGCGGCTTCGCGTCGGGTCGTTGCCGATGTTGCCGGTGACGGTCACGGTGTTCTGGTTGATGCTCATCCGTACTCCTCTGCTGGCCGGGACGTGCCCGGGTCCGTACAGAGTGCACGGCGGCATCCGACGCCGTGACGCGGATTCACGCGATCGGTGGAGAACTCCCGCTGATTGCGCGGCGGTGCAGGGGGAATGCCTAGGAGAGGTACTCGGTGAAGCGCGCGCGCACCTTGTTCACCTTCGGCACGGCCACCGCCAGGCAGTACCCCTGCGTCGGGTTCTTCGCGAAGAAGTCCTGGTGGTAGTCCTCGGCCGGGTGGAACTCGCCGAGCGGCTCCATGGTCGTCACCGGTTCGCCGTCCCAGAACGTCGCCGCCCGGGAGCGCGCCGTCTCGAACAGCTCGCGCTGCGCGTCGTCGGCCGGGAACATGGCGCTGCGGTACTGGGTGCCGATGTCGTTGCCCTGACGGTTCAGCTGCCGCGGGTCGTGCATGGTGAAGTACGCGTCGAGGATGACATCGGCGGGGATCACCTCAGGGTCGAACGTCACCGCCACCGCCTCGGCGTGGCCCGTCGTGCCCGTGCACACCTGCTCGTACGAGGGGTTCGGTGCCGTGCCGCCCGTATAACCCGAGACGACCGAGCTGACACCGCGAAGCGGACGATAGGCGGCATCCAGGCACCAGAAGCAGCCGCCGGCGAGCACGAAGGTTTCCATGCCTCCACGCTACGCCTCCCGGAGAGGACCCGGCTCGCAGCGAACGGCTTTCCGGGCACGCGCAGCTCGGCGTTCGAATAGCTCAGTGCACGAACAGCAGCAGCGCGGCCACGGCGATGAACAGGATGCCGAAGACGGTGTTCAGCACGCGCTGGCCGCGCACGTCGCGGGTGAAGCGGCGGAAAGGCTTGGCCGCGGCGGCGAAGAAGAACCACATGACCAGCACATCGACCACGATCACCGTGCCGATGAGGATGAGGTACTGCGGCAGCGGATCACGGTCGAGCCGCACGAACTGCGGGACGAAGGCGAGGAAGAACACGATCGCCTTCGGGTTGAGGATGTTGACCCAGAACCCGCGGCGGAAGATCGACCAGGCGTGCTCACGCGAGCGGGATCCCTCGATCGCGGCGTCGGGCTGCGGTCGGGCGAGGATCAGCCGCACCCCGAGATACACCAGGTAGGCGGCGCCCGCGTATCTGATGATCTCGAACAGCACCGGGGACTGCGCAACGAACAGGCCGACCCCGGCGGCGACGATGACGACGTGCACGATCAGTGCCGCCTGCTGGCCCAGCACGCCCCACAGCGAACGGCGCCAGCCCTGGCTGAGCGCATTGCTCATCGTGTTGATCGCCCCGGCTCCGGGAGTGAAGCTGATCACCACGCATGCCACGAGCAGCGAGAGCCATACCGTCCAGGTCACCAGCACAGTGTAGGGGCTTCCCGGCGGGCCCCCCGACCGGACGTCGGCGGCCCGTTCTACGGTGTGGTCATGACCACCCCAGCGCAGCTTCCGGACTGGCTCACCCGCGTCGGCGTCTTCGACCTGGAGACCACCGGAGTCGACGTCACGAGCGATCGCATCGTGACCGCCCATGTGGGCGTGCTCGACCGTCACGGACGCGAGATCGCCGCCAGGGACTGGCTCGCCGACCCCGGCATCGCGATCCCCGACGGCGCCACCGCGGTGCACGGTGTCACCACCGAGCACGCCCGCGCGCGCGGCCGGCCCGCCCACGAGGTCGTGGCAGAGGTCAGCTCGGCACTGCGGATGCTGTTCGCCCAGGGTATGCCGATCGTGGCATACAACGCCTCCTACGACTTCTCGCTGCTCGCGCACGAGGCCGCGCGGCACGGCATCCCGGTGCTCTCCGCACCGCAGCCGATCATCGATCCGCTGGTGATCGACAAGGCGTACGACCGGTACCGGCGCGGAAAGCGCACGCTGAGCGTCGTCGCCGAGCACTACGCCGTCCCGCTCGACGCCGCGCATGAGGCGTCGGCGGATGCCGTGGCCGCCGGCCGCGTCGCCCTGGCGCTCGCCAGGGCGTACCCGCTGCCCGGCACCGCCACCGAGCTGCACACGCAGCAGATCGGCTGGGCGCGCGATCAGGCCGCGAGCCTGACGGAGTACTTCATCAGCGTGGGGCGGCTCGACCCGCAGGAGACGCTCGACGGCAGCTGGCCGATCCGCACCTGATGGGGCCGGATGGCATCCGAATACGACGAAGGCCCCGCCGGAGCGGGGCCTTCGTGAGACGGCTTACTTGGAGCCGAAGTTCTTGAAGCGCTGGTTGAACTTCTCGACGCGACCGGCCGAGTCCATGATGCGCTGCTTGCCCGTGTAGAAGGGGTGCGAAGCCGAGGAGATCTCGACGTCGACGACGGGGTACTCCACACCGTCCAGCTCGATGGTCTTGTCGCTGGTGACGGTCGAACGGGTGAGGAACGTCTCGCCCGAGCCGAGGTCACGGAACACGACGGCCTGGTAGTCGGGGTGGATGTCAGTCTTCATGGGATTCCTTAAGTGGTGCCCTGGATTCTGCCAGGGGCGAGGGAAGTCTGCGGTGCGATTGCACCAAGGATCCAGTTTAGCACCTCTTGGTCGAGGCCCCGATCCGGCGTCCGATCAGGCGCCGGCCGCGCGCGCCGCGTAGCGGCCGCCGTCCGCCGTGAGCACGATCGGCATTCCGAACGCCTCGGTGAGCGCCTCGGCCGTGAGCGTCTCGGCGATCGGGCCCTGCGCGACAGCGCGGCCCTCGCGCAGCAGCAGCACATGGGTGAAGCCGACGGGGATCTCCTCGACGTGGTGGGTGACCATGACCATGGCCGGGGTCGAGGGCGAGGCGGCGTACCCGCTGAGCAGGTGCAGCAGCTCCTCGCGCGATCCGAGGTCGAGGCTCGCAGTCGGCTCGTCCAGCAGCAGCAGCTCGGGGTCGGTCATGACGGCGCGGGCGATCTGCACGCGCTTCTGCTCACCATCGCTGAGCGTGCCGAACAGCCGCTCGGCGAGGTGCTCGAGCTTCCAGTCGGCCAGCACCCGGCGCGCACGGCGCTCGTCGATGCCCTCGTAATCCTCGTTCCAGCGGCCCAGCACCGAGTACGCCGCGGTCATCACGGTGTTCAGCACCGTCTCATCGCGCGGGATGCGGCGGGCCATGGCCGAGGAGGCGAAGCCGATCCGCGGACGGATCTCGAACACGTCGGTGCGGCCCAGCTGCTCCCCCAGCACCGTGACGGTGCCCGAGGTCGGATGCATGAGCGTGTCAGCCATCTGCAGGAGCGTGGTCTTGCCCGCGCCGTTGGGGCCGAGCACGACCCAGCGCTGCTCTTCGGTGACCTGCCAGGTCACGTGATCGACGATGTTGCGCCCCTCACGGCGCACGACGACATCGGTGAGTTCCAGAGCGCTCGACATGCTGCCCAGCCTATCGGCTCAGGAGGTCAGCTCCTCGTACAGCGCGCGCGTGGTGTCGGCGATCGCATCCCAGCTGAAGTGCGACCGCGCACGCTCCCTCCCCGCGGCGCCGTACTCGGCGGCCCGCGCCGGGTCCCCTGTCACCTCGGCGAGCGTCCCGGCAAGATCCGAGACGAACCGCTCGGGGTCCACCGGGGTCCCGGTGCCGTCCTGCAGCTGCTCGATCGGCACGATCCGTCCGGTCACGCCGTCCTCGACGACCTCCGGGATGCCGCCGGTGCCGGTGCCGACCACCGCGGCGCCGCACGCCATGGCCTCGAGGTTGACGATGCCGAGCGGCTCGTACACCGACGGGCAGACGAAGGTGGTCGCCGCGGCGAGGATCGCCGAGAGCTCGTCGCGCGGCAGCATCCGTTCGATCCAGATGACCCCCTGCCTGGTCTGCTGCAGCAGCCGCACGAGCTCCTGCACCTCGGCCATGATCTCCGGAGTGTCCGGGGCACCTGCGCAGAGCACGAGCTGCACCTCGGGCGGCAGCTGCTGCGCGGCGCGCAGCAGGTACGGCAGGCCCTTCTGCCGGGTGATCCGGCCGACGAAGACCACCGAGGGCCGAGCCGGGTCCATCCCGATGCTGCGCAGGAGCTCCGGGTTCTCGACGGGGCGCCACCGCTCGACGTCGATGCCGTTGTGGATCACGCGCACCCGGGCGGGATCCACCTGCGGGTAGCTGCGCAGGATGTCGGCACGCATCCCTGCGCTGACGGCCACGATCGCGGCGGCGTTCTCGTAGGCGAGCTTCTCGATGCCGCTCGAGACGGCGTAGCCGCCGCCGAGCTGCTCGGCCTTCCAGGGACGCAGCGGCTCGAGACTGTGCGCGGTCAGCACGTGCGGGATGCCGTGCAGCTGAGCCGCGAGATGCCCGGCGAAATTGGCGTACCAGGTGTGACTGTGCACGACGTCGGCGCCTGCGACATCACCCACCATCGCGAGATCCGTGCCGAGCGTCTGCACGGCGGGATTGGCGCCGGTCAGCTCATCCGGAGTCCGGTACGCGTGCGTGCCCGGTTCGCCCCGCTCACCGCCGAAAGCACGCACCTGCACGTCGATGCTCCGCCGCAGCGCCGAGACGAGCTCCGCGACGTGCACTCCGGCACCGCCGTAGATCTCGGGCGGGTACTCCTTCGTGATGATGTCGACTCGCATGTCTGCACGGTAGTACATCCCGGTGGTGCGCTCTATTGTGGAGCCATGTCGGCACCTAAGAAGGTTTTCGGGATCATCCTCGCCGGCGGCGAGGGCAAGCGGCTGATGCCCCTGACAGCGGACAGGGCGAAACCCGCGGTTCCGTTCGGCGGACAGTACCGGCTGATCGATTTCGCGATCTCCAACCTCATCAACTCGGGGCTGCGCCAGGTGGTGGTGCTGACCCAGTACAAGTCGCACAGCCTCGACCGGCACATCTCGCAGAACTGGCGGATGTCCGCACTGCTCGACTCGTACGTGGCATCCGTCCCGGCCCAGCAGCGGCTCGGCAAGCGCTGGTTCTCGGGGTCGGCGGATGCCATCCTGCAGAGCCTGAACCTCATCAACGACGAGAAGCCCGACATCGTCGTGGTCATCGGCGCCGACCACGTGTACCGGATGAACTTCAAGCAGATGGTCAATGCGCACGTCGAGTCCGGCGCGGCGGCCACCGTCGCCGGCATCCGTCAGCCGCTGGCGCTGGCTTCGCAGTTCGGCGTCATCGACGCCGACCCCGAGTCCGGCCGCATCCGCGACTTCCTCGAGAAGCCCAGCGACCCGACGGGGCTCGCCGACTCCCCCAACGAGGTGCTCGTCTCGATGGGCAACTACGTCTTCGACACGGATGCCCTCATCGCCGCGGTCGAGGCCGACGGCGAATCCGCGAGCTCGGGCCACGACATGGGCGGCGACATCATCCCGTACTTCGTCGAACGCGGCGAAGCCGGCTACTACGACATGAAGCAGAACGACGTGCCTGGTTCGTCACCGCGCGACCGGTCGTACTGGCGCGATGTCGGAACGATCGACTCGTACTACGACGCGCACATGGATCTGATCTCGACGCTGCCGATCTTCAACCTGTACAACACGATGTGGCCGATCCGCACGCAGAGCGTGAACACGCCTCCGGCGAAGTTCGTGCGCGACGCCGTGGGACGCATCGGCAACGCGATCGATTCGATCGTCTCGGTCGGGTCGGTGCTCTCGGGCACGCACCTGGAGCGCAGCGTGGTCAGCGTCGGCACCATGGCGGCGGGTGGGTCGACGATCACCGACTCCGTGCTGCTGGATCAGGTGCAGGTGGGCCTGGGTGCGCGCGTGCACCGCGCGGTGCTCGACAAGAACGTCATCCTCGAGGACGGCGCGACTGTCGGCGTCGACCGTGAACGCGATCTGGAGCGGGGCTTCACGGTCACCGACTCCGGGATCACCGTCGTCGGCAAGGGCATCCGCATCGAACGCTGACCGTCACCGCGCTCCCCGTCGTCACACGGTGGCCGCTCGCACGAGCCGGCCGGCCGCGCCCGCTACGCTCGTCGGGTGACCTCTGCGCGTTTCCTCGTCGTCCTCGATGCCGATTCCACCCTCATCCGCAACGAGGTGATCGAGCTTCTCGCCGATGAGGCAGGTCGGCGCGCCGAGGTGCAGGCGGCGACCGAGGCGGCCATGCGCGGCGAGGTCGACTTCGCCGCGAGCCTGCGTTCGCGCGTGCAGGCGCTGAAGGGCGTTCCCACCGAGGCGTTCGAGCGGGTGCGGGCACGCATCGAGCCGACGCCCGGCGTGCACGAGCTGGTCGACGCCGTGCACGAGCGCGGCGGGATCGTGGGCGTCGTCTCGGGCGGGTTCCACGAGATCCTCGACCACATCGCTCCTCAGCTCGGCGTCGACCGCTGGCGGGCGAACAGGCTGACCGTCGTCGACGGCGCGCTCGACGGCACGGTCGACGGCGACATCGTCGACGCCCAGGTCAAGGCCGATTCCCTGCAGGAGTGGGCAGCGGAGCTCGGCGTCGCCCCGCACACCACGATCGCGATCGGTGACGGCGCGAACGACCTCATCATGATGAAGACCGCAGGCCTCGGGCTCGCGTTCAACGCCAAGCCGGCGGTGCGCGCGGCGGCCTCGCTCGTGGTCGGCCCGCAGGATCTCTCGGCGGTCATCCCGCTGCTGCCGTGACCCTCGCGGATGTCCGACGCCCTCGTTAGTGTCGGCGGCATGGACATCATCCTCGTTCCCGGTCTCTGGCTCGACGCATCCTCATGGGACGAGGTGACGCCCGCGCTCACTGCGGCGGGCCACCGCGTCCATCCGCTCACGCTCCCCGGGCTCGGCGAGCCGGCGTCCGACCTCGGCATGGACGACTGGGTCGCCGCGGTGGTCGAGCGCATCGACGCGCTCGAGGCGCCGGTGGTGCTGGTGGGGCACTCCGGCGGCGGGAACGTCGTCTGGGGAGCGGCCGACGCACGCCCGGACCGCGTCGCACGCGTGGTCTTCGTCGACACGGTCCCGCCGGCGCCGGGCAACGGCATCAGCGAGTTCGAGGTCGTCGACGGCGTCGTGCCCTTCCCCGGCTGGGATCACTTCCCCGACGAGGATGTGTACGACCTCGACGATGCGACACGCGCCCGCACCGCACCGCTCACCCGGAGCGTGCCGGCGCGGGTGCCCACCGACCCGATCGCGCTCACCGATCCGCGCCGGCACGACGTGCCGGTGACTCTGCTCATGGGTGGGGTGGATCGCGACGCGCTGGAGGGGATGCTCGGCGAGTGGCCCGCCTATCGCGACGAGTTCGCGGCGATCGGCGATGCGAAGGTCGTCACGCTCGGCTCAGGTCACTGGCCGCAGTTCTCGATGCCGGCGCGGCTGGCAGAGCAGATCGTCGAGGCGGTCGACCGCGGTCAGTGACCCATTCCCAGGCCGCCGTCGACGGGGATGACGGCGCCGGAGATGTAGCCGGCGTCCTCGCCCGCGAGCCACACGACGGCGCCGGCGACCTCGGCGGCCGTGGCAAAGCGGCCGGCGGGGATGCTGGCCTTGTACTGCTTCTGGGTCTCTTCCGGCAGCTCGGCCGTCATGTCGGTCTCGATGAAGCCGGGCGCCACGACGTTCGCGGTGATGCCGCGGCCGCCCAGCTCGCGCGTGAGCGAGCGGGCGAAGCCGACCAGGGCGCTCTTCGAGGCGGCGTAGTTCACCTGACCGGCCGAGCCGTACAGCCCCACGACGCTGGAGATGAGGATCACGCGGCCGAAGCGCGCGCGCAGCATCCCCTTCGACGCGCGCTTGACGACCCGGAACGAGCCGCCGAGGTTCGTGGCGACCACACTGTCGAAGTCGTCCTCGCTCATGCGCATGAGCAGCGTGTCCTTGGTGATGCCCGCGTTCGCCACGACGATCTCGACCGGCCCGAGCTTCTGCTCGACCTCGGTGAACGCCGCGTCGACGGCGGCGGCATCCGTGACATCCGCACGCACCGTGAGCGTTCCCTCGGGGCCCTCGCCGCTGCGGGCCGTGACGGCCACGCGGTAGCCGTCGCGCACGAAGCGCTCAGCGATGGCACGGCCGATGCCGCGGTTTCCACCGGTGACGAGGACGACGCGATCAGTGCTCATGGGGGCTCCTGCCTGAGGGGACGGACGCAGGACATCCTATCGATCGTGCGAGCGGCTCCCTGCCGCAGCCGCCTCGAGCACCGCCCGGATTGACACGACAACGAGCGACTGGGAGCCTGGGCGGTGACGAGGGGGAATCATGAGCGATCAGTTCGCACCGCAGCAGCATCCGACCCCGGCTCAGCCGGCCCACCCGGCCCAGCCCGGTCAGTACGCACCGCCCGCCGCCGGGTACGTCCCGGTGCCGCCCGCCGCCGGGAACGGCTACGCTGCCGCGCCTCCGACGAACGGTCTCGCGCTGGCGTCAATGATCTGCGGTCTGGCCGGCCTGCTTGGCAACGTGTTCGTCGTGTTCCTCGTGATGCCGTTCTTCGTGTCGCTGGCCGCCGTCCTTCTCGGACACGTCGCCCTGTCGCAGCTGAAGAAGCGTCCTGGCACGGGCGGCCGGGGCATGGCGATCACGGGACTGGTGACCGGGTACGTCGCGGTAGGCGTCGCCGCGATCGCCGTGATCGTGGGACTGGTGGCGCTGCTGAGCTTCGGCGCATTCGCCACCCCGTTCCTGTTCAGCTGAGCCCTGCGATCGCGCGCCCGGCTTCGGCCTTGGCACGACGCGCGGCGGCGTAGGCTGGAAGCACCGTGAGACACACCCGACACGCCCCCGCTGTCACCTCGCTTCCGCAGTCGCCGCAGGACGAGGCGACCCATCGTGTGCGCCGCTACGCGCTGACGATGGGCATCCGCACCGTCTGCTTCCTGCTGATGGCGCTCGTGCCGATGGGGTGGTGGACGTGGGTGTTCGCGGCCGGCGCGATCTTCCTGCCGTACATCGCCGTCGTCTACGCGAACGCGGGCAGCGACAGCACGCCGTCGACGATCGAGTCGCCGACGCTGCAGCTGGGGTCCGGGGCGGACGCACCGGCGCCGCAGACGGAGGAACCCGCGGTCTACACGGTCCACGAGCGACGTGACGTTGCGGGTGACGACGCGGGTGAAGACGCCGCGCCCGTCCCGGAGCCCGCGGACGCCGATGCGGGTGAGGATCCGGATGCCGAGCAGGACGGGTCGTCCAGCACGGGCCCTGCCTCGGACGCCCGCGGCCATGACTCGGACGATGCCGCGTGAGCGGCCGGGTCGAGTGCGCCCGCGCCGCCTGCCGCGCCGAGGCCACCCATCACATCATCTGGCGCAATCCCCGCATCCACGCTGAGGACCGCCGCAAGATCTGGCCCGCGTGCGATGAGCACGTCGGGTTCCTCAGCGAATACCTGCGAGCCCGGGACTTCCCCGTCGAGGTGAAGGAGGGGTTGCCCGAATGAGACAGCGACTGATCCGCTGGAGCGGCTATCTGGCCGTCGCGATCGCCTTCGCGATCGCCTGCGTCTTCCTGAGCCAGTGGCAGTTCGACCGCAACGAGCAGCGTGCCACGCAGCTCGCCCTGGTCGAGCGCAACTACGACGCCGATCCGGTTCCGGTGGATGAGCTGATCGGCGAGGACGGCGCGCTGCCGGCGGATGCCGAATGGCATCCAGTCCGCCTGCACGGCGAGTACCTCGCCGACGAGCAGCTGCTGGTGCGCAACCGCCCGCACGGCGGCACGAGTGCGTTCGAGGTGCTGGTGCCCTTCCGCGACGACAGCGGACGTGTGCTCATCGTCGACCGCGGCTGGGTGCGCCCCGCCGAGGATTCGTCGCCGTCAGCCGTGCCGGCACCGCCGCAGGGCGAGGCCACCGTGATCGTGCGGCTGCGTCCGGGCGAGCGTCTGCCGTCGTCGGGTCGCAGCGCGCCGGAGGGCCAGGTGCCGACGATCCACCTCCCCACGGTCGACGAACGCGTGGACGCCGACATCATCACCGGCGCGTACGGACAGCTGGCATCCGAGGATCCCGCACCGGGCACCGCCCCTGGCGGCTTCGACTCCCCCACCGAAGACCCCGGCCCGCACCTGTCGTACGCGATCCAGTGGATCCTGTTCGCGATCATGGGCTTCGCCTTCATCGGCTACATGATCCGCACCGAGATCGTGAAGGCCCGTGAGGACGCCGGCGAGCAGCCCCGGCGCGAACGGCGCCGCCGCGATGCGGATGCCGACGACGAGGACGCCCTGCTCGACGCGGTCCACCGCTGACCGCCACCCCTGCCCGCCTCCTCGCCTCCGTCGCCTCGGCAGGGATTCGCAGTTCTGCAGGATCTCGCAGAGATCTGCCCGAGTTCCTGCGAGATCGTGCGGATCTGCGAAGTTCTGCTCAGCGCGCCAGGTGCAGACCCTGCGCCACCGCCCGCAGGATCTGGTCCTGAACCAGGTGCCACTGCTCCATCACCTGCCAGTAACCGACGCGGATGACCCGGTAGCCCATCAGCATCAGCTCGGCGTCATGCCGGATGTCGGCGTCGCGTTGCTCACCGGTGTGCGTGGCGCCATCGATCTGCAGCACGAGGCGATCGCC
Organism: Microbacterium sp. YJN-G; assembly: GCF_015040615.1. Classification (NCBI taxonomy): domain Bacteria; kingdom Bacillati; phylum Actinomycetota; class Actinomycetes; order Micrococcales; family Microbacteriaceae; genus Microbacterium; species Microbacterium sp. YJN-G. Next base: position 1,828,688 of record NZ_CP060402.1, read on the forward strand.
GATCAGCAGATCGACGCAGTGGCCGGCGATCCACACCTGGAACGTCAGGTGCAAGCGGAGCCAGCGCAGGCGCTCGCGCAGGTAGGTCTCCAGACCCGAGTCGGCGAACGGCACCGCGTCGCGGAGCAGGGCACGCGTGCGGGTCTTCAGCGGCAGTCGCTCGAGTGCATCACGCGTGACCAGACGCTGGTTCAGCGCCGACTCCCAGGTGGCCAGCGCCTGCTCGCGCGGCTCGCAGTCGGCCACCAGCGCGAGAACGTTCTCGATCGGATCCTCCAGAGCATCCGGATGCCGCGGGACGAGCGGTCTCGCCCAGTGCACCTGGACGTGCGCGGGCTTGCCACCCGCACTTCCCGGCGTCACGCCCCAATGCAGCCGCGGTTCAGGGTCATGTGCCCACAGCCCCAGCCGCTTCGCCTGCGTGACACAGGTGATCACCGCGCCGTGGCGCGCAGCATCCACCAGCATCCGATCCGCCGTGGGCTCGGCGACCCATCCGTTCCTGACCCTGGCCAGCAGTCCAGCGTGGATCGCGAGGTCGATGTCATGTCGGCTCACATGCTGGCCGTGCAGTGTGCGCACGCGCGCGACACCGCCGAGAGCGCGCACGACGAGGGCCGCGCGCTGGATGCGTTCCCGCTGATTCATGCCCTGAGTCTGGCCAGGAGACCAGCTCACACGGGCGCCGCCCCCGGTGATTGTGGAGAACCCAGCGCAGTATCCCGATTGTGGAGCGAAGTGGGATTCGCAGTTCTGCAGGATCTCGCAGAGATCCTCGCGATTCGCCGCGAGATCGTGCAGATCTGCGAGATTCTGCGGCGCGGCGGCGGCGGCATCCACAGCCACAGCCACAGCCACAGCCACAGCCCAGCCGCAGCAGGCTCAGGCGAGTTCGATGAGCTCCTGGTACTCGCGGCTCCAGATGTCTTCGACGCCGTCGGGAAGGATCAGCACGCGCTCGGGATTCAGCGACTCCACGGCCCCCGGGTCGTGCGAGACGAGCACGACAGCGCCCTCGTAGTGCGCCAGGGCGCCGAGGATCTCCTCGCGCGAGGCGGGGTCGAGGTTGTTGGTCGGCTCGTCCAGCAGCAGCATGTTCGCCGACGACACCACCAGGGTCGCCAGCGACAGGCGCGTCTTCTCACCGCCGGAGAGCACTCCTGCGGGCTTGAGCACGTCGTCGCCGGTGAACAGGAACGAGCCCAGCACCTTGCGCGCCTCGGTCTCGGTGATGTCGGGCGCCGCCGACATCATGTTCTGCAGCACCGAGCGGTCGACGTCGAGGTTCTCGTGCTCCTGCGCGTAGTAGCCGACCTTCAGGCCGTGGCCCGGTTCGAGCTGCCCGGTGTCGGGCTTGTCGACGCCGGCGAGGATGCGCAGCAGCGTGGTCTTTCCTGCACCGTTGAGCCCCAGCACGACGACCTTCGATCCGCGGTCGATCGCAAGATCCACGTCGGTGAAGATCTCCAGCGATCCGTACGACTTCGACAGGCCGGATGCCATCAGCGGGGTCTTGCCGCACGGGGCGGGCTTCGGGAAGCGCAGCTTGGCGACCCGGTCGACCTGGCGCACGTCCTCCAGTCCCGACAGCAGCTTCTCGGCGCGTGCCACCATCTGGTGGGCGGCGGCAGCCTTCGACGCCTTGGCGCCGAAGCGGGCCGCCTGCAGCTGCAGCTGGGTGGCCTTCTTCTCGGCGTTCGCGCGCTCCTTCTTGCGGCGCTCCTCATCGGCCACGCGCTGGCGCAGATAGTGCTTCCAGCCCATGTTGTAGATGTCGATGACCTGCCGGTTCGCGTCGAGGTAGAAGACGCGGTTCACGGTCTCGCCGACGAGCTCGACGTCGTGGCTGATCACGATCAGCCCGCCCTTGTATCCCTTGAGGAACTCGCGCAGCCACACGACGCTGTCGGCGTCGAGGTGGTTGGTGGGCTCGTCGAGGATCATGGTGCCGGCGTCGGAGAACAGGATCCGTGCCAGTTCGATGCGTCGCCGCTGACCACCCGAGAGCGTCTTCAGCGGCTGGTCGAGGATGCGGTCGGGCAGCGACAGGTTGTGGGCGATGGATGCCGCCTCGGCCTCGGCGGCGTAGCCGCCGAGCGACTCGAAGCGCTCGGTCGCGTTCGCGAACTTCCGCATCGCGCGCTCGGCGATCTTCGGGTCGTCGGATGCCATGTCCTGCGACGCCTGTGCCATGGTCAGCTGGATGGAGCCGAGCCCGCGGGCGTCGAGGATGCGGGTGCGCGCGAGCATCTCGGGGTCACCCGTGCGCGGATCCTGCGGCAGATACCCGAGTTCGCCGGAGCTGGTGACCTTGCCCTCCGAGGGCAGCACGTCACCGGCGAGCACCTTCGTCAGTGTGGTCTTTCCCGCTCCGTTGCGCCCGACGAGCCCGATCTTGTCGCCGTCGGCGACGCGGAACGACACGTCGGACATGAGCACGCGTGCGCCCACGCGGATCTCGAGGTCATGCACGGCGAGCACAGCAGATTCCGTTTCGTCGGGGAGGGATCGGCCGAACGGCCAGCCTCTCAGTATAGTTCGCCGCCGCCTGAAGACCCCTCCACGGTATGACCCGGACGATACTCCGGGCTGATGTGCGGCCCGGTGCCTTGTTCGTACCGTCGTCAGGTGGACATCGTCAACGACCTCATCCTTCAGGCGGTCGCCTCGCCGTGGATCCCCGTGATCCTCTTCGCGGTCGCCGGGATCGACGGCTTCTTCCCGCCGATCCCGAGTGAGACGGTGCTGGTGGCCGCGGCCGCCGTGGCCGGGGCGGGCGGCGACGTGAACATGGTGCTGCTGTGCGCGGCGGGCGCACTGGGAGCGATGGTCGGTGACAACATCGCCTACAGCATCGGCCGGGGTATCGGCCGGGGTGTGGGCAGCGGGCGCTTCCGCTGGATGCGGCGCCCGCGGGTGGCCTCCGCCTTCGCCGACGCCGGCCGGGCGCTGGACCGCGGCGGAGCGGGTCTCATCCTCGGCGCCCGCTACATCCCGGTCGGTCGCGTGGCCGTCAACATGTCCGCCGGGGCGCTGCGCTACCCCTGGCGGCGCTTCCTGCCGCTGTCGTTCCTCGGCGGCGTCACATGGGCGGTCTACAGCGCCGCCATCGGGATGCTCGCCGGGCACTGGCTGCAGGGACAGCCTCTGCTCAGCGCGGTCATCGGCGTCGTGTTCGCTGTGCTCATCGGCCTGGTCATCGACCGGTTCGCCTCGCACCGGCGCCGCGCACGCGCGGTCGCCGCGGCCACCAGCGCCGCCGGCACGGACGCCGCCGAGCAGCTGGCGTCAGTGAGAGGATGACAGACATGAGCGCCACCGCGAGCACCCAACGGCCGCGGCTGGGCGTCACCTTCTGGCTCCTCGCCGTCGCACTGGTCGCGCTGTACGCGATCCTCGTCCCGATCCTCGCCGCGCTGTACGGGGTCTCGGTGCCGGTGGCCTTCCTGCTCGGCGCCGGCATGTGCGCCGCACCTCTGCTCGCCCTCTGGTACCCGCGCTCGAGCGTCGCCGTGTTCACGGTCGCCGCGTTCGTGCTGCCGCTCACTGTCTCCCCCGACCGGGATCCGGTCTGGCCGTGGCCGTGGTCGGTGCCTGCACTGATCCTGTTCGCGCTGTTCGTGCTCACCCTCACGATGCAGCACGGCTGGCGTCTCGGTTCACTCGCGTTGCTGCTGGGGCTGATGGGCTCGCTGGCAGCGCCACTGCTGCTTCCCGACGCGGCATCCGCCGGCGCGGCAGGGGCCGACCTCATCGTCACCGCATCGATCGCGACGGTCGCCTTCGTCGTCGGTGTCCTGCTCGCCGGACGGATCCGCCTGGGCGCCGAACTGACCCGCGAGCGCGAGCATGCGGAGTTCGAGCGTTCGCGCCGCGAACTCGTCGAGGAGCGCACGCGCATCGCCCGCGAGCTGCACGACGTCGTCGCGCACAGCATGTCGCTCATCCAGGTGCAGGCCTCCACCGCGCGGTTCCGCGCACCGGGCCTGCCCGACGAGGCGATCGCCGAGTTCGACTCGATCGCCGCGACCGCTCGGTCCTCGCTCACCGAGATGCGCCGCATCCTGGGCGTGCTGCGCACCGAGGACCACACCGCCGAACTCGCTCCGCAGCGCGGCATCGACGACATCCCCGCCCTCGTCGATTCCACCCGCAGGGCCGGGGCGCCCGTGGATCTCACCCACGAGGTCGAGGGCGAGATCTCGGCTGCCGTTCAGATCGCCGTCTACCGCATCGTGCAGGAGTCGCTCAGCAACGCGGTCAGGCACGCCCCCGGCTCATCGATCGGCGTCTCCGTGACCACGGCCGGCGATGACGTGCAGGTCGTCGTCCGCAACACCCCCGTTCCGCCCAGCGACCCGGGCACCCCCGGGCACGGCCTGCGCGGCATGACCGAACGCGCGACGCTGCTGGGCGGCGAGATCCACGCGGATCGCGACGGCGATGGCTGGACCGTCTCCGCCCGCATCCCCCGGCAGCCCGCCGCGACCGAAGTCTCGGCCACCGCATCGACATCGACATCGACCACGACTACGACTACGACTACGACTACGGAAGGATCCGCGTGACCATCGAGGTGCTCATCGCCGACGATCAGGCCATGGTGCGAGCGGGCTTCGCCGCACTGCTGGATGCGCACGACGGCATCCGCGTCACCGGGCAGGCCGCCGACGGGCGCGAAGCGGTCGCACTGTCTGCCCGGCTGGACCCGGACGTGATCCTGATGGATGTGCGCATGCCCGAGCTCGACGGCATCGAGGCGACCCGTCGCATCCTGGGGCCGTCGTACCCGGCGGCCAAGGTGCCGCGGATCCTCATGCTCACCACCTTCGACATCGACGACTACGTGTACGACGCGCTGCAGGCCGGCGCGAGCGGGTTCCTGCTCAAGGACGCCCTGCCCGATGAGCTCGTACACGCGGTGCGCGTGATCGCCGCCGGTGACGCCCTGCTCGCACCGCGCGTGACGCGCCGGATGATCGAGCATTTCGCGGCGCGCCGCCCTGCCGCCCCGCAGGCGCGCGCCGATCTGGGTGATCTCACCGAGCGGGAGCTCGAAGTGCTCACCCTCATCGGCCGGGGACGCTCGAACAGCGAGATCGGCGGCGAGCTGTTCATCGCCGAGCAGACCGTCAAGACGCACGTCGGCAAGATCTTCGCCAAGCTCGCCCTGCGCGACCGTGTGCACGCGGTGATCCTCGCCTACGACGCCGGTCTCGTCGAGCCTGCAGCCTGACACCCGCAGGCCGACACCCGCGGGCCGACCGCCCGCCGCACCTCACCCCACGGTATGAGAGATCACACCTCCACGGGTTGATGTCCGCCGCGGCACCGTCTCCATAGCCTCCTGGCAACGACCTGGAGGCATCACATGACCGCACTCTCCCCGCACCGCGACGGCGCGATCGATCTCGTCCGCGCGCTGTGCATCATCGGCGTCGTCACCCTGCACGCACTCATGGTCGGCGTGACCGTGTCACCTGCCGGTCCGGTGTTCGAGAACGCCGGCGAGACCGGCGTCTGGCTCATCCCGGTGAGCTGGATGCTGCAGGTCATGCCGCTGTTCTTCGTCATCGGCGGCTTCTCCGGTGCGACCGCGCTGCGCGCACGGCTGCTGCGCGGCGACTCCCCCACCGCGTTCGTCGCGGCGCGAGTGCGCCGCCTGCTCGTACCCGCCGTCGCCGCGGTCGGCACGGCCGGCGTGCTGCTCGCGCTGCTGCGGGATGCCGGGGTGAGCACGGAGCTCGTCGGCATCGCCGGCTACCGGTTCGGGCAGCCGCTGTGGTTCCTCGGCGTCTTCCTGCTCTGCCAGGCGCTGCTTCCGGTGATGCTGCGTCTGCACGCTCTCGCGCCGCTGCGGTCGCTCGCGGCCCTCGCCGGCGCCGCGCTGGCGGTCGACATCGTGCGCGCCGCCACCGGCGTCGACGCCGTCGGCTTCGTGAACCTCGCCTTCGTGTGGCTCGCCCTGCAGCAGGGCGGCTTCCTGCTCGCCGACGGCCGGATCGACGCACTCTCGGCGCGTACCCGGGTGCGCATCGGGCTGACGGCCCTCGCCCTGCTGGTGGTCTCGTTCGCGCTCGGCCTGCACTCCCCTGATCTGATCGCGAACATCAACCCGCCGACGACCGCGCTGCTGCTGGTCGGTGTCGTCCACACGATGGCCTTCTCGCTGCTGCGCCCGCAGCTGGCGCGCATCGCCGAGCGCCGTGATGCGACGGCGGTCGTGAGATTCGTCTCGGCACGCGCGATGACGATCTACCTGTGGCACATGCCCGTGCTGCTGACCCTCGCCGGGCTCACTGCGCTGACCCCGATCGTCGCGAACGCGCCGCTTCCGGCTCCCGCCTCGGCGGAGTGGTGGCTGAGCCGCCCGCTGTGGCTCGCGAGTGCCTTCACCCTCACGGCGCTGCTCGCGGTGCCGCTGTCACGTCTGGAGACCTCACGCCCTGTCCCGGTGTCGACGTCTGCCGCACGCGCGGTGGCGGCGACGGCGCTCGGCGTGGCCGGTGTGGTGCTGCTGCTGGTGGTGGGCACGTCGCCGCTGACGGCATCCGTCGCCATCGGATGCTGGCTGGCGGCGCTGCGTCTGGCCGGTGCGGGCGCGGCATCCCGCGCCGTCATCTCTGCGGTGCCCGCCGCAGCGCCGCGGTCGAGCGCGGCCGTGGCCGGTCAGGCGAAGTACAGCTCGTGATGCAGCGCGCAGCGCGGGTTGAACGCCGCACCGCAGGCGGGGCAGGCGACGCTCTCGCGGTAGAGGGCGATCGACATGGTCTGCGCGCAGGCACCGCACAGGCCCGCCTGTACCTCGGCGTCGTCGGCGGGCCAGACCGTGCGCTCGTGCGCGACGGCCTCGTCGTGGCAGCGCACGCAGGGGTACCAGTCGCCGCAGCAGTGGAAGCGCATCGCGACGATGTCGGCCTCGCTGCGGTAGTGGACGCACCGGGTCTGCGCGTCGATGGCGGCACCGTGCACGATCTGCGCACCGAGACGGATCATCGTCCGATCCCCCGGGCGACGAGCGCGTCGCCGACGTCGTCGGCGTGGCGCATGGTCATCACAAGCAGCGGCAGGGCCGCACGCGGGCCGAGCCGCACGCCGCGGGCACGCTGCGCGTCGCGCACCTGGCCGGCGAATGACGCGATGACGGGGATCATCGCGATCGTCAGCGACAGGGTCAGCGCCACCACCTCGGGATCCACGCCGACGCGGCGCAGCGGTGCGAGCACCCGGCGCAGCACATCGAGCAGATCGCCCATCCGCGTCGTGCGCGTGACGAGATCCGCCAGCAGCAGCAGGGCGATCACGCGTCCGGTGTTCACGACCGCGTCGTGCGCCGAGGTGAACACCCACAGTGCGCCGCCGAGCACGAGGATCAGCCAGCGCAGCCGCCACCAGGCCTCGCCGAGCTCGCGCAGCGGCAGGCCCGCGACCGGATACAGCGCCGAGACGCACGCGAGCACCGCGAGGGTGCCCGGAACGCCGATCGGCAGCAGCGACAGGGCCAGAGCGCAGGCAGCGAGCAGCGTCAGCTTGGCCCCTGCCGGCATCCGGTGCAGGATGCCGTCGCCCGGCCGGTACAGCGAGATCATGCGGACATCCGGTGGTACTCGGCGATCACTTCGGCGGGCTCGCCTGCGGCGTGCACCCGGCCGTCCTCGAACAGCACCACCTCGTCGCAGCGCGCGGCGAGCTCGAGGTCGTGCGTGACGAGGACGAGCGGCACGTCGAGCGCCATGAGCAGGTCGCCGATCCGCCGCGCGTTGCGCAGATCCAGCAGCGTGGTCGGCTCGTCGGCGACGAGCAGCGCGGGTTCGGTGGCGAGGACCGAGGCGATCGCGAGCAGCTGACGCTGCCCTCCCGAGAGGGCGGATGCCGGCACGTCGGCGCGGTCGCCGAGCCCGTGACGCTCGAGGATGCGGGCGATCTGCGCCGCCCGTTCGGGCTTCGGCAGCTCGCGCAGCGACAGCGCAAGATCCTCGGCCGCCGTGGGCATGAGGATCTGCGCCTCAGGGTTGGTGAACACGAACCCGACCCGTCGCCGAAGGCGGGCGGCATCCTTCACCGGGTCGAGGCCGTGCACCCGGATGCGTCCGGAGGTCGGCGTGCGCAGACCGTTCAGCAGCCGGGCGAAGGTCGACTTCCCCGAACCGTTGGCGCCGATGACGGCAGTGCGGGCCGCGGTGAGCCGCAGGCTGACATCCTGCAGCAGCACCGCCCCGGCCACCTCGACGCCGACCCGGTCGCATTCGATCACCGTGCCGGTCGCGACCGGCTCAGCCCGCATGCGCGACGCGCGCTCCTGCCGGGAACGCACGGGGATACGCGCGGCGCAGCGCGACGGCGAGCAGCACCGCGACGCCGGCCTTCAGCAGGTCGCCGGGAAGGAACACCAGGCTCGAGAGCACGGTCGGCCCGAGCGGAACGCCGGTGACCAGCGCCTGCACCGGGATGCCGAAGAGGTACACGACGAGGATGCCGCCGACGACCACGGCGATCGCCGCGCGCCACCAGGTGAACCGGCCACGGTGGGCGATGAGCCCGATCACGATCGCACCGGCGATCCATCCGACCAGGTAGCCGGCGGTCGGTCCCATGAACACTCCGAGTCCGCCGCGTCCGCCGGCGAGGACGGGCAGTCCGACAGCGGCGAGGACGAGCACGACGAGGATCGCCAGCGGTGCGCGACGAGCGCCGAGCACGAGGCCAGCCAGCATGACGCCGAGGGTCTGCGCGGTGATGGGCACGCCGCCCGGGACGGGGATGGTCACCGTGCCGAGGACGATGATGAGGGCGGCGAAGACGGCGATCCGGGCGAGATCGGCTCCGACGGGGCGGGCTTCGGACATCGAGGGGCTCCTTCCGGATGCTCCGCCGGGTGCGGACATCCTGAACGCTGTTCACCTGAACGACGTTCACTATACTGGTCGGCATGCCTCCCGCACGACACGACCGTTCCAGCGTCGTCGACCGCGCACTGAGCCTGCTCGACGACGTGGGCCTGCCCGACCTGTCGATGCGCCGCCTCGCCGCCGACCTCGAAGTACAGCCGAGCGCCCTGTACTGGCACTTCCCGAGCAAGCAGGAACTGCTCGCAGCGGTCGCCGACCGCATCCTGAGCACCGTTCCCGAGCCCGACGGGCGGATGCCGGTGGCCGAGACCGCCGTGACCATCCGCGACGCCCTGCTGGCCTACCGCGACGGCGCAGAAGTGGTCATGAGCACCTATGCGCTGCGGCTGGGCGCACGTCGTGCGCAGGACGCGATCCTGGCCTCCCTGCCGGCGGACGTGCGCGACGAGGCGGCCGCCGACGCCGTGTTCGAGTTCATCCTCGGGCACGCGACGCTGCTGCAGCAGCGCATGCACGCGCAGAGCATCGGCGCCGTAGACCCGGATGCCACCGATCCCACCGCGCAGTCCGCCGAGGTGTTCGCCGCCGGTCTCCGTGCCTTCGAGGCGCTCAGCGCCGCCCGTCACCCATCCTGAGGCCAGGCAGCAGCGCGATCAGCAGCAGCGCGATCGCGAACAGGTAGACGGTGACGTACCCCGACCCGGCGATGGGCAGCAGCACGAATCCGAGACCGGCGAGGGCGATCATGACCGCCGAGCCCGTGGCGTCGGAGATCGACAGCGCGGCGGAATTGAATCCCTCGTTCGCCGTGGTCGAGTACGCGAGGGTGAGCACGGTCAGCCGGGGATACAGCAGCCCCATCCCCGCACCGGCGAAGGCCCACCCCGCCACGATCACCCACGGCGATGTCTCGGCGATGCTCACGGCGAGCACCGCCCCGATGCCGATGAGCAGCAGCACGGTCGAGATGAGCACGATCCGGGTGCTGCCCAGCCGGTCACCCCACCGGCCCTGGGCCGCTGATGCCGCCGACCAGCCGAACGCCGAGAGGGTGAGGGCGAGGCCGGCGATCGTCGGTGAGAAGTCGAAACGGTCGATGAGCAGGCGCGGCACATAGGCCTCGGCGGCGAAGAACGCCCCGGCCGCGAACCCGCGCACCAGCACGACGCTCGGCAGGCCCCAGTCGCTGCGCAGCGTGCCCTTCGGCAGCAGCGGGAGCAGGGCGAACGCGATCACAGCGACGGCTGCCGCGGCGACGAGGGCACCGCCGGTGCCGGGCGGAGCGTCGGCGGCGAAGCCGACGACGACGGCTCCGGTGGCGACGACGAACGCCAGCAGCAGACGCAGGACGATGCCTCCCCGCCGTCGCACGGCATCCGTCGTCGGCGCGGCGACGGGATCATCGCCTCCGGCATCCGCCTCGAGCGAGACGCCGCGCAGCCGCGCCGCGACCAGCGCGAACGCGGCCACCGTCAGCACCGCGACGCCGAGGAACGCCCAGCGCCAGTGCAGGAACTCGGTCACCGCACCGGCCAGGAACGGGCCGATCATCGACGGGACCACCCAGGCGGCGGCGTAGGCCGCGAAGATGCGGCCATGCAGCTGCGGCGGATAGATGCGTGCGACGACCACGTACAGTGCGACGGTCTGGCCGCCCGCGCCGAGACCCTGGATGAGCCGGCCGACGATGAACGTGTACATGTCCAGCGCTGCGCCCGAGACCAGCAGGCCGATCGCGAACAGCGCGACCGCGGTGTACAGCGGCGCACGAGGGCCGGAGCGGTCGCTCCACGCGCCGACGGCGACCATCCCGATCACCGCGGTGGCCAGGGTGGCCGAGAATGCGACGGCGAACAGCGCCTCACCGTCGAGGTCGACGGCGACCACGGGCATGACCGTGGTGACGGCGAGTGCCTCGATCGCCGTGAGGAAGATGAGCACCACCGTGCCGACGGTGATGCCCAGGCGGGTGCGGTCCCAGATGGTCGCGGCGTCTGCCGTGGTCACCTCTGCGCCGCGTCGATCGTGGCACGGGCGCGGGCGATGCGCTCGATCGCCTGGGTGAGGATCTCGGGGCTGGTGCCGAAGTTGATCCGGACATGCCCCGCGCCCTCGGCGCCGAAGGCCGGCCCGAAGTGGAGCGCGACCTTCGCCTGCCGCAGGATCTGCTTCGCAGGGTTCGGCCCCCAGCCGAGATCGGTCAGATCGACCCAGGCGAGGTAGCCGGCATCCGGTATCCGGTAGCGGGCCTCGGGCAGATGCCGGGCGAGCAGGTCGGCCACCAGGCGCCGGTTCTCGTCGAGCGTCGCCAGCAGCCCGTCGAGCCATTCATCGCTCTCCGGCGACAAGGCGGCGACGGCCGCGAGCATCCCGAACTGTCCGGTGCGCCACTCCACCTCGACAGGCAGGCCCCGCACGACGGCGGTCGTCGGGTCGGATGCCGTGACCATCAGTGCGCATTTCAGCCCGGCGAGGTTGAACGCCTTGCTCGCGCTGGTCACCGCGTACCCGATGCGGCGCGCGGCGTCACCGCTGGCCAGGAACGGCGTGTACCCGGTGCCCGGCTGCACGAGCGGCGCGTGGATCTCGTCCGAGATGACGGTCGCGCCGTGCTCCTCGGCCAGGCGTGCCAGTGCATCGAGGCTGTGCGCGGAGGGGACCGCGCCGGTCGGATTGTGCGGGTTGCACAGCAGCACCGCGCGGGCGCCGTCGGCGAGTGCCTCCCCGATCGCGTCGAGGTCGAGCTCCCAGCCGGATCCGGTGTCGCGCAACGGCACGCGCTCGACGACGCCGCCCGCCTCATCGACCAGATCGAAGAACGGCGGGTAGATCGGTGGGTTGACGACCACCCGCTCCCCCGGCTGGATCACGCGACGCAGGATCTCGACGATCCCCATGCTCACATCGGCCGTGCTGCGCATCCGGGTGGGATCGGGAGACCAGCCGAAGCGACGCTGCGCGAATCCCGCGTAAGCCGCGGCCAGTGGGGTGCGCGAGGCGACGTAGCCCGTGTCGCCCCGGCGCACCGCATCCTCGAGCGCCGCGGTGACGGCCGGGGCGAGCGGGAAGTCCGTCTCCGCCACGAACAGCGGCAGCACGTCCTCCGGGTACTCGCGCCACTTCTCGCTGCTGCGCTCGCGCAACTGCGCGAGGGAAAGCGCCTCGACCTTCACAGCGCCTCCTTCGGGGGCGTACTCCGAATCGATGTCCTGGTGTCAGTGCGTCAAATCGCGAAGCCGAGCGCGCGCATCATGTCGCGCCCGTCGTCGGTGATCCGCTCGGGACCCCACGGCGGCATCCACACCCAGTTGATGCGGAAGCGGTCGACGACGCTGTCCAGTGCCTGAGCCGTCTGCTCCTCGAGCACGTCGGTGAGCGGGCAGCCGGCGCTGGTGAGCGTCATGTGGATCACGAGGGCGTCGTTCTCGTCGTCCCAGGCGAGGTCGTAGATGAGGCCGAGGTCGACGACGTTGATCCCGAGCTCGGGGTCCATGACGTCCTTGAGAGCCTCGGTGACCTCGTCGTACTTCTCCTCGGTCAGTGTCGCGGTCATGCGCTCAGCCTACGCTTCGATGGGGGCTGCGGGGTCGATGAACCGGTCGTAGCCCTCTTCCTCGAGGCGGTCGGCGAGCTCGGGGCCGCCCTCCTCGACGATCTTGCCGGCGACGACCACGTGCACGAACTGCGGCCGGATGTAGCGCAGGATGCGGGTGTAGTGGGTGATGAGCAGCACGCCGAGGTTGGTGGCCTCCTTGGCGCGGTTCACACCCTCCGAGACGATCTTCAGAGCGTCGACGTCCAGGCCGGAGTCGGTCTCGTCGAGCACGGCGAACTTCGGCTTGAGCACCTCGAGCTGCAGGATCTCGTGACGCTTCTTCTCACCGCCCGAGAAGCCCTCGTTGACGCTGCGCTGAGCGAACTTCGGGTCCATGCGCAGGTTCGCCATCGACGTCTTGACGTCCTTGGTCCACTGGCGGATCGAGGGGGCTTCGCCGTCGAGCGCGGTCTTCGCGGTGCGAAGGAAGTTCGTCACCGTGACGCCGGGGATCTCGACGGGGTACTGCATGGCGAGGAACAGGCCGGCGCGGGCGCGCTCGTCCACGCTCATCGCCAGCACGTCCTCACCGTCGAAGGTGATGGTGCCCTGTGTGACGGTGTACTTCGGGTGGCCGGCGATCGTGTAGGCCAGGGTGGACTTGCCCGAGCCGTTGGGGCCCATGATGGCGTGGGTCTCGCCGGTGTTGATCGTGAGGTCGATGCCGTTGAGGATCGGCGTCGTGCCCTCATCGGTCTCGACCGTCACGTGCAGGTCGCGGATCTCGAGAACAGACATTCAGACTTCCTTAATGACAGTGGGGTCGATGAGCACGTCGTCGCCGTCGATCTCGACGACGTAGACCGGGACGGGCTCGTAAGCGGGGAGGTTCTGGGGAACGCCGGTCTCGAGCGAGAACTGCGAGCCGTGGGCCCAGCATTCCAGCGTCTTGCCTTCGACGAACCCCTCGGACAGCGAGACGTCACCATGCGTGCAGCGGTCGCCGATGGCATGGATGATGCCGTCGGCGTCCTTCACGATGGCGATCGCCACGCCGTCGAGCTCGACGCGCAGGGGTGTGTCCTGCTCGAGCTCGGACGCGCTGCAGGCGCGATGCGCGCTCACGCGCTGACTCCGGCGAGCTCGGCGTCGATCGCGGCCAGCAGCTCCTGCTGGAGGGACGGGATGCGGATGCGCTGCACGACCTCGGTGAGGAAGCCGAGCACCACCAGGCGACGGGCCTCCTCCTCGGTGATGCCGCGCGCCTGCAGGTAGAACAGCTGCTCGTCGTCGAAGCGTCCGGTGGCGCTCGCGTGGCCGGCCCCGGCGATGTCGCCGGTCTCGATCTCGAGGTTCGGGATCGAGTCGGCGCGGGCGCCCTCGGTGAGGACGAGGTTGCGGTTCGCCTCGTAGGAGTCGGTGCCGACGGCATCCGGGCCGATGAGCACGTCGCCGATCCACACGCTGTGCGCGCTGGCGCCCTTCAGGGCGCCCTTGTACAGCACGTCTCCCGTGGTGTGCGCGCCCTTGTGGTGCAGGTACACCTGACTCTCGAGGTGCTGTCCGGCGTCGGCGAACGACAGTCCGTACAGGTAGCCGTGCGAGCCGGTGCCGGCGAGCTCGACGTTCGGGTTCACGCGCACGATGCCGCCGCCGAAGCTGACGACGAAGTGCGTGAACTCGGCGTCGCGGTCGACGCGCGCCTGGTGCGCGGCGGCGTGGATGGCGTCATCCTGCCACTCCTGCACGCTCACGAGGGTGAGCTTGGCGCCGTCGCGGACGATGATCTCGAGGTTCTGCGCGTACTGCGCGGTGCCCGAGTGCCGCAGCACGACGGTGGCGACGCTGTGGCGTCCCGCCTCGATGACGAGGTGGTCGTCGGCGCGTCCTCCGACGCCGTCGATCTGGACGACGATCGGGTCGGCGACCTCTTCATCGGCCGGGATGCTGAGGTGCTTGGCCTCGGCTGAACCCTGCCACGCCACGGCCGAGACGACGTCCTCGGGGACGAAGAACTCGCCGCGCGGTGCGGTGCCGAAGGGCAGGCCCGAGGTGAAGTACTGCTCGTGGCTGACCGTGTAGGTCACGCCCTGACCGGAGGCGGTCTCGAACAGCGGCTTCAGCTGGGCCACCGGGGTGTGCTTCCAGTTGACCTCGCGCCCGGTGGGGGCGCCGAAGTCCTCGGGGTCGTACGACCGGGGCCGCTCGGAGCGGGTCTGCACCGGCACGAAGCCGGCGTTCGCGACCTGGGCGGCGGGGTCGATGTGCGCGTTCGTGTGCGGCGCCTCTGCGGGCGCCTGAGTGGGGGCCGTCATCTCAGCCGACACTGCCTTCCATGCCCATCTCGATGAGCTTGTTCAGTTCCATCGCGTACTCCATCGGCAGCTCGCGCGCGATGGGCTCGATGAAGCCGCGCACGATCATCGCCATGGCCTCGGTCTCCTCGATGCCGCGCGACTGCAGGTAGAAGAGCTGCTCGGCGCTGACCTTCGAGACCGTGGCCTCGTGACCCAGCTGCACGTCGTCGACGCGGATGTCGATGGACGGGTACGTGTCCGAGCGCGACTGGGTGTCGACCAGCAGCGCGTCGCAGACGACGGAGTTCGCCGAGTGGTGGGCGTTGGGGTCGACGCGGACCTCGCCGCGGTAGCCCGAGCGTCCGCCGCCGCGGGCGATCGACTTCGAGACGATCGACGACTGCGTGTACGGCGCCATGTGCACCATCTTCGCGCCGGCGTCCTGGTGCTGACCGGGGCCGGCGAAGGCCACCGACAGGGTCTCGCCCTTGGCGTGCTCGCCCATCAGGTAGATCGACGGGTACTTCATCGTCACCTTGGAGCCGATGTTGCCGTCGACCCACTCCATGGTCGCGCCCTCGTGCGCGACGGCGCGCTTGGTGACGAGGTTGTAGACGTTGTTCGACCAGTTCTGGATCGTTGTGTAGCGCACGCGGGCGTTCTTCTTCACGATGATCTCGACCACGGCCGAGTGCAGCGAGTCCGACTTGTAGATCGGGGCGGTGCAGCCCTCGATGTAGTGGACGTAGCTGTCCTCGTCGGCGATGATCAGGGTCCGCTCGAACTGGCCCATGTTCTCGGTGTTGATGCGGAAGTACGCCTGCAGCGGGATCTCGACGTGCACGCCCTTGGGGACGTACACGAACGAGCCGCCCGACCAGACGGCGGTGTTCAGAGCGGCGAACTTGTTGTCGCCGGCGGGGATCACCGTGCCGAAGTACTCCTCGAAGAACTCGGGGTGCTCGCGCAGAGCCGTGTCGGTGTCCATGAAGATGACACCCTGCTGCTCGAGGTCCTCGCGGATCTGGTGGTAGACGACCTCGGACTCGTACTGGGCGGCGACACCGGCGACCAGGCGCTGGCGCTCGGCCTCGGGGATGCCGAGTCGCTCGTAGGTCTCGCGGATGTCGGCGGGCAGGTCCTCCCAGGACTGTGCCTGCTTCTCGGTCGACCGCACGAAGTACTTGATGTTGTCGAAGTCGATCTCGCTGAGGTCGGCGCCCCAGGTCGGCATCGGCTTGCGACCGAACAGCTGCAGGCCCTTCAGACGGGTCTTCAGCATCCATTCCGGTTCGCTCTTGAGCGCCGAGATGTCGCGCACGACGGCCTCACTGAGGCCGCGCTTCGCGCTCGCTCCGGCGGCGTCAGGATCGTGCCAGCCGAATTCGTACACCCCCAGACTGTCCAGCTCCGGGCGGTCGATCAGCACATCCGACATCACACACTCTCCTCAAACGGGCCGCAACGGTATCAGCCGCCCCGACACACCTGACCCCCGTCGAGTCTGCGGGGATCGGATGCCGCTGGTGGGCCCCATCATCGGCGCTCGCGTCGCGCCTAAACTGTCAGTGGTGGACGCCGCACTCCGCGAGCCCATCACAGCAATCCGATTCTACAGGCTCCGCCGGTCGACCGGGCGTAACCCGCTCGCGCCTCGGCGGACCGGAGGCCACATGACCGACACCGTCACGCCCGCGCCGATCGCATCCGAGCCCGGTTCGAACCGGGGTGTGTTCGGCTGGCTGCCGTCGCAGATCGACCGTCGGGTGCGCGTGTTCGCGTGGCTGTCGTTCGTCGCCGAGGTCATCATCATCGGCACCGGCGGTGCCGTGCGGCTCACCGGTTCGGGCCTCGGCTGCACCGAATGGCCGCTGTGCACCCCGGAGTCGCTGGTGCCGGTGTACGAGCTGCAGGGCATCCACGGCGCGATCGAGTTCGGCAACCGGCTGATGACGGGCCTGGTCGGCCTGCTCGCCCTGGCCGTGGTCATGCTCACCCTGCACGCGCTCAGCGGACGCCGCCTCGTCATCCGGGCGGTGTGGTTCGCACTCGGCGGGATCGTGCTGGCGATCGGCGTCTACGCCGCGGCATCCGCCCTGGATCTTCCCGCCGCGGCGCTGATGTCGACCGCGCTGCTGCTCGCGGTGATCGCCGGGATGATCGACTCCCTGCGTCAGACCACCGAGCGACGCGACCTGGCCGTCCTGGCCTGGATCGTGCTGGTGGGCGTCATGGCGCAGGCCGTGGTCGGCGGCTTCGCCGTGATCTCGGATCTGAACCCGCTCATCGTCGGCTTCCACTACACCGCGTCACTGCTGCTGGTGTGCGTCACGGCCGCCTACCTCGTGCGGATGGATGCCGTCGGCGGTCCGCGCGAGCGGGCGGTACCCGCCTGGTTCGGCGTACTCACCCACGTCACCGGGCTGGCTCTGGCCGCGACGATCCTGTTCGGCGTACTCACCACCGGGTCGGGCCCGCATTCCGGCGATGCGGCGATCGTCCGCGCCGGGTTCGATGCGACGTTCCTCGCGCACGTGCACTCGTGGCCTGGCTACATCCTCGGCGGGCTGCTCGCCGTGCTGGCAGGCGCCGCGTGGGCGCTGCGCCTGCCAGTGCGCCGCTGGCTGCTGGTGCTGATCCTCGCGGTGGCCGTGCAGATCGCCGTGGGCGTCTGGCAGGCACGCGAGGGGCTGCCGCCGGTGCTGGTCGGCATCCACATGGTGCTCGCCTCGCTCTCCGCGGCGGCGTACACCGTCGTGGTGCTGCGGCTCAAGCGCCCCGTCGCGGCCTGAGACCTGTCAGCGGTCCGCACCTGATCGAACTGCAGGATTCGTGTCCCAGCAGATGCGGGTCGACGCCATGCCGACCCGCAGCAACTGAGACACCCCCGATCCGCATGTCCCAGTACATGCGGGTAGACGAACGGCACACCCGCAGCAACTGAGACACACCCCATCCGCGTGTCCCAGTAGATGCAGGCCGGAGCGTTGCGCACCCGCAAGTTCTGGGACACGCCACAGCGGCATGTCCCAGGACATGCGAGTCAGAGCGCGGCACACCCGCAACAACTGGGACACGCCCTGTTCGGTCGTCCCAGTACACGCGGGTCTGCGCACGGCGCACCCGCATGTTCTGAGACATGCGGGTTCGCGGTTCGCGACTGTCGCCCCGCACAGACGGATCAGTCCAGGGTCAGAACGGGAGCAGCGGGTCGACCGCGACGGCGAGGAAGATCAGAGTCAGGTATGTGATCGACGCGTGGAACACGCGCATCGGCCGCGCCTCGCTGCCGTGCACGGCGCGGTTGTACAGGCGGTGCGACTCGTAGATGAACCAGCCGCCGAACACCAGAGCGGATGCCGTGTACACCAGCCCCATCTGCGCCACGGGCACGAGCAGCAGCGAGCAGGCCACGGTCGCCCAGGCGTAGAGGATGACCTGCAGGCCGACCTGCGAGGCCGACCGGGTGACGCCGAGCATCGGCACGTCGACGTCGTCGTAGTCGTCCTTGTACTTCATCGACAGCGGCCAGTAGTGCGGCGGGGTCCACAGGAACACCAGCACGAACAGCACCAGCGGGGGCCAGTCCAGCGATCCGGTGACGGCGGTCCAGCCGATCAGCACCGGGAAGCAGCCGGCGATGCCGCCCCAGATGATGTTCTGCTCGGTGCGGCGCTTGAGGATCATCGTGTAGATGACCACGTAGAAGAAGATCGCCCCGGCCGACAGCGACGCGGCCAGCCAGTTCGTGGTCGCCAGCAGCCAGATCGTCGAGACGACGGCGAGCACCCAGGAGAAGACGAGTGCGCCGCGGGGCGACACCTCCCCCGTCACCAGCGGACGGTTCTCGGTGCGCTTCATGTGCACGTCGATGTCACGGTCGAGGTACATGTTGAACGACGCCGCAGAGGCCGCGCTCATCGCACCGCCGAGCACGGTCGCGAACACCAGCCACAGATCGGGCAGCCCACCCTCGGCGAGGAACATCACCGGCACGGTGGAGACGAGCAGCAGCTCCATGACGCGCGGCTTCGTCAGGGCGACGTAGCCACGGATCTTCTGACCGAACGAGTACGTCGTCCCCCCGGTCTGCGATGTCGTAGAGATCGCCATCCCCTCCTTCTGCGCGCACGGCGGCGCCCAGGCAAGTCTATTGCACCGGGCGTGTCGACCAGGTCTCGCGCGACACGACTGGGATAGCGTTTTCCCATTCGCGGCAACATCGTGAAATCCACCCCCGGCAGGGGATGCGCCACGAGTATGCTGTTACCACTCGCGCGCCCGGGCGCTGTGCACCTCTCTTCCGTGACGACGCGGACCGCGCAGGAATACGGGCGCCTCCGTAAGTGTCAGAAGGAGAATGGCCGTGTCAGAACTTCAGTGGGAAGCGATCGACCGACGGGCGGTCGACACCGCCCGTGTACTGGCGGCGGATGCCGTGCAGAAGGTCGGCAACGGTCACCCGGGTACGGCGATGAGCCTGGCCCCCGTGGCCTACCTGCTGTACCAGCGTGTGATGCGCCACGACCCCGCCGACACCGACTGGCTCGGCCGCGACCGCTTCATCCTCTCGGTGGGCCACTCGTCGCTGACCCAGTACGTGCAGCTGTACCTGGGCGGTTTCGGCCTGGAGCTGTCCGACCTCGAGGCGCTGCGCACCTGGGGCTCGCTGACTCCCGGCCACCCCGAGTACCACCACACCAAGGGCGTCGAGATCACCACCGGCCCGCTCGGCCAGGGCCTCGCCTCGGCCGTCGGCTTCGCCTACGCCGCGCGTTACGAGCGAGGGCTGTTCGACCCGGATGCCGCAGCCGGCACCAGCCCGTTCGACCACTACGTCTACGTGATCGCAGGTGACGGCGACCTGCAGGAGGGCGTGACCAGCGAGGCGTCGTCGCTCGCCGGCCACCAGCAGCTCGGTAACCTCATCGCGATCTACGACTCGAACCAGATCTCCATCGAGGGCGACACCGACGTGGCGTTCACCGAGGACGTCCGCAAGCGCTACGAGTCCTACGGCTGGCAGGTGCTCGAGGTCGACTGGCGTCGCACCGGCGAGTACGTCGAGGACGTGCAGGAGCTCGACGACGCGATCTCGCAGGCGAAGGCCGAGACCGCCAAGCCCACGATGATCATCCTCAAGACGATCATCGGATGGCCGGCGCCGAACAAGTCGGGCACCGAGTCGGTGCACGGCAACGCGCTCGGCGCCGACGAGGTCGCGGCGACCAAGGAGGTGCTCGGCTTCGACGCCGACAAGCACTTCGTCGTCGAGAACGACGTCATCGAGCACACCCGTGGCCTGGGCGCCCGTGCCGCGGAGGCACGCGCCGCCTGGCAGGAGACGTTCGACGCCTGGGCCGCCGCCAACCCCGAGCGCAAGCAGCTGCTGGACCGTCTCGAGGCGCAGGCACTGCCCGAGGGCATCGAGAACGCCCTCCCCGTGTTCGAGGGCGGCACCGAGGTGTCGACCCGCGCCGCGTCGGGCAAGGTCATCAACGCGCTGGCCCCCGAGCTGCCCGAGCTGTGGGGCGGCTCGGCCGACCTGGCCGGCTCGAACAACACCACGATCGAGGGTGCACCGTCGTTCATCCCCGCCGAGTGGTCGACGCACGACTGGAAGGGCAGCCCGTACGGACGCGTGCTGCACTTCGGCATCCGCGAGCACGCCATGGGATCGATCCTCAACGGCATCACCCTGCACGGCCCGACCCGCGCGTTCGGCGGCACGTTCCTGATCTTCAGCGACTACATGCGCCCGGCCGTGCGCCTGGCCGCGCTGATGGACATCCCGAGCATCTTCGTCTGGACGCACGACTCCGTCGCCCTGGGCGAGGACGGCCCGACGCACCAGCCGATCGAGCAGCTGGCCTCGCTGCGCGCTATCCCGAACTTCACGGTGGTGCGCCCGGCCGATGCCAACGAGACCGCCGCCGCGTGGCTGGAGATCCTGAGCCGCCACGGCGGACCGACCGGCATCGCGCTGACCCGCCAGAACATCCCGGTGTTCACCCGCGGCGAGGGCGAGGCCGCTGGCGACGTGCTCGCCTCGGCGGCCGGCACCGCGAAGGGCGCCTACGTCCTCGCGGAGGCCCCGAACGGCACGCCCGACGTGATCCTCATCGCCACGGGCTCTGAGGTGCAGCTCGCTGTCGCCGCCCGCGAGGCGCTGGCAGCCGACGGCGTGAACGCCCGCGTGGTGTCGGCTCCGTCGCTGGAGTGGTTCGCCGAGCAGGACGAGGCGTACCGCGAGTCGGTGCTCCCCAAGGCCGTCACCGCCCGCGTGTCGGTCGAGGCCGGTTCCGTGCTCAGCTGGCGCGGCATCGTCGGCGACCGCGGCCGCTCGATCGGCATCGACCACTTCGGCGCCTCCGCCGACTACAAGACCCTGTTCCAGAAGTTCGGCATCACCGCCGAGGCCGTCATCGAGGCGGCACGCGAGTCCATCAAGGAGAACGCATGAGCACCCCCACCGCAGACCTCGCCGCCGCAGGCGTGAGCATCTGGCTCGACGACCTGTCGCGCACCCGCATCAACTCCGGCAACCTGCAGCAGCTCATCGAGACGCGCAACGTCACCGGCGTCACCACGAACCCGACGATCTTCGCCAACGCGATCACCGACGCGAACGACACGTCCTACGACGCGCAGGTGCACGAGCTCGCGGCATCCGGCGCCTCCGCCGTCGACGCCGTGTTCGCCGCGACCACGCAGGACGTCGGCGCCGCCCTGGACGTCTTCCGCCCGGTGTGGGAGGCCAGCGGTCACGTCGACGGCCGCGTCTCGATCGAGGTCTCCCCCGACCTTGCGCACGACACCGAGGGCACCGTGGCGCAGGCCAAGGACCTGTGGGCGCGCATCGACCGCCCCAACCTGCTGGTGAAGATCCCCGCGACCAAGGCCGGTCTGCCGGCGATCGCCGAGGCGATCGGCGCCGGCATCAGCGTCAACGTCACGCTGATCTTCAGCCTGGAGCGCTACGCCGAGGTCATCGAGGCGTACCTGACCGGTCTCGAGACCGCCAAGGCCGCGGGCCTGGACCTGTCGAGCATCCACTCGGTCGCCTCGTTCTTCGTCTCGCGCGTCGACACCGAGACCGACAAGCGCCTCGCGGCGATCGGCACCGACGAGGCTGAGGCGCTCAGGAGCAAGGCGGGCCTGGCCAACGCACGCCTGGCGTACGAGCTGTTCGAGAAGACCTTCGCGGGCGACCGCGCCAAGGCCCTGCTCGACGCCGGAGCCAACCTGCAGCGTCCGCTGTGGGCCTCCACCGGCGTCAAGGACCCGAACCTGCCCGACACCCTCTACGTCACCGAGCTCGTCGCCCCCGGCGTGGTCAACACCATGCCCGAGAAGACCCTCGAGGCGACGTTCGACCACGGCGTCATCACCGGCGACACCGTCACCTCGACCTACGAGGAGTCGCACGAGGTCTTCACCCGCCTCAAGGCGGTGGGCATCGACTTCGACGACGTGACCCAGGTGCTCGAGGACGAGGGCGTCGCCAAGTTCATCGATTCCTGGCACGGTCTGCTCGCCCAGGTCACCGAAGGGCTGGAAGCAGCGCGATGAGCCTCTCGGTGCACGTGTCGCAGGCCGCCAAGGCGGCCGTGGACTCGCTCGTCCCCGGTCTCGTGGCCGACCTCGTGGCGTCACGTGTCACCGCTGCCGACTCGTCCCTGTGGGGTGCGGATGCCGAGGCTGAAGCATCCGTGCGCCTGGGATGGGTCGAGGCCGTCTCCGTGTCGCGCCCCCTCGTCGCCGAGATCGTCGCCCTGCGCGGCGATCTCGCGGCGAGGGGCGTCGACCGGGTCGTGCTCGCCGGAATGGGCGGATCGTCTCTCGCCCCCGAGGTGATCGCGAACACCGCCGGTGTACCCCTGACCGTGCTGGACTCGACCTCGCCCGCCCAGGTGCTGGCCGCCCTGGACGGCGATCTGGCCCGCACCGTCCTGGTCGTGTCGTCGAAGTCGGGCACGACCGTCGAGACCGATGCGCAGCGCCGGGCGTTCGAGGCCGCGTTCAGCGACCTCGGCATCGACCCCGCCGAACACATCGTCGTCGTGACCGACCCCGGCTCCGCCCTCGACACCCTGGCCACCGACGCGGGCTACCGCGTCTTCCACGCCGACCCGAACGTCGGCGGACGCTACTCGGCGCTCACCGCCTTCGGCCTGGTGCCGGCGGGCCTGGCCGGTGCCGACATCGCCGAACTGCTCGACGAGGCCGAGGCCTCGCTGCTTCAGCTCGCCGTCGACTCCGCCGAGAACCCGGCCCTGCGGCTGGCCGCCGCGATCACCGGCGTCGAGCCGCGGCGCGACAAGCTCGGCCTGATCACCGACGGCACCCACATCGAGGGGCTGCCGGACTGGATCGAGCAGCTGGTCGCCGAGTCCACGGGCAAGAACGGCACCGGCATCCTGCCCGTCGTGCTGCTGCCCGTCTCTCCCGAGCTCGATTCGCAACCCGCCGACCTGCAGATCGTGCGCCTCGTCGAGGATGCCGACCAGTTCCACATGCGTGAGCGCCACCCCGGTGAGATCCTCGTCAGCGGCAGCCTCGGCGCGATGTTCCTGCTCTGGGAGCACGCCGTCGCGATCGCCGGGCACCTGCTCGCCATCAACCCATTCGACCAGCCCGACGTCGATTCCGCCAAAGCCGCCGCCCGCGGACTGCTCGAGGAGCGTCCTGCCCGCACCGAACCCGCGTTCGTGCAGGACGGCGTCGAGGTGCGCGTGAGCGACTCCGCCCTGGCAGCCTCCGGCACCGTCGAAGGGGTGCTGGATGCACTGTGGGCGACGCTCCCCGACGACGGGTACGTGTCCGTTCAGGCGTACGTGAACCGGCTCGAGCTCGGCCAGCTGCAGGGCATCCGTGAGATGGTCGCCGCCGACTCCGGTCGCCCGGCGACGTTCGGCTGGGGGCCCCGCTTCCTGCACTCCACCGGCCAGTACCACAAGGGCGGCCCCGCGCAGGGCGTGTTCCTGCAGATCCTCGAGCGCACCGACGTCGACCTCGAGATCCCGGGCCTGCCGTTCACCTTCGGTCAGCTGATCGAGGCCCAGGCGGCGGGCGACGCCGCCGTCCTCTCCGCCCACGGACGTCCGGTCGTCTCGCTGACGATCACGGATGCCGTGGACGACGTGCTCACTCTCTTCACCGCTGCTCAGTAATCCGCAATCCGTCCGGACGACCTGGAGATATCCCCCACCGATGACTGCCCCCATCTCTCGCGGACGCAATCCGCTCCGCGATCCCGACGACCGCCGGCTCCACCGCATCGCCGGCCCCAGCGCTCTGGTGATCTTCGGCGTGACCGGCGACCTGTCGCGCAAGAAGCTCATGCCGGCCGTGTACGACCTCGCCAACCGTGGCCTGCTGCCTCCCGGGTTCGCCCTGGTCGGCTTCGCCCGTCGCGACTGGGAGGACCAGGACTTCGCCGAGGTCGTCTACGAAGCGGTGAAGAAGTACGCCCGCACCGAGTTCCGTGAGGAGACGTGGCAGCAGTTGCTGCAGGGCATCCGGTTCGTTCAGGGCACCTTCGACGACCCCGAGGCGTTCGCGCGCCTGCGGGAGACGGTCGAGAAGCTCGACGTCGAACGCGGCACCATGGGCAACCACGCCTACTACCTGTCCATCCCGCCGAAGGCGTTCGCCGAGGTCGCCAGGCAGCTGCGCGAGTCCGGTCTCGTCGGGCCGGAGAACGACGACGGCTCGTGCTGGCGTCGCGTGGTCATCGAGAAGCCGTTCGGCCACGATCTGGAGTCGGCCCGCGCGCTGAACGAGGTGATCGAGGAGACCTTCCCGACCGACTCGATCTTCCGCATCGACCACTACCTCGGCAAGGAGACGGTGCAGAACATCCTCGCGCTGCGCTTCGCCAACGAGCTGTACGAGCCGCTGTGGAACCGAAACTACGTCGACCACGTGCAGATCACGATGGCCGAGGACATCGGCGTCGGCGGCCGCGCCGGATACTACGACGGCGTCGGGGCGGCGCGCGACGTCTTCCAGAACCACCTGCTGCAGCTGCTCGCGCTCACCGCGATGGAGGAGCCGATCAGCATGTCGGCCGACCACCTGCGCGCCGAGAAGGAGAAGGTGCTCGAGGCCGTGCGGCTGCCCGATGACCTCTCGCTCGCGACCGCACGGGGCCAGTACGCCGGCGGATGGCAGGGCGGCGAGCGGGTCAACGGCTTCCTCGAAGAGGACGGCATGGACCCGCAGTCGTCCACCGAGACCTACGCGGCCGTGAAGCTGCAGATCGACACCCGCCGCTGGGCGGGAGTGCCGTTCTACCTGCGCACCGGCAAGCGTCTGGGCCGTCGTGTCACCGAGATCGCCGTCGTCTTCAAGCGCGCACCCGAGCACCTGTTCGGCCGTTCGCAGACCTCTGAGCTGGGTCAGAACGCTCTGGTCATCCGCGTGCAGCCCGACGAGGGCGTCACGATCCGCTTCGGGTCGAAGGTTCCTGGCAGCGGCGCGAACGTGCGCGACGTGACCATGGACTTCGGCTACGGCCACGCCTTCACCGAGGCGAGCCCCGAGGCCTATGAGCGCCTGATCCTCGACGTGCTGCTGGGCGACCCGCCGCTGTTCCCCCGCCACGAAGAGGTCGAGCTCTCGTGGAAGATCCTCGACCCGGTGGAGCAGTACTGGGCGTCGCTGCACACGCCGCTTGAGCAGTACGCCCCCGGTTCCTGGGGTCCGGCCTCCGCCGACGCCCTTCTTGCCCGCGACGGACGAGTCTGGAGACGCCCGTGATCATCGACCTTCCCGACACGACCGTCAGCCAGGTCGCCAAGCAGCTGGTGAAGGTGCGCGAAGAGGGTGGCGCTGTCGCCCTCGGACGCGTGCTGACCCTGCTCATCATCGCCCGCAACGGTGTCGCCGAGGCGGCCATCGATGCCGCCAACGACGCCTCGCGCGAGCACCCGATGCGGGTGATCGTGCTCGTCACCGGTGAGGGCCAGGCCCACCTCGACGCCCAGATCCGGGTCGGCGGGGACGCCGGTGCGAGCGAGGTCGTCGTGCTGCACGCGTTCGGCGACGCCGCGGGCAACGCCGAGAGCCTCGTCACCGGTCTGCTGCTCCCCGACGCCCCGGTCGTCGCGTGGTGGCCTGATGAGGCGCCCACGGATGCCGCGGCATCGCCGCTGGGCCGCATCGCGCAGCGTCGCATCACCGACGCCGCCACCTCCCCCGACGTGCGCGACCGGCTCGCGCTGCTCGGCCGCACCCACGCGCCGGGCGACACCGATCTGGCCTGGACGCGCCTGACGCACTGGCGTGAGCAGCTCGCGGCCGTGCTCGACCAGCCGCCGTACGAGCGCGTCACGGCGGTCGAGGTGCGCGGTGCTGCGGCATCCCCCTCGACCGCCCTGCTCGCCGCCTGGCTGCGGATGGCCCTCGACGTGCCTGTCAGCTGGTCGTACGAGGACCCCGAGCACTGGCAGGAGGGTATCAAGTCGGTGCGCCTCACCCGCGCCAGCGGCGACATCCTGCTCGAGCGTCCGAGCCCCGGCGTCGCCATCCTCACCCAGCCCGGGCAGCCCGACCACGAACTGCACCTGCCGCGCCGCACTCTGCGCGAATGCCTCGCGGAGGAGCTGCGCCGCCTCGACGCCGATCTGCTGTACGGTCGGGTCATCACCGAGGGCTGGGAACGCCTCGGACCGGCGGAAAAGGGAGCGTGAGCGCATGACGGTGCAGGGATCGATCAAGACCGTGGTCGTCGAGCCGACCCCGGCCGCACTCGCGGCACGGGTCGCGAATCGATTCCTCACCCGGGTCATCGCGCGCACCCGCAACGGCCGCCTCGCCCACATCTGCCTGACCGGCGGATCGATGGGCGGGGCCGTGCTGGCAGCGGCGGCCGACGACCCGCGGGTCGAGCAGATCGACTGGTCGCTGGTGCACTTCTGGTGGGGTGACGAGCGGTTCGTCGAGCGCGATGCCGACGACCGCAATTCCCTGCAGTCGCGTCGTGCACTGCTGGATCGCATCCCGGTGCCCGCAGAGAACGTGCACGAGGTCGCCGCGCCGTCGGACGGCCTGACGCTCGACGAGGCCGCCGCCGCCTACGCGGCCGACCTGGCCCGGTTCGCGCGCAGCGATGAGGAGCCGTGGCCATCGTTCGCGGTGTGCTTCCTCGGCGTGGGCCCGGACGGGCACATCGCCTCGCTGTTCCCGGATCGTCCCGAGGTGACGGTGACGGATGCCGCGGCGCTGCCGGTGCGCAACTCGCCCAAGCCTCCCGCCGAGCGTGTGACGCTGACGCGCCCCGTGCTGAACGCCGCCAAGCGGGTGTGGCTCGTGCTCACCGGTGCCGACAAGGCATCCGCCCTGGGCCTGGCCCTGGCCGGTGCGAGCTACGCGAGCGTGCCCGCGGCCGGGGCGAAGGGCCGCCGCCGCACGGTGTTCTTCGTCGACGAGGCCGCCGCATCGGGCGTCTCTCCCGATCTCATCGACCGCGACTACTGATCGCGATACGGGTCGTCGTCGTCCTGGGTCCCTGAGGCTCTCGAAGGGCCTGTCGACGGCTGGGTCCCTGAGCCTGTCGAAGGGCCGCCCTGGGCCCCTGTTGCCTGGCCTGATCCTGTCGAAAGGCCCCCGCCGCTTCCGCGACGGATGCCGAGCTCCTGGCTCTCGCTGAGCACCTGCGGGTGGTACCGCGCGAGCCCGAAGACGCCGAACACGGCGATCACCCCGGCGACGCCGAACATGATCAGCACCGGGACCGGTGCGGCATCCGCTTCTCCGAGCACGAGGGCGCCGATGAGCACCGCGACGATGGGATCGATCACGGTGAGTCCGGCGATGACGAGGTCGGGCGGGCCCGAGCTGTATGCGGTCTGCACGAAGTAGGCGCCGACGGCGGCGGCCGCGATGAGCGCGATCAGGCAGACGACGGTGAGCCACTCGAAATCGCCGGCCTGGATGCGGCTGATCACGGCCTTCGCGAGCGTGGCGACGAAGCCGTAGAGGATGCCGGCACCGCTGACGTAGAACAGGGCGCGCATGCGGTGGCGCAGGATCAGCCAGAACGCGCCGAGCACGATGATCACGACCAGCAGCACGGTGAGGATGATGAACAGGTCCTCGTTGCTGATCGGGCGCTCCGTGGCGTACAGGGCCGCCAGCGTGACGAACAGGAAGATGCCGCCCAGGCACAGTCCGATCGCGATCAGCGAGTGACGCGTGGGCGTGTGGCCCGAGACGCGCGCGTTCAGCAGCGTCGTGACGACCAGGGCGACCGCACCGAGCGGCTGGACGACGATGAGCGGCGCGATGGCCATGGCGCTGAGCTGGCACAGGATCGCGAAGCCCAGCATGAGCGTGCCGATGATCCACGACGGACGCGTGAGCAGCCCCTTGAGCTGCGAGCTGCTCAGGCCCGTGGTGCCTTCGACGCCGGTGAGCTTCTCGACCTTCTCGACACCGCGGTGCTGGTACTGCGCGCCGAGCGACATGAAGACGGCGCCGGCCAGCGCGAGCGGGATGCCGAGCAGCAGCGCGGGGTTCTGGAAGACGCCGATCAGCTGGTCGCTCACGCCCATCGCCAGATCCGCCCCATGCTGCACCGTTTCACCCTACCTGCCGTCGGGCGCCCAGTAGTGTTGTGGCGTGGCTGTTCTTCCGATCCGCATCATGGGCGACCCCGTTCTGCACTCCCCCGCATCCGAGGTGACCGAGATCACCGACGAGGTGCGCACGCTGGTGGCCGACATGTACGAGACGATGGATCTCGCCCCCGGCGTCGGCCTGGCGGCCCCTCAGGTGGGCGTGCCGCAGCGCATCTACGTGTACTCGTACGTGGATGACGACGACCGCCCATGGCGCGGAGAGATCATCAACCCCGAACTGTGGATGACCCCGCCCGAGCCCGGCTCCCCCGACCCGGACGAGGAGTCCGAGGGCTGCCTGTCGTTCCCCGGCGAGCGATTCCCGCTGCGCCGCTCCGACCGCGTGCTGGTGACCGGCGTCGACCTGTCCGGCGAGCCGGTCCGCATCGAGGTCGACGGCTGGCGTGCGCGCATCATGCAGCACGAGTTCGATCACCTCGACGGCATCCTGTACGTCGACCGTCTGTCGGACGGCGACTGGAAGACCGTGCAGAAGATCGCCCGCAAGCGCGGCTGGACCCGCGGCGGCGCGAGCTGGACGCCCGGCGTGGACGACCTCGAGGGGTGATGGCATGAGCATCCGGATCGGCATCGTCGGCTACGGCAATCTCGGACGCGGCGTGGAGCAGGCGATCGCACTCAATCCCGACCTGCGGCTCGTCGGCGTCTTCTCGCGCCGCGACCCGGCGTCGGTGACGACACTGCGCGCCGACACGGCCGTGCACCGTATGGACGACCTCGCGGGCATGCGGGACGAGACCGATGTGCTGGTGCTGTGCGGCGGGTCGAAGAGCGACCTGCCCGAGCAGACGCCGCAGCTGGCGTCGATGTTCAGCGTGGTCGACAGCTTCGACACGCACGCCCGCATCCCCGAGCACTTCGCCGCCGTGGATGCGGCGGCGCGAGCGGCCGGCACGACCGCGATCATCTCCACCGGGTGGGACCCGGGCCTGTTCTCGCTGCAGCGCCTGTACGGCGAGGCGATCCTGCCGCAGGGCGAGACCTACACGTTCTGGGGCCGCGGGCTCAGCCAGGGGCATTCGGATGCCATCCGCCGCGTGCCGGGCGTCGCGGCCGGCGTGCAGTACACGATCCCCTCCGACGACGCGATCACGCAGGTGCGCGCGGGCGAGCGCCCGCAGCTGAGCACCCGCGAGAAGCACACCCGCGAATGCTTCGTCGTGCTCGAGGACGGTGCGGACGCGGATGCCGTGCGCGAGGCGATCGTGACGATGCCGGACTACTTCGAGCCGTACGACACGACCGTCGAGTTCATCACCGCCGAGGAGCTCGCGCGTGACCACGCCGGCGTCCCGCACGGCGGGTTCGTGATCCGCAGCGGCACGACGTCGGCGGGCACGGATCAGACGCTGGAGTTCCGGCTCGCGCTGGACTCGAACCCGGAGTTCACCGCCAGCGTCCTGGTCGCCTACGCGCGCGCGGCCGCCCGTCTGGCCGCCGCCGGCGGCCACGGTGCGAAGACGCCGTTCGACGTGGCCCCCGGTCTGCTCTCCCCCAAGACCCCCGAGCAGCTCCGCGCCGAGCTCCTCTGACGGTCGACCCGCCTGTCGGTTCCGGGGCGGGAACGACGAAACCCCGCCACGAGGACGGGGTTTCGAGGGGAGTGGCTCCCCGGCTTGGACTCGAACCAAGAACCTGCCGGTTAACAGCCGGCTGCTCTGCCAATTGAGCTACCGAGGATCATGTTCCCCGCGGGCGGGCAACTCACCCAGCTTAGCAAACTCCGCGGCCGCTCCCGAACACGACGGGCACCCCGGGCGTGGCGCGTTCAGCCCGCGGCATCCGCCTCGGCATTCGGCGACCAGACGAGGTTCTTCCCGATCCCCCGCGCCACCACATGGCCGCTGCGCAGCAGCAGCGCCTCGGCGTCGAGCTCGCGGATGAACGCCGCGTCGTTGGTGACCAGCAGGGCCGCCATAGACTGCTCGGTGCGGCGGCGGGTGATGGCCTCGAACACGACCGGACGCACCTCCAGGTCGAGGTTGGCGAGCGGCTCGTCGGCGATCAGCACGCGCGGCTCGAGCATGAAGGCGCGGGCGATGGCGACGCGCTGGCGCATCCCGGCACTGAGCTCGTACGGGAACTTCGATGCGGCCCCGAGCGGCAGGTGCAGTTCGTCGAGCAGCGACGCCACGCGGATCGCGAGCGCCTTGGTGTTGACCTTCCGCTCGCGCGAGGTGACCGGTTCGGAGATGACCTCGCCGACCGTGAGCCGCGGCGGCAGGTTCGCACCGGCGCCCTGCCCGACGTAGCCGCTCAGCGCGGTCAGCATCCGGCGCCTGCGACCGGGCTTGCGGATGTCGATGCCGCAGACCTCCGCACGTCCGCCTGCCACCCTCAGCGACTCGTCGCCGACGCCCGCCAGCGCGGCCACGAGGGTCGACTTGCCCGATCCGGTCGCACCGCCGACGCACATGAGCTCACCGGCGTGCAGCGTGAACGTGACGCCGTCGACGGCGCGGGTCACGCCGCCGTGCCCGATCCTGTCGATGACGAGGTCGGAACACTCTATGGCGATGTCACTGGCGGCGGGCATGACCCTATCCTGCCCGGTGAATCCGCCGGCGAGCTCACGACTCGGCGAACCGCAGCCGCTCCGCGTCGAGGTCGCGCAGTCGCATCCGCAGCGCCCGCCCGCCGTCGGAGTCGGCGGCCACGCGCTGCACGGCACCCAGCAGCTCGTTCTTCTCCCGGTCGATCGCACGCACGATGAGGCGCCGGCACAGGTCGGCGGCCGAGGCCACCGCGCCCTCCTCGTCGCGGGCGGGGAACGGCATCATCAGCAGTTCGCCCGCGAGGCTGCGATACGGCTCGCGCACGGCATCCGCCGCCGTCGTGGCCCAGCCGACCCGGGTGCGGTCGCCGACCGCGGCGACCGACTCGCGTACGGCCTCAAGGGCCGGATGCCGGAACGGCTCGGACAGCGCCCTGGCGAGCATGTCCTGGTCGATGCGGTGACCGTACTGCAGCGCCCCCATGAGCGCGTCGCGTTCGATCGCGACGTCGGCTGTGCGAGGCAGATCGGCGAGCCGCACGCGGGTCGCGGTCTGGCCGTCGCCGGCATCCGCGGCGGGATGCTGCGCACGCTGCGGCTCGCGCGCATCGCGAGCGGAGTCGGATGCTCCGCGCGCGGCGCGCTGCACCTGCTGATGCACGGCGGTGGGGTCCATGCCCAGACGCCGCGCGAGGACGCGCTCGTAGCCCGGCCGCAGCAGCTCGTCGCGGATCTCGGCCACGATGGGCGCGGCGGCGCGCAGCGCGCCCACCTGCCCTTCGACGGTCGACAGGTCGTAGCCTGCGAGCTTGCGGTCGATCGCGAACTCGAACATCGGCACCTTGGCGTCCATCAGCCCGCGCACGGCCGCATCACCGCGTGTGAGGCGCAGGTCGCAGGGGTCGAGGCCGTCCGGGGCCACCGCGACGAAGGTCTGTGCGGTGAACCGCGAGTCCTCGGAGAACGCTCGCAGCGCCGCCTTCTGCCCCGCCTCGTCGCCGTCGAAGGTGAAGACCACCTCGCCGGCCGCCGAGTCGTCGCCCATCACGCGGCGCAGCACCTTGATGTGCTCGGCGGCGAACGCCGTGCCGCAGGTCGCGATCGCCGTGGTCACCCCGGCCAGGTGGCAGGCCATCACATCCGTGTACCCCTCGACGACGACGACCCGCCGCGGGTCGCCGCGGGCGATGTCGCGCTTGGCGAGGTCGAGCCCGTAGAGCACCTGCGTCTTCTTGTACAGCGGCGTCTCGGGGGTGTTCAGGTACTTCGGCCCCTGATCGTCGTCGTAGAGCTTGCGTGCCCCGAAGCCGATGGTCTGCCCGGTGACATCGCGGATCGGCCAGATCAGGCGTCCGCGGAAGCGGTCGTACACCCCGCGCTGTCCCGTCGAGACGAGGCCCGCCGTGCTGAGCTCGTCGCGCGTGAAGCCCTGTGCGTTCAGCGCCTTGAGCATGTTGTCCCAGCCGCGCGGCGCGTAGCCGACGCCGAAGTGCGCAGCGGCTCCCGCGTCGAAGCCCCGCTCGCCGAGGAAGCGCCGCGCCGTCTCGGCCTCAGGGCTGAGCAGCTGCCCGCGGAAGTACTCGGCCGCCGCGGTGTTCGCCGCGTACAGGCGGCTGCGGCCGCTCGTCTCGGGGGCGGCGCCGCCGTCCTCGTAGTGCAGCGCGTAGCCGATGCGGCCCGCGAGGCGCTCGACGGCCTCGGTGAAGCTGACATGGTCGAGCTCACGCAGGAACGAGTAGACGTCGCCGGAGGCACCGCATCCGAAGCAGTGGTAGAAGCCCACCTGCGGGCGGACGTGGAAGCTCGGGCTCTTCTCGTCGTGGAAGGGGCACAGCCCCTTCATCGACCCGACGCCGGCGGACTTCAGCGCCACGCGCTCGCCGACGATGTCGGCGATGTTCGTGCGGGATTTGACCTCTTCGACGTCGGACTGCCGGATGCGGGGCATCAGACGGCCCCTTCGACGGGCACGCGGGTCGCCGGGCGACGGTGTGCGCCGGGGCGCACGTGGCGGGGCGTCCAGATGCCGACCTCAGCGGGGTCGATCTCGCCCACCAGGCGGTTGTGCCAGTCGACGGCGGTCTGGTCGGTGAGGCTGGCGACCTGGTCGACGACCACGCGGGCGCGTTCGGCATCCGTCGTCGCGGCGACGAAGTCGGCGGCGAATGCGGGCTCGAGCACGTCGGCGCCGGCCGACCACAGCGCGTCCGTCGACCACAGGGCGTCCGCGAGCCGGGTGAGCACGCGGCGCTGCTCCTTGTAGACGCCCTTGCGGGCGTCGATGGTCACGATGGCCTGCCCCATGATGCCCTTGAGCACGGCGATCTCGGACTCGACCACGCGGGGCACGACGACGTGGCCGTGATAGCGGGCGAGGGACGGCCCCGGGTACGCCTCCCGGGTCGCTGCGACCGAGGCGCGGGCGAAGCGGCCGATGAGGTCGCTGGTGAGGTTCTTCAGGCGTGCCAGGTCGCGGCGCGAACGGTCGAAGGTGTTCAGCCACATCGGCTGCCGGGTGAGCCGGTACAGCGCGTCGGCGAGTTCCTCGCGGGTGAAGTCGTAGCCCACCCACTGCTGGATGCGGCTGACCAGGGCGTCGTGCTCGGCGGGGTCGGAGAGGTGGGCGATGTCGAGGTAGCCGTTGACGATGGCGTCCTCGAAGTCGTGCACCGAGTATCCGATGTCGTCGGAGAGGTCCATGATCTCGGCCTCGATGCAGCGCAGCCGGCCGGGTGCGCCGTCGCGCATCCACCGGAAGACCGGCTCGTCGTCGGGGTACACGCCGAACTTCAGCCGTCCACCCGGGTCGGGCAGCGGGCTGTCGACGGTCCACGGGTACTTGCAGGTCGCATCCAGGCTCGCCCTGGTGAGGTTCAGCCCGACGGAGTGGTCGCTGTCGTCGAGCACCTTCGCCTCGAGGCGCGTGAGGATGCGCAGCGACTGCGCGTTGCCCTCGAACCCGCCGATGTCGGCGGCCCAGTCGTTCAGCGCCCGCTCGCCGTTGTGCCCGAACGGCGGATGGCCGAGGTCGTGGCTGAGGCAGGCGGTGTCGACGACATCGGCCGAGACACCGAGGGCGCTCGCGAGCTCGCGGCCGACCTGCGCGACCTCGAGAGAATGCGTGAGCCGGTTGCGGGCGAAGTCGGCGGTACTGGCGGGGCTGAGCACCTGGGTCTTCGCAGCGAGGCGCCGCAGCGCGGCCGAATGCAGCACGCGGGCGCGGTCGCGCGAGAAGTCGTCGCGCTCGGAGCGGTGGGTCTCTGAGAAGAAGCGTTCCGCGTCGTGCTGGTCGTATCCCGCCGGCACGCGGGCGGAAGGCTCAGCCACCACTGTTCTCGATCTCCGCTCCGCGCATCATCGCGCCGACGCCCTCGCCGATCTCGCGGGAGTCGAGCCACCCCTCGGGCAGGGCGGTGCGCTTGGGCGAGCCCGCGCGTCCGCGCTGTCCCTCGGCGCCGACACCGGGGTAGGGCGCGTCGCCCAGGGTGCCGAGCAGGTCGTCGATCTCCTGCAGCGTCGAGGCGCGGGCCAGTGCCGCGCGCAGCTCGCCGCCGACCGGATAGCCCTTGAAGTACCAGGCGACGTGCTTGCGGATGTCCTTGCATCCGCGGTCCTCGTCCTCGAAGAACTCCACCAGCAGCTCGGCGTGGCGACGGAACGCCTGCGCGACGAACTGCAGGGTCGCGTCGACCTTCGGGCCGGCCGGCGCCTCGCCCGGGCCGAGGGCGTCGGCGAGCTCGCCGAACAGCCAGGGGCGCCCCAGGCATCCGCGGCCGACGACGACGCCGTCGCAGCCGGTCTCGTCCATCATCCGCACCGCGTCGTCGGCCGACCAGATGTCGCCGTTCCCGAGCACGGGGATGCTGGTGACCGCCTGCTTCAGCTCGCCGATCGCGCTCCAGTCGGCGTGGCCCGAGTAGTACTCGGATGCCGTGCGCGCGTGCAGCGCGACCGCTGCCGCACCCGCGTCCTCGGCGGCGCGGCCGGCGTCGAGGAAGGTGAGGTGGTCGCGGTTGATGCCCTTGCGCATCTTGACCGTCAGCGGCACATCGCCCGCAGCCTTGACCGCACGGTCGACGATGTCGGCGAACAGGCCGATCTTCCACGGAAGAGCCGCTCCCCCGCCCTTGCGGGTGACCTTGGGCACGGGGCATCCGAAGTTCAGGTCGATGTGGTCGGCGCGGTCCTCGGCGACGATGATGCGCACCGCCTCGGCGATGGTCGCCGGGTCGACTCCGTACAGCTGGATCGAGCGCGGGGTCTCGCTCTCGTGGTGCTGGATGAGCCGCATCGTGATCGCGTTGCGCTCGACCAGTGCGCGCGAGGTGATCATCTCGCTGACGTACAGGCCGGCGCCGTACTCGCGGCACAGGCGGCGGAAGGCGGTGTTGGTGATGCCCGCCATGGGAGCGAGCACGACGGGCACGTCGAGGTCGATCGGTCCGATGCGCAGCGCGGGCGCGGATGCAGTGGCGAGAGTCATGTCCCCTCCATTCTCCCAGACGACGGCCGAGCGGGGGCTCAGCGACCTAGGCTGTGGATATGACCGACTCGACGATCCGTCAGATCCCGTTCTCAGACGCCTCCGGCGCGCAGAAGACCCTCGACGACTACGGCTCCGGAGCGGTGCTCATCGTCAACGTCGCCTCGCGCTGCGGCAACACCCCGCAGTACGAGCAGCTCGAGCAGCTGCAGCGCGCCTACGGCGAGCGGGGCCTGACGGTGCTGGGCTTCCCGTGCAACCAGTTCATGGGCCAGGAGCCGGGGACGATGGCCGAGATCCTCGAGTTCTGCTCGACGACGTACGGGGTGACCTTCCCGGTGAACGACAAGGTCAAGGTCAACGGCCGCAACGCCCACGAGCTGTTCAAGGCGCTCAAGCAGACGCCGGATGCCCAGGGCAAGGCCGGCCGCGTGGAGTGGAACTTCGAAAAGTTCCTCGTCGGCCCCGACGGTTCGGTGCAGCGCTTCCGTCCCAAGCAGCTTCCCGACGCTCCCGAGGTCGTCTCGGCGATCGAGGATGCACTGACCGCATCCGGCCGCTGAACGGCATCCGGATCCGTTTGCGCGCCAACCGGCGCGTGTCGTTCATCCATGCGTCGATCGCACGCCACCTCGGCTTCCTAGGGTCACCGCCGGCGGACTTCCAGCCACCGCCGTACAGGAGAACCAGGATGCCTGACCGTATGCCCATGAGCCGACGTGCCGTGATCACCGCCGGCGCGCTCGGCGCCGTCGCAGCCGCACTGCCGCTCGGCGCCCACGCCGCAGCCGCGAGCGACGCCTCCCTGTCCACCCCCGTCTCGGGGCGTCCGGGACCGCAGGCGCCGCGTCTGCGCTTCCGCTCCGACGGGACCTTCAAGGTCGTGCAGTTCAACGACACACAGGATGACGAGCGCACCGACCGGCGCACCGTCGAGCTGATGGAGAAGGTGCTCGACCAGGAGAAGCCCGATTTCGTCGTCATCAACGGCGATGTCATCACGGGCGGCTGCGAGACCCGTCTCGCGGTCAAGCAGGCGATCAACAACGTGGTCTGGCCGATGGAGTCGCGCGGCATCCCGTGGGCGGTCACCTACGGCAACCACGACGAGGACTCCCTGCCGCAGTCCGGCGTCGATGAGGCCGGGATGCTCGAGATCTACCGGTCGTACGAGTACAACGTGAACGCCGAGAGCACGCGCGGTCTGACCGGAACCGGCAACACGATCGTGCCGATCGCGTCGGCGCAGACCAAGCGCGACGCGTTCGAGCTGTGGCTGATCGACTCGGGGCGCTACGCTCCCGGCGCGATCAACGGGCAGAACTTCGACGGCTACCCGACCTGGGACTGGCTGCGGATGGACCAGGTCGCCTGGTACCGCGAGCAGTCGCAGCGCCTCGAGAAGCAGCAGGGACGCAAGGTTCCCGGACTGATGTTCATCCACATCGCCCTCTGGGAGCACCGCTTCATGTGGTGGGGCGGGGTGGACACCCGCACGGCGGCCGACGCCGCTCGGGGCAAGGCCCGGCACGGCATCGTCGGTGAGCGCAACGAGGACGAGTGCCCCGGCCCGATCAACTCGGGAATGTTCAACGCGATCCTCGAGCGCGGTGATGTGAAGGGCGTCTTCGTCGGCCACGATCACATCAACGACTACGTGGGCGACTACTACGGCGTCAAGCTCGGCTACGCCCCTGGCACCGGATTCGGCGCCTACGGCCTTTCGGGTGCGGAGCGCAACCGCATGCGCGGTGGCCGGGTGTTCGAGCTCACCGAGGCGGGCGACGACGTCGCCATCGCGACCCGCGTCGTGTACGCGCGTGACCTCGGAATCGACCTGACGGCGAACGACCAGCCGATGGAGCCGCTGCCGCTGGCACCGCAGCAGCAGGAGCTCTGAGCGGAGCACGCTCCGATATACGGACGCGGCAGGATCGGTGGACGATCCTGCCGCGTCTGTGATTGCGCGTCTGTGATTGCGCTGTCCTGCTCAGGCCTCGGCGGGCTGCTGCTTCTTCGCCCAGACGTCGCGGATGACGTTCTCGAACGCCTCCGGCGGCTGGGCGCCGCTGACGCCGTACTGTCCATCGATGACGAAGAACGGCACGCCGTTGATGCCGTAGGCGCGTGCCTGCGCCTGGTCGGCGCGCACGGCCTCGAGGTACTGGGCGGATTCGAGAGCCGAGCGGGTCTCGTCGGGCTCGAGGCCGATCTCGGCGGCGAGGGCGACGAGGTCGTCGATACGGCCGACGTGCTTGCCCTCGGTGAAGTAGGCGGACATGAGCCGCTCCTCCATCTCGTGCTGCAGGCCCTTGGCCTTCGCGAAGTGCAGCAGCTCGTGCGCCTTGACCGTGTTGGTGTGCTGCAGCAGGTCGAAGCGGTACTCCAGCCCTGCACCGGCGGCGACGTTCGTGACGTGGGCGAGCATCTGCTCGACCTGCTCGCGCGGCATCCGCTTGTGACCGGCGAGGAAGTCGACCTCGTCGCCGTCGAAGTCCACCGGGGTGTCGGGAGACAGCTCGAACGAGTGGAAGGTGATGTCGACCTGCGGTGCGTCGGCGTCAGTGGCGAGTGCCGAGAGACCGGCTTCGAGGTTGCGCTTGCCGATGTAGCACCAGGGGCAGGCGATGTCGGACCAGATGTCGATCGAGATGGGTTGGCTCACACTCTGTGCCAACCGACGCGATCGCGGATGTATTCCGCTGTTAGCATCTTCGGGTGCTCACCGCCGACGATCCCCTGCCGCACCGGCCGGAGCGGATCCTGATCGCGGGGGTGACCGGAGCGGGCAAGACCACGCTGGCTGTGCGACTCGCCGAGCGCTGGGATCTGGCGCACCACGAGCTGGACGCGCTGCATCACGGGCCAGGATGGACGCCGCGCCCGCAGTTCCTCGATGACGTGCGCGCCTTCGCCGCCACCGACCGCTGGGTGACCGAGTGGCAGTACACGAGCAAGGGCACGAACGACGTCCTGCCCGGACGGGCCGACCTGCTGGTGTGGCTCGACTATCCGTATCCGCTGGTGCGACGCCGGCTGCTGCGCCGTACCTGGCGGCGCCGCATCCTGCGCACGAAGCTGTGGAACGGCAACGTCGAGCCGACGCTCTGGCAGGCGCTGACGGTGCGCGGCGACGAGAACATCCTCGACTGGCAGAGGCGCACCCGTCACAAGTGGACGGAGCGGATGCCGTCGATCGAGACCGGCTTCCCCGGTCTGACGATCGTGCGCCTGCGGCATCCGCGCGAGACCGAGCGCTGGCTGAGGGCATCCGTCACATGACCGGGCGGATGCTGGGGGCCGACGACCCGGTGCCCTTCCGGCCCGCGCGCGTGCTGATCGCCGGTGTCACCCGCTCGGGCAAGACCACGCTCGCTCGGCGCCTCGCGGAACTGTGGGATCTGGATGCGCACGAGCTGGATGCACTGCACCATGGCCCCGGCTGGCAGCCGCGGCCGGAGTTCCTCGAGGAGGTGCGCGCCTTCGCCGCTGCGGATCGCTGGGTGACCGAATGGCAGTACACCAGCAAGGGCACCGACGACATCCTCACGCCCCGCGCGCAGCTCGCCGTCTGGCTGGACTATCCGTGGCCGGTGGTGCGGCGCCGGCTGCTGGCGCGCACGCTGCGCCGCAGCATCCTGCGCACCCGGATGTACAACGGCAACGTCGAAAAGCCGCTGTGGCGGCTGCTGGCCACGCGAGATCCCTACGAGAACATCCTCGCGTGGCAGAGTCGCACGCGCGGCTTCTGGACCGAGCGGATGCCGCAGAAGCTCGACCTCTTCCCCCACCTCGTCGTCGTGCGCCTGCGCCACCCCCGCGAGCTCGACCGCTGGCTCCGCCGGGTCCGCTGACGCACTTGGCTCTCTGAGGCTCTCGAAGGGCCAGCACACGCCCGCCCGCTGGGTCCCTGAGCCTGTCGAAGGGCTGCCCCCTCCCGCTGGGTCCCGGAGCCTGTCGAAGGGCCGAGCTGCGCCCCGGAAGTTTCCCGAACTTCTTCTCCCGAACTCCTACCCTAATTCGAACATCTGTACTACACTGGAGTCATGTCCACCGCCCCTCTCCCTCGCCACGTCGAGAAGGAAGCCCTGCTCGACGAGTGGCTCGAAGCGCGCCGTCAGGTCGCGGCGTGGGAGGCGAAAGCAGCCGCGGTCCTGGCGCGGCGGGCGGAGCTGGCTGATGCCGATGCGGCCGACGCCCCGATGCACCGCGAGACGATCCGCCGCAGCATGGTGGCGGAGTTCTCCTCGGCGGGCCGCGTCGCGAAAGGCACCGTGGAGCAGGCGTTCGGCGACGCCCGGACCCTGCATGACGAGTTCCCAACGCTGCGTGCCGCGTTCGAGGCCGGAACCGTTTCGGCGGCGCACGTCCGGGAGATCCTGCGCGCCGCCCGCCCGCTGACCCAGGCGATCCACGCCGGCACTCTCGATGACGGTGTGCGGGCGCTGTTCGAAGCGGCGGCGCTGGAGTTCGCGACCGCCGAGGCACCCGCCCGCACTCGCGCCCACGTCAGGGAGCTGGCTGCGGCCCTGGCGCCCCAGACCATCACCGACCGGCACGAGGAGGCGCTGGATGATCAGTACATCACCGTCCGCCCCTACGATGACGAGCTGTCATTCCTGAGCGCACTGCTGCCCACCCACATCGCCGTGGCGATCATGGACCGTCTCACCCAGAAGGCCACCCATCTGCGCGAGCACCCCGAAGACCGCACTCCCGTCCTCCCTGTCGACGAACCCGACCTTCTCCCTGACGGAACCCCCGCCGACTCGGTGATCTTCGGCGTCGCCGACACCTTCACCAGGGACCCATTCACCCCCGGCGAACCGGGCGTCGTCGGGAGCTGGATCCCCGAACCGGGGCCGCTGGAAGACCCTGAGGCGGCTGCAGCATACGACGCCGCGGTCGACCGGATCATCGCCGCCGGACCTCAGCCGATCCAGATCCCCGCCGACACCCGCTCCCTCGACCGGATTCGCGCCGAACTGTTCACCGACCTGCTCCTGGCTGCCTCCCCGTCCGAGGTGTTCGGCGACGGACTGCACAACATCACCGCCCACATCCAGGTCACCATCGACGCGAGCACCCTCACGGGCGTCGACGACCGTCCTGCACAGCTGGATGGACACGGGGCCCTCCACCCCGCCGTCGCCCGCAGCCTCGGCGGCACCGCGACCAGCTGGACGCGCCTTTTCCTGGATCCCGAAGGATTCGTCACCCAGACCGACACCTACACCCCCACCGCCGCCATGCGCCGGCACCTCCGCGCCCGGGACCAGCACTGCCGCTTCCCCGGATGCCGCATGCCCGTCCACCGCTGCGAACTCGACCACACCCTGGACTGGGCCAAGGGCGGCAAGACCTCGCTGGACAACCTCGCCTACCTCTGCAAGACGCACCATGCGCTCAAGCACCCCGACATCCCGGACGAGCACCGCTGGAGCGCCCGTCAGCTTCCCGACTGGTCCATCCAATGGACCAGTCCGACCGGACGCACGCACACTGACACCCCGCCCCGTCGCGTGATGTTCGTCCCGACCGGACCGCCCGGCCGTGATCCCGGCCCCTCCTCTGGAGCCGGCATCGACTGGACGCCGTCATCTGAACACACCCCGTTCTGACGGGGCCGACTACCTGTGGATAAGTCCTGCGCGCACAGGGTGGTTCGGGCTACCGTGGCCGGGTGACCCACGCCGCATCGTCCGTCCGCGCCCTCGGTGCTCTGTCCGCCGGCCTGCTCAGCCTCGGGATGCTCGCCGCGTGCACACCGGCCTCCGAGCCTGAGCCGGAACCGACAGAGACCGCACTGTTCTCGTCCGACGAGGAAGCATTCGCTGCGGCAGAAGAGACGTACAGGGAGTATCTTGCCGTTTACAACGCCATCGACCTCGCGGACGGATCGGCGCTCGATGCCACGCGTGACTATGTCACCGGTCGATATGCGGCATCGGAGCGCGAATCGATTTCGCGACTGCAGGCAGAGGAGTTGTCCCGCCACGGGGCATCGAAGCTGGTCAGTTTCGAAGGGCAGTCTTACGAGCGCCCCGACCGGATAAATGCACGCATCTGCAGCGATGTGAGCGAAACGGACATCGTCGACGTCAACGGGAAGTCCGTCGTCTCGCCGACCCGCCCGGATCGCTACGCGCTCGACGTGACCTTCATCATCGATGGCGAAGCAATCCTGCTTGCCGAATCGCAGGCAGTAGAGGACGAGTCATGCGCATCAGCAGAGTCGTAACCGGGCTGATCTGCGCTGTCGCAGTCGTGGCGATGGGAGCACCGGCCACCGCCAGTGACTCCAAGCCGTGCTCTTTGCTGGAGCAGGAACTCGGAGAGTGCACGGTCAAGAAGACCGACGAATCAGTAGAGGCATCGGGAACCTGGAAGAAACCTGGTTCGTCCAACGAGCCCCGAGAGTCGAGCTCCGACGATGCCGAGCCGGACAACAGCACGGACGACGCGACTCCCGTGGTCAACATCCAGCCCCGACCCGACCCATTCACGCAGTGCGACGATGACTGGAATCTCATGATGCGGTGTGTGGACGCACTGAACCGCGTCGACCCCGAAGACGACGAACCGGCCCCTTCGATCCCGCCGATCACGATCACCGACCTCGCATCCTTCGCCCCAGACCCGAGCTCCCTTGCGGGTGAGCCCGACAATCTCGGCGTGGCTGGACTGCCCACCAACTTCGTCACGGCCGCCACCACTCACACTCAGACGGGCGAGCTGTTCGGTTACCCGATCACCGTGCGCTTCACCCCGGCGTCCTTCACCTTCCACTACGGCGACGGCCAGACGACACGGACCACCACCGGCGGACAGAGCTGGGAAGCGCTCCGCCTTCCGCAGTTCTCTCCCACCGACACCAGCCACACCTACACCGAACGCGGCACCTACACAGCTCGCGTCGACGTCGCCTACACCGCAGAGATCGACCTCGGCGGTGGCTGGTTCTCCATCACCGGTGAACTCACCACGACCGGCGCCGGCCAGGACATCCGCATCTACGAAGCGCACACTGCGCTCGTCGCGCACACCTGCACGGAAGATCCCGACGGACCCGGCTGCTGAACGTTAGGGCTTGGGGCCCTTCGACAGGCTCAGGGACCCAAGCGGCACAGCGACCCAGCCTGAGCACACGACGAGGGCGGAGTGAGGTCTCCCGGAGTGAGCATCGGGAGGGGCCCGCGCAGCGGGAAGGAGCCCGCTCTGCGAACGAAGGGAGACCTCACGCAGCCCGGGCACTCACCAGAAACCAGCGGCCCTTCGACAGGCTCAGGGACCCAGCGGAAGACATGCCCCTGCGACAGGGGTCAGACGGACGCGTCGGGCGCGTCGATCGCACCGCCGAAGCGGCGGTCGCGGGAGAGGTAGATCCCGATCGCGCGCCACAGCTCCTCGCGGGAGAAGTCCGGCCAGAGCGTGTCGAGGAAGACCATCTCGGCGTAGGCCGACTGCCACAGCAGGAAGTTCGAGGTGCGCTGCTCCCCCGAGCTGCGCAGGAACAGGTCCACATCCGGCATGTCCGGCACGTACAGGTTCCGGCGGATCTGCTTCTCGGTGATCGCGCTCGGCTTCATCCGGCCGGCCTTCACCTCTTCGGCGAGGGCGCGCACCGCGTCGACGAGCTCCACCCGTCCGCCGTAGTTCACGCACATCGTCAGCGTCAGCACATCGTTGTCGCGGGTGAGCTGCTCGGCGAACTGCAGTTCCTTGATCACCGAACCCCACAGCCGCGGCTT
Source organism: Microbacterium sp. YJN-G (assembly GCF_015040615.1). Taxonomy (NCBI): domain Bacteria; kingdom Bacillati; phylum Actinomycetota; class Actinomycetes; order Micrococcales; family Microbacteriaceae; genus Microbacterium; species Microbacterium sp. YJN-G. Next base: position 1,871,743 of record NZ_CP060402.1, read on the forward strand.
GCGCCCGGCCCACCGCACCCGCACGCCCCACTCGTTCAGCTGATCGCGCCGGCGGTGCAGCACATCGCGGTTGTAACCCATGAGGAAGCGCACCTCCTCGGGAGAGCGCGCCCAGTTCTCGGTCGAGAACGCGTACACCGACAGGTGCTTCACCCCCGCCTGGATCGCCCCGGCGACGACGTCGAGCAGCACCTCCTCGCCCGCCTTGTGCCCCTCGATGCGGTTCAGGCCCCGGCGGTTCGCCCACCGTCCGTTACCGTCCATGACGATCGCGACATGATTGGGCACCGCCGGGAACGCCGGCGGCGTCTTGCCCGTCCAGTCGAGCGGGCGGAACGGCACCGCATCCTTGTGGGTGTAGGGCTTCGGGGTCACCGTGCTCCTTGTCGTCCGGGGGCGGCCACGTGCTCGAGCGAGCGGATGCCGCGCTCCAGATGCCATTGCGCGTACGCGGCGACGGTACCCGACGCCGCAGCGAGGTCGGCGGGCGGCGCAGCATCCACCACATCCCAGTCGCCGCCGATCAGCGCCCGCAGCAGCGCGAGCGTCGATGCCGAGATGCGCGGGCTTCCGGCCGGAGCGCACTCGGTGCACACCGTGCCGCCGAGCTGCGCACCGAAATGCGTGTGCGGCCCCGCCGCACCGCACCGGGCGCAGTCATTGAGCGCCGGCGCCCATCCCGACAGCGACATGACCCGCAGCAGATAAGAATCCAGGATGCTGCGCGCGGCATGCTCGCCGCGCGAGAGCGAACGCAGCCCTCCGACCAGCAGCAGATACTGCTCGGGCGTCGCCTCGGCCTCGTTCAGCCTGTCAGCGGTCTCGACCATCGCGTTCGCGGCCGTGAACCGCTCGTAGTCGACGGCGATGTCCGCGCCGTACGCGCCCAGCGACTCCGCCTGCTGCACGATGTCGAGCGAGCGGCCCTGATACAGCTGCACATCGGCGACCATGAACGGCTCGAGCCGCGACCCGAACTTCGACGAGGTGCGTCGCACGCCCTTGGCGACCGCCCGGATCTTGCCGTTGCGCCTCGAGAGCATGGTGACGATGCGATCCGCCTCACCCAGCTTGTGGGTGCGCAGGATCACTGCTTCGTCTCGATACGTGGGCACGCATCGATTATCCCCCGCGCGCGTGACAATGGATGGGTGACCGAACCGCTCTTCACCATCCCGCTGTGGGCCGATCTGCTCGGCGTCGCTCTGGGCGGCATCCAGGGTGCCATGTTCGCCTCAGGATTCCAGGGCCAGCGCCGCCTGGACTGGCTGGGCGTCGCCATCATCGGCGTCATGATCGGAATGGGCGGCGGACTCATCCGCGACCTGCTCATCGGACAGCCACCAGCCACCCTGCAGAGCGACTGGTATCTGGTCACCGCCGCCGGTGCGGCGCTGTTCGGGATGCTGCTCGCCGGGGTGTTCAACCGGATCAACACGTTCATCGTCGTGCTCGACGCCGTCGTGATCGGCATGTTCGGTGCCTTCGGCGTCAGCAAGGCCATCGCCTTCGGCATCCCGCCCGTTCCCGCCGTGTTCATCGGTGTCTGCGCGGCCGTCGGCGGCGGCATGCTGCGTGACGTGCTGCTGGGGCTGCCCGTCGCCATCATGCACGTCGGCTCGCTCTACGCGGTCGCTGCGGGGGTCGGCTGCACCTTCATCGTCGTCGCCCACGCCTTCGGCATGGGGATCACCGCTGCCGCGGTCATCGGGATCGTCGTGACCGCGATCATCCGGGTGCTCGCGGTGGTCTTCGACGTCTCGCTGCCCGAGCAGCGGCGCCTGCACCGCCGGAAGGTGGCGGCGGAGACCGGGATCATCCCGATCATCAAGCCCTGACGTGTTCCGGCCTGGGGCCCTTCAAAAGCCTCAGGGGCCCAGACCGGAAGTCAGTCCCAGCGAAACGATCAGACGGCGGCGAGCTCGCCTGCGGTCTCCCGCGTGCGGATCGAGCGGTTGACGCACGAGACGATCGCCTTCAGGCTCGCCGTCGAGATGTCGCCGTCGATGCCCACGCCCCACAGCCGCTGGTCGTCCACCTGCAGTTCGACGTAGGCGGCCGCCTGCGCGTCGCCGCCGGTCGAGAGCGTGTGCTCGACGTAGTCGTACAGCGAGATGTCGAAGCCGCGCTCGCGCAGGATCTCGATGAACGCGGCGATCGGGCCGTTCCCCTGCCCGGCGGTCTCGACGCGCTGTTCGCCGTCGCGCAGCACCACATCGAGCGACACCTCGCCGGACATGTCGCTGCGGGTCTGCGTTCCCAGCAGCTCGAAACGGCCCCACTTGGCCGCGGCGTCATCGGCGGGCAGGTACTCGTCGGTGAAGATCGACCAGATCTGGTCGCTGGTCACCTCGCCGCCCTCGGCATCCGTCTTCGCCTGCACCACACCCGAGAACTCGATCTGCAGCTTGCGCGGCAGGTCGAGGGCGTGGTCGGTCTTCAGCAGGTAGGCCACGCCGCCCTTGCCGGACTGCGAGTTGACGCGGATGACGGCCTCGTACGAGCGCCCCAGGTCCTTCGGGTCGACGGGCAGGTACGGCACTGCCCATTCGATCTCGTCGACGGTGACGCCCTCGGCCTCGGCCTTCGCGGCCATCGCCTCGAAGCCCTTCTTGATCGCATCCTGGTGCGAGCCGCTGAACGCGGTGAAGACGAGGTCGCCCGCCCAGGGGCTGCGCTCGGGCACGGGCAGCTGGTTGCAGTACTCGACGGTGCGCTTGACCTGGTCGATGTCGCTGAAGTCGATCTGCGGGTCGATGCCCTGCGTGAACAGGTTCACGCCCAGCGCGACCAGGTCGACATTGCCGGTGCGCTCGCCGTTGCCGAACAGGCAGCCCTCGATGCGGTCGGCGCCGGCCATGTAGCCCAGCTCGGCGGCGGCGACGGCAGTGCCGCGGTCGTTGTGCGGATGCAGTGACAGGATGACGTTCTCACGCTGCGCCAGGTGCCGGTTCATCCACTCGATCGAGTCGGCGTAGACGTTGGGGCTGGCCATCTCGACGGTCGCGGGCAGGTTGATGATGATCTTGCGGTCGGGCGTGGGCTCGATCACCTCGATGACGGCGTTGCACACCTCGACGGCGTACTCCAGCTCGGTGCCGGTGTAGCTCTCGGGCGAGTACTCGTAGTACACCTCGGTGTCGGGGATGGTCTTCTCGTACTTCCGGCACAGCCGGGCACCCTCCAGCGCGATCTGCTTGACGCCCTCACGGTCGGAGCGGAACACGACCTCGCGCTGCAGCACGCTGGTGGAGTTGTAGAAGTGCACGATCGCCTGCTTGGCACCGGTGATCGCCTCGTAGGTGCGCTCGATCAGGTGCTCGCGGCACTGGGTCAGCACCTGGATCGTGACGTCGTCGGGAATGAGGTTCTCTTCGATCAGCTGGCGCACGAAGTCGAAGTCGGTCTGGCTCGCCGACGGGAACCCGACCTCGATCTCCTTGTAGCCCATGCTGACCAGCAGCTCGAACATGACCCGCTTGCGCTCGGGCGACATCGGATCGATGAGCGCCTGGTTGCCGTCCCGCAGGTCGACGGCGCACCAGCGCGGCGCCTCGGTGATCCGCTTCGAGGGCCAGGTGCGGTCCGGCAGATCGAACCGGATCTGCTCGTGGTACGGCCGGTACTTGTGGACCGGCATCGCGGAGGGCTTCTGGGTGTTCTTCATGGTGGGGCTGCTTCTCTTCGTCAGGAAATGTGTTCAGGCCAACACAAGCGCCGCGACGAGGAAGGCCCGAAGATCAGGACTCGTCGCGGCAGCTAAGAAGAAGCAGTCCGCCCAGAGGCATACTTCGATGCTAACAGCTTCCGAAGACCCGCTGCGCACATCGTGAGACGATCGACCTGTTCACGACACTGTCGAAGTATGAGCACATCGCGCAGTCTCGTTCCCGCCTGCATCATCGGTCTTGTCGGACTGCTCAGTCTGGGTGCCTGCGCCGCCGACCCCGGCGGCCGCGCCCCGGCGAGCTCGGATACCCCGGTCGGCCAGTCCCTGGGGTCTCTGATGCCCGCCCCTCCGGCCGGTGAGGTGACCGGCCAGGGCACGGTCATGGGTGCCGGCGGCGAGGTCGAGTTCTGCCTCGGCCCGGTCGCCGAGTCCTATCCCCCGCAGTGCTCCGGCGTGCCGCTGGAGGACTGGACGTGGGAAGGGATGGACGGCTCGGAGATTGTGGAAGGCGGGACCAGCGGGGACGTGCGCTGGGGCACCTACGCCGTGACCGGCACGTACGACGGCGCGAGCCTCACCGTGACCCGGCCGCCCGTGCCGCTCGCACTGTACGACCCGATGCCGTTCGACGACCCGAGCGACGGAAGCACGGGCGACGCCACCGAGGCGAGGCTGATGGCGATCCAGAGTCAGCTGCCCGAACTGCTGGGCACCGACGGCACCGTCTATCTCGACTCGTACCCGGCACGCGGATACCTCTGGGTCGACGTCGTCTGGGACGACGGCACCCTGCAGAGGGCCGCCGACGAGGACTTCGGCGAGGGCGTCGTCTTCATCCGCTCGGTACTGCGCGGCGTCGAGGGCTGAGTCAGAGGCGAGGGCCGGCTCAGGGGATCAGCGCGATCTTCCCGCCCGGATGCCCTCCGGCCAGCATCGCGTGCGCCTGCGGCGCCTGATCGAGCGGGAACTCGAGCGCCATCGGGACGACGAGCAGGCCGCGTTCGGCGAGGTCCACGAGATCGATCCGCGCAGCGTCACGGAACGCGGCGCTGGCGGGCTGGGATCCGGCGATCGCCCGGAACCCGTGTTCGGCCGCAGCACCGGATGCCGCGATCGTGACGATCCGCGCCCGGTCGGCGACCAGGGCGAGCGACGTGTCGACCGCCTCGGCCGTCCCGACGGCATCCAGGGCCGCGTCGATCCGGTCGGCGCCGAGGGCAGCCAGCGCCTCGTCGACGCGCGTCGAGAGCCCCGGTCCGTACGCCACCGGGATGCCGCCGTACCGGCGCACCTCTTCGAAGCGGGCCGGGCTCGCGGTGCCGATCACGCGGATGCCGCGTAGCGCGGCCTGCTGCAGCAGGCTCAGACCGACGGCGCCGGACGCGCCGTGCAGCAGCAGCGTCTGGCCGGCCTCGGCTCCGACGACGTGGAGCATCTCGGCGGCGGTGGTCCCGGCCAGCAGCAGGTTGGCGGCTTCGGGATGTGTCAGCGGCGCGGGCTTGCGCAGCACCTTCTGCGCGGGGACGGTCAGCGCGGTGGCGTACCCGCCGCGGACGCGGAACGCGATCACCTCATCGCCGACAGCGGCGGCGCCCGTGACGATCCCGGTGTCCGGTCCGATCGCCGTGACCACCCCCGACACCTCGTACCCGATCGGCACCGGCGGCTCGACCCCGGGCCTGGGCGCGGCCACGTGCTTGGCATCCGCCGGATTCACGCCGGCGGCGTGCACGCGGATCGTCACCTCGCCCGGACCGGGCGCGGGCGGCTCGTAGTCCTCGAATCGCCACTCCGCCGGCGCGCCCCAGGAAGGGGCGACCCAGCGCATCGCCATGTCAGAAGCCCAGCCGGCCGAGCTGCTTCGGGTCGCGCTGCCACTCCTTCGCCACGCGCACGTGCAGCTTGAGGAACACCCGCGTTCCCAGCAGCTCCTCGATGCCCGCACGCGCGGCCGCGCCGACATCGCGCAGGCGTGCGCCCTTGCGGCCGATGATGATCGCCTTCTGGCTGTCTCGCTCGACGACGATCGATGCGTACACATCGGTCAGGTCGCTGTCCTCGCGCGGCTCGACGTCGTCGACGACCACGGCAATCGAGTGCGGCAGCTCGTCGCGCACGCCCTCCAGCGCCGCCTCGCGGATGATCTCGGCGATGCGGTCCTCGGTCGACTCGTCGGTGACGATGCCGTCCTCGTACAGCCGGGGCCCTTCGGGCATGAGCTGCAGCATCTCGTCGGCCAGCACGTCCAGCTGCTCGCGGGTGAGCGCCGAGAGCGGGATGACCGCCGCCCAGTCCTCGCGCAGCGAATCCACCTCCATGAGCCGCTCGACGATCTCGTCCTTGTCCGCAGCATCCGTCTTCGTGACGATGGCGACCTTCTTCGCGCGCGGGTAGCCGTCCAGCGAGGCGGCGATCCGCCGGTCTCCCGGACCGACCTTCTCGGTCGCCGGCACGCAGAACCCGATCACGTCGACGTCGCCGAGCACCTGCTCGACGAGGTCGTTGAGCCGCTCGCCGAGCAGCGTGCGGGGCTTGTGGATGCCGGGGGTGTCGACGATCACGAGCTGCCCGTCCGGGCGGTTCAGGATGCCGCGGATCGCCCGTCTGGTCGTCTGCGGCTTCTCGCTCGTGATCGCGATCTTCTCGCCGACCAGCGCGTTGGTCAGCGTCGACTTGCCGACATTCGGCCGGCCCACGAACGTCACGAATCCGCTGCGCGTCTGCCCAGCCCTCCCAGTGTCGTCAGTCATCCCGGTGTCGTCAGTCATCCCGCTGTCCTCCGTCATCGTCCCTCTTCTGCCCATCCTCGTCCGGCGCGCGCTCGACGAACACCGTCGCGATGCCCCTGCCGCGTCCGCGCGATGCGCCGCCGGTGAGCACCAGCCCGTCGACGGTCGCCATCGCACCGGGCTGCGGGATCTGCCCGAGCGCCTTGCCCAGCAGCCCGCCGATCGAGTCGACGTCCTCGTCCTCGAGCTGCAGCCCGAACAGATCGCCGACATCCTCCAGCGGCAGACGCGAGTTGACCCGGTACCGTCCGGCCCCCAGTTCGACGACCTCGGCAGGGTTGCGGTCGTACTCGTCCGCGATCTCGCCGACGAGCTCCTCGATGAGGTCCTCGAGGGTGACCAGGCCCGAGATCCCGCCGTGCTCGTCGACGACGATGCACACGTGCACGGCATCCCGCTTCATCTGCTGCAGCAGCGTCTCGGCGCGCATCGACTCGGGGACGAACACCGCCGGCCGCGCGATCGGCCGCACCGGCGCACCGCGCCAGGAGCTCTCGTCGCGGTACGCGAACTGCACGAGGTCCTTCAGGTACAGCACTCCCACGACGTCGTCGGCCTCGTCGTCGACGACCGGCATCCGCGAGACTCCGCTGCGCAGGAACAGATCCATCGCCTCGGTCGTGGTCGCCGTCGCATCGACCGCGAGCATCTCGGTGCGGGGCACCATGACGGCGCGCACGAACTGGTCGGTGAAGTCGAACACCGAGTGGATGAGGTCGCGGTCGTCCTCCTCGATGAGGTCGTTCGACGCCGCCTCGTCGACCATGCTCAGCAGCTGCTCCTCCGAGGCGAAGCTGCTGCGTCCGGTGCCGGGCGTCACCCGGCGTCCGGCGCTGACCAGTGCCTGGGCGAGCGGGCCGAGCAGAATTCGCACGCCGCGCACGGTGGGCGACCACGCCTGCAGCATCGTCGCCGCGTGCAGCCGGCCGAACGAGCGCGGGCTCGCCCCGACCAGCACGAAGGTGATGGCCGTCATCAGCAGCGCGGCGGCCAGCATGGCCCACCAGATGCTCGGCAGCAGCGAGTCGAGTGCGACCGTGACGAGCACCGCCGCGGTGGTCTCGGACAGCACGCGCATGAACGCCACGGCGTTGACGTGCGGGTCGGGGTCCGCCGCGATCGTGCGCAGCGCCTTGGCGTTGCGTCCCTCGGCGGCCAGCTCTTCGATACCCGAGCGCGAGGTCACCGAGAACGCCGCGTCCACGGCGGCCATGAGGCCGCCGAAGGCGACCAGCAGCACGGCCGCCGCGAGGAGTATCGCCGGTGTCATCGACGGCGCTCGGCCTGTGCGAACGCCTCGATCAGCGACTTCTGCAGTCCGAACATCTCGCGCTCGTCCTCGGGCTCGGCGTGGTCGAAGCCCAGCAGGTGCAGCAGTCCGTGGGTGGTCAGCAGGATGAGCTCGTCCATCAGCGTGTGCCCGGCAGTCTGCGCCTGGGCCTCGGCCACCTGCGGGCACAGCACGATGTCACCGAGCAGGCCGGGGGCCGTCGGGCGATCGGGGGTGCCGGGGCGCAGCTCGTCCATCGGGAAGCTCAGCACGTCGGTGGGGCCGGGCTCGTCCATCCACTGCACGTGCAGCGACTCCATCGCACCCTCGTCGACGAGCACGATCGCGACCTCGGCATCCGGGCTGACATGCAGCTGCGCGAGGTTGAAGTCGGTCAGCCGCTGCAGCACCGTCTCGTCGACGTCGACCGCCGACTCGTTGTTGATCTCGATCATTCCAGGCCCCGTCTCGGCTTGCGGTCTCTCAGATTGGGGCGCATGCCCGCGCGCCGGTCGGCGCGGTTGGCGAACTCGTGCGCCTGCTCGCGCTCCACACGGGCTGCGGTGCGCTTCTCGTCGTACTCGCTGTAGGCGTCGACGATGCGCCCGACGAGCGAGTGGCGCACGACATCGTCGCTGGTCAGGCGCGAGAAGTGGATGTCGTCGATGTCGCCGAGCACCCGGGTGACCAGTCGCAGGCCCGAGGCGCCGGTGGGCAGGTCGACCTGGGTGATGTCGCCGGTGACCACCATCTTCGTGCCGAAGCCGAGCCGGGTCAGGAACATCTTCATCTGCTCGGGCGTGGTGTTCTGCGCCTCGTCGAGCACGACGAACGAGTCGTTCAGGGTGCGTCCGCGCATGTACGCGAGCGGGGCGACCTCGATGGTGCCCGTCGCCATCAGGCGGGGCACGACCTCGGGGTCCATCATCTCGTTGAGCGCGTCGTACAGCGGGCGCAGGTACGGGTCGATCTTGTCGGTGAGCGAGCCGGGCAGGAAGCCGAGCCGCTCCCCCGCCTCGACAGCCGGCCGGGTCAGGATGATGCGCTGCACCTCTTTGCGCTGCAGCGCCTGCACGGCCTTGGCCATCGCGAGATAGGTCTTGCCTGTTCCCGCAGGGCCGATACCGAAGACGATCGTGTTCTGCTCGATCGCGTCGACGTACTCCTTCTGCCCGAGGGTCTTGGGGCGGATGACGCGGCCGCGGGTGGAGAGGATCGCCTCGCCGAGCACCTCGCTGGGGCGGGGCCCGTCGTCGCGGCGCAGCATCTTCGCCGAGTGCTCGACATCGCTGGGCAGCAGGTCGTGGCCCGAGCGGGTCATCTCGAGCAGCTCTTCGACGAGCTTCATGGCCGCCTCGACGTCGGCATCCGAACCGCCGAGGTTGATCTCGTTGCCGCGGACCAGCACCTGCACCCGGGGGTGCTGCTTCTCGAGCATGCGCAGCAGCCGGTCCTGCGGGCCGAGCAGCTGCACCATGGCGACCCCGTCGGCGTAGATGCGCTCGGTGCGTTCAGGCTGAGCGGGGAACTGCGGGGCGGGTGCGTCAGAAGCCAACGAGCTTGCCCTCCTCGATGTCGGCGAGCACGTGCGCGTGCACGTGGAAGACGGACTGTCCGGCGCTGGGGCCGTTGTTGAAGATCAGACGATACTCCCCGTTGGAGTGCTCGGCGGCGATCTCCTTGGCCATCGCGACCATCTCGGCCATCAGGCCCGGGTCACCGGCGGCGAGCTCGGTGACGTCGCGGTACTGCTCGGTGACCGGGATGATCAGCACGTGCACGGGTGCCTGCGGGTTGATGTCGCGGATGGCGAAGACCCGCTCGGTCCGGGCGACGAAGTCGCCCGGGATCTCGCCGTTCAGGATCCGGGTGAAGATCGAGGGTTCGGTCATGCGTTCAGTCTACTGAGCGGATGCCGCGCCCGGCCGGGCACGGTCTTCCATCGTCCGGGTACGGCTCACCAGCGCCCGATGGCTCCGGACAGCACGGCGATCGCCGCGGGACCGGCGGTCGAGGTGCGCAGCACGGTGTCGCCCAGGCGCACGCGCTCGGCTCCGGCCTCCTCGAGCCTCTCCAGCTCCTCGGAGGCGATGCCGCCCTCGGGTCCGACGACCAGCACGATGTCACGTCCGTCGGAGCGGATGCCGGTCAGTCGGGTCTCGGTCCACGGGTCGAGCACGAGCATCCTGGCATCCTCGGCCCGCTTCGCGAGCTGGGCGGTGGACTCCACCGGCGCGACGGAGGGCACCCACGCGCGGTGCGCCTGCTTGGCGGCCTCGCGGACGATGCTCGCCCACCGCTCGCGCCCCTTGGCGGCCTTGGGGCCGTCCCAGCGCGAGACGCTGCGCGCCGCCTGCCAGGGGACGATCTCGTCGGCGCCCAGTTCGCAGGCCGCCTGGATGGCGAGCTCGTCGCGGTCACCCTTCGCGAGGGCCTGCACGAGCACGATCCGCGAGGACGGACGCTCCTGCACGCTGCGGGCGCCGATGCGCACGGTCACCCGCGACGCCGACACATCCTCGACGGCGCCCTCCAGCCAGGTGCCGGTGCCGTCGCCGAGGGTGATGGTCTCTCCCAGCCGCACCCGCCTGACGGTCGAGGCGTGCTTGGCCTCGGTGCCGGTGAGGGCGATGACGTCGCCGACCGCGGCATCCGTGCAGTCGGGGACGATGAAGTGCAGCGCCATGTCGGATCCGATCGTCGAGAGGGCGGTCAGTGGCTGCGGAACCGGTCGCGCAGCTTCGAGAACAGCCCCTGCTGGAACTGCGCGAGCTGCGGCGCCGGAGCCTTCGCCTTCTTGGCGAATTCCTCGATGAGCTTGCGCTGCGCCGAGTCGAGGCGGGTGGGGGTGACCACCTGCACGCCCACGCGCAGATCCCCACGCTGGCTGCCGCGCAGCGGCGTCACGCCGCGACCGGCGATGGTGAGCACGTCGCCGGACTGCACGCCGGCGCGCAGCTCGAGGTCGACCGTGCCGTCGAGCCCGTCGATGGTGGTGGTCGCGCCGAGGATGGCATCCGTCATCGACACCTCCAGCGTCGCGAGCAGATCGTCGCCCTCACGGCTGAACACCGGGTGGGGCGCGACCGTGACCTCGACGTAGAGGTCGCCGTTCGGGCCGCCCGCGCGGCCGACGGCGCCGGAGCCGGGCAGCTGCAGGCGCAGGCCGGTCTCGACGCCCGCGGGGATGTCGAGCGACACCGTGCGCCGGGTGCGCACGCGACCCTGGCCGGCGCATCCGCCGCAGGGGTAGGCGATGGTCGTGCCGAAGCCCTCGCACGAGCCGCACGGCTGGGTGGTGATGACGTTGCCGAGAAGGCTGCGCACCTGACGCTGCACGTGGCCGGTGCCGCCGCAGACGTCGCACGTCACCGGCGAAGTGCCCGGCTGGCAGCAGCTGCCCTGACAGGTCTCGCAGAGCACGGCCGTGTCGACCTCGATGTCGCGGTGCACGCCGAAGACGACGTCGCCGAGCTCGAGGCCGACCCGCACGAGGGCATCCTCGCCGCGCTCCCGCCGCGACCGCGGGCGCGCCGTCCGCCCTCCGCCGCCCGCACCGAAGAAGGTCTCGAAGATGTCGCCGAAGCCCCCGAAGCCGCCGAAGCCGCCGTTCTCGTCGCCGCCCATGTCGTAGCGGCGCCGCGAGTCCTCGTCGCTGAGCACGTCGTATGCGTGCGTCACCAGCTTGAACCGCTCGGCGGCATCCTCCCCCGGGTTCACATCGGGGTGCAGCTGCCGCGCGAGCTTGCGGTAGGCCTTCTTGATCTCGTCCTGGGAGGCGTCGCGGGACACCCCGAGGACCTCATAATGATCCGCCACGTTCACCTTTCTGCGTGTGTGTGCGTGCGTCTTCGACGGAGCGCGTCAGTGGGCGCTGCCGTCCTCCTCGAGCATCCGCGACAGGTAGCGGGCCACGGCGCGGGCCGCGGCGAGGTTGCTCGGATAGTCCATGCGCGTGGGACCCATCACGCCCACGCGCGCCATGCCGCCGGGGGCGGCGTAGTTGCTGGCCACGATCGACGCCTCGCCGAGGCCGAACGGGGCGTTCTCGGTGCCGATGCTCGTCGCGAGGCCGTGCTCGTCGGTGACCATCTCACTCATCAGCCGCAGCAGCGTGACCTGCTCCTCGATGGCCTCCAGCAGCGGATGGATGCTGCCGCGGAAGTCGTGCTCGCGACGCGCGAGCGTCGCCGCTCCCGCCATCACCAGCCGCTCCTGGCGGAACTCGGCGAGTTCCTCGGAGATCACGGCGGCGAGGGTGTCCAGCGCCGGCTGCAGGCGCATCGCTGCGGCATCCGCACCGCCCAGGGTGAGGATGCGCTCGGTCGCCTCGCTCACCGCGCGGCCGGTGATCAGCGCCGAGATCCGTGCGCGCATGACCGCCACGTCGGCCTCGTCGATGTCCAGCGGCAGCGGTGCGATGCGCTGCGACACACCACCCGCGTCGGTCACCATCACCACCAGCACGCGGTTCGGGGAGAGCGCGACCAGTTCGATGTGGGTGATGCTGGCGCGCGCGAACGACGGGTACTGTGCCAGGGCCACCTGCCCGGTGAGCTGCGTGAGCACGCGCACGGTGCGGGCCATGAGGTCGTCGAGATCGGAGGGATCGGCGAGGAACGATTCGATCGCACTGCGCTGCGGACCCGACAGCGGCCGCAGCTGGGCGAGATGGTTCACGAACACCCGGTAGCCCTTGTCCGTGGGCACGCGACCGGATGAGGTGTGCGGCGCGGCGATCAGCTCTTCGTCCTCGAGCTGCGCCATGTCGTTGCGGATGGTCGCCGCCGACACCCCGAAGGCGTGCCGCTCGACGATCGACTTGCTGCCGACGGGCTCGTGGGTGGCGACATAGTCCTGCACGATCGCACGGAGAACCTCGAGTCCTCGTTCCGTGACCATGTCGCTCCCTTCTGGCACTCCCCCGGTCTGAGTGCCAATTCTACCCCGGGACCCAGGTCAGTCGGTGAGGGCGCGGACGACCGCGTCGGCGAGCAGCCGGCCGCGCAGGGTGAGGCGCACCCGGCGGTCGCGCAGCGCGGATGCCGCATCGACGAGCCCGTCCGAGATGAGCTCGGCGACGCGATCACGACGGGTCGGCTCGATGTCGGCGATCGGCAGTCCCTCGGCAAGACGACTCTGCAGCAGCACCCGCTCGAGGGTGCGCGCCTGAGCATCCGGGCGCTCGCGGCCCGCGGCCGGCGACTCCCCCGACGCCAGGCGCTGCGCGTACGCGGCGGGATGCTTCACGTTCCACCACCGCAGGCCCGCGACATGACTGTGCGCACCGGGACCGAACCCCCACCAGTCCGAACCGCGCCAGTACGCCAGGTTGTGCCGTGAGCGGTTGCGGTCCTCGCGCGCCCAGTTGCTCACCTCGTACCAGGCGAACCCGGCCTCGGCCAGCCGCCGGTCGGCGGTCTCGTACATGTCGGCCTGCAGGTCGTCGTCCGGGGTCGGAACCTCGCCGCGGCGGATCTGCCTGGCCAGCTTCGTGCCGTCCTCGATGATGAGCGCGTAGGCCGAGATGTGGTCGGGCTGCAGCCCGATCGCCTCGTCCAGCGATCGCTCCCAGTCCGCCGGCGACTCGCCCGGCGCGCCGTAGATGAGGTCGACGCTGACGTCGAGCCCGGCCTCCCGCGCCGCGCGGACGGCCGTGGCGACGTTCTCGGGGCGGTGCGTGCGATCCAGCGCCGCCAGCACGTGCGGCACGGCCGACTGCATCCCGATCGAGAGGCGGGTCACCCCCGCCTCCCTCAGCGTGTCGACAACCGCCGGCGTCACGGTGTCGGGGTTCGCCTCGACGGTCACCTCGGCGCCGTCACGGATGCCGAAGGCGTCGGATGCCGCGTGCAGCATCCGCGCCAGGTCACCAGGCGGCAGCAGCGTCGGCGTGCCGCCGCCGAAGAAGACCGTGTCGAGCGGGCGCACGGCATCCGCCTCGCCGAGCACCTCACGGGCCAGGGCGATCTCTCGGATCAGCGTGTCGGCGTACTCGTCCTGCCGCGCGCCGCGCAGCTCACTGGACGTATAGGTGTTGAAGTCGCAGTACCCGCACCGCACCCGGCAGAACGGCACGTGCAGATACGCCGACAGCGGCATCGACGCATCGACATCGAGATCCTGGGGCAGCCGGCCGTCGGGCGGCGCCGGATCCCCCACGGGAAGCGGTCCTGCCATCAGATGGGCGTGGTGTACAGCGGCGAGATCGCCCGCAGGTAGCGCGCGAACAGCTCACGGCGACGGCGACGCACCATGCCGGGCAGGCGGTAGAGCAGCGAGACGGGTGCGTCGAAGGCACGCACGGTGAACCAGACCTCGTCGGTGTCGTCACGCCAGTCGATGTCGAACGACTCCTCGCCGCTGACCACCGATCCGCGGACGGTGCCCAGCACGAAGCCGATCCGGCGGCGCTCCTCGGTGACCGAGATGACGCGCAGCTCGGCATCCGCGCGCATCCCGTTGACGCGCCCGCGCAGCTTCAGGGTCATCCCCGGCGCGACGTACGGCGTGCCCTCGGAGTCGAAGCGCTGCTCGACCTGGCTGCGGTTCGGGGCGATGGGAGCGCCCTCGGCGTCGAAGCTGACACCCGTGTACGCGGTGCCAGATTCGGGCCGCACGTCCGAGAGCTCGAGCCCGGCGGCGCGCTGCGCCGTCCACGACAGCAGTGCCTCGCCGGCGGAGCGGAACCGCTCCTCGCCGCTGCCGATGCGCCAGGTCTCCTCGGCCGGGATGCTGTGCTCCGGCGGATACTGCATGAGATCCGGGGCGTGCGTCGCCCCGACCGCGGCATAGTCGACCGTGCCTTCTCGGAATGTCCCGCGACGCATGTGCACAACCCTACGTGACGCGCCTGGACGGCGCCCTGATGCCCTCCGCCGTTTCGCGAAAGGGCCCGACCGGTCCTGCGGACCGCCTACTTCTTGGTCTCGACGTCACCCGACAGGGCGGCGATGAACGCCTCCTGGGGCACCTCGACGCGGCCGACCATCTTCATCCGCTTCTTGCCCTCCTTCTGCTTCTCGAGCAGCTTGCGCTTGCGGCTGATGTCACCGCCGTAGCACTTGGCGAGCACGTCCTTGCGGATCGCGCGGATGGTCTCGCGGGCGATGATGCGCGCGCCGATGGCGGCCTGGATGGGCACCTCGAACTGCTGGCGAGGGATGAGCTTGCGCAGCCGCTCGGCCATCATCGTGCCGTAGGCGTAGGCCTTCTCGCGGTGCACGATCGAGCTGAACGCGTCGACCTTGTCGCCCTGCAGCAGGATGTCGACCTTCACCAGGTCGGCCTCCTGCTGACCCGAGGGCTCGTAGTCCAGCGAGGCGTAGCCCTGGGTCTTGGACTTGAGCTGGTCGAAGAAGTCGAAGACGATCTCGCCGAGCGGCATGTTGTAGCGCAGTTCGACGCGCTCCTCGGAGAAGTACTCCATGCCCAGCAGCGAGCCGCGCCGCGACTGGCACAGCTCCATCACGGTGCCGACGTAGTCCTTCGGCAGCAGGATGGCGGCCTTGACCATGGGCTCGGACACCGAGGCGACGCGGCCGTCGGGATACTCGCTGGGGTTGGTGACGATGACCTTCTCGCCGTTGTCGGTGGTGACCTCGTAGATCACGCTGGGAGCCGTGGTGATGAGGTCGAGACCGAACTCGCGCGACAGGCGCTCGGTGATGATCTCGAGGTGCAGCAGACCGAGGAAGCCGCAGCGGAAGCCGAAGCCGAGCGCCACCGAGGTCTCGGGCTCGTACTGCAGCGAGGCGTCGGAGAGCTTGAGCTTGTCGAGTGCCTCGCGCAGCTCGGCGTAGTCGCTGCCGTCGATCGGGTAGATGCCCGAGAAGACCATCGGCTTCGGATCGGTGTAGCCGGGAAGGGCCTCGGATGCCGAACCACGGGCGGTGGTGACCGTGTCGCCGACCTTCGACTGGCGCACATCCTTCACACCGGTGATGAGGTAGCCCACCTCGCCGACGCCGAGACCCTTGGTGGGGATCGGCTCGGGGCTGGAGACGCCGATCTCGAGCAGGTCGTGCGTCGCCTTGGTCGACATCATCTGGATGCGCTCGCGCGGCTCGAGCTTGCCGTCGACCATGCGCACATAGGTGACCACGCCGCGGTACGCGTCGTAAACCGAGTCGAAGATCATGGCGCGGGCGGGCGCCTCGGGGTCGCCGACGGGCGCGGGGATCTCCTGCACGATGCGGTCGAGCAGGTCCTCGACGCCCAGGCCGGTCTTGCCCGAGACACGCAGCACGTCCTCTGGACGGCCGCCGATCAGGTCGGCGAGCTCCTTGGCGAACTTGTCGGGGTCGGCCGCCGGCAGGTCGATCTTGTTGAGCACCGGGATGATCGTCAGATCGTTCTCGAGCGCGAGATAGAGGTTCGCGAGCGTCTGGGCCTCGATGCCCTGGGCGGCGTCGACGAGCAGGATGGCGCCCTCGCAGGCGGCCAGGGAGCGCGACACCTCATACGTGAAGTCGACGTGCCCCGGGGTGTCGATCATGTTCAGGGCGAACACTTCTTCATTGGGTCCCTGAGCCTGTCGAAGGGCCCACGGCATCCGGACCGCCTGGCTCTTGATGGTGATGCCGCGCTCGCGCTCGATGTCCATGCGGTCGAGGTACTGCGCGCGCATGTCGCGGTCCGCCACGACGCCGGTGATCTGCAGCATCCGGTCGGCGAGAGTCGACTTGCCGTGATCGATGTGGGCGATGATGCAGAAGTTGCGGATCTGCGTGGCGGGAGTCGCCGAGGGCGACAGCGGAGTGAGAGCGCGGGGTGACATGGGGTCCTTGGTGGGGCCGGAAGCGTTCTGACGATTCTACGTTCAGCGGCCCGGAATCCCCATTCCGGAGAACCGATGATAGTCTCGCGAAGTTGCCCTCGAGCGTCTGACACCGGATGCCATGGAGCACAGGACTCCGTCACAGCCGCCCACGCTGTCGATGTGCGCCGCGGCGTGGATGATGCTTGAATGACTTCCCGACCCAGCGCTGCGTCGGCAGATCCCGCGCGCGCTGTAGAAGAGAAAGAATCACCACCTTGATCAAGTATCTCGTGCGCCGGACGATCGGCTGGCTGCTCATGATCGTGGTCGCGACCAACATCACCTATTTCCTGGCCTGGTCCTTCCTCGATCCGCGCAGCAACTACGTGGCCCGACGTCCCCCGCTCAGCCCGGAGCAGATCGAGAATCTGCTCGGACCGCGCAATCTCAGTGAGAGCACTCCGCTGATCGAGAGGTGGTGGACCTGGTTCTCCGGAATCCTGTTCCGCTGGGACTGGGGGGTGAGCCCCACCGGGGGCTCGGTGAACGAGCAGATCGGCTTCCGCATGTGGGTCAGCGCCGAGCTGGTGCTCGGTGCGACGATCATCATGACGGTGCTCGGCATCTGGATCGGCGTCTACACCGCCTCGCGCCAGTACAAGCTCGGTGACCGCATCTGGCAGGCCGTGTCGATCGTCACGATGAACATCAACATCATCGTCGCGGGCCTGGCCGTGGTGATCCTCGCGATCAACTTCAACAACTGGGTCGGCGAGCGGGTGTTCTTCGTCACCGGTTCCTCGAGTGAGGGAGTGACCGGCTTCTTCCCCGTGATCATCGATGCGCTGCAGCATCTGATCCTGCCGACGGTCGCCCTCGTGATCACCGGGTACGCGGCGACGCACTTCCTGCAGCGCTCGCTGCTGCTCGACAACATCAAGGCCGACTACGTGCGCACCGCGCGGGCGAAGGGCCTCACCAAGCAGCAGGCGATCCGCCGTCACGCGCTGCGCACCGCCCTCATCCCCGTCTCGACCCAGGTCGCCTTCGCGATCCCCGGCATCTTCACCGGCGCGATCCTGACCGAGACGATCTTCGCCTGGCAGGGCATGGGCCGCTACTTCCTGACCACCATCAACGGCAACGACGTGCACGGCGTCGTGGCCGTCGCGGCGTTCGGCGCCGTGCTGACCGCGATCGGCGCCCTGCTCGCCGACATCGCCGTCGTGGTCCTCGACCCGCGAGTGAGGGTGAGCTGAACATGAGCACCGAGATGATCGACCCCACGGTGCAGCCCGCAGTGGGCCCCGAGACCACCGCAGAGCGCATTCCCGCGAAGCAGCTGAGCAAGTGGACGCTGTACCGCCGCCGCTTCATGCGCAACAAGCCCGCCGTCGCCGGCATCGTGATCTTCGGGCTGATGGTGGTGTACTCCATCGTCGTGCCGCTCACCTCGCCGTACACGATCGAGGACATGGACTTCCTGGCCCTCAGCGCCGGTCCGTCGGCCGAGCACTGGTTCGGCACGAACGCCTCCGGCAACGACACGTGGACCCAGACCGCGGTGGGCCTGCAGCGCTCGCTGATGATCGCCGTCACCGTGTCTGTCGGCGTCACGATCCTCTCCGCCGTCGTCGGCGCAGCCGCCGCGTACTTCCGCGGCCGCATCGAGAAGGTCACGCTGCTGGTCATCCACTTCCTGATGGTCGTGCCGACGTTCCTCATCCTCGCGCTGGTCTCCAACGACGCCGGCGGCGACTGGCGGGTGATCTCGCTCGCGATGATCTTCGTCAGCTGGTTCTTCCCCGCCCGCGTGATCTGGACGATGGCGCTCTCGCTGCGCGAGCGCGAGTACGTCGACGCGGCGCGCTACATGGGCGTGAGCGGCATGCGCATCGTGCTGCGTCACCTGGTGCCCAACATCGGGTCGCTGCTGGTGATCAACTTCACCCTCGGCGTCGTCACCGCGGTGATGACCGAGACCGGCCTGTCGTTCATCGGCTTCGGCGTGAAGATCCCCGACGTGTCGCTGGGCTCGCTGATCGGCATCGGCGCGGCGAGCGTGACCAGCGCCCCGTGGCTGTTCTACTTCCCCGCCCTGGCACTCACCCTGCTCACCGTCTCGATGGCGCTGGTCGCCGACGGTCTGCGCGACGCCCTCGATCCCACCTCGGCGGCAGGAGGCCGCGCATGAGCACTCCGACCTCGAAGACCATCCTGTCCGTCCGCGACCTGAAGGTCAGCTTCCCCTCCGAGGCTGGCCGTGTCGATGCCGTGCGCGGTGTCTCGTTCGACCTCGAGGCGGGCCGCACCCTCGGCATCGTCGGCGAGTCGGGCTCGGGCAAGTCGGTGACGTCGCTGGCGATCATGGGCCTGCTCGATGAGAGCGCCAAGGTCACCGGTTCGGTGCAGTTCGACGGCCAGGAGCTGCTCGGCAAGACCGACAAGCAGATGTCGATGATCCGCGGCAACGGGATCGCCATGATCTTCCAGGATCCGCTGACCTCGCTCACCCCGGTGTTCACGATCGGCGATCAGCTCGTCGAGGCGCTCACCGTGCATCGCAGCCTTTCCAAGCAGGCCGCGTGGGAGCGTGCGCTCGAACTGCTCACGCTGGTCGGCATCACCGATCCCGAGAAGCGGATGAAGTCGTTCCCGCACGAGTTCTCGGGCGGCATGCGCCAGCGCGTGGTGATCGCCATCGCCATGGCGAACAACCCGAAGCTGATCATCTGCGATGAGCCCACCACGGCCCTCGACGTAACCATCCAGGCGCAGATCCTCGATCTGATCGAGAAGGCGCAGCAGGAGACCGGCGCGGCGGTGATCATGATCACCCACGACATGGGCGTGGTCGCCCGCACCGCTGACGATGTCATGGTGATGTACGCGGGCAAGCCCGTCGAGCACGCCCCGGCGCACGAGCTGTTCCACAACACCCGGATGCCGTACTCCATCGGCCTGCTCGGGGCGATCCCCCGTGTCGACAAGGTGAAGAAGGAGCCCCTGATCCCGATCAAGGGCAACCCGCCGCTGCTGATCAACCTGCCCGACGCCTGCCCGTTCGCGGCGCGCTGCCCGATCGCGATCGACGCCTGCGTCAAGCGCGAGCCCGATCTGCTCCCCGTCGAGGCACAGTCCGGTGACAGCCACCTGGCTGCCTGCATCCGTGCGGACGAGATCGACTCCGATGGGCTCATCGGGGGTCTGCCCGTCTATCCGGCCATCCAGGTGCCCGAGAGCGACCTGACCCGCACTCCCCGCGAGGAGCGCCCGGTCACCCTCGAGGTGCGGAACATGGTCAAGACGTTCCCGCTGCTGAAGGGCGCCTTGTTCAAGCGCAAGGTCGGCGAGGTGCACGCGGTCAAGGGCATCAGCTTCGACGTGCGCGAGGGCGAGACGATGGCGATCGTCGGCGAGTCCGGTTCGGGCAAGACGACGACCCTGCTGCAGATCATGGACTTCGAGAAGCAGGAGGACGGCGACATCGTCATCGCCGGCACGAGCGTCAACGAGCTGCACGACCGCAAGCTCGAGCGCCGGCTCCGCCGCGACATCCAGATCGTGTTCCAGGACCCGATGGGCGCGCTCGACCCGCGCATGACGGTGGCCGACATCATCGCCGAGCCGCTGTTCGCCATCGGCACGCCCAAGACCGAGGCGTTCGCCAGAGTCGAGGAGCTGATGGACCTGGTCGGCCTGAACCCCGCGCACCGCGACCGGTTCCCCGGCGCGTTCTCGGGCGGTCAGCGCCAGCGCATCGGCATCGCCCGCGCCCTGTCGACGAACCCGAAGATCGTCGTGCTCGACGAGCCGGTCTCGGCGCTGGACGTGTCGATCCAGGCCGGCGTGATCAACCTGCTCGACGAGCTGAAGGTCAAGCTCGGACTGTCGTACCTGTTCGTGGCGCACGATCTGTCGGTGATCCGGCACATCGCCGACCGCGTGGCCGTCATGTACCTCGGCGAGTTCGTCGAGCACGGTGACGTCGACGAGGTCTTCGACAACCCGCAGCATCCGTACACGCAGGCGCTGCTGTCGGCCATCCCGGTTCCCGACCCCGACATCGAGCGCACCCGTCAGCGGGTGGTGTTCGACGCCGAGACGATGTCGACCCGTCCGGCGACGGTCTGACCATAACCTTCTTGTCACTGTCCGATAACGGTTAGTCACGATTCACTGCGCCCGTCGGCGCCTGGGTCGCGCCGACAACTAATCTCCCCTTATGACACGCCGAAAGGCGAAAGGAGCACCATGAAGCAGCACAAGCTGATGGGAGCGCTGGCACTCACCGGCGCTTTCGCACTCGTTCTCAGCGGGTGCGCGTCCAACACCGGCAACAACGGTGATGGAGGCGACAACGGCGACGGCGAAGCAGCTGGCGTCGAGGCGGCGGACTACAACCCGCAGCCCCGCGAGAACCTGAAGGAGGGTGGCGTCGCCAACTTCCCGATCAACGAGATCCCGGAGCAGCTGAACGCGTTCCACGGAGACGGCAGCGCCGACACCGCACGCGTGGCAGCGTGGTACATGCCCCAGATCCTGCTGCAGAAGCCGGACGGCACGCCGTACAAGCACGACGCGTACCTCGACGAGTGGAAGATCGACACGGTCGACGGCAAGACCCAGATCACCTTCACCTTCACGGAGGAGGCGACCTGGAACGACGGCACCCCGATGGACTGGACCGCCATCGACGCCACCTGGAAGGCCAACCGCTCGAACGACGAGGGCTTCGTCCCGAACGCGATCGACGGCTACAAGGAGATCGAGTCGGTCGAGCAGGGCGACAGCCCCAAGACCGCGATCGTCACCTTCAAGAGCGAGTTCGCCTGGCCGCAGATGCCGTTCCTGACGGGCGTCATCCACCCGGCTCTCGCCGACCCCGAGACGTTCAACACGGCGTTCATCGACAACCCGCACCCCGAGTGGGGCGCCGGTCCGTACACGATCGACTCGTTCGACGCGAACACCGACTTCGTCTCGTTCAAGCCGAACGACAAGTGGTGGGGCGACAAGCCGCTGCTCGAGAAGGTCACCTTCACGGGCATGGACTCGCAGGCCTCGATCAACGCGTTCAAGAACGGCGAGATCGACACCGTCGGCGTCGGCACCAAGGACCGCCTCGCGCAGGTCGCCGACATGGAGGACATCGAGATCTACCGTGCGATGCAGACGGCGAACACGCTGCTCGAGGTGGACGCCGAGAAGCCGCAGTTCGCCGACGTCGAGGTGCGCAAGGCCTTCTTCATGGGCATCAACATCGACCAGCAGAAGAAGATCGCCTGGAACGGCCTGGACTACACCGAGGAGCCCGCCGGTTCCTTCACGCTGTTCTCGTTCCAGCCGGGCTACAGCAACTCGCTTGAGAAGGCGGGCTGGAAGTACGACCCCGAGGCCGCGAACAAGATCCTCGACGACGCCGGCTGGGAGGCCGGTGCCGACGGCATCCGCGAGAAGGACGGCGTGAAGCTGTCGGTCACCTACCCGATCTTCAACGACGACCCGACGCAGGCGGCACTCGCCCAGTCGATCCAGGCGTCGCTGAAGGAGATCGGCTTCGAGGTGAAGGTGGACGTGCGTCCGCCGAACAAGTTCGCCGAGGACTACAACAACAAGAACTGGGACATCATGAGCCTCCGGTTCACCTCGTCCGACCCGTTCGGTGCGGCGTGGTTCTTCCAGCTGTACGGCCAGGACCAGGGCCTGAACCTGTCCGGCGTGCAGAACGCCGAGACCGACCAGCGGATCCACGACGAGGTCGAGTCGATCAAGGACCCGGTCAAGCAGACCGAGGCTGCGATGGAGCTCGAGGCTGAGATCTTCCAGGAGTGGGGCCTCATCCCGCTCTACAACGGACCGTCGATCTCGGCTGCCAAGAAGGGTCTGGCCAACCTGACCCCCGAGCCCTACGTGGGTCTCGACCTCTTCGGCGTGCAGCCGGTGGAGAACGTGGGCTGGGAGAAGTAATCCCAGGTGATCCGCTGCGCTCCGGCGCGACGATCTGAGCGGGGCCGGTGGTTCATCCACCGGCCCCGCTTTCCTATGCTGGAGGCATGACCCCCCAGGTGGTGCTCGTGCACGGCATCCGCACCTCCGCCACCATGTGGCGCTCCCAGGTCGAGCACCTGACCTCGCGCGGCATCGCGGTGACCGCGGTGAATCTTCCGGGGCACGGCACGCGCATGGCCGAGCCGTTCACGCTCGAGGAGGCCTTCCGCACGGTCGACACGGCCGTGCGCGAGGCTGCCGAACGCGGACCGGTGCTGCTGGCGGGGCACTCCATGGGCGGGCTGCTGTCGCTGGAGTACGTCGGCTCGGAGGATCCACCTCCGGTCGCCGCTCTCATCGCGGCATCCTGCACGTCACTCCCCCGCGGCGCCGCGCTGCTGACGTACCGGGCTCTCGCGGGCGCGTTCGATCGCCTCCCCGATCGGGGGCGATGGCTCACCGAGCGGGTGCTCGCGGCGACCATCCCGATCGAGAACCGGGCCGACTTCGCCGCAGGCGGTTACGCCCTCGACGCGCAGTCGGTCGTGCTGCGGAGCCTGTCGACGCTCGACCTGATGGCGGCGGTGCGCCGCATCCAGGCCCCGCTGTGGTTCGTGAACGGCCAGTTCGACCAGCTGCGTGCGCATGAGACGCTGTTCCGCCGGCTCGCCCCTCATGCCGAGCTGATCGTGGTGCCCCGCACCTCGCATCTGGTGACGGCGATGCGACCGAGGGTGTTCAACGCGGTGCTGGATCTCGCCCTGGCGACCCTCGACGCGCGCGAGGCGTGAGAGCGGCGCGTTCCGCGTGACGGCCCGATGCTGGTAACATTGACTCTTGGCTTGCGTGTGGGTTCGTCCCTCACGACCGCTGTCGACGCCCCTCTCCCGTCTGCAGCATCCGATCACCATCCAGACAGAAAGCGTCCACACGTGGCAAACATCAAGTCGCAGATCAAGCGCAACAAGACCAACCTGAAGGCGCAGGAGCGCAACAAGGCCGTCAAGAGCGAGCTGAAGACGTTCGTCCGCAAGACCCGCGAGGCCGTCGTCGCCGGTGACAAGGAGGCCGCTGAGGCCGCCCTCAAGGTCGCCTCCGTCAAGCTCGACAAGGCCGTCAGCAAGGGCGTCGTGCACAAGAACCAGGCGAAGAACCGCAAGTCGGCCATCGCCAAGCAGGTCGCCGCTCTCTGAGTCCTTCGACAGGCTCAGGAACCCAGGTCCTGACAGAAGGCCGTCCCGTTCGCGGGGCGGCCTTCTGCTGTGTCAGGCGCCGAAGGCGTCGCGGGTGGCGACGACGGTGACCATCCGCTCGAGCGCGAAGATCGGGTCGCGGGCGGCGCCCTTGACCTCGGCATCCGCGCGGGCGGTGGCCTGGATCGCCATGCCCAGGGAGCGCTCGTTCCAGCCGGAGAGGTCGCGCCGTGCCCGGTCGACCTGCCAGTCCTTCATGCCGAGCCGCTGCGCGAGCTGACGGCTGGGCTCACGGTTGCCGGCGACGCGCGCCATGGTGCGCAGCTTCATCGCGAAGGCGGCGACCATGGGCACCGGGTCGGCACCGGATGCGAGCGCGTGCCGCAGGGCGATCAGCGCCTCGCCGTACTTGCCGGCGATGGCCGTGTCGGCGACGACGAAGGCCGACACCTCGACCCGCCCGCCGTAGTACTTGCTGATGGTGTCGTCGGTGATGTCGCCCTCGACGTCGGCGATCAGCTGCTGGCAGGCGGCGGCGAGCTCGGTGAGGTCGTCGGCGAAGGCCGAGACGAGAGCACGCAGCGCGGTGGGGGCGATGCGCTTCTTCGCCGCCTTGAACTCCCCGGCCGCGAAGTCGACGCGGTCGCCGTCGCGCTTGACGGCCGCGCAGGGGATCTCGATGCCGTTGCCCGTGCCGGCGCGCACGGCATCCAGCAGCTTCTTGCCCCGCACGCTGGCACCGGTGTGCCGCAGGATGACGGTGGCGCCCTCCTGCGGGTTCTCGACGTACTTGACGGCCTCGAGCAGGAAGGCGTCCGAGCACTTCTCGACCCCCGCGACGCGGACCAGCCGCGGCTCGCCGAACAGCGACGGCGAGGTCACCGCCAGCAGGGTGCCTGCCGCGTAGTCGTCGGCCCGGATGTCGGTGACCTCCAGCGCCGGGTCCTCGGCGCGCAGGTAGTCGCGGACGCCGGCGATCGCGCGCTCGGCCAGCACCTCCTCGGGCCCCGAGACGAGCACGATCGGCGCCGGCCGCGGCTCGCGCCAGGCGACCTGCGGGATCTTGACGCCCTTCGCCGCGGCGCCGCCTGCGCGGGA
This sequence comes from Microbacterium sp. YJN-G, assembly GCF_015040615.1. Lineage (NCBI taxonomy): Bacteria > Bacillati > Actinomycetota > Actinomycetes > Micrococcales > Microbacteriaceae > Microbacterium > Microbacterium sp. YJN-G. Next base: position 1,896,515 of record NZ_CP060402.1, read on the forward strand.
GTTGGATCGGGGGGCAGCCATCACCCCAGCCTACCGGCGGCCACCGACGGACTCACCGCGCAGCTGCCGGTGTGCGGTCCGACCAGACCAGCAGCTTCCGGTCCTGCATCCCGAGCAGGATGAGTCCGCGCAGGTCGGTGCGCAGCACGCGCGACCCGGCCGCCTCCAGCATGCTGAGCGCCTCCTCCCTGGGGTGCCCGTAGTCGTTGTCCTCCCCCACCCCGATCAGCGCGACCGGGGCGCGCACGGCGTCGTACAGGGCCGGCTCCTGGTCGCGGCTGCCGTGGTGGGCGACCTTGACGACCGCGTACCCGCCGCGCACCCGTCCGGAGGCGAGCAGGCGCCGCTGCGGCGCCGCGGACAGATCGCCCAGCAGCAGGGTGCGCGGGATGCCGCCCCCGGCGATCTCGAGCACGACGCTGGCGTCGTTGCCGGCCGGGAAGACCACCGAGTCGGGTTCGGGCCAGAGCACCGCCCACTGCGCCTCGCCCAGCGTGCCGCGCATCCCGGTGTGCGCCTGGACGAGGCGTGCCCCGGCATCTGCCAGCCGGGCGAGGATGCGGCGGTCCGCCTCCTCCTCCGCCGGCCCGTGCAGCACCGTTCCCACTCGGCCCCGCACGGCGGACCAGCCGCCGACGTGATCGAGGTCGAAGTGCGTCAGCACGAGCAGGTCGACTCGGCCTGTCGCGGTCTGCGCCAGGCACTCGGCCAGCGCGTCCGGATCCGGTCCCGCGTCGACCAGCGCGGTGCGGCCGGCCGATCTCAGCAGCACTGCATCCCCCTGGCCCACATCGCATGCGGCGACCGACCAGCGCTCGGGGACGGTCAGGGGTGCGAGCGGCCCGCTGAGCAGCATCCGCCCGCCCGTGACGGCCAGCGCGATGACGATCACCGCCGCCGAGGCGGACCGCAGCCACGCGTTCTGCGGGCGCGCCAGCACCACCGTCACCGCGATGCTGAGGATGCCGACGACGAGGGCGGTGACGGGGCCGGCGACCACCTCGATCGTCGCCCCGGGCAGGGATGCCGTCACCGTCGCGGTCGTGTCGATCCAGGCGGCCGGCAGCCAGGCCGCGGCGGCGAGCAGGTCTGCGGCCGGTGGCACGGGAGCGGCCAGGCAGGCGAGCAGCCCGATCACCGTCGCGACGGGCGCCGCCGGGGCGGCGACGAGGTTCGCGACGACCCCGACGACGGACTGCTGGTCGGAGAACAGCGCGATGATCGGGCCGCACACGACCTGCGCCGCCAGGGGCACCGACAGCGCGAGCGCGAGCGGCTGCGGCATCCACCGTCCGAGACCGCGCAGCAGCGGACGCGACAGCACCAGCAGGGCGGCCGTCGCGGCCGCCGACAGCGTGAATCCCGGGGATGCCGCGAACCAGGGATCCGAGATCAGCAGTCCGCACACCGCCAGCGACAGCATGGCAAGGCCCGCGCTCGGCCGCCCGATCAGCACGCTCAGCATCGCCAACGACGCCATCACCGAGGCGCGCACCACGCTCGGCTCGGGCGTGACCAGCACAACGAACGCGGCCAGGGCCAGCAGAGACAGGATCACCCGCAGCCGGCGTCCTCCGCCCGCGAGAGCGACGAGGCCGAACACCGCAGCGACCACGATCATGCAGTTCGCGCCGGACACCGCGGTGAGGTGGCTGAGCCCCGACGCCAGCATCGCCTGGTTCAGCTCGTCGGAGACGGCACGCGTGTCGCCCACGGCGAGGCCGGGCAGCAGGCCGGCGCCGGGTTCGGGCAGCTTCGTCGCGCGGGCGACGAAGTCGGCCCTGGTCGCGGCGGCGATCGCGAACACACCCTCCGCGGGCCGCTCGACCTGCGCCCTGGTGCCGAAGATCACGAGCCCGGCGCGCTCGGCTGGGCCGGTCGCCTTCGCCTGACCCGCGACCCGCAGCCGCGCCCCGAGATCCACCCCGGCGATCGGTTCGATGCCGACGCGCACGGGCGCCGAGAGCGGATCGAGTGCACCCGGAGCGCCGATCGCGACGGTCTGCGCGTCGAACCAGAGTCTGCCGTCGGCTCCGGAGGATGCCGATGAGCTGACCACGACGACGGCCTCCACGGCCCGCCCGTCGGATGCCGCGAGCAGCGCGCGCTGCGGCTGCGCCGCAGCCACCGTCACCCCCACGGCGGCGCAGCTCAGCAGCACGAGGACGGCCAGTCCGCCACCGGTTCTCCCCGGCATCCACCGGATCAGGATGGCGAGCACGGCAGCCGCGGATGCTCCGGCGAGCGGGACGGCGACGACGGGCAGCGCGATGCACACCAGCGCCGCAGCCCACAGGATGCCGGCCAGCAGGCTCGTGCGCAGATCCTTCACACCCGCACCTTCTCGCGCACGCCGGCGAGCAGCTTCTCGCCGATCCCCGGCACCGCCATCAGGTCGTCGACCGACCGGAACCGGCCGTTCTCCTCCCGCCACTCCAGGATCCGCTGCGCCAGCGCGGGACCGATCCGCGGCAGGGTCTCCAGATCCTCCTGGGTCGCCGCATTCAGGTCGATCACACCGTCGGGGCCGACAGCCGAGGGCCCGCCGCCCTCGGGCGACGACGCCTCCCCCTGCACGGGGACGATGATCTGCTCGCCGTCGCTGAGCGCACGGGCGAGGTTCACGGCCCGCAGATCGGCGGTGTCGAGCGTGCCGCCCGCAGCGGCCAGAGCATCGACCAGGCGCGCGTCGGGCTCGAGGATGTACAGCCCGGGATGGGCGACCTCGCCGAGCACGTGCACGTACAGTCCCTCGGCGCCCTGCGGACCCGTGACCTCCGTCGCCGGCGCGTCGAGCGCGACACTGTCCATCGGGGTCGCCTGCCCGCGCAGGATCCCCCAGCCGACTGCGGCCGACAGCACGATCAGGCCCAGGGTGACCGCTGCGCCGATGCCGAGCTTCAGGCGCGGACGCGCTGCGGCATCCTGACCTGGCGAATCCGAAGCGGGCACTCCGCCACGCTAGGCATCCGGCGCACCGTGCGGACCGTCGCACCCCGGCGGATGTGGAGAACTCCCGCACGCCGGACGGATGTGCAGGAGCACTTCGACAGGCTCAGTGACCCAGGCCTCCGGCGGCGTCAGCCCCCGAGTGACCCAGGCCTGCGGCGGCGTCAGCCCTTGACGGCGAAGTTCACGATCTTCGGCGCCCGGACGATCACGCGGATGATCTCCTTGCCCTCCAGGGCACGTTGCACGCGCTCGTCGGAGCGTGCCAAGGCCTCCAGCTCGGCCTCGGAGATCTTCGCGGGCACCTCGAGGGTGGCGCGCACCTTGCCGCCGATCTGCACGGCGGTGGTCACGGTGTCCTCCACCAGCAGCGCGGGATCGGCCGGCTGCCACTGCACCAGTCCGACCGACGGCTCGTGGCCCAGCAGCTCCCACATCTCCTCCGCGGTGTGCGGGGCGATCAGGTCGAGCATGACCGCGACGGTCTCGGTCGCCTCGCGGACTGCCGGGTCGCCGGCGCCCGCGCCGGAGTCGATGGTCTTGCGGATGGCGTTGACGAGCTCCATCAGACGCGCGACGAGCACGTTGAACTTCGTCTGCTCGACCAGGCCGGGCGCCTCGGCGAGCAGGTGGTGGGTGGCGCGGCGCAGCACGGCATCCCCGCCGTCGAAGCCGATGCCCGCCTCGCTGGTGACCTCACCGGCGATGCGCATCGCACGGGAGAGGAACTTCTGCGCGCCGGTGGTCGACACGTCGGCCCAGTCCTTGTCATCCTCAACCGGGCCGGCGAAGGCCAGGCCCACGCGCAGCGCGTCGGCGCCGTGCGCGTCGAGCTCCTCCTGGAAGAGCACGAGGTTGCCCTTGGACTTCGACATCTTCGCGCCGTCGAGGATCACCATGCCCTGGTTGATCAGGCTCGAGAACGGCTCGGTGAAGTCGACCAGGCCCATGTCGAACAGCACCTTGGTGATGAACCGCGCGTACAGCAGGTGCAGGATCGCGTGCTCGACGCCGCCGATGTACGAGTCGATCGGCGCCCAGCGCTTGGCCTCGTCCTCGTCGAAGGCGAACTCCGAGCTGTTCGGCGAGAGGAAGCGCAGGTAGTACCAGGAGCTGTCTACGAACGTGTCCATGGTGTCGGGGTCGCGCAGCGCCGGCTCACCGGTGGAGGGGACGACCGTGCGCACCCACGACTCGGCCGCGCCCAGCGGCGAGGTGCCCTTGGGCGAGAGGTCGAGACCCTCGATACTCGGCAGCGTGACCGGCAGCTGCTCCTCGGCGACGGGCACGATGCCGCCGTCCTCGGTGTGCAGCATCGGGATGGGCGTGCCCCAGAAGCGCTGGCGCGAGATCAGCCAGTCGCGCAGGCGGTAGTTCTTGGCAGCGCGGCCCAGGCCGTCCTTCTCGAGCTTCTCGATCTGGCGGGCGATGGCGTTGCGCTTGGACAGCCCGTCCAGGTCGCCGGAGTTGATCATCCGGCCCTCGCCGGTCAGCGCGATGCCGGTCCTGGCCGGATGCTGGTCATCCAGCGTCTCGGTGACGATGGGCACGCCGTCCTCGTCGGTGGGGATCACCGGCACCGCACCGGTCAGCGGCGCGGTCGTGTCGACGACGACCTTGACGGGCAGGTCGAAGGCGCGGGCGAAGTCGAGGTCGCGCTGGTCGTGGGCTGGCACCGCCATGACGGCGCCGTGACCGTAGTCGGCAAGCACGTAGTCGGCGGCCCAGATCGGCAGGCGCTCGCCGTTGACCGGGTTGATCGCGTAGCGCTCCAGGAACACACCGGTCTTCGGGCGGTCGGTGGACTGCCGCTCGATGTCGGTCTCCTTCTGCGTCTTCTCCAGGTACTCCTGGAAGCGCATCCGCACCTCGTCCGGCGCATCCGCAGCCAGCTCGGCTGCGAGGTCGGCGTCGGGGGCGACGACGAAGAAGGTCGCACCGTGCAGGGTGTCGGGGCGGGTGGAGAACACCGTGACCGGCTCGTCGCGGCCCTCGATGCGGAAGTCGACGTCGGCGCCGATGGAGCGGCCGATCCAGTTGCGCTGCATCTGCAGCACCTTGTGCGGCCAGAAGCCTTCGAGCTGGTTCAGGTCATCCAGCAGGCGGTCGGCGTACTCGGTGATCCGGAAGTACCACTGGGTGAGCTTCTTCTTGACGACCTCGGCGCCGCAGCGCTCGCAGCGGCCGTCGACGACCTGCTCGTTGGCCAGCACCGTCTGGTCGTTGGGGCACCAGTTGACCGGGCTCTTCTTGCGGTAGGCCAGGCCCCGCTCGTACATCTTCAGGAACAGCCACTGGTTCCAGCGGTAGTACTCGGGGTCGGAGGTGTGCAGCACGCGCGACCAGTCGAACGAGACGCCGTAGGCACGGAACCCGGCCTTCTGCTGCTCGATGTTCTTGTAGGTCCACTCGCGCGGGTCGGCGCCGCGGCGGATTGCGGCGTTCTCGGCGGGCAGGCCGAACGAGTCCCAGCCGATCGGGTTGAGAACGTTGTGGCCGCGGTGGCGCCAGAACCGCGCGACGATGTCGCTGTAGAGGTAGTTCTCGGCGTGCCCCATGTGCAGATCGCCCGAGGGGTACGGGAACATCGCCAGCACGTACTTGCGGGGCCGGTTGTCGTCCGCACCGCCCGCGAGGAACGTGTCGTTCTCAGCCCAGTACTGCTGCCACTTGCTCTGGATGTCGTGCGCGGACATCGCTTCCGTGGTCTCGGCGTTGGATGCTGACGAGTGCTCGGACAAGGAACGACCAATCTGAAGATGCGGGACGACCCGGAAATCGGGCCCCTCCAGGGTATCGCTAGTCGACGACGGCCGCCCACTCGGCGGGCACCGTCGCGCCCAGCGCCGCCAGCGGCGCCCGCGCCTTCGTCGCGACCTCGGCGGCCTCGGCCACGGGGCGCGAGAGCCAGGTGATCCCGCCGCCGGCCCCGACGTACGTCGCGTCGTCGTCGACCATGATCGAGCGGATGACCATGGCGAGATCCACCCGCCCGTCGAGCCCGACATGCCCGAAGCACCCGGAGTAGACGCCCCTGGGCGCCCCTTCCAAGGCGTGCAGGATGGTCATCGCGGACAGCTTGGGGGCGCCGGTCATGCTGCCTGCGGGGAACGCGGCATCCATCAGGTCGCCGGCCGTGACACCCTCGCGCAGCCGCACGCTGACCGTGCTGACCAGCTGGTGCACGGCCGGATAGGTCTCCACCTGCCACAGCCGCTCGACGCGGACGCTTCCCGGCACGCCGACGTGCGAGAGGTCGTTGCGCATGAGGTCGACGATCATGACGTTCTCGGCGCGCTCCTTGACATCCGTGCGCAGCTCCTCGGCCAACCGGGCGTCCTCGTCCGCCGAAGCCCCGCGCGGCCGGGTGCCCTTGATCGGGCTGGTCGAGGCGATGCCGCCCGCGGCGGCGAGGAACTGCTCGGGGCTCGCGCTGAGCAGATGCCGCCTGCCGACGCGGATGCAGCCGCCGTGGTGGGCGGGGGTCGCTCGTCGCAGCCGGCGGTAGACGGCCAGCGGGTCGTCGGGGCGGGGCACGGTGAACCGGGTGGTCAGGCACAGCTGGTAGGCGTCGCCGCGCTCGATGGCGGCCCGGCACTGCTCGACGAGGTCGATGTAGCCGGTGACGGTGTGCCGTGCGGCCGCGGCTCCGGCGTCCACGGCAGGGACCGGCGCCGGCAGCGGTGCGGCAGCCGCGAGCGCCGCGTCCACCTCGTCCCGCCAGCGTGAGGCGCCGGATGCTTCGGCGAGGGCATACGCCTGCCCCGCGGCGTGGTCGACGGCGATCGCGCGGGTCACGCCGATCCAGGCACCGTCCGCGACCGCGGCATGCGGTGCGCCCATGGCCGCAGCGCCCTGCTCGTAGCCGGCCCAGCCCACCCAGCCGCCGTGGAACGGCGGGCCGTCCACGGCATCCGTGGCCGTGCCGGTCAGCGTGACGGCGCGGACGGCATCCGCATCTCGCTCGATGGCACCCGTGCCCAGCAGGCTCCATCCTGCGGCGGCATCCGCACCGGCATCCAGCCAGAACGCGGCCTCCTCACCGGCGAACAGCAGCAGGAAGGCGTTCTCGGGATCGACGCGGCCGGGCAGCGGCAGCGCGACGAGCGGACGGGGGGCGGACACGTTCACAGCGTATGGCCCCGGCGCAGGCTTTACGCTCATGGGGTGAACGACTTCGTGCTCTGGGCGATCGAGATGGTGCAGTCCGTCGATCCCGTCCTGCGCACGGTGCTGGCCGGCATCGCGATCATGCTCGAGACCAGCATCCTCATCGGGCTGATCATGCCGGGCGACACGATCGTGCTGGTGGCGGCGATCGGCGTCACCTCGTGGCCGCAGGGCCTCGCGCTCGGAGCCACGGTGGTCGTCGGCGCCCTGCTGGGCGAGTCGTTCGGCTTCTGGCTGGGCCGGTGGGCGGGTCCGCACATCCGCACCTCATGGCTGGGCCGGCGCATCGGCGAACGCAACTGGGTGCGCTCGGAGCGGTACCTGCGCCGCCGCGGAGGCATCGCGATCTTCCTCTCGCGGTTCCTGCCCGTGCTGCACTCGCTGGTGCCGCTCACGGTCGGGATGAGCGGCTACGCCTACCGCCGCTTCATCGCCTGGACGCTGCCGGCCTGCGTGCTGTGGGCCGCGATCTACGTCAGCCTCGCCGCCGGCGCGGCCGGCAGCTACATGCAGCTCTCGCAGCGCGTGCACTACGCCGGCTACTTCTTCGTCGGCGGCATCCTGGTGCTGCTCATCGCGCTGGCCGTGGGGAAGAAGGTCATCGCCAAGCGCGAGGAACGCCACATGGCGGACGAGACCGACACGGAAGCGTGAAAGACTGGAGACGATGTCCCCAGCCTCAGCGGCCAAGATCCACTGGTTCGCTCGACTCGAGCACCGATTCCACGTCTGGCGCGAGCGCCGCGCCCGCCGACGGGGGCGTTCGGCGACCGTCGTCCCGTTCCCCGGCTACGGCGGCACCGGCTGGGTGCGCGTCGTCGGTCGAGCGCTCATCGTCCCCCCGCCGCTGAAGCGCTCCCGCGGTGAGGGCACCGGCGTGCGCGGCTGGCGCGCGTTCGTCAGCATCCCGGTCAGTTTCGCCGCCGTGCAGGTGCACGTCGGCGGGCGCACCCACGACGTCGTCGCCGACCGCGGCGGTGTCATCGACACGGTCATCGAGGCCGAGCTGGAGCCCGGCTGGCAGACGCTCACCATGTCCGTCGAGGGCCAGGATCCCGTGGAGGCGACCGTGTTCATCGTCGCCGACGACGTGCGCTTCGGCGTGATCTGCGACGTCGACGACACCGTCATGGTCACCGCCCTCCCCCGGCCGTTCATCGCCGCCTGGAACTCCTTCGTGCTCGACGAGCACGCCCGCACCCCTGTTCCCGGCATGGCCGTGCTGCTCGAGCAGCTGCGGCGCGAGTACCCCAGCGCGCCGATGATCTACCTGTCGACAGGGGCCTGGAACGTCGCACCCACACTGCGCCGGTTCCTCAGCCGCAATCTGTTCCCCGCCGGGGCCATGCTGCTCACCGACTGGGGCCCCACGCACGACCGCTGGTTCCGCAGCGGCCGCGAGCACAAGACCACCAACCTGCGGCGCCTGGCCCGTGAGTTCCCCGAGGTGCGCTGGCTGCTGATCGGCGATGACGGGCAGCACGACGAGGCGATCTACTCGCAGTTCCTCGACGAACATCCCGGCTCGGTGGCCGGCGTCGCGATCCGCCGCCTGCTGCCCGCCGAGGCGGTGCTGGCCGGTGGACGCGCCTCGGCCGAGCACGACCCCGCCAAGGCGCCGTGGGTCAGTGCCGAGGACGGCGCGGGCCTGCGCGACCGGCTCAGCGACGTCGGCCTGATCGACCCGCGCTGAACCGGCTGTCGACCCGCGCTGAGCTCAGCGCGAGACGGTCGTCGGCGGTACGGTCAGCGTGCCGTAGCGCTGCATGCGATGCCAGCGCAGGCGCGTGCCCGACAGGGCGGTGAACACCGACTGGATCACCACGAGGTACATGAGCTGACGGTAGACGACCTGCTGCAGCGGCAGGGTCCACAGCGGCCGCAGCCTCTCGCCGTCCATCCGGAACGCGTACACCGCCATCCCCAGCTGCAGGCCGAGGAACGCCAGCCACAGCGCGATGATCCGCAGCGGGTCCAGGAACAACAGCCCGTACACGGCGAACACGTCCACGACAGGGGCGAACAGCGGCAGCAGCACCTGCAGCACCAGCAGGTAGCCGAGGCCCCGGCGGCCGAGCTTGCCGGCCGCACCGCCCTGCACGACCGCACCGCGGTGCTTCCACATCGCTTGCAGCGTGCCGTAGCACCAGCGGTAGCGCTGCCGCCACAGCGCGCCGAGGCTGGCGGGCGCCTCGGTCCACGCCAGCGCGTCCTCCCGGTACACGACCCGCCAGCCGTCCCGGCAGATCGCCATGGTGAGATCGGTGTCCTCTGCGAGCGTGTCGTCGCTGATCCCGCCGACACGGCGCAGGGTCTCGGCGCGGAACGCGCCGATGGCTCCGGGCACGGTGGGCATGCACTCGGCGACGTCGAAGAGCCGGCGGTCGAGGTTGAACCCGACCACGTACTCGATGTGCTGCCAGGCGCCCAGCACGCCGCCGCGGTTGGCGACCTTCGTGTTGCCCGAGACCGCACCGACGGCCGGGTCGGCGAACGGCTGGATCAGGCGCGAGACGGTGTCCTCCTCGAAGACGGTGTCGCCGTCGACCATGACGATGATCTCGCCGCGGGCGGCGGCGATCCCGGTGTTCAGGGCTGAGGGCTTGCCGCCGTTCTCCTGGCGGATGACCGTGACCTGCTCGAGCGCGAGACTCTCGACGATGTCGGCCGTGCCGTCGGTGGAGCCGTCGTCGACGACGATGATCTCGACCGGCAGCCGTGAGGCCGCGATCGACCGCACCGCCGCCTCGATGCCCGCGGCCTCGTTGTGGGCGGGCACGATGACCGAGACGGTGCCGTCATGGATCCAGGTGCGACGGCGCGCGGCCTCCTTCGCCTGACGCCGGTGCCGTGAGGCGGCTGCCAGCACGAGCACGGCGCGGGCGAGCATGATGATGCCGCTGAGCACGAGGGCGATGCTGATCGCCGCGACGATGACCCGGCTGCCCCACAGGGTCGCGACCAGGGCGATGCCGCTGGCGTGCTCGGCGGTCATCCCAGTCAGGCATCCCGCGTATCCTCGTCTGGTGTCCGCCGTCATCCTCCCCCGCGCCGAATGGGCGCAGCGTGCCGCCGCGCACGAGCGACGTGCGGATGAGCTGACGGCGGCGCATCGCGAGCGGGCGGCCCGGGGTGAGAAGCATCCGGTGTGGGACTTCCTGTTCACCTACTACGCGTACAAGCCGGCGCTGCTGCGTCGCTGGCATCCCGGTGCCGGGGTCGTGCTCGAGGACGCACCGGAGCGCGCGGGGTGGCGCTGGTACTCCCGCGGCGAGCGCGCCGGAGAGGTCGTGCCCGACGCGACGCTGTTCCGCGCAGAGAAGCCGGCGCTGGCCGATCTCGTGGAGCGGATGCTGCGCCGCACGGCCTCGCGTCCGGGCCAGTTCGGCTGCTTCGGGCTGCACGAGTGGGCGATGGTGTACCGCGAGGATGAGCATCGTCATCCGGTGCCGCTGCGGCTCGGGCAGGAGGGTACGGATGCCGTCGTCGAGGCGCACGAGCTGCGCTGCACGCACTTCGATGCGTTCCGGTTCTTCACCGAAGATGCCGTCCCGCGCAACCGCCTGCAGCTCGCCCGTGACTCGCAGCCCGACCTCGAGCAGCCCGGCTGCCTGCATGCCGGGATGGATCTGTACAAGTGGGCGGTCAAGCTGGGGCCGCTCATCCCCGGTGAGCTGCTGCTGGACTGCTTCGAGCTCGCCCGTGACATCCGGCTGCTCGACATGGAGGCCGCCCCGTACGATCTGGCGGCCTGGGATGTGCAGCCGGTGCGCATCGAGACGGCCGACGGCAAGGCCGTGTACGTGCGCCGGCAGCGCGGCTTCGCCGAGCGCGGTGCCGTGCTGCGCGAGCGGATGCTGAGCGCCTGGATGCCGCACAGCGCGGCGTCGCACACCGTCTGAGGTCTGATGCCGTCTGACGCCTACGGCGTCGTCTGCTCTGCGACCTTCATGCGGAGCGTCATGACGTGCACGGCGGCGTCCTCGAGGCGTTCGGCGGGCAGGGTGCCGTCGGTGACGGCCTGCGCGATGCCCGCGGCCATGGCCGGTGCGGTCGCGGGCGTGGATCCGGCGATCATGAGCACCATGTCGCTGCCGGCGGTGACCGCCGCGACGGCGTTCGCGACGGGATCGCGGTACGCGGTGATGCCGGAGGAGCCGAGCATCCCCAGGTCGTCGGTGATCAGCACGCCGTCGAAGCCGAGGTCATCGCGGGCGATCCGGTGCCAGCGCGGTGAGAGCGAGGCGGGAGCGGCGTCGACGGCGGTGTAGGCGAGGTGGCCGAGCATGAGCAGCTCGGCTCCGGCGGCGATGCCGGCTTCGAACGGCTTCGCGTCGGTGGCACGCCACTGCTGCAGGCTCATCGGCGTGGAGGGGATGCCGTGATGCGAGTCGCCCGGGGCCGCGCCGTGACCGGGGAAGTGCTTGAGCGTCGAGAGTACGACGCCCTGCTCGCCCTGCACGGCTGCCGAGACACGGTCGGCCGCAGCGTCCGGATCGGCGCCCAGGGCACGCGAGGAGATGAACGATCCCGCATCCGCCGGCACGTCGGCCACGATGCCGAAGTTGACGTTCACGCCGGTCTGGGCGACGAGCCCGGCACGGTCGGCGAACACGTCGCGCACCCGGGCTGCGTCATCCGCCTGCAGCCGGCGTCCCCCGGGGAGGGCATCCCAGGGCAGACGGGAGACGACCCCGCCCTCCTGGTCGACCGCGATCAGCGGAGGCAGCTCGGGATCCAGGGTGAGCGCGGAGGTCACGGCGCGCACCTGGGCCGCATCGCCGCCGATGTTCGAGCCCATCAGGATGAACCCGCCCAGCGGCGCTCCCTCGGGCCCCGAGGCCATGTAGGTCTTCAGAGCGGCGGCATCCGTCGTCGGCACGTGCCCCATGACGACGCTGGCCGCCTGCTCGGCCGTGCTCATCTGCCGCACCGCGGCGACCGCCGGATCCACGGTCGGCGTGGGTGAGGGCGAAGGTGCGGGGGTCGAGGTCGCCGGGCGCGGTGCGGCGGACGGGGCGGGCGCGCAGCCGCCCGCGATCGTGACGATCAGCGCGGCGACCAGAGTTGCTCGCAGTGCTCGGCGCATTCCTGCAAGGCTACGCGACGGCGACGGGCTCCTCGCTGAGAGCGAGCTGACGCCTCACGCCCTGCGCGGCGGTGCGGCCGGCGCGGTTGGCGCCGATCGTGCTCGCCGACGGCCCGTACCCGGCCATCTGGATACGCGGGTCGGCGATGGCCGTCGTGCCTCGTCCCTCACGGTCGAGCCGGATGCCGCCCTGCGGGCTGCGCAGGTGCAGCGGGGCCAGGTGGTTGATGGCGGGACGGAAGCCGGTCGCCCAGAGGATGACGTCGACCGGTTCGAAGGTGCCGTCGGCCCAGCGCACCCCGTCGGGTTCGATGCGCTCGAACATCGGGCGGCGCGCCGCGTAGGCGCCGAGCCGCTCGGCCTCGCGCTCCTGCGGGCGCACGACGAGGCCGGTGACGCTCACGACGCTCTCGGGCGGCAGCCCCTGGGCGACGCGCTGCTCGACGAGGGCCACCGCGGCGGTGCCGGCCTCGGGGGTGAAGTCGTCGTCGCGCCACACCGGCGGACGCCGGGTCGCCCAGAGCGTCTCGGTGATCGGGGCGAGGGCGCCGAGGAACTGCACGGCGGATGCTCCGCCGCCGACGACGAGCACCCGCTTGTCGCGGAAGTGCTCGGGCCCCGGGTAGTCGACGGTGTGCAGCTGCTCACCGAGGAAGGTCTCCATGCCGGGGTAGTGCGGCAGGAACGGCGAGGTCCACGTGCCGGTGGCGTTCACCAGCGTGCGGGTGCGCCACTCCCCCGTGTCGGTGTGCACGACCAGGATGCCGTCGTCGTCGCTTACCTGCCGCACGGTCACCGGGCGGATGACGGGCAGGTCGAACCGCTGCTCGTAGTCGGCGAAGTAGCCGGGCACCACGACGTTCGCGCGGCGTGAGCTGTGCGCGGGCGGAACGTCACCGGGCAGTTCGGCGACGTTGTGCACGTCGTGCATGGTCAGGGCGTCCCAGCGGTGCTGCCACGCCCCGCCCGGGCGTTCGTTCGCGTCGAGGACGACATGATCGATGCCCAGTCGCTTCAGGTGGTACGACGCCGACAAGCCGGCCTGGCCCGCTCCGATCACGACGCTCTGCAGAATGCTCACATCCGGGATGAACGCTCCCGCCCGCCGGGTTGTTCCGCCCGGTCGGTTAGGCTGGCGGCAAGCGACCGGCGGGACGACCCGGCGGAGAGACCACACGCGGGGACGGCCCTGCAGAATCGGCATCCGTCCGTGCGTCGCTCCACCCCCCGCCTTCCTGCCCTCGTCTCCTCCGGCCTGATTCGTTCCGTGCTCACCCCGGTGGCGATCGTCCGCCTGCTGCTCGGCTGGGGAGCGTTCCTGCTGCTCCAGGCACTCGGCCCTGTCCTCGCGACTCCCCTGCCGACGTGGCTGCTCTGGGCGCTGCTCGGCGGAATCGTCGTCGTGATCACCGCCTGCGCCTTCGGCGTGGTGACCGAGGCCGAGCATCTCGCCCGCCGGCTCGGCGACCCGTACGGCACGCTGGTGCTCACCCTGTCGATCGCCGGCATCGAGGTCATCCTCATCGCCGCGGTGATGCTCGGCCCGGGTGAGCACGCCACCATCGCACGCGATTCGGTGATGGCCGTGTCGATGATCATCCTCAATCTCGTCATCGGGGCGGCCCTCGTGGCGGGAGGGCTGCGGCACCGGCGGCTGCGCGCGAACCGCACCGGCGTCTCGCTGTACCTCGGGATGCTGATCGCCCTGCTCACCGTGGCGTTCGCCCTTCCCGGGCTCATCGGCGACGCCGGCTCGTACACGCCGGGGCAGGCGGTGGTCATGATCACGCTCACGGCGGGTCTGTACGTGTTCTTCCTCGTGCGCCAGCTGGGCGCGCAGCGCGCGGACTTCCAGGAGGTGCAGGATGCCGCGCCATCGGCATCCGCTCTGTCCGAGTCCGGGCTGTCGGCATCCGCTCTGTCGGCGTCAGGTGCGGCGCACCCGTCTGTCGCAGCCGTGCTGCGACGGCACCGTGCGGAGCTCGTCGCCCGCGTGATCCTGCTGCTCGCCCTCGTGCTGCCGATCGTGCTGCTCTCGCAGCACATGGCGGCCATGCTCGATGCCGGACTCGGCGCGATCGGTGCACCGGTGGCGCTGTCGGGCATCCTCATCGCGATGATCGTCTTCCTGCCCGAGACGATCACCACGATCCGTGCGGCGCTTGCCGGTGAGATGCAGCGGGTCAGCAACCTCTGCCACGGCGCCCTGGTCTCCACCGCCGGGATCACCATCCCCGCCGTCCTGACGATCGGGCTGCTGACCGGGCAGCCGGTGCTGCTCGCCGAGACGCCGGTGAACCTGCTGCTGCTCGCCATCACCCTGCTGCTCACGCTCACCACGTTCACGAGCCGGCGCCTGACCGCCCTGCACGGCGCCGCGCACCTGTTCCTGTTCGTGATCTACGGGCTGAGCGTGTTCTCCTGATCCCGACGGGCCGGCAAGCTCGTCAGGGACGCGCGCGCAGCACGCCGTCGTGCAGGTCGAGCACGCGATCGGCGCGCGCGATCATGGCCGGGTCGTGCGTCGCGACGACCGCTGCCGTGCCGCGGTGATGCACCAGCCGTGCGACCAGGTCCATGATCTGCGCGCCCGTCTCGCTGTCGAGCTGCGCGGTCGGCTCGTCCGCGAGCAGGATGCCCGGGTCCATCACGAGCGCCCGGGCGATGCCCACCCGCTGCTGCTGTCCGCCCGACAACTCGCCCGGCCGCTGCCGGGCGTGCGCCTCCAGGCCCACGTCGCGCAGCGCCGTGGCGACCCGCTGATCGCGCTCGCGTGGATCGACACGGCGGATGCGCAGCGGCACCTCGACGTTCTCGGCCGCGGAGAGCACGGGCAGCAGCCCCGCGGTCTGGAAGATCGACGCGATGCGGGTGCCCCGCAGCCCCGCCACGTCCGTGGCGGGATCGGCGAGATCGGCGTCGTCGACGAGCACGCGCCCCGAGGTGGGGCGATCGAGCCCGCCGAGCATCGTCAGCAGCGTGGTCTTGCCCGCCCCCGACCGGCCGGCGACCACGACCAGCTCACCGGCGTGGACGGTCAGCCCGGCATCCCGCACGGCGACGACGTCACCGCCGGGACTCGGGAAGACCCTCGTGAGGGATTCGGCCCGCAGCACCGCGCTCATGATCCGTCCCCTGCCTGCTCACCGGACTCGTCGTCGGCATCCGCCGGTCTGTAGTGTCCGGGGGCGACGCGCACGTGGTCGGGCTCCAGGCTCAGCCGCACGCGTTCGCGCAGCTCGAGGGCTGCGACGAAGTCGGCGGGCAGCTGCATGCGGCCGGCCTTGTCGAGTACGGCGTACTCACGGGCCGTGCGCACCGCCCGCCCCTCGTCGTCGGTGCCGGTACGGCGCAGCGTCTCGGTCGCGGTGCGTCCGTCGCGGATGCGGACGGTGCGCTCGACGTGCTCGGTGACACCGGCGTCATGGGTGACGATCAGGGTCGTCACCCCGCGCTCGCGGTTGGCCGCCTCCATGGCGGCGAGCACCTCGGCGCTGGTGTGCTCGTCGAGTTCGCCGGTCGGCTCGTCGGCCAGCAGCACCCGCGGGCGGTTCGCGAGCGCCACGGCGAGCGCGACACGCTGCCGCTGACCGCCGGACATCTCGCCGGGCCGCTTGCCGGCGACCTCCGCCGCACCCAGCTGCTCGAGCAGCTCGTCGGCCGTGGCGGTGCGCTCGGAGCGTGGCACGACCCCGGCGACCTCATGCACCATCGCGATGTTCTCGCGCGCCGACAGGTAGGGCAGCAGGTTCCGCGCCGACTGCTGCCACACGAATCCCACGCTGCGACGGCGGAACTCCCGGCGCTCCGCGCCCTTCATGGTGATCAGGTCGTGCCCGGCGACGCGCGCCGAACCGGCGGTGGGCCGGTCGAGTCCGGCGAGGATCCCCAGCAGCGTGCTCTTGCCCGACCCGGATGCACCGACCACGGCGACCATCTCGCCCGTGCCCACCCGCAGCTCCAGCCCCTGCAGTGCCTGCACCTCGACGCCCTGTGCGGTGAAGATCCGCACGAGCCCCTCGCAGACGATCGCCCCGTCAGCCATGTCTCCCATCCTCTCCCGTTCCCCCGTCACGGCGTGTGCTCGTCATCCGTGCGCACGGCGACCGACGCATCCAGCCGAGATGCGATCGTCGAGGCCACCACGACCGCCACCGCGGCGGCGACCGCGAAGCCTGCGATCGCCACGAGCAGCGGCAGCGCCTCCAGCACCACGGGCGGCTGCACCTGGGCACCCACGAATCCGCGCAGATCCAGCTGATACCGCGGTCGCGTAGGTGCGAGCGGATCGCGCGAGACGAGTGCGCCTTGTCACCGCGAACGGAGACGGGTGTCGGGCGCGAGGTCGACAGACAGGACGGGTCACACGGAACTGATCCAGCGGGGCAGCAGTATCGGCGAGTCACCGGCCTGACCGGGCGTGATCACCGTGTCAAGCGGCAGCCCGTTCCCGTCGACGAGCTGTTGGACCTTCGTCGACAGGCCGCCTCGTGAGCGACCGGTTCGCGGCGTAGTAAGTGGTGGGGACCCAGCGACCGACTGAAACCGGTCGAGGCCGGTACTGCTAGGCGCGGATCTGGGCGATGACTTCGCCGTATTCCGTCTCGCCGATCGGTTCGAAACCAACGCGGCGGAAGAATGCTTCGGGGCCGCTCTCGCCGGGTTCGTAGATGACGTTGACGTGGTCGAAACCGCGGCGGCGTGCTTCTTCCCGTAGATGCTCTACTGCGAAACGTCCGATTCCGCGGTCTTGGTCGATCCCTTCCACATTGATGCGCCAGAGGACGGAGCGGAACTCTTCTCGCGGCGCTTCGGGGTCGAAGTTCGCGCTGATGAACGCGACGACTCTGTCATCGTCACGCACGACGCGCTGCCACGAGGTCTTCGGGTCCACCACTGCGGTGGCCAGACCGTAGCTCACCGGAGCAAGGAACTCTTCTTGCCCGGGCTTCAAGGACATCGTGTTGACCTCGACGATCGTCGAGGCGGAAAGCTCTTCCAATTTGAGCACGAGCTTATCTCCTCTCTCGTTGTGCCCGTAGGAGGGTGTTCTCGTCCTGTAGCGAGATCACCATGGCGATGCCGGCGAGGTTGAGCCCGGCATCGAGCAGGTCGCCGATGCGGCGCAGCCGATCCAGGTCGTCTTCGCTGTACCGACGGGTGCCGCCCTCGGTCCGTTCAGGTTCCAACAGGCCGCGCGCTTCGTACGCGCGCAGGTTCTGCACCCCGGTACCGACCAGTTCCGCGGCCACCGAGATGCCGTACACCGCCCGCGCTCGGTCCGGCCTCCCACCCGTCACTCCATCCACACCCTTCCTCAGACAACTTCCAGACGATTCCCTCTTGCACTAGCTTCACACGTGTGCTACAAAAAATCTATAGCGCAAGCCATAGATCCAAAGTAAATCCGTGGCTCAGACACCGGAGCATCCGAGAGAACAGGAGTGATGGAGGTGGAGACGATGCTGATGCGCACCGACCCGTTCCGTGAATTGGACCGGCTCACCCAACAGATGCTGGGTACCAGCGGCACCTTGGCCCGCCCCTCGGCCATGCCGATGGACGCCTGGCGTGACGGGGATACCTTCCGTGTCGAGTTCGACCTTCCGGGGATCGACCCGGACTCGATCGATCTGGACGTCGAACGCAATGTGGTCACCGTCAAGGCGGAGCGCCCGCCGCGGGCAGAGGACACCGAGATGCTCGCTGCCGAACGACCCCGCGGGGTCTTCAGCAGGCAACTGGTCCTGGGCGACAACCTAGACACCGAGAAGATCAGCGCCAGTTACGAGGCGGGTGTGCTGACGCTGCTGATCCCCGTCGCCGAGCAGGCCAAGCCCCGCAAGATCGCCATCGCCAGCAAGGGCGAGGACCGGCAGGCTATCAACGCCTGACCGCGACGTGAGGCAAGCGATCATGTCCACGACACCGCTGAGCGACGGCACCACGGCGTCGACACTCGACGAGCAGTTCCTCGACCTCGTCTACAGCGACCCGCAACTGCTGGCCGCCGAATTCGAGGAAATCATCGCCGCCGAATGGAGCCAGCCGCCAGCTGATCGGCCTGGGCTTCCTAGTTTCCTTGTGCCGTCGCCAGGTCGCGCCGCCGGGCGCACACCCGTGCGGTCTCGCGTCCCGACCGATCCCCGGCCAGGGTGCCTAGGGGCGTGTGGATGGTCGCGGCAGCGCTCACCCCCGCAGGCCCCGATGCCCTCATCCAGGTGATGACCCGTTCCCGAGATGACTGCTCACCCCGCCCGCAACATTTTCCTTCTCAGGCGTCCGCCGCAGAACGCGAGACGCCACCGCCCGAACGGCGCTCAAGATCCGGCGGGCCGGGCGGCAGCCGTTCTCCTGCCGTGGCCCCGGCTGCCGGGGCCACGGCGAACCCACCACATCCAAGCCGTTCCCACCATGACTATTCAGCAGCCCGACTTCTACACCATCTTGAAAGTGCCATCGACAGCGACGCACACAGAGATCAGCCGCGCGTACCGGGCACTGCTGCGCCGCCACCACCCGGACACTCGCAACGACCCCCAGTCGCCGCCCGATCGATCCGACCCGGTGCTGCAGCACCTGTTCACCGCCTACGCAGTCCTCGGTGACCCGGTGCGCCGAGCCGACTACGACCAGCGGAGAACCCCACCCGCGGCCGGTCCCGCACGTCCAGCACCACAGCCATCACCGGCCACCTCGTCCTCCTGCAGGAAGAGTCCCATCATCGCGGGGCCCGTTCGCTGGCGCCCGAGCCCGGACAGGACCGGATCAGGGCAACGAACAGCGGCCGGATAGCGCCTTGACCGAACTCAGCATAAATCAGCTACTGGCTTCAAGCTGCTGCACGCGCACTGCCCCGGACGTCAGCCGATCACGCCATCGGTAGAGAAGTCCGCGACGCTTCACCTCCGGCCGAATATCGCGCGGTGCCCGGAGCGCCTGAAGAGCCTGAGCACCGGCCTTCTCGTGAATCGCGGCGACTGCGGCCTGGTGATCAGCTTGGGACTGAAGCTCCGCCTCGGTCCAGTCGCCTTCGGGATCGAGACCGAGGTGCTCGGCCCAGGCTCGACGCGCTCGCCGCTCCTCTAGCGCTGCCTGAAGATCCGTCCCGGTTCGCACCATCCCGGGATCTAGACCGATTGCTTCCGCGAATGCCATAACCTGCCGCCGCTCCTCCTCTGCTTCAGCTTCCCTAGCCCACACGTCAAAGTTGGCCTGTTCCTTCGCCTTCCTTGCGGCCTTCTGCTCAGCGGTAAGCGTCATGGCGTCGATCTGTTGTTGGCGACGCCACGCTCGCGCCTGGTCTTGGGCACCTGGCTGTACTCGTTCCTCAAGTGCTTCCGATTTCATCGCCCGCGCCAGGCGTAGGTCACCGCCGCATCGCTCCCGTTGTTCTGCCGCCGGTAGTGCCCACCACTCGGTCCACGCGAGCCCGCCGAGTGCGGCCTTCGCCTTCGCAGGCCACGCATCGATCAGCGCAACCTCGTCAAGTGCTCGCTGGGCAGAAGTGTCGGGCACGCGGCGCGCCACCTGAATTCGGTTGAGATTCGTCGACGATGTTGTTTCGTGCACTTGCGCGATCATGCGATTACGTCCTTTCGTTGTTGCGCGCTACGCAGCGCCTCCAGCAGCATGCCTTCTGGCACGAGCCGGATCTGTCGACGGCTGAGGTTGATACCGGCCTCTGCGAGCGCCGCCTTGACCCGACGAGACCCGGATTGTCCGGCGCGAATGTCGGAGGTTGCGAGGCGCAGCAATGCGTTCACGCGGCCACCTCCGTACGCTCATCCAGCCACGCGAGCAGGTCGCGTTCGCGGATGCGGATCGCGCTACCAATTCGGACGACAGGGAGGCCGGCGTTGTAGATCGCGCGATAGGTGGACTGCACCGACATTCCGAGTTGGGCAGCGGCATCTTTGACGGTGAAGGTTCGAAGATCGGGCGAAGAGTCAGACATGGAGTCCTCCAGACATGGTCGTACTTGTCTGCGGCTCCAGGGCGTTGAACGGTCCGGCCCCAGTCGTTCCCTGTGATGCTTCACTGCTTTACCCGAGTAGTGCCCCTTAAGGTGGTGTAGCCCGCGGTGGCCGGCTCGTCGCTCGCGACGTAAGCGCGGTCACCGTGTGATCCTTCGAGAAGTCTCTTACCTCCACTCGAAAGGCATCATCACGATGACCGCACTTCATATTGTCGACCCTGCGAGCGTGCTCGCTGAAGCCCTGACCGACGCGTCGCCGGATCTGATGCGCAGCCTGCTGCAAACTACGATCAATGCGCTGCTGTCCGCTGACGCGGACGCCGTCGTCGGCGCGGAGTGGGGTAAGCCCTCCCCGGACCGCGTCGCGCAGCGCAACGGCTACCGGCACCGCGACCTGGACACCCGCGTCGGCACCATCGACGTCGCGATCCCGAAGCTGCGGGCGGGCACCTACTTCCCGGAATGGCTTCTCGAGCGCCGCAAACGAGCAGAGACAGCACTGATCACCGTGATCGCGGACTGCTACCTCGCCGGCGTCTCCACGAGGCGGATGGACAAGCTGGTGAAGACCCTCGGGATCCACTCGTTGTCGAAGCCGCAGGTCTCGCGGATGGCGGCCGAGCTCGACGAGCACGTCGACCAGTTCCGCCACCGGCCGCTCGGCGATGCGGGTCCGTTCACGTTCGTCGCGGCCGACGCTCTGACGATGAAGGTCCGCGAAGGAGGGCGCGTGATCAACGCGGTGGTGCTGGTCGCGACCGGCGTCAACGCCGACGGACGCCGCGAAGTCCTCGGGCTTCGGGTCGCGACCTCAGAGACCACAGCGGCTTGGAACTCGTTCTTCGCCGACCTCGTCGCCCGCGGTCTGAGCGGCGTGCGGCTGGTCACCAGCGACGCCCACGCCGGGCTGGTGGAAGCCATCGCCGCGAACCTGCCGGGCGCGGTCTGGCAGAGATGTCGTACCCATTACGCGGCGAATCTGATGTCCGTGACGCCGAAGGCCATGTGGCCGGCTGTGAAAGCGATGCTGCACTCCGTCTACGACCAACCCGACGCCGACAGCGTTCACGCACAGTTCGACCGGCTCCTAGACTACGTCGACGACAAGCTCCCCGACGCGCACGAGCACCTCGATGCTGCCCGGGCGGACATCCTCGCCTTCACCGGGTTCCCCGAAGGGCTCTGGCAGCAGATCTGGTCCAACAACCCCAACGAGAGACTCAACCGCGAGATCCGCCGCCGCACCGACAGCGTCGGCATCTTCCCCAACCGCGACGCGATTATCCGCCTCGTCGGCGCCGTCCTCGCCGAGCAGACAGACGAATGGGCCGAAGGGCGCCGCTACCTCGGCCTCGACATCCTCGCCAAGTCCCGCCTCACCCTCGTCACCGACACCGGACCCGAGGAGGTGAGCGACAACATCCTCGAACTCAGCGCCTGACCCAGCATCGAAGGATCACGAAACGGCTACACCACTACCGGGGACTTGACCTTTACCCGGCGGGCAAAGCGCCTACACGTCGTGGTGGTTCGCTACTTCTTCCCCATCAACGACGTCCGGCAGGCCTCAGGGGTGCATTACTACGCTAGGTGTGATTACGCAGCTTGTCACTGAGCCTCGGCATCCACTCCGAACGCCACGCTCAGGCGGTCAGCGATCTTCCTGTCAGTCTCATCGTAGGAATGCGCGTAGATCGCCGCAGCGCGCATCGTCGTGTGGCCGAGTCGCTTCTGCACGTCAGGCACCGATGCACCGACCGAGTAAGCCAGCGACGCGCCTGTATGCCGCAGATCGTGCCAACGCAGCGCAGGAAGCCCTACCTGCTCGCGCGCTCGCCGGAACATGTCGCCGAGCCAATGCCGCGTCAGGATCGCGCCTGAAGCCGTACCGAACATGAGTTCTTCAGCACCCTGATCGACGTACTGATCGAGGTGCTTCTTCAGCACGTCGATGACGAACCCCGGCAGCGCCACTGTCCTACGGGAGCCCGCCGTCTTGGTTGGGCCGAACACGGGAGTCTTGCCATCGACTTCGACGACAGCCCGCTCCACTCGCACAGTGCCGTTCTCGAGATCGATGTGCCGACGTGCCAGCGCTCGCAGCTCGCCTGACCGCAGACCTGACCATGCAGCCAGCGTCACGGCAGCCGCATAACGGTCAGGCATGGCCTCCGCGAGTGCCCGCACTTGTTCGGCTGTCGCGGGCTTCCGGTCTATCACCGGCGAAGCGCTCGCGTTGCGCAATCGGCAGGGATTCTTGGCGATGATGTCATCGCGTTCAGCCGTCGCCAGGATCGTCTTCAGCGCCCGATATGAGGCCGCTACGGCTGCTGAGCCGTCGCCGCGATCTGAGCGCGCCTGAGAGCCTGGGAGCGGCGATCCTGCCGCCTCCCATGCGTCACGCACCGACCGAGGAATACGCCCAGTGACGGCAACCTGGATGCCGTTGGCGAGTGCCCATCCTCGAACAGGGTTCTCCTTCGGCGGCTCCGGCTCTGCGTGCCGCTCAGCCGCCTCTCTGAGGCATTCTGCGCGCCAGGCATTTACCTTCACCGGGGTGAGCGCCGAAAGTGCGAGCGCACCGAGCTTGGGGATGATGTACCGATCGAGCGCACCACGGTAGAACTCGACGGTTCTCGGCGCCAGGTCGGTCCTGGACCTGAGCCAGTCTTCGGCGTATCCGCCGACTGTCTCCGCGCCGAGACGAGGGTCGATCCAGACCCCGCCGCGTAGTGAGTTCTCTTGGTCTGCGAGCCATGCCCGTGCCGCCGGTCTGGAGTCGAACGTCTGCGGCGCCCGGAAGGTCTTCCCCTTGAGGCGATAGAAAGCTCTGAAGCGCTCGCCGCGTACCTCGACCGTGCCGAACTCGGCGGGATTCCGCCGAGTAAGCCCGGTCTTCCGCCTGGTCACGCCGAGACCCCGAGGCCAGCGCGAGCGGCTGCGCGCAGGAAGTCGTCGGCGTCGACAGTGAACCAGGTGCTCGACATGACGACGCTGAGCTGCTCGCCATGCCTGTCGATGTGCATGACGCGCCCGCCATCGAACTCCGGAACGCGAACCACTTCCTCGCCAGCCGCGATCTGCCGGAGCGCTGCGAGGAAGTCGCCTACCTCGAACGCGTAGCAGGTGCCCTGCTTGCCGCTGTCGACGCAGACAAGGCCCGGCACCACCTGAATCTCGACGCGACGAACAGTGCCGCTCACGGTCACCCGCGCGGCTGACATCCGCTCCGGGCGGATCGACTCGACCTCGAGCATCGTTGACAGATCGGCCAGCAGGGCGTCGACCGCTTCAGGGGTGATGTCATCGTTGAACATGAGAAAGACCTCCGCGAATCCGCGAGTCCCAAGGGTGGGACTCGGTATGGTTCCGCTGGAGGTCTCAACTCATCCAGTCGTGCGAGAAATCAGCCCTCAACAGGTGATTACTCAGTGGACCTGAGGGGACTCGAACCCCTGACCCCCTGCATGCCATGCAGGTGCGCTACCAGCTGCGCCACAGGCCCATCTGCTCCAGGGCTTGCCCCGGCAACCTGTTCAGCATACTACGGAGATCGAACCGATCGCCAATCGCGCCGCCGGGCCGGGTGTGTCGCGGCTGCGCACAGCATCCGGCCCCTCCGCTAGCGACGTTCGGCACGCCCGTCAACCCGCTCCGCACCACCCCTCGCACGGGATAGCGTCAGCGGCAATCCGATCCGAGAGGAGCTGGCCATGAGCAATCCGACCCCCAACTACATCCCCGAAGACCCGGATGCGACCGACGAGGAGGCGCTCGTCACCCGCGAGGTCGACGGCGAGACCGTGCTCGACCCTGACGCCGACCCGGCGCTGGTCAACAGCGCGGAGGCCGACCGGCTGGCAGCCGGCGTCGATGACGACGTCGACGTCGAGAACGTGCCCGCCGGTGGCGTGGGCGCCGACAGCGGAGCGGCAGACACCGTGCAGGTGGATCCGGACAGCGAGGCGGAGGTGCCAGGCGTTTCGGACGACAACGACATCCCGGGCGTCGGAACGCGACGTCCGGACTGAGGGACTACTCCCCCGCAGCTGCCTCGGTGAGCTCGATCGGGATCACCGGGCAGTCCTTCCAGAGGCGCTCGAGCCCGTAGTAGACGCGCTCTTCGGTGTGGAAGACGTGCACGATGAGGTCGCCGAAGTCCAGCAGCACCCAGCGGGCCTCGGCGCGGCCCTCACGGCGCACGCGCTTGTGTCCGGCTTCGTAGAGCTTGTCCTCGATCTCGTCGGCGATCGCGGCGACGTTGCGCTCGCTGTTACCGGTGACGAGCAGGAAGATGTCGACCAGCGGCAACGGCTCGGAGACGTTGAGCGCGACGAGGTCCTCGCCGCCCTTCGACGATGCCGCGTCGGCGGCGACCTGAAGCATCTGGACAGCGTTCTCAGGGGACTGCATCAACCAAGGACTCCTGTGGTGAAGGCGATGATCAGGGCGGCTGCCAGCGCGAGCGCGAGACCGCCGGCGACGATCGCCAGAGTGAGCATGAGCTTGTTGCCGGTGTCGGGTGCGGGAGGACGGATGACCTCACCTGCCGGCTTGGACGTGCTGACCGCGGAACTCGCCGCGATCGGGGTCGGCGACGAGGCGGGCGCGAGCTCGCCGTCCAGCAGCACGGCGTCGACATCCTTGCCGTCTGCGGCACCGCGCGCGTGCCCCTGCGAGCCGAGGCCCGCGGGCAGCGTGTAAGTACCCGTGATGAGCAGCTCGCCGGTGGAGGCGATCGGCCCCGACAGCGACGCCGCTCCGACGGGAGGGGTGAAGATCAGTGCGGTGGATGCTCCGTGCTGCGAGCCCGAGGTGCCCTCGAGCAGGTCGTCGAAGAGTCCTCCGGCTGCCGCCTTCTCATCGGACTTGACGCCGATGCCGAACGCCGCGCCGACCATCGGCCGCTCCTGGGGCGCCGGCTTCTCGGGCGAATGCGGGACCGGCTTCTCGGAGGTATTCTCGGGCGCCTTCTCAACCGGAGCGCCGGGACGGCGCTCTTCGGCTCCCGGCGCCGCGAAGCGCGGCACATCGGCGGATGTCTGCTTCGAGGAGAACGAGGGCAGGCCCGATACCAGACCACCTGCGGCGGGCGCCGGTGCGGGTGCTGTTTCCGGCTTCGACTCGGCCGGCGGCTTGGATTCAGCAACCGGCTTCGACTCAGCAACCGGCTTGGATTCAGCAACCGGCTTCGGCTCTTCCGCCTTCGGCTCATCCTCGTCGGCGTGGCCATCCTGCTCGGCGCGGAGGTGCTCGAGGGCACGCATCTGCCGGCGCGTGAGCGGAGCATCCGACTCACTGACCTCGATGCTCGGCGCGGGCGCCACCTCTACGGGCTCCGCCGCGCGCGGCAGCACCGGCGCGGGCTGGGCGGCAGCGGCCGCCTGCTCGTCGGTGATGACGGGCGTCGAACCGGTCAGGCGGATCTCACGCAGCTGCTTGCGTGTGAGCTTCGCCTCCCCGTCGTGCTCCGGTGTGCTCATGCGTTGCTCCGATACAGATGATGCTTTGCGATGTACTGGACCACTCCATCCGGTACCAGATACCAGACGGGCTGCCCGTCCTCGACGCGTTCCCGGCACGCCGTCGACGAGATCGACAGCGCCGGCACCTCCAGCTGGCTCACCTTCTCAGTAGGCAGTCCGTCCGTGCTCAGCACATGGCCGGGGCGGGAGACGGCGACGAAATGGGCGAGATCCCACAGTTCATCATGGTCCCTCCAACTGAGAATCTGCGCTACGGCATCCGCTCCGGTGATGAAGAACAGCTCGGCATCAGGGCGCTGCGTCTTGAGATCGCGCAGCGTGTCGATCGTGTAGGTCGGCCCCGCCCGGTCGACGTCCACCCGGCTCACGGTGAAGCGGGGGTTGGATGCCGTGGCGATGACCGTCATCAGGTACCGGTGCTCGCTGAGCGAGACGTTCTGCTTCTGCCAGGGCTGACCGGTGGGCACGAAGACGACCTCATCGAGGTCGAAGGAGTGTGCGACCTCGCTCGCCGCGACCAGGTGGCCGTGGTGGATGGGATCGAAGGTGCCACCCATCACCCCGATGCGAGGTGCCCGTGATTGCTGCATGCGCGCCTAGTGGCCGTGGCCACCCGTGCCGTGCTTCTCGGCGTACGCCTCGGCCTTCGCGGAGTGACGGTTGGCCACGTTGCGGTACGAGAGGGTGACCAGACCCAGCGCAGCGAAGACGACGGCCGCGATGATGCCGTAGATCAGCGTCTCGGCGGCCACGTTCCCGTGGCCCTCCGTCTCCGCTGCGGCCATCGCGATCTGAGCGACGAGGTTCATTCTGGCTCCGTTTCTGGGCGGTCGGGCAAGCGCCTGACCAGTCTAGTCCTCAACCCCGGGTCTGACCCGAACCGCGCGCCAGCCATTTCGTGCTGGTCAGCTCGGATACTCCCATCGGGCCACGGGTGTGCAGCTTCTGCGTCGAGATGCCGACCTCGGCGCCGAAGCCGAACTCCGCGCCGTCGGTGAAACGGGTCGAGGCGTTGGCCATCACGACCGCGGAGTCGACCTCGGCGAGGAAGCGCTCGGCGTTGCGCGAGTCGGTCGTGATGATCGACTCGGTGTGGCCGGTGCTGTACCGGCGGATGTGGGCGAGCGCGTCGTCGAGCGTGTCGACGACCTTGATGGCGATGTCGAGGCTGAGGTACTCGGTCGACCAGTCCTCCTCGGTGGCGGGGATGACGTTCGAGACGAGCCCGGCGACCATGTCGTCGCCGTGGATGGCGACGCCCTCGCTCTGCAGCGCACTGGCCACAACCGGCACCAGCAGCGGCGCCGCCTGGCGCAGCACCAGCACCGTCTCCACCGCGTTGCACACGCTCGGCCGCTGCACCTTGGCGTTGACGACGATGTCGCGGGCCCAGTCCACCGGCGCCGACTCGTCGAGCACGATGTGCACGACCCCGGCCCCGGTCTCGATGACGGGCACGGTCGATTCGGTCACGACGGTCTCGATGAGCGAGGCGCTGCCCCGGGGCACGAGCACGTCGATGAATCCGCGGCCGTGCATGAGCGCCTTGGCGCCCTCGCGCCCGAAGTCGTCGACGGTCTGGATCGCCTCGGGGTCGATGCCGACGGACCTCAGCGCGTCGCGCATGACCTCCACGAGCACCGTGTTCGATTCGCGGGCGGCGCTGCCGCCGCGCAGCACCACCGCGTTGCCCGCGCGCAGCGCGAGAGCGGCGATGTCGACGGTGACGTTCGGGCGCGCCTCGTAGATGGCGCCCACGACCCCGAACGGCACCCGCACCTGCTCGAGCGCGACGCCGTTCGGCATCCGATGCCCGCCGATGACCTGACCGATCGGGTCGGGCAGCGAGGCGACGTCGCGCACGGCGGATGCCAGTGCGGCGACCCGCAGCTCGTCCAGTCGCAGGCGGTCGATCAGCGCGTCGCCGATCCCCTCCTCGCGGCCGCGGGTGATGTCCAGGCCGTTGGCCGTGACGATCCGGTCGACGTTCGCCTCGATCGCCTGGGCGATGGCCTCCAGCGCGGCTTCCTTCTCGCTGCTGGTGAGGCGCGCGACCGACCGCGATGCGTCCTTGGCACGCGCGAGGCGGTCCTGTGCGGTCTCGGCGGAGGCGTCCGCGACGGTGGGAGTGCTCATCCGGTCAGTGTATCGGCGCGGCCACCGGCCGAAGGCCGTGTGACCGGCTCAGCCTGCTACGGCCGGCTCGAACCACGTGCCGATCGCAGCGCCCTCGAGCGCCTTGCCGACGAGGTCGGCGCTGGTGACGAGCACGCCGATACCGGATGCCGCCGCCATCCGCGCCGCGGATGCCTTCGTCGCCGCTCCCCCGGTGCCCACGCTGTTGACCACCGAGGCGCCGAACTCGACGCCGGCGAGCTCAGCATCCGCCGCGACCACGTCGATCGGCTCGGCCGCGGGATCGCTCGGCGGCTTGGTGTAGAGCGCGTCGACGTCGCTGAGTAGCACGAGCGCGTCGGCGCCCAGCAGCTGCGCCACGAGGGCTGCGAGCCGGTCGTTGTCGCCGAAGCGGATCTCCTGCGTGGCGACAGTGTCGTTCTCGTTGACGATCGGCAGCACGCCCAGCGCCAGCATCCGATCCATCGCCCGGCGCGCGTTGCTGCGCGAGGTGGGGTTCTCGAGGTCGCCGGTGGTGAGCAGCACCTGACCGGCGACGATGCGGAAGGGGCGCAGCGCCTCCTGGTACCGGAACACGAGCAGGTTCTGGCCGACCGCGGCGGCGGCCTGCTGGGTCGCCAGGTCGGTCGGGCGCGAATCCAGCGCGAGCACCGGGATGCCGGTGGCGATCGCCCCCGACGAGACGAGGATGATCTCCGCACCGCGACGGTGCGCGGACGAGAGCGCCTGCACGATCATCGGGATGCGCCAGGAGGCCTCACCGCTGATCGAGGACGAGCCGACCTTCACGACGATGCGCGACGCGGACGCGAGTTCCGCGCGGGAGCGCGCCGTCATTCCTCGTCCTCGCGGGATGCGCGGCGCTGCTCCTCGAGTTCGGCGCGGGCGGCGGCCTTCGCATCCATCCGCTCGTGGTAGTGTTCACGGCGCTCGGACGTGGTGCGGCGGCTGCTGCCGCCGATGCGGACGTCGGTGCCGCGGGGCGAGGTCATCAGCTCAGCAGTCGAGGCGATCGAGGGCTCCCAGTCGAACACGACGCTGTTGTCGCCGGTGCCGATCATCACGGTCGCCCCGGGGACGGCCCCGGCCTTCAGCAGCGCATCCTCGACGCCGAGCCGCTCGAGGCGGTCGCCGAGGTAGCCCACGGCCTCTTCGTTCTGGAAGTCGGTCTGCTGCACCCAGCGCACCGGCTTCTCGCCGAGCACGCGGTACACGTTGCCGTAGGTGCCGCCCTCGACGCGGATGGTGAACTGCGCCTCCGCGCCCTTGGGCCGGATGACCACTCGTTCGCGCGGCATCTCGACGGCCGAGGCGGCACGGTGCTCGTCGACCAGCTCGGCCAGCGCGAAGCTCAGCGCGCGCAGACCCTCACGGGACACCGTGGAGATCTCGAACACGCGGAAGCCGCGGGCCTCGATGTCGGGGCGCACCAGCTCGGCAAGATCACGCGCCTCGGGCACGTCGACCTTGTTCAGGGCGACGAGCTGCGGGCGCTCGAGCAGCGGCGGCTGCCCCTCGGGCACCTCGTACGCGGCCAGCTCGGCGAGGATGACGTCGAGGTCGGACAGCGGGTCGCGGCCGGGCTCGAGCGTGGCGCAGTCGAGCACGTGCAGCAGGGCGCTGCAGCGTTCGACGTGACGCAGGAACTCCAGGCCCAGCCCCTTGCCCTCGCTGGCGCCCTCGATGAGGCCGGGCACGTCGGCGACGGTGTAGCGGCTGTCACCGGCCTGCACGACGCCGAGGTTGGGGTGCAGCGTCGTGAACGGGTAGTCGGCGATCTTCGGCCGTGCGGCCGACATCGCCGCGATCAGGCTCGACTTGCCGGCGGACGGGTATCCGACCAGGGCGACATCGGCGACGGTCTTCAGCTCGAGCTGCACCGCGCCTTCGTATCCGGGTGTGCCGAGCAGCGCGAATCCGGGCGCCTTGCGCTTGGGCGAGGCGAGGGCCGCGTTGCCGAGGCCTCCGCGGCCGCCCTCGGCGACGACGTAGCGCTCCCCCGGCGTGAGCATGTCATGCAGCACCTCGCCGTCGGCGGACTTGACCACGGTGCCCAGCGGAACAGGCAGTTCGAGGGTCTCGCCGTCGGCACCGGAGCGGTGGTCGCCCATGCCGAACCCGCCGTTGCCGCTGCTGCGGTGCGGCGAGTGGTGGTACGACAGCAGCGTCGTGACCTGCGGATCGGCGACGAGCACGATGTCGCCGCCGTCGCCGCCCTTGCCGCCGTCCGGGCCGCCGAGCGGCTTGAACTTCTCACGGCGGACCGAGACGCAGCCGTTGCCGCCCTTGCCGGCACGCAGGTGCAGCGTGACGTTGTCGACGAACGTGACCATTGCCTGCTCCTCTGTGGAATACGCAGACGGGGCGAGCCGAAGCCCGCCCCGTCCGTGTGGTGCTGCTGCGCTTACTGCGCGGCAGCGACGATGTTGACGACCTTGCGGCCGCCCTTCTTGCCGAACTCGACAGCGCCCGCCTCGAGGGCGAACAGCGTGTCGTCGCCGCCACGGCCGACGCCTGCGCCGGGGTGGAAGTGCGTGCCGCGCTGACGGACGAGGATCTCGCCGGCGTTGACGGTCTGACCGCCGAAGCGCTTCACGCCGAGTCGCTGTGCGTTGGAGTCACGACCGTTGCGGGTCGAGCTCGCGCCCTTCTTGTGTGCCATGTCCTGAGCCTCTTCCGTGCTTACTTGATGCCGGTGATCTTGACGCGCGTGAGCTCCTGGCGGTGGCCCTGGCGCTTCTTGTAGCCGGTCTTGTTCTTGTACTTCTGGATGATGATCTTCGGGCCGCGCAGGTCGCCGAGGACCTCAGCGGTGACCTTGACCTTCGCCAGCTTGTCGGCGTCGGTGGTCACCGTGGCACCGTCGACGAGAAGCACGGCGGGAAGCTCGATCTTCTCGCCCTGGGCAGCCTGAACACGGTCGAGCTGAACGATCGTGCCGACCTCGACCTTCTCCTGCCGACCACCGGCGCGCACTACTGCGTAAACCACTTCATACCTGTTTCGTTGGGGAGCGGATCGCTCCGGGAATCTCACGGGAAGACTGTTGCTTGCGTACGCCGCCCGAGCGACGGGTGCGGACGCAAGACTTCTCCTGCGACCGGGGCAGCCGGCAGGGGTCTCGCACCAAAGGACAACTTTACCGGATGCGGGGCGATGCCGCAAAGCGAGCCGGGGAGCGTGTCATCGTCCTAGGATCACGGCATGACCGTTCTCGTCGACGACCCCATCTGGCCGGCGCACGGACGGCTGTGGGCGCATATGGTCAGCGACGAGAGCCTCGCCGAGCTGCATGCCTTCGCCGCAGCCCAGAATCTGCCGCCGCGAGCGTTCGACCGCGACCACTACGACGTCCCGGAGGACGCCCTGCCGCGGCTCCTCGCCGCCGGCGCGCAGCGCGTGGGCGGCAAGGAGCTCACGAGACGGCTGATCGCCTCAGGACTGCGCGTCCCCGCCCGTGATCGGCGTTGAGGTCGTTCCGGCGGATCCGGCGGTCAGCATCGCGGTGGTCACCCTGCGCCGGTTGCGTCCCTGACCCGGGGCCTTCGGCTCGGGCAGCGCATCGAGCACCGAGTCGAGCAGCTGCTCGGCCTCGGTCTTCGGACCGCGCCTGTCGCCACCGCGCTTCTTGCGGCTCTTCTTCGGGCGGTCCGAGGCCGGCGCCTCCGCCGGCTCGGCGTCGGCGACGGCGACCGGCGTCTCACCGGTCACCGGGGCGATGGTGGATGCCGCGATCGCGGCCAGCGCCGACTTGGCGCCCTCCGTGATGCTGTGCGTGCCGTTGGACGGTGCAGGGGCCTGCTGCGAAGGTGCGGGGGCCTGCTGGGAGGACGACGAGGACGAGGAAGACCCGCGCGAGCGACGCCCCCCCTGGTTCGAGCTCGGACCGCCGCGGTGCTTCACGACCGGGTCGTGGTGCACGATGATGCCGCGACCGGCGCACACCTCGCAGGGCTCGCTGAAGGTCTCGAGCAGGCCGAGTCCCAGCTTCTTGCGCGTCATCTGCACGAGTCCGAGCGAGGTCACCTCGGCGACCTGGTGCTTCGTGCGGTCACGACTCAGGCACTCGACGAGGCGGCGCAGCACGAGGTCGCGGTTGGACTCGAGCACCATGTCGATGAAGTCGACGACGATGATGCCGCCGATGTCGCGCAGGCGCAGCTGCCGGACGATCTCCTCGGCCGCCTCGAGGTTGTTCTTGGTGACCGTCTCTTCGAGGTTGCCGCCCGAGCCGACGAACTTGCCGGTGTTGACGTCGACGACGGTCATCGCCTCGGTGCGGTCGATGACCAGCGAGCCACCCGAGGGCAGCCAGACCTTGCGGTCGAGCGCCTTCTCGATCTGCTCGGTGATCCGGTACGCGTCGAACGGGTCGGTCTCGTCGGTGTACGTCTCGACGCGCTCGAGCAGGTCGGGGGCGACGCTCTCGAGGTAGCCGCTGATGGTGCGGTGCGCGTCCTCACCCTGGATCAGCATCCGGGTGAAGTCCTCGTTGAAGACGTCGCGGACGATCTTGACGAGCAGGTCGGGCTCGGCGTGCAGCAGAGCCGGGGCCTGCTGGGTCTGCACGAGCTTCTGAATGTGCTCCCACTGCGAGGTCAGGCGCTGCACGTCACGGGTGAGCTGCTCCTCAGTGGCCCCCTCGGCCGCGGTGCGGACGATGACACCGGATGACTCGGGCAGCACCTCCTTGAGGATGCGCTTGAGCCGCGCGCGCTCGTTGTCGGGCAGCTTGCGCGAGATGCCGTTCATCGAGCCGCCTGGCACGTACACGAGGTAGCGGCCGGGCAGCGAGATCTGGCTGGTGAGGCGGGCGCCCTTGTGCCCGACCGGGTCCTTGGTGACCTGCACGAGCACGCGGTCGCCGGGCTTGAGGGCCAGCTCGATGCGGCGGGGCTGGTTGCCGGTCTCGACGCCGTCCCAGTCGACCTCGCCCGAGTACAGCACGGCGTTGCGGCCGCGGCCGATGTCGACGAAGGCTGCTTCCATGCTCGGCAGCACGTTCTGCACGCGGCCGAGGTACACGTTGCCGATCAGCGATGCGTCCTGGTTGCGGGCGACGTAGTGCTCGACGAGCACGTTGTCCTCGAGCACGCCGATCTGGGTGCGGCCGTTCTTGGCGCGCACGACCATCATGCGGTCGACGGCCTCACGGCGGGCGAGGAACTCGGCCTCGGTGACCACGGGGCGGCGGCGGCCGGCATCGCGGCCGTCGCGGCGGCGCTGCTTCTTCGCCTCCAGTCGGGTGGAGCCCTTGATCGCCTTCGGCTCGGTGATGTACTCGACGGTGCGCTGACGCTGACGCGGCTCTTCGCGATCGTCGCTCTCGGAACCGCGGCGACGGCGGCCGCGGCGGGCCGAGGACGACCCGCGGTCGTCCTCATCGTCGTCGTCATGGGATGCCGCGGGCAGCGGCACGACCTCGGGCGCATAGAAGTGCAGCTGGGTCGACACCCGCGAGACGAACACCTCGGGCAGCAGACCGAGGCTGACCGCGGTCAGCGCCTGCGGCTCCTCCGGCTCGGATGCTGCCGGCTCGGGGGCCGGCTCGGACGCGGGCTCTGGGCCCGAGTCCTCGGCATCCGTGGCCGCGACCTGGGTCCCTGAGCCTGTCGAAGGGCCCTCCGCCGGAGTCTCGGCATCCGTCGTCACCGGCTCGGCCGGGGCCTGCTCCGGCGCGGTCTCGGCCGGCGCGGTCTCAGCCGGCGCGGCGTCCGTCTCCTCGGTCGCAGGAGCCTCGGCTACCGGCTGCGCCGGGGTCGCGTCGAGGGTAGGGGTCGTGTTGTCATCGTTCTCATCGGCCATCTCTGGCTTACTCCCTGCGCGGGCACTGGGTGCGCCGCGGAAACTCGTGCGGCGAAACAGCAGCCGCGAACTCATTCGGCATGCGATCCGCTCGAAGGCTGAACCGCGTGGGGCGTACGGCCCCGAAGTCTTGACGATGCGATCGCGAAGGCTCGCGATGACATCTCCTGCCATTATCGCACCTCACCGGCCCCGCCGCGGCATCCGCTCATCCGGCGCGCCAGTCGCTCATACCGCGCCCATAGCCGGCGCTGGGATAATCACGCCATGACCGCGCAGCGCACTCGTCACATCGGATACGGGATCTGGCTCATCGTCGCGAGCCTGGTGGGCTGGTGGGCCGCCTTCCAGCTGACGGTCGAGAAGTTCTTCCTGCTCGAGAACCCCGACGGGCAGAGCAGCTGCTACGTCAGCGTGATGCTGCAGTGCGACAAGAATCTCGGCTCGTGGCAGGGCGAGGCGTTCGGCTTCCCGAACCCGCTCATCGGCCTGACCGGCTGGATGGCCGTGCTCGTGATGGGTGTCGCGGTGCTGGCCGGGGTGCGCTTCGCGCGCTGGTTCTGGGCGCTGTTCGGCCTCGGGATCCTCGGCGCGTTCGCCTTCATCTGCTGGCTGATCGGCCAGAGCATCTTCGTGCTGTTCGTGCTGTGCCCGTGGTGCATGGTGACCTGGGCCGTGACCATCCCGACCTTCATCGCCACTGCCGTGCACCTGGTGCGCAACGGCACGCTCACGAAGTCGCCGAAGGCCCGTCAGCGGGCGGACCGGCTGATGGCCTGGGTGCCGCTCATGTCGATCCTCGCCTACGCGATCGTGATCGCGATGGCACAGCTGGCCGGGCTCGACTTCCTCGGCGAGATGGCCGGGCTGCTGTTTTGAGAATCACCCCGCGTGAATGACAGAGGGGACGTCCCGCAGGACGTCCCCTCACTCATGTGCTGAGGCTGATCAGCCGAACCAGATGCCGAGCTCGCGCGCGGCCGACTCGGGGCTGTCCGAGCCATGCACGAGGTTCTGCTGCACGGCCAGGCCCCAGTCGCGGCCGAAGTCGCCGCGGATGGTGCCGGGGGCGGCCGTGGTCGGGTCGGTGGTGCCGGCCAGCGAGCGGAAGCCCTCGATGACGCGGTTGCCTGCGAGGCGGATCGCCACCGACGGGCCCGACATCATGAACTCGAGCAGCGGCTCGTAGAACGGCTTGCCCTCGTGCTCGGCGTAGTGGGCGGCGAGCACCTCGCGGTCGGGCTCGACCAGCCGGATGTCGACGAGCGCGTAGCCCTTCGCTTCGATGCGGGCGAGGATCGTGCCGGTCAGACCCCGGGCGACGCCGTCGGGCTTGACCAGGACGAGGGTCTCTTCAGTGGCCATGTCATTCGCTCTCTGTGTGAGTGTCAGCGGAAGTGTGGCGGTCGTGGGAGGCCGTGTTGCGGCCCCCGCGGTCGACGCGGGCCCCCACGATCGTCGCATACGCCCACATGCCGCCGAAAATCAGCGCGACGAACGCGATGGCGGGAACGAGCACGGCGGCGGCGAGCACGAGCACCTGCAGCACCCAGCCGGCGGCGATGGCGCCCGGCCGGGCGATCGCCCCGGCGAGGACGATCATGGCGACGGCGAGCACGGCACCGCCCACCACGCCCCACCACGGCGGGATGCCGGCCGGCAGCGCCTTGAGCCCGTAGACGGTGAGCCCGGCGAGGAACACGATGATCGACTCGAAGCCCAGCACGATGGCGCCGAGCTTCTGGGTCAGCGTGCGCGGGGCACTCATGCCCGCCACCCGCTCTTCCAGTCCTCGTCCTCGGAGAGCAGGATGGCCTCCCCCGCGAGCACGATCGATCCGGCGATCACCACGGCCCGGCGCTCGGACGACGCGGCCCACTCGCGGGCGGCGTCCGCCGCCTCGGCAAGGGTGGGATGCACGCTCGCACGACGACCCCTGGCCTCGACGAGGTCGGCGATCTGATCGGCATCCGCGGCCCTGTCGGAATCCGGCGAGGTCGCGAACACCTCGGTCACCGCGGGCAGCAGGCGATCCACGATGCCGGCGGTGTCCTTGTCGGCGAACGCGCCGAGCACGAGACCCCACTCGTCGAAGTCGAAGCTGTCGCCGAGCGCCTGCGCCAGCGCCTGCGCGCCGTGCGGGTTGTGCGCGGCGTCGACAACCACGGTCGGCGCGATGCCGACCAGCTGCAACCGGCCGGGCGAGGTCGCGTTCTGCAGGCCGTCGGCGATGATGTCGCCGGCGATCGCCTGCGTGGCCCCGCCGATGAGCGACTCGACCGCGGCCACGGCCAGGGCGGCGTTGTGGCCCTGGTGCGCGCCGTACAGCGGCAGGTACTCGTCGGAGTACTCGGCGGCGAGGCCGCGCACGGTGATCAGCTGGCCGCCGACCGCGAGGGTCTGCGCGCTCAGCCCGAACTGGTCGCCCTCGAAGGCGATCGTCGCGCCCTTCTCGGCGGCGACACGGCGCAGCACGGACTCGGCCGCGGGGGCCTGCTGGGCCGAGACGACGGCGGCACCGTCCTTGATGATGCCGGCCTTGACCTCGGAGATCTCCTCGATCGTCGATCCCAGCCGGTCGGCATGGTCGAGGTCGATCGGGGCGAACACCGCCACGTCGCCGTCAGCGGTGTTGGTCGAGTCCCACGATCCGCCCATGCCGACCTCGAGCACGAGCACGTCGACCGGTGCATCGGCCGCCGCGACGAAGCCGAGTACGGTGAGCAGCTCGAAGAAGGTCAGCGGGGCGTCGCCCTCGGCCTCGAGCTCGGCGTCGACGATGTCGATGAACGGCTCGATCTCATCCCAGGCGTCAGCGACCGCGGCATCCGCGATCGGCTCGCCGTCGATCATGATCCGCTCGGTGAACCGCTTGAGGTGCGGGCTGGTGAACAGCCCGGTGCGCAACCCGTGGGCGCGCAGCAGGCTCTCGATCATCCGCGCCGTGGACGTCTTGCCGTTCGTGCCGGTGATGTGCACGACCCGGTAGGTGCGCTGCGGGTCATCGAGCAGCTCGAGGATGCGCGCGGTGCGCTCCTTGCGGGGCTGCACCCAGCGCTCCCCCGCCCGGTCGAGCAGCTTCTCGTAGACGGCGTCGGCGCGTGCGGCGTCAGACATCCGATTCCCCCTCGACGTTCGAGTCGATCGTGACGATGATCGGTGCCTTCTGCGATCCGATCGCCGTGACGCCGCTGCGGAAGACCCCGTCGCCGGGGCTGGTGACGTTCTTCACCAGCTCGTCCATCTCGTCGGTCGGCTGCACGGCGAACCCGACGGCCAGGGTCTCCCCCGCGATCAGAGCACTGTGCGCCTGCAGCGCCCCGGCGAGCTCCGGCGACACGTTGAGCGCGAGCACGATGCGGTCGCTGACATCGAGTCCCGCGTTCTTGCGGGCCTCCTGCACGACCCGGATGGCGTCGCGGGCCATGCCCTCGGCCTCGAGCTCGGGCGTGGTCTGCGTGTCCAGCAGCAGGAACCCGCCTCCCGGGACGAGGGCGAGAGCCTCCCCCTCGGGACGGCCGGTGGTCTCGAGCACCAGCTCGTACTCGCTGGGCTCGAGGACGATGCCGTCGGCGGTCACGACCCCGTCCTGCTCGGTCCAGAATCCCTCCTTGGCGGCGCGGATGACCTTCTGCACCTCCTTGCCCAGGCGCGGGCCGGCGGCGCGGGCGTTCACGCTCAGCCGGTGGCTGATGCCGTAGTCGGCGGCTGTGCTCTCGCCGAGCTGCACGAGCTCGACGGTCTTCACGTTCAGCTCCTCGCGCACGATGCCCTCGAACTGCGCCAGGTCGCCGGCGAGCGGCGAGACGACCGTGAGACGGGCCAGCGGCAGGCGCACCCGCCGCTTCTCCTTCTTGCGCAGCGCGTTGCCGACGCTGGAGAGCTCGCGCACGGCATCCATCGCGTCGCGCACGTCGTCGGCGGCGGGGAACGCCGCGGCGTCCGGCCAGTCGGTCAGGTGCACGCTGCGCCCGCCGGTCAGGCCCTGCCAGATGCGCTCGCTGATGAGCGGCACCAGCGGGGCCGCCACCCGGGTGAGGGTCTCGAGCACGGTGTAGAGCGTGTCGAACGCCTCACGGCTCTTCGGGTCGTCGGTCACGCCCGTCCAGAACCGGTCGCGCGAGCGGCGGATGTACCAGTTGGTCAGCACCTCGACGAAATCACGCAGACGAGCGGATGCCGTGGTCGAATCCAGCCCCTCCAGGTCGTCGCGCACCTCGCGGACGAGGTCGCCCAGGCGGGCCAGGATGTACCGGTCGAGCACATCGGTGGAGTCGGTGCGCCAGGTCGCCTCGTAGCCGTCGCCGGACGCATTCGCGTACGTGGCGAAGAAGTACCACGAGTTCCACAGCGGCAGCAGGAACTCGCGCACGCCGGCACGGATGCCCTCCTCGGTGACGGCGAGGTTGCCGCCGCGCAGCACCGAGCTCGACATCAGGAACCAGCGCATGGCATCCGAGCCGTCCCGGTCGAGCACCTCGCTGACGTCGGGATAGTTGCGCAGCGACTTCGACATCTTGTAGCCGTCGCTGCCGAGCACGATGCCGTGGCAGCTCACGCCGGTGAACGCCGGACGGTCGAACAGCGCGGTCGAAAGCACGTGCATGACGTAGAACCAGCCGCGCGTCTGCCCGATGTACTCGACGATGAAGTCCGCCGGCGAGTGCGAGTCGAACCACTCCTGGTTCTCGAACGGGTAGTGCACCTGCGCGTAGGGCATCGAACCCGAGTCGAACCACACGTCGAAGACGTCCTCGATGCGGCGCATCGTGGACTTGCCGGTCGGGTCGTCGGGGTTCGGACGCGTGAGGTCGTCGATGTACGGACGGTGCAGGTCGACCTCGCCCTCGGGGTTGCGCGGCAGGGTGCCGAAGTCGCGCTCGAGCTCCTCCAGCGAGCCGTACGCGTCGACGCGCGGGTACTCGGGGTCGTCGCTCTTCCAGATCGGGATCGGCGAGCCCCAGTACCGGTTGCGGCTGATCGACCAATCGCGGGCGCCTTCGAGCCACTTGCCGAACTGGCCGTGCTTGACGTTCTCCGGCACCCAGGTGATCTGCTCGTTGTTCGCGAGAAGGCGGTCCTTGATGTCGGTCACGCGGATGAACCAGCTCGACACGGCCTTGTAGATCAGGGGGTTCCGGCAGCGCCAGCAGTGCGGGTAGGAGTGCACGTAGCTCTGCTCGCGCAGCATCCGTCCCGCGGCCCGCAGCAGGCGGATCAGCGGTGTGTTGGCGTCCATCCACAGCTCGCCGGCCACGTCCGTGACGCTCGGCAGGAACCGGCCGCCGTCGTCGAGCGAGATGATCGTCGGGATGCCGGCGGCGTTGGTCACGCGCTGGTCGTCCTCGCCGTAGGCCGGCGCCTGGTGGACGATGCCGGTGCCGTCGGTGGTGGTCACGTAGTCGTCGACGAGGATGCGCCAGGCGTTCTCGGTGCCCCAGGTCTCGGCATCCGCGTAGTAGTCGAAGAGGTGGTCGTAGGCGACGTCCTCGAGCTCCTTGCCGAGGACGGACTGCTCGACCGCGGCGAGCGCCTCGTCGGCCGACTCGTAGCCGAGATCCTTGGCGTAGCCGCCGAGCAGGTCGCGGGCCAGCAGGTAGCGGTGCGCGTCGCTCTCGGCCGGGTCGTCACCGGGCACGATGTCGGCGGCGCCGTTCGGGCCGCCGGGAAGCACGACATACTCGATCTCGGGGCCGACGACGAGCGCAAGGTTGGTGGGCAGGGTCCAGGGCGTGGTCGTCCAGGCGAGGGCCCGCACGGCCGTGAGGCCGAGGGTCTCGGCCTTGACCCCGACCAGCGGGAAGGTGACGGTGACCGAGGGGTCCTGACGGTCCTTGTAGACGTCGTCGTCCATGCGCAGCTCGTGGGCGCTCAGCGGTGTCTCATCGCGCCAGCAGTACGGCAGCACGCGGTAGCCCTCGTAGGCGAGGCCCTTGTCGTAGAGCGTCTTGAACGCCCAGAGCACGCTCTCCATGTAGCCGAGGTCGAGGGTCTTGTACCCGCGCTCGAAGTCGACCCAGCGGGCCTGGCGGGTGACGTAGTCCTGCCATTCGCGGGTGTAGGTGAGCACCGAGTCGCGCGCCTTCGTGTTGAAGACGTCGATGCCCATGGCCTCGATCTCGCTCTTCTCGGTGATGCCGAGCTGCTTCATCGCCTCGAGCTCGGCGGGAAGTCCGTGGGTGTCCCAGCCGAAGACGCGGTCGACCTTCTTGCCGAGCATGGTCTGGAACCGCGGGAAGACGTCCTTGGCGTACCCGGTGAGGAGGTGCCCGTAGTGCGGCAGGCCGTTGGCGAACGGAGGGCCGTCGTAGAAGACCCACTCGTCTGCACCCTCACGCTGCGCGATCGAGGCCCGGAAGGTGTCATCCGTCTTCCAGAAGTCGAGCACCTCGGTCTCGATCTCGGGAAAGCGCGGGCTCGGGGTGACGGCGGCCGGGCCGAATGCGGACTGGGTCCCTGTTGCCTGCCCTGAGCTTGTCGAAGGGCTTGTCGAAGGGCGCGGGTAGGTCATCGTCTCTCGCAGTGTCTGTGCTGGTGGCTGGCGGATGCTGCTGCAAGGACGACCCGTGCTCTCGCGCGGACCGCGGTACCACCCTGCTTATCGTTGGGTTCCTGAGCCTGTCGAAGGACTCAACGATCACTCTCACTGCGGCGATGACGGGCCTGCCCCGCTCGGTTCTACTTGCCTCCCCTCAACAACCCGTGGGTCGCTGAGCTTTTCGAAGCGTTCTTCCGAGAGCTCCCCGGTGATGGCCGGATCACAGCTGATGCGCCCATTCTACGTCTTCGCGCGCTGCGCAGCATCCGCTCGGAACACCCACGCTCCCAGCCACCTCAGCGCTTCGCGCGGGATTCTGCACCAGCCGCGGACGGATTCCGGGAATTCGTCCGCGCGAAGCGCTGTTCTCCGCGCGAAGCGCACGCGTTCAGGCCGCGAGGTGCAGTCCCTGCGCGACGGCGCGCATGATCAGGTCCTGAACGAGCGGCCAGTCGAACATCATCTGGGCGTAGGACACCCGGATGACGTGATACCCGAGGAGCTTCAGCTCGGCATCGTGCCGGATGTCCTCCGAGCGCTGCGCGCCGACATGATGCCTGCCGTCGATCTGCAGCACCAACCGCGCGCCGATCAGCGCATCCACGCGGTGGCCATGTATCCAGGTCTGGATCCGCAGCGGCAGACTCAGCCAGCGCAACCTCGGCCGCAGGTACGTCTCGAGTCCGGCATCCGCGAACGGCGTCGCCTCCGCCAGCACCCGGCGTGCGGCAGGACGCAACGACAGCCGCGACATGGCCGCCATCTCGACCAGCCCCTTGTTGAACGCCGAGTCCCAGGTGGCGAGTGCCTGTTCGAAAGGCTCGCACTCGGCGATGTAGGAGAGCACGTTCTCGATCGGGTCGATGACGGAATCAGGGTCCCTGGGGATCAGCGGGATTCCCCAGTGCACCTTGGCAGCGACGCCGACGTTACCCGTGCGAGTCGGCGGCACCGCGACGTGCGGCGGTCCGGAGGCATCATGCAGCCAAAGATCGTAGTGCTGGGCGGCGGTCCGGCAGGTGATCACGACGCCGAACTTCGCGGCGTCGTGAACGCCATGAGCGCATTGATGTCCGGAGTCATTCCGGTAGCCTGCGCGATCGCGGGCGGCTCGGAAGCCGCCCTGGCCACAATCTGTGGAGAACGATTCGGATCCGGCGAATGTGCAGGACGAATGGCACACGACCATCCCGCGCGCTTCGCGCGGGATTCTGCACCAGCCGCGGACAGATTCCGGGAATTCGTCCGCGCGAAGCGCAGTTCTCCGCGCGAAGCGCCGGTCAGTCTGAGCGCCAGCGATCTAGGATGCCGAGGCGGCCTCCACAAGACCCGCCAGCGATCCCAGCGCCTGCACCCCGGTCAGCTCCCCCGGCATGAGCGGGATCTCGATCACCGGTACTGGGACCTCGGCCCGCACTCGCTGCAGGTGCACATCCTCACCGCCGCGCCGCTCTCGCAGCAGCTCACCGGCGCCGTCCGGGGAGCGGCGGTTGGCGATCAGCGCCGCGACATCGACATGCATGCCGTTCAGGGTCTCAACGACCTCGAAGGTCTCGGCCACCGGCAGCGCCTCGGCGGTGAACACCACGACGAAACCGGTGCGCTGCGGGTCGGCGATCGCCTGCTGGAGCGCGTCGAAGCGATCGCGGCGGCTCTGCAGCGCGCGCCGCAGGTCGCCCTGCGCCTCGGCCTGCCGATCCGAGCCGCCGGTGAGTCCACGCATCGCCGCCGAGAAGCGCTCGGAGCGGTCGCGGTTGCGCAGCAGGGTCTCGGTCCAGCCGGCCAGCTGACCGGGCAGTGCCAGAAGGCGCAGAGTGTGCCCGGAGGGAGCGGTGTCGAAGATCACCGCGTCATAGTCCCGCCGGCCGATCTCGGCCAGCTCGGCGATGCGCTCGAGCACGGCGGATTCGTGACTCCCCGGCGCATGCCGGGCCCGCTCCAGATGCGCGCGCGCCGGCGCATGCTGGCGCTCGGGCAGCATCCGGATCATCGTCCTCTCCACCGCGGCGAGGTGACGGGCGATCGTGGCGAGCGGGTCGATCTCGACGCCGTCGACGAACCCGCCGCCGATGCCGTCGCCGAAGTCGGCGAGCCGCTGCGGCGCGTCACCCACCTCGGTCCGCCAGAGGTGGCCCAGATTGTGGGCGGGGTCGGTCGAGACGACCAGCACCCGCTCGCCGGCGCGGGCGCGCGAGACGGCGAGCGCCGAGGCCAGCGAGGTCTTGCCCACCCCGCCCTTGCCGCCGACGAAGAGCATCGGCCGGCGCAGTGCTTCTAGCAGCATGTGACGTGATCCAGGGGTGAACGGGGCATACCCATACGGCGATGCCAGTCGTGGAAGTCGGCGGCGAGCATCGGCATGAACTCGGCGCTGTAGTACGCGGCAGGGTCCGGCACGCCCAGCGCCTCGCCGAGCACGATGAGCGCGAACAGGTCGTCCTCATCGCGACGTTCGCGGGCCAGGGTCTGCCGGTAGGGGCCCGCGTAGTACTCCGCGAGCCCCTGCCGGATGGCGGCCCAGCGTCGTCGCAGACGCTGGGCCGGCCGGATGTCGGACATAGGTCAGACCTCTTCGCGCACCGCCTCGAGCTGCGCGTCCTCATCCTCGTGCTCGGGCGGATCGGTCGCGGCCTTGCGCATCGCGATCGCGGCCTCGACCGCCACCCAGATGCTCGAGGCGATGATCACCACGTCGAGGGCGAACAGCAGCCAGTCGGCCTTCGCGGGATCGGCGAACGAGGCCAGCTGCTCGATGGCGGCCCAGAACGAGAGCACGAACACCAGTACGAGCGGGATGAGTGCAGGCAGCGGGTTGCGCCGCTTGCGGATGAGCATCACCGCCACGATCGACAGCGTCAGCGAGGCCAGCAGCTGGTTCGTGGTGCCGAACAGCGGCCAGATGCGCAGACCGCCGCCGCCGTCGAGACCCTGCGAGAAGGTCAGGCCGAGCCCCACCACCACGACCACGATCGTCGCGGGGAACTTCGTGATCTTCAGCCGCATCGAGTCGCCGATCTCCTGCACCACGAAGCGCAGCAGTCGCATGCCGGTGTCCATCGTGGTGGCGGCGAACAGCACGGCCATGGTCGCCAGCACCGTGGCGCTCAGCGATGCCGGCAGCCCGATTCCCGCCTGCATGAGCGCCCCGCCACCGGTGACGAAGGCACCGACACCGCCGGCGCCGAAGGCGCTGTAGACCTCATCCCACTCGGCGACCGTACGGAAGCCGGCGATCACGGCGAGGATTGTGCCCAGCGAGAGCAGTCCCTCGCCGACGGCACCGAAGTAGCCGACGAAGCGGGCGTCGGTCTCCTTGTCGAGCTGCTTCGAGCTGGTGCCGGAGGACACCATGCCGTGGAAGCCCGAGATGGCACCGCAGGCGATCGTCACGAACAGCAGCGGCACCATGCTCGGCGTGCCCTCCGGCACGGCGGTGTTGATCGCCGGCGCGACGATCTCGGGAGCCGCGCCCGAGAACAGCGTGGCGGTGAGCACCGAGCCGAACAGCAGGATGAGCCCCACGAACAGCTGCACGCCGTTGATGTAGTCACGCGGCTGCAGCAGCACCCAGACCGGGAGCAGCGAGGCGATCGCGCCGTAGATGAACAGCGTGAGGATCCAGAAGGTCGCCGGCCCCATGCCCAGGAAGTCATCCGGCAGCACCACGGGGACCTGGTCTCCGAGCACGATCAGCGAGTACAGCGCCACGACGCCCACGACGGTGACCGGCAGCAGCGGCCAGCGCAGCCGGTACACGGCGACACCCACGAGCAGCGCCACCACGATCGCACCCCAGGTGGGGATGACCGCGCTGGGGGTGCTGATCAGCAGGTTCTTGATGACGACCGCGAACGCGGCGATCACCATCAGCAGCAGCAGGAAGATGACGACCAGGAACAGGCTCGCCCCGCGCTTGCCGATGTAGCGGGC
The DNA here is from genome assembly GCF_015040615.1 of Microbacterium sp. YJN-G. Classification (NCBI taxonomy): domain Bacteria; kingdom Bacillati; phylum Actinomycetota; class Actinomycetes; order Micrococcales; family Microbacteriaceae; genus Microbacterium; species Microbacterium sp. YJN-G. Next base: position 1,940,596 of record NZ_CP060402.1, read on the forward strand.
GGAGAGGGCTCCGATCGAACGGCCCTTGTTGCGGGTCGACGCCCACAGCGCGCCCAGGTCGTGCATGCCGGCGAAGAACACCGTGCCGATCGTGACCCAGAGGAACGCGGGGACCCAGCCCCAGATCACCGCGATCGCGGGACCGACGATCGGCGCAGCACCGGCGACGGAGGTGAAGTGGTGACCCCAGAGGATGAACTTGTTCGTCGGCACGTAGTCGATGCCGTCGTTGAGTTCATGCGCGGGGGTCTTGAACGCCGGGTCGAGTCTGTAGACCCGGTTCGCGAGATAGCGGGAGTAGAAGATGTATCCGGCCGCGAAGATGGCCAAGCCGATGAACATCAGCAGAACGGGAGACATTCGTGTGACTTCCTTTCGGCAGCGACGTCGTCGTCACTGTTCCTGCCACCCTAGCGAACCTGATATTCCGCTGTGAGTCCCGACACTCGCTGACGGGGATCAGAACCACGGGATCACGGGATACCGACGCCCGGTAGACTCGCAGGACAACCCACACTCAGGCACGCTCACACAGTGCCGCACACATCGCTCAAGGAGACCTCCATGTCAGCCATTCCCGACAAGCCCGCGCTCGAAGGTCTCGAAGCGAAGTGGGGTGAGCGCTGGTCCGAGCAGGGGACGTTCCTGTTCGACCGCGCCGGCGCCGCAGCATCCGGTCGTGACGGCGTCTACTCGATCGACACGCCTCCGCCGACGGCATCCGGCAGCCTGCACATCGGTCACGTGTTCTCGTATACGCACACCGACATCAAGGCCCGCTACGAGCGCATGCGCGGCAAGAAGGTCTTCTACCCGATGGGCTGGGACGACAACGGCCTGCCCACCGAGCGCCGCGTGCAGAACTACTACGGCGTGCGCTGCGACCCCTCCCTCCCCTACGACGCCGACTTCACCCCGCCGTTCGAGGGCGGCGACAACAAGTCGTCTCGTGCCGCGGACCAGATCCCGATCAGCCGCCGCAACTTCATCGAGCTGTGCGAGAAGCTGACCGTCGAGGACGAGAAGCAGTTCGAGGCGCTGTTCCGTCAGCTCGGGCTGAGCGTGGACTGGACCCAGACCTACCGCACCATCTCGGACGACACGATCCGGCAGAGCCAGCTCGCCTTCCTGCGCGGGCTCGACCGCGGCGAGGCCTACCAGTCGCTCGCGCCGACCCTGTGGGACATCGACTTCCGCTCGGCGATCGCCCAGGCAGAGCTCGAGGACCGCGAGCAGCAGGCATCCTTCCACCGCGTCGCCTTCCACAAGACCGACAGTTCGGGCGACATCCACATCGAGACCACCCGCCCCGAGCTGCTGCCCGCCTGCGTGGCCCTGGTGGCCCACCCCGACGACGAGCGCTACCAGCCGTACTTCGGCTCGACGGTGCGCACGCCGCTGTTCGACGTCGAGGTGCCGGTGCTGGCGCACCACCTCGCCCAGCCCGACAAGGGCTCGGGCATCGCGATGATCTGCACCTTCGGCGACGTCACCGATATCATCTGGTGGCGCGAGCTCGACCTGCCCAACCGCACCATCCTCGGCAAGGACGGCCGCGTGCTGACCGACGCCCCCGAGGCGATCACGACGGATGCCGGAAAGGCGGCGTACGCCGAACTCGCGGGCAAGACCGTGTTCAGCGCCCGCAAGGCCATCGTCGACCTGCTCGGCGAGTCGGGCGACCTGCTCGAGGTGTCGAAGCCCTTCAGCCACGCCGTGAAGTTCTTCGAGAAGGGCGACCGCCCGCTCGAGATCGTCTCCACGCGCCAGTGGTACATCCGCAACGGCGCCCGGGATGCCGAGCTGCGCGACGAGCTGCTCGAGCACGGCCGCGAGCTGGCCTGGCACCCCGACTTCATGCGCGTGCGCTACGAGAACTGGGTCGGCGGGCTCACCGGCGACTGGCTGATCTCGCGTCAGCGCTTCTTCGGCGTGCCGATCCCCGTCTGGTACGCGCTCGACGAGAACGGCGAGCGCGACTACGGCCGCGTGCTGACGCCTTCGCTCGAGAGCCTGCCGATCGACCCCACCACCGACGTGCCCGACGGCTACACCGAGGACCAGCGCGGCGTGCCGGGCGGCTTCGACGCCGAACAGGACATCTTCGACACCTGGGCGACTTCGTCGCTGACCCCGCAGCTGGCCGGCGGCTGGCAGCGTGATGAGCAGCTGTGGGACCTGGTGTCGCCGTTCGATCTGCGCCCGCAGGGTCAGGACATCATCCGCACCTGGCTGTTCTCGACGATGCTGCGCTCGACGCTCGAGGATCACCGCTCGCCGTGGCGCAACGCGGCGATCTCGGGCTTCATCGTCGACCCCGACCGCAAGAAGATGTCGAAGTCGAAGGGCAACGTCGTCACGCCCGCCGACATCCTCGACAAGCACGGCTCGGACGCGGTGCGCTACTGGTCGGCATCCAGCCGTCTGGGTATGGATGCCGCATTCGACCCGCAGAACCCCACGCAGGTGAAGATCGGCCGCCGCCTGGCGATCAAGATCCTCAACGCGGCGAAGTTCGTGCTGTCGTTCCCGGTGCCTGAGGGCGCCGAGATCACGCACGCGCTGGACGCCTCGATGCTCACCTCGCTCGACGGCGTGGTGCGCGAGGCCACCCGCGCGTACGAGAACTACGACCAGGCCAAGGCGCTCGAGGTGACCGAGGCGTTCTTCTGGACGTTCTGCGATGACTACCTCGAGCTCGTCAAGGAGCGCGCCTACGACCAGACCGACGTGGGGCAGGCATCCGCTGCCCTCGCGCTGCGACTGGCCCTTTCGACCCTGCTGCGGCTGCTCGCCCCGATCGTGTCGTTCGCGACCGAGGAGGCGTGGTCGTGGTTCGAGGAGGGCTCCGTCCACACCGCCGCCTGGCCCGAGCCTGCAGGCATCCAGGGCGACACCGCCGTGCTCGCGACCGCGAGTGAGGCGCTGATCGGCATCCGCCGTGCCAAGACCGAGGCCAAGGCCTCGCAGAAGACGCCGGTGTCGACCGCGACGATCGCCGCCCCCGCCGAGAAGATCGAGGCGCTGCGCGCCGCCGCAGACGATCTGCGCGCCGTGGGACGCATCGCGGAGCTCAACTTCGCGGAGGCCGACGAACTCGCCGTGACCGCGATCGAACTCGCACCCGTGGAGGCCTGATCATGCAGCTGGGCACCCGCTGGGCCACAGGCGCCGAGCCGCCGGCATCCGTTCCCGCAGAGCTTCGCCCCGCGATCGCGGAGGTCGAGGCCCGGCTCGCTGAGTCCCTGCGCCTGTCGAAGGGCGGCCACTGGACGCTGACCTGGCTCGAGGGCCGGCCGCTCGCCGAGCTCGACGCCGGGTGGGAGGTCCTGCTCACGGCATCCGGCGAGGTCGTCGCCCGTCCCTTCCAGGACTGACGCGCCCATCTCGCCGGCCTGACGCACCCAACAGGCGCCGAAACCCCTCGTGAGCGTCGAGACCCCTCGTGATTCGCGTGAATCACGAGGGGTCTCGGCACTGGTGAGGGGTTTCGGCGGGCGGGGGCAGGCGGGCTCGCGTGTCAGGGGCGGGGGCGGGAGCCCAGCGTGAGCAGGGCCATGTCGAGCGCACGGGGGTCGTGCCGCCGTGCGTGCTGCTCGCGCAGCATGTCGAGCGCGATCTCGCGGCGCTCGGCCCGCACGGCGATGCGGTGGTCGACGTACCTGGTCAGGGATTCGGCGAGACGCCGCAGGCCGCGTTCCAGCGCGGTGGGGCTCGCAAGACGGATGGTGGCACTGGTCATGATCGCTCCTGGTCCCCCTCCGCGCGGCCGACGGCCACGGGGAGGTCGAAGATCTCGGTGCGCAGCGTCACACGGCGGGTTCCCGGCGTGTCCTGCTGCCCTTCATAGCGTTTGAGGATGCCGTCGATGACGGAGGTGAGCTCGGCGGTCACCTCGGCCAGCTGCTCGGCCGTGAGGTCGAGCATCGAGGTCGTCACGAGTCCGGCATCCTTCCAGCCGTCCTCCCGCTCGGACGCCGGACGGTTGATGTACTCCATGAGCGTCTGGTGACGAAGCCGGAAGAACTCGGCGGTCACGATCTGCGCCGCGGCGCGTCCGGACGGCGACGCCTGATCGGCGGGCCCGGGCAGGTTCACGCGCCCCTTCGGGCGTTCCCACCAGCGCTCCCTGGCCGTGCCGCGGTCGGGCACCTCGCGGATCAGGTCATGCGCGGCGAGAGCGCGCAGGTGGTAGCTGGTCGCACCGGAGGTCTCCCCGATCAGCGCGGCGAGCGTGCTCGCCGTCTGCGGGCCACGCTCGCTGAGCAGATCGTAGATCCGCACACGCAGCGGGTGCGCGAGCGCCTTGAGTGCCCCGGCGTCGAGTGTGCGGCCCTGTTCGTTCTCCATGCATGCAAAGATACCTTTGCAACATTCTCTTTGCAAGCGACTCTTTGCAAAGAGTTCTCTGCACCACTCGGAGACGTCACCCCACCGCGGCGCGTGCCCCGACGAACGCGGCCACGCAGCGTTCGATCTGCTCGGGCGTGTGCGCTGCCGAGAGCTGCACGCGGATGCGCGCCAGCCCGCGCGGCACCACGGGGAAGCTGAAGGCCGTCACGTAGACGCCCCGCTCCTGCATGGCGCGCGCTATCCGGGCCGTGAGGGCGGCGTCGCCGAACATCACCGGCACGATCGGATGCTCCCCCGGCAGCAGGTCGAAGCCCTCGGCGGCCATCCGCCGGCGGAACAGCGCCGCATTCTCACGCAGCCGGGCGCGCAGGTCGGCGGATCCCTCGACGAGGTCGAGCGCGGTGAGGGTCCCGGCCACGATCGACGGCGCCAGGGTGTTCGAGAACAGGTAGGGGCGGGAGCGCTGCCGCAGCAGCGCGACGATCTCGCGGTGCGAGGCGACATACCCGCCGGATGCTCCGCCGAGCGCCTTGCCGAAGGTGCCGGTGTAGATGTCGACCCGGCCCTCGACGCCGCACAGTTCGGGGGTGCCTCGTCCGTGGTCGCCGATGAAGCCCACCGCGTGCGAGTCGTCCACGAACACGAGTGCGTCGTAGCGCTCGGCGAGGTCGCAGATCTCCTGCAGCGGCGCGATGTAGCCGTCCATCGAGAACACGCCGTCGGTGACGATCACGCGGAAGCGCGCGTCGGCGGCATCCTGCAGCTGCTGCTCGAGGTCGGCCATGTCGCGGTTGCGGTAGCGCAGGCGGCGGGCCTTCGACAGCCGGATGCCGTCGATGATCGAGGCGTGGTTGAGCTCATCCGAGATGATGGCGTCCTCCGCCGAGAACAGCGTCTCGAAGACGCCGCCGTTCGCATCGAAGCACGACGAGTACAGGATCGCGTCCTCGGTGCCGAGGAAGGCCGAGAGTCGGCGCTCGAGAAGGAGGTGCTGCTCCTGCGTGCCGCAGATGAATCGCACGCTGGCCAGCCCGTAGCCCCATTCGTCCAGCGCCGCCCTGGCGGCATCCAGGATGCGGGGGTCGTCGGCGAGGCCGAGGTAGTTGTTGGCGCAGAAGTTCAGCACCTCCGCACCGTCGGCGGTGATCTGCGCGCCCTGCGGCCCCCGGATCCCCCGTTCGTGCTTGGTCAGCCCTGCGCTCTCGATCCCGGTGAGTTCGGCCGCCACATGGTCCTTGAACGCGGTGTACATCGGAACTCCGTTTCCTACAGCTCGGTCGTTTCCTACAGCTCGGTCGTTTCCTACAGGCTCGTCCAGTCGAGGATGATCTTGCCGGTGACCGCCGATTCGGCGGCGGCGAAGCCGCGCTCCCACTCGCGGGCGGGCAGCACATCCGCCACGACACGGCTGATCGAGTCACGCAGCACGGCGCTGGTCTGCAGCATCGCGCCCATCGCGTTCCACGTCTCGAACATCTCGCGGCCGTAGATGCCCTTGATGGTGAGCATGTGGGTGACCAGCTTGCCCCAGTCGATCTCGAACCCGGCGGCCGGCAGGCCGAGCATGGCGATCCGCCCGCCGTGGTTCATGTTGTCGATCATGGCGGGAAGGGCCCGCGGTGATCCGCTCATCTCGAAGCCGATGTCGAAGCCCTCGCGCATGCCGAGCGCGATCTGCGCCTCACGGATGTCGTGCTGCGACACGTCGATCACCTGATCGGCGCCCATGGTCGTCGCCATCTCCAGCCGCGGGATGCTGATGTCGGTCGCCGTGATGAACCGGGCGCCCGCGTGCCTGGCGACCGCGATGGCCATCAGTCCGATGGGCCCGCAGCCGGTCACAAGCACGTCCTCGCCGACCAGCGAGTACGTCAGGGCGGTGTGCACCGCGTTGCCCAGCGGATCGAAGATCGCTCCCAGCTCGGGTGTCACGTCGTCGTGATGCCCCCAGACGTTGGTCGCCGGCAGCGAGACGTACTCGGCGAAAGCGCCGTCGCGCTGCACGCCCAGGCCGATGGTGCGGATGCACATGTGCCGGCGCCCCGCCCGGCAGTTGCGGCAGGTGCCGCAGACGATGTGCCCCTCCCCCGAGACGCGATCGCCGACCCCGATGTCGTGCACGAGCGGGCCCACCTCGACGACCTCGCCGTAGAACTCGTGGCCAGGGATCAGCGGGGCCTTCACCGCGGATGCCGCCCAGTCGTCCCAGCGCCGGATGTGCAGGTCGGTTCCGCAGATGCCGGTGCGCAGCACCCGGATGACGACCTCATCCGCCGCGGCGACCGGCTCCGGGCGATCCGCGAATTCCAGCCCCGCGCCGGGCTGAGGCTTGAACAGCGCCTTCATGCTTCGATCAGACCGCATCCGACGTTGTAGAGCAATCGTCACTTGCTGCACGGTTCATTGAGTCGGCGCTTAAACGTAGGATCGCAGGGTGGAACTCCATCAGCTGCAGATCCTGCGCGAACTGGGCGCGCTGGGCAGCGTGACCGCCGTCGCCGAGGCGATGCGCGTGACTCCCTCGGCCATCTCGCAGCAGCTCGCCGCGCTGCAACGCGGCTTCCGCACACCGCTCACGCGCAAGCAGGGCCGCACGCTCGCACTGACCGCAGCCGGTGAGGTGCTCGCCGCGGCCGGCGCCGAGGCGATCGATGCGGTCGCCGCCGCCCGCAACGCGCTGGACGACTTCGAGCACGACGTCACCGGCGCCGTCGCGATCAGCGGATTCCACAGCGTCGGCCAGGCGCTGTTCGGGCTGCTGCTGCGCGAGCTCACCGACTCCGGTCCGGCACCCGCCGTGCACCTCACCGACGAGGACGTCGCGCAGAGCGAGTTCCCCGCGCTGACCGCGCGCTACGACCTCGTGCTCGCGCATCGGATGGCGCATTCCGCGCAGTGGCCCGCCAACGGCATCCGCAGTCTGACGCTCGTGCGCGAGCCGCTCGACGTCGCCGTGGCGGCGACGCATCCGCTGGCCTCGCGCCGCTCGCTCTCCCCCGCCGACGTCGCAGGCGAGCGCTGGGTCACCAGCCGCATCGGGTACTCCCCGGACGACGTGCTGCGCGCGGTCGCCGCTGTCGCGAACCGCCCGGTGCAGGTGCAGCACCGCATCAACGACTACGGTGCGGTCGCGGCGGTCGTCGCCACCGGAGACGCGATCGGGATGCTGCCGCGGTACACCTCTCGCAGCGTCGACGACCGCGACATCGTGCGCCTGCCGCTGCACGGGGTGAACACGCTGCGTTCGATCGATGTGCTCGCACGGCCCGAGAATCTGCGGCGCAGCTCGGTGCGCCGGGTGATCGAGGCGCTGCAGCGAGCGATGGCGCGCCTGAGCGGCTGATCCGTCCTCGACCCGATCCGTCCTGGGTACACCCCCATTAGGCTCGGGGGATGACCGCGACGACGAATCCGCTGCTCCAGCCCTCCTCGCTCCCCTACGGCCTGCCGGACTTCGCCGCCATCCGTCCGGAGCACTACCTGCCCGCATTCCGGGCGGCTTTCGAGGCGCACCTGGAGGAGATCCGCGCGATCACCGGGGCGTCCGCGATGCCGACGTTCGAGAACACGATCGAGGCGCTCGAGCGCAGCGGTGAACCACTCGACCGGGTCGCCCACACGTTCTACACGGTGAACTCGGCCGATGCCACCGCTGAGATCCAGGCGGTCGACGAGCAGCTGGCGCCGCTGATGGCCGCACACGATGACGCGATCCGGCTGGACTCGGCGCTCTACGAGCGGGTCTCGCAGGTGCACTCGCAGCTGGCGGATCTCGAGCTCGACGACGAGCAGCGCTACCTCGTGCAGCGGCACTTCCGTGAGATGACGCACGCCGGCGCCGCGCTCGACGACGAGTCGAAGGCGCGCCTGACCGAGCTGAACAAGCGCCTGTCGACGCTGAGCACGGCGTTCGAGAAGAACCTGCTGAACGACACGAACGAGCTGGCGGTGCTGTTCGACGACGCGGCCGAGCTGGACGGGCTCACCGCAGGCGAGCTCAGCGCCACGGCTCGCGCGGCCGCCGACCGTGGGCTGGACGGATATCTGGTGAGCCTGCCGCTGTTCAGCGGGCACCCGTACCTGGCATCGTTGACCGTCCGCGAGAGCCGCCGGCGTCTGCTCGATGCATCCCTGTCGCGCGCGTCCCGCGGCAACGAGCATGACAACCGGGTCGTGCTGACCGAGATCGTGCGTCTGCGCGCGGAGCGCGCGACGCTGCTCGGCTACGACTCGCACGCCGCGTACGTCACGGCCGATGAGACCGCCGGATCGCCGGATGCCGTGGAGCGGATGCTGCGCCGCCTGGCCGCCCCCGCGGCGCGCAACGCCGAGCGCGAGCGCGAGGCTCTGCAGCAGATCATCGACGACACCGAAGCCGAGCCCTTCACACTCGAGGCGCACGACTGGGCGTTCTACACCGAGAAGGTGCGCCAGGCGCGGTACGACATCGACACGGCCGCCCTGCGCCCGTACTTCGAGGCCGAGCGGGTGCTGCAGGACGGCGTGTTCTTCGCCGCATCCCGGCTCTACGGGGTCACGTTCACCGAGCGCACCGACCTCGCCGCCTACCACCCGGGGGCGCGGGTGTTCGAGGTGCACGACGACGACGGCTCCCCCGTCGGCCTGTACGTGCTCGACCTGTACACCCGTGACTCCAAGCGCGGCGGCGCGTGGATGAACCCGATCGTCAGCGAGTCGTCGCTGCGCGGCACCCTGCCTGTCGTCGCCAACAACCTCAACGTGTCACGGCCCGGCGATGGCCAGCCGACCCTGCTCACGCTCGACGAGGTCACGACGCTGTTCCACGAGTTCGGGCACGCGCTGCACGGCTTGTTCGCGCGCGTGACCTACCCGCACTTCTCGGGCACGAATGTGTTCCGCGACTTCGTGGAGTTCCCCAGCCAGGTCAACGAGATGTGGATCCTGTGGAGCGAGGTGCTCGACAACTACGCCCGGCACCACGAGACCGATGAGCCGCTGGATGCCGCGATCGTCGAGCGGCTGCACGCCACCGAGACCTTCGATCAGGGTCATGCCACGAGCGAGTACCTGGCGGCGGCCTGGCTCGATCAGGCCTGGCACCTGCTCGGCGCCGATGCCGTGGTCGGCGATGTCGCCGCGTTCGAGAAGGACGCGCTCAACGACATCGGGCTGCTGAACCCGGTGGTGCCGACCCGCTACTCGTCGACGTACTTCGCGCACGTCTTCTCGGGCGGGTACAGCGCCGGGTACTACTCGTACATCTGGAGCGAGGTGCTCGACGCCGACACCGTCGAGTGGTTCCGGTCGAACGGCGGGCTCACGCGCGAGAACGGCGACCGGTTCCGGCAGCGACTGCTGGGTGTCGGCGGCTCGAAGGATCCGCTCGACGCCTACCGCGACTTCCGCGACCGGGATGCCGAGATCGCCCCGTTGCTCAAGCGCCGCGGCCTGGATGGCTGAGGGGCGGGTCTATCGCCCGCGCCGCAGAATCTCGCAGTTCTGCAGAATCTCGCAGGGTTTCGGCTGATTCCCTGCGGAATCCTGCATTTCTGCGAATTTCTGTGGCGCGAAGAGGCCGAGCCAGGCCGAGCTGAGCTGAGCTGAGCTGAGCGGGAAGTCAGCCGGCGCAGGCGACGCGACCGGTCCATGACGACGCGCCAGGGCGCGGGCCGGTGGTCTGTCACGCCGGTCAGGCGCTCTTGCGCTTGCGGGACATGACGACGGTGGGCGGGGCGCCCTCGTCGACGGCCGCCTTGGTCACGACGACCTTGGTGACGTCCTCTGCGGAGGGGATCTCGAACATGATCGGGCCGAGCACGTCCTCGAGGATCGCCCGCAGTCCGCGAGCACCGGTCTTGCGCTCGACGGCGAGGTCGGCGATCGAGCGCAGCGCGTCCCCCTCGAACTCCAGCTGCACCCCGTCGATCTCGAACATGCGCTGGTACTGCTTGACCAGCGCGTTGCGGGGGCCGGTGAGGATGTCGATCAGCGCTTCCTGGTCGAGCGGCGAGACCGAGGTGACGACGGGCAGGCGGCCGATGAACTCGGGGATCAGGCCGAACTTGTGCAGGTCCTCGGGGAGCACCTCGCTGAACAGGTCGAGGTCCTTGCCCTTGTCGTGCAGCGGGGCGCCGAAGCCGACGCCGTGCTTGCCCACGCGGGCCGAGATGATGTCCTCGAGACCGGCGAAGGCGCCGGCGACGATGAACAGCACGTTCGTGGTGTCGATCTGCAGGAACTCCTGGTGCGGGTGCTTGCGTCCGCCCTGCGGGGGTACGGAGGCCACGGTGCCCTCGAGGATCTTCAGCAGCGCCTGTTGCACGCCCTCACCCGAGACGTCGCGGGTGATCGACGGGTTCTCGGCCTTGCGCGCGATCTTGTCGATCTCGTCGATGTAGATGATGCCGGTCTCGGCGCGCTTGGTGTCGTAGTCGGCGGCCTGCAGCAGCTTCAGCAGGATGTTCTCGACGTCTTCACCGACGTAACCCGCCTCCGTCAGCGCGGTCGCGTCGGCGACGGCGAACGGCACGTTCAGGCGCTTGGCGAGAGTCTGGGCGAGGTAGGTCTTGCCGCAGCCGGTCGGGCCGAGCATGAGGATGTTGCTCTTGGCCACCTCGACCTCTTCGGCCTTCTGCTCGGCCGACTGGATCGTGCCGCGGGCGCGGACGCGCTTGTAGTGGTTGTAGACGGCGACGGCCAGCGAGCGCTTCGCGGCATCCTGGCCGACCACGTACTCCTCGAGGAAGGAGAAGATCTCGCGCGGCTTGGGCAGCTCGAAGTCCGCGATCGGACCGCTGCCGGCCTCGGCCATGCGCTCTTCGATGATCTCGTTGCAGAGCTCGACGCACTCATCGCAGATGTACACGCCGGGACCGGCGATGAGCTGCTGCACCTGCTTCTGGCTCTTCCCGCAGAATGAGCACTTGAACAGATCAGCGCTTTCACCGATGCGTGCCATGCGCGTCCTCCTCGCTGCAGCGGCCAGGCCCGATCCTGGCGCCGTCCTTCGAGCCTAACCGCCACCGACGACACCGGGCCGCATTGGCACGCACTCCCCGAGTCCGGATCCGCCGTCAGCGGAACCGGACTCGGGGGCGCAGTCGGTCAGACCATCGACACGGTCAGACCATCGACACGGTCAGACCATCGACACGGTCAGACCATCGACACGGTCAGACCATCGACTTGGTGTGCCAGACCGTCTTCGTCTCGGTGAACGCGGTGATGCGGTCGAGGCTCAGCTCGATGGAGCCGTTCTGCCCGGACTCGGGGCGCAGCACGCGCTTGAGCGAGTCGGCTGCGGCGATCTCGAGGTCGACCCAGTCCAGGTCTCCGGCGCCGGCGAGATCCAGCGCGTTGACGTCGGCGTGGGAGGCCAGCCACGGGGCGATCTCGGCGGGCGAGCCGGTCAGCACGTTGACCACTCCCCCCGGCACATCGCTGGTGGCGAGCACCTCCGCCAGGCTGATGGCCGACAGCGGGAACCGCTCGCTGGCCACCGCGATCACCGTGTTGCCGGTCACCAGCGCCGGCGCGATCGCCGAAACCAGGCCGAGCAGCGCCGAGTCCTGCGGCGCCACGACGGCGACGACACCCGTCGGCTCGGGCACCGAGATGTTGAAGTACGGGCCGGCGACCGGGTTGGCGTTGCCGCCGACCTGGGCGTACTTGTCGCTCCAGCCGGCGTACCAGACCCACGCGTCGATGGCGGCATCCACCTGGGCACCGGCCACCGCGGCGCTCACGCCCTCCTGGTCGACGATCTCGTCGATGAACTGGGCGCGACGACCCTCGAGGATCTCGGCCACGCGATACAGCACCTGGCCGCGGTTGTACGCGGTGGCGCCCGACCAGCCCTTGACCGCGCCGCGCGCGGCGACCACGGCATCCCTGGCATCCTTGCGCGACGCCTTGGCGGCGTTGGCGAGGAAGGCGCCCTTGGCGGAGAGCACCTCGTAGGTGCGCCCCGACTCGCTGCGCGGGAAGGCCCCGCCGATGGCGAGCTTGTACGTCTTCGGAACACTGAGTCGTTGGTTGACAGACGGCCGCTTGCTCATGCCGATGCTCCCTTGAGGTATGCGGTCAGGCCGTGGCGGCCGCCCTCCCGGCCGTAGCCGGATTCCTTGTAGCCGCCGAACGGGCTCGACGGATCGAAGCGGTTGAAGGTGTTCGCCCACACCACGCCGGCGCGCAGCCGGTCGGCGACGGCGAGGATGCGGGATCCCTTGTCGCTCCAGATGCCGGCGGACAGCCCGTAGGGGGTGTTGTTCGCCTTGGCGATCGCCTCGGCCGGCGTGCGGAAGGTCAGCACCGACAGCACGGGGCCGAACACCTCGTCGCGCGCGATGCGGTGCGAGGCCTCGACGCCGGTGAAGATCGTCGGGGCGAACCAGAAGCCCTTCTCGGGGATGGCGCAGTCGGCCGTCCAGCGCTCGGCGCCCTCGGCCTCACCGATGTCGCTGAGCTCGCGGATGCGGTCCAGCTGGGCCGCCGAGTTGATCGCACCGATGTCGGTGTTCTTGTCGAGCGGGTCGCCCAGGCGAAGGGTCGACAGGCGGTGCTTGAGCCGGTCGATGACCTCGTCGTGGATCGACTCCTGCACGAGCAGCCGGCTGCCCGCGCAGCACACGTGCCCCTGGTTGAAGAAGATGCCGTTGACGATGCCCTCGACGGCCTGATCGATGGGAGCGTCGTCGAACACGATGTTCGCGGCCTTGCCGCCGAGCTCGAGCGTGACACGCTTGTCGGTGCCGGCGATCGCCTTCGCGATGTCGCGGCCGACGCCGGTGGATCCGGTGAAGGCGACCTTGTCGACGTCGGGGTGGCGCACCAGCGTCGCACCGGTGGCCCCGGCGCCGGTGATGATGTTCACCACGCCGGCGGGCAGGTCGGCCTGCTGCAGGATCTCGGCGAAGATCAGCGCGGTCAGCGGGGTGGTCTCGGCGGGCTTGAGCACCACCGTGTTGCCGGCGGCGAGAGCCGGGGCGATCTTCCACGCCAGCATAAGCAGCGGGAAGTTCCACGGGATGATCTGCCCGGCCACGCCCAGCGCGCGCGGGTTCGCGCCGAGTCCGGCGTAGTCGAGCTTGTCGGCCCAGCCCGCGTAGTAGAAGAACCACGCGGCCACCAGCGGCACGTCGACGTCGCGGCTCTCCTTGATGGGCTTGCCGTTGTCGAGGCTCTCGGCCACGGCCAGCTCTCGCGCGCGCTCCTGCACGAGGCGCGCGATGCGGAACAGGTACTTGCCGCGGTCGCGTCCGCTCATCTTCGACCACACCTTGTCGTAGGCGCGGCGGGCGGCGGCGACGGCGCGGTCGACGTCCTCATCTGATGCCGAGGCGACCTCGGCGATGCGGCTTTCGTCGGCGGGCGAGATGGTGTGGAAGGCGGATCCTCCTCCTTCGACGAACTCGCCGTCGATGAACAGGCCGTAGCTGTCCTTGAGGTTGAGGATCGCCTTCGATTCGGGGGCGGGAGCGTACTCCAGGAAAGACATCTGCATGCTCCTAGTCGATGGTCACGTAGTCGGGACCGGAGTAGTGGCCGGTCGTGATCTTCTGGCGCTGAAGCAGCACGTCGTTGAGCAGGCTCGACGCGCCGAAGCGGAACAGGTGCGGCTGGAGCCACTCCTCCCCGGCCGTCTCGGCGACGGTGACGAGGTATTTGATGGCGTCCTTCGACGAGCGGATGCCGCCGGCGGGCTTCACGCCGATCTTCTCGCCCGTGGCGCCGTGCCAGTCGCGCACCGTCTCGAGCATGAGAAGCGTGGTGGGCAGGGTGGCTGCGGGCTGCACCTTGCCGGTGGACGTCTTGATGAAGTCGCCGCCGGCGAGAATCGACAGCCACGAGGCGCGCTTGATGTTGTCGTACGTGTTCAGCTCGCCGGTCTCCATGATGACCTTCAGCGAGGCGTAGCTGCCGTCCTCGCGACGGCAGGCCTGCTTGACCCGGGCGATCTGGTCGAAGACGAAGCCGTAGCGACCCTCGAGGAACGCACCGCGGTCGATGACCATGTCGATCTCGTCGGCACCCGCGGCGACCGCCTCGGCCGTGTCGGCGAGCTTGATGTCGATCGAGGAGCGGCCCGACGGGAAGGCGGTCGCGACGGCGGCGACGGAGATCCGGCCCTCATCGGGGTCTCCGTGCAGGGCACCGAGCGCCTCCACGGCGTGGCCGACCATGTCGCCGTATACGCAGACGGCGGCGACGAGCGGGGTGCTCGGGTCGGAGGCATCCGGGGTCTTCGCCTTGGCGACGAGCGAACGCACCTTGCCGGCCGTGTCGGCACCTTCGAGGGTGGTGAGGTCGATCAGCGAGATGATCTTGTCGAGCGCCCACGCCTTCGAGCTGGTCTTGATCGAGCGGGTGCCCAGGCCTGCGGCACGCTGCTCGAGCCCGACCGCGTCGACGCCGGGAAGGCCGTGCAGGAATCGGCGCAGGGTCGCGTCGTCGGGCTCACCGCCCAGCACGTCGACGGCCGTGCGGCGGCCCGCGCCTCGACGGCTCAGTTCTGTGGTGGTCACGTCTCCTCCAAGAGTGCTTGTGCTGTGGTCTCGTCGGTCACCAGGACGCTGCACAGGCCGGTGCTGACGACTGTACGCGCGATGTCGTGCTTGGCGGCCCCCGCGGTGACGAAGATGGATCGGTCCGCCGAACGGAGTCGTTCGAGGTCGATGCCGACGGTGCGGGCGTCGAGTTCGGGGTCGACGATGTTGCCCTCCGCGTCGATGTACCGCCCGAGCACGTCACCCACGGCGCCACGGCGCGCGAGCTCGATGACGTCCTCGGCCTCGAGGTAGCCGTTCTCGACATGCGCCGAGGTCGGGTCGCAGGGTCCGGCGGTGAACAGGAACGTGCCGGCGTGGGCCGCCTGGTCGAGGATGGCCGCCACGGTGCGGTCGGCCTCGATGGCGAGCTTGGTCTCGACGCGCTCGAGGATCGCGGGGCTCGGCAGCAGCACCGCCTGGCCGGCACCGCGCTGGGCGATGGTCACGGCGACGGATGCCGCACCTCCCGAGCGGCGGTTCAGGCTCACTCCGCCGTTGGCCTGCACCACGGTGACGCCGTGCGCCCAGCCGTCCGGCAGGACCTCGGCGATCGCCGTGAGTGTGCGCCCCCAGCTGACCGCGAGGGTACGGGGCACGGGGCGGAGAGCTGCGAGCAGGTCGGCGGCGGCGCGGGTGACGCGCTCGAGTACGGCACCGGGCTCATCCGGCGCGGGCACGACGACGGCATCCTTCAGGCCGAAGCGCTCGACGAGGGCGCGCTCGACGGCGAGCCGGCGGGCACGCGGGTGCACGATCTCGATGCGCACGATCCCGCGCTCGCGTGCGTGGACGAGCAGCCGCCCGACCTTCCAGCGTGAGATGCCCAGGAGTGCGCCGATCTCGTCCTGCGTCTTGTTCTCGTCATAGGAGAGCTCGGCTACGCGCACCATCAGCAGTTCGTCATCCACGGCATCCTCCTTCCGTGTCCAGGATACGTCGCAACCGACGTACGCGCACTCGCTTGCGCATATGAGCAGCCGGATGCTGCGCCGTCGCGCATTCGTTGCTCGCGCGGGTTCTCCCCGGCCCCGGGAACGCCGAAGAGCGGCCCGGTGGAACCGGACCGCTCTTCGTGGAGGCGACGCTCAGCCGCGCTTGCGCGAGGTGAGCACCTGGTCGACGATGCCGTACTCGAGTGCCTCGTTGGCCGAGAGGATCTTGTCGCGGTCGATGTCGCGGTTGACCTGCTCGACGGGCTTTCCGGTGTGCTTGGCCATGGTCTCCTCAAGCCAGGTGCGCATGCGAAGGATCTCCGCCGCCTGGATCTCGATGTCGGATGCCTGGCCGTGCCCGGCCTCACCCATCGCCGGCTGGTGCATGAGCACGCGGGCGTTGGGCAGGGCGAGACGCTTGCCGGGTGCACCGGCGGCCAGCAGCACGGATGCCGCCGACGCGGCCTGCCCGAGCACGACGGTCTGGATCTGCGGCGCCACGTACTGCATGGTGTCGTAGATCGCCGTCATCGCGGTGAACGAGCCGCCGGGCGAGTTGATGTACATCGTGATGTCGCGCTCGGAGTCCTGGCTCTCGAGCACGAGCAGCTGTGCCATCACATCGTCGGCAGAGGCGTCGTCGACCTGCACGCCGAGGAAGATCACGCGGTCTTCGAACAGCTTGTTGTACGGGTCCTGGCGCTTGAAGCCGTAGGCGGTGCGCTCCTCGAACTGCGGGAGGATGTAGCGGCTGGAGGGCATCTGCTGGCCGGCCAGCAGGTTGCCGGCGGCGCGGAAGGTGGGGGTGTACATGTGTGTGCTTTCCTGCCTTACTTGTCCGCGCCGGTGCCGCCGCCGCCGTGCACGTCACTGGCATGCTCGCGGATGTGGTCGACGAATCCGTACTCGAGAGCCTCGTCGGCGGTGAACCAGCGGTCGCGGTCACCATCGGCGTTGATCTGCTCGACGCTCTTGCCGGTCTGCCCCGCGGTGATCTCGGCGAGACGCTTCTTCATCGAGAGGATCAGCTGCGCCTGCGTCTGGATGTCGCTGGAGGTACCGCCGAAGCCGCCGTGCGGCTGGTGCAGCAGCACGCGGGCGTTCGGCGTGATGTAGCGCTTGCCCTTGGTGCCGCTGGTCAGCAGCAGCTGGCCCATCGACGCGGCCATGCCGATGCCGACCGTGACGATGTCGTTCGGGACGAACTGCATGGTGTCGTAGATGGCCATGCCCGCGGTGATCGAGCCGCCGGGCGAGTTGATGTAGAGGTAGATGTCCTTATCGGGATCCTCGGCGGCGAGAAGGAGGATCTTCGCGCAGATCTCATTCGCGTTCTCATCGCGCACCTCAGAGCCCAGCCAGATGATGCGATCCTTCAGCAGCCTGTCGAAGACGCTCGTCGCCATCAGGGGTTCAGCCATGTCAGCTCCTGTTTCCGTGTTTCGGTGATTCGAATCTACCGGCGGGCGGATGACTCATCTCCCGTGTTCGCCGTCGGCATATCAGCGTGGCGGGTGCAGCTCCCTCGCGTAGGCCGAGACCGCCCGCGTGTAGCGGGGCAGGTGCGGAGCAAGCGCCTGCAGCGCGATCGACGTCGCTGCGAGCGGGTCACCAGCGGAGGCGAGCGAGAGCGCCTGGAAGGCGGCGACGGCATCGTCGAGAGCACCGCCGCGCTCGCGCTCGGCTCGCAGCAGATCGAGACTCTCGGCGACGCGGCCGAGGTTGCGCAGGGTGCTGGCGAGCTGGATGACGGCCTGAGCGCGCAGCTGCTCGGGCAGACCGAGCTCCAGCGCACGCCGGTACAGCGGCTCGGCCTCGGTCTCGAGGCCCGCGGAGTCCCTCGCACCGGCGCGCTCGAATACCGCCCGCGCCTCGTCGTCGCACGCGGCGGCGAGCTCGTCGATCCGCGCGATGCGCTCGTGGTCGCTGAGCGACGCGTCGCTCCAGACCGCCTCGAAACGGTCACCTGGGTCAGTCATGGATCTCCTCTGCAGACGAAGGAGGGCGGATGCCGCAGCATCCGCCCTCCTCTCAGCGATCCGGATCACTCGGCCTTCTCGGCCTCGTCCTTCTTCGCGGCGGCCTTCTTGGCCGGAGCCTTCTTGGCCGGCTTCTTCTCCGCCTCGGCGTCGTCAGTCTTCTCGGCGTCGTCTTTCTTCGCCGGAGCCTTCTTCTTGGCCGGAGCCTTCTTGGCGGGCTTCTCCTCGGCGGGAGCCTCCTCGGCCTCCGCCTCGTCGTCGGCGTCGCCGATGAACTCGGACAGGTCGACCGGCTTGCCGTTGCTGTCGACGATCTTGACCTTGCCGAGCACCGAGGCGAGCGCCTTGTTGCGGGCGACCTCGCCGACGAGAGCGGGCAGCTGGCCGGCGCCCTGCAGGGCCTCGACGAACTCCTGCGGAGCCATGCCGTACTGCGCGGCCGACTGGATCAGGTACTGGCTGAGCTCCTCCTGCGAGACCTGTACGTTCGCACCCTCGGCGATCGTGTCGAGCAGCACCTGCGTGCGGAACTGCTTCTCGCTGGCCTCGGCCACCTCGGCGCGGTGCTCGTCGTCCTCGAGACGGTTCTCGGACTCGAGGTGGTTGTGCACCTCGTCCTCGATGAGCTGAGCCGGGACCGGGATCTCGACCTTCTCGAGGAGCGTCTCGATGAGCTGGTCGCGAGCGGCGGCGCCCTGCGTGAAGACGCCCTGCTGGCCGACGCGCTCGGCGAGGCTGGCGCGCAGCTCGGCGACGGTGTCGAACTCCGAGGCCATCTGCGCGAAGTCGTCGTCGGCCTCGGGCAGCTCGCGCTCCTTGACGGCCTTGACCGTGACGGAGACCTCGGCCTCCTCGCCGGCGTGGTCGCCGCCGACGAGCTTCGAGCGGAAGGTGGTCTGCTCACCGGCGGTGAGCGAGTCGATGGCCTCGTCGATGCCCTCGAGCAGCTCGCCCGAGCCGACCTCGTACGAGACGCCGTCTGCGCGGTCGATCTCGGCGCCGTCGATCGTGGCGACGAGGTCGAGCTCGACGAAGTCGCCCTTCGCGGCCGGACGGTCGACGGGGATCAGCGTGCCGAAGCGGGCGCGCAGACCGTCGAGCTCGGCGTCGATGGCGGCGTCGTCGGTCTCGACGGCGTCGACGGTGATGGTGATGTCGTCGAACGAGGGCAGCTCGATCTCGGGACGGACGTCGACCTCCACGTCGACGAGCAGGTCACCGGAGAAGTCCTTCTCGTTCGGCCACTGGGTGATGTCGGCAGCGGGACGACCGACCATGCGGATGCCGTGCTCGGCGGCCGCCTCGCGGAAGAACTTGTCGAGCCCCTCGTTGACCGCGTGCTCGATGACCGCACCGCGGCCGATGCGCTGATCGATGATCGGCGCGGGGACCTTGCCCTTGCGGAAGCCGGGGATCTGCACGTCCTGAGCGATGTGCTCGTAAGCGTGCTCGATGCTGGGCTTGAGGTCCTCAGGGGTGACCGTGATGCTGAGCTTCACCCGAGTCGGGGACAGCTTCTCGACGGTGCTGTTGGCCATGCTGGTGTGTTCTCCTTGTGATTTCCGCGTGGACGACGCGGTCGTGAAGTCTTGAGACCGTGGTCGGGGCGACAGGATTTGAACCTGCGACCTCCCGCTCCCAAAGCGGGCGCTCTACCAAGCTGAGCTACGCCCCGGCTTGAACCCGCGCGCACGGGAACGGCCCCCACGAGTCTAACGGACGGGAACGCCCTCGCCGTCCGCTATGCTTTATGAGGCGCACCGCTCAGCGGCCCGCCATGCGGGGATGTAGCTTAATGGTAAAGCCTTAGTCTTCCAAACTAATGACGCGGGTTCGATTCCCGTCATCCCCTCTGAGACAGATGGCCCTCACCGGACGGTGGGGGCCATCTCTCGTTTCTCACCGGATGCCGCATCACGCCGCTGCGTGTCGCCCGGGTACGACGGAACCCCCGGGGCCGAGGCCCCGAGGGTTCCGGATGCGTGTGTCAGGCCTGACCGCGACGCTCGCGCAGCTGCGTGAGGGCGTCCTCGAGCAGCTGCTCGGCCTCCTCGTCCGTACGACGCTCCTTCACGTAGGCGAGGTGCGTCTTGTACGGCTCGGCCTTGGCGAGGGCCGGCGGGTTCTCCCTGTCACGACCGGCCGGAAGGCCGGAGTGCGGGTGATCGATCGTGTCGGGGATCTCCTCCTCAGGCAGGCCGGCGGCGAAGTGTCGCACCGTCTCGTTGCCGAGGCCGTCCCAGTAGGACACCGCGATGCGGTCGGCGTGGTAGCCGTGGTCCTGCTCCCCCATGGGGCCCGATCCGACCCGCGTGCCGCGGATCGCGTTTCCTCCCGTGGCCATCAGATCACCTGGAACTTCGTGATCAGACCGAGCGCGACGATCACCACGAACCACACCAGGGCGAGGATCACCGTGAAGCGGTTGAGGTTGCGCTCGGCGAGGCCCGACGAGCCGACGGTCGCGGACATGCCGCCGCCGAACATGTCGGACAGGCCGCCACCGCGGCCCTTGTGCAGAAGGATGAGGAGTGTCAGCAGGACGCTGCTGACACCCAGCACCACCTGAAGGACGAACTCGAGAACCACCACGGGATAGAAGCCTTTCGCCAGGGCCGGAAGGCCCGCCTAGCAGTCGATTATAGGACGAGGCGCCGGAGGCGCCCCGTCCGACTCACACGCCGACGTGCTTCTCGAAGCGGACGATCGCGGCGAACTCGTCGACGACGAGGCTCGCGCCGCCGACCAGCGCGCCGTCCACGTCGGGCTCCCGCAGGAAGCTGGCGATGTTGCCCGACTTCACCGATCCGCCGTAGAGCACGCGCGTGCGTGCCGCCGCGCCGTCGTCGAGCACGCGCCCGATCACCTTGCGCAGCTCGGCGCAGACCTCCTGCGCCTGGGCGGGCGTCGCGGCCTGACCGGACCCGATGGCCCAGACCGGCTCGTACGCCACGACGATGTCGGCGGATGCCGGAACCCCGTCGAGAGCCTTCTCGAGCTGACCCGCGGGCACGGCGCTCGCGCCGAACTCCTCGAGGTCCGCGGCGGTCTCGCCGACGCAGATCACCGGAACCAGTCCGTGCTTGAGGGCGGCCTTGACCTTCGCGGCGACGATGTCATCCGACTCGCTGTGGTACTCGCGCCGCTCGGAGTGACCGATGATGACGTACTGCACGCCCAGCTTGGACAGGAACGCCCCGGACACCTCGCCGGTGTAGGCGCCCGAGTCGTGCGCGGACAGGTCCTGCGCGCCGAGTGCGAAGGGGATCTTGTCGGCGTCGATGAGCGTCTGCACCGAGCGGATGTCGGTGAACGGCGGGAACACGGCCACCTCGACCGAATCGCCCTCGTGCCCGGCATCCTTCAGCGTCCAGTGCAGCTTCTGCACCGTTGCGACCGCCTGAAGGTGGTCGAGATTCATCTTCCAATTCCCCGCGATCAGCGGGGTGCGCTTGTTCTGGGTCGCAGCGTTCACTGCCATCCGAGGACCTCCAGTCCGGGTAGCTTCTTGCCTTCGAGGAACTCCAGGCTCGCGCCGCCGCCCGTCGAGATGTGACCGAACCGGTCGTCGGGGAATCCGAGCTGCCGCACCGCGGCGGCGGAGTCGCCGCCGCCGACGACGCCGAGGCCGTCGACCTTGGTCAGCGCCTGAGCGACGGCCTTGGTGCCCGCCGCGAACGCCGGGAACTCGAACACGCCCATCGGGCCGTTCCAGAACACCGTCTTCGAGTCGCGGATGGCGTCGGCGAAGCGCGCCGCCGTCTCCGGGCCGATGTCGAGTCCGATGCCGGAGGCGCCGAACGAGGTCTGCTCGATGGCATCCGCGGCGACCGTCTCGTGCTCGGCATCCGCGGCGAACGCGGAGGCGACGACCACGTCGGTGGGCAGGATGAGCTCCACGCCCCGCTCCTCGGCCTCGGCGATGTAGCCGCGCACCGTGTCGAGCTGGTCCTGCTCGAGCAGGCTCGACGCCACGGCGTGGCCCTTCGCGGCGAGGAACGTGAACAGCATGCCGCCGCCGACCAGCAGGCGATCCACGCGCGGCAGCAGGTGTGAGATCACGCCGAGCTTGTCGCTGACCTTCGAACCCCCCAGGACCACCGTGTACGGTCGCTCGGGCTTCTCGGTGAGACGGTCGAGCACGTCGAGCTCGGTGGCGATCAGGCGTCCGGCGGCCGAGGGCAGGATCTGCGCCAGGTCGTAGACGCTCGCCTGCTTGCGATGCACCACGCCGAAGCCGTCGGAGACCAGTGCGTCGCCGAGGGCCGCCAGCTCCTGGGCGAACTCCTGGCGCGTCGTGTCGTCCTTGGCCGTCTCACCCGCGTTGAAGCGCAGGTTCTCGAGCACGACGACGCCGCCGTCCTCGAGGCCGGCGACGGCGTCACGCGCGGACTGGCCGACGGTGTCGCGCGCGAACGCGACGGGCTTGCCGAGCAGCTCGGACAGTCGCTGCGCGACCGGCTCGAGGCTGTACTGCGGGTCGGGCGCCCCGTCGGGGCGGCCCAGGTGCGAGCACACGATCACACGTGCGCCTGCGTTGATCAGGGCGTTCAGGGTCGGCAGCGAGGCTCGGACACGACCATCGTCCGTTATGACCCCGTCCCGCAGGGGGACGTTCAGGTCACAACGGACGATGACGCGCTTGCCCTCGAGTGAACCCAGCGAGTCCAGGGTGCGCAGAGTCATGTGTACGAGCTTAGAGGCGCTCGGCCACGTACTCGGTGAGGTCGACGAGACGGTTGGAGTAGCCCCACTCGTTGTCGTACCAGCTCGAGACCTTGACCAGGTTGCCGCTGACGTTGGTCAGCTCGGCGTCGAAGATCGACGAGTGCGCGTTGAGCTGGATGTCGCTGGAGACGATCGGGTCCTCGGTGTACTGCAGGATGCCGTTCAGGCGTCCCTCGGCGGCGGCAGCGCGGTAGGCCGCGTTGATCTCGTCGACGGTGAGGTCGTCGCGCTCGGAGATGATCGTGAGGTCGACGATCGAGCCGGTGGGGACCGGCACGCGGTACGAGGAGCCGCTCAGCTTGCCGTTGAGCTCGGGCAGGACCAGGCCGATGGCCTTGGCGGCACCGGTCGAGGCGGGAACGATGTTGATGGCTGCGGCGCGGGCGCGGCGCAGGTCGCTGTGCGGGCCGTCCTGCAGGTTCTGGTCGGCGGTGTACGCGTGCGCGGTCATCATGAAGCCGCGCTCGATGCCGAAGGTGTCGTTGAAGACCTTGGCCAGCGGCGCGAGGCAGTTCGTGGTGCACGACGCGTTCGAGATGACGTTCATGGTGGCCGAGTCGTAGGTGTCCTCGTTCACGCCCATGACGAAGGTGCCGTCGACGTCGGTGCCGGGGGCCGAGATGATGACCTTCTTGGCGCCGCCGGCGATGTGCTTGGAGGCGTCGGCCGCCTTGGTGAAGCGTCCGGTCGACTCGATGACGATGTCCACGCCGAGCTCGCCCCAGGGCAGGGCGGCGGGGTCGCGCTCCTCGAAGACCTTGATGGCCTTGCCGTCGACGGTGATGACATCACCCTCGTGCGAGACCTCCACGCCGAGGGGGCCGCCCACGGAGTCGTACTTCAGGAGGTGCGCGAGCGCGGCATTGTCGGTGAGGTCGTTGACCGCGACGATCTCGAGGTCTGCGTTCTGCGCGAGAGCCGCGCGGAGGAAATTACGCCCGATACGACCGAAGCCGTTGATACCGATCTTGACAGACACGAAAGTCTCCAGGTTCTTAAGGGAGGAAAAGCGGATATTCGTGGACAACGGCGTCCTGATGGGCAAAACGCCCATCAGGACGCCCATCTTTTACGACAGTACCAGCAGACCGGAGGTCTTCTCGCGTGCTGTTTCAAATCGCTGGGCGACGTTCTCCCAGTTGGCGATGTTCCATGCGGCCTTGATGTAGTCGGCCTTGACGTTCAGGTAGTCGAGGTAGAAGGCGTGCTCCCACATGTCGAGCTGGAACAGCGGGATGGTACCCTGCGCGGTGTTGCCCTGCTGGTCGAACAGCTGCTGGATGATCAGTCGGGCACCGATCGGGTCCCAGCTGAGCACGGCCCAGCCCGAGCCCTGGATGCCGGCCGCAGCGGCGGCGAAGTGGGCCTGGAACTTCTCGAACGATCCGAAGAACTCGTCGATGGCGGCCTTGAGCTCGCCCTCGGGCTGTCCGCCGCCGTTCGGGGAGAGGTTCGTCCAGAAGATGGAGTGGTTGACGTGGCCGCCGAGGTTGAAGGCCAGGTCCTTCTCGAGCTTGTTCACGTTCGCGAGG
Source organism: Microbacterium sp. YJN-G (assembly GCF_015040615.1). Taxonomy (NCBI): domain Bacteria; kingdom Bacillati; phylum Actinomycetota; class Actinomycetes; order Micrococcales; family Microbacteriaceae; genus Microbacterium; species Microbacterium sp. YJN-G. The sequence goes on from NZ_CP060402.1 coordinate 1,964,649, forward strand.
TTGCCGCTCTCGCGGGCCTCGGCGAGGGCGTCGAGCGCGGCGTTGGCGCCGGCGACGTAGGCCGCGTGGTGCTTGTCATGGTGCAGTTCCATGATCTTGCCGCTGATGTGTGGCTCGAGTGCCGCGAAGTCGTAGGGGAGGTCGGGGAGCGTGTAAGTCGCCATGTCGATTTCATCCAATCCGCGCCGCGCCGCGGCGCTTGCCGATCTCTGCGGCGCCGTGTGCACCGTAGAGCAGACGTTTCACATCCTACTGATGCCAACGGACGGGGCGGAGGGAACCTTCCCCGCATGACGACGCCACCCGGCCCGGGCGTGTCGGGGCGGATGGCGTCGGTGCAGTGACTGAGGAAGCGATCGGGCCTAGTCGTCCAGACCGGCGGGGACGGCCGCTTCGGTGCCGGGGATCCCCTCCTGCTGCGCGCGCTTGTCCGCCATGGCGAGCAGGCGGCGAATCCGGCCGGCGACGGCATCCTTGGTGAGGGGCGGCTCGGCATGGTGCCCGAGCTCGTCCAGGCTCGCGTCGCGGTGCGCGAGGCGCAGGTTGCCTGCGGTGCGCAGGTGGTCGGGCACGTCGTCGCCGAGGATCTCCAGCGCGCGCTCCACGCGGGCGCAGGCGGCCACGGCGGCCTGCGCCGAGCGGCGCAGGTTCGCGTCGTCGAAGTTCACCAGGCGGTTGACGCCGGCGCGCACCTCGCGGCGCTGACGCATCTCCTCCCACGCCGCGGCGGTGCGTCGTGCACCGATCGCGGTGAGGATCGCGCGGATGGCCTCGCCCTCGCGGATGACCACACGCGGCAGACCGCGCACCTCGCGGGCCTTCGCTGCGACGCCCAGGCGGTGTGCGGCGCCGACGAGCGCCATCGCGGCCTCACCGGACGGGCAGGAGACCTCGAGCATGGCCGAGCGGCCGGGCTCGCTGAGCGTGCCTGCGGCGAGGAAGGCGCCGCGCCAGATGCCGGCGAGCTCCTCGGGCGACCCGGTGGTCAGCCGGTTGGGAAGACCGCGCACCGGACGGCGACGGGCATCGAGCAGACCGGTCTGACGGGCGAGGGTCTCCCCCGCGCCGATCACGCGCACGGCCCAGCGGGCGCCATCGTTGATGCCTCCGGCCTGGGCGGTGCTCGCCTTGACCTGCGCGATCTCGGGGCGCACGCCGTAGATCTCCGCGAGATCGCGGCTGACCCGGCGCGCCAGGGTCTCGGCGTCGACCTCCGCCTCGACGGCGACGCGGCCCGCGATGGAGTGCAGCCCACCGGCGAAGCGAAGAATGGTCGTCACCTCCGCGACACGCACCGTCGGGGGTGCGTTGCGGATGCTGACGAGCTCAGCCTTGACGTCGGTGGTTAGTGCCACGGGACTCCTTCACGATCCTCGCGTCGGATCGCGACGCAAGGGATCAGCCTACTAGGCCGAGAGGGCTCCCACCGACTCGGCCGGGTGCTCATTCGCGTCCGAGGTCGCGGTGGCGCACGTTCACGGCGACACCGGGAGCATCCGCCAGTCGTGCCGCGAGCTCCTCCGCCATCGCGACCGACCGGTGCTTGCCGCCGGTGCACCCGATGGCGACCGTGGAGTGGCTCTTGTTCTCGCGCTGGTAGCCCTCCAGCACGGGGCGCAGCATCTGCGCGTAGGCGTCGAGGAATTCGGCGGCGCCTGGACGCGACAGCACGTACTCGCGCACGTCGGCATCCTGACCGGTGTGGTCGCGCAGCTCTTCCTTCCAGAACGGATTGGGCAGGAAGCGCATGTCGGCGACGTGATCCACGTCGGTGGGCAGCCCGTATTTGAAGCCGAAGCTGAGCAGGGTCAGGCGGTGGCGTGCCGCACCCTCTTCGGCGAACATGTCGGCGACCTGCATGGCGAGCTGGTGGATGTTCAGCGCCGAGGTGTCGATGAGCAGGTCGGCGGCCTCGCGGATCGGCGCGAGGCGGGAGCGCTCGGTGCGGATGCCGTCCAGCAGCGTGCCGTCGCCCTGCAGCGGATGCGGCCGGCGGACGGATTCGAAACGGCGCACGAGGACGTCGTCGGATGCGTCGAGGAAGAGCACCTTCACGCCGCCGCGAGAGCGCAGCGCGCGGGCGACGCCGGGGAAGTCGTCGAACAGGTTGCGGCCGCGCACGTCGACGACCGCGGCGATCTTGGGCAGGCTGCCCCCGCCCATATCGGTCAGATCGAGCAGTGGACGCAGGATCTGCGGCGGCAGGTTGTCGACGACGTACCAGCCGAGATCCTCGAGTGCATTCGCGGCCGTCGTGCGCCCTGCGCCCGACATTCCGGTGACGATGAGGAACTCGCCCTCTTCCGACGTCGACATCCTCTGCTCCCTTCCCGGAACAAGCCTATCGACTCGGAGCGGCCCGTCCGCCAGCCAGATGGGCGTGGATGCCTGCGGCCAGGCCCGGTCCGATGCCGCTGACCTCGCTGATCTGCTCGGGGGTCGCTGCGCGCAGTGCGGTCACCGAGCCGAAGTGCTTGAGCAGTGCCTTGATCCGGGCCTCGCCGAGACCGGGGATCTCGCTGAGGACGGTGCCGATGTCGCGACGGCGACGGCGGCGCTGATGCGTGATGGCGAACCGGTGCGCCTCGTCGCGCAGTCGCTGCACGAGATACAGCGCCTCGCTGGTGCGCGGCAGGATCACCGGGAAGTCGTCATCCGGAACCCAGATCTCCTCGAGCCGCTTCGCGATCCCGCACAGCGCGATGTCGGTGCGGCCGCTGTCGCGCAGCGCCCGGGCCGCGGCCTGCACCTGCGGCTGCCCGCCGTCGACGATCAGCAGCTGCGGCTTGTAGGCGAAGCGCGGCCGGCGTCGCGCCCCGTTCTCCTCCTCAGGCTCGTCCTCGTCGCGGGGTGCGTCGACCCGGGCGAGGCGGCGCATCAGCACCTGGTACATCGAGTCGGTGTCGTCCGTGGTCTCGGCGATGTTGAAGGAACGGTACTGGTCCTTGCGAGGCAGGCCGTCCTCGAACACGACCATCGAGGCGACCACGTTCGTGCCGCCGAGGTGGGAGATGTCGAAGCACTCGATGCGCAGCGGCGCCTCGTCCATGCCCAGCGCCTCCTGCAGATCGGTCAGTGCCTGCGTCCTGGCGACGTAGTCGCTGGTGCGCCGCGTCTTGTGACGCAGCAGCGCCTGCTGGGCGTTGAGCGTGGCGGTGCGCATCAGCTCGGCACGCTGCCCGCGCTGGGCGACCGCGATCTCGACCCGCCTGCCCCGGCGCTCCCGCAGCCACTGCTCGAGTTCGGCGGCGTCGTCGGGCAGCACGGGCACGAGCACCCGGCGCGGGACGTCAGCGCCGTCACCGTACACGCGCTGCAGGATCTGGTCGACGAGCTCGGCTCCCGAGATGTCGAGCTCCTTGTCGAGGGTGAGCGAGCGCACACCGCGCACGCGCCCGCCGCGGATGACGAAGTGGTGCACGGCGGCGGACAGCTCGTCCTCGGCGATGCCGAACAGGTCCGCATCCTCGTCGGCCGGCAGCACGAGGGCGCTCTTGCCGAGGACCGCCTCGATGGCGGACAGCTTGTCGCGGTACCGTGCGGCCGATTCGTAGTCCATCGCCGCCGAGGCCGCCATCATCCGCTTGGTGAGGTCGCGGGTGAAGCGCTCGTCGCCACCGGCCATGAAGGCGATGAAGTCATCGACCATCGCCCGGTGCTCCTCGATGGTCACGGTCATCGAGCAGGGTCCGCCGCACTTGCCGATCTGACCGGGGAAGCATGGCCGCCCGGTCTGCATGGCCCGCTTGTAGCTGGCGTCGCTGCAGGTGCGGATCGGGAACGCCTTGACCATCAGATCGATGGTCTCGTGCACCGCCCACACCTTCGGATAGGGGCCGAAGTAGCGGGCCCCGGGGATCCTCCTGTTGCGGGTGACGATCACACGGGGTGCCTCATCGGCGAGCGTGATCGCCATGAACGGGTAGGACTTGTCGTCCTTGTAGCGCACGTTGAAGGGCGGATCGAACTCCTTGATCCACATGTACTCCAGCTGCAGGGAGTCGACGTCGGTGGCGACGACGGTCCATTCCACCGACGCCGCGGTGGTCACCATGCGACGCGTGCGCTCGTGGAGCGTGCGCAGCGGTGCGAAGTAGTTCGACAGCCGCTGGCGCAGGTTCTTCGCCTTGCCGACGTAGAGCACCCGGCCGTCGGCATCCCGGAACCGGTACACCCCCGGGTCGGTGGGGATCTCTCCGGTGCGCGGTCTGTAGGGAAGGACGTCGGCCATCAGCCGGCCTTGCGCGCCGTCCGACCGGTCGACGTCTCGAGGATCTCGGCGAGGAAGCGCCCGGTGTGGCTCTCCTCCACGTCGGCGATCTGCTCGGGCGTGCCGGTCGCGAGCACCTCGCCACCACCGGATCCGCCCTCGGGGCCGAGGTCGATCACCCAGTCGGAGGACTTGATCACGTCGAGGTTGTGCTCGATGACGATCACCGTGTTGCCCTTGTCGACAAGTCCGTTCAGCACCTCGAGCAGCTTGCGCACGTCCTCGAAGTGCAGACCGGTGGTCGGCTCGTCGAGCACGTAGATGCTGCGCCCGTTGCTGCGGCGCTGAAGCTCGGTGGCGAGCTTGACGCGCTGCGCCTCACCGCCCGACAGCGTGGTGGCCGACTGGCCGAGCCGCACGTAGCCGAGTCCGACGTCCACGAGGGTCTTCATGTAGCGGTGGATGGCCTGGATCGGCTCGAAGAACTCCGCGGCCTCGGCGATCGGCATCTCGAGCACCTCGGCGATGTTCTTGCCCTTGTAGTGCACGGCCAGGGTGTCGCGGTTGTAGCGCTTGCCGTGGCAGACCTCGCAGTCGACGTAGACGTCGGGCAGGAAGTTCATCTCGATCTTGATCGTGCCGTCACCCGAGCAGGCGTCGCAGCGGCCGCCCTTGACGTTGAAGCTGAAGCGGCCGGGCTGGTACCCGCGCACCTTCGCCTCGGGCGTCTCGGCGAACAGCGCACGGATGCGGTCGAACACGCCGGTGTAGGTGGCGGGGTTCGAGCGGGGCGTGCGGCCGATGGGCGCCTGATCGACGTGCACGACCTTGTCGAGGTTGTCGAGACCGGTGACCCGGGTGTGCTTGCCCGGGACCGTGCGGGCGCCGTTGAGCCGCGCCGCGAGCACCTGATAGAGGATGTCGTTGACCAGCGACGACTTGCCCGAGCCGCTCACGCCGGTGACCGAGGTGAGCACGCCCAGCGGGAAGTCGACCGTGACGTTCTTGAGGTTGTTGGCGCGGGCACCCACGACGCTCAGCATCCGCTTGCGGTCGATCCGGCGGCGCTTCTGCGGCGTGGCGATCTCGCGGCGTCCGGCGAGGTAGTCGCCGGTGAGCGACTCGGTCTCGCCGAGCAGCGCGGAGTACGGGCCGGAGTGCACGACCATTCCCCCGCCGACGCCGGCGCCTGGTCCGATGTCGACGACCCAGTCGGCGGCCTCGATGGTCTCCTCGTCGTGCTCGACGACGATGAGGGTGTTGCCGAGGTCGCGCAGCCGGATGAGCGTCTCGATCAGCCGGCGGTTGTCGCGCTGGTGCAGACCGATGGACGGCTCGTCGAGCACGTACAGCACGCCGGTCAGGCCGGAGCCGATCTGCGTCGCCAGACGGATGCGCTGCGCCTCGCCGCCCGAGAGCGAACCGGCGGAACGGCCGAGGTTGAGGTAGGCGAGGCCGACCTGCAGCAGGAACTCCAGGCGCAGCCGGATCTCACGCAGCACCTGCGCGGCGATCTTCGCCTCGCGCTCGGTCAGCTCGAGCTCGTGCATGAACCGGCTGGCATCGGCCAGACTCAGGTTCGACACCTCGGCGATCGAGTGCCCGTGCACCTTGACTGCGAGCACTTCGGGCTTGAGTCGTGCGCCGTCGCAGACGGGACACGGCACCTCGCGCAGGTACTCGCCCCAGCGAGAGCGCTGCGTGTCGGACTCGGCCTGCAGGTACTGCCGCTCGATGTACGGCACCACGCCCTCGAAGCCGGAGGTGTAGCGCATCTCGCGTCCGTAGCGGTTCTTCCACTTGACGCTGACCTTGTAGTTGTCGCCGCGCAGCACGGCGTCGCGGACGTCGGCGTGCAGTTCGTTCCATGGTGTGTCGAGCGAGAAGTCCAGGTCGCGGGCGAGCCCCTCGAGCAGGCGCTCGTAGTACTGGAAGAGGCCCTTGCCCTGCGTGGTCCACGGCAGGATGGCGCCGTCGCGGATGGAGAGGTCCTCATCCCCGAGCAGCAGGTCGACGTCCACCGACATGCGGGTGCCCAGCCCCGCACAGGCGGGGCAGGCGCCGAAGGGCGCGTTGAACGAGAAGGTGCGCGGCTCGATCTCGGTGAGGGTGATCGGATGCCCGTTGGGGCACGCGAGCTTCTCGGAGAAGGACTGCCAGGCGTCGTCGCCCTCCTCATCGACGAAGTTCACCTGCATGATGCCGCCGGCGAGCCCCAGCGCCGTCTCGACCGAGTCGGTGACGCGGCCGAGGATGTCGGGGGCCGCCACCAGGCGGTCGACCACCACGGCGATGTCGTGCTTGTAGCTCTTCTTCAGCGTCGGCGGCTCGGCGAGCTGGATCAGCTCACCGTCGACGATGGCGCGCGAGTACCCCTTCGCGCCGAGTTCGCGGAACAGGTCGACGAACTCGCCCTTCTTCTGGGTGACGACGGGCGCGACGATCTGGTAGCGGGTGCGCTCGGTGAGCTCCATGAGCTGGTCGGCGATCTGCTGCACGGTCTGACGCTGGATCTTCTCACCGCATTCCGGACAGTGCGGGATGCCGATGCGCGCCCAGAGCAGACGCATGTAGTCGTGGATCTCGGTGATCGTGCCGACCGTCGAGCGGGGGTTGCGGTTCGTGGACTTCTGGTCGATCGAGACCGCGGGACTGAGCCCCTCGATGAAGTCGACGTCGGGGCGGTCAACCTGCCCGAGGAACTGACGCGCATACGCGCTCAGCGACTCGACGTAGCGGCGCTGACCCTCGGCGAAGATCGTGTCGAACGCCAGACTCGACTTCCCGGACCCCGACAGACCCGTGAACACGACGAGCGAGTCGCGCGGGATGTCGATGTCGACGTTCTTGAGATTGTGTACGCGGGCACCGCGGACACTGAGTTTTCCGGAGGAGGCGACGGGAACGATGGGCACCCGTCAAGTCTAGGAGGGGTCACCGACACTGGGGCTGGGACGGGATCCAGGGAACGCGTGCCGGCGCTGCCTGCGCAGCATCCGCCTGCCGGCCAGGGCGACCACGAGCACGGCCGCCGCCGCGGCGAGCACCGCGATCGGGTGCGACCGCGACTGCGGCAGCAGGGACGCGAGCAGCCCCGCTGCCTGTCCCGCCGCCTGCACGACGACGAAGCGCACGGCGGTGGGCCGCAGCGCAGGAAGGGCGATGCGGGTGCGCAGCGGGACGACCAGCGACAGCGAGCCGAGCACGTGCAGCAGGTGCACGGCCGCGATCACGAGCGCGGTGCGCGCCGGATGCGGTTCGCCTGCCAGCAGCATCCCGGTCACGACGGCTGCCGCGATCCACGGGCCGCCGATCGTCGGGGCGAACGCGCCGACCGCGATCGCGCCGCCGGCGACGGCGAGCCACAGCGGCGGCGCGCCCAGGAGGGCTGCGGCCGCGAGCGCCACGGCGACGGCGGCGGCCGGCAGCACCGGGCCCGGCACCGCCGAGCCGATCTCGAGACGGTCGTCGCGCATCATCGCCGCATTCCCCGTGCGGCCTGCGGTCCGCCCGTCCGCGCCAGCGCGGTCAGGCCGGCGTCACCGTCGTCCGACCATCGCACGGTGTCGACGCCCGCCTCGCGCAGCTGGTGCAGCATGTCGTGCCGCTCGGCCTGGAGCACCTGCAGCGCCAGGTCGCGCTCGGTCGACAGGCGCACGGTGTCCAGGGCCGGCAGCACGTCGACCGCCACGACGCGATGCCCGGAGGCGCGCCAGCGCATCGCGATCTCGGCCGCCGCACCGTCGAAGAACGTCGAGAGCACATAGATGATCGATCCGTGCGGCACCGGCGGAGTGCGGCGGAACCGGGTGTCGTCGCCGGCGCGGCCGCTCGCCGAGATCTCGGCGACGAGCCGGGCGAGGTGACGCCGTCCCGAGCCGCTGCGCACCGAGCGACCGCCGTGCGCGAGGGTGTGGAAGGCGACGCGGTCGCCCTGGCCGATGGTCGCCTCGGCGAGGGATCGTGCGGCGCTGCGCGCGTGGTCGAGCGAGGTGACGCCGCTGCGGCTGAGGTCGCCGCTCCCCCATGTCGCCACCACTTCGCCGAGATCGTCAGCCGTGTCCATCACGATCACCGCCGAGGCGTCGCTGAGGTTGTTCGTGCGGCGGATCAGCAGCTCACCGGGACGACGCGCGGCACGCGCGGTCGCCTTCCAGTCCACCCGTCGCAGCTCGTCACCCGGCGCGAACGGGTGGATGTCGCGGAAGTCGCCGCCCTGACCGGGCCGGCTGCCCTCGTGAGCGCCGTGCAGGCCGGTCAGGCGCGGCGCCAGCGGCAGCCGTGGCAGACGGCGGGCAACTGGTCGAACCGCGCGGATCGCGATGACCGGCGCCTGCGGCGCGCCGAGGACGGCGGCATCCGTGTCGATCGTGCGCACCGCGGCCTCGACGGTGGTCATCGGTCCCGAGTGCTGTGGCCGGGTGACAGCACGCAGCCGCGTCGTCCCCGGCACGAAGGCGCGGCGGCGGGTGCGCTCGGCCTGGATGACGGCGACTTCGACCATCTCGGCATCCGACCGGATGAGGATGTCGTCTACCAGCCGGCCCTCGTCCTCGACGGTCGTGCTCCGCACCTGAACCGTCACGTCGTCTCCGTCCGTGCGCGAGGTCGTCGCGAGCACCGCCCACAACGCGAGGGGCAGTCCGACGGCGACGACGTCGGGCCGGGAGAACAGGATTCCGGTGATCATCGCGGCCGGTGCCCCGATGACGGCCAGCAGCACCGCCGGGCTCGCGCGACGCCGGGGAGCAATGCCGGAAGCGGACAAGATCAGCGCTGCCCGACTGCGACGCTGGGAGGCACGGCGACCGTCGCGACCAGGCTCGACACCAGCGCCGCCGGATCGATGCCCTGTGCCCATGCCTGCGGTGTCAGCGTCAGGCGATGCGCGAGCACGGGCACCGCGATCCGCTTGATGTCGTCCGGGCGCACGTAGTCGCGTCCGTCGAGCGCTGCCAGTGCACGCCCGAGCAGTACGAGCGCCTGCGAGCCGCGCGGCGACGCGCCCACCGCGACGTGCTGGGCGGTGCGCGTGGCGGATGCGAGGGCGACGGCGTAGGCGGCGACGTCGGCGTCGACGTGGATCGCCTCGACGGCCTGCTGCACCGCCTCGAGCTCGCCCGGCCGCAGCACCGGGTCGACGTGCGTGGCCTCCTGCCGGCGACGGAGCCGGCCGAGCACGATCTCGGTCTCACCGTGATGATCCAGGTAGCCCACCGACAGGCGCACCATGAAACGGTCCAGCTGGGCCTCGGGCAGCGCGTAGGTGCCCTCGTACTCGATCGGGTTGGCCGTCGCGATCACATGGAACGGAGGCTGCAGGGCGAAGCTGTTCCCCTCGACGGTCACCTGCCGCTCGGCCATCGCCTCGAGCATCGCCGACTGGGTCTTCGGCGTGGTGCGGTTGATCTCGTCGGCGAGCAGCATCCCCGTGAAGATCGGCCCGGGACGGAAGACGAACTCGCCGGTGTCGGGGGCGTAGACGTACGAGCCCGTGACGTCGCCCGGAAGCATGTCGGGCGTGCACTGCAGGCGCCGGAAGGGCAGTCCGAGGGCGGCGGCGAGGCTGCGGGCGGCAACGGTCTTGCCGAGACCCGGCACGTCTTCGAACAGCACGTGCCCGCCGGCGAGGATCGTCGCGAGGGCGATCTCGAGTGCGTCGTCCATCCCGACCACCACAGTCGCGACTGCGGCACGGATGCGGTGGCCGAGACCGGCGATCTCATCGATGTTCATGCGGGATCCTTCGTGTGTGAGGGCGTGAGGGGCGAGGTCGTGAGGGGCGGGCTCGTGGCCGGCACCAGCCGTTCCATGGCGGCCAGTGCGTCCCGCAGATCGTCGGTGGTCGTGCGCCTGCCGTTCAGCCGCTGCCAGAGGCCGGGGCCGAGCAGCCACTCGACCTCTGATCCGTGACGCTCGTCGTCGAGATCGACCCCGTGCCGCTGCAGCCGCCGTCGCAGCGTGGCACGCACGCGCCGCGTGACGGCCTCGTTGACGGTGCCGGTCTGCAGGTTGATCGCCCAGGCGAGCCGCGAGACATCCGATCCGACGTGCTCGCGGTGCAGGGCGCGACCCGGCGCATCGGCACGCGCATCATCCGGCAGCTGCATCCCGATGAACAGGGCGGCCGCCGCGGCGAGCACCGCCCAGCCCCAGGCGAACACCGACGGCACCCCGAGCGCGCTGAGCACCGCCCCCGCGAGCAGGCAGGTCGTGGCCGGCGCGATCAGCGACTTCACGGCGCTGATGGTCTTCCGCCGCCTCATCGCCAGCCGTCCTCGATCAACGACAGCGACCGCACCGCGGCGAGGCGATCCTGCTCGGTGGCGTACCGGCCGCCGAAGCGCACCCCTTCGTAGAGGCGCAGCAGCGCGTGGGAGGGCTCGTCGATGCCTGGTCGTCGCAGCAGGATCCGCAGCGTGAACTCCGCCGGGGTCTCGCTGCGCCCGCGCCCGACACCCGAGTCGGTCGCCGTCTCCTCCAGCCCCACCCAGGCGGCGATGATCGCGTCTGTCGGATCGGCATGGCTGCGTGCGGCGGTGAGCGCTGCGGCGACACCGCGGCGGATGACCGGCGCGTCTGGCGCCGAGTCGGCCGGAGCCTCGGCCGCGCCGGCACCGATCTCGACGAGCGCGGCATCGCGCGCGCGCAGGGGTCGCGTATTCCAGGCCCCGATGAGCGCCCGCGCGAGGAAGAAGAGCAGCAGCATGGCCAGTGCGACCACGAGCAGACCGAGGACGACCAGGACGACCCAGCCGCTGAGATCGCCGGACGGCGGTGTCGTCGCGCCGGGCGACGGCGTCAGGGTCGCCGCCGGCATCACAGGCATCGTCACCGGCTCGGGTTCGGAGCGCTCGAAGACCGGGTGCCCCGTCACGGATGCGGCGAGCACCGCGATGGCGAACAGCACCGCGGCGCCGGTGATCAGCATCCACCTGCGTGCCGTCGGCGCGACGTCACGGGGCGGCCGTGTGTCGTCGTCGGCCCGCAGCGTCATGGATCCCACCCTAGGGGGACGGGGACGACGGTCGCGGTGGCCTGTGGATAACCTCGCAGGCCGAGCGGCTCAGCGCGCTGCGGCTCCTGCCGCGAACGGCTTGAGCGCCTCACGCAGCGCGGCCACCGCTTCGAGGTCGACTCCCGCGCTGGCCATCACGGCGCGGGGCACGTCCACGGCCCGGGCACGCAGCGCGCGCCCCTTCTCGGTGAGCCCGATGTCCAGCCGGCGTTCGTCCTCGGTGCTGCGGGTGCGCCGCACGAGCCCCTCGCTCTCGAGTCTCTTGACGAGCGGCGATGCGCTGGCGGGTTCGAGCGCGAGCTCGTGGGCGAGCTCGTTGAGTGCCCGCGGCGCACGCTCCCAGAGGGCGAGCATCACCAGGTACTGCGGGTGCGTGAGGCCGAGCGGGGCGAGGATGGGCCGGTAGATCGCGACGACGTTCCGCGCGGCGGTCACCATCGAGAAGCAGAGCTGGTTCTCCAGCCGCAGCAGATCATCGTTCGCCATGCACCGATCATATGCACACGCTGATAGTTAGTACACTAATCATCATGGTGAACGACTCCGAGCACGTCCCGCTGCGCACCCGCATCCGCGAGGCCGGCGGTCTGTACACGTGGTTCAACTCGTGGCTCATCCGCTTCGCCGGACCGGCGTCGGTCGGACCCTACGAGACCACGCCTCCGCCGAGCGCCGAACGGCGGGCGGAGCGCGCCTGCCCGCTGTGCGGCAAGCCGATGAACCTGCACGTGTTCGATCGCAGCGGCCCCAAGCCGCTCATGCACTGCCCCTGATCTCGCGCGCTGACAGCTCGCACCCGAGGCCTCAGGCGTGCCCGGCGCGCTCCATGGCGCGCAGCTCCTTCTTGAGGTCCTGCACCTCGTCGCGCAGCCGCGCGGCGAGCTCGAACTTCAGCTCCCCTGCCGCCGCCAGCATCTGATCCGACAGGTCGGCGATGGTCTCCTCCAGCTGCATCGCGCCCTCGGCGGCGATGCCGGTGCGGCGCAGGTTCGGCGTGGGCGACTTGCCCTTGCCGGACTTTCCCGCCCTGTTCCGGCCGGCGCGCATGTCGGCCGTGTCGGCCGCCTCGCGCGCGAGCACCTCGGTGATGTCGGCGATCCGCTTGCGCAGCGGCTGCGGATCGATGCCGTTGGCGGTGTTGTAGGCGATCTGCTTCTCGCGGCGCCGCTCGGTCTCCTCGATCGCCTTGGTCATCGAGTCGGTCATGTTGTCGGCGTACATGTGCACCTCGCCCGACACGTTCCGCGCCGCGCGACCGATCGTCTGGATGAGCGAGGTGCCCGAGCGCAGGAACCCCTCCTTGTCGGCATCGAGGATGGCCACGAGCGAGACCTCGGGCAGGTCGAGGCCCTCGCGGAGCAGGTTGATGCCGACCAGCACGTCGTACACGCCGGCGCGCAGCTCGGTGAGCAGCTCCACGCGGCGCAGCGTGTCGACATCCGAGTGCAGGTACCGCACGCGCACGCCGTGCTCGCCGAGGAAGTCGGTGAGCTCCTCGGCCATCTTCTTGGTGAGCGTGGTGACCAGCACGCGCTCGTCGCGCTCGACGCGCACGCGGATCTCCTCGAGCAGGTCGTCGATCTGCCCCTTGGACGGCTTGACGATGATCTCGGGGTCGACGAGCCCCGTCGGGCGGATGATCTGCTCGACGACGCCGTCGGCGATCCCCATCTCGTACTTGCCGGGGGTCGCGGAGAGGTAGACGCTCTGGCCGATCCTGTTCTTGAACTCGTCCCAGCGCAGCGGGCGGTTGTCCATGGCGCTGGGCAGGCGGAACCCGTGCTCGACGAGTGTGCGCTTGCGGGACGCATCGCCCTCGTACATGGCGCCGATCTGCGGCACCGTGACATGCGACTCGTCGATGACGAGCAGGAAATCGTCGGGGAAGAAGTCCAGCAGCGTGTGCGGCGGCTCACCCGCGGCGCGCCCGTCGAGATGCCGCGAGTAGTTCTCGATGCCCGAGCAGAAGCCCAGCTGCTGCAGCATCTCGAGGTCGAAGGTGGTGCGCATGCGCAGTCGCTGGGCCTCGAGGAGCTTGCCCTGGCGCTCGAACTCGGTCAGCCGCTCCGCCAGCTCGGTCTCGATCGTGCCGATCGCACGCTGGATGACGTCGGTGCCGGCGACGTAGTGCGAAGCCGGGAAGATCGGCACCGCGTCGAGCTTCTCGATGACGTCGCCGGTGAGCGGGTGCAGCGAGTACAGCGCCTCGATCTCGTCGCCGAAGAGCTCGATGCGGATCGCGTGCTCCTCGTACACCGGGATGATCTCGATCGTGTCGCCCCGCACGCGGAAGTTGCCGCGCGAGAAGTCGACGTCGTTGCGGTTGTACTGCATGGCGATGAACTGGCGGATGAGGGCGTCGCGGTCGTACCGCTCCCCCACCTGCAGCGCCACCATGGCACGCAGGTACTCCTCGGGCGCGCCCAGACCGTAGATGCACGACACCGTCGAGACGACGACCACGTCGCGGCGGCTGAGCAGCGAGTTGGTGGTGGAGTGCCGCAGACGCTCGACCTCGGCGTTGATCGACGAGTCCTTCTCGATGAAGGTGTCCGTCTGCGGGACGTACGCCTCTGGCTGGTAGTAGTCGTAGTACGAGACGAAGTACTCCACCGCGTTGTGAGGCATGAGCTCACGGAACTCGTTGGCCAGCTGCGCGGCGAGCGTCTTGTTGTGGGCCATCACCAGCGTCGGGCGCTGCACCTGCTCGATGAGCCAGGCCGTCGTCGCCGACTTTCCCGTTCCGGTCGCGCCCAGCAGCACGACATCGGTCTCGCCGGCGTTGATGCGCGCGGCGAGCTCGGCGATGGCCTGCGGCTGGTCACCCGCGGGCATGTACTCGCTGACGACCTCGAAGGGACGGACGCTGCGGGTGGTCTGCATGCATCCAGCGTAGATCGCACCACCGACACCGGGGCCGGGCGTCCGCCTAGAGTGGTGCCGTGATCGAGTTCCTGATCGGGTCGAGCCTGGCGGCATCCGCCGGCCTGAACGCCTGGATGCCGCTGTTCCTGCTGGGTCTGGCCGACCGGTTCATCCCCGCTGTGGAGCTGCCGTCGGGCTGGGCGTGGCTGTCGGGAGACGTGACGCTGTGGATCCTCGGCGGGCTGCTCGTGCTCGAGATCGTCGCCGACAAGATCCCCGCCGTCGACTCGGTCAACGACGTCGTGCAGAGCCTGCTGCGGCCGGCCTCGGGCGGCATCGCCTTCGGTGCAGGCGCCTCGGCGCAGACGATCGCCGTCGACGATCCGTCGTCGTTCTTCGCCGACAACGCCTGGGTGCCGATCGTCGCAGGCATCGTCATCGCGCTCGTCGTGCACATCGTGAAGGCCTCAGGCCGGGTGGCGGCCAACACCATGACCGGCGGGCTCGCCGCCCCGGTGCTGAGCACCGCGGAGGATGGCGCGTCGTTCGCCCTGGCAGCTGCGGCGATCATCGTGCCGGTCCTGGCCGTCGTGCTGCTGGCCGGCCTCATCGTCGCCGCGGTGCTGCTGGTGCGGCGCCGTCGTGCCCGCCGGCAGGTGCCTCACGATCCAGACCTCACGACCCGGTGAGACGCTCCCAGAGCTCGTCGACCTGCTCGCGGGTGCGCTCGATCGTGCCGGACGTGTCGATGATGACATCGGCGATCGCGCGGCGCGCGGCATCCGTCACCTGCGAGGCGATGCGCGCACGCGCCTCGCCCGCCTCCATTCCGCGCAGCTCGATCAGCCGGTGCTCGCGCAATTCGGCCGGCGCGTCGGCCACGACGATGAGGTCCCACGGGTCATCGACCCGCGCCTCGACCAGCAGCGGCACGTCGTAGACGACGACCGCCGCGGGGTCGTCGGCGAAGGCCTCGTCGAACCGGCGCTGGGATTCGGTGCGCACAGCCGGATGCACGATCGCGTTCAACCGGGCGAGCGCCTCCGGATCGCCGAACACTCGCCCGCCCAGCGCGGCACGATCCAGCGCCCCATCAGCGGTGATCATGTCCGTGCCGAACGCCGAGGCGATCTCATCGAGCACCGCGCCGCCGGGCTGCTGTACCTCGCGGACGATCGCATCGGCATCCACCACGGTCGCACCACGCTCCGCGAGGCGCGAGGCGATGGTCGACTTGCCCGAGGCGATGCCTCCGGTGAGGGCGATGAGCGGCATCCCCCCATCCTGGCATCCTTCGTCTGGTCGCTGCGCTCCTCGCTCAGGAGCCGACTCGGATGCTGCCGGGGACGCGGAACGGGCCGCCACCAGAGGTGACGGCCCGTTCCTGACGTGATCCGGGATCAGCTGTTGCCGCCCGAGAGCTTCTCGCGCAGAGCGGCGAGAGCCTCGTCGTCGGCAAGGGTTCCGGCACCGGCGGAGTCGCTCAAGAACGACTGTGCTGCACCGAAGTCGTCGCCCGCGGCAGCCTCGGCCTCGGCGGCCTTGAGGACCTGAGCCTTGTGCGCCTCCCAGCGGGACTGGGCCGCGGCGTACTCCTGCTCCCAAGCCTCGCGCTGGGCGTCGAAGCCTTCCTTCCACGCACCGGTCTCGGCGTCGAAGCCCTCCGGGTACTTGTACTCGCCGTTCTCGTCGTACTCGGCGAGCATGCCGTACAGGGCCGGGTCGAACTCGGTGCCGTGCGGGTCGACGGACTCGTTGGCCTGCTTCAGCGACAGCGAGATGCGGCGACGCTCGAGGTCGATGTCGATGACCTTGACGAAGACCTCTTCGCCCACCGACACGACCTGCTCAGCCAGCTCGACGTGCTTGCTGGAGAGCTCGGAGATGTGCACGAGGCCCTCGATGCCGTCCGCGACGCGGACGAACGCACCGAACGGAACGAGCTTGGTGACCTTGCCCGGTGCGATCTGGCCGATCGCGTGGGTGCGGGCGAAGACCTGCCACGGGTCCTCCTGGGTCGCCTTCAGCGACAGCGAGACGCGCTCGCGGTCCAGGTCGACCTCGAGGATCTCGACGGTGACCTCCTGGCCGACCTCGACGACCTCGGAGGCGTGCTCGATGTGCTTCCAGGACAGCTCGGAGACGTGCACGAGGCCGTCCACGCCACCCAGGTCGACGAACGCACCGAAGTTGACGATCGACGAGACGACACCCTTGCGGACCTGACCCTTGTGCAGGTTGTTCAGGAAGGTGGTGCGCGACTCGGACTGCGTCTGCTCCAGCAGGGCACGACGGCTCAGGACCACGTTGTTGCGGTTCTTGTCGAGCTCGAGGATCTTCGCCTCGAGCTCCTGGCCGAGGTACGGGGTGAGGTCGCGGACGCGACGCAGCTCGATGAGCGAGGCGGGCAGGAAGCCGCGCAGGCCGATGTCGACGATGAGGCCGCCCTTGACGACCTCGATGACGGTGCCGGTGACGACGCCGTCGTTCTCCTTGATCTTCTCGACGTCGCCCCAGGCGCGCTCGTACTGCGCACGCTTCTTGGAGAGGATCAGACGGCCTTCCTTGTCCTCCTTCTGGAGGACGAGGGCCTCGACCTGGTCGCCGACGGCGACGACCTCGTTGGGGTCGACGTCGTGCTTGATGGAGAGCTCACGCGAGGGGATGACACCCTCGGTCTTGTAGCCGACGTCGAGCAGAACCTCATCGCGGTCGATCTTGACGATCGTGCCCTCGATGATGTCGCCGTCGTTGAAGAACTTCAGGGTCTTCTCGACCGCGGCCAGGAAGTCCTCGGCAGATCCGATGTCGTTGATCGCGACCTGCTTGGTGGCCGGGGCGGTCGTTGCGCTAGTCATGTAGTGGGTTGTCCTTGTGAGTGGAGTGTCAGGCCTCGGTCGCCGGCGTGCCAGGATGATGCCGAGGCGGATGGATTGTGGTTTGCGATGTCACGCGGGCAGGCGGATGCTCGCCACGAGTGACACTTCAGATTATCAGACGAAGCACAGGTCCCGCGCCCCGGGTTTCGCACGACCCGCCCCAGCTCTGTCGCCGGCCGCTCGTATGCTGATGCGGTGACCGAACGCCTGATGCTGCTCGACACCGCCAGCCTCTACTTCCGCGCCTTCTACGGCGTGCCCGACAAGGTGAAGGCGCCCGACGGATCGTCGGTGAACGCCGTGCGCGGGCTGCTCGACATCGTCGCGAAGCTCGTGACGCTGTACCGCCCCACGCAGATCATCGCCTGCTGGGACGACGACTGGCGTCCGCAGTGGCGGGTCGACCTGATCCCCAGCTACAAGGCGCACCGCGTCGTCGAGGTGGTGCCGTCAGGCCCCGACGTCGAGGAGGTACCCGATCCGCTCGAGCAGCAGGTGCCCCTGATCCGCGAGGCGCTCGGCGCCATCGGCATCCCGATCATCGGCGTCGCCGAGCACGAGGCCGATGACGTCATCGGCACGCTCGCGACGCACGCGACGGTGCCGGTCGACATCGTCACCGGCGACCGCGACCTGTTCCAGCTCGTCGACGACGAGCGCGACGTGCGCGTCATCTACACGGCACGGGGAATGAGCAACCTCGAGATCGTGACGGACGCCGTGGTCGTCGCGAAGTACGGGGTGCTGCCCTCGCAGTACGCCGACTTCGCCACGCTGCGCGGCGATGCCTCCGACGGACTGCCGGGCGTGAAGGGCGTGGGCGAGAAGTCCGCCATGACGCTGCTGCAGACGCACGGCGATCTGCAGGGCATCCGCGAGGCCGCGGCATCCGGGATGCTGAGCGCCGCGGCATCCGCCCGCTTCACGGCGGCATCCGATTATCTCGACGTCGCCCCGACCGTCGTGCGCGTGGCGACCGATCTCGACATCGCCGCACCGGGCCCCCCGGTGCGTGCGCTCGATCCGTCCGAGGCGGATGCCGCGCAGGCGCTGGCCGAGGCCTGGAACCTCGGGTCGTCGATGACGAGGGCGCTGGCGGCGCTCGCGCTGGACGACTGACAGTCCGGCTGGAGTCGTCGGTCCGGAGCCGTCAGTCCCTCGCCCATGCCCGGAGCCTGTCCAGCCCCCAGGTGGTGACGATCCGCTCGGCCGGCACGCCGGCGGCCTCGGCGCGCGCGGCGCCATGGTCGAGCAGCGACAGCTGGCCGGGCGCGTGCGCGTCGGAGTCGATGGAGAACAGGCACCCCTCGGCCAGGGCGATGCCGATCAGCTCGTCCGGTGGATCCTGGCGCTCGGGACGTGAGTTGATCTCCACCGCGACCCCGTTCGCCGCGCAGGCGGCGAAGACGGCGCGGGGGTCGAACTCGGATGCCGGGCGCGTGCCGCGCGAGCCCTCCACGAGACGTCCGGTGCAGTGGCCGAGCACGTTCACGCGCGGATGGGAGACGGCCGCGATCATCCGACGGGTCATGGGGGCGGCATCCATCCGCAGTTTGGAGTGCACCGAGGCGACGACGATGTCGAGTTCGTCGAGCAGTGCGGGCTCCTGGTCGAGCGCGCCGTCCTCGAGGATGTCGACCTCGATGCCGGCCAGCACCGTCAGGCCGTTACCCGACCGCGCGCGCACCAGCGGGATCTGCTCGCGCAACCGCTCGGGCGACAGTCCCCTCGCCACGCGCAGTCGCGGGGAGTGATCGGTGACGGCCAGGTACTCATGGCCCAGCGCCCGGGCGGCCTCGACCATGGTCTCGATGGGTGTCGTGCCGTCGGACCAGTCGGTGTGGCTGTGCAGGTCACCGCGCAGCCGCGCACACAGCTGCGAGGTGCGCTCGGGCTCGACGACACCGCGCAGCTCGGTCAGATAGTCGGGTACGCGCCCCTGCTGCGCCTGCCGGATGACCTCGAAGGTCGACGCTCCGATCCCCTTCTGCTCGCGCAGCCGGCCCGGGTCGCTGATGACGTCGTCGGGTAGCGATCGCAGCACGGATGCCGCCTGCCGGAACGCCTTCGCCCGGTATCGCGATGCGCGCTCGCGTTCGAGCAGCGTGGCGATCTCGAGCAGCGCGTCGACGGCATCCATGGCTGCGGGTCCGGTCTCAGCCTGCGGTCGCGTCCTGCGTCGCGCGGATCCAGTCGTCGAGCTTCGCGGCCGCCCGGCCGTCGTCGACGGCCGCCGCGGCGCGCCCGTGCGCGTCGCGCAGACGCTCCACGATCGGCTGCTGGGTGAGGGAGGCGTCGTGGGAGAGCTCGTACGCGACGATTCCGGCCGCGGCGTTCAGCAGCACGATGTCGCGCACGGCACCGGTGTTCCCCTCGAGGGTCTCGCGCAGGATGCGGGCGTTGTGCTCCGGGGAGCCGCCGATCAGGTCGTCGAGCTCGGCGAGCGGGATGCCCAGGTCGCGCGGGTCGAGGTCGTGCTCGTGGATGTCACCGCGGGCGACCTCCCAGATTCGGCTGTGCCCCGTGGTGGTGAGCTCGTCGAGCCCGTCGTCGCCTCGGAACACCAGCGCGGTCGCACCACGCGTGCGGAAGACGCCCGTGATCAGCGGCACGCGGTCCAGGCGGGCGACGCCGACCGCGTTCGCCTCGGCGCGCGCGGGGTTGCACAGCGGGCCGAGCACGTTGAAGACGGTGGGCACGGCGAGCTCGGAGCGCGCCACGCCGGCGTGCTTGAAGCCGGGGTGGAAGGCCGACGCCCACGCGAAGGTGATACCGGTGCGATCCAGCACGGATGCCACGTGCTCGGGATCGAGTGAGATGTTCAGGCCGAGCGCGGCGAGCACATCGGAGGATCCGGAGGATGAGCTGGCGGCACGGTTGCCGTGCTTGACGACCGGGATGCCGGTCGCGCCGATGATGACCGCCGCGGTCGTGGACACGTTGACTGTGCCGACCCTGTCGCCGCCGGTGCCGACGATGTCGAGCACGTCCGAGGAGACCGGGAGCGGTACGGCCGCCTCGAGCACGGCGTCGCGGAAGCCGACGACCTCGTCGACCGTCTCGCCCTTGGCGCGCAGTGCCACGAGGAAGCCGGCGAGCTGAGCCGGGCTCACCTTGCCCTGCATCACCTGGCGCATCGCCCACGTGGACTCCCAGACGCTGAGATCCTGCCTGTCGAGCAGGGACGTGATCAGGTCGGGCCAGGTGAGGGTGTCTGCCATGACAGTGATCCTAAACCGGCGCGGAACGATGCCGATCCGAGATGACGCGCCGCATGTACTGGGCACCCGTGCCGATCTGCGGCGTCACGCGCGTTCCTGGCATATTCGCAGTCCATTCTTAGGTTCCCCTAAGTGTCCGAACAGCGAAACGGCCCACGGCGGTGCAAGAATCGCCGGGCGGAATCGGCCATAATGGTCAGGTGACCACCTCAGCGACGTATGCCCCGGCGGCAAGAACCATCAAGCGCCCCAACCCGGTCGCTGTCGGCACCATCGTGTGGCTCGGCAGCGAGGTGATGTTCTTCGCGGGACTCTTCGCGATCTACTTCACCCTCCGCAGCACCTCCCCGGAGCTCTGGGCCGACCGCACCGAAATGCTGAACGTGCCCTATGCGCTCGTGAACACGATCATCCTCGTGGCCTCGTCGTTCACGTGCCAGATGGGTGTCTTCGCGGCGGAGGACCTCCAGCCCTACCGGGTCGCCCGCGGCGTCCTGAACAGCGCCGGTCGTCGCCGCCTGTTCGGCTGGGGCATGGTCGAGTGGTTCTGGCTGACCTTCATCCTCGGCGCGATCTTCGTCAGCGGCCAGGTCTGGGAGTACGCCCAGCTCGTCATGGAGGGCCTGCCGATCACGGCTGACTCCTACGCCTCGGCGTTCTACATCACGACGGGCTTCCACGCCCTGCACGTCACCGGTGGTCTCATCGCCTTCGTGCTCGTGATCGGCCGCGCCTACGCCGTCCGCAACTTCGGCCACAAGGAGGCCACCTCCTCGATCGTGGTCTCGTACTACTGGCACTTCGTCGATGTCGTGTGGGTGGTCCTGTTCCTCGTCATCTACTTCCTGAAATAAGAGCGGAGCGATTTTTCGAAATGGCACGAGAGAAGAAGCACCGCTCGCGCGGTCGTCGCAGCCCCTTCGCCGCAGCCGCCCTGATCGGTGCCGGCCTGCTGCTGACCGGCGGCGCCTACGCCGGAGCATCCGCTGCGATGGCGTCGACGACCGACGCCCAGACCAGCGTCGCCACTGAGCTCACGGTGGAGGACGGCCAGAAGCTGTTCACCGCGAACTGCGCCACCTGCCACGGCGTCGACCTGCAGGGCACCGCCGAGGGCCCCAGCCTCATCGGCGTCGGTGAGCTCTCGGTCGAGTTCCAGCTCGCGACCGGCCGCATGCCACTGCAGATGCAGGGCCCGCAGGCTCCGCAGAAGGACCCCCAGTTCACCGAGGCGCAGATCCGCGCGATGGCCGCCTACGTGCAGTCCGTCGCCCCCGGCCCGACCTACCCGGACAACTGGGTGCTCGAGGGCGAGGTCAACCCCGACGACGCCTCCGACGAGGTCAGCGTCACCAAGGGTGCCGAGCTGTTCCGCATCAACTGCGCGATGTGCCACAACGTCGCCGCGGCCGGTGGAGCGCTCACCGAGGGCAAGTACGCCCCGGCACTGACCTCGACCAGCGCACTGCACATCTACGCCGCGATGGTCACCGGTCCGCAGAACATGCCCGTGTTCGGCGACATGAACCTCAGCACCGAGGACAAGCGCGACATCATCGCCGCCCTCGTGTACCAGCAGGAGGCGGTCCAGGTCGGCGGCTTCACGCTCGGCTCGCTGGGTCCGGTCTCCGAGGGCCTGTTCATCTGGATCTTCGGCATCGGCGCGCTCGTCGCCCTCACCGTGTGGATCACGGCGAAGTCCAACTGACGCACTTTCATCGAAGAGTTACGTACGAGGAGCACCATGGCACACGACGACGACACGCAGGCTCTTGACAGGGCCTACCAGCCCTCACCGGGGCTGGGCGTCGCAGTCAGCGATCCCGCAGTGAACCCGGGACTGCCGCCACACCGTGAGCGGATGACGGACAAGGACCCGAAGGCCGAGAAGGCCGCGGCGCGGACCGTCTACACGCTCTTCTACCTGTCCCTGGCGGGCAGCATCTGGGCAGTTGCGGCATACATGCTGTTCCCGATCGAGTCCGGATCGCTCATCGATGTGCGCTACAACAACCTGTTCATCGGCCTGGGGATCGGCCTGGCGCTGCTGAGCATCGGCCTGGGAGCGATCCACTGGTCGAAGGCGCTCATGAGCGACAAGGAGTTCATCGAGCACCGCCACCCCACCCGCGGTCGCGACACCACCCGCGAGGCGGCTGTGCAGGCCTTCGCCGACGCGAACGAGGAGTCCGGCTTCGGACGCCGCACGATGATCCGCAACTCGCTGATCGCCGCGGTCATCGCATCCGTGGTACCCGGCATCACCCTCTTCCGCGGGCTGGCGCCGTTCTCGACCCCGGAGGACCCGCAGGCCGGTGACCCCGTCGCGCTGCTGAAGCACACGATGTGGGACGAGGGCACGCGTCTGGTGCGCGACCCCGACGGCACCCCGATCCGCGCCGCGGACGTCACGCTCGGCTCCGCCGTGCACGTCATTCCCGAGGGACTCAAGGAACTCGGCCACGACGGCGGCCTGCTCGAGGAGAAGGCCAAGGCGATCGTGCTGCTCATGCGCCTGCGCCCCGAGCAGCTCATCGAATCCGAGGAGCGCAAGGACTGGTCGTACGACGGCATCGTCGCGTACTCCAAGGTCTGCACCCACGTCGGATGCCCCGTGGCCCTGTACGAGCAGCAGACGCACCACCTGCTGTGCCCGTGCCACCAGTCGCAGTTCGACGTCACCGACCACGCCAAGGTCATCTTCGGCCCGGCGGCGCGCCCGCTGCCCCAGCTGCCGATCGCCGTCGACGATGAGGGATACCTCATCGCGCAGAGCGACTTCAAGGAACCCGTCGGCCCGAGCTTCTGGGAGCGTCATTGAGCACTGCAACTCTTCACGAGGACACCAAGCCCGCGGACACGAGGGAGAAGCCGCTCGGTGGCCGCTTCATCGGCGCCACCGCCAACTACATCGATGAGCGCACCAGCCTGTCGGGCTTCGTCAAGGAACTCGGCCGCAAGATCTTCCCGGATCACTGGTCGTTCATGCTCGGCGAGATCGCGCTGTGGAGCTTCGTCGTCGTCTTCCTCTCGGGGACGTTCCTGACCTTCTTCTTCCAGGCCTCGATGGTGCCCACGCACTACACCGGCGCCTACGAGCCGATGCGCGGCATCGAGATGTCGGCGGCTCTCGAGTCGACGCTGCACATCTCCTTCGACCTGCGCGGCGGCCTGCTGGTCCGCCAGATCCACCACTGGGCGGCGCTGGTGTTCGTCGCCGGCATCGGCATCCATATGCTGCGCATCTTCTTCACGGGTGCGTTCCGCAAGCCGCGTGAGCTGAACTGGGTGATCGGCTTCGTGCTGTTCATCCTCGCGATGGCAGAGGGCTTCACCGGCTACTCGCTTCCCGACGACCTGCTCTCGGGCAACGGCCTGCGCATCATCGACGGCATGATCAAGGGCTTCCCCCTGATCGGCACCTGGACCTCGTTCCTGCTCTTCGGCGGCGAGTTCCCGGGCTCCGACATCGTCGGCCGCCTGTACACGCTGCACATCCTGCTGCTGCCGCTCCTGGTGATCGGCCTGATCGTCGTGCACCTGATGCTGATGGTCATCAACAAGCACACGCAGTTCGCCGGCCCCGGTCGCACGAACGACAACGTCGTGGGCTACCCGATGATGCCGGTCTACATGTCGAAGATGGGCGGCTTCCTGTTCATCGTGTTCGGCACGATCGTGCTGATCGCGACGTTCTTCCAGATCAACCCGGTGTGGAACTACGGCCCGTACGACCCGTCCCCGGTCTCCGCCGGAACCCAGCCCGACTGGTACATCGGCTTCGCCGACGGCGCCCTGCGTCTGGCACCCCCGCACCTGGACGTGCCCCTGGGCGACTTCACCCTGTCGCTCGGCATCCTGATCCCCGTCGCGGTCCTGGGTCTGTTCATCGTCGTCGTGGCGCTCTACCCCTTCATCGAGGCGTGGATCACCGGCGACAAGCGCGAGCACCACATCGCCGAGCGTCCCCGCAACGCCGCCACCCGCACCGCGATCGGCGTCGCCGGCGTGATCTTCTACGCCGTGCTGTGGGCGGCAGCCTCGTCCGACCTCATGGCGACGCACTTCATGCTGACGATGGAGGGCGTGATCCACACCCTTCAGGCGCTGCTGTTCGTCGGCCCGGTCCTCGGTTACTTCATCACCAAGCGCATCTGCATCGCGCTGCAGAAGAAGGACCGCGAGATCGTCCTGCACGGCTACGAGTCGGGTCGCATCGTCCGCCTCCCCGGTGGCGAGTACATCGAGGTGCACCAGCCCGTCGACGCGTACGACCGCTGGAAGCTGATCGACTACTCGACCTACGAGCCGCTGGTGGTGCGTCCGAACGCCAAGGGACGCATCCCGTGGCACGAGAACCTGCGCTCGTCGCTGTCGCGCTGGTTCTTCGAGGACCGCCTGCAGCCGCTCACCCAGGCGCAGATCGCCGAGGCCGACGCGCACCAGCAGCACACGCTGACGCACGACGCCGAGATCGAGGCCGCTGAGATCGCCGGGGCGCACGCACGTGCCGGCGTCACGTCGGAGGACCAGGTCGCTCCCGCAGACGGGCACATCGGCGAGACCCCGAACACTCCGAGCTCGGTGATCGCACAGCCCCCGGCTGACAAGCCCGGCCGCAAGAAGTCGAAGGACGGCGAGTAACACCGCCTCCTCCCCCGCTGAGGGCCCCGTCCACCCGGACGGGGCCCTCAGCTCTTTCGTGACATGTCCCCCGTCACATCGGCCGGCTGCGGCCTGGACGCGACCCACCGCGGAGTAGCCTGGTGCCATGATCGATCGCCAGGAGTTCTTCGCCGCCAAGCTCGCCTACGAGACCGACGCCAGCGACCTGTACGCCGCCCAGAAGGCCGGAGAGCAGGTCGTGGTCGTCGATGTCCGATCGGATGAGGCGTGGGCGCAGGGGCGCATTCCTGGTGCGGTCCACATGCACTACCGGGAGATCGCGCAGCGTGCGCCCCAGGAGATCCCCGAGGGCACCGAGGTGGTCGTGTACTGCTGGAGCCCCGGATGCAACGCCGGCGCGAAGGGCGCCCTCGAGTTCGCGAAGCTCGGTTACTCCGTGCGTGAGATGATCGGCGGCTTCGAGTACTGGGCACGCGAGGGATACCCCGTCGAAGACCACGACGGTGTCCACCGTCGCCCCATCGACCCGCTCACCGGCGTTCCCCGGATCCGCACCCGCGCCTGATACCTAGGGTTATCCACAGGCCGCGATCGCAGAGCCACCGGATCGTCCTATCGTCGGGGCGTGAAGAACAGACAGCACGCACTCGTACGACCTGGCCTGACTCTCGCCTGTGCCGGGCTCTCTCGTCGGGGGAGGGAGCGCTGGGGCCGCAGCCGGAGAGGCCGGCGATCATGGCGAGGAGCTGTGGCGTCGCGCGACTCTCCCGGGGACGACCGCAAGGGGTGTCAAGCACCGCGTTGCCGCGCTTGAGGTCGACGACCTATGGCGGGTGTCGGTGCTGACGCCACGCTACGAGAACGCGCCGATCGATGAGTGGTCGTCGGTCGCGATCCTCAGTTCTGCGTCACAGGCGTGCTCGAGCGCGATACGGACTGGGAGACGGATCGCATGCACCGCTACTCCAGCGACGCGGCCGGGTTCTCGCTGGTCGATGACTACGGCTATTTCGACGGCGGGGTGCAGTTCAACGAGCGCCTCTCGGTCAGCGGCGACGGTGAACTGCGATTCGGCGTGGACGGTGAGCTCTCCTGGAGCCGGCCCTATACGGAGGTCTTCGGTGCGGGCGCCGACACGGGCGAGGGCTGGAACTGGCATGACCCTGTCTCCGAAGGCGGGCCACTGGTGCTCACCGGCTTCTCCGCGGCAGCAGAGGACATCGACTTGGACAAGCCCCAGGTGATCGAGCAGGAACTCGCCAGGGGCACAACCGTGAGTCTCGCACGCGCCTCGGGTGAGACCGAATGGACGATCGAGGCCCAGCCGTGCCTGAGTACCGAGTACGAGCTGCGGGTGACCGATGACGTGGTCGCGCTCTGTCAGTTCCAGAGCGGCTCGCTACGTGCCGAATGGGACGGCACCACGGTGACGGAGATCGACTACCTCGAAGTCGACGTCGACCTGGTGGGCGTGGACAAGCAGTCGGGTGAGCTGCGCTGGCGGGAGTCGCTGGGTGATCCGCGGTGGGGAGCGGGTTCCGATGGCACCCAGCAGTATCGAGCCGCCAGCGATCACATCGTGGCGATGGCCGACGACGGCGTGAGAGTGATCGACGTCGCCTCAGGTGCAGCACGCCTGCTGAAGCCGGGCCAGTCGCTGTTGTGCGCGAGCGACGCGGGAGAGGTCGTGCTGGATTCCGTCTGGAGCAACGGCACCTACCCGCTGGCCGACGCCTACGGGCTGTGCGACGAGAAGGGCCCTCGGCTGGACGATGCTCTGCCGGCACCGCCGCGCTCGTGATCGCAGGCTTCGATCCGCGCGAGCCTGCGGCGCTCGGCACACCAGCCGGCCTCGTCGTCTACGAGCCGTCGCAGAAACCCGCATCCCGCTGAAGACCGCAGATGCCCCCTGGTCCGAGACCAGGGGGCATCTGAGGGCGCGAGACGTGAGCTCAGCGGGCGAAGTGCCCGCGGTAGTACTCGTACACCCAGCCGACGATCGCGACGACGAAGACCGCCACACCGATCGGCAGCAGGAAGTGTCCGACGGCGAGGCCGAGCAGGAAGATCATCGCAGAGCCCGCGAGGACCAGCGGCCACCACGACCACGGGCTGAACTCGCCGAGCTCCGGGTCACCGTCATCGATGTCGGCCGTGAGGACGTCCTCGGGCAGCTCGCCGCCCTGCGCCTTGTAGGTCTTACGCAGGTAAACCGCGATCATGGCGCCCATGAAGGCGACGAACAGCAGCGCCACGGTGCCGACCCACTCCACCTGACGGTGGTTCGGGTCGAGGAGGCTCCAGACGGTGTAGATCACCGACGTCACGAGGAAGAAGGCGGTGATGATCCACCAGACGACGATATTGCTGCGCATGGGTTACTTCGCCTCTCCAGCTGCGGCGCCGACCGGCGCGTCCACGGGACGCTCAGCGGCCTCGGGGTGGTTCAGGTCGAACGCGGGACGCTCGCTGCGGATCCGCGGGATCGACGTGAAGTTGTGACGCGGCGGCGGGCAGGAGGTCGCCCACTCCAGCGAAGCGCCGTAGCCCCACGGGTCGTCGACGGTGACCTTCGGTGCCTTGCGCGCGGTGATCCAGACGTTTAGGAAGAACGGCAGCATCGAGGCGCCGAGCAGGATCGCACCCACGGTCGAGACCTGGTTGCCCCACTCCCAGTTGTCGTAGGTGGCGTAGTCCGCGTAGCGACGAGGCATGCCGTCGACACCCAGCCAGTGCTGGACGAGGAAGGTCATGTGGAAGCCGATGAACAGCATCCAGAAGTGGATGTAGCCGAGACGCTCGTTCAGCATGCGTCCGGTCCACTTCGGCCACCAGAAGTAGAAGCCGGCGAACATCGCGAACACGACCGTGCCGAAGACCACGTAGTGGAAGTGCGCCACGACGAAGTACGTGTCGCTGATGTGGAAGTCCAGCGGTGGCGATGCGAGGATCACGCCGGTCAGCCCACCGAACACGAACGAGACCAGGAAGCCGAGCGAGAACACCATCGGCGTCTCGAACGTGATCGATCCTCGCCACATCGTGCCGATCCAGTTGAAGATCTTCACACCTGTCGGCACCGCGATGAGCATGGTCATCAGCGAGAAGAACGGCAGCAGCACCGAGCCGGTGACGTACATGTGGTGCGCCCACACGGCCACGGACAGCGAGGCGATGGCGATCGTCGCGTACACGAGCGTCTTGTATCCGAAGATCGGCTTGCGGCTGAACACCGGGAAGATCTCCGAGACGATGCCGAAGAACGGCAGCGCGATGATGTACACCTCAGGGTGCCCGAAGAACCAGAACAGGTGCTGCCAGAGCAGCACTCCGCCGTTGGCGACGTCATAGACGTGCGAGCCGAGGACGCGGTCGGATGCGGCGGCGAGCATGGCTGCTGCGAGCACCGGGAAGGCCATCAGGATCAGCAGGCTCGTGATCAGCGTGTTCCACGAGAAGATCGGCATGCGCCACATCGTCATGCCGGGCGCGCGCATCGTGATGATCGTGGTGATGAAGTTCACCGCACCCAGGATCGTGCCGAAGCCGGACATGCCGAGGCCGAGCATCCAGAGGTTTCCACCCGCACCGGGCGAGAATGAGGCGTTCGCCAGCGGCTGGTAGGCGAACCACCCGAACGAGGCGGCGCCCTGCGGGGTGAGGAAGCCGGCCACGGCCATGATCGACCCGAAGGTGAACAGCCAGAACGCGAAGGCGTTCAGACGCGGGAAGGCGACGTCGGGCGCACCGATCTGCAGCGGCAGGATCGCGTTGGCGAAGCCGGCGAACAGCGGCGTCGCGAACATCAGCAGCATGATCGTGCCGTGCATCGTGAACAGCTGGTTGTACTGCTCCTTGGTCGGCACGATCTGCATGCCGGGCGCGAACAGCTCCGCGCGGATCACCAGCGCCATCACGCCGCCGAGCAGGAAGAACAGCACCGACGCGATCAGGTACATGTACCCGATCGTCTTGTGGTCGGTGGAGGTCATCCACTTGACGATGATGTTGCCCTTCTGCTCCACTCGGGAGGAGGTGAGCAGCGCTGCCTGACGCGGCGGCATCGTGGTCGGGCGAGTGCCCGGCGCCGTGGTGGGATCAGCTGTGGTCGTCATGGCTTACTCCTCTTCCTCGGAGTCGGTGCTTGCACCGGTGCCGGGGAGATTGCTGAGGCGGTCGTAGGCGTCGTTGATGTCGCCCGTGTTGCCCTCCTCGCGGAGGGACTGGATGTAGTCGTCGTACTCTGCCTGCTCGACGACCTTGACGTTGAAGAGCATCATCGAGTGGTACTCGCCGCAGAGCTCGGCGCACTTACCGTCGTACTCGCCGACGCGGGTGGGCGTGAACGACCAGGTGTTGTCCTTGCCGAGGAACATGTCCTTCTTGTAGAGGAAGTCGATGATCCAGAACGAGTGGATGACATCACGCGACTGCAGGTTGATGGTGACCTTCTGGTCGACCGGCAGCACCAGCGTCGGGAGCTTCTCCCGGTCGATGTCGCCCTTCTCGTCGGCCTGGGCCTGAACGCCCATGGTCCACACGGCGTCGGAGTTGTCCTCTTCTTCGCCGTCGTACTGGAAGTCCCACGCCCACTGCTTGGCGATGGCCGTGATCTCGACATCGGGCTCGGGCCACTGCGTCTCGATCTTGGCCTGGTCGCGCGCCGTGAAGAAAAACATGCCCAGCACGAGGATCAGCGGGATCACCGTGTAGAGGATCTCGATGGGCATGTTGTAGCGCAGCTGCACCGGCAGGCCGGTCTGCCCCGCACGACGGCGGTACATGACGACGGCCCAGCCCATCAGACCCCACGTGATGAGGCCGACGATGAGCAGGATCACCCAGGACGTCACCCAGAGCCCGGCAACGCGGTCGGTCTGGTTGGTGGCCGAGGGAGCGCCCTCCACGAAGCCGGGAAGGAAGCCGTGGAGCTCAGTGGCAGAGCATCCCGCCAGAACCACAGCTGCCGCGACTCCCAACGGGAGTGCGGCCCAACGAAGACGGCGTTTCGAGGGCACGGTGCACCTTTCAGATCTCGGACAGGAGCAACCCCAAGTCTAGGGCAACCTCACACCTGATTCATGCCAACCACGCAGGTTGGCGGGTCTCAGTGGAAGCTGTCGCCGCAGGCGCAGCTGCCCGCCGCGTTGGGGTTGTCGATGGTGAACCCCTGCTCCGAGATGGTGTCCTTGAAGTCGATCGAGGCGCCGTCGAGGTACGGAACACTCATGTTGTCGACGATGACCTCGACGCCGCCGAAGTCGACCGTCTCGTCGCCCTCGAGGAAGCGCTCGTCGAAGTAGAGCTGGTAGATGAGGCCCGAGCATCCGCCGGGCTGGACGGCGACGCGCAGACGCAGGTCGTCGCGGCCCTCCTGCTCCAGGAGGCTCTTGACCTTCTGGGCGGCGGCGTCGGTCAGCGAGACGCTGTGTGCGCCGGTGGCCTCTTCGGTCAGTGTGGTGTCGCTCATGGTCACTCCTAACAAACCTGCAGCACGGGCTGCTGCTCACGCCTGAGTCTACCGCCGCGGAAGCGCGCGGGGTTGAGACGCGCGCGTCCGCGACGGACGATCAGGATGCCGAGGAGCGCTCGTTCATGCGCGCCAGGAGAAGCGCTTCGGTGCGCACCGCGTTGCGGAACGTCTCGAGGTGCAGCGACTCGTTCGGGCTGTGGGCGCGCGAGTGCGGGTCCTCGACGCCGGTGACGAGGATCTGCGCGCCGGGGAACTCGCGGACCAGATCGGCGATGAAGGGGATGGATCCGCCGACGCCGAGGTCGACCGGATCGACGCCGTACCCGTCGGCCATCGCACCGCGGGTCAGTTCGACCGCCCACCCCGCCGTGTCGACGAGGAAGCCGTCGCCGAGATCGACATCGCTGAAGGTCAGCTCCGCCCCGAAAGGCGCATGGGCGCGCAGGTGCGTCTCCAGCGCGGCGTAGGCTTCGGCGGCGCTCTGGCCCGGTGCGACGCGGGCGCTGATGACGACGCTCACCTCGGGCAGCAGCGTGTTCGAGGCCTGGGCGACGCTGGTCGCGTCGATCCCGGTGATGGTGATCGAGGGCTTGTTCCAGATGCGCCCGAGGATGTCATCCCGGCCGACCGGAGAGGTGCCGGGCAGCAGGCCGGCCTCTTCGCGGAGCGTCGCCTCGGCGTACTCCGGCGTCTCCCCCGTGCGGCTGGTCATACCGTCGACGGCGACGGCGCCGTCGGCATCCCACAGGGTCGACAGCAGCGTCACGGCGGCCATCATGGCGTCGGGTACCGCACCGCCGAACATGCCGGAGTGCGAGGCGTGCTCGAGGGTGCGGATGCGGAGGGTGAACCGGGCGTTGCCTCGCAGCGAGACGGTGAGGCCAGGAGTGCGGGAGTCGAGGTTGCCGGAGTCGGCGACGACGATCGCATCCGCACGCAGCGCGTCGGCGTTGTCGCTGAGGAAGCGGGCGAACGAGCGCGAGCCGTACTCCTCCTCCCCCTCGATGAACAGCGCGACGCCGAGGTCGAGGTCGTCGCCGAGCACCTCGGAGACCGCGCGCAGCGAGGCGATGTGCGCCATGATGCCGGCCTTGTCATCGGCGGCGCCGCGCCCGTACAGCCGTCCGTCGCGCACAGTCGGCTCGAACGGCGGCGTCTCCCACAGCTCGTCGTCGCCAGGGGGCTGCACGTCGTGGTGGGCGTAGAGCAGGATGGTGGGTCGTCCGTTGCGAGCGGCGCGGGTCGCGAGCACGGCGGGTTGCCCGAATTCCTCGGTGTCGTCGATGTGCGCGCGAAGGACGTGCACCTCGTCGAACACGCCGGTGCCGCGGGCCAGCTCGGCCACGGTATCCGCACTGCGCTCGAGCTGCGACTGATCGAACGCGGGCCACGCGATGCCCGGGATGCGCACCAGCGCTCCGAGATCGGCGAGGGCGGCGGGGATGCCGAGGGCGACGGCCTCGGCGATGGCGGATTCGGCTGCCGGCGGAACCGGCGATACGGGCGAGGTCATGCGAGTAATCTTAAGGTGAACCCGATTCCGAACTGAGGTCGAACGTGCCCAAGCCCACCCCCTCTGCCGACGACGCCCCCGAGACGCCCGCCGCGGGCAAGGGTCGCGCGACGCCCACTCGCGCCGAGCGCGAGGCCGCCAACCGCCGCCCCCTGGTCGCCAACACCAAGGAGGCCCGCGCCGCGGCCAAGGCCGACCTGCAGGCGCGTCGTGAGCGTGCGCGGATCGGCATGGAGCAGGGTGAGGACAAGTACCTGCCCGCCCGCGACAAGGGCCCGCAGCGCCGCTGGGTGCGCGACTACGTCGACGCC
Organism: Microbacterium sp. YJN-G; assembly: GCF_015040615.1. Taxonomy (NCBI): domain Bacteria; kingdom Bacillati; phylum Actinomycetota; class Actinomycetes; order Micrococcales; family Microbacteriaceae; genus Microbacterium; species Microbacterium sp. YJN-G. The sequence goes on from NZ_CP060402.1 coordinate 1,996,765, forward strand.
GGCTGGCACCTCTCCGAGTGGGTGATGGCGGCGATGCTGCTGGTCATCGTGCTCAGCCTCATGCCGTTCCAGAACGTCCAGCTGTGGTCGATGGCCGCCCTGTGGGCGTACATGCTGCTGGCCGTCCTCGACATGGTGCTGCTCAGCATCCGGGTGAAGAAGAAGGCTGCGGCGAAGTTCGGCGCCGAGCGTCGCGAGCGCGGCCTCGGCTGGTACGCCGCGATGCGCGCACTGCAGATGCGCTTCATGCGCCTGCCGAAGCCGCAGGTCAAGCGCGGTCAGTACCCGGCCTGACCCCCGTACGATCCAGAAAGGCCGCTCGCGCTCAGCGCGGGCGGCCTTCTCGCATGCCGTTCTGTGCTCGCGGCTCAGCGTCGGCGCAGGCCGCGGTTGATCTGGCGCGCCCACAGCGGGCCGCGGTACAGGAACGCGGTGTAGCCCTGCACGAGCGTGGCACCGGCCTCGAGCCGGCGCTGCACGTCGTCGGGCGTCTCGACCCCGCCGACGGCGATCACGCAGAAGTCCGCGGGAACGGCGGTCCTGACGAGGGCGAGCACGTCGAGCGAGCGCTGCTTGAGCGGTGCACCGGAGAGTCCGCCGGCGCCGGCGGCCTCGACGACGGCCGGGTCGGTGCGCAGTCCCTCGCGGGAGATGGTCGTGTTGTGCGCGATGATGCCCGCGAGTCCCTCATCGACCGCGAGCCGGGCGATCGCGGTGATCTCCTCGTCGGGCAGGTCGGGGGCGATCTTCACCAGCAGGGGCGTCGCGCCTGCGGCATCCTTCACCGCGCGCAGCAACGGGGCTAGGGTCTCGACGGCCTGCAGCCCGCGCAGGCCGGGGGTGTTCGGTGACGACACGTTGACCGCGAGGTAGTCGGCCAGCGGGGCGAGCGTGGTGGCAGACGCGACGTAGTCGCCGATCGCATCCTCGACGGCAACGACCCGGCTCTTGCCGATGTTCACGCCGATGACCGCCTTCGGCGCACGGCGGCGCAGCTTGCGCAGCCGGCGGGCGACGACCTCGGCGCCGTCGTTGTTGAAGCCCATCCGGTTGATCACCGCCCGGTCGGCGATGAGGCGGAACAGCCGCGGCTTGGGGTTGCCGTCCTGCGGGATCGCGGTGACCGTGCCGATCTCGACGTGCCCGAATCCGAGGGCATCCAGCCCGCACACGCCGACGGCGTTCTTGTCGAACCCGGCGGCGACGCCGAATGCGGACGGGAAGGTCAGGCCGAGGGTGTGCACCGCCTGCTCGGGACGCGGGGCGCTGATCGCCCGCGCCGCCCACGAGAACGGCGGGACGCCGAGCACGCGGATGACCGCCATGGCGGCGTGATGGGCGAACTCGGGGTCGAGGCGCGACAGGACGGTGCGGAAGAGCAGCGGGTACATTCCTGCCAGGTTACCGCTCGGCGGCGGGCTCCTCCGACCGCGCGTGGTCGGCGCGCAGCTCGCTGATCGACCGCTCGAAGTCCTCGAGCGAGTCGAACTCCTGGTACACGCTGGCGAAGCGCAGGTAGGCGACCTCGTCGAGCTCGCGCAGGGGCCCCAGGATCGCCAGGCCGATCTCGTTGGTGTCCAGCTGCGAGACGCCGGTCTGGCGCACGGCCTCTTCGACCTGCTGGGCGAGCACGGCCAGATCGGCGTCCGTGACGGGACGCCCCTGGCAGGCCTTGCGCACGCCGGCGATGACCTTGTCACGGCTGAACGACTCGATCACGCCCGACCGCTTGATGACCATCAGGCTGGCCGTCTCGGTGGTCGAGAATCGTCCTCCGCACTCGGGGCACTGACGTCGGCGACGGATCGACAGACCGTCGTCGCTGGTGCGCGAATCGATGACTCGGGAATCCGGATGCCGGCAGAAGGGGCAGTGCATGATCTTCCAGCCTACTCGGCGGCCTCCGCGTCGGCGTCGCGGTCCGTGAACCGCGCCTCGACGGCGTCTCCGTGTGCGGGGAGGATCTCGGCGTTCGCCAGCGCCACGACCCCTTCGCGCACGAGGGTGAGTGCAGCGTGGTCGTACTCGATCACCTGCTGCGGGCGCAGGAAGGTGTAGGCGCCCAGGCCCGCGGCGTAGCGCGCCTGTCCCCCGGTCGGGAGCACGTGGTTGCTGCCGGCCATGTAGTCGCCGAGGCTGACCGGCGTCTGGTCGCCGACGAACACCGCGCCGGCGCTCGTGAAGCGCGCGGCGGCGGATGCCGCATCCGTCAGGTGCAGTTCGAGGTGCTCGGGGGCGTAGGCGTTGCTGAACGCCTCGGCCATCGTCCGGTCGTCGACGAGCACGATGGCCGACTGCGGCCCGGCGAGGGCTGCGGCGACGCGCTGCGCGTGCGTGGTCGTCCCGGCGCGCTCGGCGACACGGGCGGCGACCCGGTCGGCGAGCCCGGGCGAGTCGGTGACGAGCACGGCTGACGCCTGCTCGTCGTGCTCGGCCTGGCTGATGAGGTCGGCGGCGATGAGGTCGGCATCCGCGGAGTCGTCCGCGACGATGAGGATCTCGGTGGCGCCCGCCTCGGAGTCGGTTCCGACGACGCCTGCGACAGCCCGCTTCGCGGAGGCGACGTAGTTGTTGCCCGGCCCCGAGACGACATCGACCGGGTCGAGGCCGAGGCCTGCGACGCCGTGCGCGAGCGCCCCGATGGCGCCGGCTCCGCCGAAGGCGTAGACCTCGTCGATGCCGAGCAGCGCGGCCGCGGCGAGGATCGTGGGGTGCACGCGCCCGTCGTGGTCGGCCTGCGGCGGCGAGGCCAGGGCGATGCTGCCCACGCCCGCCACTTGGGCGGGGACGACGTTCATCACGACGCTGGACGGGTACACGGCCTTGCCGCCGGGGATGTACACCCCCGCTCGGGTCACCGGCTGCCAGCGCTGCGTGATGGTCGCTCCGGGGCCCATCTGCGTGATCTGCGGGTCGGGCACCTGGGCGGCCGACGCACGTCGCACCCGGTCGATGGCGGACTCGAGCGCGTGACGGACCTCGGGGTCGATCGATGCGGCGGCCTCGGCGAGGTGCTCGGCGGGCACGCGGATGGCGTGGTCCTCGACCTTGTCGAAGGTCGCCGCCTGCTCGCGCAGCGCTGCCTCTCCCCTGGTCCGCACGTCCTCGACGATCCGGGTGGCGACGGCGAGGGCCTCGGCGCGGGCCTGGGTGGCGCGCGGAACGGCGGCGAGCATGTCGGCGGGTGCCAGGTGCCTGCCGCGGAGGTCGATGGTGCGCACGGGGTCAGCCCTTCGTGATGTCGGTGATGTCGTGGAGGTATCCGATGCGTCCGTCGTCATGGCGGACGACGTACGCGCCGCCGCGGTCCTCGATGACGAGGGCCCAGGCGTGCGGTCCGATGCGGAACAGCGCATGCCCGTGCTCGTCGAGCACGTCACGCTCGGTGGGCGCGAGGATCCAGAATGGTCCGGTCCCGGGCACCGCGGGCTGGGCCTGGTCGCCGCGGTTGCGGCGCAGCGGCGCCTCGACCACCGTCGAGGGCGTGTCAGGCTCGGATTCGACCGCTGTCGCGGGCGGCTCGGGCGCGGATTCGAAGATCTCGTGAAGGGCGCCGATCGGGTCGGTGTGCAGCATGGCGTCCTCGCGCCGGTCCGCCGCCGCGGCACCCGGCCCCGGGGTCGCCGCGGCATCCGAGACTGCACCATCCGAGACCGCGGCATCCGACAGTGCGCCGTCCGAATCTGCGGCGTCCGGCCCCGCACCTGTCGGTGCGGCCTCGGGCGGCGGGATCACCTCGATGGCGCGCGTGGCGTCGGGGTCGTCGGCCGGCGCGGGCTCGATGGCGAAGGACCGCGGTGCGCTCTCGGGGGCGACGGACGGGATGCCGATGCCGTCCTGGGCGCTCGGCGCGGGCTTGGCGTCGGTGGCGGCACTGTCGGTGGCGGCCCTGTCGGTGGCGGCACTGTCGCTGCCTGCGCTGTCGGTGGCGGACCTGTCCGTGGCGGCACCGGCGTCGACCGGCGCGGGTGCCGCGGCGCGGGGTCGGGTGACCACCGGACGCACGGGATTGGCGCTGCGGTGCGCGAGCGTCTCCATGCGGCCCTCGAAATCGTCGCGCAGCCGCGGGATGAGCGGGGCGGCGACGGTGGCGGCCACGAGCGCCAGGCAGGCGAGCAGCGCGACGACGGGTACCCAGCCGATGAGGAGCGCACCGGTGTCGACGGTGGCTGCGACCTGGTGCCACAGCAGCTGCCCCCAGGCGACGGCGGCGACGGATGCCGCGACGGAGGCGAACTGATCGATGCCCAGCGAGCCGACACGGCGGATGCCGTCGGGCGAGAACCGGCGCAGGACGATCAGGAACACGGCCGCCGTGGGCACGCCGATGGTGAGGATCCAGTCGACCCCGCTGCCCCAGACCGCGCGTGCGCCGGGCGAGACCGGGAAGAACGACACCAGGAACGCGAGCGCCCAGGCGCCCAGGATGATCAGCTCGCGCAGGGTGAACCCGAGGATGCCGTACTCCGGCTGCACCTGGTAGTCGTAGAGCACGGCGTCGCCGGCGGGGTCGGGCACGCCCGGTGCTCCGCTGCTCTCCTGCTCGGTGCTCATCAGAGCGGATCCTTTCGTCGCTGATGCTTTCCCACGCGAGTCCCGATCCTACCGACGCCGTCGGCAGCATCCTGTGAGGTGTCTTCGCGACGTGCTCGGGTCAGCCGAGGCAGGTGGGCCCGAGCAGGGACTTGAGGTCGCCGAACAGGTCGGCGGACACCTTGACCGGCATCGGCACCTCGAAGACCTTCGCGGAGCCTCCCCGGTGCACGCGCAGCAGCACCTCGGTGTCGCCGGCGTGACGCCGGAGGATGTCGGCCAGGTCGTTCATCGCCCGCTCGGTCGCCCGCTGCTCGGCGACCAGCAGCGAGAGTGGTCCGGCGGCGTCGAACGAGCCGACGTCGGGCGCGAACGCCGACTGGGCATGCAGGTTCAGCCCGTCGTCACGGCGCGAGACCCGTCCGCGCACGGCGAGGATGGCGTCCTGCTGCAGCGTGTGCTGGAACTCGGTGTACGTCTTGCCCATGAACATGATCGTCACCTCGCCGTTGAAGTCCTCGACGGTGATCATGCCGTAGGGGTTGCCGCTGGCCTTCGCGACGCGATGCTGCACGCTGGTGACCAGACCCGCGACGGTGACCTGGTCGCCGTCCTGCAGATCCTCCGAGGTGAGCAGATCGTTGATCGAGATCGACGCGTGCTTGGCGAGGGGCACCTCGAGCCCGGCGAGGGGATGGTCGGAGACGTACAGGCCGAGCATCTCGCGCTCGAAGGCGAGCTTGTCCTTCTTGGTCCACTCCGGACGATCGGGCACCTTCGCCGGGGCGGCCTCCTCCATCCCGTCGTAGAGGCTGTCGAAGTCGAAGCCGATGGCGCCCTGGGCCTCGTTGCGCTTGCGGTCGACGGCAGCCTCGGTGGCATCCTCGTGGATCTCCATGAGCGCACGGCGGGTGTCGCCCATCGAGTCGAACGCGCCGGCCTTGATCAGCGACTCCACGGTGCGCTTGTTGGCGACGTGCAGGGGGACCTTGTTCAGGAAGTCGTGGAACGAGGTGAACTTCTCGTCCTTGCGGGCCTGGATGATCCCGTCGACGACGTTGCCGCCGACGTTGCGGACCGCCCCGAGGCCGAAGCGGATGTCCTCGCCGACGGCGGCGAAGAAGTTGATCGACTCCGAGACGTCCGGCGGCAGCACTCGGATGCCCATGCGACGGCATTCGTTCAGGTACAGCGCCATCTTGTCCTTCGAGTCGCCGACGCTGGTCAGCAGCGCGGCCATGTACTCGGCCGGGTAGTGCGCCTTGAGGTAGGCGGTCCAGTACGACACCAGTCCGTATGCGGCCGAGTGCGCTTTGTTGAACGCGTAGTCCGAGAAGGGCAGCAGGATGTCCCACAGCGCCTTGATCGCGGCCTCGCCGTAGCCGCGCTCCTTCATGCCGCCCGAGAAGCCCTCGTACTGCTTGTCGAGCTCGGACTTCTTCTTCTTGCCCATCGCGCGGCGCAGGATGTCGGCCTGGCCGAGGCTGAACCCGGCGACCTTCTGCGCGATGGCCATGACCTGCTCCTGGTAGATGATCAGACCGTAGGACTCCTGCAGGATGTCCTTGAGCGGCTCCTCCAGCTCGGCGTGGATCGGCGTGATCGGCTGCTGGTCGTTCTTGCGCAGGGCGTAGTTGGTGTGCGAGTTCGCACCCATCGGGCCGGGACGGTAAAGCGCGATGAGAGCCGAGATGTCGCCGAAGTTGTCGGGCTTCATCAGGCGCATCAGCGACCGAAGCGGCGGGCTGTCGAGCTGGAACACGCCCAGGGTGTCGCCCCGTGCGAGCAGTTCGTAGACGGCGCGGTCCTCAAGGCCGAGGTGCTCGAGGTCGAGCTCCTCGCCGCGGTTGAGGCGGATGTTGTCGAGCGCGTCGGAGATGATCGTGAGGTTGCGCAGCCCCAGGAAGTCCATCTTGATCAGGCCGAGCGACTCGCAGGACGGGTAGTCGAACTGCGTGACGATCTGGCCGTCCTGCTCGCGCTTCATGATCGGGATGATGTCGAGGAGCGGATGAGACGACATGATCACACCGGCCGCGTGCACGCCCCACTGGCGCTTCAGCCCCTCGAGCCCGAGCGCCCGGTCGAAGACCGTCTTCGCCTCGGGATCGGTGTCGATAAGGGCGCGGAACTCGCTGGCCTCCTTGTACCGCGGGTGGGCCGAGTCGTACATGCCGCTGAGCGGCATGTCCTTGCCCATCACCGCAGGCGGCATCGCCTTGGTGAGGCGGTCGCCCATGCTGAACGGGAAGCCGAGCACGCGTCCGGCATCCTTCAGCGCCTGCTTGGACTTGATCGTGCCGTAGGTGACGATCTGGGCGACGCGCTCGGAGCCGTACTTCTCGGTGACGTACTCGATCACCTCGCCGCGGCGGCGGTCGTCGAAGTCGACGTCGAAGTCGGGCATCGAGACACGATCCGGGTTGAGGAACCGCTCGAAGATGAGGCCGTGCTCGAGCGGGTCGAGGTCGGTGATCTTCATAGCGTAGGCGACCATCGATCCGGCACCGGAGCCTCGGCCGGGACCGACGCGGATGCCGTTGTCCTTGGCCCAGTTGATGAAGTCGGCGACGACGAGGAAGTAGCCGGGGAAGCCCATCTGCAGGATGATGCCGACCTCGTACTCGGCCTGCTTGCGCACCTTGTCGGGGATGCCGCTCGGGTAGCGGTAGTGGAGGCCCTTCTCGACCTCCTTGACCAGCCAGCTGTCCTCGGTCTCGCCGTCGGGCACCGGGAAGCGGGGCATGTAGTTCGCGGAGGTGTCGAATTCGACCTCGCAGCGCTCGGCGATCAGCAGCGTGTTGTCACACGCCTCGGGGTGGTCGCGGAACATCTGGCGCATCTCCTGCGCGGTCTTGATGTAGTAGCCGTCGCCGTCGAACTTGAACCGGTTCGGGTCGTCCATCGTCGAGCCGGACTGCACGCACAGCAGCGCCTCGTGCGCGTCGGCCTCGTGCTGGTGCGTGTAGTGCGAGTCGTTGGTCGCGACCAGCGGGATGTTCAGGTCCTTCGCCAGGCGCAGCAGGTCGGTCATGACCCGTCGTTCGATGGACAGACCGTGGTCCATGATCTCGGCGAAGTAGTTCTCCTTGCCGAAGATGTCCTGGAACTCCGCGGCCGCAGCGCGCGCCGCGTCGTACTGGCCCAGCCGCAGCCGGGTCTGCACCTCGCCCGAAGGGCACCCGGTGGTGGCGATCAGGCCCTTGCCGTAGGTCTGCAGCAGCTCGCGGTCCATGCGCGGCTTGAAGTAGTAGCCCTCGATGCTGGAGAGCGAGCTGAGCCGGAAGAGGTTGTGCATCCCCTCCTTGCTCTGGCTCCACATCGTCATGTGGGTGTACGCACCCGAGCCGGACACGTCGTCGCTCTTCTGGTCGGGTGATCCCCATGCCACCCGCGACTTGTCGCTGCGATGCGTGCCGGGGGTGACGTAGGCCTCGAGGCCGATGATCGGCTTGACCCCGGCGGCGCGGGCCGCGTTGTAGAACTCGAAGGCGGCGAAGGTGTTGCCGTGGTCGGTCACCGCGATGGCGGGCATGCCGTAGTCGGCGGCCGCCTGGGTCATCGCCCCGATCTTCGCGGCACCGTCCAGCATGGAGTATTCGCTGTGGACATGCAGGTGCACGAAGGAGTCGGAGGCCATGCATCGAGTCTACGTTCGACCACCGACAGGGGCGGCCCCGGCGCCGGGTCCGGAGGCGGGTTCAGCCCACGCCGCCGGATACGCTGAACGTCATGCCCACCCCTGACTTCGTCCTCGCGCTGCGCGAGCACATCGGAACCGAACCGCTCTCCCTCGTCGGCACGACCGCGGTCGTGTTCCGCGACGAGAAGGTGCTGCTCGGCAAGCGCGCCGACAATGGCGCCTGGCAGACGATCGCAGGCATCGTCGAGCCCGGTGAGGAGCCGGCGGATGCTGCGGCACGCGAGTGCCTGGAGGAGGCGGGCGTGGTCGTCTCGGTCGACCGCCTCGCACTGGTGCAGCAGCTGCCCCGGATCACCTACCCGAACGGCGACCAGGTCGACTATCTCGACATCGTGTTCCGCTGCACGTGGATCTCGGGCGAGCCGCACCCGGCCGACGGCGAGCTGACCGAGGTCGGCTTCTACGACCTCGCCGCGATGGGCGACGTGGATGACGCGCACGTGCGCAAGATCGCCCTGGCCATGGCCGAGGACGACCCTGCGCACTTCCGTGGCGGTCGCGTCAGGCGCTGAGCCTCACGGGCGCAGGTCCAGCCTCATGAGCACGCGCGGGAAGCCGTCGAGCACCGAACCGGTGTCGGCTGCCTTCTCGAAGCCGGCACTCTCGAACAGTGCTCGCGTGCCGACGTACGCCATCGTCTGATTCACCCTCTCGCCCCGGTTGTCGACCGGGTAGCCCTCGACGACGGGAGCCCCGCGCTCGCGGGCGTACCCGACGGCGCCGCCGATGAGGGCATGCATGACCCCCTGCTTCCGATGTCCGGGGCGCACGCGGAAGCACCACAGCGACCACACATCGAGATCGTCGACGTGCGGGATCAGCCGGTTGCGCGCGAAGCTCGTGTCACGGCGCGGATGCAGGGCCGCCCAGCCGACCGGCTCGCCGTCAAGGTAGGCGATCACGCCGGGAGGCGGATCGTGGTCGCAAAGCTCGCGCACGCGATCCGCCCGCGCCTGTCCCCGCAGGGCGACGTTCTCCTTGTTGCCGATGCGGTAGCTCAGGCAGAAGCACACGTTCGATGCGGGATTCTTCGGCCCCACCACGGCCGCGACGTCGTCGAACCGTGTCGCCGCTCTTACCTCGATGCTCACCAGCGCAGTCTTGCGCAGGGCACCGACATCCGGTGCAGCGACGCGCTCAGCCTGCCCTGCGGCCGGGGTCGAGCACCTCGAGGGCGTGCTGGAAATCAGCGGGGTACGGCGACTCGAACTGCACCCACTCCCCCGTCGCCGGGTGGGCGAACGCGAGCCTGTGCGCGTGCAGCCACTGCCGGGTCAGGCCGAGCCGCGCCGACAGCGTCGGGTCGGCCCCGTAGAGCGGGTCGCCGACGCACGGATGCCGGTGTGCGGCCATGTGCACGCGGATCTGGTGCGTGCGACCGGTCTCGAGATGGATCTCCAGCAGCGATGCCGAGGGGAACGCCTCGAGCGTCTCGTAGTGGGTCACCGACGGCTTGCCGTCTGGAACGACGGCGAACTTCCAGCTGTGGCTAGGATGCCGCCCGATCGGCGCGTCGATGGTGCCCGACAGCGGATCCGGGTGCCCCTGCACGACCGCGTGGTAGATCTTCTCGACCGTGCGCTCCTTGAACGCGCGCTTGAGCGCCGTGTAGGCGCTCTCGGTCTTCGCGACCACCATCAGGCCGCTCGTGCCCACGTCCAGCCGGTGCACCACGCCCTGGCGTTCGGGGGCGCCGCTGGTCGCGATGCGGAAGCCGGCTGCGACGAGGGCTCCGACGACGGTCGGCCCCTCCCATCCCAGCGAGGGATGCGCCGCCACACCGGTCGGCTTGTCGACGACGACGATGTCGTCGTCGTCGTGCACGATGCCGAGTTCCGGAACCGCGATCGGGACGATGCGCGGTTCCTCCCGGGGCGTCCAGCTCACCTCGAGCCAGCCGCCCGCCCGCAGCCGGTCGGACTTGCCCAGTGGCGCGCCGTCGAGGCTGACTCCGCCGGCTTCGGCGACCTCGGCCGCGAAGGTGCGCGAGAAGCCGAGCATCTTCGCGAGGGCGGCGTCGACGCGCGCCCCGTCCAGGCCGTCCGGGACGGGCAGGCTGCGGTGCTGCACGCTCAGGCCTCGCTCGGCGCGGCGGCGGTGTCAGCGGCAGAGGCGTCCTCGTCGTGCTTGACGTGATCGCGCTCGCGCGTGCCGTCCAGGCGCAGGCCGAGCACGACCATCAACGCGACCGCGATCATGCCGGTGACGATGAAGATGTCGGCCACGTTGAAGATCGCCGGCATCATCCACGGCATCGAGATCATGTCGATGACCTCGCCGACGGCGAAGCCGGGCTCACGGAACAGCCGGTCGGTGAGGTTGCCCAGCACTCCCCCGAGAAGGCAGCCGAGGATGACGGCCCAGAGACGCGAATGCACGCCCAGCGTCTTCCAGACGATCACGCAGGCCACGATCGCCAGGGCGATCGTGAAGATCCACGTCATGCCCGCGCCGATCGAGAACGCGGCGCCGGGGTTGCGGATGTGGAACAGCTGGAGGAACTCCCCCAGCACCGGGACGGCCTCCCGGTAGGGCAGGTGCTCGATGGTGAGGTACTTCACAAACTGATCGGCGGCCAGTACGAGCGCCGCGAGAATCGCGACGATCGCACCGGCCGCCGACCGACGAAGTGGACGACGTCCCGCCAAGGTCGACCTACAGGCCGATGGCGGAGACGGGGGTCGAGTCCGTCGACGACTTCTGGTCGAGGTCGCGCAGCTGGCCCTCGATCATGGCGCGCAGCTTGCTGCGGTAGTCGCGCTCGAACTCGCGCAGCTCGGTGATACGACCCTCGAGCGTGTTGCGCTCGCGCTCGAGACGAGCGGACTCCTCGCGCTGCTTGGCCTGAGCCTCAGTGCGGATCCGGGCGACCTCGGCCTCGGCCTCGTCGATGAGCTCCTTGCGCTTGGCCTCGCCCTCGGCGACGTGCTCGTCGTGCAGGCGCTGCGCCAGCTCGATGATGCCCGCGGAGGTGCCCGTGGCAGACGCGTCGGCGGCAGCGGCCGGGGCGGCCGGCGCAGGAGCGGCCGGGGCGGGAGCCGCGGCGGCCGGGGCGCTCTGACCCGACTCGAACGCGGCGAGCTTGGCCTTCAGCTCGTTGTTCTCCTCGATGGTCTTGCGCCACTCAACCACGATCTCGTCGAGGTAGTCGTCGACCTCTTCCGGGTCGAAGCCGTCCTTGAATCGGACGTGCTGGAACTCCTTGTGGACGACGTCATCCGGGGTAAGTGCCATGGGTGGCTCCTCTTTCGATGAGTTCTTTCGGCCAGTCGTTGAATGACGGCGCAGTGTTTCAGTCGACGCGTACCCGGGGCGCGCGCCTGGGAGCCAAGCATAGCCCCCCAGTCTGTGCGGCGCGACGAGAAGCGCCGCGATCGATCAGGTCAGCCCGCGGACCACGGACATCAGGATGAGCACGACCAGCATCGTCAGGGCGAACCCGAAATCCAGTGAGATGGTGCCCAGGCGCAGGGGCGGAACGAGCCGCCGGAAGAACCGGATCGGCGGGTCGGTCAGCGTGTACGCGAGCTCGGCCAGCACGAGCCCGGCGCCCTTGGGACGCCACTGCCTGTTGAACAGCGGGATGTAATCCAGCACGAGCCGTGCGATGAGCACGAGCACGTACAGCGTCAGCACCAGTTCGACGATGCCGCCGATGATGCCGAGCACGTCCCCCAAGGTCAGGAGTCGAACGACGCGGATTCGGCCTGGGCGAGACCGCCCTGGCCGGAGACCGCGATGTTCTCGGGCGACAGCAGGAAGACCTTGCTCGTGACCCGCTCGATGCGACCGTACAGACCCAGCGAGAGACCGCTCGCGAAGTCGATGAGGCGGCGCGCGTCGGCGTCGCTCATCTGCGACAGGTTGATGATCACCGGCACGCCCTCGCGGAAGTTCTCGGCGATGATCTGCGCGTCGCGGTACTGCTTGGGGTGAACGGTGAGGATCTCGTTGACCGCGCCCGCGGAGGGCTGACGCACGGCGGTGGGCCGGCGCAGCGGCGTGACCGGTGCGGGCGACTGCTCCTCGCGCTCGCGTTCGCGCTCGCGCTCACGGGGCGCGCGGGCGGGCGCCTGCGACGCCTCCTCCTGGTAGACCTCTTCCTCGTCGGCGAGGCCGAGATACACCATGGTCTTCTTCAGCGGGTTACCCATCGTGTCCTCCGGTTCGAACGTTGCGGGCTGGTCTGGTTGAAAGGTTAACCCCGGTCGGGGCGCGGTCCTGTGATTGCCGAACCGATGCGCAGGTGTGTCGCCCCCGCGTCGATCGCCTCGACGAAGTCGCCGGTCATGCCGGCGGAGATCCAGGTCGCCTCGGGGGCGATACGGCGGATGCCGTCGGAGACGTCCCGCAGCCGCGCGAACGCGGCGGCGGGCTCCTCGTCGAGCGGCGCGACGGCCATGACGCCGCGCAGCCGCAGCGAGCCCAGCCCCAGCACGTGCTCGGCGAGTGCCTCGGAATCCGCGAGCGTGGTGCCGCCGCGGCCGGCATCCTGCGTGAGGTTCACCTGCACGAGGACGTCCAGCACCCGGTCGTCGTCCGCCGCACGGTGAAGCGCGTCCGCCAGGCGGATGCGGTCCACCGAGTGCACGGCATCGGATGCCCGCCGGATGGCGCCGGCCTTGTTGGTCTGGGCCTGTCCGATGAAGTGCCAGCGCAGGTCGTCGTAGCCGGATCCCTCCGACTGCTGAAGCTCGGCGCGCTTGGCCGTCATCTCCTGCTGGCGGTTCTCGCCGACGTCCCTGACGCCCAGCGCGTGCAGGTCGCGCACGAGCTGGGCGGGGTGGAACTTCGTGACCACGATGCGGGTGATCTCATCCGGATCGCGGCCCGCCCGGCGAGCGGCGTCGGCGATCCGCTCGTCGATCGCCGACAGCCGGGCAGCGAGGGTCACTTCAGGAACTCGGGGATGTCGATGTCGTCGTCCGAGAAAGCCGGCTCGAGGCTCGGCGCCACGGGTGCGGCGACGACGGGCTTCTCGGCCTCGGCGCGCGGCTCGGGGGCCTTCTCGTCCAGGCGCACCTCGGGCAGCGGCGTGCTCGCGGGACGCTCCACGACCATCGGCTCCAGGCGGGGAGCGGGCTCGCCGCCGTCGAAGCCGGCCGCGATCACGGTCACGCGCACCTCGTCGCCGAGAGTGTCGTCGATGACCGTTCCGAAGATGATGTTCGCCTCGGGGTGCGCGGCCTCCTTGACGAGGTCTGCCGCGTCGTGGATCTCGAAGATGCCGAGGTTCGAGCCACCCTGGATCGACAGCAGCACGCCGTGCGCACCCTCGATCGAGGCCTCGAGCAGCGGAGATTCGACGGCGAGCTCGGCGGCCTTGATGGCCCGGTCGGCGCCGCGGGCGGAGCCGATGCCCATGAGCGCCGATCCGGCACCCTGCATCACCGACTTCACGTCGGCGAAGTCGAGGTTGATCAGGCCGGGGGTCGTGATGAGGTCGGTGATGCCCTGCACACCGGCGAGCAGCACCTGGTCGGCGGTGGCGAAGGCCTCGATCATCGAGATGCCGCGATCGCTGATCTCGAGAAGGCGGTCGTTCGGCACGACGATGAGGGTGTCGACCTCTTCCTTCAGCTTCGCCACGCCGGCTTCGGCCTGGCTCTGGCGGCGGCGACCCTCGAACGAGAACGGCTTGGTCACGACGCCGATGGTCAGCGCGCCGATGGACTTCGCGATGCGCGCGACGACCGGCGCGCCGCCGGTGCCGGTGCCGCCACCCTCTCCGGCGGTGACGAAGACCATGTCGGCGCCGGTGAGGGCCTGCTCGATCTCCTCGGCATGGTCCTCCGCGGCACGGCGTCCGACCTCGGGGTCGGCTCCCGCACCGAGTCCGCGGGTCAGTTCGCGGCCCACGTCGAGCTTGACATCAGCGTCGCTCATGAGCAGAGCCTGAGCGTCGGTGTTCACGGCGATGAACTCGACTCCGCGGAGCCCGAGTTCGATCATGCGGTTCACGGCGTTGACGCCGCCACCGCCGACGCCGACGACCTTGATCACGGCGAGGTAGTTCTGGTTCTGGCTCATGGCCGGCCTCCGATATTCGAGCCTGACGAGGGATAAACCTTAAACCTCAACGAGAGGGTTAAACTATTTCCCGGTATTGCGTTCTCGAGATCGACGGTATGCGCAAGCCCCGCCTGCGCGCGCAGCGACACGGCGTGTCGTCGCGATCCCCCGCGGATGCCGTCCATCGGGGCCTCGAACCGGCATTCCGCGGGTCGTCGCAGCACCGGCCGACGAGGTCGGCGCACGCTCAGCGCACGACGGGAACGCTCGGCGCCGAGACGTCGAAGTTGCGCGCGTCAGGCGCGTTCTTGATGAGCGCGACGAGCACGAGCGCCTTCTCGGAGGAGTCGCGCTCACTCCCCCACACGATGGTCTTGCCGTCCTGAAGCGCGAGGGTGACGTCATCGGCCGACGACGCGTTCACCTCGGTCACCTGCGCACGCAGTTCGGCGGGCAGGGAGCGCACCACCAGCCCCGCGCTGCGGAAGGCCGCGGAGTCCGTGCCGCCGGAGATCGAGAGCTCCGGCTGACCGTCGGGTCGCTGCGGTGTGGTGGCCAGCGCCACCCCGGCGGCGTCCACGAGCGTGAATCCGTCGTCGGAGCGGATGACACCGATGGGGGTGCGCTCCACGATGCGCACGAGCAGTTCATGCGGCGGTCGCGCCTCGAGTGCGTACGACTCGATCATCGGGAACTCACTCAGCGCGCTTCTGACCGCACCGGCGTCCACGAGCGCGAGCGGTGCGCCCAGCTGCCCCTCCAGCGCCGTCTGCACGACGGCCGGGTCGAGGCTGCGCACGCCCGCGACGGTGATCTCCCTGATCGCGAACAGCGGGCTGTACGCGGCGACGACGCTGCCGAGGATCAGCGCGACGACGGCGCCGAACGATCCCCACCACACCAGCCGACGCCGGCGGGAGCGCTGCGTGAACCGCCGGATCTCGGCGCGCAGCGCCTTCCGGCGGGCTCGCGCGGCGCGCCAGACGTCGCCGGTGCGCACGGCATCCCTATGGTCTCCGGCATCCTGCGCACCCTCGGCGATGTCGCGGACGGCATCGTCGAGCACGGCCGTGTCCGCATGCGCGTCAGCGCCGGCGCTCTCCGCGCGCTCGGCATCCGACGGCGCCTCCCACGTCGCGTCCGCGGCATCCGCCCGGTCCGTATCGCGCGCGAAGCGCGAGCGGATGCTGCGCGGACGCGGGGCCGCGGGCTCGACGCTCTCGGGCTTCTGCGCGGAAGCCGGGAGCGGTGCCGGACGACGCATGCTCAGGCCCCGGGGGTGCGCCGCAGGGAGTCGAGGACCTGGGGGATGATCTGGTAGACGTTGCCGCAGCCCAGCGTCACCACGAAGTCGCCCTCGCGTGCGATCGAGGCTGTGTAGTCCGCCGCCTCCTGCCAGTCGGGCACGTAGTGCACCTTCGCGGGGTCCGCGAAGGCTCCGCTGACCAGCTCGCCGGTGACGCCGGGCACCGGATCCTCGCGCGCGCCGTACACGTCGAGCATGACGGTGTGGTCGGCGAGCCCCTCGAGCACCTCCGCGAACTCGCGGTACATGTGCTGCGTGCGCGAATAGGTGTGCGGCTGCTGGATGGCGATGACACGTCCCCCGCCGGCGACGCCGCGCATCGCCTCGAGGGCGGCGCGCACCTCGGTGGGGTGGTGCGAGTAGTCGTCGTAGACGTGCACGCCGCGCTCCTCGCCGTGCAGCTCGAGCCGGCGGACTGTGCCCGCAAATCCCTCGACGGCGCGCACCGATTCGGCGAGCCCGTGGCCGAGGGTCAGGAGCACGGCGACGATGCCCGCGGCGTTGACCGCGTTGTGGGCGCCGGGGACCGCGAGCTGCATGCGCACGGACTCGCCGCCGCGGCTGAGCGTCGCCGCGACCGAACCCACGGTGGAGATCTCGTCGATGCGCAGGTCGGCGTCCTGCGCCTGGCCGAAGGTGATCACGTTGCGGTGGCTCAGCCCGGCCCGCACACGCTGCGCACCCGGATCGTCGCTGGAGATGACCACGGCCTCACGAGCCTCGTCGCCGAAGCGGACGAACGCGTCGTAGAAGGCGTCCTCCGAGCCGAAGAAGTCGAGGTGGTCGGGGTCGACGTTGGTGATCAGCGCGACCGAGGTGTCGTAGAGCAGGAACGTGCCGTCCGACTCGTCGGCCTCGATGACGAAGAGGTCGCCGCCGCCGGTCGCGCTCGAGGTGCCGAGCTGCTCGATCACGCCGCCGTTGACGAAGCTCGGGTCGGCGCCCAGCGCCTGCAGCGCCGTGACGAGCATGCCCGTCGAGGTCGTCTTGCCGTGCGCGCCGGCGACCGAGACGAGGCGTCGCCCGCCGATCAGCCAGTACAGCGCCTGGGAGCGGTGGATGACATGCAGCCCGCGCTCCTTGGCCGTGACGAACTCCGGGTTCTCGGGCCAGATCGCCCCGGTGTGCACCACCGTGTCGGCGTCGCCCAGGTGGGCGGCGTCATGGCCGACGTGCACGGTCGCGCCGGCGGCGGCCAGGGCGCGCAGGTTGTCGCTGTCGGAGCGGTCGGAGCCGGAGACGCGGATGCCGGCATCCAGGAACATCCGCGCGAGTCCGCTCATGCCGGAACCGCCGATGCCGATGAAGTGCGCGCAGGTGATCGTCTCGGGGATCGGGAGACTGAGGTCGGGTCTGATCATTTGTCTGCCAGTCTACTTTTCCGCGAGGGCGCGATCGATGAGCGCCACCAGGTCCTCGGTGCCGGTGCGGCTGCCGACGCCCTGCGCCGCCTGCGCCATCCGGTCGATGCGGGCACGGTCACCCAGCAGCGGCACGATCTGCGTACGGACGACGTCACCGTCGAAGCTCGCGTCGTCCAGCAGCTGTGCCGCACCGGCGGACACCGCGGATGCCGCGTTCAGCCGCTGCTCGCCGTTGCCGACCGCGTACGGCACGTACACGGCAGGCATCCCGAGCGCGCTGATCTCGCTGACTGTCGCGGATCCTGCGCGCGAGACGGTGAGGTCGGCGAGGGCGAAGGCCAGGTCCATCCGGTCCACGTAACGCCGCATCGTGTATCCGTCCGCTCCGGGATCCGCCAGCTCGCTGCGCTCGCCCGTGACGTGCAGCAGCTGCCAGCCGGCGGCCAGCACATCGCGCCAGGCGTCGGCGAAGGCCTCGTTCAGGCGCAGTGCGCCCAGCGACCCGCCGAACACGAGCAGCACGGGGCGCTCGGCATCCAGGCCGAACTCCTCCGCCGCCTCCGCGCGCAGCGCGGCGCGGTCGAGTTCCACGACCTCGCGGCGCAGCGGCATCCCGACCACCTCACCGCCACGCAGCGGGGTGCCGGGGAACGCGACGCCGACGGCGGCCGCGCGGCGCGCACCGAGCACGTTGGCCAGGCCCGGCCTGGCGTTGGCCTCGTGGACGACGAACGGCACGCGCTCACGGCGCGCGGCGACGTAGGCGGGTGCGGAGGCGTATCCCCCGAAGCCGACCACGACGTCCACGCCATGGTCACGGATGTGCGCACGCACCTGCGCGACCGCACGACGGAACCGCAGCGGGAAGGCGGCCGCAGCCCGGTCGGGGCGGCGCGGGAACGGCACCTTGTCGACGGTGAGCAGCTCGTAGCCGCGGGCGGGGACCAGACGCGACTCGAGCCCCTCCTTCGTGCCGAGCACGAGGACCGTGTCGCCGTCGCGCTCGCGCAGCAGATCGGCGACGGCGAGCAGCGGATTGACATGGCCGGCGGTTCCTCCGCCGGCCAGAAGGTAGGTGGTCACTTCGACTTGCTCCGCTCGCTACGCACTTCGCCCTGAGCGACCCTATCCTTCGCGGCTGCGGGAATGGTGCGAGCGAAGGCGAGCAGCACGCCGCAGGCCAGCATCACCGAGAGCAGCGAGGTGCCGCCCTGCGACATGAACGGCAGCGGCACGCCCATCACGGGGAAGATGCGCAGCACGACGCCGATGTTGAACAGCGCCTGGCCGAGGATCCAGACGACGATGCCGCCTGCGGCGATCCTGACGAACGGATCGGAGGTCTTGCGGATGATGTGGAAGGCGCCGACGGCGAAGCAGCCGAACAGCACGAGTACGAGCAGGCAGCCCAGCAGCCCCAGCTCCTCGCCCACGATCGCGAAGATGTAGTCGTTCGCCGCGGCAGGCAGCCAGTACTTCTCCTGGGAGTTGCCGAGCCCGACGCCGAAGAAGCCGCCGGTGGCCATGCCCCACATGCCGTGCACGGCCTGATAGCACTCGTTGGTCGGGTCGCAGGCGTCGGGGTCGAAGGCGGCGAGGATGCGGGTCATCCGGTTCTCGCTGGTGAGGGCGTAGCCGAGGATGGCGGCCAGTCCCCCCAGCAGCGGCAGGATGAACAGGCGCAGCTTGGCGCCGGAGAAGAACAGGCAGCCGAGCACGACGAGCACGAGCACCATGACGGTTCCCAGGTCGTTTCCGGCGATCACGGTGCCGATCGCGAGTATCGCGACGGGCACGACCGGGATGAACACCTGGTGCCACGTGCCCAGCCTCGCGTGCTTGCGCGCCAGCACCAGCGCGATCCACAGTGCGAGGGCGAGCTTGAGGAACTCCGACGGCTGCAGCTGCATGCCGCCGACCTTGATCCAGTTCGTGTTGCCGTACGAGGTGATGCCGAGCCCCGGCACGAAGACGAGCAGCTGGAACAGCACGGCGAGGATCAGCACGGGCCAGGCGAGCTTCGCGAAGAAGCCGACCGGCAGCCTGCTGACGACGAACATCAGCGGGATGCCGATCACGGCGAACGCACCCTGACGCAGGGCGGTGTCGAAGGGGGCCGTGGGGTGGGCGCTGGTCGCCGAGAGCACCATCACGACGCCGAAGATCGTCAGCAGCACCGCGGTCGACGCGATCAGGATGTACTCGGTCGAGGGCGGAGCGAACAGCTTCCCGAGCGAGACGCGAGCCGCGAGACCGCGCGGTTCAGCGCGGCGCGGAGGGTGAGCCGTCTGCGTCATCGGCGGTCCCCCGTTCGATCCATGCGCGCACCGCCCGGGCGAAGCGCTCTCCCCGGTCCGCGTAGCTGCTGAACTGGTCGAAGGATGCTGCGGCGGGAGCCAGAAGCACCGTCCCCTCGCCGTCGATCATCCCGGTGGCCAGTTCCACCACGCGGTCCATGACCTCTCCAGTGTCGCCAGCGACGACCTCCAGGAGCGGCACCTGCGGCGCGTGTCGCCGGAATGCGGCCAGCACCGGCTCACGGTCGACGCCGATCACGATGGCGCCGCCGGCGGTGCCTCCGGCCGTGGCCACCAGGTCGCTGAGGTCCACGCCCTTCAGATCGCCGCCGACGACCCACACCGCGCCCGGGTGGGCGCGCAGCGACGAGGCGGCTGCGTGCGGGTTGGTCGCCTTGGAGTCGTCGATCCACCGGATGCCGAGGTGCTCGGCGACGAGCTGGATGCGGTGCGCGTCGAGCTCGAAGCCCTGCAGCGCGTCGTGGATGGCGGCGGGGGCCACGCCCAGCGACCGCGCGAGGGCGGCGGCGGCGAGGATGTTCTGCACGATGTGGGGCGCGGCCAGTCCTGCGGCGCGCAGCTCGGCGACGGTCGTGAGCTCGAGGGCGCTGTGCCGGCGGTCGTCATGGAACGCGCGGTCGACGAGGATGCCGTCCACGACGCCGAGATCGCTGGGCCCCGGTGTGCCGAGGTCGAACCCGATCGCGCGGGCTCCCTCGACGACGTCGGCCTCCTCGACCATCCGCATGGTGGCGGCGTCGGACTTGTTGTACACGCATGCCACGCGGGTGTGCCGGTAGACGACGGCCTTCGCGTCGCGGTACGCCTCGGCGCTGCCATGCCAGACGAGGTGGTCGTCGGCGAGGTTCAGGCAGGTCGCCGCGTAGGGCACGAGCTGCCCTGCGGGCTGCGACTGGCCGATGTACCAGAGCTGGTGGCTGGAGAGCTCGACGACGAGCACGTCGAAACCGCCGGGGTCGCGCACGGCATCCAGCACCGGGATGC
Source organism: Microbacterium sp. YJN-G (assembly GCF_015040615.1). Classification (NCBI taxonomy): domain Bacteria; kingdom Bacillati; phylum Actinomycetota; class Actinomycetes; order Micrococcales; family Microbacteriaceae; genus Microbacterium; species Microbacterium sp. YJN-G. The sequence continues at coordinate 2,016,985 of NZ_CP060402.1, forward strand.
CGATGTTGCCGCAGGGCGCCGCACGCAGGCCGCCGGCGTTCAGCAGCGTCGCGGTGAGCTGGGTCGTGGTGGTCTTGCCGTTGGTGCCGGTGATCAGCACCCATTCGGCGGGTGTTCCGTCCGGACGCACCACCTTGTCGCGTACGCGCCAGGCCAGCTCGACGTCTCCCCACAGCGGGATGCCGCTCTGCAGCGCCCACGCGATGACGGGGTGGGCGGGCGCGAAGCCGGGAGAGGCCACGATGACCTCGGGTGCGAAGTCGCGCAGCGTCTCGGGCACCTGCTCCAGCGAGCCCAGTTCGAGGCGGGCGCCGATGACGGGCACCAGGCGCGCGTACTCCTCCGAGGCGGCCTCGGAGAGCACCAGCACCTCGGCGCCGAGCTCGGTCAGCGTGTCGGCGGCGGAGAAGCCGGTCACCGAGAGTCCGAGCACGGCGACGCGCAGTCCGCGCCAGTCGGCGTGCCAGCTGGTGAGACCGTCCAGGCGTGATGTGGTCATGGCGATCAGCCGACCGAGGCCTGGGCGAACCAGTCCACGTAGAACAGTCCGACGGCAGACGCGGCGAGCAGACCCGCGATGATCCAGAGGCGCACGACGATCGTGACCTCCTGCCAGCCGCGCATCTCGAGATGGTGATGGAACGGGCTCATCAGGAACAGCCGCTTGCCGCGGGTGATCTTGAAGTAGATCCGCTGCAGGATGACCGAGCCGGACGAGATCACGAAGATGCCGGCGATGATCAGGAGCAGCAGCTCGGTGCGGGTGAGGATCGCCATCGCGGTGATCACGCCGCCGATGGCCATGGATCCGACGTCGCCCATGAAGACCTTCGCCTTGGGCGCGTTCCACCACAGGAAGCCCACCAGGCCGCCGGCGAACGCCGCGGCGACGGTGGCCAGGTTCAGCGGCTCGCGCACCTCGTAGCATCCCGGGATCGCCCAGCCCTCACCTACGCACGACTGCTTGAACTGCCAGAACGCGATCAGGCCGTAGGCGCCGACCACGAGCACGCCCGCGCCGGCGGCGAGGCCGTCCAGGCCGTCGGTGAGATTGACGCTGTTCGAGGTCGCCACGCCGATGATCGAGACCCAGATGAGGTAGAGGATCCAGCCGACCACGGCGCCGAAGGCGAACAGGTTCAGCCAGGAGATGTCGCGGAACAGTGAGACGTAGCCGCTGGCAGGATACTGTCCGAGCGAGTTCGGGAAGTTCAGCGCGACCACGCCGAACGGGATGAGCACGAGCAGCTGCCCGACGACCTTGCGCCACCCGGACAGGCCGAGGCTGCGCTGGCTGCGCACCTTCATGTAGTCGTCGATGAAGCCCACGATGCCGAAGCCGACCATCAGCCAGAGCACGAGGATGGCCGACAGCGCCGGGGTGGTGCCGCCGAAGTAGGTGCCGGCGAAGTAGCCGATGATGGTGCCGAGGATGAAGATGACGCCGCCCATGGTGGGGGTGCCGCGTTTGGCCTCGTGGTTCGGGTTGGAGATGTCCTCAGGGGTGCGGATGACCTGCCCCCACCCGATCCTGCGGAATCCCTTCAGGAACACGGGGGTCAGGAAGAGCGAGAAGGCGAGCGATATCGCCGTCGCCATAAGCAAGGACCTCACGAGAACAATTCTCCCAGACGATCGCCGAGATGCCTGAGCCCGACGGAGTTGGACGACTTCACCAGGACGCGATCGCCGTCGCGCAGCTCGTTCTTCAGGTACTCGAAGGCGGCATCCTGATCGGGAAGGTGCACGGCCTCGCTGTCCCACGACCCCTCGCCCACGGCCGAGACGTAGAGGCGACGTGCCTCGGGCCCGACCACGACGATGCGGCGGATGTTCAGGCGCACAGCGAGCAGTCCGATGCGGTCGTGCTCCTCGCCGGCGGCATCGCCCAGTTCACTCATCGCGCCGAGGACGGCGACGGTGCGCTCACCGGGACCGGTGATCTGCGCGAGGGTGCGCAGCGCGGCCGCCATCGAGTCGGGGCTGGCGTTGTAGGCGTCGTTGATGATCCGCACGCGGTCGTTGCCCAGCGGCTGCATGCGCCAGCGCTCGGCGAGCTGCACGGTCTCCAGTCGCTCGACGGCCGCCGGTACGGGCACACCGAGAGCCTGCGCCGCGGCGATGGCGGCGAGGGCGTTCGAGACGTGATGGGCACCGAGCACGTGCAGTCGCAGCGGGGTGCGCTCGGTGCCGTGCACGATCGTGCAGCTCGTGCCCGATGCCGACACCACGACATCCTCGGCGCGCACCTCGGCCGCGGAGCCCTGGCCGAACGCCACCACCGACATGCCGCGCTCGGCGGCGATGTCGCGCATCGCCCACACGCGGGGATCGTCGATGTTGAGCACGGCGACCCCGCCGGGACGGGCGGCCTGGACGAGCTCCGCCTTGGCACGGGCGGTCGCCTCGATGCCGCCGAACCCGCCGGCATGCGCGAGGCCCACCATGAGCACGACGGCCACGTCGGGCTCGACGAGCCCCGCGAGCCGCGCGATGCTGCCCGGCCCATCGGCGCCGAACTCGCTGACCAGGAAGCGGGTGCTCCCGGTGACGCGCAGCATGGTCAGCGGAGCGCCGACCTCGTTGTTGTACGACCGGATCGGGGCGACCGTCTCACCCTCGTCGGCGAGGATGCGCGCCAGGAAGTTCTTGGTCGTGGTCTTGCCGTTCGAGCCGGTGATCCCCACGATCCGCAGGCCGCCCGCCTCGCGCACGCGCGCGACGACGGCGCGGGCGAGATCCGCGAGAGCGCCGACGGCATCCGCCACGACGATCTGCGACACGGCGACGTCGACCGGACGCTCCACGATGGCCAGCACCGCGCCGGCTTCGACGGCGGCGCCGACGAAGCGGTGGCCGTCGGTGGTCTCGCCGGGCTTGGCGACGAAGATCGATCCGGGTGCCATCTCACGGGAGTCGGTGTCGACGGTGCCGTCGACCAGGGTCTCGGGGGTGTCCGAACCGGCCGGACGTAGCTCGCCGTGCAGGATCTCGGCGATCTCAGCGAGCGACAGGGCGATCATGTTCCATCTCCAGGCGCGGCAGAACGCCGACTAATCGAATTTGGGAAGCAGCTCGCCCATCGGCTCCGACGACGGTGCGACGCGGTAGGTCTTCAGCACCTGGGTCATGGCCTGCTGGAAGGCGACGGCTGTTGCTGCCGACGTCCTCATCTTAGTCGGCTCGTCCAGAGTCACCACGACGACGTACTTCGGATCCTCGACGGGGGCCATGCCCACGATGCTGGTGAAGTACACGCCCTTCTTGTAGCCGCCGTTGTTGTCGGTCTTCTGCGCGCTTCCCGTCTTGATGCCGATCCGGTAACCGGGAACCTTGACGGTCTTCGACAGCCCGCCCTGGACGGCGACGTTCTCGAGCATCCGCCGCACATCCTGCGCGGTCTCGGGCTTGATGATCTGCTCGCCCGCGGAGACGGTCACCTCGTGGACCGTGCCGTCGGCGTCGGTGCACGACTCCACCAGTGACAGGTCGATCTTCTTTCCGTCGTTGGCGAGCGCCTGGTACGCCCCGGCCAGCTGGGCGGTGGTGACCGTGAACGCCTGGCCGAAGGTGGTGGTGTACAGCGTCTGGTTGTCCCACTTCGCGGGATCGTTGATCAGACCCTTCTGCTCGGCGGGGAAGCCGATCGCGGTGCGTTCGCCGACGCCGAAGCGCTCGAGGTAGTCGGCTCGCGTACGGGGATCCACGAGCGTGCCGAACTTCGACAGCGACACGTTCGACGAATCGATGAGCGCGCCGGCCAGGGTGTACTCGTACACCGGGTGCGGGAACGGGTCGTTGATGACCGCGCCGTTGGGGAAGGTCTCGCGGCTGCGGGCAGTGACGTGCGAGGTGGGGGTGGCCTTGCCCTGATCGATCACGGTGGCCGCGGTGATCGCCTTGAAGGTGGACCCCGGCTCCCACGCGTTGGAGAAGATCTGCGACTTCCAGTACTTCTGGTCGACCGTGTCGATGTCATTGGGGTCGACGGAGGGCCACTCGGCGGCCGCCCTGATCTTTCCGGTCTCCACCTCGACGACCGTGACGGTGCCCGCCTTGGCCCCCTGGCGCTTGCCCTCCTCGGCGATCATCTGCTGCAGGTACCAGTTCAGGTCGCTGTCGATCGTGAGCTGCACGGTGCCGCCGTCGACGGCCGGCACGGTGCGCTCGCTGCCGGGGATCCGCACGCCGCCCTGACCGCGCTTGTAGGTGCTCGATCCGTCGGTCGCGGCCAGACACTGCTGCTGCATCCGTTCGATGCCGTACTGCGGCTCACCGGCGCCGTTGAGGAAGCCGACCATGGTGCCCGCGACGGCGCCGTTCGGGTACACCCGGACCGGTCGCGGGGAGTTGTGCAGGTAGGCGAGGTTCAGGTCGCGCAGCTCGAGGTACTGGTCGGTGGTGAGACCGTTCTTGAGCGGCGCGTACTGGGAGTTGCGGTCCTTCGCCAGGGCTGCGGCGACGACCCCGCGCACCTGGTCGCCGGTCATCCCGACGATCTCGGCGATCCGCTCGCTGGCCTCGGCCCACGGCATCGACGGCTTGCGGTTCTTCTCCTTCTGCTCCTCGTAGTCCTGGATGAGCTTCGGATCGAGGATGGAGTCGTACACCAGCGTGCCGAGCGCGAGCACCGTGCCGTTCGCGTCGACGATGTCACCGCGGGCACCGGCGATGGTGCGCGTCGCCCCGAGGTTGGAGTCGGCGATGTGGTCGTCGGCGTGCACGACCTGGATGTCGACCAGCCGGAAGACGAAGGCCGAGAGCACCGTGAGGATCACGGCGAGTGCGACGACAGTGCGCCGTCGCGTTCCGCGTGTTGCTCGCGTGGTCATGCGGCGGTCTCCATCCTGGCGGCTCTATCGGGTGGTCGGCGAGGGCAGCCCGTCGGTGAGGACGGGAGGCTTGTCGGGCTCGGTGCTCTGCTGGGCTGTGGCGTCGGCAGGTGTCTGCTCCTGCGCCGCCGAGGGCGGGGGTGCGGGCGGCAGCAGGAGCGCGTTGCCGACCGTGGTGGAGCCGTTGGGTGTGACGGTCGAGTTCCAGTCGGCGCCGTGGCCCTCGCCGAGGACGACCCCGTCGCTGAGGCGCAGGTACGAGGCGGAGCCGGTGACGACCAGCCCCAACGCATCCGCGCGCTTGGCCAGGGACTGCGGCGAGTTGAGACCGGCCAGGTCGTCGTTCAGCGCCTGCTTCTGCAGCGAGAGCTCGTGCTGCTGGCTGTTGAGCTCGGCGAGGGCGAAGGCGTCCTGGGTCGAGGCGAGCGAGATGCCCATCTGCGCGATGCCGATGGCCAGCGCCCCGCCCACCGCGAGCAGAGCGTAGGCGATTCGGGGCCGGCGGCGCGACGAGGGCTCCGTGACAGGACGGAGTCGTCGTGCCGGCGCCGGGCGGGGGTCGGTGTGCGGCGCGACGCGCGCATGCTGCAGGCTCATGACCTCTCCCTCAGCTTCTCGGCGGCGCGCAGTCGCACCGGGATCGCGCGCGGGTTGCGAGCCCGCTCCTCGTCACCTGCGAGCTCGGCGCCCTTGGTCAGCATCCGGAACCGCGGTGCGTGCTCGGGCAGTTCGACGGGCAGGCCCGCCGGCGCCGTCGAGGCGGATGCCGCGGCGAACGCCTGCTTGACCAGGCGGTCCTCGAGCGACTGGTAGGCCATCACAGCGATGCGACCACCGACGATGAGTGCGTCCATGGCCGCGGGAATCGCGTCCGCCAGCACGCTCAGCTCGGAGTTGACCTCGATGCGCAGCGCCTGGAAGACGCGCTTGGCCGGGTGCCCTGCGCGCTGGGCCGCGGCGGGGGTGGCGGCCACGAGCAGGTCGACGAGTTCGCCGGAACGGGTGAGCGGCTGGGTCTTCCGCGCCTCGACGATGAAGCGCGCGTAGCGGCCGGCGAGCTTCTCCTCGCCGAAACGCTCGAAGATGCGCCGCAGCTGCCCCTCGCTGTACTCGGCGAGGATCGTCGCGGCGGTGCGCCCCTTGGTCTGATCCATCCGCATGTCCAGCGGCGCGTCCTTGGAGTACGCGAAGCCGCGCTCGGCCTCATCGAGCTGCAGCGATGAGACGCCCAGGTCGAACAGGATCGCCGAGGCCCCCTGCGCGTGCAGCCCGATCTCGTCGTACACGGTGTGCACGAGCTTCACCCGGTCACCGAACGGCGCCAGCCGCTCCCCCGCGATGCGCAGCGCGTCGGTGTCGCGGTCGAGCCCGACCAGGCGGATGTTCGGGAAGCGCTCCAGGAACGCTTCGGAGTGCCCTCCCATGCCGAGGGTGGCGTCGACGAGGATCGCGCCGTCCTGCTGCAGCGCGGGGGCGAGCAGTTCGATGCAGCGCTCGAGGAGCACCGGGGTGTGGATGTCGCGGAGGCTCATGATCGTCTATCCCGTGACCTCCGGCTCTGATTCCTCTCCGCTCGACCCGGCACCGGGGAAGTGTGTCGGGGCGGAGCGGCGAGGCATCACAGCCGTGGTCAGAACAATCCGGGAATCACCTCCTGTTCCAGATCTGCGTAGGACTCTTCATTGCTCTCCAGGTACGCGTTCCATGCGGACGCGTCCCAGATCTCGGCGTGGGCGCCGACTCCCGTGACCACCAGCTCCTTCTCCAGCCCCGCGTACTGCCGAAGGTGCGCGGGAAGGGTGATGCGGTTCTGGCTGTCGGGCATCTCGGCGCTGGCGCCGGAGAGGAACATCCGCAGGAAGTCACGGGCCTGCTTGTTGCTGAGGGGCGCCTGCCGGATGCGGTCGTGCATCGCCTCGAATTCGGCCGTGCTGAACACGTAGAGGCAGCGCTCCTGCCCTCGAGTGACCACGATGCCGCCGGCGAGGTCCTCGCGGAACTTCGCAGGGAGGATGACCCTCCCCTTGTCGTCCAGCTTCGGAGTATGCGTTCCCAGCAGCATCGGCCATCACCCCCTCTGTAGTTCCGGCCAACTCGAGGTGCGCACCACTTTACTCCACTTCCCTCCACTTTCCTACGAGTTTCTCCCGCACCGGCACGGTGAGCCGCGTCCAGAACGCGAAAACCCCCGTGATCCTGCGGAATCACGAGGGTGGAGTGAAGTGGAGGAAAAGTGGAGGGGAAAGGGCGCGCGGGCAAGAGAAAAGCCCGGATGCCATGCATCCGGGCTTCGTGACGGTCAGATCAGCGCTCGTCCTGGCGCCGATCCCAGCGATCGTTCATGCGGTCCATGAAGGAGGAGTCCCGCGGCTTCGGGCTCCGGGGCGGGGCACCCGAGACACCGCCTGACGGGCGTCGAACCGGGGTGAAGGCGAGCATCGCGCCGCCGAGCATGGCGAGGAAGGCGATGACGCCGATGATGATGCTGCCCACGGGACCGAGGTCGCCGCCGGCGGCTACGGCCGCGATGAGCCCGCCGACGCCGGCGAGCAGCAGCAGGGCGCCGTAGATCAGATTGCGGTAGCTGAGCGCACGGTCACCCGACGGTGCGGTGACGACGTCCGCATCGTGCTGAAGGAGATGGCGCTCCATCTCGTCGAGCATGCGCTGCTCTTGCTCTGAAAGAGGCATGTCCAACCCCCTTGGTTCGTTCTATCCACTCTACTCGCGCGCGGGGCGGGCGGCTAGCCGGACGCCGGGGAAATCCTGCATCTAGGCTGGGAATCGTGCCCTCCTCACTCGTGATCGACGCGGTCGCCGCCCGCCTCGAGACTTTCCTCGCCCGCATGTACGCGGAGAGCACCGACTACGGACCCGAGGGGACGCTGTTCCTCGACGCGGCGCGCAGCACCCTGACCGGCGGCAAGCGGCTGCGCGCCCGGTTCTGCCACGCCGGCTGGCAGGCGGCATCCGGGCCGGGCCACGACCATGCGCGGACCGGCCTCGACGCACTGTGGGGCCTGTGCGCGGCGCTGGAGATCTTCCAGTCCGCGGCCCTCGTGCACGACGACCTCATCGACAACTCCGACACCCGCCGCGGTCGCCCCGCCTCGCATCGGGCGCTGGAGGCCGCGCACCGCGCGGCCGGCTGGGCGGGCGACGCCGAGGATTTCGGCCGCTCCTCGGCCGTGCTGCTCGGCGACCTGCTCGTCGCGTGGAGCGACGATCTGCTGGAGGAGTCGCTGCTGCGGCACCCGCACGCGGCGGCGACGCGTGCGGAGTACGCGCGCATGCGCCGCGACGTCACGGTCGGCCAGATGCTCGACATCACCGAGGAGTCGGCATGGAGCGTCAGCCCGCCCGAGGCGCTGCTCGAGCGCGCCCTGCGAGTGGCGTCGCTCAAGTCGGCCCGGTACAGCGTCGTCGAGCCCATCGTGCTGGGCGCGACGCTGGCGGGAGCCGACGAGTCGCTGCTGGCCGCGCTGCGCGCGTTCGGGCATCCGATCGGGATGGCGTTCCAGCTGCGCGACGACATGCTGGGCGTCTTCGGAGATCCGGAGCTCACCGGCAAGCCCGCCGGCGACGATCTGCGTGAGGGCAAGCGCACGGCGCTGATCGCCGTCGCGCGCGAACGGCTGCCCGAGGCGCGTCGCGCCGAGCTGGATGCCGCGCTGGGCGACCCCGCACTCTCCCCGGACGACGTCGGCGCGCTTCAGCGCCTGATCCGCGACACCGGCGCCGACCTGCGCGTCGAGGAGATGATCACCGGGTACACGGCTGAGGCCGAGACCGCGCTCGCTTCGCCGGTGATCGAGCCGGCCGCGGCAGCACGGCTGCGGGTGCTGGGCGAAGCCGCCATCACGCGCACGACCTGACGCACGGCCGCGGCGCCGCTGAACGGCGGCACCTGCCGCCGTCGAATCGGAGCCGGTTCAGGCGAGGGCGCGCGCGACGCGGCGCACTTCGCTCTTGTGCCCGGCGAGCAGCGCCGCGATCGGCGTGCGTCCGAGGCTCTCCTCCTCGGCGAGCAGCCAGTCGATGACCTCGTCGTCGCTGAAGCCGGCATCCTGCAGCGCGATCACGGTGCCGCGCAGCGAGGGCAGCGGGCGACCGTCGACGAGGAAGACCTCGGGCACCGCGAGGGCGCCGCCGCGCCGCGAGCCGATCAGGTAGTGCTCGTCGAGCAGCCGGCGCACCCGGCCCGGAGTCTCGTGCAGCACCTCGGCGAGCTGGGGGATCGTCAGCCAGGTGATTTCGGTCGCGTTCTCAGACACGACTCCACTATCTCATCCGCACCGGTGCCTCATCTGCACCGGTGCCTCATCTTCGCCGGCTCGGAGAACGCCTTCCGGATGCCGCGAATCACACCAGTCACACCCGTCACTTCTGTTGACATCTCTTTACATCCGTGTCAGCGTGTCCTATGCAGAAACAGGGGGCTCCCATGCATACTCACTCCGCCCGCAGCCGCGCCATCCGATTCGCAACGCCGACCGCCGTGATCGGCACGCTCGCCGCCGTCCTGACCGCCGCACCGGCCGATGCCGACGAACTGCGGCGCACCGAGGTGGCACCGCCGCGACTGCATGTCACTCCGCCGCCCGTCGCCCAGACCGCACCGGTGCGTCACGCCTCCACCAGGCCCACGACGTACACCGTGCGGCCCGGCGACACCGTGTCGGCGATCGCGATCCGCAACGGCCTGCGACCGGCCGATGTGCTCGCCTGGAACGGGCTCGGCTGGCGCTCTGTCATCTACCCCGGCCAGACGTTGCGGCTCACCGCCCCGGCGGCTCCGAAGCCCGCGGCTGCACCCGCCGCGAAGCCCGCCCCGCAGGCGGCGGCGAAGACGCACACCGTGGTGCGCGGCGACACCGTCTACGCCATCGCCCGCAAGTACGGCACGACCGTCGCGAAGGTCATCGCTGCGAACGGCCTCGGCAGGTCGGCGACGATCTTCCCCGGGCAGAAGCTCAAGGTCGGCGGTGCGGCCGCCGCCGCACCGGCACCCGCCGCAGCCCCAGCCGCGCCCGCCGCACCCGCCGCCTCGGCGAAGCCGGCCGCGCACACCGTCGTCGCCGGCGACACCCTGTTCGCCATCGCACGCAAGTACGGCACCACGGTCGCCGTCCTCCTCCAGGCCAACGGGCTCGGCAACGGCAGCATCATCTATCCGGGCCAGAGCCTGCGCCTGACGCCCCCGGCTCCCGCGCAGCGCTTCGCGAGCCTGGATGCCGTCCAGCGCGGCCACGCGCAGCACATCATCCGGGTCGGGCGCGAGCTCGGCGTGCCCGATCGCGGCATCGCGATCGCCCTGGCCACGGCCATGGTCGAGTCGTCGATGCGCAACCTCGACTTCGGCGACCGCGACTCGCTGGGCCTGTTCCAGCAGCGCCCCAGCCAGGGCTGGGGCACGCCCGCGCAGATCATGGATGCCGACCGCAGCATCCGGGTCTTCTACGGCGGACCGCACGACCCCAACGGCGACGTCACCCGGGGGCTGCTCGACATCTCCGGCTGGCAGACGCGGGCGTTCACCGCGGCCGCGCAGGCCGTGCAGGTCTCGGCCTTCCCCGATCGCTACGGGCAGTGGGAGCAGCAGGCGAACAGCTGGCTCGCGTCGCTGGGATGACGCGCGCGTCGTCACCGGATCGAAACCTCCCGCAGGTGCGCCGCTGTCCGGCCTCCCAGTCCGTTCTTCATAGACTCTCTCTGTGAGCACTCCGCAGGCCGACCCCCTCATCGGGCGGCTTGTCGACGGCCGGTACCGGGTGCGCGCGCGCATCGCCCGTGGCGGCATGGCGACCGTGTACGTCGCCACCGACATGCGGCTCGAGCGGCGCATCGCGCTCAAGGTCATGCACGCGCACCTCAGCGACGACTCGGCGTTCCAGAGCCGGTTCATCCAGGAGGCGCGGTCCGCGGCACGTCTGGCCGACCCGCACGTCGTCAACGTCTTCGACCAGGGCCAGGACGGTGAGCTCGCCTACCTGGTGATGGAGTACCTGCCCGGGATCACGCTGCGTGAGCTGATGCGCGAGCAGAAGCGGCTGACCGTGCCGCAGACGATCACGATCATGGATGCGATCCTCTCCGGGCTCGCCGCGGCGCACCGCGCAGGCATCGTGCACCGCGACGTGAAGCCCGAGAACGTGCTGCTCGCCGAGGACGGCCGGATCAAGATCGGCGACTTCGGGCTCGCGCGCGCGACCACGGCCAACACCGCCACCGGCGCCCAGCTGCTCGGCACCATCGCCTATCTCGCCCCCGAGCTCGTCACCCGGGGAACGGCGGATGCCCGCAGCGACATCTACGCGCTGGGCATCATGCTCTACGAGATGCTCGTCGGCGAGCAGCCCTATCAGGGCGAGCAGCCGATGCAGATCGCCTTCCAGCACGCGACCGAGCAGGTGCCGCGCCCGAGCGTGCGCAATCCCTCCGTTCCCGAGCAGCTCGACGAGCTGGTGCTGTGGGCGACCGAGAAGTCGCCGGATGAGCGCCCCCTGAACGCGCAGGAGATGCTCGACCGGCTGCGCGAGATCGAGCGCGACCTCGGCGTCACCCCGGTTCCGACCGCCACGACTGTCGCGATCGCCGAGCACGACTCCGGCGCGGTGACCAAGATCCTCCCCGGCACGGCGGTCATGACCGCCACGGCACCGGTCGCCGCCGAGACCGCCGACAACGGCGCACGGCTGCGGCGGCGCACGGCGCGCCGTCGCGCACGCGGCGCACTGCTGCTCTCGCTGGTGCTGCTGCTCGCGGTCGCCGCGGGCGGCGTCGGCTGGTGGTTCGGCTCGGGCCCCGGGTCCCTCATCGCCGTCCCCTCCGTCGCGGGGATGCCGCTGGCGGATGCCGAGAAGGCCGTCACCGCCGAGGGGCTGGTGCCCGCGAGCACCACGCAGTCGTCGATCGACGTGCCGGCCGGGGATGTCATCGAATCCGACCCCGGTGCCGGCGAGCGGGTCGAGAAGGAGAGCACGGTCACCCTGATCGTCTCGTCGGGACCGGCTCAGCACACCCTCGGCAAGCTCAGCGGTCTCAGCGAGGACCAGGTGCGCGAGACGCTCACCGCGAACCGCGTCAACATCGACGAGACCGTCGAGCAGTACTTCGCGAACCTCGACAAGGGGCTCGTGCTGAACGTGCGGATCACACCGCGTGCCGGCGGCGAGGCCTACGCCTGCGGTGACGGCTGCGAGGTCTTCGAGGACGACACCGCCCTCATCCAGGTCTCGCTCGGTGCGTTCCCGAACGTCGTCGGCAAGCCGGTCGACGAAGCCGTCGGCATCATCGAGGATGCCGGACTGAAGGTCGCCGACGAGCGCCCGGAGGACTGGAGCGACAGCGTCGCCAAGGGCAGCGTCATCGCGCAGACCACTGAGCGACCGGGCGGCGGCAGCTGGCGCCCCGGTGACGCGGTGACCCTGACTGTGTCGAAGGGCCCGCAGCCGGTCGACGTGCCCGATGTGGTCGGCGACACCCTCAACGAGGCGAAGCAGAAGATCAGCGCGGTGGGGCTGAAGGCGTCCTACGCCCCCTGGGGGGACCTGCCCGGTTTCGGCGACATGGCCGTCGTCGTGGGACAGAGCCCTGGTGACGACAGCACCCTGCCCAAGGGCGGCACGGTCGAGCTGACGATCCAGCTCAGCGGCTGAGCTGCGCCGACAGCATCCTCCGCAGACGACAGAAGCCGGATGCGGTTCTCGTGAGTGAGAACCGCAGCCGGCTTCTTCCGGATCCTGAGGTCAGCGCTTCTCGAGCTCTTCGGCCACGAGGAAGGCGAGCTCCAGGCTCTGCATGTGGTTCAGGCGCGGGTCGCACAGGCTCTCGTAGCGGGTCGCGAGGGTGTCCTCGTCGATCTGCTCCGAGCCGCCCAGGCACTCCGTGACGTCGTCGCCGGTGAGCTCGACGTGGATGCCGCCGGGGAAGGTGCCGATGGCACGGTGCGCTTCGAAGAAGCCGCGCACCTCGTCGACCACGTCGTCGAAGCGGCGGGTCTTGTAGCCGGTCGAGGTGGTGATGCCGTTGCCGTGCATCGGGTCGGTGACCCACAGCGGGGTGGCGCCGGAGTCCTTGACGGCCTGCAGCAGCGGGGGCAGCGCGTCGCGGATCTTGCCCGCGCCCATGCGCGTGATGAAGGTGAGGCGACCCGGCTCGCGCTCGGGGTCGAGCTTGTCGATGAGGGCGAGCGCCGTCTCGGGCGTCGTGGTGGGCCCGAGCTTGACGCCGATGGGGTTGCGGATGCGCGAGAAGTAGTCGACGTGCGCGCCGTCGAGGTCGCGGGTGCGCTCCCCGATCCACAGGAAGTGCGCCGAGGTGTTGTACGGGTTGAACGTACGCGAGTCGATGCGCGTCATGGGCCGCTCGTAGTCCATGAGCAGGCCCTCGTGACCGGTGAAGAACTCGACGCGCTTGAGCTCGTCGAAGTCGGCGCCGGCCGCCTCCATGAACTTGATCGCGCGGTCGATCTCGGCCGCCATGCGCTCGTAGCGCTGGTTGGCCGGGTTCTGCGCGAAGCCCTTGTTCCAGGAGTGCACCTCGCGCAGATCGGCGAAGCCGCCCTGGGTGAACGCGCGGATGAGGTTCAGGGTCGACGCGGCCGTGTGGTAGCCCTGCAGCAGCCGGCCGGGATCGGCCTGGCGCGACTTCTCGGTGAAGTCGTAGCCGTTGACGATGTCGCCGCGGTACGCGGGCAGGGTGACGTCGCCGCGGGTCTCGTTGTCGCTGGAGCGCGGCTTGGCGAACTGCCCCGCCATGCGGCCCATCTTCACGACCGGCATCGAGGCGCCGTAGGTGAGCACGACGGCCATCTGCAGCACCGTCTTGATGCGGTTGCGGATCTGATCGGCGGTCGCCCCCGCGAACGTCTCGGCGCAGTCGCCGCCCTGCAGCAGGAAGGCGTTGCCGGATGCCGCGCGCGCCAGGCGCGTGCGGAGATTGTCGACCTCGCCGGCGAACACCAGCGGCGGCAGCGAGGCGATCTGAGACGACACCGATGCGACCCGTTCGGCATCCGGCCACTGCGGCTGCTGCTTGATGGGAAGGGTGCGCCACACGTCGAGGTCAGGATGCGAGGGAAGCATCCACCCAGCTTACTGGGCGGCGACGCGCCGGGACGGCGCTGTGACGGGCAGCGGATGCCGCGCACGCACCGCGTTCAGCGGCGTCGCGAGGCCTTCTGCGGGAGCCTGTCCTTGACGGTCGAGGCGTACACGTCGTCGTACTCCTGCGCGCCCAGTCGCTGCAGGGCGATCATGATCTCGTCGGTCACGGCCCTGAGGATGTAGCGGTCGTTCTCCATCCCCTCGTACCGCGAGAAATCCAGCGGCTCGCCGATGACGATGCCCACCCGCATGATGTTGGGGATGCGCTGCCCGATCGGCATCGCCGTATCCGTGTCGACCATCACCACCGGGACGACCGGCACCTTGGCCTCGAGGGCCATCCTGGCGATGCCCGTGCGGCCCCGGTAGAGCCGGCCGTCGGGGCTGCGGGTGCCCTCGGGGTAGATGCCCAGCAGGTCTCCCCTGCCGAGGATCTGCAGGCCGGTGTTCAGGGAGGCCTCGGATGCCTTGCCGCCGGAGCGGTCGATGGGGATCTGGCCGGTGCCCTTCATGAACATGCGGGTCGCCCAGCCCTTGATGCCGCGGCCGGTGAAGTAGTCGCTCTTGGCGAGGAAGGACATCGGGCGATCGATCAGCAGCGGGAGGAAGATCGAGTCGGCGAAGGAGAGATGGTTGCTCGCCAGGATCGCGGCCCCTGTGGCGGGCACGTTGGCGCGCCCGACGATCCAGGGTCGGAAGATCGCCTTGACCAGCGGCCCGATCGCGATGTACTTCATCAGCCAGTAGAACATCGTCTGGAAGTCTAGCGCCGGGGCCCACCAAGCGACCGAGTATCGAATGCCATGCGACTGGATCTCATGTCTTAGACTCAGACCATACCCGTCCGTCCGGTATCGAAGGAGCTGCCGTGGTCCAGTTCGAAGTCCCCGCGATCGTCCCAGCCGACCCCGAGGCAAACACCTCCGATCTGCTCGCCATCCGTGCGCGTCAGACACCCGATCTCGCGCTGTTCTCCGTGCCGGAGGGCGCGGGCTGGCGCGACATCACCGCCAGGGACTTCGAGACCGCGGTCATCGCCCTGGCCAAGGGTTTCGTGGCCGCAGGCATCCAGCCCGGCGAGAAGGTCGGCTTCCTCGCCCGCACCACCTACGAATGGTCGCTCATCGACTTCGCGCTGTTCTACGCCGGTGCGGTGATGGTGCCGATCTACGAGACCAGCTCGCCCTCCCAGATCCAGTGGATCATGGAGGACTCCGGCGCGATCGCCCTGATCGTCGAGTCGACCGAGCACTACGCCCGCGTCGACGAGGTGCGCGGCGACCTGCCTCTGGTGCGCGAGGTGTGGCAGATGCACCTGGGCGCGATCGACACCCTCACCGCGCAGGGTGCGCAGATCGAGGATGCCGAGATCGAGCGCCGCCGCAACCTCGCGGTCGGCTCCGACATCGCCACCCTGATCTACACGTCCGGCTCCACCGGCCGCCCGAAGGGCTGCGTGCTCACGCACAGCAACTTCGTCGAGCTCTCACGCAACTCCGCCAAGGCGCTCGACGCGGTCGTGTCGATGCCGGGCGCATCGACACTGCTGTTCATCACCACGGCGCACGTGTTCGCGCGGTTCATCTCGATCCTCTGCGTGCACGCCGGCGTCCGCACCGGCCACCAGCCCGACACCAAGCAGCTGCTGCCCGCGCTCGGCTCGTTCAAGCCCACCTTCCTGCTCGCCGTGCCGCGGGTCTTCGAGAAGGTCTACAACTCGGCCGAGCAGAAGGCCGAGGCCGGCGGCAAGGGCAAGATCTTCCGTGCGGCCGCCGCCGTGGCCGTCGAGCACTCCACACTGCTCGAGGAGGGCAAGAAGGTGCCGCTGATGCTGCGCCTGAAGTTCGCGCTGTTCGACAAGCTCGTCTACGGCAAGCTGCGTGCGGCCATGGGCGGCAACGTCGCCTACGCGGTCTCGGGATCCGCGCCGCTCGGCGCGCGCCTGGGCCACTTCTTCCACAGCCTCGGCGTGGTGATCCTGGAGGGCTACGGGCTCACCGAGACCACCGCCCCAGCGACCGTGAACCTCGCCGACAAGTCGAAGATCGGCACCGTCGGCCCCGCGCTGCCCGGCGTGGGCCTGCGCCTGGGCGAAGACGGCGAGATCGAGGTCCGCGGCATCAACGTGTTCAAGGAGTACTGGAACAACCCCGAGGCCACGGCCGAGTCGTTCCACGACGGCTGGTTCCGCACCGGCGACCTCGGCAGCTTCGACTCCGAGGGCTTCCTGACGATCACGGGCCGCAAGAAGGAGATCATCGTCACCGCGGGTGGCAAGAACGTCGCCCCGGCCCAGCTCGAGGACCCGATCCGCTCGAACCCGATCGTGGGCCAGGTCGTCGTGATCGGCGATCAGAAGCCGTTCATCGCGGCACTGATCACCCTCGACCCCGAGATGCTGCCGACCTGGCTCGCCAACAACGGCCTGCCCGCCGACATGACCCTCGAGGAGGCCAGCCGCAACGCCGCCGTCCGCGACGAGGTGCAGCGCGCGGTCGACCGGGCGAACAAGACGGTCTCGCGGGCCGAGTCGGTCCGCAAGTTCACCATCCTGCCCACGGAGTGGACCGAGGCCAGCGGCCACCTCACCCCGAAGCTGTCGATCAAGCGCGCGGTGATCATGCAGGACTTCGCCGACCAGGTCGCGGAGATCTACGACACCCCGGTGCACACGTCCACGACAGCGCTGGGTTGACGCTTCGACAGGCTCAGCGACCCAGAATGGGTCCCTGAGCCGGTCGAAGGGCCGAGCCTGTCGAAGGGCCGGTCCGTATCAAAACCAGCTGCTCTCGCGCACCTGGCGCATGGCGAGCTTGCGGGTCTCGCCCTCCAGGCGGCTGAGGTAGACGCGTCCATCGAGGTGGTCGGTCTCGTGCTGCAGGGCCTGGGCGAGCAGCCCCTCCCCCTCCAGCACGACCGGGTCGCCGTTCAGGTCGATGCCCTCCACGCGCGCCCAGGGGTGGCGCGGGGTGTCGTGCCAGAGACCGGGCACCGACAGGCATCCCTCACCGGTCGGCTGCGGCTCTCCGCGCACCTCGGTGAGCACCGGGTTGAGGATGTACCCGATGTCGCCGTCGATGTTGTAGCTGAATGCGCGCAGCGCGACGCCGATCTGATTGGCGGCCACGCCGGCGCGCCCTGGCAGCTCGACGGTGTCGATCAGATCGGTCACCAGGGCGCGCACGCCCTCGTCGATGCTGTCGATCGGCGCGCACACGGTGCGCAGCACGGGGTCGCCGTACAGGCGGATCTCCCGCACCGCCATCAGGCGGCCTTCGCGCGCAGGCCCTCGATGAGGGTCGCGGCGACCTCACGGGCGGCGCGGCGGGTCTCGGGCTGCAGGCTGGCGAAGTCGATCGCACCGCCGCCGGCGATCTGCGGGTCGTACGGGATGCGCAGCACGTGCGCGACCCGGGTGGAGAAGTGCGATTCGAGCTCGCCGAGTCGCACGAGCGGGGCCCCGGGGGTCGACTGGTTGAGCACGACGATCGCGTCACGCGCGAGCGCGGCGTGACCGTTGGTCTCCAGCCAGGTGATGGTCTCGGATGCCAGTCGCGCCTCGTCGACGCTCAGGCCCGACACGATGACGAGCTGGTCGGCGAGGTCGAGCGTGGCGCCCATCACCGAGTGCACGATGCCGGTTCCGGAATCGGTGAGCACGAGCGAGTAGTACTGGGCGGCGACCGAGGCGACGTCGCGGTAGTCGGCATCGCCGAACGCCTCCGAGACCCGGGGGTCGGAGTCCGATGCCAGCACGTCCAGGCGGGTCTCGTCGCGGGCGACGATCGCGGACAGGTCGTGGAAGCCGCGGATGTCGTGCTGCGCGCGCACCAGGTCACGCACCGACCGGGTGTGGCTGCTGCCGACGATCCGCTCGGCGAGGGTGCCGCGGTCGGGGTTCGCGTCGACGGCGATCACGCGGTCCTCGCGGGCATCGGCCAGAGCCATGCCGAGCAGCGCGGTGACCGTCGTCTTGCCGACGCCGCCCTTGCGGGAGAGCACCGGGATGAAGCGCGCGGTGCCGGCCATGGGCGCGGCGATGCGTGCGCTGAGCTCCTTGCGGGCACGGGCCTTGCGGCCGTCTCCGACGTTGATCCGGCCGCCCGAGATCGCGTACAGCAGGTGGCTCCAGGTGCCCTCCGGCTCGGGGCGGGTCATCCGGGCGGGGTCGAGCAGGCGATCGGCGGTGAGCAGATCGGCGCTTTCGCGGCCGCCTCCGCCGAGGTCGTCGAGCCGCTTCGAGGCCAGCACCATCTCGGGACGCGCGGGCTCGGGTGCCGGGCGGGCGGGGCTGTCGGCTCCGGCGCGCGCGGCGGGCACGTTCTCGTTCGTGGCCACGGGACGGGTCTCCTCTGCGGTGTCGGCCGCACGCGGCCCTGCTGTCTCGGCCGCTCGCGGCCCTGCTGTCTCGGTCGCGCGCGGCTCTGCTGTCTCGGCTGCTCGCGGCCGCGATTCGGTCGGCGTCTTCCGGCGCGTCGGCGACATGGCCTCGCGCAGCTCGGCCTTCGCCGCCGCGACGGCCGACAGCAGGTCGGCGGTCGGCTCGACCGCAGTGGATGCCGCTGCAGTCGCGGGTTCGGCGGCATCCGCCTGCTCGGCGACGGACGGCGTGCTCGGCTGCTCCGCAGCGGTCGCACGTCCCTTCGCGGCCGACGCGCCGGTCTTGCGCGCGGCGTTCTTCTTGCGCGCGGGCGTCTTGCGGACGGCCGACGCTGCGGCAGCAGATGCGTCGTTCACGGTGGCGGGCGCGTCGGCCGCGGCATCCGGCTTCCCGGCCTCCCGGGCGGCCTGATCTCCCGCGGCCTCATCCCCCGCGGCCTCGTCCGTCGGAGCCGCCGCCTCAGCGGCGGGCTCCTCGTCGGTGACGATCACGGCATCCTCGATGCCGGCGGCATCCGGGTCACCGGCGGTCGCCGAGGCGGCATCCGAGACAGCGGCAGCCGCGTCGGCGCCCGCCGTATCGGATGCATCGGCGTCAGCGGTCTCCTCATCGGGGACGATCTCCGCCTCGGCCGCGGCATCCGGCTCGGCGACCTCGGTCTCCGGCTCGGGGGCGGGCTCCTCGGCGGGCAGCTCGATCACGATGTCGGGGGCGTCCTGCTGGATGCGCGCGAGAGTGTCGGGGTCGGCGACGGCCGAGGTGTCGATGATGAGGTCTGAGACGATCTCGCCGTCGACCACCTCGCCGTCGAGGTCGTCGTCCTCGCCGCCGGTGGGCAGCGCGACGTTGACCTGCGCGGTTCCCCCGAGCAGGCCGATCGCCGACGTGTCCGACGACGTCGTGTCATCGAGCACGCCCAGCGATTCGTCGCCTTCGGGGTCGACGTTGTTCTTCGGCGTCACGTTTCTGGCACTCCAAGCTCGGCGCACAGGGGCGCCCGCCCAAGATTAGTGGGCGGGGCGGATGACGACCAAAAGATCGCCGGCGTCCACCTGCTGCGTCGAGCCGATCGCGAGCCGCTCCACGACGCCGTCGACGGGGGTGGTGATCGCCGCCTCCATCTTCATCGCCTCGATGGATGCCACCGGGTCGCCGGCCTGCACCGTGGTGCCCTCCTCGACCTTCAGCGTCACCGCTCCCGAGAACGGCGCCGCGATCTGGCCGGGCTTGGAGGTGTCGGCCTTCTCGACCTCGTGCGCGTCGACCGCGATCGACCGGTCGCGCACGGCCACCGGCCGCAGCTGGCCGTTGAGCGTCGTCATGACGGTGCGCATGCCCTTCGGATCGGCCTCGCCGATCGCCTCCAGGCCGACGTACAGGCGCACGCCGCGCTCGATCTCGACCGCATGCTCGGCGCCGGGGACGAGGCCGTAGAGGTAGTCCGGGGTCTCGAGCACCGAGAGGTCGCCGTACTCCTCGCGGCTCTGCCGGAACGCCTTGGTCGGTGCGGGGAACAGCAGCTCGTTGAGCATGCCGCGGCGCTGCTCGGAAGAGCCCTCCAGCGCCGCCCGCTGCTCGTCGCTGATCGGGGTGATCCCGGCCTTGGCCGCACGGCCCGCGAGCACCTTGCTGCGGAACGGCTCGGGCCAGCCGCCCGGAAGGTCGCCCAGCTCGCCGGCCATGAACCCGACGACCGAGTCAGGGATGTCGTACCGCTCGGGGTTGGCCTCGAAGTCGGCGGGGTCGGCCTTGACGGCCGCCAGGTGCAGCGCCAGGTCGCCGACGACCTTCGACGAGGGGGTCACCTTGGGCACGCGCCCGAGGATGCCGTTCGCCGCGGCGTACATGTCCTCGATGAGCTCGAAGTCCTCGGCCAGGCCCAGCGCGATGGCCTGCTGACGCAGGTTCGACAGCTGGCCGCCGGGGATCTCGTGGTGGTAGACGCGTCCGGTGGGGCCGGGCAGGCCCGACTCGAACGGCCGGTACAGGTGGCGGGTCGCCTCCCAGTACGGCTCGAGGTCGGATGCCGCCTGCAGGTCGATCCCGGTGTCGCGCTCGGTGTGGGCGAGGGCCGCGATCAGGGCCGACAGCGACGGCTGACTGGTGGTGCCCGACATGGGAGCCGACGCGACGTCCACGGCATCCGCGCCGGCCGCACTCGCCGCCAGCAGCGTGGCGAGCTGTCCGCCCGCCGTGTCGTGCGTGTGGACGTGCACGGGCTGGTCGAAGCGCTCACGCAGCGCGGTGACGAGCTTCGCCGCGGCCGCGGGACGCAGCAGACCCGCCATGTCCTTGATGCCGATCACGTGCGCACCGGCCTCGACGATCTGCTCGGCCAGGCGCAGGTAGTAGTCCAGCGTGTACAGGTCCTCGGCGGGGTTGAGCAGGTCGCCGGTGTAGCACAGCGCAGCCTCGGCGACCGCGGTGCCCGTGCCCAGCACGGCGTCGATCGCGGGGCGCATCTGCGAGACGTCGTTGAGCGCGTCGAAGATGCGGAAGATGTCGATGCCGGTCTCGGCGGCCTCGCGCACGAACGCGTCGGTCACCTCCGTCGGGTACGGCGTGTAGCCGACCGTGTTGCGTCCGCGCAGCAGCATCTGGATGTTGATGTTCGGCAGCGCCTCGCGCAGTGCGGCCAGGCGCTCCCACGGGTCCTCGCCGAGGAAGCGCAGCGCGACGTCGTAGGTCGCCCCTCCCCAGGCCTCGACCGACAGCAGCTGCGGGGTCATCCGGGCGACGTACGGTGCGACCGCGACGAGATCGCGGGTGCGGACGCGGGTGGCCAGCAGCGACTGGTGGGCGTCGCGGAAGGTCGTCTCGGTGACGGCGAGGGCCGTCTGGGCGCGCAGCGCCTCGGCGAAGCCGGCCGGTCCCTTCTCCAGCAGCAGCTGCCTGGATCCGGCGGGCGCCGCCGTGGTGAGATCCAGCGGCGGCAGCTTGAGCGACGGCGAGATCGCGACCGGGTTCTCACCGTGCGGCTTGTTGACGGTGACATCGACCAGCCAGCGCAGGATCTTCGAGCCGCGGTCCTTCGACACGCGTCCGCGCAGCAGCTCGGGACGCTCGTCGATGAACGAGGTCGACAGGTCGCCCGCCGCGAAGGACGGGTCGTCGAGCACGGCCTGCAGGAACGGGATGTTGGTGGATACGCCGCGGATGCGGAACTCCGCCAGGGCCCGGCGGGCGCGCGAGACCGCGCTGCCGAACGAGCGGCCGCGGCAGGTCAGCTTCGAGAGCATCGAGTCGAAGTACGGGCTGATCTGCGCGCCGGCGGCCGTGGTGCCGCCGTCCAGGCGGATGCCGGCGCCGCCGGGCGAGCGGTAGGTGGTGATCTTGCCGGTGTCGGGCCGGAAGCCCTGCGTCGGGTCCTCGGTGGTGATGCGGCACTGCAGCGCGGCACCGCGCAGCTGGATGTCGTCCTGGCGCAGGTCGAGCTCGGCGAGGGTGGCGCCGTCGGCGATCTGCATCTGAGCGCGGACGAGGTCGACGTCGGTGACCTCCTCGGTCACGGTGTGCTCGACCTGGATGCGCGGGTTCATCTCGATGAAGACGATCTCGCCCGCACGCGGGCCCGCCGTCTCGAGCAGGAACTCCACGGTTCCTGCGTTCTGGTAGCCGATCGAGCGGGCGAAGGCGATCGCGTGCCGGTGCAGGTCGGCGCGGGTGTCGTCGTCGAGGTTGGGCGCCGGGGCGATCTCGATGACCTTCTGGTGCCGGCGCTGCACCGAGCAGTCGCGCTCGAAGAGGTGGACGGTCTCGCCCTGGCTGTCGGCGAGGATCTGCACCTCGATGTGACGCGGGCGCAGCACGGCCTGCTCGAGGAACATCCGCGGGTCGCCGAAGGCGGCACCGGCCTCGCGCATGGCCTCGGCCAGGGCCGGCGCCAGCTCTGCCTTGGTCTCCACACGCCGCATGCCGCGGCCTCCGCCGCCGGCGACGGCCTTCGCGAACAGCGGGAAGCCGATCTCGTCGGACTGCGCCACGAGGGCGTCGACGTCATCGGATGCCTCGGTCGAGCGCAGCACCGGCACGCCGGCCTCGACCGCGTGCCGCTTGGCCTCCACCTTGTTGCCAGCCATCTCGAGCACCTGCGCGGGCGGGCCGATGAAGGTGATGCCGGCGGCTGCGGCCTTCGCCGCGAGCTCGGGGTTCTCGGAGAGGAACCCGTAGCCGGGGTAGATGGCATCCGCACCGGAGTCGACGGCGACCTTGATGATCTCGTCGACGTCGAGGTAGGCCTGCACGGGGTGTCCCCGCTCGCCGATCTCGTAGGCCTCGTCAGCCTTCAGCCGGTGCAGCGATCCGCGGTCCTCGTACGGGAAGACGGCGACGGTTCGCGCACCCACCTCATACGCGGCGCGGAATGCGCGGATCGCGATCTCGCCACGATTGGCCACCAGGATCTTCTGGAACATGCACACCTCTTCAGAGGTTGTTGCGCGCCGAACAGCACGCGCAGGGCGGGGGCTGAGTGTCTCCCCAGACTAGGGCACGGTAACGTGTAGGACGTGCACGTACTCAGCGTCAGCTCCCTCAAGGGAGGCGTAGGCAAGACGACCGTCACCCTCGGTCTCGCCTCCGCCGCCTTCGCCCGCGGCATCCGCACCCTCGTGGTCGACCTCGACCCGCAGTCGGACGTCTCCACCGGCATGGACATCCAGATCGCGGGCAGACTGAACATCGCCGACGTGCTCGAGAATCCCAAGGAGAAGATCGTCCGTCAGGCGATCACCACCAG
The DNA here is from genome assembly GCF_015040615.1 of Microbacterium sp. YJN-G. Classification (NCBI taxonomy): domain Bacteria; kingdom Bacillati; phylum Actinomycetota; class Actinomycetes; order Micrococcales; family Microbacteriaceae; genus Microbacterium; species Microbacterium sp. YJN-G. The sequence goes on from NZ_CP060402.1 coordinate 2,040,043, forward strand.
CGGCTGGGCGAAGGTGCACCCCGGCACGATCGACCTGCTGATCGGCAGCCCCTCCGCGATCAACTTCGACGGCCCGCACCCGAGCGTGCGCGACGTGTGGAAGCTGGAAGAGGCTCTGGCCACCGTCGAGAGCGAGTACGACCTCGTGCTCATCGACTGCGCCCCGTCGCTGAACGCCCTGACCCGCACGGCGTGGGCCGCCAGCGACCGTGTGATGGTCGTCACCGAACCCGGCCTGTTCTCGGTCGCCGCCGCCGACCGCGCGCTGCGCGCGATCGAGGAGATCCGCCGCGGCCTCTCCCCCCGGCTGCAGCCGCTGGGCATCGTCGTGAACCGCGTGCGCCCGCAGTCGATCGAGCACCAGTTCCGCATCAAGGAGCTGCGAGACATGTTCGGCCCGCTGGTGCTCGCACCGCAGCTGCCCGAGCGCACCTCGCTGCAGCAGGCTCAGGGCGCGGCCAAGCCGCTGCACATCTGGCCCGGCGACTCCGCTCAGGAGCTCGCGGCCGACTTCGACCTGCTGCTGGATCGCATCATCCGCACCGGCCGCGTGCCCGTTCCCGAGTCCGGCGCCCAGGCCTGACGCATTCCCGGGCCCCTGAGGGCGAAGCCCCGCAAGGTGGCTCACCTGAGCAGGGGCCACGCGCCCCGGAGGCTCCGGGCGGCGCGAAGCGACGGCCGGAGTGGGGCGTGGGGATGGGTCCCTGAGCGTGTCGAAGGGCTACGCGGTGCGCTTGGAGCGGCGTGCCGCCAGCTCGTCGACCGGGTCCGGAGCCGTCGGGTCGAACTCGACCAGCGTCGACTCGACCTCGCGCAGCACCTTGCCGACGGCGATGCCGAACACGCCCTGGCCGCGGCTGACCAGGTCGATGACCTCGTCGTTCGAGGTGCACAGGTACACCGAGGCGCCGTCGCTCATGAGCGTGGTTCCGGCGAGGTCGCGGATGCCCGCTGCCCGCAGCTGCTCGACCGCGGTGCGGATCTGCTGCAGCGAGATGCCGGTGTCGAGCAGGCGCTTGACGAGCTTGAGCACGAGGATGTCGCGGAAGCCGTAGAGGCGCTGCGAACCCGAGCCGCTGGCGCCGCGGACGGTCGGCACGACCAGCTCGGTGCGCGCCCAGTAGTCCAGCTGACGGTAGGTGATGCCCGCTGCGCGAGCGGCGACAGCACCGCGGTAGCCGACCTCGTCATCCATGGCGGGGAGTCCGTCCGTGAAGAGGAGCTCGGTCACGAACCGCGGGTCGCCTGCCAGCCCATCCGCATTCATACGTCTGTCCTCTCCTGAACGGTTACCTCAACGCTAGAGCAGCACCCCCTGCCCGGCAACGACATCCGCGCCGCACCGAAGGTGTGTCGCAACCGGTTCGTTACGAAAGCGCTCGGTCGAGGGTCTGCCGCACCATCACCCGGCGCACGTCGTCGATGTGCGATGCCAGCTCCGGTGCCAGTTCGGCGGCGCGTCCGCGGGAGGCGGCGTCCGTGCGGCGCATGAGAGTGGACAGTGCGGACTCGATCAGGGCGACCTCGCGCTCGGCGTTCTGGCGCAGCGTGCGCAGGTGACGCGGTTCGATGCCGTGACGGGCGAGGGAGACGAGACCGGACAGCAGCGACGAGACCTGCTCGGTGTACGTCTCGGATGCGGTGATGAGTCCGGCGCTGATCGCGTCGTTGAGCAGCTGCGGGGTCGCACCGGTGCGCGAGAGCAGTTCGTCGCGACGATGGGTCCGTGCGGCCGGGGTGATCGAGCGCGGCACGATGTCGCTCCAGCCCTGCCCCTTCGCCTCGGCCTCGTCGAGCTGCTCGCGGATCACGCTCAGCGGAAGGTAGTGGTCGCGCTGCAGGATGAGCGCGGTGCGCAGGCGCTCGACGTCGGATGCCGAGAACTTGCGGTATCCCGACTCGGTGCGCGAGGGGGTGACGATCCCCTGCACCTCGAGGAAGCGCAGCTTGCTCGAGGTGAGCTGGGCGAATTCGGGGGTGAGACGTGCCAGAACCTGGCCGATGCTGAGAAGGCCCGTGGGCGCGGAGCGCTCCCGGGCGGCGCCGGCCGGCGCCATCAGTCGGTCGCCGTTGCGAGATCAGCCGGTGAGGCGAAGAAGTTCATGCGGAACTTGCCGATGCGCAGCTCGTAGCCGTTGGCCAGCTCGCTGCGGTCGACCCGCTCGCCGTTCACATAGGTGCCGTTGAGCGACCGCTGGTCGATGATCTCGAAGACCGACCCCGTGCGGGTGATCTCGGCGTGACGGCGTGAGACGGTCACGTCGTCGAAGAAGATGTCGGCCTCGGGGTGGCGGCCGACGGTCGTCACGTCGGCGTCGAGCAGGTAGCGCGCACCGGCCAGGGCCCCCGCACGCACGAGCAGCAGCGCGGAGCCGGCGGGCAGGGCCGAGATGGCCGAGCTCTCCGCCTCGGTGAGGTCCGCGCCGAAGGGCACGAAGGAGAGGTCGGATTCGTGGCCGAACGTCTGCGTCACGTCATGACGCAACTCGCCGTTGCGGTGGATCGCGCCTCCGGGGCCGATCGTGCTGTCGTCTGTCACGGGTCTCCCTCCTCCGGCCTTACAGCCTATCGGATGCGATCGGCCGCCCGGGAGGGGATTCGCGTCTTCTTTTCGGCATCCATCGGCCCTCTCGCGGGTGTGCGCAGACGATAGGCTTGACGACATGCCACACTACGATGTCGTCATCCTCGGCGCGGGCCCTGGCGGCTACGTCGCCGCCGTCCGCAGCGCGCAGCTCGGCCTGTCCACCGCGATCATCGAGGAGAAGTACTGGGGTGGTGTCTGCCTGAACGTGGGCTGCATCCCCTCCAAGGCTCTCCTGAAGAACGCCGAGCTGGCCCACACCCTCAAGCACAAGGCCGACTTCTTCGGCATCTCGGGTGAGTTCACGCTCGACTTCGGCAAGGCGTTCGACCGCTCGCGCGAGGTCGCGGACGGCCGCGTCAAGGGCATCCACTTCCTGATGAAGAAGAACAAGGTGACCGAGTACAACGGTCGCGGCACCTTCACCGGCCCGAAGGCGATCTCGGTCGCCAAGGCCGACGGCTCCACCGAAGAGGTGACCTTCGACAACGTCATCATCGCCACCGGTTCGAAGGTGCGCCTGCTCCCCGGCGTGCAGCTGAGCCAGAACGTCGTCACCTACGAGGAGCAGATCCTCACCCGTGAGCTGCCCGAGTCGATCGTCATCGTCGGCGCGGGCGCCATCGGCATGGAGTTCGCCTACGTGCTGTCGAACTACGGCGTGAAGGTGACCATCATCGAGTTCCTCGACCGCGCGCTCCCCAACGAGGACGCCGACGTGTCGAAAGAGATCACCAAGCAGTACAAGAACTACGGCATCGACATCCTCACCTCCACCAAGGTCGAGACGATCGTCGACAACGGCTCGTCGGTCACCGTGACCTACACCGGCAAGGACGGCAACCAGGCCTCGATCGACGCAGGCAAGGTGCTCATGTCGGTCGGCTTCGCCCCGAACATCGAGGGCTTCGGCCTGGACAAGACCGGCGTGAAGCTCACCGAGCGCGGCGCGATCGACATCGATGACCACATGCGCACCAACGTCGAGGGCATCTACGCGATCGGCGACGTGACCGCCAAGCTGCAGCTCGCCCACGTGGCCGAGGCGCAGGCCGTGGTCGCCGCCGAGACCATCGGCAAGGCCGAGACCATGACGCTGGGCGACTACCGCATGATGCCGCGTGCCACGTTCTGCTCGCCGCAGGTGGCCTCGTTCGGCCTCACCGAGCAGCAGGCCAAGGACGAGGGGCGCGAGATCAAGGTCGCGACCTTCCCGTTCATGGCCAACGGCAAGGCGCACGGCCTGGGCGAGCCGGTCGGCTTCGTCAAGCTCATCGCCGACGCCGAGCACCTCGAGCTCATCGGCGCGCACATGATCGGCCCCGACGTGTCGGAGCTGCTGCCCGAGCTGACGCTGGCTCAGAAGTGGGACCTCACCGCGCTCGAGCTGGCCCGCAACGTGCACACCCACCCGACGCTGTCGGAGGCGCTGCAAGAGGGCTTCCACGGCCTCGCAGGCCACATGATCAACTTCTGATCCGAGAGGTTCACGGCAGGGCCCGGTCCGCGAGGACCGGGCCCTGCGTCGTCTGCGTCGTCTTCAGTTGCCCAGGCCTGACGGCTCACAATCCGCCCATGGTGACCAGGCGCGCGGCGGCACCGCGCGCCGGCCGCGCTCCGAGCGAGCGGATCAGCGCCTCCCGCGCGACCTGCACGGGCGGGGAGGCGGGCGCGCCCATCGCCATGTAGAAGGCCGAGCGGCGCTGCGCGCGTGCCGCCCGGCGCGTCACGCGCCGGTGAAGGTCGCCGAGGTCGTCGTCGCCGCGCGCGAGGGCGTCCAGCAGCCGGGGTGCGAGCAGCACGGCATCCGACCAGCCGAGGTTCATGCCCTGCCCGCCGATCGGGCTGGTCTCGTGCGCGGCGTCGCCCAGCAGCACGACCCTCCCCCGCACGATGCGGTCGGCCCGGTGCTGCGACGCCGTGAATGACACGGGGGCGTCGCCGTCGGGGATGCGGATGGCGGTTCCCGTGCGCGCCAGGACGGTCTCGGTGAAAGACCGCGCCGTCACCGGCTCGCGATCGGTACGGCGGATGACCCAGCGGCGCCGGCCTCCGGGCAGCGGGAACGATTCGACCAGGCCCGTCGGCTCGCAGTGGATGCACGCGACGAGTGGGCCACCGTCGTCGGAGATGTCGATCATCGCGTAGTGCGCCGGGTGTCCGCGCCGTGTCCACCCGACCTCCTCGGCGGCCCGCAGGGCGCTGCGCACCCCGTCGGCGGCGATGAGGAAGGATGCCGGATGCTCGCCCCCGTCCGCGGTCACCGCCACCACGCCGTTCGCCGTGCGGCGGATGCCGGATACCGGGCCGCCCGTGCGGAGCTCACCGCCGAGTTCGTGCAGCCTGCCGCGCAGCAGCGCATCGGTGCGGGGCTGCGGCAGGGCGAGCACCGGCCGCGCGGCGCCGAACGGCACGGATGCCAGCATCCGCCCGCGCGCGTGCACCTCGCCGCGTTCGAGGGCGACGGCCTCTGCGCGCACGGCATCCTCGATCCCGGCCGCGCGCAGCGCCGCAAGGCCGGGCGGATGGATGCCGATGGCGCGGGTGCGCTCATCGGGGCCGGTGCGCGCCTCGCACAGGAGCACCTGCGCTCCCCCGCCGGCGAGCAGGCAGCCCAGCAGCAGGCCGACCGGCCCCGCCCCGGCGATGACCACGTCAGCCATGCGCATCGCCGTCCTCCCTCCGGGCGGAGCCGGTCCGCGGCGCCTCCGCCCGCCGGGCGGTCAGCAGCAGCCGGAACGGCATCCGGCTCTCGACGCGCCAGCCCTCGCCGGCCGCGGCCGCCAGCTCCCCCGCCGTGTACGCCCGACGGATGCTGGTGAGCCCGTCCGGCCGGATGAACGACCCCGCCAGCAGGGTGCGCGCGAATGGCCAGGTCGCGGCGGCGAAGAGCGCGTAGGCGGCACGGCTGCGGGCGATGTCGCTGTGCAGCACGACCCCGCCGGGCGCGGTCAGGCGCAGCGAGTCGTCCAGCACCGTGCGCAGCTCGCCGGAACTCAGGTGATGCAGCACGTGATTGGACAGCACCACGTCGAACACCGCCCCCTCGCGCACGAGGTCGGAGGTGGAGGCGCGCACCCACCGCACCGGCGACGACGCCTGCTGCGTCGACGCCCACCGGATCGCCCGCGCATCGACATCCAGCCCCGTGACCCGGGCATCGCAGCCATCGCGCTGCAGCCGTCGCGCCAGCGCCCGGGCGACGTCGCCGCCGCCGGTGCCGACGTCGAGCACGCGGAGCGTTCCGCGGCCCGCGAGCGGGCGGATCTCGCGCCGGTAGACGCCCCGCCACCCCGAGACGACGGCGTTGACCGCCGGGAACAGCGCGTAGGTGCGCTCCAGCATCCGCTCGTCGGCCGCCGGATCGTCCATCAGCTCGCGTGCGCGAGCCTCCCGCACGCTGAGATCAGGGCGCATCGGCGGTGTCGAGCACCGTCAGCAGTGCGCTCTCGGCGGTCAGCCCCGGCCCGAAGGCCATCGCGGCGACCCGGTCACCGGGGCGGGAATCGCCCTGCTCGAGGATGCTGCACAGCACGAACAGCACCGTCGCACTCGACATGTTCCCGAAGTCGCGCAGCACCTCACGGGCGGGCTGCAGCTGGTCGTCGCTGAGCCGCAGCCGCTCCTGCACCCGGTCGAGGATGCTGCGCCCGCCGGGGTGGATCGCCCAGTGCGCGACGGGTTCGCCGATGCGTTCCTCGTCGAAGGCCTCCGCGAGCTCGGGATCCGCCGACCACAGGGGGCGCAGCGCGGTCTGAATGGTCTCGCCGATGATCTGCGGCACCGCGGTCGACAGCACCATCTCGAATCCGCCGTCGCCGATGGTCCACGCCATGTCCTTCTCGCCCTGCGGGGCGAGGGCGGTGTGGAACCGGTCGAGGGAGTACGCCGGGGCCGGCGTCGCGAGAGACCGCGCGGTGACCAGCCCCGCGGCCGCGCCGTCGGAGAACAGCGACGAGGCGATGATCGAATCGGGCTCCTCCGAGGAGCGCAGATGCAGGGTGCACAGCTCGACGCTCGCCACCAGGACGACCGCGTCGGGGTCTGCCAGGCAGAACTGACGCGCGGCGCGCAGCGCCGGCATGGCCGCGTAGCACCCCATGAATCCCAGGTGGTAGCGCTGCGCCGAGTCGGGGATGCCGAGGGCGCGGACGATCTCGTAGTCGGGGCCTGGCGCATGGAAGCCCGTGCAGGAGACCGTGACGACGTGGGTCACATCCGCGGGGGTCAGATCGGGATCGGCATCCAGAGCGCGGCGGGCCGCCTCGACGAACAGCCGGTCGGCCTCGCGGATGTAGATCTCGTTGCGCGTCTTCGTGCCCGGCATCAGCAGTTCACCCGAGGCACGGTCGTGGAAGACCGGATCGTCGACCTCGACGGTCAGGTCGAGCTCGGTCAGCACGGTGTGCCGGGTCTGGACGCCCGCTCCGTCGAAGGAGGCCGTGACCAGCCGCTGGGCGAGGCGGCCCAGCCCCGGCTGGGCGGCGAAGACGTCCCGCACGGTCCGCTGCTCGAGGATGACGTCGGGTACGAGGGTCTGAAGGGAGCGGAGCTGCACGGTTCGGCTCATGCGCAGACTCAATCACGCCGAGTGCTCCGGCGGAAGGGGGGTTGCGCTTGCGGGCGGTCGTCAGGATGGCGGATGCTGCCGGCGCGACAGTTCAGAGCGGCAGATCAGGGCAGCGGCTCAGAGGCCGAGTGCGCGGGCGAGCTTCGAGCCCGACGACGGCGGGCGTCCTCCTGCGGCGAAGACGGCCTGCTCGACCGCCTCGAAGAAGGCGGCACGTCCGGTCTCGTCGGCGGGTGCCGCCGGGCCCAGCTCCATCTCCCACTCCCGCCAGACGCGTTCTGCACCCGAGCGCAGGTCGGTGGCGCGCACCCGGTCATCGACGAACTCGGCGAGCACGCCGTCCGCCGACTTCAGGAAGTACGCGGTGCGGGAGTTCTCGATGCGGGCGATCGGATGCAGCTCATCCGAGGTCCACTGCGCGAGGGTCTCGGCCACGGCATCCGGAATCCTGCCGTCTTCGTCGAGCGGCCAGCCGAGCTCGAGCCGGCCGTCGCCCTGCCGCGGCCCCTTGATGTGCCAGCCGGCGTCGGGCCCGCCGGTGCGGCGGCGCAGCGCGACGCCGTTGCGGGCCAGCGCGGCATCCGCGGTGTCGAGGTAGCGGGCGTCCAGTTCTCGCTGCTCGCCCTCGCTCACCGAGAGCACGCCGGGGACGCCGGTCAAGTCGGGCAGGGCGGTGTCGGCGTCGGCGTCGTACTTGCGCTCGATCTCGAAGGTGCGCTGCGGCTCACCGGTCTCGGGTGCGGTCGCCACGGACTCAGTCGTCGCGGTTCTGATCGGCGCTGGGCGAGATGTCGTCCTCGGACTCGAGGAACCGGAAGGCCACCTCGGTCGGGCCGTCGTGGTCGCCGGTGTTGGTCGCGTCGCCGTCGCGCCGGTAGGTCAGCTGGGTCTCGCTGTAGGGCAGGATCAGCGAGTCCTGATCGGCGCTGTCGAGCGGGATGATCTGCCCGTCGAGCGGGCCGCCGTGAAGTCGTGCGAGTGCCATGTGCTCACCATAGTCCTCCCCGGGGACGACGACGTGAGCGGATGCCGCCCGTCGTCATGTCGCCGCGATCGCGAGGGCGGCACCGAGGATCATCCAGGGGCCGAACGCGATGCGCGTCGACCGGTTCGCGCGGCGCATCAGCATCAGCACGATGGCGAACAGCGCCCCGAGCACGAAGGCCGCTGCCGCGCCGATCACCAGCGTCTGCCAGCCGTGCCAGGCGAGCACGAGACCGATCACGGCGGCGAGCTTGACGTCGCCGCCGCCCATCCCCTGACGGGAGGCGAGGTGCATGATCGCGTAGAAGGCGCCGAGCGCAAGGCCGCCCAGCAGCGCGCGCAGCATCCGCCCCGCATCCCCCGTCACCGCCGCCTCCGCGGCGACGAGCACGATGAGCGCGGCCAGCGTGGGCAGCACGATGCGGTTCGGCAGCCGGTGCGTGCGCGCGTCGATGACGATCAGCCACACTCCGACGCCCGCCAGCGCCAGGTGCGCGATGAGCACGGCGACGTCGTGAAGGGACATGCTCGCAGAGTAGGCCATGGCGGGCGGCCCCGCCGGGGCGCTGTGGACAACTCAGACGTCGAGGATGTCGAGGTCGACGGTGACGATGTCGCCCTCGGTGATCCCCTGCGCCTCGCGCACCTGCTTCTTCAGCGGCAGCACGAAGGCGGATCCGCTGAAGAAGATCGAGGTGGTCCAGGTGGTCAGCCCGATCCGCGCCTGCACGCGCAACGATCCGAATCCGCGTGGCGGGGCGGGCAACTCCCTGATCTCGAGCGAGAGCTCCTCGGGAAGCGTCGCGAAGAACCAGGACTCCACCCGGGCGTCCCAGCGGGTGACCTCGCTCTCGAACTCGATGCGCATGATCACAGAGTAACCTGATGGAGCCGCGCCGCCGATGTCGGATGTGCGAACTAGTCTTCGAAGTGGACTTGAATTATTCGAATCTTTCTTCGAGGATGGATGCATGGGGATCGGATCGATCGCGGCGCTCTCCCCCGCCGACGAGAAGGCCGGGGAGATCCTCCGGCTGCGCCGGGAGATCGGGCGGATGCAGCGTCGCCGCAGCGACGACGCGGTGCTGCCGATGCACACCGCCCTGCAGGGCCTGCTGCCCGAGGGCGGGCTGCAGACCGGCACGACGTACTCGGTCTCGCCGTCGCCGAGCCTGATCTTCGCGCTGATGAGCGCGGTGTCGCAGCGCGGCGGCTGGTGCGCTGCCGTGGGCATGCCCACGCTGGGCCTGGAGGCCGCGGCGTCATTCGGCATCGAGCTGTCGCGGCTGATCCTGGTCCCCTCGCCGGGCGAGAGATGGCTGGCGGTCGTCTCGGCGCTGGCCGAGGTGGTGCCGCTGATCGCGGTCAGCCCCGGCACGCGGGTGCGCGATGCGGATGCCGCCCGCCTGGCCGCACGACTGCGCGATCGCGGCTGCACGCTGCTGACCACCTCGCCGTGGCCGCAGAGCGAGGGGATGATCACCCTGCACGACCCGCACTGGGAGGGGCTCGGCGAGGGCTGGGGCCTGCTGTCGGATCGCACGGTCACGCTCACCGCGCAGACCCGCTCGACTCCCCGCCCGCAGAGCCTGCGTGTGCGGCTGCCGGGCGGTCTCGGCGGCGTCGAGGCCGCGCCCGCCCAGATGCCCGCACAGACTCCGGCATCGACGCAGAATCTGGCATCGACGCCGAACCTGGCGACGCACCCGCGCTGGGCGGTGGCGTGATGGACGCCGCGGCCACCCTGCGCATGCACGTGCTGTGGTTCCCGGACTGGCCGTTGCGCGCCGCGCTCGGGTCCGCCCCGCCGCATCCGCCCACCGCGCTCGTGCACGGCGGGGTCGTCACGGCCTGCACGGAGTCCGCGCGGGCGCTCGGGGTGCGCGTCGGGCAGCGCCGCCGGCTCGCGCAGGGCAGGGCGCCGTCGCTGCGGATGCTTCCACACGACCCCGCCCAGGACGAGCGTGCCTTCCTGCCGGTGCTGCGCCTGATCGAGGAGCACGCCCCGGGGGCGCACCTGCTGCGCCCGGGGCTGGCCGCGCTGCGCTCGCGCGGCATCTCGCGCTACCACGACGGCGAGGAGGGCGCGGCCGCGGCGCTGCGCCGGATCCTCGCCGAGGCCGGCTACCCTGAGGTCAGGATCGGCGTGGCCGACGGCATGTTCACCGCCGAGCTGGCCGCGCGCGCCGCCGCCGCCGCCGGCACGGACGCAGAGAATGCGGATGCCGCCGGCGACGGTCCCGCCGGATGGGCGGTGATCCCGCCCGGTCAGGCGCAGGCGTTCCTCGCCCCTCTCCCCCTGCAGGTGCTGAACGAACCCGAGCTGGCCGACCTGCTCAGACGCCTCGGCATCGCCACGCTGGGCGAGTTCGCCGCGCTCGACGCCCTCTCGGTGCGGAGCCGGTTCGGCGAGCACGGTGCACGGCTGCACGCCCTGGCCCGCGGCGCCGACTCCCGGCCGCTGACCCCGCGGCCGCCCGACCCGCAGCTGGCGAGGGAGATCGCGTTCGAGACGCCGCTCGGGCAGTCCGATCAGATCGCCTTCGCGGTGCGTCAGACGGCGGATGCCGTGATGCTCGCCCTCGCCGACGCCTCGGCGGTGTGCACCGAGGTGCGCATCGACCTCACCGACGACGACGGTGCGGTCTTCTCGCGCACCTGGCTGCATCCGACCTGCTTCGATGCCGGCGACCTCGTCGACCGGGTGCGCTGGCAGCTGGAGTCGCTCGTCACCGAGACCCCCGACGAGGCCGATGCCGCGCACGCCTTCCGCGGGATCGTCGGGGTGCGGATCGCCCCGGTCGCCGTCGACGACGCCGCCCACCACCAGCCCGGGCTGTTCGGCTCGGGCACCGACGAGCGCCTGCACCATGCCGTCTCGCGGGTGCAGACCATGCTCGGGCATCGCGGCGTCGCCACCGCATCCGTGGCAGGCGGGCGCCTGCTCGCCGACCGTCAGGTGCTCACGCCGTGGGGCGAGCGGCCGGTCGTCGAACGCGACCCCGCCCAGCCCTGGCCGGGGAGCCTGCCCGACCCGCTGCCCGCCGAGGTGTTCACGCCCCTGCGTCCGGTGCGGGTGAGCGGAACCGGGGGGCAGGAGATCGCGATCGGGGCGCGCGGCGAGCTGTCGTGCCCGCCGGCCCTCATCGACGACAGCGAGGTGATCGGCTGGGCGGGCCCCTGGCCGGTGCGCGAGCACCGGTGGGATGCCGAGCGCAGCCGCACCGGGCACCGCTTCCAGCTGCTCGACGCCAGGCACCGGGCCTGGCTGGTGCTGCACTCCGAGGGCGCCTGGTGGGCGGAGGGGCGGTACCGCTGATGGGCTGGCACAACCCGAAGCTGACCTGGTCCGAGCTGGAGCGCACGCTGAACGCCCCGGCGAATCCAGCACCGACGGATCCAGCCCTGACGGATCCGGCGCCGACGGATCCAGCGCCGGTATCCGCCGAGCCGCCGGAGCGCCGTACCGATCCCGGACCGCTGAGCAGGCACCGGCCCCCGGCATCCCGTCCCGCCGTCACCCGGCCCGCGGATGCCGTGCCCTACGCCGAGCTGCACGCACACAGCTCGTACTCCTTCCTCGACGGGGCCTCCTCCCCCGAAGAGCTGCTGGCAGAGGCCGAGGCGCTGGGACTGTCCGCACTGGCGATCACCGACCACGACGGCTTCTACGGCGCCGCGCGCTTCGCCGAGGCCGCCGAGTTCACCTCGGTGCGCACCGTGTTCGGCGCCGAGCTCTCGCTGGGCGAGGAGCCGGCCGAGGGGCTCCTGTCCGCAGGTGGCGGCAGCCGCGCTCCGGGCCCCGCCCGCTCACCGGGGCGCACGGGCATGCCCGATCCGCTGGGCGATCATCTGCTCGTGCTGGCGAACGGGGTCGAGGGGTATCACCGCCTGTCCGGGGCTATCACCCGCGCCCAGCTGCGCGGCGGCGAGAAGGGGCGTCCGCTCTACGATCTGGACGATCTCGTCGCCAGCGCCGGAGGCCACTGGACGATCCTGACCGGATGCCGCAAGGGCGGCGTGCGCCGGGGCCTGGACCGGGGCGACGCCGAGACCCCGCTGCGCCGGCTGATCGACCTGTTCGGGCACGACCGGGTGGCCGTGGAGCTCATCGATCAGGGTGATCCGCTCGACAGTCGCCGCAACGACGCCCTCGCCGAGCTGGCGGCGCAGCTGGGACTGCCCGTCGTCGCCACCGGCAACGTGCACTACGCCGCCCCCGAGCGGGCGGGTCTGGCCGAGGCCATCGCCGCGGTGCGCGCCACACGCAGCATGGACGACCTCGACGGCTGGCTGCCCGCGCACGGCGGCGCGCACCTGCGCAGCGGCGCCGAGATGACCGAGCGCTTCCGCCGCTACCCCGGCGCCATCGCCACCGGACTGCGCCTGGCGGAGGAGTGCGCCTTCCCGCTGCGGCGGGCGAAGCCCGCCCTGCCCCGGCAGGAGGTGCCCGAGGGTGAGACGCCGATGAGCCACCTGCGCACCCTGGTGTGGCGTGCGGTGCCCGCCAAGTACCCGCGGCTCGACGATGAGGGCCGGCGGCGCATCGAGCGGGAGCTGGATGTCATCGAGGAGAAGGACTTCCCCGGCTACTTCCTCATCGTGCACGGCATCGTCGAAGAGGCCAGGCGCCGCGGCATCCTGTGCCAGGGACGCGGATCGGCTGCGGCGAGCGCGGTCTGCTACCTGCTGGGGATCACCGCGGTCGACCCGATCCTGTACCGACTGCCGTTCGAGCGGTTCCTCGCCACCACGCGCAATGAAGAGCCCGACATCGATGTGGACTTCGACTCCAGCAGGCGTGAGGAGATCATCCAGTGGGTGTACCGCACCTACGGCCGCGAGCGCGCCGCGCAGGTGGCGAATGTGATCCAGTACCGTCCGAAGAACGCGGTGCGCGACATGGCGCGGGCGCTCGGGCACGCCCCCGGCCAGCAGGACGCCTGGTCGAAGCAGGTCGACGGGTGGAGCGCCGGGATCGAGGCTCCGGAGGGCAACGACATCCCCGCCGATGTGCTCGCCTATGCCGGCGAGCTGCTGAAGGCGCCGCGGCACCTGGGCATCCACTCCGGCGGGATGGTGCTCACCGCCCAGCCGGTGGGCGAGGTGGTGCCGGTGGAGCATGCCCGCATGGAGAACCGCACGGTCATCCAGTGGGACAAGGATGACGCGGCCTGGATGGGGCTGGTGAAGTTCGATCTGCTGGGGCTCGGGATGCTGTCGGCCCTGCGGCACAGCTTCGACATGATCGCCGAGGCCACCGGTGAGGTGTGGACCCTGGACGGCATCCCGAAGGAGGAGCAGGCGGTCTACGACATGCTCTGCCGTGCCGACTCGATCGGCGTGTTCCAGGTGGAGTCCCGCGCGCAGATGGGGCTGCTGCCGCGTCTGCAGCCGCGACGCTTCTACGAGCTGGCGATCCAGATCGCGCTGATCCGGCCCGGGCCCATCCAGGGCGGTGCGGTGCATCCGTTCGTGCGACGCAAGCTCGGTCAGGATGCCGTGACCTACGCGCACCCCGCCCTGGAGGATGTGCTGGGCCGCACCCTGGGCATCCCGGTGTTCCAGGAGCAGCTGATCCAGATGGCGACGGTGCTGGGCAACTGCACGGCCGACGAGGCCGACCTGCTGCGCCGGGCGATGGGCTCCAAGCGCGGGCTGGAGCGGATCGACCGGATCCGCGACTCGCTGTACGAGGGGATGCGCGAGAAGGGGATCAGCGACGAGACGGCCGACCGCATCTACGAGCAGATCCAGGCGTTCTCGAACTTCGGCTTCGCCGAGTCGCATTCGCTGTCGTTCGCGCTGCTCGTCTACGCCAGCTCCTGGGTGAAGCTGCACTATCCGGCGGCGTTCCTGGCCGGGCTGCTGCGCTCGCAGCCGATGGGGTTCTACTCGGCGGCATCCCTCACCGCCGACGCCCGCCATCACGGGGTGCGGGTGCTGCGCCCCGACCTGCACGCCTCGGGGGCCCTGGACGGGCTGGAGCTGCTGCCAGGGGACGACGGCCCTGCCGCGCAGCTCGGCCCCACCGGCCTGGACTCCTGCCTCGCCGTCCCGCAGCCCCCGATCGGCCCCTTCGACCGGACCGCGCCGGACGAGTCGGCGGCGCACCGCCGCGACGGCCGGTTCGCCGTGCGCCTGGGGCTCAGCGGTGTCCGCGGCATCGGCACGGCGCTGGCCGAGCGGATCGTGGCCGCCCGGGAGGAGCACGGGCCGTTCCGGGATCTGCACGATCTCGTGCGGCGCACGGATGCCACGGCGGCCCAGCTGGAGGCCCTCGCCACGGCCGGGGCGTTCGAGTGCCTCGGGCTGAGCAGGCGCGAGGGGATCTGGCTGGCCGGCGCCGCAGCCGAGGATCGGGCGCGCTTCCTGCCCGGCACCGCCATGGCCGTGCAGCCGCCGCTGTTCTCCGACCAGACCAGCTTCGAGCGTCTGACCGCCGATCTGTGGGCCACCGGCGTCTCGACCGACGACCATCCCCTGGCGCACTTCCGTGCGGCGCTGCAGGAGCGGGGCGTGCTGACCTCCGACCGGCTGCGCGATCACGAGGAGGGGCGGCGCATCGAGGTCGCCGGGCTCGTCACGCACCGGCAGCGGCCCGCCACGGCCAGCGGCATCACCTTCCTCAACCTCGAGGACGAGCACGGGCTGGTGAACGTGGTGTGCTCCACGGGGGTGTGGAACCGCTACCGCCGCGTCGCACGCGACTCCCCCGCCCTCATCGTCCGCGGGATGCTGGAGCGCTCGGCGGAGGGCGTCGCCAACGTGATCGCCGACGGCTTCGAAGACCTGCGCGTGGGCGTCGCGCACCGCTCCCGCGACTTCCGCTGACCGCATCCCCGGCATCAGCCACCGCGCCCCACCCGTGCCGGCCACCGTGTCGACGACTCGTGTCAACCACCCCGGCGCGCGCGGTCGCCGCCGGTAGGATCGACCCACGCAACCACAGGAGGTAGCGCAATGCGAGGACTCCCCCAGACCCTGGTCGTGACCGGCGCCCTGCGCGCCGACCAGCTCTCCCCCGCCCTCGACGTCTACGGCGACACCCCCGAACTGCAGCGGCATCTGGTCGAATCCGGCGTGCTGTCGGAGGCCCGCCTGGCCCAGGCCGTCGCCGCCCACACCGGCCGCCGGTACTACGACCTGAACGACGTCGCCCTCGACCCCGACGTCATCTCACTGGTGCCGGGGGCGCTCTGCCGCCGGTACAGCCTGCTGCCGCTCGAGAAGGTGCGCAGCCACCTGATCGTCGCGATGGTCGATCCTACCGACATCATCGCCCTCGACGACATCTCCAGCATGACCGACCTGCGCGTCGAGCCCGTCGTCGTGGCCGCCGACGCGCTGCAGCAGGCCTTCGACCGCTACCTGCGCTCGGATGACGAGCTCAACGACCTCTCCGAGCAGATCGGCGCGTCGCTGACCACCTCCGGGGTCGCGTTCACCGCGAACCTCGAGGAGCAGGATGCCGACGCGCCGGTCGTCCGCTTCGTGAACCTGCTGATCGCACAGGCCATCAGCGACCGCGCCAGCGACATCCACATCGAGCCCGGCGAGCACCAGCTGACCGTCCGGTTCCGCATCGACGGCGTGCTGCACGAGATGCAGCGCGCCGACCGCAGCATCCAGGACGGCATCATCTCCCGCCTGAAGATCATGTCGTCCATCGACATCGCCGAGCGGCGCCGCCCCCAGGACGGACGGCTGTCGGTGCAGCACGAGGGCAGGCAGATCGACCTACGCGTCGCGACCCTGCCGACTGTGTGGGGCGAGAAGATCGTGATGCGCATCCTCGACACCTCGGGTCAGGCGATGGCCATGAGCGACCTGATGTTCTCGCCGATCAACGACAAGCGCTTCCGCGAGGCGATCTCCCGCCCGCACGGCATGGTGCTCGTCACCGGCCCGACCGGTTCCGGCAAGTCGACCACCCTGTACACCGCGCTGCAGGAGGTCGCCGACCCGCGCGTGAACGTCATCACCGTCGAGGACCCGGTGGAGTACCGGATGGCCGGCATCAACCAGGTGCAGGTCAACCAGCGCGCCGGTCTCACCTTCCAGTCGGCGCTGCGGTCGATCCTGCGCTCCGACCCCGACGTCGTGCTGGTCGGCGAGATCCGCGACGCGGAGACGGCGAACATCTCCATCGAGGCCTCGCTCACCGGGCACCTGGTGCTCTCGACACTGCACACCAACGATGCACCGAGCGCGCTGACCCGGCTCACCGAGATGGGTTCCGAGCCGTTCCTGGTGGCGACCGCCCTCACCGCGGTCGTCGCGCAGCGCCTCGCCCGCCGGCTGTGCACGCGCTGCCGCGAGCCGCTCGCCGAGCCGCCCGAGGTGCTCGTCTCGCTCGGCTTCCCCACCGACCGCTTCGACGCCTCGGGGCTGCACCGGGCAGTCGGCTGCACGATCTGCTCGGGCACCGGCTATCGCGGCCGGCTCGCGCTGCACGAGGTGATGACGCTGACCGAGGAGATCGAGCAGCTGCTGGTCACGCATGCCACGGGCACCGAGATCCGCCAGGCGGCGCTCGATCAGGGCATGGTGGCGCTGCGCGACGACGGCTGGCGCAAGGCCGCGCAGGGCCTCACCACGATCGAAGAGGTGCTGCGCGTGTCGGTGTGAGCGCCGTCATCCGGCTCCCAGCTCGCCGTACAGCGTGAAGATCGGCAGGTAGAGGGTGATCACCATGCCGCCGACGATCACGCCGATGCCGACGATGAGGATCGGCTCGATCGTCGCCGTCAGCTGCGAGGTGGCCGTATTCACCTCGTCCTCGTAGAAGTCGGCGACGCTGGCGAGCATCTCCGACAGCGTTCCGGCCTCCTCTCCCACCGAGACCATCTGCGCCACGATGGGCGGGAAGACGGCCGCCTTCGCCAGTGGCACCGAGAACGAGCGCCCTTCGCGCACCGACTCCTGCACGTCTTCGAGTGCCTTCTCGATCGCCCAGTTGTTCGCCGCCTGCCCGACGATCGACAGTGCCTGCAGAAGCGACACTCCTGCGTCGAGCATCATCGACAGGTTCCGGGCGAACCGCGCCACGGCCACCTTGGTGACCAGCGACCCGAAGATCGGCAGCCGCAGCTTCACCGGGTCAACGATGCGGCGGACCCGCTCGCTGTTGCGGTTGCGCACCCACCAGATCCAGCCGATGAACGCCACCGCGAGCAGCAGCGGCAGCACCCAGACCATGTTGTGCGAGATGGTGACGAGAAGCTGCGTCGGCGCGGGCAGCGCGGAGCCCATCCCCGAGAACATGCCCTCGAACACGGGCACGACGAAGGTGACCATGGCCAGCACGCCGAGGACGGCGATGATCATCACGATGATCGGGTAGGTCATGGCCGATTTGACCTTGTTCTGCAGCTCGGCCTCATCGGCGTAAGTGCGGGCCACCGACGACAGCGCCTGCCCGAGGAAACCGCCGAGCTCGCCGACCCTGATCACGCTCACCATCAGCGGCGGGAAGACATCGGGGTGATTGGCCAGTGCGACCGAGAAGGCCGAGCCGGACTGCACCTCGCTCTGCACGGCGGCGAGCGCCGCCCGCAGCGGCTTGTCCTCGGTCTGCTCGATGAGAATGGTCAGGGTGCGCATGAGCGGGAGCCCGGCGTTGATCAGCCCGGCCATCTGCTTCGCGAACACGGCGAGCGCCTTGGTCTTCACCCGCTTCTCGAAGCCGGGGATCGAGACGTCCTGGTTGAGCCCGGTCTTCGACACCGCCCGCACATCCAGCGGGGTGAGTCCCTGCGCCTGCAGCTTGGCGACGACCGCACTGGGTCCGGAGGCCTCCATGCTGCCCTTGATCACCCCGCCGCCGGTCCTGTCGACAGCGCGGTAGGTGTACTCCTCGATGAGTGCCATGATCAGCTCCCCCAGTCATCCGAGCCGCCCGACCAATCGCCGTCACGGATCTGCACGCGTACGCCGTCGAGGTTCTTCGGGTCCAGGGCGTGGGCGCGCGCGACCTGCGACGAGACGGTGCCCTCCGAGACGAGCCGGACGAGGTCCTGGTCGAGGGTGTGCATGCCGACCGCGGAGCCGGCCTGCATGGCGGTGTACAGCTGGGCGACCTGCCCCTCGCGGATCATGTTGGCCACGGCGGGGGTGTTGATGAGCACCTCGGTCGCGATCGTGCGTCCGTTGCTGTGCGCGAGCGGCAGCAGGGTCTGGCTGATCACCGCCTGCAGGGTGTCGCCCAGCTGGCTGCGGATCTGATCCTGCTGCTCGGAGGAGAACGCGTCGACGATGCGGTTGATGCTCTTGGCCGCGCCCTGCGTGTGCAGGGTGGAGAGCACCAGGTGCCCGGTCTCGGCGGCCGACAACGCGGTCGAGATGGAGACCGGGTCGCGCAGCTCTCCGATCAGGATCACGTCGGGGTCCTGCCGCAGGACGCGTCGCAGCGCCTCGGCGAACGAGGCGGTGTCCGATCCGATCTCGCGCTGGTGGATCAGGGAGCGCCGGCTGGTGTGCTGGAACTCGATCGGATCCTCGACGGTGATGATGTGCGCGGGGCGGGTGCCGTTGATGAGATCGACCATGGCCGTGAGGGTGGTCGACTTGCCCGATCCGGTCGGCCCGGTGACGAGCACCAGTCCGCGCGGCTTCAGTGCGAGGTCGCGGATGATCTGCGGCGCACCGAGCTGCTCGAGCGTGTACACCTTGCTGGGGATTAGCCGCAGGGCCGCGGCGACCGCACCGACCTGCCGGAACACGTTCACGCGGAAGCGGCCGATCCCGACGGCGCCGTACGACAGGTCGACCTCGCCGTGCGCGCGGAAGTCCTGCTCCTGGCTGGGCGACATGATCGCGTGCATCGCCGGTTCCAGCCAGCCTCCTGGTGTCGGATCCGGGAATCCGGGGATCGGCACCATGGCGCCGTCGACCCGCATCAGAGGCGGATGCTCGCTGGTGAGGTGCACGTCGGATGCTCCGGCGGCGGCCGACGCCGCGAGCATCGCATCCAGGGTCGTCTCGGTCATCATTGCTCCGTCCTGACGAAGGCGAGGGCGTCGAGGGTGAGGGTGTACCCGTCGGTCGCGCTGGTCATGTTGGCGTGGGTGATCCCCAGCAGGCGGGGCCCGTCGCCGAGTGCCTCGGCGAATCGGGCGGCGGATGCCGTGTCACCGGCGACGACCACGATCGAGACGGGCACCTGGGTCTCGGGTGCGGTCTGCGCTGCGGCGGGTGGGATGGCCGCAGCATCCGCCCCCTCCGGCGCCGTCGCGCCGGCGGCGGGATCGACCGGAGCCGCCTCACCGGACGCGTCTGCGGCTCCGGCGGGCTGGTCCGGTGCGGCCGGCGCGGCGGGCGCGGCCGGGTCCGCCCCCGGGGCGGTCCGCTTCGTCCACGGCTCGGGATCGGACGCCATGGCGCTGCTGATCGTCACGCCGGCGGACTGCGCGGCACGGTTGACCAGGGCGAAGACGTCGTCCAGGCGCGGATCCGCGGGGATCTGCGCGCGCAGCGCCGCCAGGTCGGCCTCGATCTCGTCGATCCGCTCGGCATCCCGCCGCAGCGCCTGCACCTGCACCTCCTGCATCTCGCTGGCACGGGCGACCTCGTCGGCCTGCGCCTGCGTGGCCCGCGATTCGAAGTAGAGCGGCATGGCGCCGAGCAGGATGCCGGCGGCGAGGATCGCCGCCACGACGACCACGCCGAGCAGATTGATGATCTGCCTGTTGAGCTGCATCATTCCTCCTCCGGTGCTGCGGTGTAGAGCGACTGGTCGAATGTCACGGTCAGCAGGTAGCCGTACCGGGTCGGCTCGCCCTCGCCGCCACTCGTCCCGCCGGCGGAGGTGAGCTCTCGTCCGTCGGCATCCATCACGCCGGGCAGCTGACGGTAGGCGCGGATCACGTCGACGATCTCCACCGGCCGCGGGCTGGACAGCATCACCTGACCGGTGAGCCCGACTTCGGCCGCCGGCTCCTCCCCCTCGGGCACCCCGCCGGTCGTGAGGTCGAACCCTTCGAGCACGACGCCGTCGGGCAGGCCCGAGGTGAGGGCGCGATGCAGGGCCACCCAGTCGAGGTCGACGGCCGTGGCCGAGGTGCGGAACGCCTCGAGTGCGCGCTGCGTCGCGAGTGCTCCCGAGACCTCGGACAGCTCTGCCAGCTCGGCCAGCACCGCGGTGTTGCGCTCCTGCTCGGCCATCAGCCGCTGCCCCGCCACCAGCCGCAGCGCGGCGGCGCCGCCGATGAGCAGCACGACCACCAGCAGCGCGCCGAGCAGTCCGGTCGCCCACCGCAGCATGAGGCGGATACGCCCGCGGCGCTCGAGCTCGCCCTGGGGCATGAGGTTGACGCGCGCGACCCCGCCGACGGCGAGCACGGTCTGGTCGCTCTTCGGGGTGAGTCTCATGATCGTCCCTCTCCCAGGACAACCCCGATCGTCGTGACGAAATTGAGGTCGTGGTCACCGTGTGGTTCGAAGGACTGTTTTTCGAAGGGCTGCTTCGACGCGATCACGTCGGACAGCCGCAGCGGGGTGAGTTCCGAGGGCAGTTCGGACGTGAGCGCCGCCATCATCCCCGGCACGGCGATGCCCGCCCCGCTGATGTGCACCGCCGTGACCGGTTCCGAGCTGCGCCTGTCGCGGTAGAACGAGATTGTCGAGTTCAGCCTCTCGACGAGATCGCGGACGGCGGGTTCGAGCGATGCTCCCCGGCCGAACCGCGAGCGCAGCGCGGGCGCGAAGACGCCGCCTTCGTCGTCGGGTTCGACGGCCGGCACCGTCTCGGGCGAGCGCTCGCGCACGGCGGCGGTGGGCAGATCCAGGGCGATGATGCGCACGAACCGCGGCACACCGGCGGCGGCGACGACGACATAGGTGGTGTGGTCGCCGACGTGGATCATCCCGACGGGCTCCCCGCCGGGTGCGATGGCATGCGCGACCCGGGCCAGGCCGAACGGGGCGAGGTCGACGCGCTCGACGGTCAGCTTCGCCTTGGTCGCGGCGGCGATCAGCTGCTCGACTGTCTCGGACACCGCGGCGACCAGCAGCCCGCTCACGCGGTCGTCGGTCTGCGTAGCCGGGTAGAAGTCCAGCACCGCCTGCTCGACGGGCACGGGCAGCAGATCCTGCACCTGATACGGCAGCGCCTGGCGCAGCAGGTCGGCGCGCATCACCTCGGTGCTGTACTCGCGGACGAGGATGCGGCGGTTGCCGATGCCGAGCACGACCCGGCGGCCCTTGATGCCGGCGCGGGTCCAGAGCTGACGCAGCGCCATGGCCACGGCATCCACGTCGAGCACCTCGGAGTCCTTCGCCGCCCCGGGCGGCAGCGGCACCTCGCCGCGAGCGAGCAGCACCGGGTTGCGGCCGGCGGTGATCTCGACCGCCCGCACGCTCTCCTCGGTGATCTCGAGTCCGATGTGCGTGTTGGCCATGCTCACTCCTCCTTCTGCCTCGTGATGTCGATCTGGGTTGTGCTGTCGTCGCTCTGGAAGCCGTTCATGCCGGGATCACCAGCCGCAGGTACCAGTCCGACAGCGGCTGCCCGAACACGATTCCCGTCCACGCGCCGAGCAGCATCCACGGGCCGAATGGGATCGCCGTGCGCCTGCTCGCGCGTCGCAACAGCATCAGCACCGCCCCGTACACCCCGCCGAGCACGAACGCCGCGAACACCCCGACCACGACCACGCCCCAGCCGAAGCCGATTCCGCCTGGGCCGATCCAGCCGAGGTGAAGGCCGATCAGCGCCGCGAGCTTCACATCGCCGCCGCCCATGGCATCCGGTCGCAGCAGCCGCACCAGCTGGTAGGCGAGAGACACGGCGGCCGCCGCGGCGAGCGCGCGCAGCAGGCGTGCCCAGTCCGCGCCGAGCAGGCACGCGAGCGTGAGCAGCCCGATGCCCACGGCCAGGGCGGGCAGCACGATCGCTTTCGGCAGCCGGAAGGTGTCGAGATCGATCACCGCCAGCACGATGGATGCCGCGGCGAAGCTCAGGTAGGCGGCGGCGACCGCGACCGTGGCACCCCAGCTGCCGCCGCCGGTCAGAGGTCCGGTCAGTGACCCGGTCGCGACGAGCAGGGCCACGCCGATGAACGCCGCAGCCGTGAGCGCCTCGATCAGGGGGTATCGGGCCGCGATCCGGCCGCTGCACTCCCGGCAACGGCCGCGCAGGCCGACCCACGACGCGACGGGGATGTTCTGCCACCAGCGCACCGGTGCGTCGCAGCGCGGGCAGCGGCTCTCCCTGGCCAGCGGGATGCCCGCGGGCACCCGGTACGCGACGACGTTGAGGAAGGATCCGATGGCGAGGCCGAGCAGCCCCACCCAGATCAGCACGACCCAGATCGGCACGACCGGCAGCACGGGAGTCATGGGTCACCTCTCCCGCTGGGTGATGAGCGGACCCAGCTGCTGCGTCGGCGGAGGCGGCGGGGTCTCGTCCTCCGCGGCGTCCTTCACGCTGCAGCCGAGTCCGAGGATAGGCTCCCAGGCCATGTTCTGGCAGGTGAACTCGGGGTGCACCCACTTCTCGTCGCCGTCGTAGTTCGAGTAGAACTGGCCGTTGAAGTTGATGTGGCTGACCGAGCCGAGACCGCACGGCGAGTACAGCATCATCCGCACCTGCGCGGTGGCGGGAAGGCTCAGGCTGTCGGTCGACGAGCCGGTGATGCAGTCGGGTGCGTCGTTGCCGAGCACCGCGTCGCCGTGGATGAAGAACAGCTGCGGCTGCGGCACGAGCACCGAGGTGAGGCTGCCCGAGATCACGATCGACATGGTGGATGCCGGTGGCACGAGGAAGAGCGCATCATGCGCCACCTGTCCACCGGACAGGCGCACGGTGACGGGTCCCGTGCAAGCGGTGTAGTCGATGCCGACCCGCGTGTACGGGGCCGTCAGTGGCTGCTTCAGCGCGGTCATCACGTCGGTGCCGTTGCACGGCCCCTCGAACCAGCGCACGTCGCCGCCCCAGGTCGCCCGGTCGATGGGCACGTCCAGCCACCGGGTCATGTCGAAGACCTTCTCGAGCGTGGGGTTGAACACCGCCGGGGTGCCCGCGTTGGCCGTGACCGTTCCGGCGACCGTGCCGGGCGCGACGCTTGCGGCGCCGCCCGCCGTGGCATTGCCTGCGGCCGACCCCGCGGTGGTGTTGATGGCGCCGTTGGCGGTCAGGCTGCCGCCGACGATCGCCTTGTTCGAGGTCATCGAGATGGAGCCGCCCGCGACCACGTCACCGGTGATGCTGACGTCGGCGCCGTTGCCGAGATTGGCGTTCCCGCGCACGTAGACGCTGCCGTCGATCACGCATTTGGCGCTGACGCTGAAGTCGCCGCTGGTGAGCCACAGGTCTCCGGTGATCGTGCTCTGCGCATTGCACTCGTAGTTGCCCGAACGCATCACGAGGTCGCCCTCGTACTGCGACTGGGTGGCGGTGAACGCGCCGTCGAAGTAGGCCATGGTGCCGCCCGGCTGCCCGGGGTAGAAGACCTGCCAGGTGTACACCGACGTCACCACGGAGGTGGCGCCCGCCGGCCCCGTGCCGGTGGATTCGATCACGACGAAGCGCGAGTCGATGGTCGGGCAGGCGCTCACGAGCCCCGGGTCGTCGAAGCTCGCGGGCTGCGCGCCGGTCGTCGTCTTCACCCGGAACGTGTAGTCGGGGTCGGTTCCCGATCCGCTGGTGACGCAGGCGCCCTGGGCGATCGCGGCGACTGCGGCGTCGCGCCCGGATTCGGCGGCGACGAAGGCGCCGGTGCGGTCGCGGTTGGTCTGGTTGGCGCCGATCGTGAACACCACGGCGGCCGCGATCGACGCGACGACGATGAAGCCGACGAGCATGACGATGAGCACCGTGACCAGCACGGCGCCGCGGTCGTCGTCGCGCCGGCCGCGCCATCCTCTCGTTCGGATCACCAGCATGTTCTCGCCTGTCCGGTCGAGATGGAGCGCAGCGACGCCTCTCCGGTGAAGAGCACGGGCGTCGCGTCTGTGGTCATGTCGAAGGCGTAGACCACGCCGCGACCGGCGCGCGCGACGAAGGGGTCGGAGCCGTGCGCGGCGACGCCGTCCTGCCACGCCGGCCACAGGGCCGGGTCGCCGAGCGGGGTGCTGCGCAGCGTCATCCGGATCGTGTCGCCGTCGAGGTGGAATCCCTGGCAGGTCAGCGCGCCGCCGAGCGAGGTCTGCACCTGGAGGGTGCGCTGATCGGCCGAGACGTCGATGAAGTCGGCGTTGCGCACAGCCCGCTCGATGGTGGATGCCACGATCTGTCCCTCATTGGTGGCCTGCGTGACCGAGGTGACTGTGGCCTGGGTCTGCAGGGAGTTGGCGAAGATGAGCACCGAGACGCCGAGCACCACGGTGCCGATGAGCATCCCGATGATGAGCTCGACGAGGGTGACGCCCGCGTCGCCGGTGGTCTGGTGCACTGCGGATGCGGTCATGGCACGTACACCAATGCCGACACGCTCGCGAGCGTGCCGCTCGAGTGCTGGGCCACGACGTCCACGGGCACCGAGGCCTCGGAAGCGCAGGTTCCCACCGTGACCGTCGCGGTGAACAGGGTGCGGCCCGAGGCGTCGAGGTACGGATGCGCGCCGGCCAGCGCCGCCAGATCCGCGCAGCTCGGCGTCTCACGGGCCTGCTCGACCAGCGCGTTCACCTCACGTGTCGCGGTGGCGACGGTGGACTGGCGGTCGGCGAGGCTGAGACCCTGCCAGAGCAGGGGCACCAGCGAGATGGCGACGAGCCCGAGCAGGAGCATCGCCACGATCACCTCGACCAGGCTGAACCCTTCTTCGCGTCCGGTCATGCCGCCCCTCCTCTCCGCTGGCAGGAAGAACCGGCGATCCGGGGTCGACTGAGTAACCCGTCGACCCCGGAGCGTCTCAGCCGAGATCAGGGCGTCGTCGTCGGCGTCCCCGCGCAGCCGGGCCCGGAAGTCGCCGTGGTCACGCCCGTCTTCGTGCCGGTGACGCAGATGTCGTCGAGCGTCGCACCGGTCGCAACCAGGTTGATCCCGTCCTCCTCGAGGTTCGTCAGGTCAACACTGCCTGCATCGGTGATCGTCGGATCCTGCGCCATCTCTGCGGCGACCTGCGATGCACCGTTGGCGGTGACTGCGGCGAGCGCGTTGTCTGCCGCATCCTGCTGGATGTTGAGGAAGATCGGAATGGCGATGGCGGCCAGAATGCCGAGGATCACCACCACGATGATGAGCTCGATCAGCGAGAAGCCCTTCTCGCCGTTCTCCTCACGGCGGGCCTTCTCTGCAGCGATCCAATTGCGGATGAATGTTCTCATGACGCGATCCCTTCTCTGAATCAGATGACATGACATCCCTGATCAGACCGCGTTTTCCCCAGTCGCCCAGCCTGGCCGGGGAAACGATCCGCCGGCCGCTCTCACCGGTTCGGCGATTCGTTCCGCCACCCAACCTAGGCGGGTGCTCTCGTTCGCTCCTGGGGGTGGCAGCACCTCATCCAGAGGGGTAAGATCACGCGTTGATGCGCCCCGAACCGGTCACCAGAACCGCTCCGGCGTCTCGGCCGGCGGGCGGTCGGCGCCGCCCCAGCGGTCGGACTCGGCCTTCGCAGCCGCCGCGGCGGCATCCGCTTCGGTGAGCGCCTCGGCCGCATCCTCCGCAGCGTCGACGGCGAGCATGGTGAGGGTCGTCCGCGCCCCGCGCGGAGTGTCGGCGACGGTACAGTCGCGCACTGTCGCCCGCCAGACGTCGACCTCGTCGCGGGGCAGCTCGCGCAGGCGGTAGCGGATGCCGCGCTCCAGGTCGTGCACGGCGATGACGGCGCCGTCGGCACGGGACTGCGTGATCTCGACGCGGTTGCCGCGCGGCACCGGTGCGGACGCCGCGATCACCAGCGTTCTCTCCATGACCACACTCTAGGTGCCAGAAGGATGATAGGCGCCAGAAGGATGAGCAGCACCGGCTGCCTCCCGCTGCCGGGGATTACCTTCCTCGGCTAGTAACATCTGAGACTAGCCTCCTGAAGGGACCGATATGACGACCAGGGCGGAAGTCCGCAGCGCACGGCCGAAGCGCAGACCCGTCCTTCGAGGTCTTCTGTCAGCGGCGGTGATCCTGCTGTGGCTGGCGGGCGCAGGTCTGGGCGGCCCGCTGTTCGGCAAGGTCGACGAGGTTTCGTCGAACGACCGCACCTCGTATCTGCCGGATTCCGCGGCGGCCACCGAGGTGCAGGGCGTGCTCGACGACTTCCTCGGTTCCGACACGATCCCCGCGGTCGTCGTCTTCGAATCGGATGCCGAGATCGACGACCCGCTGCTCGAGCAGCTCGGCAGTGCCCTGGAGTCGGCCGTCGAGGCTGAGGGCGTGCAGGACGGATCATCGCCGGTGATCGTCTCGGACGACGGCCTCGCCGCGCAGGCGTTCGTGCCCATCGACACCGAAGCGGGTATCGGCGACGTCGTCTCGGCGCTCTCCGACGATCTGCGCGAGGCTGTGCCCGACGGCGTCACCGCGCACGTGACGGGACCGGCCGGCTTCACCGCCGACCTGGCGGCCGGCTTCGCCGGGATCGACGGCCTGCTGCTGGGCGTGGCGCTGCTGGCGGTGATGGTGATCCTCGTCATCGTGTACCGGTCGCTGCTGCTGCCTGTCGTCGTGCTCAGCACGAGCCTGTTCGCCCTGTGCGTGGCACTGCTGGTGGTGTGGTGGGCGGCCAAGCTCGACATCCTGCTGCTGAGCGGTCAGACCCAGGGCATCCTGTTCATCCTCGTGATCGGCGCGGCCACCGACTACTCGCTGCTGCTGGTCGCCCGGTTCCGTGAAGAGCTGCGATCCACTGCAGACAAGGGCGCCGCGCTGCGCGCAGCCTGGAAGGGATCGTTCGAGCCGATCCTCGCCTCGGGCGGCACCGTGATCGCCGGCCTGCTGTGCCTGCTGCTGAGCGATCTGAAGTCCAACAGCACGCTGGGACCGGTGGCCTCGATCGGCATCGTGTTCGCCATGCTGTCGGCGCTGACGCTGCTGCCGGCGCTGCTGCTGCTGTTCGGTCGCGCCGCCTTCTGGCCGCGCCGGCCGCTCTTCGAGCCCGGGCACACCGCCGACGAGAACCCGCTCGACGCGTCAGGGGCCTGGCCGCGGCTGGCTCGTCTGATCAGCCGCCGTCCGCGTCTGATCTGGATCGCCACCACCGTGGTGCTCGCCATCGCCGCCGCCGGTGTCGTGCAGCTGCAGGCGAGCGGTGTGCCGCAGTCCGATCTCGTGCTCGGCCAGTCCGAGGCGCGCGATGGGCAGCGGGTGCTCGGCGACCACTTCCCCGGCGGTTCGGGCAGCCCGGTCTACGTGCTCGTCGACGAGTCGCGGATGCAGGCCGCCGCCGACGTGCTGCTGGCCGACGACGGCGTCGACGCCGTGTCGGTGACGGCATCCGAGGCAGCATCCGGTTCCGCGCCGATCACCGAGGACGGTATCCAGGCGTTCGGCCCTCTGGGAACTCCGGCACCCGAGCCGACCGTCGTCGACGGCCGTGTGCTGCTGCAGGGCACCCTGACGGATGCCGCGGACTCGGCCGATGCCGAGGACACGGTGAACGCGCTGCGTGGTGAGCTCGATGACCTCGACGCGCTGGTCGGCGGGGTGACGGCCACCTCGATCGACACGAACGAGGCGTCGATCCACGACCGCAACCTCATCATCCCGGTCATCCTCGTGGTGATCTTCGTGATCCTCATGCTGCTGCTGCGCGCGATCCTCGCCCCGCTGCTGCTGATCCTCACGACGGTGCTCTCGTTCGGGTCGGCGCTGGGTGTGGCGGCACTCGTATTCAACGGCGTGTTCGACTTCCCCGGTGCCGACCCGGCCGTGCCGCTGTACGGCTTCGTCTTCCTCGTCGCGCTCGGGATCGACTACAACATCTTCCTCATGACGCGGGTGCGCGAGGAGTCGCTGCGACACGGCACCCGCGAGGGCATCCTGCGCGGACTGTCGGTGACCGGCGGCGTGATCACCTCGGCGGGCCTCGTGCTGGCCGCGACGTTCGCGGCGCTGTCGGTGATTCCGATCCTCTTCCTCGTGCAGATCGCGTTCATCGTCGCGTTCGGTGTGCTGCTCGACACCTTCGTCGTGCGGTCGCTGCTCGTGCCGGCGCTCAGCTACGACATCGGCCGGAAGATCTGGTGGCCGTCGAAGCTGTCGCGCGCACAGCAGTCAGGGAGCACGGAGCAGCCGGACGGCACGGAGAAGGCTGCCGAGCCGGACACAGCCGAGGCAGCCTCGAAGTGAGCCTGCGGCCGTGAGGATCTGGTCGCTGCACCCGCGGCAGCTCGACAGGGCGGGCCTGGTGGCCTGCTGGCGCGAGACCCTGCTCGCGCAGGCGGTGCTCGCCGGGCGCACCCGCGGCTACCGCAGTCATCCGCAGCTCGAGCGCTTCCGCACTCAGCCGCAGCCGGTGGATTCGGTCGGCGTCTATCTCGCCGGCGTCGCCGCCGAGGCCGACCGGCGCGGGTACCGGTTCGACCGCGGTCGCATCATCGCCCCGGATGCCGTCGTCGGGCAGATCCCGGTGACCGATGGGCAGCTCGCACTCGAGTGGGCGCACCTCGGGCGAAAGCTCGCCGGGCGCAGCCCCGAGTTCGCCCGGGTCTGGGCGGAATCGGCCCCGCAACCGCATCCGCTGTTCGTCGTCGTTCCCGGCGACGTCGAGCCGTGGGAACGCGCCACGCCGGACTGAGAAATCCCTCGCGCGCGGGCCTCCGGAAGCGTAACGTCGTGACATGAGCATCGATGCCGGCGACCGCGCCGCCGTGGCGCACTTCATCCGCGTGTGCGGGTCGGGAGTCGTGGCGACCGTGGGCGCCGACGGCGAACCGCAGGCCGCCTACGTCGGACTCACCGTCGCACCCGACGGCGCCGTGCTCTTCGACGCTCCCACCGACTCGCGCAAGGTCGGCAACATCGAGCAGCGCCCGCGCGTGGCGATCGCCGTGACCGGTGCGGACACGACCCTGCAGATCGAGGGCAGGGCGCGCATCACCTGGGACGACGAGCGCACCCGCCTGGGCGAGGAGTACGCCAGGCACTTCCCCGACTCCCGGGCACTCGACGACGGCTTCACCCTGCTGGCCGTGGAGATCGACTGGGTGCGGGTGTACGACGCGGGCGTGCGCCCGGCGCGCGTCTCGGAGTCGCGCTGGGACGCGGCGTCGTAAGAGCCGCCTCGGGGCTGTCAAGGCCATTCGGGTCCGACTCCGCCGTGCGTAGGGTCGTGACCGTCGCCCAACGCGACGTCCGACGAACGGAGGAGGCATCGTGCCCGATCAGCCGGAGCTGAAGGACGAGGAGCTGTACGAGAAGCTGCGCGACGACGGCGCGTCGAAGGAGAAGGCCGCACGGATCTCGAACGCGGCCGCCCGTGACGGCCGATCCGAGGTGGGTCATCGCGGAGGATCCGCGGAGGACTACGAGGATCGCACGGTCGACGAGCTGCGCGAACGCGCGAAGGAGCTCGACCTGGAGGGATACTCCGACAAGAACAAGGACGAACTGATCCGGATGCTGCGCGACCACTGACTTGTCGCTGACGGGTCAGAGTCGCCTCGATCCCGCAGCCGCCGCGACGCGGCGGCTGCGGGATCGAGTGCGTCGGCCATCAGTGCATGACATCCGGGTCGGAGTCGCCGACGTGCCCGGGCAGCGCACTGGACAGTACGCGCTCGACGAACGCGGCGTATTCCTCCATGTAATGGCGCAGGAACTCCTCGGTGCTGCTGTCGTGCACGGCACCGTCGTCGCCGTAGACCTCGGGATCGAACGTGATGTACGCCTCGGGGGCGTTGAGCTGCGGTGCGTCGAGAAAGCTCAGCACCCCGCGCATCGACGACTGCATCACCGCCGTGCCGATGGAGCCGATCGAGGCGCCGATGATGCCGGTGGGTTTGCGGGCGAAGGAGTTCTGGCCCCAGGGCCGGGATCCCCAGTCGATCGCGTTCTTCAGGGGCGCGGGGATGGAGCGGTTGTACTCCGGCGAGACGAACAGCAGCCCGTCAGACTGCTCGACCGCCTGCTTGAACGCGACGATCGGCGCGGCCAGGTCGCCTTCGTCGTCACGGTTGTAGAGGGGCAGATCGCGGATGGGGATCTCGGTCAGTTCCAGACCGTCTGGTGCGAGGCGCACGAGCGCCTTGGACAGCACGCGGTTGATCGAGTCGCTGGACAGGCTGCCGACGAGGTAGCCGATGCGGTGAGCCATGCTCTTTTCTCCTTCGGTTCGGTCCTGCCCAGAGGTCTACACCCCGCCCGGAGCGCTATCAAGTGGGTTGCGTCGGGGCCGGCCGTACGATGAGACCGTGACGGATGAGGCATCGCGGATCGGCGTTCTGGGCGTGCTGGGCGCCGGCCGGCTGGGCTCGGTGCTGGCCCGCCTCGCCGCCGATTCCGGCCTGCGCGTCCTCGTCGCAGGTTCCGGCGACCCGGCGCTGATCGCTCGCCCGATGGCGGCGATCGGAGCGCACGCCACGACGCTCGATGAGATCGTCGCGGAGGCGGATGCCGTGGTGCTGGCGCTCCCGCTCGGCAGGGTGGCGACGCTGCCGGCGGATGCCCTGGCGGGGATGCTCGTGATCGACGCGACGAACTACTGGTGGGCCGCCGACGGCATCCGCCCCGATCTCGACGATCCGCGCGGTTCGACGAGCGAGCTCGTGCAGGCGCACCTGGTCGGCGCCCGCGTGGTCAAGGGTCTCGGGCACATGGGCTACCAGGATCTCGAGGACGAGGCACGCCCCTCCGGCGCCGCCGAGCGCAAGGCGATCGCGATCGCCGGCGACGACGCGCACGACGTCGCGACGGTGGCGGCGCTGGTGGACAGGCTCGGGTTCGACCCGGTCGTCGCGGGTCCGCTCGCCGCAGGGATCATGCTCGAACCGGGAGCGGAGGCGTTCGGCGCCGACGTGGACGCCGCCGAGCTGCGGGCGATGCTGGACCGTTTCCCGTCCTCGCAGCGTGGGATCGTGGTGGCCAGGGCGCGCGGCGGCCGGCTTTTCGACGCCCCCGGCTGACGGCATCCGCTGGTCGGTGCGCCCCTCGGCGGCGCGTGCCGTCTCGACGTGCCGGGTCAGACCAGCAGCACCGCGACGACGACGCAAACGAACGCGGCGACGATGATCGCCACGCGCGCATAATGGATCGCGAGCCAGCGACGCTGCTGGTCGCGCCAGTCGGCCGGATGGTCATCAGGGGTCCAGGCCATCGCGCGGTTGTTGATGGGGACGAGCAGCGTGAGCGAGACCACCACGCTGACGACCAGCAGCGCTGCGGCCACGACGGCGGGTCCGGCGGCCGGTTCTCCCCAGGCGACGACCGCGACGCCGGCCGTGAGGATCAGCGAACCGAAGTACCAGAACGGCATGACCCGCCCCAGCACCCGCGCGAAGATCGGGCTCGCCGTCAGCGACTGCTGCGCCGGCAGCCGCAGCAGTATCGGGCTGACGAATACCGACACGCAGAACTCGACGCCGACCATCACACCGACGACCGTCGCGGTGATGACGGCGAGTGACTCAGCGAACATGTTGACTCCCCCACTTTTCTAGCGTTGCTAGTTTTTCTAGCAGTGCTAACCTAGAGGGTGTTCGCACCGTCATGCAAGGGGGTCTCCGTGAATGACAGGAACGTCCGCGCGCAGCGGGTCGCAGAGCGCCGACAGCAGATTCTCGATGCCGCCCGCGCAGCGGCGGAGTCGGGTGGATGGGCTGCGGTCACGCTCCGTCACCTCGCCGACACGATCGGCTACACACAGCCGGTGATCTACTCGCACTTCCCCGACGGCAAGACCGAGATCATGCGGCACGTCGCGCTGGGAGGGTTCGCCGAACTGACGAAGGCGACACGTGCCGCTGCCGCCGACACGACCGGCGCGCCGGCGATCTCGGCGGTGGCCGAGGCGTACCTGGGCTTCGCCGTCGCGCACCCCGCGCTGCACGACGCGATGTTCCAGCTGGCGATCGATGCGCGGTTCGCCCACGACGACGCCGAGGCCGAGCTGCAGGCCGGATTCGCGGCGCTCTCCGCGGCTCTCGGTGAGGCCGGCACCCCGACGACGACGGAGGTCTTCTGGAGCGCGCTGCACGGTATGAGCCTGCTCGAACGCTCCGGCCGGATGCTGCCGCAGGATCGCTCATCCCGAGTCGCCGAGCTCGCCGCGCGCTTCGCGGGCTGACGGCATCCGGCTTTCGTGTCGCCGGCACAGCTCGGTGGGTCCGGTGGGTCCGGTGGGTCCGGTGGGTCAGGTGGGTCAGGTGGCGAGGAACGGGACGAACACCGACGGGACGGTGACGTTGGCGGGGATGCCGGCGAACAGCGGCCCCACCTGGGCGGGCGTGTAGCCGGCGATGCCGCAGCCCACCGGTGTCAGCAGGAACCGCAGAGCGGGATGCTCACGGGCATAGTCGATGAACGTCCGCGCCTCTTCGGCGAGGACGTCGAGTCCGCTCATGGTGTCGATGGCGTAGGTCTGGCCATGATGGCCGTGCCCCTCTCCCCAGACCGCACCGAACCTGCGGTACGCCGTGCGGGCGGCGCCGCCGCCGTGCTGGCCGGACGCGTTCGATCCGAAGACGAAGATCTCGTCGGGGGCGAGATCGTGCACGTCGTGCGGAGTGATCTCCATGCGGGCACTCTATGCGCTCGGAGCGCGCGGGGCGAGCCTCAGTTCCGGGCGGTGATCCGCTGGCCGAGGACGGTGCTCACAGCGAGCCGAGCACGTCCAGGCGCAGCTGGGCGGCGACGGCGATGATCGCGTAGTCGACCACGACGATCGCCGGCATCCAGGACGAGATGATCGCGCCCAGGCGACGCGGCGCCTGACCCCAGACGCCCTCGCGCAGCGTCCAGCCGGTCACCGACCAGAACAGCGGGATCGTCATCAGCCAGACGACCATGCACCACGGACAAAGCGACCCGAACTCGAACACGCTGCGGTACGCGAGCACGTGCACGAACACGAAACCGCCGAGCACGAACAGCGCATATACGCGCCAGTACCAGGCGCGCATGCCTCGGGGAGCGGCGAGCGCGCCGACGCCGGCGAACACCGGACCGGTGAACAGCACGATCCCGATGATCGAGTTGGTGAAACCCAGCAGGTTGCCCGCAGGCGAGAGCAGGTTGGGGCCGCACGTGACGATCGGGCTGATCGAGCACGACACGAGCGGCGCCGCGCCGTTGAGCTGGCCGATGTACTCGAGGTACAGCAGGAAAGACACGATCCACGCGATGACCGCGGTCACCATCCAGAGGGTGGCGGTGCCCGCGCCAGGGCGGTAGGTGCGCTCAGCCATACTCGATTCTCACCCGCAGGCCTCGCCGATGCACGAGATCGTGGCCGTGAATTTCTTCACGGCGTACCGTGGAGGCGGAGGTCGACCGATGGCACAGGAAGACGACGTGACGATGGTGCTGGCGGGCCAGCCCGGCATCCGCGACTGGCAGGAGGGCGTCTACCGCGACCTGCATCAGCATCCGGAGCTCGGCCACCAGGAGGTGCGGACGGCGGCCGCTGTCGCCGCCGAGCTGCGGGCGCGCGGCTTCGAGGTCTCCGAGGCGGTGGGGTCGACCGGCGTGGTCGGCATCCTGCGCAACGGTGACGGACCGGTCGTGCTCATGCGTGCCGACATGGACGCGCTGCCGATCCAGGAGAGCACCGGACTCCCCTACGCCAGCGTCGAACGCGCGACGGATGCCGGCGGCAACGAGGTGCCGGTCATGCACGCCTGCGGGCACGACGCGCATGCCGCGTGCCTGCTGGGCGCGGCACGGCTGCTCGCCGAGAGGACGGATGCGTGGCGCGGCACATACATCGCGCTCTTCCAGCCGGCCGAAGAGCTCGCCGACGGCGCCGAGTCGATGCTGCGCGGCGGCCTCGCCGATCTCATCCCGCAGCCCGATGTCGCGTTCGCCCAGCACGTGCTGCCGTTCCCCGCGGGCCAGGTCGGCACTCTGGCCGGGCCCGTGCTGTCCAGTGGCGACAGCCTGCGGGTCACCGTGTGGGGCCGCGGAAGCCACGGGTCGATGCCGCAGTTGAGCGTCGACCCCGTCGTGCTGGCATCGACGATCGTGCTGCGCCTGCAGGGGATCGTCTCGCGCGAGGTCACGCCGGGCGAGTTCGCCGTGCTCACTGTGGGGCGTCTGGTGAGCGGCTCGAAGAGCAACATCATCTCCGACCGTGCCGTGCTGGATCTGAATATCCGCACGTTCAGCGAGACCACACGCGCGACGATCATCGACGCGGTCCATCGCATCGTGGAGGGCGAGTGCACGGCATCCGGGTCGCCCCGGCCGCCGGAGTTCGAACTGTACGATCACTTTCCGCTGACCCGCAACGATGCCGCGACGACGCAGCGCGTCGCCGCGGCCTTCGGCCGGCACTTCGGCGACCAGGCCGTCGCGCTGAAACGCCAGTCGGCCAGCGAGGACTTCAGTGCGATCCCGGATGCCCTCGGCGTGCCCTACACGTACTGGGGCGTCGGTTCCGTCGATCCCGAGCGGTACGCGGCGGCCGCCGAGGCCGGCACCGTGTCCACGGACATCCCCGCCAACCACTCCCCCGAGTTCGCTCCCGTGATCGGCCCGACGCTGAAGACCGGCACCGCCGCCGCGGTGGTCGCCGCGCTGGCCTGGCTCGGTGCAGGCGCAGCAGCAGGCGATCCAGCGGAGGAGCCGAGATGACGAACGACACGGCATCGGCGCCGCCGGCGACGGGCTGGAAGCCGAACGATCTCTGGCTGCTGGGCATCGTGCTCGCGGTCATCAACTTCTGGCTGTTCGCGCAGACCCTGCTCAACGTCATTCCGGGCATCCAGGGTGAGCTGAACGTCACGCGATCCCTTGCGAATCTGGCCGTGGCGGTGACCTCGCTGTTCTCGGGCATCTTCATCGTCGTGGCCGGCGGGCTGGCCGACCGCGTCGGCCGGGTCAGGATCCTGTATGCCGGTATCTACCTCAGCATCCTCGGATCGGTGATCATCGCCCTCACGCCGGCGGACGCGGGCGGTCTCACCTCGGCGATGCTGCTGGCGGGCCGCGCGATCCAGGGGTTGTCGGCGGCGTGCGTGATGCCGGCGAGCCTCGCGCTGGTGAAGAAGTACTACGAGGGTACGCAGCGTCAGCGTGCGCTGTCGTTCTGGTCCATCGGGTCGTGGGGCGGCTCGGGATTCTGCTCGCTGTTCGGCGGGCTGATGGCCACGTCGTTCCTCGGCTGGCGGTCGATCTTCTGGATCTCGATCGCCCTGTCGATCGTGGCGCTGTTCCTGTTGAAGGGGACTCCCGAGTCCAAGGCGCCGCCCGAGCCGGGCGCGGCCGGGGCGCGTTTCGACTGGACCGGCCTGATCTGCTTCGTCATCGCACTGGTCGCGGTGAACGTGTACATCTCGCAGGGGCCGAGCATCGGCTGGCTGAGCGTCACCGGGATCGTGCTGATCGTGCTGTTCGTGGTGTTCGGCATCCTGTTCTTCCAGGTCGAGACGTCCAAGAGCGCACCGTTCGTTGACCTCACCGTCTTCCGCAACTCGACGTTCACGGGTGCCACCGTGTCGAACTTCCTGCTGAACGGGGCGGCGGGCACGCTGATCGTGGCGCTGGGACTGGTGCAGGTCGCCGCCGGATTCACGTCGCTGCAGTCGGGTCTGCTGACGCTGGGGTACCTCATCGCGATCCTGGCGACCATCCGGGCCGGCGAGAAGCTGCTGCAACGGTTCGGGCCGCGCAAGCCCATGATCTGGGGCAGCATCATCACCGGCGTCGGGATCCTGCTGTGCTCGATGACCTTCGTACTGGTTGGACAGTACATCGTGCTGGCGTTCATCGGCTTCACGCTGTTCGGCATCGGTCTCGGCTTCTATGCGACGCCGTCGACGGATGCCGCCCTGTCGAACGTGCCCGAGGAGCAGGTCGGCGCGGCTGCAGGCATCTACAAGATGGCGTCGTCGCTGGGCAACGCGATCGGCGTGGCGATCTCGGCGGCGCTGTACCTGGCGGCGCAGTCGGTCGATCCCGAGCTCATCCGCAGTCTCGGGCTGTTCATCGGCAACCAGGAGAACGTCGCGCTGAGGTTCGGCGGTTCGATCGGCCTGCTGTTCAACCTGCTGATGGTGGTGATCGCGATCATCTCGATCATCCTCACCGTGCCACGCCAGCGCACGAAGGAAGAGGACGAGGCCCGGCCCGAGGTGCCGGCTTCGCCGCACTTCGGGAACTGAGCAGCCGGGTGGCGCGCGCTCTCGAGAACCACTGGAAATGCGGATGCCACAGGCGCACCATTGCGTCATGAGCGCATTCAAACCGGAACGGGTATTCAGCGGGTTCAGCGTCGACGATCTCGACGCCGCCCGCACGTTCTACGGCGAGACGCTCGGCATGCAGGTCTCGAGCAACCCGATGGGCTTCCTCGAGATCGGCCTGCCGAAGGGCGGCTCGCTCCTCGTGTACGACAAGCCGGATCACGTGCCGGCGACGTACACCGTTCTGAACTTCGCCGTATCCGACGTCGACGCCGCCGTCGACGATCTGAACAGCCGCGGTGTCGTCACCAAGATCTACACCGACCCCGACTTCGGCACCGATGAGAAGGGCATCGCCCGCATGGGACCTGACGGCGCGACGGGGCCCGAGATCGCCTGGTTCAGGGACCCGGCCGGGAATGTGATCTCGGTGCTGGCGGAGCCGGAGGGGGTCTGATGCAGAGGAGGGCCCCGATCCTTGCGGATCGATGCCCTCCTCGTGCGTCTACGTCGGGCTGCGTCCCCACGGCGCCCTCCACACGCCGCTCGTCATCGAGGCGGGTCACGTTGCGAGCAGAAGCGGCGCGCGGAGCCTCTCGGCGCCGCGTGGCCCCTCTTCACAGGTGCGAGTAGACGCAGAGGAGGGCCTGCCGATCCTTGCGGATCAGCAGGCCCTCCTCTGCGTCTACGTCGGGCTGACAGGATTTGAACCTGCGACCCCTTGGAGGATCCGGTCGATTTCCGGTCTCCACCGATCGTCTCGGGAACTCGCGGATTCCCTTGTGTTTACAGGGAACCGGGCGGTTCGCTTGGTCTGAGTGTAGCCGGTTGATGGCGGGTCTTGGCGGGTGATTGAGATGGGTAAACGGTGAAGCGTCACCGTTTCCTCCGTTGCGGCGCCAGGAGAGCGGTCTTCGCGCAATCCCCATACATTTTCACTCCGAGATGCGGCCTCTTGACCCGCGACTTTGTGAGCTTCTCCGTGTGACCGGCCGCAGGCTCAGACGACGCACACCTGAGCTCGCGCACAACTGCTGAACTGCGGGACACTTGTAGTCAGCGAGCGACACCGAAGCGCTCAGCCAGAGGGTACAAGGAGACGACGTGGCGTTCGCCCGGACTACTACAGGGGACCTAGACCTTGCCTCGCTCGGCGAGTTGTTTCGAGGTCTTCGACGGCGCCCTCGAGGCGCGTCGGTGAACATGCTCAACGGCGACACCGAGGTCGGGACCTGATGTGGATCACCGGCGACGTCGAGCTGCCTGACGGAATCCTCGACGCTCATGAGCGCGGCGAGCTCGTGTTCTTCGTCGGTGCAGGAGCTTCGCTTGGCAAGCCTTCAAACCTTCCCCTTTTTGACAGCCTTGCGAAGAAGCTTGCGCGACTGGCGTCGCACCCGTTCTCGAAGCGCGGTGGACTGGATTTTTTCATTGGACAGCTGGAGTCGCTGCCTCAGGGATTTGACGCGCATGCCCACGCACACACCCTTATTTCCAATCCGAAGTCGAGATTCAATCCGCTCCACAGTGCGATTGTCGACCTCGCGGGAATCGGAGGAGCGTTCCGCGTGGTGACCACCAACTACGACGATCACCTTGCTTCTGCTGCCGGCGGCGGGTCGATCACGGTCCCGGACACCTGGTATGCCCCGGCGTTGCCACTCGGGCATGACTTCGCTGGGCTCGTGCATCTGCATGGTTCAGTACGGCGTCCGAAGGAGGAGATGATCCTCACCGACCGGGACTTCGGCCATGCATACATCACCGATGCGTGGGCAGCGCGGTTCCTTCTCCCCATGTTCGATCGGTTCACGGTGGTGTTCATCGGCTACAGCCACGACGACGTGATCATGCGGTACCTCGCGCTTGGGCTGCCGTCGAGCGGCAAGGGCATGGCCTCTAAGCGGTTCGCGTTCACGAGCGACCCGACGAACAGCAAGTGGGGCTACCTAGGGATCCGGCCAATCAACTACACGGTCGTCGGGCGCGACCATCAAGCGCTCGTGGCGGCGCTTACCGCGTGGGCCGACCGCGCCAAGATGGGACAGACCGACCACCAGGCGCGTGTGCAGGAGATCATCGGCGGCGGAACCACACTGCCACTGCCGGATCGCGACTACCTCCATGCTCGTCTCCGGACTACTGACGGCGCCCGCTATTTTGCGATGGCGACGGAATCACTACCCGACGAAACCAAACTCGAATGGCTGACGTGGCTGGAGGATCTCGCTGAGTTCAAAGCCCTGTTCTCGCCGCCGGACGTGCCGGACGCGACAGCGATCCTGGGCACCTGGTTCGCTCGGACCTTCATCGACTCCACCACGCTGAACGGTGCAGCCCTCGGGACCATGCAACGACTTGGGCAGT
This sequence comes from Microbacterium sp. YJN-G, assembly GCF_015040615.1. Lineage (NCBI taxonomy): Bacteria > Bacillati > Actinomycetota > Actinomycetes > Micrococcales > Microbacteriaceae > Microbacterium > Microbacterium sp. YJN-G. The sequence goes on from NZ_CP060402.1 coordinate 2,078,766, forward strand.
CAATGACGCCTTCGCTCTACCGGACCGCCACCTGGGCCGCCGTCGACCTGAGCAAGCAGGATGCGGCGGCCGGAGAACAGTGGCAGGCACTCCTCGCGACCTCGATCTACGGACAGACGGCACCGCTCGGAACCGACTTTCTCATGCCGTTTCTGCCCGATTCGGCGGCACCCAGCATCGCGGTGCTGCGGACAGCGCTGCGGCCGTTCCTCAAGCTGGAGCGGCGATGGTTCGTCGACGATTCCGCGGAACGCACGATCCATCCCGATGCGAAGGTCACCTGGAACTCGGAGGACTACGCACTGACCCAACACGTCCTGCGCGCCGTGCAAGAGTCCGACGCCGGGGATCGCTCACTCGGCGTTGCCCTGGAGGACGCCATCATCGCGGCGTACGATCTGCTCGACGCATATCACGGCGCGCGGGGCTGGGACCCGCTCGTACATCACCGATCCGCGATCGAGCCACACGCCCAGGACGAACTGCGGGAGCCCCTCGACGCAGTCATCGACGGCCTCCGCGAATACGGGACCAAGGCGCTGTCCGTCTGGCCGGACCTGCCCGATCGATGGTGGAACCTCGACCGAGCACTCATGCAGCGCCTGGCCCTGCATCTGGTAGCCAACGATCAGGAACGGAGTCCCGACGACAAGCTCTTGTGGCTCCTCGATCGCATTGGGCTCTACGCAGACGATCTGAAGCATGAGACGTATCAGGTACTTGCCGCCGCGGTCGGTACTGCGTCGCCGTCGCTCAAGCAGCGGGCCTTGGACGCCGCCGCCGCTGGACCGGACTACCCCGAAGAGATTCCCGATCGCGACCGCCACTTCGCCTACGCGAAGTACAACTTGCTCGCATGGCTAACGCATGCCGACCCTGACTGGGCTGAGGCGCGGACCGCGTTCGACGCGATCAAAGCTGAGAATCCTAGCTTCGAGGTGCGAGAGCATCCTGACTTCGACACCTGGATGACAAGTGGGACCTGGGGTGGGAAGCCGCCGATGGACATCGAGGAGTTCATTCAGGCGCTCGATCAGAACGTGAGTGTTGCGCTCGATGAACTGCTGTCCCACGACTACTCCGAACGCCACTTCGATCAGCCCGACTGGCGAGATGCACTCGGACTTGTCCAGCAGGCTGCTGAGCGACGCCCGGACCTTGGGGTGCAGCTTTGGGACGCTGTCCTCGGTCGCGAGGAACTTGACGAGAAGCAGGTCGACCCGTGGCGCGCGATCGCCGAAGGCTGGGGGAAAGCCGAGCTCGGAAATTCGGGACTCGGGGCTGTCTACCGCCTCAACGCATTGCTGGCGGATAAGGACTCCGCCTTTGCGATCGGGCGTTTCCTGCTTGATCAGATTCGACAGCAGATCGACGAAGATGAGTCGCCGGTGCTCGCATCCATGCGCGAGCTGGCTCGATCACTCTGGCGCGAGCAGGGCACAGGATTCACGCACCGGGAAGATTCGACTCCCCTGTCGTTCGCACCGTTGTATCTGAACTCGTGGCCGGGCTTCCTAGCCCAGTATTGGGGCGGTGAGGTCGATCGTCGCTGGCGACACTCGCGCGAGGAGTGGGTTGGACTCAGCGACGAGGAGTCGGACGCCCTCGTCGAGCTGCTCAGCGGCAACAAGGATGCACTGGACGCTACTCAGCCTGCAATTGCTGGAGAGTTGTTCTTCTACTTCGCCGCGGACGCTGACTTCGCGGCGGGGCACTTGCTTCCGCTCTTTAGCGACCCACAGCGGCACGCCTTTGGCTGGTATCCGTTCCTGCATCATCCGAGGTGGAATGACCGGATGCTCGCAGCCGGCCTGTTCGACAGCATGGTCTCCGAGCTCAGTCGTCTCGACGAGCTACCAGACCAAGACCTGCATCGCATCTTCCTGGGATTTATCACTTCCGTCGTGTCATACGCGGGCATCACGAGCACCGACCGGAAGCGCCTGCTTGATCAGACAGTGCTCGCGCTAGACGGCTCGCACGCCGCTGGCTTCGCTGAAGCGGTAGCCCGATTCGTCCGTGAGGACGGCGTCGACGGCGCTGAGGTGTGGCGTCGGTGGCTCGGCAAGCATTTGGAACGCCGCCTCAGTGGGCAGCCGCGAGTCGCATCCGCCGAAGAGCTTGCACGCTGGGCGGACGCCGTCCCCGCCGTGGGTGAGTTCGTCCCTGCCGCCGCGACGCTTCTCGGCGGGCACGGCATCGGTCTGGGCGAGCGGTTCTTCAACCGGGAGTTCCCGGATGGCGTCCTCGCCGCCTACGGCCCTGAACTCGTTGCCTTCTTCGCCGAGCGCGTCCGGAACACGACCGGCTCAGACCACATGGTGAGGTACCGGGTACGGCAGCTAGTAGAGACGATACGAGGAGCGGCCGGCGATACCGTTGCCCAGCCACTAGTCCAAGCGGCGACGGAGAGAGGGTTTCTCGATGCTGCCGAATGAATACGACCTCAAGCAATAGAACCTCGACTTCGTCGAGGAGCTCGGCTGCGCGCGGGGGTGAAGCGTCGTCAGCAACGACAACCGGTCCATTTAGTCCCCGTCAGCATTACGCTCGATGGCTCGCGTCAGGTCACGCAACCACGCTGCCGCTTCCTTCAACCGCTCCGGGGGGACGTCCGCCCCCTTCCCGTGAACGACACGGTTGCGCAATTCGCGCATGATGGTCAGCTCTGCGTGCTGCTCGGGCGTGATCAGTTCTCGCGTCACAAGCTGCCGAAATAGCACTGGCAACGGCGGCAGCTTTGCGTCGTCTAATTGCGCGAGGTCTTTCAGCAACACCTCCAGCAGTACCCACGCCGTGACGAACTCGCCGAGTGCCAGCGTCTGTGGCGCGTCATCCTTCAAACTCGAGACAGTCGTGCGTCGACGACTCGACGGATGACGCGAAGTTGACATAGCTCGTAGATACGCGTTGTAGTGCGACTGGTTCCCGGACAGCATCAGATCCGCAAGTTGAGCGGCGACTGGCCGGTGCTCGAAGTCCCGCTCGAGCATGTCAAGATAGGGCTCGACAGAGGACGCGGTTGCAGAGTGTTGTTCAGCGAGGTAGTCGAAGAGCACGTCAACCCGGCCTAGGGTCGCGTCAGTGAGATCCACATCCCGAGCTGATAGCCGGGAACGGAGGAACTCAGCTAGTTCGTAATGGTTGCGGAACGGCGTCGCGGCGATCGTAACTCTTGCGTCCCCGGCCTTTTGAAGCTGCTCAAGTGCGATCTCGCCAGCGAGGACGAGTCCGTTGAGCTGGTCGAGAAGTGCGTACTCCGACGATGACAGCTCGCCCTCCAGCGGCTTGTACACGAGGTCATGCTCGACCTCGGACCACGCATGCATAAGCACGGAAGCTACCTGGACCTCGACGAGAGCTGACGCGTAGCGATCTTGCCCGGCGCTTAGGCGCGAGTCGGGAATGAGGGCACGAAAATGCCGAGCACCATAGCCTGAGAATCGCTGCAGGTGAGCAGATGCACCCGCCGAGGTTGATTCCCCACCTGTGGCCATGCCCGGGTCAGGAGTACGCGCCTTCGAACCGGCCGACGCCCTATCAGGTGGGAAGCGCTTGTCCTGCTGCACATCAAGCGTTGCGCGGATGACCCGTTCCGCCTCGTCCATCTGCCCGGGGAAGTACAGCGCCACCCGAACTCCAGCGAGGTCAGCGATGTCTTTTCGGATCTGAGCAACAGACGTGTACGGCTTCTCGCGATTGCGGGCGTGCAGCTTGTCAGCCAGACGATCAACGGACTTGGCCCGGCTGGTAACGATGGCGCGCAGGCCCGAGCTCGCGAGCGCAGCCTCCAGTAGGCCGCGGGCCATGCGCGCCGACGCATCCCAGAAGTCGAATTGGCGCTCATACTCGCTTACGAAGTCATCGATGACACCCACGTCTGCCCTCTTTCGTCCCCTACGGCGAAGTCTAGGGTTCAACTCAGCAAGCTCGGCTCCGATGTTCAGGACGGACGACGCTGCACGTCGACAGCGACAACGGATCGGTCCATCTGAACCGATGGCCGATTAGCAGAGTCAGAGGTTGCTCTCCCGGCAGCTGCGGGCGTGGTCGATGACAGGTAGCGTCGTTGTGTGAGCGGCAGCCGAGCGAAGAAGCAGCGCCGGACGCAACGCGAACGTCCGGCTCGAATTGTCAACGCCGACTTCGTCGCGCGATCAGCGGATGCCGTGCTCGCGGTAGACCTCGGCGATGTGGAGTTCCGCAGTCGCACAGACCAGGTGGTGGTCGGCTTGTGTCGCGCCGCGTTCACACAAAGCAAGGTCATCGCCGCGCTCGCGAAGGCCGACATGTTGTCCGCAGCAGCCCCGAACCGACGTCTCGTTTTGGAGATCGCGCTGCGCCTGCATTGGCTGCAGGGGCTATCTGCCGAGGACCGCCACAAGGCTGTGGACACGATGCTCGCGAAGGATCGGCAGGACACGAATCGGCTGCTGGCCTACCTGCGCGACGCGGGGCACAAAGCAGATTTCGATCCGACGGAGATGGACGCATTCGAACTAGACGATGAGACGAAGGGTTCTATTCATCAGCAGTCGACGAGGCTGAACGCGGCTGTTGATTCAAACGAAGTGAAGCCCTGGTCCATCTACTCCATGTGGCTCGGAGAGACGCAGTTCTCCCACGCCTCCGGCAACCTCGCGGGCAAGTACGCGCCAACGCTCGACAACCTTCACATGTCAAGCGGTGTGCCTGAACCGATGGACCCAGACCTCGAAGCCCACCGCCTCCTCCAGCTACACATCGTGATGATGACGGGATACCTGCTCACCGACGAGGGGCTACCGGAGGAGTTCGCTGGCCGCATCGCGGCGGCGTTCTTCGCCGTCTAGCCCCTCAGCCCTAGAACTCTCGCCCAAGGAGACCGCCGACTTCTGTGTCCAAAACGGTGCGCACGACGCCGGCCTTGAACCACTCCTGATCGAGCACCTCGTCCGGCACATCGTTGCTGTTGATAGTGCAGATGTACTGCCCACCAGTGGCCTCGACCATTGCCTGCGCGAAGTGAAGCGCCCCTGCTCGTTGACGGGGATCGACGCCGTCGAAGACGGAAGAATCGTGCACGAGGAAGTCGGGGTGGTGCGCGGTCGTGATGCCTTCTTCGAGCATCGTGAGGTCGAAGCAGAACAGGGTCATCCGATCGACGCCGCTGCTCCCTGAGCCGGACGCGCGGATCGCAAACTTGTATCCTGCGTCATCGACGGACACCGTGAGGGCGGCGTCCTTCCCGTATAGCTGTCGCATCTTCTGGCTGAACCGGTCGCTGATACGGTCCAATTTCTCACGAGAGGTGGTCAGGTAGCGGGTCGCCTCGTTCCGCTTCGTGGACTGCTCGAGCTTAAGTTCTTCGCGGCGGGTCACGAGTTCGCGTGCTTGCTCGATCTGGAGATCCAATGCGGCCATGCGAGCTTCGATGTCGCTGAGCTCAGCGCGCATCTCGTTCAACTCGTCGAGTGCGCCCCCGGCGTCAAGTGTCCGCAAGACGCCGTCGCGCTGCTCGTCGAGCCGCGATAGTTCCGCTGCTCGGGCGGCGATGCGCTCGTCGAGTGCGTCAATCTCGCCACGTAGGAACGAGCGGCGGTTCTCCAGAAGTGCGGCATGGAAGTCACGAACCTGGCTGGCCTGGCGTTTGAAACCGTCGGCGAGAATCGCACCCGCCGCGCTGAAGAGTTCCTCCACCGGCAATGCGTTGGCGTCTGAATCCTGTGTTTCCGATAGGGATGAGACGTACAGTTCGCGCATGCGCCGGTCTACGACCGCTTCGTCCCGTAGACGGCTAATCTGCGCTGTCAGCTGATCAGCACGAGAGACCAGCGAGTTCGGGTCCTCGAGGATACGGAACCCCGAGATGCGTTGCCTCCACTCGTCGGCCTCGTTCTTCAGAGCAGCACGCTCCAGAACGAGCTCGTCTTCGGGGCGGAGGGTCGCGACCAGGCCCTCCTTGGTTGCCGCGGTGATTGCTTTCAGCTGATCTAAGCCCTTTTTCACAGTGGCCAGCTCGTGGATCACTTGCCAATCCAGCCCCAGCAGAAACGCGACGTGCTCACGGCTGCTGGTCGCGCTCTGCTGCGCGATCACCTTCAAGGGATCCTTGGGTGTATCGGTCCGGATCACGTATGAGAGAAGCGTTCGCACGGACAGCCCGCCACTTGTTTCTTGCTCGGCGGGCTCCAACCAAAAAAGCGAGAGCCCTAGCAGTTCCTTCCAGCTGTCTACCGTGATCTGGCCTTCCGAGAGCCACGGGCCGATCACGTCACGTGCAGGGCCGTCCGCCGAAATCGAGAGTCTACGACCGCTCGCCAGCGAGCGCGTCGCGGCGACCGTGCCACCGAACATCTCCAGCGTCAGGGTGATCTCCCACCCGTCATCGGCGAGCGGGCGCAAGCTGCTGGGGAGATTGCCAGCCAGCACGTAATTCATCAGCATGAGCATCGTCGACTTGCCGCGGGCATTGCGGCTGTCCTGGTCCGTCGAGTCCTGTGCGCGGTCGGCCACAATCGCGTTGAACCCGGGCCGGAAGTTGATCGACTGGAACTCGTCACGGTTCGCGCTCAGGCGGATGAACACTAGGCGATCCTCACCATCTGGTCTTCGTAGTCGAGCGCACCCGCGCCATAGAGGAGCGTCAGCGCTGCGACGAAACCGTCGTATGCCGACGCGGTCGCCGTCTGCCGATACTCGATGTACAGCTGCCCGACGCTCAGGCTTCGGCCACCCAAGAGAGCCAGCAACGCAGCCGCCTCGCCGACGATGGTGCGCTCCAAGGGCGTGAACTTGTCCGGGAAGAACTCACTCACGCTCGAAGATCTCGCAGATCTCGAAGAGGTAAGCGATCACCGCGAGCGCGGCTGCGCGGATCTGGGGAGTGTCGCGCGGCCCGGCGTTCTCGATGGCGGTCTCAACGAGATAGTCGAACACCGCATCCGGCTCGAGATCCTCCGCGCGCGCAGCGAAGTAGTCGCTCTTGAACCGCGCGACCAGCCTGCGCCCGAACGAGGGCGCGACGGAGCTCTGGAAGCCGATGAACTCTTCGACACGTGCCGCCTGCGATAGACCATCAGTGATTCGCTGCACCGATGTCGCACCCAGCTTGTTCAGCTCGATCTTCTCCTGCAGCGGCAGGGCCAGCTCGACGCCGAATTGCAGGGGAGCCACCGCGGTACTGGCGATCACTGTGCACACCACCGTGAGCTCCTCGTAGGTCACCTCGCCAAGAGCGTTCCGGACGGCCCGCTCCACGGCGACCTCGTGAGCGCGCTTCGCTTCCAGGAGAAACTCGCGTGTGTGGTACTCCAGCTGCGTGTCCACAGCATCGTGATGCGGACCGCACAAATAGACCAGATTCTGCGCCGAGCCTCGCTCCTCTGGCGTCATGCTCGCGTCGTAGCGAGGGCCGCCAGGGCTCGCCGCAGCGATGTGCGCGACCTTGCCCGTGGCCTTGGGGCGATCACCGTGGGCCTTCGGATCGATCGTCAGATCCAGACCGCAGCCAGGGTAAGCGCACTTGTTACCGCTTCTGGCAATGACAACCTTCTCCTGGGCGACAGGAGCGCGATCCCGTAGCGAAGTCTGAGCCATGTTCAAACAGTACCGACCTCGTTCAAACAGTACCGACCTCGTTCCTCCTGCGACCGCCGGTGCTTCACCGTGTCGCTCTCTCAGCACACCACCTCGATCAGCCAAACGGTCCCCGCGCGCAATCAAGACATCTGCGATGGCGAGCGCCTAACCCACACGAGATTTCGAAGCGGCCGCCGACTACCGATCTTGCATCCCGGAACTACACATCAGAATTACTAGGGTCTGAGATGTTTCGCAAGCACCGCTCCCTGAACGACCACCAGACGTGGCCCCATAGATCCGCCCGTCGCCGTCGGAAGTACATAAATCCACCTACATCTGCTGTCGGGGACTCACCGCCGCACTTCGTCTCTTCGCGATTGTTCAGGCACCACCACGGCCGTAGCGCATCCAGTCGTAGGCCACGGCGGCCTTCCCGTACTGGGTGGCCCACCAATCCTGGCTCCGCCTAGTCTTGACGCGGATGAGGAAATCCCGAAGTCCATCAACGTCGTCGGTGAGCGACGGCAGATTCATAGCGCTGTTCAAGATTCCCTCCACGCCTCTGTCTGCTTCCAACTCAGCCACTGTCAATAGCGTCGGCTCTAGCTCAAGTTTGTTGAACATCGCCGCATAACTGTCCGCGCGCTTCTTAGCTGCGGCGTTTGCCCTGACCTTGGGGAGCCACTTGCCATCTTTCCAAAGACCAGCCCCGCTCAGTGGACGTCCGTGTGTCCCCGGTCGCCTGAACGAGCCGGGTCTTGCCGTCCCAGTCGCGGTAGCGGGCGCGCGCGACAACACGGCCGCTGGGGCTCACGAGGTGGCCGATCTCCCCGAAGGTCCCGATGGTCAAACGTTGCCGGCCCACCGGATCACCTCCCCTCGGGAGAGGCTGGCGGTTCGGGGTCGCGCTGCTGCTCGATCCAGATCCGCACGTCCGAGAGCGCGAACTTCAGATGCTTCCCGAAGGCGATACGCGCGCGGACCGAGGCCGCGGGTGCGCCAGTCGTAGACCGTGGAGACGGGCACGCCCAGGTACGCGGCGAGCTCGCCGACGTCGAGCAGGGGCTCCAGACCCCAGGGGTTGCCCGCCGGGCTGTGTTCGGTGTCCATACCGAACAGGTGCGTCCGGCTCCCACCCACGAATCGGAAGCAACCGGCACGGTCGCTCCCCTACCGGAGCGCGGCGGCCCGAGCGGGCCGTGAGAGCGTCAAAGTGATGGGTTTTCGATGACCGGATCACATCTCACCAACTAGAAAGTCCCGGAAACCCTTGAGTTTCCGGGACCTCTCGGTCGGGCTGACAGGATTTGAACCTGCGACCCCTTGACCCCCAGTCAAGTGCGCTACCAAGCTGCGCCACAGCCCGTGGACGACCGCGCTTTCGCGCGGGCAACTCAACCATCCTAGCCCACGGGACCAGCCACCGCGAACCGCGACAGCCGGGCGTGGCGCCTGTCCCGGCGCGAGGCGTCGTTGCCGATGTCGGACGCCGCGCGTAGCGTTCCAATCATGGCGACGATCACCACGGAACGCGCGACGATCGGCCGCTGGGATGACGTGCAGCACTCGCTCTCCGGCGGCGGAGACGGACGCAGCTGCCAGTGCATCTGGCCGGTCGTGAGCAACAAGGAGTGGAACTCGACGAACGTCGAGCAGCGACGCGAGATGCTGCATGACGAGATCGCATCCGGTCCCCCACCGGGGCTCGTCGCGTACGTCGACGGCGAGGCGGCCGGGTGGATCCGCGTCGGACCGCGCAGAGACCAGACCCGCATCGTCCGCACGCGCACGATCGTCTCCGCGACCTCCGAGCCGCTCGACGACCCGACTGTCTGGGCGGTGACGTGCTTCGTCGTCCGCCGTGAGCACCGCGGCAAGGGCCTGAACGCGCAGCTGCTGAGCGCGGCGATCGACTACGCGCGCGAATCCGGCGCCCGCCTCATCGAGGCGTATCCGGTCGACACGACCGAGGGCGACCACCGCTCCAACGACCTGTACCACGGCACGCTGTCCACATTCCTCGCCCAGGGCTTCCGCACCACCGCCGAGCTCACCCGCGGACGCGTGCTCGTCGTTCGCGAGCTGAGCTGACCCGCCGCGCTACGGTGAACCCATGAGCGCGCAGCATCCTTCCATCGACGATCCCGACCTCGGCGCGCTCATCCGCGCCGAGAGCACGTTCGACGACGGCACAGTGGCCGTCCACGACTGGTACGCCGGCAGCATCCCCGACGGCGACGGCGAGATCGAGCTGATGATCGACGGCACCGGACCCGAGAGCGTCGAGGCCCGGCTCCCCCGCCTGCGTGCGGTCGTCGCCGCGCTCGACAGCATCCGCCGCACGGCATCCGATGCCATCGTCACGCGTTTCAGCGACATCGAACCCGAGCAGCACGAACTCGACGACGGTGCGGACGATCTGCGCCTCGAGGCGATCGAGGCGTCCGAGGACGACGAGATCGTGCTGCACTTCGTCGACAGCTGCGGTCAGCACTTCCCCGACGGATACTGGCCGGCCGCCCACCTCGACACCGACGGACGTGTCACCGCGGTGACGATCGAATCGTGAACGCGGCATCCGCTCCCGTGGCCGGCACCGGCCGCGGTGACCGGGCGCGGGCGGGCGCACGCGTCCTCGGCATCGCGATCTGGATGCCGTACATCGCACTCGCGATCATCCACGTCACCGCACTCGCCGTCGGCAGCGACATCGCGCAGCCGACGAAGCTGACGCTCATGCCACTGCTGGCGCTCCCGGTGCTGTATGCCGCACGGCACCTGCGCCCGCGGGCCGTCATCGCGTTCCTGCTGGGCGCGCTGCTGTTCTCGTGGCTGGGCGACGGCGCCGGCGCGTTCTTCCCGGCCGCTCCCGAGCTTCCGCTGATGCTGCTCTTCTTCGGCATCGCGCACATCGCGTACATCGTGCTGTTCCTGCGGTTCGCACGCCTCCGCCGGATGCCGTGGTGGACGCTCGCGTACGTCGCCTGGTGGATCGGGATGCTGTGGCTCCTCGGCCCGCACACCGGCGGGCTCCTCTTCGCGGTCGCGGCGTACGGACTCGTCCTGGCGGGCACCGCGGCCACCTCGGCGCGGTGCCATCCGATCGTCGCCATCGGCGGCGCCTTCTTCCTCGCCAGCGACTCGATCCTCGCGCTGCGCCTCTTCCTCCCCGAGGGCCTGCCGGGCTGGATGGGCCCCGCGGTCATGCTCACCTACACGCTCGGCCAGGGACTGATCGTGTACGGAGTACTCCGCTCGCTCTCACGGAACGAGAGACGATGACGGATGCCATCGGCACGGCGCGCATCGACAGCTGGCTCTGGGCTGTTCGCATCTACAAGACCCGCTCCGCGGCGACGACCGCCTGCCGCGCCGGTCACGTGCGAGTGAACGGCGAGCGGATCAAGGCCGCACAGACGGTCAAGCCCGGCGACGAGGTGCGCGTGCGCATCGCAGGATTCGATCGCATCCTCATCGTGCGCCAGCCGCTCTCGAAGCGGGTCGGCGCACCGGTCGCGGCGACGGCCTACGACGATCGCACGCCGCCGCGCGAGCCGACCGCCATGCTCGCTGTCCGCGACCGTGGCGCCGGCAGGCCGACCAAGCGCGAGCGTCGGGAGATCGACCGGCTGCGCGGTCGCGACTACGAAGATTGAATCGGCCGAAACCCTTGCACATTCGAAGTTTTGTTCTATACTGGAGGTATGGCTTCCACCGTTGAGGGTCTCGCTGAGCAGCGACTGGCGCTGCTCGACGCGTGGCGAGCCACGCAGCGCGAGATCGCCACCTTGCAGGCGAAGTCCGCCGCTCTGCTGGCTGAGCGGTGCGAGCTGATGAGTGAGGAGATCGCGCAGGCTCCCCTGCATCGCGACGCCATCGAGCGATCAATGGTGGCGGAGTACTCCGCGGCAGGGCACATCTCCAGGGGCTCGATCGAGTACGCGTTCACCGACGCCCGGATGCTGCATGACGAGTTCTCCCTCCTGCGCGAATCTCACGAAACCGGGCGCGTGACCGCCGCGCACGTGCGAGAGGTCATCCGGGAATCGGATGCCGTCCGCGAGGCCGTCGCCTCCGGCGCCGTCGCAGCCGACACCCTGGTGCTGTATCAGGCGGCGGTGCTCGAGGTCGCCGAGACCGACACCCCGGCTCGCACGCGTGCGCACGCGCGGCAGGTCGCCGCTGCTCTGGCCGGCGAGACGGTCACGGAGCGGCATGAGCGCGCCGCTTCCGAGCGGACGGTCACGGTCCGTTCGGTCGGCGACGGACTCGCACTGCTGCAGGCGGTGCTGCCCGAGTACCTCGCCCTCGCCATCCTCGATCGCCTGACGGCGATGGCCCGTCACGTCAGCCGCCATCCTGACGACCGCTCCCCCGTCCTGCCACCCCTGAACCCCGAAGAATTCGGCTTCTATCCCGAAGACGACCGCGAGCCGCCGGAGGCCGCCGAAGACCCGGAAGGAGCGGATGCCGCCGACGCGGCGATCTTCTCCACCAGCACCTTCGCCACCGACCCCTTCACTGACCCGTTCGCTGATGCCATGTCGATCGATGAGAACGATCCGTACATCCAGGATCTGCTCCGTGAGGTCCCGGATCGCCCGCTGCCGCTGGATCCGATGTTCCACGACGACAGTCCGTGCATCATCCACCTCCCCGGCGACTCGCGCACGATCGACCAGATCCGCGCCGACCTGTTCACCGACCTGCTGCTGGCGGCCGACCCGGGTGCGGTGCACGGCGCGGGCCTCGAGAACATCCGCGCCACGGTCCAGGTCACCGTCGCCGCCACCACCCTCACCGGGCAGGACGATCGCCCCGCCGAACTCGACGGACACGGTCCGCTGCACCCCGACGCCGCCCGCACCCTCGCCGGCAACCACACCGGGTGGACGCGACTGTTCCTCGACCCGACCGGCATGGTCACCGAGACCGACACCTACACGCCGACGGCCGGGATGCGCCGCTTCCTCACAGCGCGCGACCAGCACTGCCGGTTCCCGGGATGCCGCCAGCCGCTGCACCGCTGCGACCTCGACCACACGCAGGACTGGGCCCTCGGCGGGAAGACCTCCCTCGACAATCTCGCGCATCTCTGCAAGACCCACCACGTGCTGAAGCATCCCGACATCCCCGATGCGCATCGGTGGACGGCGCGCCAGCTACCCGACTGGACACTCGAGTGGAGCAGCCCCGACGGAAACCGGCACGCCGACCGACCGCCCCGGCGCGTGATGTTCGTTCCCAGTGGACCGCCCGACCCCGGCGGACCACCCGATCCCGCTGACCGGGAGCAGTTCGACGCGCCTCAGCATTCCGATGGGATCTGGACGCCAGCCGGGAGTCCGCCACCACGGCCTGCACGCCCCGGACAGCGTGAGAGCGTGTTCTCGGCTCAGGGGCCGACCGCCGCCGCTGTGGGATCGCCCTTCTGACTCGAGCCTGCGGCGCCTGCTCGGTGCAGCAAGCCCAGGGTGTGCTCTGGACTAGAGCTGGGCGAGCAGCCAGCCGGACGACTCCACGCGGCCGCCCTCGTGCTCGACGCACGAACGCAGTCCGCGATCACTGGTGACGACGGTCACCGTGGCGCCTTCACCGATCAGCCGGCGTGTCTCGTCGACGATGGCGTCATCACCACTCCCGTCCGCGCGCACGACCGCGACCCGCGCCGCCGCATGATCAGGCACCTGCCCGGCCGAACGGTCACCGGCAGCAGCATCCGCGATCGTCCGGGCTTCGCCCTCGACGACCATCGACACGGCCGGGTACCAGCGGTCGGCATCCAGCCCCAGGTCCGATGCGGCGACCCCGGCGGCGCCCCATGCAGCCAGGCGATCACGCAGACGTCCTGCCGCTCCGGCCCTGTCCTTCCACCATCCATCGGGCACCGAACCGACGACGTTCGCAACATCCACGACGATCGCCGGACGCACCGGCAGCAGCGCACGCAGCGTGGGCCACGCGGCGGCGAATCCTGGATGCAGGGCGCGATGGTCGACCTGGTCCACCGGCACCCATTCCAGCGCCAGGCTCTCGGGATCGCTGATCACAGGCTCGAACGGCTCGACGACATCTGCGATGACGGTCGTGTACGACCAGATCGTCAGGTCGAGCACGCTCGCGAAGCGGGCGTGCACGGCACCGTCGGGGATGCCGGCCTCCTCCTGCGCCTCGCGCAGCGCGCCGTGCAGCGCCGTCTCGCCCTCATGCAGGGCGCCGCCGGGCAGGCCCCAGGTGCCGCCGAAGTGGCTCCAGCCCACGCGGTGCTGCAGCAGCACGCCCTTCCGCGCGTCCACGGCGAGCAGTCCGGCAGCGCCGTAGCGGCCCCAGTACTTCTCCCCCGTCGGGGCGACCACCCAGGCGTCTCCGCTGTCGCGCGGGCCGAGCGGACGGCGCGGCTCTCCGGGCTCGGGAGGGATGATGGTCACCCCTCCAGCCTTTCACAGCCGCGCCGTCCCCTGCGGCAGGAGTCGGTGCATTACCCGCATCCGGACGCGAGCATCCACGGAAGAACCGCGGTACGACGCCCGCCGCCCCGGAACGGAGCGCGTCTCAGCGGACGCCGGTGCTCGCTCCCGCGCGCAGCCGCGACGCGGCCAGCTCCTCCGCGGCCTGCAGCGGAGTGATCCCCCGCGCCTCCGCGTCGCCGAGGATCGTGCGGACCGTGTCGCCGATGGCCGACACGCGCGCCATGATCTGCTCACTCGAGCCGATCTGCTTGGCCTCGAGATCCAGGTAGATCACACCACCCGCGTTCACGACGAAGTCGGGGGCGTACAGGATGCCGCGCCCGGCCAGCCGGTCGGCACAGGAGTGGTCCGCCAGCGGGTTGTTCGCCGGGCCGCACACGGCCTTCACATCCAGCGCGTCGATGACCTCGTCGGTCAGCACGCCGCCGATCCCGGCGGGCACGAACACGTCACCCGTGACCAGGTGCTCCGAACCCGGCTCCACCCAGGTGGCCCCGAGCTCCTCGGCGAACTCGCGCCGGGCCGGGTTGATGTCGGTGACCGTCAGCTTCGCGCCCTCTTCGGCGAGGCGCTGCGCGAGCCGTCCGCCGACCTGACCGAGCCCCGAGATGGTGATGCTCCGGCCCGCGGCATCCGCCGACCCCGTGATGCGCTCGAGCACCGCCTGCAGCGACGCGTGCACGCCGAGGCTCGTGGGCCCTGCGGGCTCACCGGAGCCGCCCACCGTCGAGGGCAGGCCGACGACGTGCTGAGTGCGCTCGCTGACCGTGAGCATGTCATCCGTGGTCGAGCCGACATCCTCCGCGGTGCGGTACAGACCGTCCATGAGCTCGACGGCATCACCGAGGTCGAGGAACGCGGCGCGGCGCCGATCGGCATCCAGGGTTTCACCGGGCTCCAGGCGGATGACCGACTTCCCGCCGCCCGCGTCGAGACCGGCCGCCGCGTTCTTCAGCGTCATCGCGGCCGAGAGCCGCAGCGCGTCGCCGAGGGCGTCGCTCCAGTGCGGATACGTCCACAGTCGCGCGCCGCCGAGGGCGGAGCCGAGCACGGACGAGTGCAGCGCGACGGCGATGAACAGGCCACTGCGGCGGCCCGTGATCACCTCCACGCGTTCGTGGGCGAAATCGGGCAGGGGCAGGGTGTGCGTCATCGCAGTCTCCATCGCGCGGGCCTTGTGGGCGGTGCTGGGGATGCCGCGGTGTTGCGGCATCCGTCCCATCATCCCACCGTTCCGCACCCCCGCGGACCAGCGTGCGAACCCGCCGCCGGACCAGCGCCGCGGCCGGCCCACGGCCGGCCCGCGACCCGCACACGGCCGCCGCGCACCGCTACCGCTGGCGGCGCTCCCGCACCCGCATGTTGATCACTATCGGGGTGCCCTCGAACGAGTACAGCTCGCGCAGCCGTCGCGTGACGAAGCGGCGGTAACCCGGGTCGAGGAAGCCGGTCGTGAACAACACGAACGTCGGCGGACGCGTCGACGCCTGCGTGCCGAACAGGATGCGCGGCTGCTTGCCACCGCGCAGCGGGTGCGGGTGGGCGGCGACGAGCTCGGTGATGAACGCATTGAACTTGCCGGTCGGAATGCGGCGGTCCCAGTTCTCCAGGGCGCGCTCCAGCGCGGGCACGAGCTTGTCGAAGTGCCATCCGGTCTTCGCCGAGATGTTCACGCGCGGCGCCCAGGCGACGTGCGCGAGGTCCTGCTCGATCTCGCGCTCCAGGTAGCGGCGACGGTCGGCATTCTCCATGTCGTCGTCCGACAGGCGATCCCACTTGTTGAACGCGAGCACCAGGGCGCGGCCCGACTCGAGCACCATGTCGATGATGTTCAGGTCCTGCACGCTGATCGGCTGGCTCACGTCGAGGACGACGATCGCGACCTCGGCCTTCTCCAGCGCCGCCGAGGTGCGCAGTGACGCGTAGAAGTCGGCGCCCTGCTGCAGGTGCACACGACGACGGATGCCGGCGGTGTCGACCAGGCGCCACATCTTGCCGCCCAGCTCGACGATCTCATCGACCGGGTCGCGGGTGGTGCCGGCGAGGTCGTTGACGACGACCCGCTCCTCCTTGGCCGCCTTGTTCAGCAGCGATGACTTGCCCACGTTCGGGCGTCCCAGGATCGCGACGCGGCGCGGCCCGCCGATCTCGGCCTTGGCGACCGCCGACACGTCGGGCAGCTTCTCCATGACCAGGTCGAGCAGGTCGGCGACGCCACGGCCGTGGATGGCCGAGACCGGGTGCGGTTCGCCCAGGCCCAGGTTCCACAGGGCCGCGGCCTCGGGCTCCTGCCGCGCATCGTCGATCTTGTTGGCGACGAGGAACACCGGCTTGCCGCTCTTGCGCAGCAGCTTGACGACGTACTCATCGGTCGAGGTCGCGCCGACCTTCGCGTCGACGACGAACAGCACCAGGTCGGCAAGATCGATCGCGACCTCGGCCTGGGCTGCGACCGAGCGGTCGATGCCCTTGGCGTCGGGCTCCCAGCCGCCGGTGTCGACGAGCGAGAACCGCCGGTCCATCCACTCGGCCTTGTACGTGACGCGGTCGCGGGTGACACCCGGGGTGTCCTCGACGACGGCCTCGCGGCGGCCGAGGATGCGGTTCACGAGCGCCGACTTGCCCACGTTCGGGCGTCCCACGATCGCGACCACCGGCAGCGCCGGCATGTACTCGATGCCGTCCTCGCCGAGGGTCACGCCCTCGAGCAGGTGCGCGTCGTCCTCGTCCAGGTCGTAATCGGCGAGCGTGGCCCGCATGAGGTCGGCCCGCTGGTCGGCGAGCTCCTCATCCAGGTTCTCCATCTTCTCGGCGAGGTCGTCGGGACGACCCTCGTACTCTTCCTCAGCCATGTTCGGGCTTCCTCTCCGCATCGCGGCGGCGCTCGATCACGGCGAGCACGGCGTCGATGGTCTGCATGAAATCAAGTTCTGTGGTGTCGACGACCTCGACGCCGGGGGCGGCGTTGAGAAAGTCGACGACGCCGCTGTCGGAGGCGTCGCGCTTGTGCATCGCCTCCGCGACGGCCGCCGCGTTCTCACCGGCGAGCTCCGCCGCCCGGCGCGCGGCGCGCACCTCGGGTGCTGCGGTCAGCAGGATCCGCACCGGAGCATCCGGGGCCACGACGGTCGTGATGTCGCGACCCTCCACGATCACCGCCGGGTAGTCGGCCTCGGCGACGATCCGGCGGAACATGTCGTTCACCTGCACGCGCACCTCGGGTACGCGCGCCACGCCGCTGACCGCGGCCGACACCCGCGGCTCGCGGATCGCGTCGGTCACCTCGACATCGCCGACCAGCACGCGCCGATCGTCGGGGTCGAGCCGCTGGTTCAGCGGGAAGCCGGATGCCGCGGTGCGCACTGCGTCGGCATCCGCGGTGTCCGCTCCGCCCTCGAGCACGAACCAGGCCAGCGCGCGGTAGGCGGCGCCGGTGTCGAGGTAGCCGTAGCCGAGCCGCCGTGCGATCTCCTTCGAGACGCTGGACTTGCCCGACCCGGCCGGGCCGTCGATGGCGATGAACTTGTCGGCGCGCGTCGCCGCATCCGTCGAGAGATCAGTCATTGGTGTTCCCCGCAATCCGCCAGCCGCGTGCTTCCAGGCCCTCGATGGCGCCGCGCAGCGCGGCCGGCGCCACACTGATGTCGGCGAGGCCGAACTGCGCGCCCGGAGAGTGCTCCAGGCGCAGGTCCTCGACGTTCACGCCCAGCTCACCCAGCTCGCCGAACAGGCGACCGAGCTGACCGGGGGTGTCGTCGACCATGACGACCAGCTGCTCGAAGCGACGGTTCTGCCCGTGCTTGCCCGGTAGCCGTTCGACTCCCTCGTTGCCCTGCCGGATGGCGTCGGCCACGGCACGTCGCGCACCGGCGGCATCCGGCTCGCGCAGGGCGCTCGCGACCTGCTGCAGGTCGGCGGCGAGGGCGTCGAGCACGTCGACGACCGGCTCGGCGTTGGCGCTGAGGATCTGCACCCACAGTTCAGGGGCGGATGCCGCGATGCGGGTCGTGTCGCGCACACCCTGGCCCGCCAGGCGCAGCGATCCCTCATCGGCCGCTGCGAGGCGTGCGGCGAGCAGGCTCGCCACCACCTGCGGCACGTGCGAGGTCAGCGCGACGGCGCGGTCGTGCTCCTCCGGCGTCATCTCCAGCGGCATGGCGCCGACGTCGAGCGCGAGCGCCTCGACCAGAGCGAGGTCGGAGGCGCGGGTCTCCTCGTCACGGCACACCACCCACGGCCGGCCGATGAACAGGTCTGCCCGCGCGGAGATCGCCCCACCGCGCTCGCGTCCGGCCAGCGGATGCGAGCCGATGTAGCGCGTCAGATCGACGCCGCGACGGCGCAGCTCGTCGAAGGGGGCGAGCTTGACGCTCGCGACGTCGGTGACCACGGCGTCCGGGAACGCCTCCAGCTCGGCCTGGATGACGTCGGCGGTGACATCCGGCGGGACGGCGACCACGATCAGCGACGGCGCATCGCCGTCGCCGGCGGCGCGGCCGGCGCCGTAGTCGATCGCCAGGCGCAGCTGCGACGGCGAGGCGTCGGCCAGCACGACGTCGACGCCCTTGACCCGCAGCGCGTGCCCGATGCTCGCGCCGAGCAGGCCGGCGCCGACGATGCGCACGGTACCCGAGACGCGCGACGCGGGGCCCGGCGCGCGTGCGGCGCGGGCGTTCGTCGAATCGCTCACTCGGTCTCCTGCTCCTCGTCCACTCCTGCGGTCGCAGGGGAATCCTGGCGCGACAGAGTCAGCAAGGCGCCGCGTTCGATCTTAGTCAGCTCCCTTGCCCTGCCCACCGGGAGAGTTCCCAGGTGCAGGGGGCCGAACTGCCGGCGCACCAGCTCTTCGACCGGGTGGCCGACCGCGGCCATCATGCGGCGCACGATCCGGTTGCGTCCCGAGTGCAGGGTCAGCTCGACCAGGCTGGAACTCTTTCCGGTCGCTGAGCCTGTCGATGCGTCCAGCAGCCGCGCCTTGTCGGCGGCGATCGGACCGTCCTCGAGCTCGACGCCACGGGTGAGCTTCGCGATCGTCTGCGCGGTGACCGTGCCGGTCACCTTCGCGATGTACACCTTGGTGACGCCGAACGACGGGTGGGCGAGCACATGGGCGAGCTCGCCGTCGTTGGTGAGGATGAGCAGGCCGCTGGTCTCGGCATCCAGCCGGCCGACGTTGTACAGCCGCTCGGGCCAGTCCTTCGTGAAGCGGCGCAGGTCGGGCCGGCCCTTCTCGTCGCGCATGGTGCTGTAGATGCCGGTCGGCTTGTTGAGCATGACGTAGCGCTTCGAGACGTCGAGCTGCACGGCGGTGCCGTCGACGTCGATCAGGTCGTGCTCGGGGTCGATGCGGGTGCCGAGTTCGGTGACGGTCCTGCCGTTGACGCGGATGCGGCCCTCGACGATGTACTGCTCGATCACGCGGCGCGAGGCGACCCCGGCGTTGGCCAGCGCCTTCTGCAGCCGGATGCCGTCGGTCTCGGTCATCGGATGACTCCCTCATCGAAGCCGTCGGCCCCGTCGTCGAGCAGCGGTGAGATCGGGGGCAGCTCGTCGATCGAGTTGATCCCCAGGTGCTGCAGCAGCTGGTCGGTGGTGCCGTAGTTGATGGCGCCCGTCTCGGTGTCGGCGAACAGCTCGGTGATCAGGCCCCGGGCCAGCAGCGTGCGGACCACCGAGTCGACGTTCACGGCGCGGATCGACGCGACCTGTCCACGGGTGACCGGCTGCTTGTAGGCGATCACGGCGAGGGTCTCCAGCGCCGCCTGCGACAGTCGTGCGGGCGCCTGACCGCCGATGAAGTCGGCGATCAGGTCGTCGTGGTCCTCGCGAACGTACAGCCGCCAGCCGCCGCCGACCTCGCGCAGCTCGAAGCCGCGGCGCGGTCCCCTGCCCCGGCCGTCGTAGTCCTCGGCGAGAGTCTCGAGCGTCTGCCGCACGGCGGGAACCGGTGCGTGCACGGCGGCGGCCAGCGCCACCAGCGCGATCGGCTCGTCGACGATGAGCAGGATCGCCTCGACCCGCTCCGCCAGGGGCGTCTCGAGCGTGTCCTCGACGGACACGGACGTCTCGGCACCGGCATCCGGCGTCATGATCTCTCCTTCGAACGTCACAGTCGGCTCATCGGTCGCTGTCTGCTCATCGGTCATAGTCTGCTCATCGGTCATAGTCTGCTCCCAGCGTCGCGAGCTGTTCATCCGACCAGCTCTCCGCCGACCAGCGCAGGGTCAGCTCGCCGAGGGGCTCGAGCTGCTCGAACGAGAGCGCGGCGTGCCGGTACAGCTCGAGCACCGAGATGAACCGCGCGACGACGATGCCCGGCTCGCTCACGCCGCTGACCAGCTCGCGGAACGTCAGCGCCTCGGTGCTGCGCAGCAGGGTGACCACGACTGCGGCCTGTTCCCGGATGCTGACCAGCGGGGCGTGCAGGTGGTCGAGGCCGACGGTCGGGATCTCCTTCGGCGCGAAGGCGAGCAGGGCGAGAGCGGCGAAGTCGTCGGCCGACAGCGACCAGACCAGCTCGGGCGTCTTGCGGCGGTGCTTCTCGTCCAGCGGCACGGCGCGCACGTGACGGCGCTCCTCACGCTGCAGGCACCGGGCGAACCACGACGACACCTCCTTGAACGCGCGGTACTGCAGCAGCCGCGCGAACAGCAGGTCGCGTGCCTCGAGCAGGGCGACGGCCTCGGCGTCGACCAGCTCGCCCTGGGGCAGGAGCCCGGCGACCTTCATGTCGAGCAGAGTCGCGGCCACCACCAGGAACTCCGATGCCTGGTCGAGCTCCTCCTCGCCGTCGAGGTCGCGCAGGTACGAGATGAACTCGTTGGTGACCTTGCTCAACGACACCTCGGTGATGTCGAGCTCGTGCTTGGAGATGAGGTTCAGCAGCAGATCGAAGGGGCCGTCGAAGTTCGTCAGCGAGACGCGGAAGCCTGAGGCATCCGCGTCCTGGGTCACCGAATCCTGGGTCGCTGAGCCTGTCGAAGCGCCAGGCTCGACAGGAGGAGAGTCCTCAGGCGACGGCGCCACGGGCGACCAGCTCCCGCGCCAGTCGCAGGTAGGCCTGGGCGGCTGCGTGCTCCGGCGCGAACTCGGTGATGGGCACACCCGACACGGAGGCGTCGGGGAACTTCACGGTGCGGCCGATCACGGTCTCGAGCACGTCGTCGCCGAACGCCTCGACCACGCGCTCGAGCACCTCACGGGAGTGCAGCGTGCGCGGGTCGTACATCGTCGCGAGCAGACCGTCGAGCGTGATCGACGGGTTGAGCCGGTCGCGCACCTTGTCGATCGTCTCGATCAGCAGCGCCACGCCGCGCAGCGCGAAGAACTCGCACTCCAGCGGGATGAGCACGCCGTGCGCGGCGGTGAGGGCGTTGACCGTCAGCAGCCCGAGCGAGGGCTGGCAGTCGATGAGGATGACGTCGTACTCCCCCGCCACCTGGCGCAGCACGCGCGACAGAATGGTCTCGCGGGCGACCTCGTTGACGAGGTGCACCTCGGCCGCGGACAGGTCGATGTTCGCCGGCAGCACGTCGAGGTTCGGCGTGGCAGACGTCACGATCGCGTCATGCGGGTCGCGCTTGGTGTCCAGCAGCAGGTCGTACACCGTCGGGACATCATGGGTCGGGATGCCGAGGCCCGCCGAGAGCGCGCCCTGCGGGTCGAAGTCGACGGCGAGCACCTTGCGCCCGTACTCGGCGAGCGCTGCGGCCAGGTTGATCGAGGTTGTCGTCTTGCCGACGCCGCCCTTCTGGTTGCACAGCGCGATGATGCGTGCGGGCCCGTGCGAGTCGAGCGGTGCGGGGATCGCGAACCCCTGGTAGGGGCGGCCGGTCGGGCCGATGGGGGTGTCGTCACCCTTCGTCGCCTTCGACCTGGACTTCGTCGCCTTCTCCGCCACCGGTTCTCCTGCTCCTTCGTGCTTGCTCGATTGTAGCGGCCGGGTGAACGGGCGCCATCCCGGCGCGCGGCGCGGGCGGGATGCCGCGCGTGTCAGCGCGCCCTGGGGTGCGAGGTGATGTAGATGTCACGCAGCGTGTCGACCGAGACGTGCGTGTAGATCTGGGTCGTCGCCACGGACGCGTGACCCAGCAGCTCCTGCACCACGCGTACGTCGGCGCCGCCCTGCAGCAGGTGGGTGGCGAACGAGTGGCGCAGGGTGTGCGGAGAGACCTCTGCGCTGATCTGGGCGCGCTCGGCGGCGGCCCGGATGACCAGCCAGGCACTCTGCCTCGACAGCGGGGCTCCGCGTGCGCCGAGGAAGAGCCGTGCGGTGGCCCGACCCTTGGCGGCGAGCTCGGGACGCACCCGGGTCAGGTACGCGTCGACGGCGGCGCGCGCGTAGGAGCCGACCGGCACGATCCGCTCCTTGTCGCCCTTGCCGCGCAGGCGCAGCACGTCGCCGTACGCGAGGTCGTCGACGTCGAGCGAGACGGCCTCCGAGACGCGGGCGCCGGTCGCGTACAGCAGCTCGAGCAGCGCACGATCCCGGATGCCGATCGGCTCGTCCGGCGAGGGCGCCGCCAGCAGCCGCTCGACCTGTTCGATCGTGAGCGCCTTCGGCAGCCTCCGCGGCGTCTTGGGGGGACGCAGCCGTCCGGTCGGGTCGTCGGTCGTGATCGCCTCGCGGGCCAGGAACCGGTGCCAGCTTCGCACCGACGACTGCAGCCGCGCGAGGCTCGTCGCGGCGGGTGGCGGAACGGCGGCCGATCGTTCGGCGATGAACGCCGTCACGACCGCCGGGGTCACGGCATCCGTCGTCTCGATCCCCTGGGCGGCGAGCCAGTCGACGTACGCGACGAGGTCTCGCCGGTACGCGGCGATCGTGTGCTCCGAGAGGCCGCGCTCGATCGTGACGTGCCTGAGGTACGCGTTCAGCGCACGATCGAGCTGCACGTCAGCCCCGGCCGGCGCGCCTCAGCGAGGCGGCCATCACGCCGATGGAGAGGATGCCGTTGTGCATCCGCCCGTCCAGCACCGCGTCGACGGCATCCGCCAGGGGCACCCACTCGACGCGGATGTCGGCCTCCTCGTCCTCACGGGCGTGCGCGGCCTCCGCGGCCGAGATGCCGGTCGCGAGGTACACGTGGATCATCTCGTCGTTGCCGCCCGGTGTGGTCCACGACGACACGAGGTGCTCCCACTCGCGGGCGGTGATGTCGGCCTCCTCGGCGAGCTCGCGCTGCGCGGCGAGCAGCGGGTCCTCACCGGGGATGTCGAGCAGGCCGGCGGGCAGCTCCCAGTCGCGGTGGCGGATCGGGTGCCGGTACTGCTGGATCAGCAGCACCCGGTCCTGATCATCGAGGGCGACGACGGCGACCGCACCGGTGTGCGCCACGTACTGGCGCCGGATCTCCCCATCGCCGTAGCGCACCCGGTCGTCGCGGACATCCCAGACGGCGCCCGCGAACGCGAGGTCGCTCGAGAGCACCTCGGGTTCGAAGGGCTCGTCGTGAAGGCTAGTCATCTTCGCTGAACAGCTCGCTGGAGCGGTGCCGCTCGATGGCGGCCCCGACCAGTCCGCGGAACAGCGGGTGCGGTGCCGTCGGGCGCGAGCGCAGCTCGGGGTGCGCCTGGGTGGCGATGTAGAACGGGTGCACGTCGCGCGGCAGCTCGACGTACTCGACGAGGTCGAGCTCGGGGTTCAGCCCCGAGAACACCAGCCCCGCCTCGGCGAGACGGCCGCGGTAGGAGTTGTTGACCTCGTAGCGGTGACGGTGGCGCTCGGATGCCGTGGCCGAGCCGTACAGCTCGCGGGCCAGCGATCCCTCGGCGAGGGCCGCCTCGTACAGGCCCAGGCGCATGGTGCCGCCCAGGTCGCCGCCGTCGAGGATCTCGACCTGCTCGGCCATGGTCGCGATGATCGGCTCGGCCGTCTCGGGATCGAACTCGGTCGACGAGGCGCCGGCGATGCCGGCGACGTTGCGGCCGTACTCGATGACCATGCACTGCAGACCCAGGCACAGGCCGAGGGCCGGGATGCCCTGCTCGCGGGCGAACCGCAGCGCACCCAGCTTGCCCTCGATGCCGCGGATGCCGAAGCCACCTGGTACGCAGATGCCGTCCAG
Source organism: Microbacterium sp. YJN-G (assembly GCF_015040615.1). Classification (NCBI taxonomy): domain Bacteria; kingdom Bacillati; phylum Actinomycetota; class Actinomycetes; order Micrococcales; family Microbacteriaceae; genus Microbacterium; species Microbacterium sp. YJN-G. The sequence continues at coordinate 2,102,866 of NZ_CP060402.1, forward strand.
GTTGCCCAGCTCGCGAGCCGCGCCTTCGGGGGTCTCACAGGTGTCCGAGGCGATCCAGCGGATGTTGACCTTGGTCTCCTGCGCGAAGCCGCCCGCCTTGAGGGCCTCGGTGACCGACAGGTACGCGTCGGGCAGGTCGATGTACTTGCCGACCAGGCCGATGGTGACCTCGTGCTTGGGGTTGTGCACGGCGTGCAGCACGGTGTTCCAGCGCGTCCAGTCGACCTCACCGGCACGGTCGGACAGACCGAGGCGGCGGATGATGTAGGCGTCCAGGCCCTGCTCGTTCAGCGTCGACGGGATGTCGTAGATGCTGGGCAGGTCGACGGTGTTGATGACGCCCTCGGTGTCGACGTCGCACATCAGGGCGATCTTGTTGCGGTTGCTCTCGCTGACCGGACGGTCGCTGCGCAGCACGAGCGCGTCGGGCTGGATGCCGAGCTGGCGCAGGGCTGCGACCGAGTGCTGGGTGGGCTTGGTCTTCTGCTCGCCGGAGGCGCCCATGAACGGCACGAGCGAGACGTGCGCGAAGAACACGCTGTCGCGGCCGAGCTCGTGGCGCAGCTGACGCGCGGCCTCGAGGAAGGGCTGCGACTCGATGTCGCCGACCGTGCCGCCGACCTCGGTGATGATCACGTCGGGACGGGGATCCTCGGTCGCCTGCAGGCGCATGCGGCGCTTGATCTCGTCGGTGATGTGCGGGATGACCTGCACCGTCGCACCGAGGTAGTCGCCGCGGCGCTCCTTGGCGATGACCTGCGAGTAGATCTGCCCGGTGGTCACGTTCGCAGCGCGCGACAGGTTGATGCCGAGGAAGCGCTCGTAGTGTCCGATGTCGAGGTCGGTCTCGGCGCCGTCGTCGGTGACGAAGACCTCACCGTGCTCGAACGGGTTCATGGTGCCCGGGTCGACGTTCAGATAGGGGTCGAGCTTCTGCATCACGACGCGCAGTCCGCGGGCGGTGAGCAGGTTGCCCAGGCTCGCCGCGGTGAGGCCCTTCCCCAACGACGAAACGACACCGCCTGTCACGAAGATGTGCTTGGTGGTGTCGTTCTTGGGCCCCGCAACAGAAGAGTTCATCACGGGCTTCTATCCTATCAGTTCGTGTCGGAGCCGAGGCTCAGCAGTTCGCGGGCGTGGGTGAGTGCGGCGTCGGAATCAGCGAGTCCGGAGAGCAGTCGCGCCATCTCGGCCTCGCGCTGCTCGCCCGCGAGCCGGGTGACACTGGATGCCGTGACCGAGCCGTCGTTGGACTTCACGACGGAGAGGTGGTTGGTCGCGAACGCCGCGACCTGGGCGAGGTGCGTGACGGCGATGACCTGCGAGCTGCGGGCCAGTTGTGCGAGGCGCCGGCCGACCTCGATCGCGGCGGCGCCACCGATGCCGGCATCCACCTCGTCGAAGACGAACGTCGGCACCGGGTCGGTTCCTGCGATGACGACCTCGATCGCCAGCATGACGCGCGAGAGCTCGCCACCGGATGCCCCGCGCGAGACCGGGCGCGGCTCGGCGCCGGGGTGCGGGGCGAGCAGGATGCCGACGTCGTCGCGTCCGTGCGACGATTCGGCGCCCGGTGAGACACGGGCCTCGAGGCGGGCATCCGGCATGGCCAGGGCGTGCAGCTCTTCGGTGACGGCTGCGGACAGCCGGCCGGCGGCCTCGGTGCGGGCGGCGGTGAGCGTCTCGGCGGCGGCGTCGAGCGCCTCACGGGCCTGGTCAGCCTGTGCGGTGAGCCGCTCGATGCGGTCGCCGTCGTCGTCGAGCTCCGCCAGGCGCAGCGAACCGGTGCGCCACACCTCCAGGGCGCTCTCCAGCGAGCCGTGCTGTCGGATCAGCCCTCCCAGGGCCGCGCGGCGCTCTTCGACAGCGGCGAGTTCGTGCGGGCCCGACTCGTCGAGATCGGCGAGGTAGGTGGAGAGCTGCCCTGCCAGGTCCGCCGCGCGGTAGCCGAGGTCGACGACGGCCTCGGCGATGCCCGCGAGCTGGGGGTCGCTCACGCGCTCCAGCGCGCGGCGCGCCTCGGCGAGCAGCCCCGACACGTCGGGTTCGTCGTCCTCGGACGACAGGGCCGTCCGGGCGAGGGATGCCGACTGGCGCAGCTCTTCCGCATTCGCGAGACGCTCGGCCCTCTCGTTGAGGGTCACGTCCTCCCCCGCCTCCGGCTCGAGCTGCTCGATCTCGGCGAGCTGCTCGCGCAGCAGGGCCGCCTCGGCCGCCCGCCGGTCGCGGTTCTCGGTGAGCTCGGCGATCTCGGCATCCAGTTCGCGCCAGGCCCGGAAGCTCTCCTGGTAGCGGCTGAGCGCCTCGGCGACCCTCTCACCGCCGAAGCGGTCGAGCGCATCGCGCTGCGCGGCGGCGGAGCGCAGCCGCAGCTGGTCGGACTGCCCGTGCACGACCACGAGCTCGTCGGCGAGGGCCGAGAGCACGCCGGCAGGTGCGGCGCGACCGCCGACGCTCGCACGGCTGCGTCCCTCGGCGCTCAGGGTGCGCGAGACGTACAGCTCGGCGGCGTCGCCTGCAGGCTCGAGCTCGCCCCCGGCATCCGCCACGATGTCGGCGACCGGCCCCTGCTGCGGAACCAGCCACACCCCGGCGACCGAGGCCTGGGCGGCGCCGGCGCGCACCGCCGACGAGTCGGCGCGCGCGCCGAGCAGCAGGCCGAGGCCCGTGACGACCATGGTCTTGCCCGCTCCGGTCTCGCCGGTGACCGCGGTGAACCCGGGGCCGAGCGGCAGCACGGCGTCGTCGATGACGCCGAGACCGCGGATGCGCATCTCGTCGATCATGACGCTCCTCGCCATCCGGCGACGGGCAGGTGGAACTTGCGCACCAGACGGTTGGTGAACGCGGTCGGATGCAGTCGCGCGAGCCGCACGGGCCGCGAGGAGCGGCGCACGATCACGCGCGCGCCCGGCGGCAGGTCGTGCGAGCGGCGGCCGTCGCACCACAGGATGCCGGCGCCGAGGGTGCGCTCGAGCATCTCGATCGCGACCGTCGCCTCCGGGCCGACCACGAGCGGCTTGGCGAACAGGGCGTGCGCCGAGAGCGGCACGAGAGCGATGGCCTCGACCGTGGGCCAGATCACCGGCCCGCCGGCGGAGAAGTTGTAGGCGGTCGATCCGGTGGGGGTCGACACGACCATGCCATCGCATCCGAAGGTCGACAGCGGGCGGCCGTCGATCTCGATGACGACCTCGATCATGCGCTCGCGACTGGCCTTCTCGACGGTCGCCTCGTTCAGCGCCCAGGTCTCGTAGACGACGGTGCCGTCGGCATCCTCGACCTGCACCGACAGCGCCAGGCGCTCCTCGACCTCGTAGTCCCGGTCGACGACGCGCCGCACGGCGGCATCCATGTCGTCCCGGTCGATCTCGGCGAGGAATCCGACGTGACCCATGTTGATCCCCAGCACGGGTGCGCCGGACTCGCGCACCAGTTCGGCGGCGCGCAGGATCGTCCCGTCACCGCCGAGGACGATCGCCAGCTCCAGGTCTTCGGGGTCGACATCCTCGCCGAGCATGCTGAGTTCGGCGAAGGCCGGGTCGACGGCTGCGAGTTCGTCGCGGTCGGGCGAGGCGAGCACGGGAACCGCGCCGTCCTCCCGGAGCGCCTCGATGACGCGCAGGGCGGCGACGACGGTGTCCTCTCGCTTCGCGTGGGCGACGACCAGGATCCGGCGCTCGTTCATCGTCCTCCTGCCACGTGTGCGATCTGCTGCGTCCATTCTGTCGGATCCGTCCCGCGGCCGGGCGCGAGGTGCACCAGGTACTCGGCGTTGCCGTGCGTGCCGAGGATCGGCGAGGGCAGGATGCCGAGGATGCCGAGGCCGGCGTCGTGAGCGGCCCACAGCGTGCGCTCGACGGCGTCGACGCGCAGGGTGGGATTGGTGACCAGTCCGCCCTTGACGGCGGTGCGGCCGACCTCGAACTGCGGCTTGATCAGCAGCACCACGTCGCCGTCCGCGGCGACGACGTCGGCGACGGCGGGCAGGACGAGGGCGAGCGAGATGAACGACAGGTCGCCGACGACCAGGTCGGGGCGCGGGCTCTCCCCGGTCGCCTCGGTGAGGGTCGCGGCGGTCATGTGGCGGACGTTGAATCCCTCGACGACCGTGACCCCGGGGTCGGCCGCGACGGAGTCGGCGAGCTGTCCGTGCCCGACGTCGACCGCGAGCACCCGGCGGGCGCCCCGCTCGCGGAGCACCTGGGTGAAGCCGCCCGTGGAGGCGCCCATGTCGAGCGCGAGGCGATCCTGCACGGGTATGCCGAAGCCGTCGAGCGCGGCGATGAGCTTGTGGGCCGCTCGGCTGACGTAGTGGTCGCCGCCGTCTACGGCGATCTCGTCGTCGTCGGTGACCGGGGTCGAGGCCTTGACGACGGGGTGGCCGCCGACGCTCACCAGCCCGTCGGCGATCAGGGCGGCGGCGTGCGTGCGGGAACGAGCGAGCCCGCGCGCGGCGAGGGCGGCGTCGAGTCTCGTCATCGGGGCCCCGGTGCGGCGTCGCGGGCGTCGCCGCGTGGCGTGCTCTCGAGCCGCTTCATGAGCTCGTCGTGCACCGCCCCGTACGCGTCGGCGCGCGCCGCGAGCGGCTGGCCCTCGATGAGCCGCAGCCGGCTCCAGAGCGCGTCGGTCGGCTCATCGCGCGTGTGCTCCATCCGACCACTGTATCCCGGGCAGGGGACGGCTGCGGGGCGACGCTCAGGGCTTGTGGAAAGGATCGGCGTAGAGCTGCTCGGGCACGCGGAACGCGTAGATCGCGAGACCGGTGGCCCAGATCGCCGCAGCACCGGCGCGCAGCAGGTCGATCTGCGAATCGCCGGCGGCGATGATCTGCACGTCGGCGTCGACCACCCGCACCGAGGCGCCGTTGACGGTGAAGACGCCGTTCTTCTCCACGGTCTGCGGATACGGCTCGTGCAGCTCGCGCAGGTCGCTGAGGATGTAGTCGGGACGCGAGCCCTGCGGCGCCGCGAGCACGTGCTTCGGGCGGTCGATGCCGGTGAGCACGAGCGCCGAGGCGATGCCCGCGCGCACGGAGCCCATGATGTCGGTGTCGAGACGGTCGCCCAGGAACAGCGGGCGCTGCGCGCCGAAGCGCTCGACGGCGACCTCGAAGATCGGCTTCTCGGGCTTGCCCGCGACGGTCGAGAGCCGGCCGATCGCGGTGTGCACGGCAGAGACGAGGGTGCCGTTGCCCGGGGCGACGCCGCGCTCGCGCGGGATCGTCCAGTCGGTGTTGGTCGAGATCCAGGGGATGCCGCCCTCGTCCTCGGGCAGCTGCAGCGCGAACGCGGCCTCGGCGAGGTCCGTCCAGGCGACCTCGGGGGCGAAGCCCTGCACGACGGCGGCGGGGGCGTCCTCGGCGCTGCGCGTGACGGTGTAGCCGGCCTTCTGCGCCTCGACGACGAGCCCCTCTCCCCCGACGATGAGAATCGTCGCGGGAGGCGGGACGATGGACGCGAGCAGCCGCATGGCGGCCTGCGGGCTGGTGACCACGTCGTCGGCCGCAACGCTCAGGCCGAGGTCCGTGAGGTGCTCGGCGACGGAGGCGTCGGTGCGTGAGGCGTTGTTGGTGATGTACCCGAGACGCATGGTCTCGGCCGCCCGGTTGAGGTTCTCGACCGCGTGCGGCAGGGCACCGGGGCCGGCGTAGACGACGCCGTCGAGGTCGGCGAGCAGAGCGTCGCGGTCGGTCAGCGGGGTGGATGCCGGCTTCGCGCGGCGGAACAGCGCCATCAGGCCTCGGTCTCCTCGTCTTCCTGTGCGTCGGTGGGGGCTGCGGGTGTCTCAGAGCTCTCCGCGTCGGCGGCTTCGGCCTCCGATTCGTCCTCGAGCTCGTCGAGGTCATCTTCGGGATCAGCGTCGTCGTCGAGTTCAGCGTCGTCGAGCTCAGCGTCGTCGAGCTCGCCATCGTCATCGAGCTCGTCGCCGTCGAAGTCGTCGTCCTCGAGCTCGTGGTCTTCGCTGAGGCTGTCCTCGACGATGATCTCGTCGAACTGACCGTCAAGGCCGAGGGCGGATGCTGCGACCTCTGCGCGCTCATGCCAGAACGCGGCTTCGTCGGTGCGGCCGAGGTCTTCGAGCACCGCTGCGCGTGCCGAGAAGAGCGCGGGGCTCCATTCGAAGGCGCGGTCAGGGTCGAGTTCGGGGATCTCGAGCTCGCCGAGGGCCAGCTCGGTCTCGCCGCGGTCCAGACGCGCGCCGGACATGGCGATCGCGAGGGCGACGCGCACGTCGGGCGTGAGCGCGGCACGGTCCACGCCGCGCCCCTCCTCGAGGGCACGGTCCGGACGGCCGACGCCGCGTTCGCTGTCGACGATGAGGGCGATCATGTCATCCTTGCCGGAGATGCGCCGGTAGGTGCGCAGCTCACGCAGCGCCAGGGCGAAGTCGCCGATGCCGTACGCGGTGATCGCGAGGGTCTCCCGCACGACGGCGATGCGACCGGCACGGCGGGATGCCGCGAGAGCATGCGAGTGAGCGCGCTCGGGGTCCTCGTCGATCAGCTGCGCGGCCATCGCCAGATGACGGGCGGTCTGCTCGGCGTTCTCCTTGCTGAGGGTCTTCAGCTCGTTGCGCGCCGATGGGTGCAGGTCACGTGCGGTGATCTCCTCGGGCAGCGGCGGCTCGGGGATCCGCTCGCGGACGGGCGCGTACTCGTTGTGCGGACGGTCGACGCCACCACGCGGCCGGTCGCGGTACGAGGGGCGCTCACCGGACTGGTCACGATCGCCGTACGAGCGACGCTCGCCCTGCGGGCGGTCGCCACGGTAGGGGCGGTCCCCCTGCGGGCGGTCGCCATAGGGACGACGGTCGCCCTGGGGGCGGTCGCCACGGTAGGGGCGGTCGCCCTGGGGGCGGTCACCGTAGGAGCGACGCTCGCCTTGGGGGCGGTCTCCCTGCGGGCGGTCACCGCGGTACGGACGGTCTCCCTGCGGGCGGTCGCCATAGGGACGACGGTCGCCCTGCGGGCGGTCGCCACGGTAGGGGCGGTCGCCCTGGGGGCGGTCTCCGTGCGGACGACGCTCACCCTGCGGACGGTCGCCGCCACGGTACGGCCGGTCACCCTGCCGGCGGTCACCATACGCGCGGCGCTCACCCTGAGGCCGGTCACCGTACGGGCGGCGCTCACCCTGAGGCCGGTCACCATATGGGCGACGCTCACCCTGCGGGCGGTCGCCACGGTACGGATGGTCTCCCTGCGGGCGGTCCCCATACGGGCGACGCTCACCCTGCGGGCGGTCGCCACGGTACGGCCGGTCACCCTGCGGGCGGTCCCCATACGGGCGACGCTCACCCTGCGGGCGGTCACCACGGTACGGCCGGTCTCCCTGCGGGCGGTCTCCACGGTACGGGCGGTCGCCCTGGGGGCGGTCACCGTAGGGACGGCGGTCTCCCTGAGGGCGGTCACCGCGGTACGGACGGTCCCCCTGCGGACGGTCCCCCTGCCGGCGGTCACCGTAGGGGCGACGCTCACCCGACTGGTTCCTGTCACCGTAAGGGCGATGCTCACCCGACTGGTTCCTGTCGCCATAAGGGCGACGCTCACCGTCTCGTGCGCCCTGGCCGTCGCCGCGACGCGGTGTGCGCGAGGACGAATCCGAGTAGCGCGGCCTGCGATCGGAGCCCGAACGTCGTTCGTGCGCGCCCTCGCCGTCTCGGCGGTTCCGCTGCTCTTCCGACATACTGACTCCCTGTTTGCTTGTTAACGCAAGATGGCCACCCAACCTTGGGTGGCCATCTTGCTTAAGAGAAGTCCGGCGGTGTCCTACTCTCCCACAGGGTCCCCCCTGCAGTACCATCGGCGCTGTGAGGCTTAGCTTCCGGGTTCGGAATGTGACCGGGCGTTTCCCTCACGCTATGGCCGCCGAAACACTATTGACGTGTATCAGGCAACTCACACTGTGCGTGTGGTTGTCGGTTCCCGACCGTACGTCGAGAACCACAAAGTGGACGCGTTCATCTCGCAGAAGAACAAAAGTGTTATCAAGTCATCGGCTTATTAGTACCAGTCAGCTGCACACGTTGCCGTGCTTCCACATCTGGCCTATCAACCCAGTCGTCTGGCTGGGAGCCTCTCCACCCGAAGGTGATGGAAGTCTCATCTTGAGGCCGGCTTCCCGCTTAGATGCTTTCAGCGGTTATCCATCCCGAACGTAGCTAACCAGCGGTGCTCCTGGCGGAACAACTGGCACACCAGAGGTTCGTCCAACCCGGTCCTCTCGTACTAGGGTCAGATCCTCTCAAACTTCCTACGCGCGCAGCGGATAGGGACCGAACTGTCTCACGACGTTCTAAACCCAGCTCGCGTACCGCTTTAATGGGCGAACAGCCCAACCCTTGGGACCTACTCCAGCCCCAGGATGCGACGAGCCGACATCGAGGTGCCAAACCATGCCGTCGATATGGACTCTTGGGCAAGATCAGCCTGTTATCCCCGAGGTACCTTTTATCCGTTGAGCGACAGCGCTTCCACAAGCCACTGCCGGATCACTAGTCCCGACTTTCGTCCCTGCTCGACCTGTCAGTCTCACAGTCAAGCTCCCTTGTGCACTTACACTCGCCACCTGATTGCCAACCAGGTTGAGGGAACCTTTGGGCGCCTCCGTTACTTTTTGGGAGGCAACCGCCCCAGTTAAACTACCCACCAGGCACTGTCCCTGAACCGGATCACGGTTCGAAGTTAGATATCCAGAGTGACCAGAGTGGTATTTCAACAATGACTCCACGAATACTGGCGTATCCGCTTCACAGTCTCCCACCTATCCTACACAAGCCACACCGAACACCAATACCAAGCTGTAGTAAAGGTCACGGGGTCTTTCCGTCCTGCTGCGCGTAACGAGCATCTTTACTCGTAGTGCAATTTCGCCGAGTTCGCGGTTGAGACAGTTGGGAAGTCGTTACGCCATTCGTGCAGGTCGGAACTTACCCGACAAGGAATTTCGCTACCTTAGGATGGTTATAGTTACCACCGCCGTTTACTGGGGCTTAAATTCTCAGCTTCGCCTTGCGGCTAACCGGTCCTCTTAACCTTCCAGCACCGGGCAGGCGTCAGTCCGTATACATCGACTTGCGTCTTCGCACGGACCTGTGTTTTTAGTAAACAGTCGCTACCCACTAGTCTCTGCGGCCACCACACCCTTTTCCCAGCAAGTGGGTATAAGTGGATGGCCCCCCTTCTCCCGAAGTTACGGGGGCATTTTGCCGAGTTCCTTAACCACGATTCTCTCGATCTCCTTGGTATTCTCTACCTGACCACCTGAGTCGGTTTGGGGTACGGGCGGCTTGAACCTCGCGTCGATGCTTTTCTCGGCAGCATAGGATCACCCACTTTTCATCCGCATCGTGTCTCAGCCTTGATGAACGGCGGATTTGCCTACCGTTCGGCCTACGCACTTGCACCAGGACAACCATCGCCTGGCTTGGGCTACCTTCCTGCGTCACACCTGTTAATACGCTAGCCGCACCAGCATAGGGTCGTGTGCTCCACCTCCCGGTGCCACCCGAAGGTGACGATGGAAGGCTTCGGACACTTAGCATCACTGGATTGACTTGGGCGGTTCTTCGCCGGTACGGGAATATCAACCCGTTGTCCATCGACTACGCCTGTCGGCCTCGCCTTAGGTCCCGACTTACCCAGGGAAGATTAGCTTGACCCTGGAACCCTTGGTCTTCCGGAGGACGTGTTTCTCACACGTCTTTCGCTACTCATGCCTGCATTCTCACTCGTGTGGCGTCCACGGCTGGATCACTCCGCCGCTTCACCCGCCACACGACGCTCTCCTACCCATCAACACGGCTGGACCACGAAGGCCTACCAAAAATGTCAATGCCACAACTTCGGTGGCGTGCTTGAGCCCCGTTACATTGTCGGCGCGGAATCACTTGACCAGTGAGCTATTACGCACTCTTTCAAGGGTGGCTGCTTCTAAGCCAACCTCCTGGTTGTCTAAGCAACTCCACATCCTTTTCCACTTAGCACGCGCTTTGGGACCTTAGATGGTGGTCTGGGTTGTTTCCCTCTCGACTATGAAGCTTATCCCCCACAGTCTCACTGCTGCGCTCTCACTTACCGGCATTCGGAGTTTGGCTGACGTCAGTAACCTGGTGAGGCCCATCGGCCATCCAGTAGCTCTACCTCCGGCAAGAAACACGCAACGCTGCACCTAAATGCATTTCGGAGAGAACCAGCTATCACGAAGTTTGATTGGCCTTTCACCCCTATCCACAGCTCATCCCCTCAGTTTTCAACCTAAGTGGGTTCGGCCCTCCACGACGTCTTACCGTCGCTTCAGCCTGGCCATGGATAGATCACTTCGCTTCGGGTCTAGGACATGCGACTGAATCGCCCTATTCAGACTCGCTTTCGCTACGGCTACCCCACACGGGTTAACCTCGCCACATATCACTAACTCGCAGGCTCATTCTTCAAAAGGCACGCTGTCACCCCTACTAAGGAGGCTCCAACGGTTTGTAAGCAAACGGTTTCAGGTACTATTTCACTCCCCTCCCGGGGTACTTTTCACCTTTCCCTCACGGTACTTGTCCGCTATCGGTCATCTGGGAGTATTTAGGCTTATCAGGTGGTCCTGACAGATTCACACGGGATTTCTCGGGCCCCGTGCTACTTGGGATACTCTTCACGCTGCACACGACATTTCGACTACGGGGCTGGCACCCACTACGGCCCGCCTTTCAAGACGGTTCGTCTATATCGTCACATCACGTTCACCACTCGGCAGAATGGTACGAAAAGTCCCGCAACCCCGGGCATGCAACGCCTGCCGGCTATCACACACACCCGGTTTAGCCTCATCCGCTTTCGCTCGCCACTACTCACGGAATCACTGTTGTTTTCTCTTCCTGTGGGTACTGAGATGTTTCACTTCCCCACGTTCCCTCTACCCGCCCTATATATTCAGGCGGGAGTCACCAGGTCGCACAAACGCCTGGCGGGGTTTCCCCATTCGGAAATCCTCGGATCAAAACTCGCTTATCAATTCCCCGAGGCTTATCGCAGATTGCTACGTCCTTCTTCGGCTCCAGATGCCAAGGCATCCACCGTTTGCTCTTAAAGACTTGAAATCACATGAGATGAGTCAGACCCAGGAAAAGATCTGACTCGGTTTTCTTTAAGATGCTCGCGTCCACTGTGTAGTTCTCAAAGTACGGGCGGTCCCCCAACCCCGAACCCCAACCGGGGAAACAGGAAAAGGGGCCTCGAGGTTCAGTCCCACCCACCCCCCGAAAAGAGAGCAGGCCGGCCCGGTCCCTCAGGACCCAACAGCGTGCAGCAGCCCCGCTCACCAACCCCCACGTTCCAGATCCGAAGACCGTACTAGCAGAAGTCAGCCGCGCTGACCGCATGTCAAATGTTCCACCCATGAGCTCCCGTCACACACATCCGGTGTGAATCGGGCTCTGTCAGAACCGAAGTCCTGCAGTGCTCCTTAGAAAGGAGGTGATCCAGCCGCACCTTCCGGTACGGCTACCTTGTTACGACTTAGTCCTAATTACCAATCCCACCTTCGACGGCTCCCTCCACAAGGGTTAGGCCACCGGCTTCAGGTGTTACCGACTTTCATGACTTGACGGGCGGTGTGTACAAGACCCGGGAACGTATTCACCGCAGCGTTGCTGATCTGCGATTACTAGCGACTCCGACTTCATGAGGTCGAGTTGCAGACCTCAATCCGAACTGGGACCGGCTTTTTGGGATTCGCTCCACCTCACGGTATTGCAGCCCATTGTACCGGCCATTGTAGCATGCGTGAAGCCCAAGACATAAGGGGCATGATGATTTGACGTCATCCCCACCTTCCTCCGAGTTGACCCCGGCAGTATCCCATGAGTTCCCACCATTACGTGCTGGCAACATAGAACGAGGGTTGCGCTCGTTGCGGGACTTAACCCAACATCTCACGACACGAGCTGACGACAACCATGCACCACCTGTTCACGAGTGTCCAAAGAGTTGACCATTTCTGGCCCGTTCTCGTGTATGTCAAGCCTTGGTAAGGTTCTTCGCGTTGCATCGAATTAATCCGCATGCTCCGCCGCTTGTGCGGGTCCCCGTCAATTCCTTTGAGTTTTAGCCTTGCGGCCGTACTCCCCAGGCGGGGAACTTAATGCGTTAGCTGCGTCACGGAATCCGTGGAAAGGACCCCACAACTAGTTCCCAACGTTTACGGGGTGGACTACCAGGGTATCTAAGCCTGTTTGCTCCCCACCCTTTCGCTCCTCAGCGTCAGTTACGGCCCAGAGATCTGCCTTCGCCATCGGTGTTCCTCCTGATATCTGCGCATTCCACCGCTACACCAGGAATTCCAATCTCCCCTACCGCACTCTAGTCTGCCCGTACCCACTGCAAGCCCGAGGTTGAGCCTCGGGATTTCACAGCAGACGCGACAAACCGCCTACGAGCTCTTTACGCCCAATAATTCCGGATAACGCTTGCGCCCTACGTATTACCGCGGCTGCTGGCACGTAGTTAGCCGGCGCTTTTTCTGCAGGTACCGTCACTCTCGCTTCTTCCCTGCTAAAAGAGGTTTACAACCCGAAGGCCGTCATCCCTCACGCGGCGTTGCTGCATCAGGCTTCCGCCCATTGTGCAATATTCCCCACTGCTGCCTCCCGTAGGAGTCTGGGCCGTGTCTCAGTCCCAGTGTGGCCGGTCACCCTCTCAGGCCGGCTACCCGTCGACGCCTTGGTGAGCCATTACCTCACCAACAAGCTGATAGGCCGCGAGCCCATCCCCAACCGAAAAATCTTTCCACCCACACACCATGCGGTGATGGGACATATCCAGTATTAGACACCGTTTCCAGCGCTTATCCCAGAGTCAGGGGCAGGTTGCTCACGTGTTACTCACCCGTTCGCCACTAATCCACCCCAGCAAGCTGGAGCTTCATCGTTCGACTTGCATGTGTTAAGCACGCCGCCAGCGTTCATCCTGAGCCAGGATCAAACTCTCCGTAAAAAAGAAATGCATACAACCCGGGGAAAAACCAGGCCGCAGCGAGTTTGAAACTGACCAAAGAGACAAAATCAACTGACTTCATCCAATGCCAGGCCCGAAGACCTGGTCTTTGATCCAAAGGAATTCTCAACCGACCCAAAGGCCGGACGAGGATAATTTGGCATTTGACAAGTGCACGCTGTTGAGTTCTCAAGGATCGGACGCACCCACACACCCACCCGCAAGAGCAGGACGCGCAGGGCAACTTCACTAACCTAACCGGCATCCGCGGCCGCTGTCAAAGCGGCCTGATCGGTGCCGGGTCCTCCATCCTACACCCGGGAAGTCCCGACTGAGAAGGAGGAAGTCTGTTCGCTGCTTGGAGGGGAGCCAGGCCTTCCGGCCTTCCGCTCAACCGCTTGGGGCGAACAAGTAATAATTTACGTGGATCCGGGCAGTCCGGCAAATCGCCCCAGCATCCCGGGCGTGTCGCGCTCCTCGCGCGGGCCCCGCGGGCGCTCTGTGAACCCGCCGCGCGGGCGTACAGTCGCCGCATGGACACGCACCACGAACGGCCCCGCGCCGGGCTGCGCGAACGCCTCGCTGACGAGCTCGGGCTCGACACCGCCGTCATGCCCCCACCGCCGAGACCCGTGCCGCTCTCCTCCCGGCTCGCGGTCGGTGGGCTCGCGTGGTGGAGCGTCAGTGCCGCGGGTGCCGCCCTCAGCGGCGGGGGTTCCTCGCAGCCCGACCCGGATGCGATCGCCGCGGCCTTTCGCAGCGACCGTCACCTGCTCATCGACGGCGTGCATCCCGACCCGTGGAGCCCGCTGTCCGGGTTCTGGCGCACCGCGGACGGCTGGCTGCGCACTCATGGGAACTACCCGCATCACGCGGCGGCGCTGCGCTCCGCGCTCGGGCTCACACCAGATGCCGATGCCGAGGCGGTCGGTGCGGCGCTGCAGACCACGGCATCCGGCACCGCCGAGGCCGCCATCCGCGCCGCGGGAGGCGTCGCAGTCACCGTCCGGCGGGAGGATCCGGCAGCGGATGCCGCACTGCGACAGCATCCGCTCATCGACGTCACCCGCATCGGCGACTCGGAAGCGCAGCCACTCCCCCGGTCGACCGCGGCCGCGCCGCTCGCCGGCGTGCGGGTGCTGGATCTCACCCGGGTTCTCGCTGGCCCGATCGCCACCCGCACCCTCGCGTACGCCGGCGCGGATGTGCTTCGGGTCGATCCTCCGCAGCTGCTCGAACCGGAGTGGCAGCATCTCGACACCGGGCATGGCAAGCGGTCGGCGCTGCTGGACATCGCAGCGGACCGGCCCCGGTTCGACGCCCTGCTCGCATCGGCCGACGTGGTCGTGCTCGGCTACCGGCCATCCGGACTGCGCCGGCTCGGCCTGACCCCGCGAATGCTGGCGGCACAGCATCCGCATCTCGTCGTCGCCCAGCTCAGCGCCTGGCCGGGCGAGGATTCGCCGCGCGGCTTCGACAGCATCGTGCAGGCCGACAGCGGCATCTCGTGGATCGAATCCTCTGCCGGCGACGTTCCCGGCGCCATGCCCGCGCAGGCGCTGGACCACTCCGCCGGGTACCTGCTGGCCGCCGGAGTGGCGACCGCCCTGCGGCGTCGCGCGGAGGACGGCGGTGCGTGGCTCGTGCGCACTTCGCTCCGCCGGGTCGCGGCCGAACTGCTCGGGATGCCGCGGTCGGCACCTGCACCGGCGGCGGAAGGGCCGCCTGTGACACAGAGCTTCGACGTCGGCGGACGGCAGGTGACCACGGTCGGTCCCGCCGTCCGCTGGCCGGGCTCACCCGATTCGTTCGCAGCGCTACGTCCCTGGGGTGCCGATCCTGCCGAGTGGTGAGCGCCTCTGGCCTCAGCGTGTGCCGGGCTGACGCCCCGCGCGTCCTTCCCGGCCGCGCGCCGCACGGCCCGATGCCACCACGATGGCCACGCACAGCAGCACCGTCAGCGCGCCCCACGCCCCGCACGCCCGCGGGAGCATGCGATACGCGAGATGCTGCACGGTGAACTCCTCGGTGGGCGGCCCGTACACGGCGAGCCCGATCAGCCAGGCGGTCACCAGGAACACCGGCAGCGTGAGGTACCAGGCCCAGCGCATCCAGCCGGGCAGCAGGCGCGGTCGGGCAGCCGGGCGACGCCGGCGCAGCCACAGCAGCATCCAGATCCCGATGATCAGCAGGCCGGCGACGCTCGAACCGTGCTGCAGCCACTTGTAGCCCAGCAGCGGACCCCACTGCTGCTGCAGCACCGGCACGTTCTCGACGCCCCAGCGCCCCTCGTGCGTGAACAGGTCCCACACGATGTGGGTGAGCACGCCGAGCATCAGCGAGACGACCACGACAAGCGGGTACCCGAAGCGCTCGCGCGGCGCCATCGTCTCGCGCACGGCATCCCACCCGGTGCGGCGCCATTCCGAGGGCAGCCGGGCCGCGAGAGCATCCGGTGAGAGCTCGACCAGCGCCGGCCGCAGCACCACCCGCCAGAGCAGCATCAGGACCAGCGCGATGACCGTCGTGAAGACGATGCTCGTCGCATCGTGCGTGAAGCCGTACGACAGCCCGATCCCCCGCACGAACAGCGGCAGATCGGGTGTCATCGCACCGATCGCGACGGCCGCCGGAACCAGCGGCGTGCGCATGAACGGCAGCGCGACGACCGCATGGCTCGGCGTGAACGGCATCCGTCGCCCGGGCTCAGCCGGTGAAGACGCCGGCGAGGGTCTTCTTCCCGCGGCGCAGCACCGACACCCCGCCGGGCAGTGAGCCCTGCACGGTCGCGGTGTCGTCGGCGACGCGTTCGCCGTCGAGCGTGACCCCGCCCTGGCCGATGGCGCGACGCGCCTCCGAGATGCTGGCCACCAGGCCGGTCTCGACGAGTGCGTCGGTCACCGCCGTCCCGGCGGGCAGCGTGGCGTTCGGCAGCTCCTCCAGAGCCGTGCGCAGCGTGGCGGCGTCGAGCGTCGACAGGTCGCCCTGGCCGAACAGCGCCTCGGATGCCGCGATGACGGCGGCCGTGGCCTCGAGTCCGTGCACGGTGGCGCACACCTCCAGCGCGAGGCGCTTCTGCGCCGCGCGGCGGAACGGCTCGGTCTCGACGAACTTCGCGTACTCCTCGATCTCGGCCCGGCTCAGGAAGGTGAACACCTTCAGCCGGTCGATGACGTCGGCATCCGCGGTGCCCAGCCAGAACTGGTACATGCGGTACGGGCTGCACATCTCGGCGTCCAGCCAGATCGCGTTGCCCTCGCTCTTGCCGAACTTGGTGCCGTCGCTGTTGGTGATCAGCGGGGTGCCGATCGCGTGCGCCGAGACGCCCTCGACGCGGTGGATGAGGTCGGTACCGCTGGTGAGGTTGCCCCACTGGTCGCTGCCGCCGGTCTGCAGCACGCAGCCGTACTGCCGGTACAGCTCGAGGAAGTCCATGCCCTGCAGGATCTGGTAGCTGAACTCGGTGTAGCTGATGCCGGCGTCGGAGTTCAGGCGCGCGGCGACAGCATCCTTCTTGAGCATCGTCCCGACGCGGTAGTGCTTGCCGATCTCGCGCAGGAAGTCGATCGCGCTCAGCGGCGCCGTCCAGTCGAGGTTGTTCACGATGCGCGCGGCGTTGTCGCCCTCGAAGCTGAGGAACCGCTCGACCTGCGCGCGCAGCCGGCCCACCCACTCCTCGACGGTCTCGCGGGTGTTCAGCGTGCGCTCGGCAGTCGGGCGCGGGTCGCCGATGAGGCCGGTCGACCCGCCCACCAGACCGAGCGGCTTGTGGCCGGCCAGCTGGATGCGACGCAGCGTGAGCAGCTGCACGAGGTTGCCCAGGTGCAGGCTGGGGGCGGTCGGGTCGAAGCCGCAGTAATACGTGATCGGATCCCCGCCGAGAAGGGCGCGCAGCGCCTCCTGATCGGTGGACACGTGGACCAGGCCGCGCCACAGCAGCTCGTCCCACACGTTCTCGAACGTGGGGTCGAGCGCCACGGTGCTGGTCGTCAGCGCCGTGCTCGTGGAGAGCGCGGCGGTCGTCAGAGCGGGATTCGACACGCGTTCCAGGCTATCAGCGGTGCTCCGCTCAGCTGCGCACTCCCCACCAGACCAGGAAAGCCGCTCCCAGGGCGACGACCCAGCTGACCAGGCTGCCGACGAGGAAGTACTCGGCGCGCGCGCCGGTCTCGCCGTCCTTCGATATCTCGGGGAAGCGCACGATGCCCTTCGCCGCCAGCATCGCGGCCAGCAGCGAGTATGCGGCGGCGAGGGTGAGGACTACGACGAGGATGCGCTCGAGCGGCCCGATGAGCCGGCCGCCCTGGAAGCCGGTGGCCGCCTGCTGCGGCTGGCGCAGCCGCCCGCCGCGCAGTGCGCCGCCCTGGTCGGCGGGCCGCCAGGTGCCCTCGCGGTCGAGGGCCGCCCGCACGATGAGGTTGGCGGATTCCGCCACGAACAGCACGACGCCCAGTGCCAGCATCGCGACGTCGAACCCGATCTCGCCGTCCGGTGCGGGCAGGTGCCAGACACCGCCGACGATCCCGGGGTCGGGCCGCGAAGGCATCAGCGCGGTCACCGAGACGGTCACCCCGGCCAGCAGCACGGCGGGCCAGAAGGATGCCGGGCCCGTGGCATCCAGTGGCATGGACCAGATCCACAGCGCCGCCAGCGCCACGCCGATCAGCGCCGGGACGATCGCGTCGGCGAGGACGCCGGTCGCGATCACGGCGGCGGCGAGCACGAGCAGGGCGGCGATGCGCAGCGGCCGCCTGGGCACGAAGCGGCGCAGCAGGTCGGCACCGCCGATCGCGATCAGGGTGAGGGCGGCGAGGATCATGCGGTCACTCCCCGGAACAGCGTGAGCCCCTCCAGGAGCGCGGCGGCCCCCGAGCTGCGCAGCGCCTTCGACACGGCGGGCTGGGTGATGTCCTCCTGCTCGGCGAGCGCGCGCTGCGACATCCCGCCGAGGCGCCCGTAGGCCAGCCGCCGTTCGCGTTCGCTCATGCGCACGACGATCTCGTCGCGCGCCAGCAGGTACGCGTTTGATGCGGTGACCACGGTGTCCATGACCTCATCCTGCCCGGGGCCTGCGACGATCCAGGTGCGCGCGGTCGGCACGGCGCGCTGCTGCCTGGCCTGCACGATCTCGATCGCCTCGCGCGCTGCCCACCACCCCGGTCCGTCGGAGAGCTCGCGGTGCTCGGACTCGATGGTGCGGATCTCGCCGATGCCGAGCCCGAAGCGGAACTCCACGCCTTCGGGCAGGGCCAGCTGCAGCAGCAGCAGACCGGTCAGCGCGTCATCGAGCGTGCGGTAGACGCCCTGCTGCTCGTCCCCTACCGTGGGCCTGAGAGCGCTCTCGGCAAGAGGATGCTCGCGCTCGACGCGCGCGATGGTCTCATCGAACATCCGCTGGGCCGCGGCCCTGTCGCGGAGCCGACGCGAGCCGACGATGTCGGCGATCACGGCTGCCACCATGCGATGAGCGTATCACGAATAATCACAATATATAGCTGATGGAGTTATAAGTGGCCGATATGCCCGAGACCGACATCCCTGACGGCGACGTCACCGCAGCCCACAGCGAGCAGCCTGCGGCGGCGACCCCGATCGCGTGGTCCGAGGGCACCTGGAGCGCTCCCCCCGCATCCGCCGTCGAGACCGGCGCGGATCTCGTGGTCACCGCGGTCGAGGGCAGCGACGCCTGGCGTCGCACCGCGTACGGATTCGTGCACGACGACGCACACGGGCTGCTGGCTCCGCTGGCGGTCGGCGAGGCGATGGAGGTGTCGTTCCGCGCGCGCTGGGAGGGCCAGTTCGACCAGGCCGGGATCCTCGTGCGAGCGGACGAGGAGCGCTGGATGAAGACGGGCGTGGAATACGCCGACGGTCACCTCGGTCTCGGCGCGGTCGTCACCGACACGGTGTCGGACTGGTCGGTCGGCTTCGCCGACGAATGGGCGGATGCCGTGATCACCGTGCGTGTGAGCCGCTGGCCGGACGCGCTCATCGTGCGCGCCCGAGCCGACGACGGCGACTGGCGCCTGGTGCGCGTCGCGCCGTTCGACGGCTCTGCCGCAGCATCCGCCGGTCCGTTCCTCGCCGCTCCCACCTGGGCGGGGCTGGAGGTCACGTTCTCACGCTGGGTGCGCACCGACGCGGATGCCGCCCTGCACTGACATCGCCGTCGCGGGGCCCCGATCACGGGGCCCCGCGAGGGATGTCAGAGGCGGATCTCAGAGGCCCAGGGCGTGCGCGGCGGCCTGAGCCCGCGTGATGAGCTCGGCGCGCTGCTCGGCCACCCGCACCGGGGCGGTGCCGCCCGCGCCCGTGCGCGAGGCCACCGAGCCCTCGATGGTGAGCACCTCGCGCACCTCGGGAGCCAGGTGCTCCGAGACCGAGCGCAGCAGCTCGTCGTCGGCATCCTCCAGTCCGATGCCGCGCTGCTCGCAGGCGCGCACCAGCGCGCCGGAGATCTCGTGCGCGTCACGGAAGGGCACCCGGCGCTTGACGAGCCACTCGGCCACGTCGGTCGCCAGTGAGAAGCCCTGCGGGGCGAGCTCGGCCATCCGGGCCGTGTCGAAGCGCAGCGTCGCGATCATGCCCGCGAACGCCGGCAGCACCACCTCGAGGGTCTGCACGGAGTCGAAGACCGGCTCCTTGTCCTCCTGCAGGTCGCGGTTGTACGCCAGGGGCAGGCCCTTCAGCGTCGCCAGCAGGCCCGACAGGTTGCCGATCAGGCGCCCCGACTTGCCGCGCGCGAGCTCGGCGATGTCGGGGTTCTTCTTCTGCGGCATGATGCTCGAGCCCGTCGAGTAGCCGTCGTCGAGGGTGACGAAGCCGAACTCGCGGGTGTTCCAGAGGATGATCTCCTCGCTGAGGCGGGAGAGGTCGATGCCGGTCATCGCGGCGATGAAGGCGAACTCTGCCACGACATCGCGTGCGGCGGTGCCGTCGAGCGAGTTCTCGGCCGGGCGGTCCAGACCCAGCTCCCGGGCGACGAGGGCCGGGTCGAGCCCGAGCGTGGAGCCGGCGAGCGCTCCCCCGCCGTAGGGCGAGAAGCCCGCGCGGCGGCGCCAGTCGACCAGGCGCTCCAGCTCGCGCACCAGCGGCCAGGCGTGCGCCTGCAGGTGGTGGGCGAGCAGCACCGGCTGGGCGTGCTGCAGGTGGGTGCGGCCGGGCAGGATCGCATCCGGGTGCGCCTCGGCCTGCGCGACCAGCGCGTCGATCAGGCGCAGCAGGTCGCGGGCGATGATCTGCGCGTGGTCGATGAGGTACATCCGCACGAGCGTGGCGATCTGGTCGTTGCGGCTGCGGCCCGCGCGCAGCCGGCCGCCGAGCTCGGGGCCGAGCTCGGCGATCAGCGCCTGCTCGAGCGCGCCGTGCACGTCCTCGTCACCGGGGGCGGGGCGCAGGGTGCCGTCGGCCACCCGGCCCGCCACGGCATCCAGCCCCTCGTGCATGCGGGCGGCCTCATCGGCATCCAGGTATCCGGCGGCCTCGAGGGCCTTGGCGTGGGCGTGCGACCCGGCGATGTCGTAGTGGGCGAGGATCCAGTCGAAGTGCGTCGAGCGGCTCAGCGCCGCGAGCTCGGGCGAGGGTCCGCTCGCGAACCGCGCACCCCACAGGGCGCCCTCGTTCGTGCCGTGCTCCTCGCTCACTTCTCGTCCTTCTTCGCCAGCAGCCAGACCAGCAGGGCCTTCTGCGCGTGCAGCCGGTTCTCGGCCTCGTCCCAGACGACGCTCTGCGGGCCGTCGATGACCTCGGAGTCGACCTCGTAGCCGCGGTCGGCGGGAAGGCAGTGGATGAAGATCGACTCGGGGTCGGCGAGATCCATGATCTCGGTGGTGACCTTGTAGCCGCCCAGATCCCGCAGGCGCTCGATCTTCTCCTCCTCCTTGCCCATCGACACCCAGGTGTCGGTGACGACGACGTCGGCGCCGAGCGCCGCCTCGCGCGGATCGGTGAGCAGGGTGATCGAACCGCCGGTCTCGGCCGCACGCTTCTCGGCGGCGGCGACCACGTCGGGGCGAGGGGCGTAGGCGGCGGGCGACGCGATGCGCACGTGCATGCCCGCGGTGACCCCGGCGAGCACGTAGGAGTGCGCCATGTTGCTGCGGCCGTCGCCGAAGAAGGTCAGGGTCAGTCCGCTCAGGCGCCCCTTGTGCTCGCGGATGGTGAGCAGGTCGGCCAGCAGCTGGCACGGGTGGAAGTCGTCGGAGAGCGCGTTGACGACGGGCACGCGGGTGCCGCGGGCCATCTCCTCGAGCCCGGCCTGCGCGTAGGTGCGCCACACGATCGCGGCGACCTGCCGCTCGAGCACGCGTGCGGTGTCGGCGGGGGTCTCCTTGCCGCCGAGCTGGCTGTTCGCGGTGGAGATGATCAGCGGCGAGCCGCCGAGGTCGGCGATGCCGACGGCGAAGGAGACGCGGGTGCGGGTGGAGGACTTGTCGAAGATCACCGCGACCGTCTGCGGTCCCGCCAGCGCCTTGTTCGCCCAGCGGTCCTTCTTCAGCTCGAGGGCGAGGTCGAGCACCTCGGCCTGTTCGGCCGGGGTCAGGTCGTCGTCGCGCAGCAGGTGGCGGGTCACGCGGGGTTCTCCTTGGTCGAGAGGTCGGATGCGACGGCGGCGAGCGCCGCGCCGAAGAGGGTGAGGAACTCCGCCACCTCGGCGTCGCCGATGGTGTACGCCGGGGCGATGCGGATGATGTCCTCGGTGGGGGCGTTGATGATGAGGCCTCGCTCGTGCGCGGCGGCGCGCACCTGGGCGGCCACGGGGGCGGACAGGCGGATGCCGATGAGCAGCCCGGCCCCGGTGGTGCCGGTGACCAGCGGATGCTCGGCGACGCCGGCGCGCAGCTGCGCGCCCCTGGCGTTCACGTTCTCGAGCAGCTTCGCGTCCTCGATGTGGCCGAGGACCGCGTTCGCCACGGCGCTGGCGAGCGGGTTGCCGCCGAACGTCGAGTTGTGCGTGCCGGGGTAGAACAGCTCGCTCGCCGCGCCGAAGGTGATCAGCGCGCCCAGCGGGAAGCCGGCGCCGATGCTCTTGGCGAGGGTCACGGCATCCGGCACAATTCCCTCGCGCTGGAACGCGAACCACTCGCCGGTGCGGCCCGAGCCGGTCTGCACCTCGTCGAGGATGAGCAGCGCGTCGTGCTCGGCGGTCAGCTGCCTGGCCCGGGCGAGGAAGCCCTCGGGCAGCTCGACCACACCGGCCTCGCCCTGAATGGGCTCGACGATGATCGCGGCGATGCCGCCCTCGGCAGCGGCGGCGAACCGGGCGAAAGCAGCCTCGAGGCTGTCGATCGACCGCTGCACGGTGACCACGTCGGGCACGGCGGGCAGGAAGGGGTCACGGTACACGGCCTTGGGCGTCAGCGACAGCGTGCCCATGGTGCGGCCGTGGAAGGCGCCCTCCACGACGAGGATCGTGGTGCGCCCGCGCGGGTTGCCGTGCAGCCGGGCGAGCTTGATGGCCATCTCATTGGCCTCGGTGCCCGAGTTCGCCAGGAACACGCGTCCGCTCTCACCGGTGCCGGCCAGGCGCTTCAGGCGAGCGGCGAGCTCGAGCTGCCCCGGGGATGCGAAGTAGTTCGACACGTGCGCGAGAGTGGCGGCCTGACGTGAGACCGCCTCGACGAAAACCGGATGCGCGTGACCGAGGCAGTTCACGGCGATGCCGCCGAGGAAGTCGAGGTACCGGTTGCCGTCGGCATCCCACACCCACGAGCCCTCACCGCGGGTGAGCAGTGCGAGCCGCCCGCCCAAGCTCATCAGATCGCGCGATGCGTCATCGTTCCAGTCAGTCACTTCTTCTCGTTCCGCTCGCTCGATTCATCGGCGACCACTTCCGTGCCGATCCCCTTGCTGGTGAACAGCTCGACCAGCACCGAGTGCGGCACGCGTCCGTCGATGATGGCCGCCGCGTCGACCCCGCCCTCGACCGCGTCGAGGCAGGCGCGCATCTTCGGAATCATGCCCGACTCCAGCGACGGCAGCATCTCGGTGAGTGCGCTGGAGGTGATGTGCGAGACCAGCGAGTCACGGTTCGGCCAGTCGGCGTACAGGCCCGCGACGTCGGTGAGGATGACGAGCTTGCGGGCGCCCAGCGCCGTGGCGAGGGCTGCGGCCGCGGCATCCGCGTTGACGTTCAGCGACTGACCGGGGTGGTCGAGGTCGGGAGCGATCGACGAGACGACGGGGATGCGCCCGGCTGCCAGGTGGTCGAGCACGGGAGTCGGGTCGACCTGCACGACGTCGCCGACGCGGCCGAGGTCGACCTCTTCGCCGTCCACGACGATGCCACGGCGGCGGCCGCCGAACAGGCCCGCGTCCTCGCCGCTCAGCCCCGTGGCGATCGGGCCGTGGGAGTTGATCTTCGCGACCAGGGTGGGGTTGATCTGCCCGGTGAGCACCATCCGCACGACGCTGATGGCCTCGGTGGAGGTGACCCGGTACCCGCCCTTGAACTCGCTGGGGATGGCCAGCCGGTCGAGCATGCTGGAGATCTGCGGTCCGCCGCCGTGCACGACGACCGGCTGCACGCCCACGTACCGCAGGTAGGCGATGTCCTGCGCGAAGGCCTCCTGCAGCTCGTCACTGACCATCGCGTTGCCGCCGTACTTGACGACGACGATCTGGTCGCGGAAGCGCTTGAGCCAGGGCAGCGATTCGATGAGGGTGGCCGCCTTGTACGCGGCCTCCTCGGGGGCGGTCTGCTGCAGATCTGTCATGAGGCGTAGGCGCTGTTCTCGTGCACGTAGTCGTGGGTCAGGTCGTTGGTGAGGATCGTCGCGGTGGCCTCGCCGGCCTTCAGATCGATCTCGATGAGCGTCGCACGCGGGGTGAGGTCGACGTCCTCGCGCGGGCGGTCGGGGCCGCCAGCCGAGCAGACCCGGATGCCGTTCATCGACACGTCCACGTCGTACGGGTCGAACTGCGCCGAGGTGGTGCCGATCGCGGCCAGCACGCGGCCCCAGTTCGGGTCGTTGCCGAAGATGGCCGCCTTGAAGAGGTTGTTGCGGGCCACCGAGCGGCCGACCTCGACCGCCTCCTCCTCGGTGGCGGCGTTCTGCACCTCGATGGTGATGTCGTGGCTGGCGCCCTCGGCATCCTTCTGCAGCTTCTGCGCGAGGTCGCGGCACAGCTCGGTGAGCGCGGCGGCGAACTCCTCGAGGTCGGGGCGGATGCCGCTGGCGCCGCTGACGAGCAGGGTGACCTGGTCGTTGGTCGACATGCAGCCGTCGGAGTCGAGCCTGTCGAAGCTCACGCCGGTCGCGCTGCGCAGGGCCGCGTCGGCCTCGGCGGCCTCGAGGTCGGCGTCGGTGGTGAGGACGACGAGCATGGTGGCAAGGCCGGGGGCCAGCATCCCCGCCCCCTTGGCCATGCCGCCGATCGTCCAGCCGTCGCGGCTGACGACCGCGGTCTTCGAGACCGTGTCGGTGGTCATGATGGCCTCGGCGGCGGACTGCCCGCCGTCGGCGCTGAGGGCGGCGATCCCCTGCTCGACGCCGTCGAGCACCTTGCCGCGGAAGACCTCGTCACCGGTGCCGATCAGCCCGGTGGAGCACACCAGGATGTCGCCGGCGCTGACCTCGAGCAGCTCGGCGGTCCGCTCGGCGGTGAGGTGCGTGGTCTGGAAGCCGAAGGGGCCGGTGAAGCAGTTCGCGCCGCCGGAGTTGAGCACGATCGCCTCGACCGTGCGGTCGGCGATGACCTGCTGCGACCACAGGATCGGGTTGGCCTTGGCGCGGTTGGTGGTGAACACCGCCGCGCCGACCTTGCGGGGTCCGCGGTTGACGACGACGGCGACGTCGGGCTTTCCGGTGCTCTTCAGGCCGGCTGCGACGCCGGCCGCCTCGAATCCCTGGGGTGCGGTGACGCTCACGGCGCTACTCCGTTCACGGTGAGGGCGCGGTCCTCGGGAAGGCCCAGCGCGATGTTCATGGACTGCACGGCGGCGCCGGCGGTTCCCTTGACGAGGTTGTCGACGGCGGTGACGACGGTGACGCGGTTGGCCGCGCGGTCGATCGCGAGGCCCATCAGGGCCGTGTTGGCTCCCAGCACGTCGGCGGTGCGCGGGAAACGCCCCTCCGGCAGCAGCTGCACGAAGGTCTCGTCGCCGTAGGCGTTCTGCCAGGCGTCGCGGATCTGCGCGTCGGTGGCGCCGGGGGCGATCGGTGCGGTGGAGGTGGCGAGGATGCCGCGTGCCATCGGCACGATCACGGGGGTGAAGGAGATGCGGATGTCCTCGGGCGCGACGGCCCGGGTCCCTGAGCCCGCACCACCCTGGGTCCCTGAGCCCGTCGAAGGGCCCGCGGCCGCGAGCGCTTGCCGGATCTCGGGGATGTGGCGATGCGTGCCGCCCACCGCGTACGGGTTGGCCGTGCCGAGGATCTCGCTGCCGAGCAGATGCGTCTTCAGGCTCTTGCCCGCGCCCGACGGGCCGACGGCCAGGACGCTGACGATGTCGGACGGGTCGATGACCCCCGCGGCGACACCGGGTGCCAGGCTGAGGCTCACGGTGGAGGCGTTGCAGCCGGGAGCGGCGATCCGGTGTGCGTCCCGCAGCACCTCGCGCTGCTTGCCCTCGCCGACGAGCAGCTCGGGGACGCCGTAGGCCCACGGCTCGTGGAACGCTCCGCCGTAGAACGCATCCCAGGAGTCCCGCGAGGTGAGCCGGTGATCGGCGCCGGCGTCGATCACCAGCGGGGTGTCGGCCAGCGCATCCGTGTACTGGCCGGACTGGCCGTGCGGCAGCGCGAGGAAGACGATGTCGTGTCCGGCGAGGATCTCGGGGGTGGTGTCCTGCAGCGTGAGGTGCGCGAGCGAGCGCAGGTGCGGCTGGTGCTCGGAGAGGGGCTGTCCCGCGTTCGAGTGCGCGGTGACGGTGCGGATCTCGATGTCGGGATGGGCTGCGAGAAGCCGCAGGATCTCGCCTCCCGCATAGCCGGATGCGCCGGAGACGGCGACGGAGTACGTCATGTATCTACCTTAACGGTCGAGGTTCGCCCGATGACGGGCCTTGCCGGGGCGGCGACACCGGCACTGTGCCCGTCGACGCACGACGGGAGCGCGGGGTCGCCTAGAGTCGGCGGTCGCCGCGGCGTCGGCGCACGGAAGTGACGCTCGCGGCGTCGTGGGCTTCGCCGTGCTCGCTCAGGAACCGCTGAGCGGGAGCGAGTGCGACCGAAGACATGCCGCGACAGTAGCGCCCCTGCCGCGGCATCCGCAAATCCGGCACGTCACATGGCGCACCGCCCCCTGCTCGACGCGCGGTCGGCGGGTGGTCAGCGCCGGGTCATCGCAGGTCGAAGAACGCCCTCTCGTGCTCGCACGCGGCGAGGAACGCGCGGTGCATGCGTGCGCGCTGCTCCCCGTCGGCTGCGACGGCAGCCGCCGCGACGTATCCGATCGCCCGCTCGTTCGCCGCCTCGAAATCCGGGTCGGCGTACGTCGCCAGCCACGACGCGTACGGATGCTCGGGATCGCGCGCGTACGCGCCGAAGTCGCCGGCATGCAGCCGCAGCCCGAGGTCGGTGTACAGCCAGAAGCAGGGCAGGATCGCGGCGATCAGCACGCGGTAGTCGCCGGTGAAGGCGGCGGCGCGCAGGTGGTCGAGGTACGCGGTGCACACCGCGCTCGGCGGGGTGTCGAAAGTGCCGACTGAGACGCCGGTGGCCGGCGTCAGCCATCCCGCGTGCAGTTCGAGTTCGACGGCGATCGCACCGTGCGCCGAGTCGGCCCAGAACGCCTGCTCCTGAGGGGTCGGTGCGAGCCGGGCGGCCTCGGCGAGCACCCGGGCGTACTCGCGGAGGTAGAGCGCATCCTGCGCGAGGTACTCGAGGAACAGCCTGCGCTCGAGCGTGCCGTCGGCGAGCGCACGGATGAAGGGCAGCTCGTCGATGTCGCGCCGGATGTGCTCGGCGCTGCGCCACCACTCCTCGCGGATGCTCTCGGCTGAGGGACGCGTCTCCAGGCCGCCGCGCCGCCACAGCCCCGCGAAGTGGCTGATCGGACCGTGGCCGCGGCCGACGTCGAGGGCATCCGCGTCGGTCAGCGACTCTCGCAGCCAGGCACGGCTGGAGGCGACCGCCTGCGTCCAGTCGAGCCCCCGCGCGCGCGTCGTGGCGAGGGCGGCCGAGAGTGAGCATCCGGTGCCGTGCGTGCTGGTGGTGGCGATCCGCGCACCGTCATACCCGGCGATGACGCCGCCCGGCCCGACCAGGGCATCCGGTGACTGGTCACCATCGAGGTGGCCACCCTTGGCCAGCACGAGCGCTCCGGTGCGCGCGGCGACCTCGCGAGCGGCGTCGAGCGCGTCGTCCCAGCCCTCGAGCGTCCGGCCGGCGAGCACCGCGAGCTCACCGAGG
This sequence comes from Microbacterium sp. YJN-G, assembly GCF_015040615.1. Taxonomy (NCBI): domain Bacteria; kingdom Bacillati; phylum Actinomycetota; class Actinomycetes; order Micrococcales; family Microbacteriaceae; genus Microbacterium; species Microbacterium sp. YJN-G. The sequence continues at coordinate 2,130,202 of NZ_CP060402.1, forward strand.
TTCGGGGTGATCAGATCGGCGCGCGCGGCGAGATCGACGAGGGCGCTCTCGGCTGCGGTGTCGAGCAGCCGGTCGCCGCTGGTGGCGACCATCACCGGGTCGAGCACGACGACCGGCGGTCGCTGCTCGTCGAGCCACGCGATGACCGTCTCGATGATCTCGGTGCCGGCGAGCATCCCGATCTTCACCGCGTCGATGCCGATGTCGTCTGCGATCGCGTCGAGCTGGGCGCGCAGGAACGAGGTCGGCGGCACGTGCACGTCGCGCACGCCCTGCGTGTTCTGCGCGGTGAGGGCGGTGATCGCCGCCATGCCGTAGCCGCCGTTCGCGGCGATCGACTTCAGATCGGCCTGGATGCCCGCCCCGCCCGACGGGTCGCTGCCGGCGATGCTGAGCACCCGCGGCGTGCGCGCTCCTCGCCATTCCCGCCGCAGTGCGCGGGCCGCGGCGCGCGGGTCGTCGGTCGCGCACAGCGCGGACACCACGGCCACGCCCGCCGCCCCGGCATCCCGCAGCGCGGCGACGTCGTCGATGCCGACCCCGCCGATCGCGACGGCGGGGACCGGGCTGGATGCGGCGAGCGCGCGGAACCCGTCGATGCCGAGTGCCGGCGGATGGTCGGGCTTGGTGGAGGTGGGCCGGATCACCCCGACGCCCACGTAGTCGACGGTGCCGGCGGGCAGCCCGCGCACGGCGTCGAGGTGCTCGGGGGTGTTCGCGGTGAGTCCGATGACGGCATCCGCTCCGAGCAGAGCACGGGCGTGCCGGACCGCGGCATCCGACTGGCCGAGGTGCACGCCGTCGACGCGCGCTCCGCGACGGCGCGCCTCGACGGCCGCGTCGAGCCGGTCGTTGACGAGCAGGAGCGCCCGCCCGTCGATCGCGTCGGACAGTTCGACGAGGCGGTCTGCGGTCTCGGCGTCGGAGGCGTGCTTGTCGCGCAGCTGCACGACCGTGACTCCGCCGGCCAGGGCTTCGCGGACGGTCTGCACCACCCCGCGGTCGCCGCAGAGCGCGTCGTCGGTGACGAGATAGAGCGACAGGTCGAGGCTCATCGCGCCGACTCCCCCGAGAGAGCGGCCTCGTCGACGCGAGCGGCATCGGCGAGCTCGGCGGGCTGGATCGCCGCCAGTTCGTCGAGCAGCGCGACGGCGAAGCTGCCGGGGCCGGATGCCGTGACGGCCGCGCGTTCCGCGGCGACCGTATAGACGAGAGTGGCGGCGGCGACGGCATCCAGCGGATCGGTGCCTGTTGCGCGGGCGGTGCCGAGGAACGCGGCCATCACCGCGCCGAGCGCGCAGCCGCCGCCGGTCACCCGGGTCAGCAGCGCATCGCCGTTGGCGATGCGCACGATCCGCTGCCCGTTCGTGATGTGGTCGACCGGGCCCGACACGGCCACGACGCTCCCCCACTCGGAGGCGAGCGTGCGGGCGGCGTCGAGGGCGGCATCCGGGGTGTCGGTGGCGTCGACTCCCCTGCCGCCTGCGCTCAGACCGGCGAGCGCGAGGATCTCGGACGCATTGCCGCGGATCGCCGTCGGCCGCTGCGCGACGAGGTCGTGTGCGAGGGCGGTGCGTACCGGCAGCGCGCCGACGGCGACCGGGTCGAGCACCCAGGGCGTCCCCGCGGCGTTCGCGCCGGCGACCGCCTCGCGTGCCGCCTCGCGCTGCTCGGGGCCGGGGGTGCCGAGGTTCACCAGCAGTCCGGAGGCGATGCCGGCGAACATGCCGGATTCGCCGACGATGTCGACCATCGCGGGTGCGGCACCCAGGGCGAGCAGCACGTTCGCGGTGAAGCCGGTCACCACCTTGTTGGTGATGCAGTGCGTGAGGGGCGCTGCCGCGCGCAGCTCTCCCAGCAGCTCGGCGGCCGTGGCCGCGATTTCGGTCGGTGGACGCAGAAGATCGCTCATTCGCGACATCCCTTCGCTAGTACGAACTAGATCAGGTTCGACGGGTGTGATCTCAGCCGCGGATGCGGCACCCCGTGTCACTCGTGGCGAGTCTAGCCCGCCTCTGACGCCGAAACCCCTCGTGGCTGCCGATACCCCTCGTGAATCACGCGATTCAGGACGGGTGTGGGCAATTAGGAGGGGTCTCGGCGGAAGGGGGACGGACGGCTCAGGCGTCGGGCCAGGGCATCGGGCGGTCGGGGTCGCGCTTGCTGTCATCGGGCAGGTGCGGCAGCTGCTCGCCGCCGGCGCGGATGCAGAGCCAGCGCAGCTCGCCGGGACTGTCGGGGTGCGCGCGCCAGGTGCGCCAGACGTCCTGGCCGACCCGGACGACCGACCCCGCGCGCACGTCGACGACATCGTCGTCGAGGCCCATCTGGCCCTGACCCTCCAGGAACACATAGAGCTCCTCGACGCGGCTGTGGGCGTGCCAGTACCCGGCCTCCTCGCCCGGCTGGAGCGCGTTGGCCGTCATGCCGATGTACTGCATGGTCAGCTCGTGGTCCACGACCCTCCTGCCGTCGCGGGAGCGTGCGGGCGCGAAGCCTCCGTAGTGTGCGCGCCAGTCATCCAGCCCGCCGATCTCGGTCACCTGATAGTCGCTCATCGCCGCTCCTTCACCGCTCGCTCTTCGTGGTCTCGCCGTTCACGATACTGCGGGTCCACGCACGGTCGGCCCGCTCGTAGACGATCCGCAGGTGCCTGCGGTCGGAGGCTCCCTGCCAGAACTCCACCCGCTGCGGTTCGAGCCACCAGCGCACCCATTCGCCGGGCTGCAGCCCCTCGCGCGCGGCTGCGGAGCGGGCGGCGAGATCGGCGTCGCTCTCCTGCCGGGGAGCCTCCTGCACCCTTCCGCGCACGCGCACGGCGCGACGGAGCGGCTGCCACCACAGGCTCAGCGCGGCGGCGGGGGCGGCGGCGAGCTGGCCGCCCTTGGCCGAGCCGCGCGGGCCGGCGAAGGCCCAGCCGCGGTCGGTGACGTCCTTGACGATCAGTGTGCGCGCGTCCGGCATCCCCTCGGCGTCGACCGTCGCGAGGGTCGCGGCGTGCGGTTCGGCGACGCCCGCCCCGGCCGCCTCGCGGATCCAGCGTTCGAACAGCACGACCGGGTCATCCGGCAGCGCATCCGTGTCGAGCGCGGGCGGCTCGCCCGCCAATGCAGGCAGGGCGCGCAGCCAGGCGGCGAACGTCGAGCTTGAGGTCATGCCCCCATCCTGCCCCGCCCCCACGACTCCCGCGCCCCTAAGCGTCGAAACCCCTCACCAGTGCCGACACCCCTCGTGAATCACGTGATTCAGGAGGGGTCTCGGCAACCAGGAGGGGTTTCGGCGGAGGAAGCGGTCAGTCGCGGATCGTGGCGGCGAAGCGCTCGGTCGCGACCGCGACACCGGCGAGCTTGGCCTCGGTGGCCTCGGCCGCGGTGAGCGTGCGGTCGGGTGCGCGGAACCGCAGCGCGAAGCTGAGGCTCTTCTGCCCCTCGCCGAGTCCCTCGCCGCGGTAGTCGTCAACCAGTCGCGCGGCCTCGAGCAGGTCGCCGGCGCCCTCGACGAGCGCGGCGCGCACCTCGGATGCCGGGACCTCGACGCCCACGACCAGCGACACGTCCTGCGTGGCGGCGGGGAACGTCGACAGGGATGCCGCGACCACCCGGTCGCCTGCGAGCGTCAGCACGCGATCCAGATCGAGCTCGAGCACCACGGCGCGGCCCGGCAGATCGGCATCCGCCGAGACCTGCGGATGCAGTTCGCCGACGTAGCCGACCTCCTCGCCGCGCACCGACAGCACACCGGCACGGCCGGGATGCAGGGCGGCGCGGCTGGTCTGTGCGACGTCGATCTCGACGCCGGCGGCCACGCCGATCACGCGCACGGCATCCAGTGCATCACCCAGGCTCGCCGGCTGCGCCGGGCGCCCCGGCTGGCGGGGGGTCATGCTGCCCGTCAGCAGAACGGCGACGTGACGCGGCTGCGGCGGGATCGACGCATTCAGCGCGGCGAGGGTCTCGTCGTCGGGACGCCGCCCCAGCGGCGGGATGAAGTCGGTGCCGTAGACCACACCCTGCTCGGGCGTGAACACGGAGCCGCTCTCGAAGATCGCGAGATCCACGAGACCGCGCGAGATGTTGCGGTGCGCGGTCTGCAGCAGGCCCGGAAGCAGCGAGCGGCGCAGGTACGGCGCCTGCCCGTCGAGCGGGTTGGCGAGGCGGATGCTGGGCAGCCGCTCCCCCGTGGCCGAGCCGTGCAGATCGTTCTGCTCCTCGGTCGTGAACGGGAACGCCGGGGTCTCGACGAACCCGGCGGCCGCCAGCGCGTCGGCGACGCGGCGGCGCCCCTGCTGCAGCGCGGTGTACCCGCGGCCCGACGGCGGGGTGGGCAGCTCGGAGGGGATGCGGTCGAGCCCGTGGATGCGGGCGACCTCTTCGACGAGGGTCCACTTGTCGGTGAGGTCGGGACGCCAGCTCGGCGGGATGACGAACCAGCCATCGCCCTGCTCGGCTCCCGAGTCCGCCGAAGGGGTGATCTCGGCGCCGATCGTCTGCAGCGCACCGGTGATCTCATCGTCGGAGTAGTCGACGCCCACGACGCCCTGCGTGAACCCGCGGGGCAGGTCGATCCCGGGGATCTCCACCTCGGCGTACAGCGCACCGCCCTCGTCGGTCAGGGTGCCGCCGGCGAGTTCGACCATGAGGTCGGCCACGCGGCGGGCGGCGACGAACGGGATCAGCGGGTCGACACCGCGCTCGAAGCGCTTGGACGCTTCGCTGGGCAGCTTGTGCCTGCGTGCGGTGCGGGCGATCGTGACCGAGTCGAACACGGCCGCCTCGATGAGCACGTTGCGCGTGTCGTCGCTCATCTCGGTGGTGCCGCCGCCCATGACGCCGGCGAGGCCGATCGGGCCCGAGCCGTCGGTGATCAGCAGGTCCTCGACGTGCAGCGTGCGCTGCTGGCCGTCGAGCGTCGTCAGCCGCTCACCCTCGTGCGCGCGCCGGACGACGATGCCGCCCTGCAGCTTGTCGAGGTCGTAGCCGTGGATCGGGTTGCCGAGCTCGAGCATGACGTAGTTCGTGATGTCGATGAGCACGCCCAGCGAGCGCATGCCGGCCAGCGACAGGCGCGCGATCATCCACGGCGGCGTGGGGCGCGACGGATCGACGTCGCGCACCACGCGCGCCACGAACTCGCGGGCGCCCGCGTTGCCGCGGATCGGATTGCGGTCGTCGACGCTGATCGCGAAGCCCGAGCCGGGCTGCAGCTCGGCGAAGTCGCGCTCGGCGGGGTCGCGGAACGCCGCGCCGGTGGCGTGCGAGTACTCACGGGCCACACCGCGCAGCGAGAACGCGTAGCCGCGGTCGGGCGTCACGTTGATCTCGACGGCGACGTCGTTCAGGTGCAGCAGCGCGATGGCATCCGTCCCGACCTCGGCATCGATGCCCAGTTCGGACAGGACCAGGATGCCGTTGTGCTCGTCACCGAGGCCCAGCTCGCGGGCCGAGGCGATCATGCCGTCGGAGACGTGGCCGTAGGTCTTGCGGGCCGCGATCGGGAACGGCCCCGGCAGCACCGAACCGGGCAGGGTCGCGACGATCCGGTCGCCCACGGCGAAGTTGCTCGCACCGCAGACGATGCCGCGGACGCCACCGTTCGAAGGGCCGACGTCGACCTGGCACCAGCGGATGGTCTTGCCGTTCTTCTGCGGCTCCTCCTCGAAGGAGAGCACCTCGCCGACCACGATCGGGCCGGAGATCTCGAAGCGGTGGATATCCTCCTCCTCGAATCCGACGGAGACGAGGGCGGCCAGCACCTCCTCCGGTGCGGCATCCGCCGCCACGTCGACGTACTCGCGCAGCCAGGAAAGCGGAACGCGCATCACACCACCATCCCGAACTGCTCGCTGAAGCGCACATCGCCCTCGGCCATGTCGCGCATGTCCTGCACATCACTGCGGAACATCAGGGTCCGCTCGATCCCCATGCCGAACGCGAAGCCGCTGTACTCCTCGGGGTCGATCCCCGCCGCGCGCAGCACGTTCGGGTTCACCATGCCGCATCCGCCCCACTCGATCCAGCGCGCGCCGCCCTTGAAGGTCGGGTGCCACAGGTCGAGCTCAGCGGAGGGCTCGGTGAACGGGAAGTAGTTGGTGCGCAGGCGGGTCTTGGCCTCGGGGCCGAACATCTGCCGCGCGAAGTGGTCGAGGGTGCCCTTCAGGTGCGCCATCGTGATGCCCTTGTCGATGACGAGTCCCTCGAACTGGCTGAACACCGGCAGGTGCGTCGCGTCGAACTCGTCGGTGCGGTACGTGCGGCCGGGGCACAGCACGTAGATCGGCACGTCGCGGTCGAGCATCGAGCGCACCTGGACGGGGCTGGTGTGCGTGCGCATCACCAGGTGCCGCGAGGTGGGGTCGACGTAGAAGGTGTCCTGCTCCTGACGGGCGGGGTGGTCGACGTCGAAGTTCAGCGCGTCGAAGTTGAACCACTCGTGCTCGAGCTCGGGTCCCTCCGCGATCTCCCAGCCCATTCCGACGAAGACGTCGCAGACCTGCTCCTGCAGGAGGGTCAGCGGATGCCGTGCACCGACGCGCGCGTGCGAGGCGACGGCCGTGATGTCGACCCGCTCGGCCTCCAGTCGCGCGGCGGTCTCGGCCTCGGCCAGCTCGCCCTCCTTGGCGGCGAGCGCCTGGGTGACCCGGCCCCGGCCCTGCCCGATGAGCTTGCCGAACGCGGCCTTGTGCTCGGGCGCGACCTGGCGCATGGAGGCGTTGAGCACCGCGAGGGGCGAGCCCTCGGCGACGTGCGCGGCACGGGCCGCCTTCAGCTGCGCGGTGTCGGCTGCGGCCTCGATCGCGGCGAGGGCTGCGGTGACCGCGGACTCCACCGCATCTGGTGTGATCTCTGCAGGCGAGGAGCTGGCTGGGATGTCTGACACGAGAATCGAGTCTACCGGCGCGCACCGACCCCGCTCGCGCGCCGACTCACACGGCATCCGGCCCTGCCGTCGGCGATAGGATCGGCGGCAACCGCGATGCATGACGACGGGAGCCCGACCATGACTGACCCGGCGATCCCCACGGCGCACAGCATCCCGCACGAGTCGGCGGTCGCGCCGTTCGTGCTGGCTATCGACATCGGCTCCGGATCCACGCGCGGATGCCTGTACGACGCCTACGCGCGACCGATCAAGAAGCGCACCGTGACGGTGTCGCACATCTTCACCGAGGATGCCGACGGCACCGCCGAGATCGACGCCGACCAGGTCGTCGCCGAGGCGGCCGAGGTCATCGACGGCGTCATCGCGGGCATCGGACCGGGACTCATCCGCGGCGTGGTGATGGACACGTTCGCCTCGTCACTGATCTGCGTCGACGACAGCGGCGACGCGATCACCCCCTGCTACACCTACGCCGACTCGCGCCCGGCGGACCAGCTCGATCGCCTGCGGGCGAGCCTGGACGAATCGGCGGTGCATCAGCGCACCGGCACCCGGCTGCACACCAGCTATCACGCGCCGAGGCTGCTGTGGCTGCAGGAGGAGCTGCCGGAGGTGTACGCCCGCACAGCCCGGTTCGTCTCCCTCGGCGAGTACGCGTTCGCGAAGCTGGCGGGTGTCGAGGGCGCCGCCACGTCGACGATGGCATGGGCGGGCATCCTCAACCGCCACACCTGCGAGCTGGATGACGAGCTGCTCGCCGCGGTCGGCGTCGACCGCTCGCGTTTCGCGCCGATCGTCGACCCCGACGAGCCGATCACCGACGTGTCGCCCGAGGTCGCGCGGCGCTGGCCCGCCCTCGCCGGCGCCGCCTGGTTCCCGGCCGTGCCGGACGGCTTCGCCTCCAACATCGGAGTGGGTGCCGCCGATCCCGCCACCGCCGCCATGTCGGCCGCCACCTCGGGCGCGATCCGCGTGATCGTCGACGGGACGCCGGAATCGCTGCCGGACGGACTGTGGGCGTACCGGGTCTCGCGGTCCCAGTCGATCGTCGGCGGGGCGCTCAACGACGTCGGACGGGTCACGCTGTGGCTGCAGAGCACGCTCGCCCCGCTGACACCGGACGAGATCGACGACGTGATGCGCGCCGAACCGGAGGAGGGCACCCCGCTGATGCTGCCCTTCCTGACCGGAGAGCGCTCGACGGGCTGGGCGGGCGATGCGCGCGCGGTGCTCACCGGCGTCTCCTCCTCGTCGGGTCCGCGTGAACTGTGGCGCGGCGCCGCCGAGGGCATCGCGATCTCCTATGCGCGGTTGTTCGATCAGCTGCGCGAGGTGAGCCCCGGGATCACCCGGCTGATCGCCTCCGGAGGCGTATCGAGCACCTACCCCGGCTTCATGCAGGTGGTGGCGCAGGCGCTGGACTTTCCCGTGCAGGTCGTCGAAGTCAAGCGCGTCACCATGCGGGGAGCCGCCGCGTTCGCGCTGTCGGTGCTGCAGCCGGGACGCCCACTGGCCACGGTCCCGGCGACGGCACTCACGGAACCGGATGCCGCGCAGCAGCCGTACTACGACCACCTGCGCCGGCGCTTCGCCGAGGCGTACCGGGCGAACGTCGCCGATTGATGAGGCCGGACGGTCCGATCAATGGCCGTTCGAGTCGCGCCTGCGCCCGCCACGTCGCTGCATGGCGATGACCTCGGTCACCGTGGACCCGTCGTGCGCGCGCGGATCGGCGGCAGCATCCGGGGTGTAGCCCTTCAGCTTCGGCGAGTGCCGGGTGCGGATCTCCAGCCACTTCGCGACGCCGGCGAGGATCAGGCAGAGCAGGATGTAGATGCCGCCGATCACGAACGCGGACTGCAGGATCGGGCGCCCCTGCTGCGAACTGAGCAGCTTGGCGTAGTAGAGCAGTTCGGGGTAGGTGATGATGAACCCGAGCGCGGTGTCCTTCAGCGTGACGACCAGCTGCGCGACGATCACCGGCAGCATGGCGCGGATCGCCTGCGGCAGCAGGATCAGCCGCATGACGCCGCTCTTGCGCAGGCCGATCGCGTAGCCGGCCTCCTTCTGCCCCTTCGGCAGCGCCTCGATGCCGGCGCGCAGCACCTCGGCGAGCACGGAGCCGTTGTAGACCATGAGCGCGAGGACGACAGCCCAGTACGGGTCCATCTTGACGCCCACGACCGGCAGTCCGTAATACAGCAGCATCATGAACACCAGCACAGGCACCGCACGGAACAGCTCGGTGATGACCGCGACGGGGACGCGCACCCAGGCGTGATCGGAGAGCCGGCCGATGGCCAGCACGAAGCCGAGCACGAGGCTCAGCACACCTGCCAGCGCGAACGCGCCGAGTGTCCGGCCCAGTGCCTCGAAGATGCTCATCCACACGTTCGTGAACGTGAAGACGTACCACTTCTGCGGCTCGAACTGTCCCGTCACGAACATGCGGTACAGGACGAAGCCGATCGCCGCGAGCACCACCAGGACGGTGAGCACCGCGAGGATGCGGTTGCGGGCGATCGCCCGCGGGCCGGGGACGTCGTACAGCACCGAGCTCATCGTGCGATCCTCCATCGGTTCTCGAGATACCGCTGCACGCCGCTCATGGCCATGACCAGCACGACGAACACGACGGCGACCCAGAGCAGCACTTCCATCGGGTTGCCAGGCCGGTCGGGTGCATCGTTGATCGTGGCGCGCAGCGCGGCCAGCTCCGCGATGGAGAAGCCGGCTGCAACCGTCGTGTTCTTCAGCAGGGCGATGAACACGCTCATCATCGGCGGCACGACCGAGCGGAAGGCCTGCGGCAGGATGACGAGCGTCATCACCTGACCGAACGGCAGGCCGATCGCACGGGCGGCCTCGGCCTGCCCGACGTGCACGGTGTTGATCCCGGCGCGCAGCACCTCGGCGACGTAGGTCGCCGTGTAGATGCCGATCGCGAGGATGCCGAGAACGGTGTTGCCCAGCTCCGGCAGCCCGAGCTGCGGGTAGCCGAAGACGAAGAAGAAGAAGACGAGGGTGAGCGGGGTGTTGCGGATGATGTTCACGTAGGCGGTGCCCACGGCCCGCGCGATCGGCACCGGCGAGACGCGCATGGCGCCGACGATGATGCCGAGCACCAGCGCGATGACGCCGCCGACGAAGAACACCAGCAGAGTGTTCCCGATGGCGTCGCCCCACAGGTCGAGGTTCCCGAAGATGACGTCCACGCCACCCTCCCCTTCTCAGGCTGTCCCGGGGCGGCCCGGTCGTGCCGGACCGCCCCGGAGGATGATCAGTACGCGTCGACCTGCGGCTGGTCGACCTTGATCCCGGACGAGCCGAGGTTCTTGTCGAAGATCGCCTGCCAGGTGTCGCCGCCCTCGGTGAAGAGGTCGTTGATGTGCGCACGCAGCGCGTCATCGCCCTTCGTCAGGCCGACGCCGTAGCGCTCCTCGGTGAACAGGCCGCCGGTGACCTTGAGCTCGTCGGGGTACTGGGCCGCGTAGCCGATCAGGATCGCCTGGTCGGTGGTGACAGCGTCGACCTTGCCGTCGAGCAGGTCCTGCACGCAGGCGGAGTACAGGTCGTACTCCTGCGTCTGGATCTCGGGGAAGTTGGCCTTGATGTTCTGGATCGGCGTGGAGCCGGTCGCCGAGCAGACCTTCTTGCCGTTGAAGTCCTCGAGCTTGTCGGCCTCGGGTGCGTCCTTCGCGACGAGCAGTCCCTGCCCGGTGATGAAGTAGGGACCGGCGAAGTCGATCTGCTCCTTGCGCTTGTCGTTGATCGAGTAGGTGCCGACGTAGTAGTCGATGTCGCCGTTCACGATCGCCTGCTCGCGGTTGGCCGAGGCGATCGGCTTGTACTCGATCTGGTCGTCGCCGAAGCCGAGCGAGGCGGCGATCCAGCGTGCGATGTCGATGTCGAAACCGCTGCGCTCACCGGTGGTCGCGTCGAGGTAGCCCAGACCCGGCTGATCCTCCTTGACGCCGATGATCACGCCGTCGCGCTCGGTCATCGCCTCGAATGTGGGGCTGCCGTCGAGCGAGACGTCCTCGGCGACCTCGAACAGCGGCTTGTCGCCGCCGTCACCGCCGTCGCCGGTGCCGCCGCCCGGCGTCGCGGGGCTGCCGCTGTTGCAGGCGGTGAGGGCGAGCAGTGCCGCCGCGCCGATTCCGATACCTGCGAGTGCTCGTGTGCGTCGCATGTCCGTCTCCTTCTTGTGCTGTGATGCGGATGGTTCAGGGATGTCAGTGAGTGAGCAGCTTGGAGAGGAAGTCCTTCGCCCGGTCACTCTTCGGGTTCGTGAAGAACTCCTCGGGCGTCGCCTCTTCGACGATCTGCCCGTCGGCCATGAACACCACGCGGTTCGCGGCCTTGCGGGCGAAGCCCATCTCGTGGGTGACGACGATCATCGTCATGCCGTCCTTGGCCAGGCCGACCATGACGTCGAGCACCTCGTTGATCATCTCGGGGTCGAGCGCGCTGGTCGGCTCGTCGAAGAGCATCACCTTCGGGTGCATCGCCAGGGCGCGCGCTATCGCCACGCGCTGCTGCTGACCGCCGGAGAGCTGGGCGGGTAGCTTGGACGCCTGCTGAGCGACGCCGACGCGTTCGAGCAGTGCCATGGCCTCCTTCTCGGCATCCGCCTTCTTGAGACCTCGCACCTTGATCGGGCCGAGGGTGACGTTCTCGAGGATCGTCAGGTGCGCGAAGAGGTTGAACGACTGGAACACCATGCCGACCTCGGCGCGCAGGTTCGCCAGACCCCTGCCTTCGGCGGGGAGCGGCTTGCCGTCGATCGAGATCGTCCCGCTGGTGATCGTCTCAAGCCTGTTGATCGTGCGGCACAGCGTCGACTTGCCCGAACCGGACGGACCGATGACGACGACGACCTCTCCCTTGTCGACCGTGAGGTTGATGTCCTTCAGAGCCTGAAAATCGCCGTAGTGCTTCTGCACGTTGTCGACGACGACCAGCGCTTCCGCTGTGCTCATGCTGTCTCCTTCGGGACGGGTGATCCGACGGAGCCGCGCCTTGTGGCCGTGCGCGATGTCAAAGGTCTCCGTCGAATCCACTGATCGCTTCAGGATATGCACGCGGTGATGGCCGGGCCAGTCCCTTGAGTGTTTCTTGAGTGTGCCGGAGTGTTTCTTGAGTGTGCGGACGCTCAGCCGTGCGCGCCGCGGTAGTACTCCGCTGCGCCGGGATGCAGCTGGATGGGATCGGTGAAGATCGCCAGGCGCCGATCCAGGAGGGCTGCCGCCGGCACCTCGCGGGCGATCTCGGTGCGCGAGGAGAACAGCACTGTCAGCACGTCGCGGATGAGCCCGTCGGGGGCGTCGGCCGAGGTGACGAGGTAGTTCGGCACGGTCATCGCGGCGGTGGGCTGGTCACCGCCGTAGGCTCCCACCGGGAATTCGGCCTCACGGTAGGAACCGGCGTGGGCCAGGCCCGCCCGCTCGACAGCATCCGCATCGATCGAGAGCAGCCGGATCTCGACCTCTGCGGCGAGCCTCTCGATCCCCGGCGTCGGCAGTCCGCCGACCCAGAAGAACGCGTCGATCCGCCGTCCGGTCAGAGCGGCGATCGAGGCGTCCAGGCCGAGTCGGTGATCATCGACGGTCGACTCGTCGACGCCGGAGGCCGCCAGCACCCGCCGTGCGACCACGCTCACTCCCGAGCCGGTCGCGCCGAGTGAGAGGCGACGGCCCGCGAGGTCAGAGATGTGGCGGATGCCGGAGTCGTCGCGCACGACGACGTGCACGTACTCGTCGTACAGACGCGCCACCGCGCGGATCGGCAGCGGACTACCGAACTCACCGGCCCCGGCGACCGCGTCGGCGACGACATCGCTCTGGGCGAAGCCCAGCTGTGCCTCGCCCGCGGCGATCCGGCGCAGATTGTCGACTGAGCCGTTCGTCTCGATGAAGCGGACGTCGGCGTCGAAGTCATCGGAGAGCTTCTGCACCAACTGCTGACCATAGTCGTAGTACACGCCGGTGACGCTTCCGCCTGCGAGGCGGAAGGGTTCGCCCGCCCACTCCGGGTGCACCGGTGCGCATCCGGAAGCCAGCAGCAGAGCGGCCGTGACGAGGGTCGCCCAGGCACTCCGGCCCGGCCACCGCAGCGGTCGCCACGGCTTCACGCGGTGCCGGCGCGTGCTCATCGTCGCTCCTCGTCGGGCAGGTCGAAGCAGACGCGAAGGCCGCCTCCCTCCGCCCCCTCGACGCTCACACGCCCGCCGACGGAACGCAGCAGGTCACTCGCGATGGCGAGGCCGAGGCCGGAGCCGGGCGTGTTCTGATCGCGGGAGCTGCGCCAGAAGCGGTCTGTCGCCTGATCGAGCTCGCCGGGTTCGAGCCCCGGACCCCGGTCGCGCACCGAGATGCGGCATCCCTCCGCGGTGCGGACGGCGCTGACGTCGATCCGTCCGCCGTCCGGCGAGAACTTCACGGCGTTGTCGAGCACCGCATCCAGGGCACTCTCGACGATCGCGGCATCTGTGAGTGTGCGCACGGTGGCATCCCCGTCGGTGACGAACCTGACGTCCCTGCGTGCCGCGACCTCCTGCCACGCCGCGGCCCGGCGTCGCACCAGCGTCGTGAGGTCGACGTCCGCGACGGCGGCGTGCTGCCCGCCGCGCCGCGCGAAGCCGAGGAGCGTGTCGAGAATGCGGGTCATGCGCGCCCCCTCCTCGCGGATCTTCTCGACGTCCGCCGCCCCCACCTCGCCGATGTCGGTGGCGAGCACCTCCACCCGCAGCAGCAGGGCGTTGAGCGGGTTGCGCAGCTCGTGCGAGGCGTTCAGCGCGAACTCCTGCTGCCGCGACACGACCCGTTCGATCTCGTCGGCCATGCGGTTGAACATCAGGATCATGTGGTGCAGCTCGGCGGGACCCGTCTCGTCGGCGATGCGGGCATCCATGTCGCCGCGCTCGATGGCCTCCATCGCGCCGTCCAGCCGACGCAGCGGCCGCAGCACCCAGCCGGCGAGGCGGAACACGATGAACAGCCCGGCGCCGATCACCGCGAGCACGACCGCTGCGGTGAGCAGCCACTGCCTGACGATCTCGGCGCGCGGCACCTCCACGCTCGCCGACATGACGACCGCGCCGATCACGTCGCCGCCGTCGAAGACCGGCTCGACCAGCGACAGATCCGAGAACTGCCACGGCAGCACGTCCTGCGGCAGCTCGCCGCGGCGCCCGGAGAGGGCGAGCGCGATCTGCGCCGCGACCTCCTCGCTCTCGATGACCCGCTCGGCGTCGTCCGGCGCCCAGGGGCGCCCCGTGCGGTCGACCACCACGATGCGCGTGCCGTAGAGGCTCCGGTAGCGATCGGCCTCGCCGTCGAAGGCGTCGCTGCTGCCCGAGAGCAGCGACTGACGGGCGCTGGTGGTGAAGTACGCCAGGTCGCCGAGCTGCTCGGCGTAGAACTCCTGCTGCACGCTGCGCGCGGCGCTCCACGCGAAGGCGCCGCCGAGAACGGTCACCACGAGCACCAGCGGCAGCAGGAAGACGATGATCAGCCGTCTGCGCATCGGTCAGCCCTCCAAGCGGTACCCGACGCCGCGCACGGTCTCGATCAGGGATGCACGGCCGATCTTGCGCCGGATCGAGGCGACGTGCACCTCGAGCGATCGGGCGAAGCTCTGCCAGTCGGTGTTCCACACCTCGCGGATGATCCGCTCACGCGGCACCGGGACTCCCGGGTACCGGGCGAGCACCGCGATGATGTCGAACTCCTTGCGGGTGAGGTCGACCTGCTGCGCGTCGACGAGCACCCGGCGGGCGGCGAGGTCTATCCGCACGCCGTCGATCTCGAGCTGCGAGTGGTCGCCGGGTGCGGACTGCAGTGCGTGGATCGGCTGCAGCCGGCGGGTGACAGCCTCGATGCGGGCGAGCAGCTCGCGCACGTCGTACGGCTTGACGACGTAGTCGTCGGCGCCGGCGCGGAGCCCCCGGATGCGCTCCTGCACATCGGTGCGGGCGGTGGCGATGATCACCGGCACGCCGCTCTGCGCCCGGATGCGGCGGCAGAGGTCCACCCCGTCGATGTCGGGCAGGCCGAGGTCGAGCAGCACGACCTCGGTGTCTGACCCCAGCAGGTCCAGCGCCTGCGCGCCGTCCTGTGCGCGCACCGTCGCGTACCCGGAGCGGCTGAGGAACGTCGCGAGTGCCTCTGCGACGCGGTCGTCGTCTTCGACGATCAGGATGCGCACGGCTCCGCTCAGTCCGCAGCGCGCTGAGCGAAGGCGCTCTCGTAGAGGCAGACGCTGGCGGCGGTCGCGAGATTCAGCGACTCGGCGCGCCCGAAGATCGGCAGCCGCAGCGCACGGTCGGCGAGCTGCAGGGCTTCGTCATCGAGTCCGCGCGCCTCGTTGCCGAACAGCCACGCGGTCGGGCCTGCCAGCACGCCACCCGCGCGCGCCGCGAGCAGGTCGTCGCCCTTCACATCCGCCGCGAGGATCTGCATCCCGGCGCCATGCGCCCGCTCGACGACGTCGTTCAGGTCGCCGCCGACCGAGATCGGCAGGTGGAACAGCGAACCGGTGGTGGAGCGCACCACCTTTGGGTTGTACGGGTCGACGGTGCGGCCCGTGAGCACCACGGCATCCGCACCTGCGGCATCCGCCGCGCGGATGATCGTGCCGAGGTTGCCGGGATCGCGCACCTCCTCGCAGATCGCCACCAGGCGGGGGGATGCCGCGAAGATGTCGCGCACCGACGTGGGCGTCTGGCGTGCGACGGCGATGATGCCCTGCGGCGTGACGGTGTCGGCCATCGCCGAGAGTACGCCCTCGGTGACGTACTCGACGTCGATGCCGTGGTCGGCTGCGAGAGCGCGCACGTCGCCGTGCCTCTCCCAGGCGGTCGGCGTCGCGAACAGCTCGACGATCGCGTCGGGCAGGTAGCCGAGCGCCTCGCGGACCGACTGCGGTCCCTCCAGCAGGAACAGTCCGGTCTCGGTCCGGGCGCTGCGCTTGGTCAGCTTCGCGACGGCACGGACTCGGGGCGAGCGAGGATTCTCCAGCACGTCCTCAGTCTAGAGGGGGCCGGAAAGACGGAACGGGCGCCTCCCCGAGGGGAGACGCCCGTTTGCGGAACCGATCGATCAGGCAGCGGCCTTCGGAGCGTTGACGTCCGAGGGAAGAGCCTTCTTCGCGACCTCGACCAGGGTGGCGAACGCACCGGCGTCGGTCACGGCGAGCTCGGCGAGCATGCGGCGGTCGACCTGCACACCGGCCAGGCCCAGACCCTGCATGAAGCGGTTGTACGTGATGCCGTTCTGGCGGGCAGCGGCGTTGATGCGCTGGATCCACAGGCGGCGGAAGTCGCCCTTGCGCTTGCGACGGTCACGGTACGCGTAGACGAGCGAGTGGGTGACCTGCTCCTTCGCCTTGCGGTAGAGGCGCGAACGCTGGCCACGGTAACCCGAGGCGCGCTCGAGGATGACGCGACGCTTCTTGTGCGCGTTGACTGCGCGCTTGACTCTTGCCATTTTCCTGGATTCCTATTCGTACGTTCGGGCGACGATCAGCCGCGGCCGAGAAGCTTGTTGGCGACCTTCGTGTCGGCCTTGGAGAGGACCTGGTCCTGGTTCAGGCGACGGGTCTGGCGGCTCGACTTGTGCTCGAGGTTGTGGCGCATGCCGGCCTGCTGCTTCTTCAGCTTTCCGCTGCCGGTGATCTTGAAGCGCTTCTTAGCACCCGAGTGGGTCTTCTGCTTCGGCATCTTCTCTTCCTTCGTGTGGCGCCCTGGCGGGCGACGGTGGGTTACCCGCACGGAGCGGGAGCTGGGGAGCGGCTCACGCCGCGGAGTCGTCGTCCTCTGCGGCCGGGCCGGTGGAGTTCTTCGCATCGCGAGCGGCCTGCTTGTTCGCGGAGCGGACCGCGTTCTGCTCGGCCTTGGCCTCGGACTTGTTCTTCAGCGGAGCGACGACCATGACCATGTTGCGTCCGTCGATCGTGGGGTTCGACTCGACGGTGC
Organism: Microbacterium sp. YJN-G; assembly: GCF_015040615.1. Taxonomy (NCBI): domain Bacteria; kingdom Bacillati; phylum Actinomycetota; class Actinomycetes; order Micrococcales; family Microbacteriaceae; genus Microbacterium; species Microbacterium sp. YJN-G. The sequence goes on from NZ_CP060402.1 coordinate 2,147,057, forward strand.
CGAACTCGGCCACGTCCTCGGCGAACTTGCGCAGCAGACGCACGCCCTGCTCGGGACGCGACTGCTCGCGACCGCGGAACAGGATCATGGCCTTGACCTTGTCACCGGACTTCAGGAAGCCCTCGGCGCGCTTGAGCTTGGTGATGTAGTCGTGCGCCTCGATCTTCAGGCGGAAACGGACCTCCTTGAGGACCGTGTTCGCCTGGTTGCGGCGCGCTTCCTTCGCCTTCTGGGCAGCCTCGTACTTGAACTTGCCGTAGTCCATGATCTTGACCACGGGCGGCTTGGAATTCGGGGCGACCTCGACGAGATCGAGATCTGCCTCCTGGGCCAGACGCAGCGCTGCCTCGATGCGGACAACACCGATCTGCTCACCCGCGGGGCCGACGAGGCGGACCTCGGGGACGCGGATGCGCTCATTGGTACGGGGATCGCTGATGCGGAGCTCCTTAGACGGGGGTTTCGGCCACCAGGATGCGGTATGCGTCCCGGGCGAATTCGGAGTCTCCCACCCGCCGGCGCATCCAGAAGCACCGGCTTGTGACACCCTTTCCACCGGCATCCGGCGGGGTGCAGAACCCGGTAGCCTGGAACGGCAAGCGCGGGTGGGAAGTGAATCCTCTTTCGTACCGGAGCATGACACTCCGGAGCCCGCAGAAGTCTATCAGAAAGCATCCCGAAGTGACGATTCCCGCCGAGCACGCCGATGACCGCCACGAGCGCTGGGCGCAGCAGGAGCAGGCCGCAGCCGCCGCGACGCGCGACATCGCCGATGTCCCCGCAGTCGAGGTGATCACCACGACCGCCGTGCACCTGATGAGCGCCGCAGCCGTCAAGCTCGGCCTGGCGGACGACCCCGAGGCGCAGCTCGACCTCGACGAGGCGCGCAAGCTCATCAACGCCCTCGCCGGCCTCATCACGGCCGGCGCGCCGGAGATCAGCAGCGCTCACGCCAGCCCGCTGCGCGACGGCCTGCGGTCGCTGCAGCTCGCGTTCCGCGAGGCATCGCCCATCCAGGATCCCGTGGGCAAGGGCCCCGGCGAGAAGTGGACCGGGCCGGTCAACTGACCGTCGCGCGGCAGCGGGTCGGATGCTGAGGCTCAGCCGGCGGAGCGGGTGAGCCTCACGGTCAGCGAGTCGACCAGGACGGCCATGCGGTCATCGGCCGCCCAGCGCTGAGCGAGCCGGGCCAGCACGGCATCCAGCGTCTCCCGGTCGAGTCCGTCGACGAGTTCGAGGGTCACGACCAGCTCGGGTCCGCGCATCCGGGCGTCCGGGTCGCCCGGCGCCACGGCGATGTCGATCACGGCCAGCTCGTGCGCGATGCTCTCGCGCAGCGCCGTGAACACCTCGGGAGAGAGGAAGCTCGGCTCCCAACGCTGCCCCTGGGCGATCGCCCAGACCGCGGGACGGCGGATGACGAACTCGGTCTCGCCCGCGGCATCCAGCACGATCAGGTCGGTCTCCTCCCCCGACGCCGAGAGCGCGACCCGCACCGCCTCGACGGGGATGGGGCGCGCCGCGGCGTCCCAGCGCCGCATGGTGTCGACCGAGGAGAACACCGGCTGCACCCGGCGGCCGTCAGGGGCGGCGACGGTGACGATCGACAGCTCCTGCGTCTTGTCGACCTTCAGTCCGGTGGGGCCGATGCCCTCGTCGCCCTTCTCGGCCACCAGGGGCACGAGCACGCGCGCGCTGCGGAACGCGTCGACGACCTCGGTCTGACTCCCGGTTCCCGCGCGGAAACGCGTCAGGGCGGCGAGCAGCGCCGGATCCGCCGACCCGTCATCCGTGGCGTTGGCGTTGGGCTGGAAGCTGCGACCCGCCCAGGGCACGCCTGCGGAGTCGCCGGTGCTGCCGTGGTCGCCGGCGCTGCAGTGCTCGCCGGTGGTGCCGTGGTCGCCGGTGCTGCCGTGGTCGCAGGCTCCGTCAGTCTCCTGCGACATCCAGCGCCTCGACCAGGGTGAACTGGCCGGCGTATAGGGCCTTGCCGACGATGGCGCCCTCGACGCCGATCGGCACGAGCTCGCGCAGCGCGATGATGTCGTCGAGGCTCGAGACGCCGCCCGAGGCGATCACGGGCTTGGGCGTGCGCGAGGTGATCTCGCGGAGCAGTTCGAGGTTCGGACCGCGCAGCGTGCCGTCCTTGGTGACGTCGGTGACCACGTAACGGCTGCAGCCGGCCTCTTCCAGGCGCTCCAGCACCTCCCAGATGTCACCGCCGTCCTTGGTCCAGCCGCGCGCCGCGAGCGTGGTGCCGCGCACGTCGAGTCCGACGGCGACGGCCTCGCCGTAGCGCCCGATCACGTCGGCCGCCCACTCGGGGTTCTCCAGCGCCGCGGTGCCGAGGTTGATGCGGTTCGCCCCCGACTCCAGTGCGGCCTCGAGGCTGGCGTCATCGCGGATGCCGCCGGAGAGCTCGATGTTCACCCCGCGGTACTGCTTGATGACCTTGCGCAGGATCGAGGCGTTGCTGCCACGGCCGAAGGCCGCATCGAGGTCCACCAGGTGGATCCACTGCGCGCCCTGATCGACCCACTCGCCGGCGGCGTCGATGGGGTCGCCGTAGCTCGTCTCGGTACCCGCCTCGCCCTGCGTGAGGCGGACGGCCTTTCCGCCGGCCACATCGACCGCGGGGAGGAGGATCAGCGGGGGAGACTGTGCGAAGTCGTTCATGACGTCCTTGGTTCGGGTGCGCGTCCGCGGCGTGCGAACACGAGACACGAGACTAGTCCGCACCGTTGCCCGGTTCAACACGGGTGCCGCGGTGTGACCCAGCCCGGCGTCGCGGGAATGCTCAGGGCAGTGATTCGGTCCAGTTGCGCAGCAGGCGGATGCCGGCGTCGCCGGACTTCTCCGGGTGGAACTGCGTGGCCGACAGCGGGCCGTTCTCGACCGCGGCGAGGAACCTCTCCCCGTGCGTGGCCCAGGTCACAGCGGGCTGCGGGAACGGCGCGGTCACGTCGAGGGTCCAGCTCTTCGCGGCGAAGGAGTGCACGAAGTAGAAGCGCTCCTGTTCGATGCCGCGGAACAGCACGCTTCCCTCACCCGGCTCGACGGTGTTCCAGCCCATGTGCGGCAGAACCGGTGCGTCGAGCTCGGCGACGATGCCGGGCCACTCCCCCAGCCCCTCGGTGTTCTGTCCGCGCTCGACGCCACGCTCGAACATGACCTGCATGCCGACGCAGATGCCCAGCACGGGGCGTCCTCCCGCCAGGCGCCGGTCGATGATCTCGTCGCCGCCGTGGGCGAACAGCGCATCGCGCACAGCGGCGAACGCGCCGACGCCGGGGACGACGAGCCCGTCGGCCTCCAGCGCCCGGTCGCGGTCACGCGTCAGCTCGACGTCGGCGCCGGCCGCAGCCAGAGCCTTGACCGCCGAGTGGACGTTGCCCGACTCGTAGTCGAAGACGGCGACCCGCGCAGCGCGGCTCACAGCGCCCCCTTGGTGGACGGGATCCCCTCGACCAGCGGATCGGCGGCCTTGGCCTGCCGGAAGGCGCGGGCGAAGGCCTTGAACTCGGCCTCGGCGATGTGGTGCGGGTCGCGCCCGCCCAGCACGCGCACGTGCACGGTGAGACCGGCGTGGAAGGTGATCGCCTCGAAGGCGTGACGCACCAGCGAGCCAGTGAAGTGCCCGCCGATGAGGTGGAACTCGAAGCCGTCCGGTTCACCGCTGTGCACGAGGAACGGGCGCCCGGAGATGTCGACGACGGCCTGGGCGAGCGCCTCGTCGAGCGGCACGAGCGCGTCGCCGTACCGGGAGATGCCCGACTTGTCGCCGAGGGCCTCGCGGATGGCCTGGCCGAGCACGATCGAGATGTCCTCGACGGTGTGGTGGGCGTCGATGTGGGTGTCGCCGGTGGCGCGCACGGTGAGGTCGGTCAGCGAGTGCTTGGCGAACGCCGTGAGCATGTGGTCGAAGAACGGCACCGAGGTGGAGATCTCGCTGCGTCCCGTGCCGTCGAGGTTCAGCTCGACCTCGACGGTCGACTCGGACGTGCTGCGGGTGCGCTGCGCCGTACGCGGCTGCGGTGCGGTGCCCGTCTCAGGGCTGAGTGCGCTCATGAAGACGATCCTATCGACGCCAGTGCGTCCAGGAACGCGGTGGTCTCGGCCTCGGTGCCCGCTGTGACGCGCAGGTGGCCCGGGATGCCGACGTCGCGGATCAGCACGCCGCGGTCGTAGAGCGCCTGCCACACCGCCCTCGGGTCGTCGACGCCGCCGAAGAGCACGAAGTTCGACCAGGAGGCGTGGGGGGTGTAGCCGAGCGCCTCGAGCGTAGCGGTGATGCGGTCGCGCTGCTCGACGATCTCGTCGACCATGCGCAGCATGGTGGCCGAGTTGCGCAGTGCCGCGGTCGCCGCCGCCTGGGTGAGGGCGCTGAGGTGGTACGGCAGGCGCACCAGGCGTAGCGCGTCGATGAACGCGGGGTCGGCGGCCAGGTACCCGACCCGGGCGCCGGCGAACGCGAACGCCTTGCTCATGGTGCGCGAGACGGCCAGCCGCGGGCGCCCCGGCAGCAGGGAGAGAGCGGATGCCGCATCCTTGGGCGCGAACTCGTGGTACGCCTCGTCCACGATCACGATGCCGCGGGCGGCCTCGTAGACGGCCTCGACGACGTCGAGGCCGAGAGGGGTGCCCGTCGGGTTGTTCGGCGAGCACAGCAGGATCACGTCGGGGTCCGCGTCGCGCACCTGCGCGGCGGCATCCTCGGCGGTGATCGTGTAGTCGTCCTCGCGCGTGCCCGAGATCCACCGCGCCCCGGTGCCCTGCGTGATCAGCGGGTACATCGAGTACGTGGGTGCGAAGCCGAAGGCGGTGCGCCCGGGGCCGGCGAAGGCTTGCATGATGTGCTGCAGCACCTCGTTCGAGCCGTTGCCCGCCCAGATCTGGTCGGCGGTGAGACCGTGCCCGAGGTAGCCGGCGAATGCCTCCCGCAGAGCAGTGAACTCGCGGTCGGGGTAGCGGTTGACGTCGGTGAGGGCGAGGGCGATGTCATCGAGGATGTCGCCGACCACGGCATCCGGCACGGGATGCGTGTTCTCGTTCACGTTCAGCGCGACCGGCAGCGGCGCCTGCGGCGCGCCGTAGGGGGTGAGCCCGCGCAGATCAGCGCGGAGGGGCAGCTCGTCGAGGGAGGTCACCCCTCAATCGTAGGACGCCGGATCGGGCCCCTTCCCCGCGTGACGCCACTGGTCGTCGCGCGCGTGGGCGCGGATTCTGCCCCGTTCGCGTCAGCGCGCGTACTCGACAGGGATCGCGATCTCGTCGCCGATCTGGATCATGCCGGTGCTGAGGTTGTTCAGCCGCTGGATGTCGTCGATGACATCGCGCGGGTCGTCGTTCGGTGCGACCGTGGAGGCGATCGACCAGAGCGTGTCACCCGGCATCACGGTGACGGTCTGGAACTGCACGTTCGCCGCCTGGTCCCCCGAGGCGAGGGCGGAGCCGCCCGCGAACACGGAGAAGGCGAGGACGGCGACGACCGGTGCCGCGGCGAACGCGGTGAGGACGCGGCGGCCGCGTGCGGTCAGGCGCAGGCGGGTGCGGGAGGCCGACCGCGCACCGGCGGACACGCGAGCGATCGCGGGGACCTGGATGCTGATGGTGCTCATGTGACGCTCCTCTGTCTTTCCCCGCGCGCCGGCGGGACTGGTACAGCTTTCGCATCCGGCATCCGGCCGGGGATGCCGGATGCGAAGCTGTGTTCCGAACTTATCTTCGATATCGAACATCTGTCAAGAATTCTTCGACAATCGACCCGAATCCATCCCGACACGCTCGAACAGATCTTCCGTTTTCGGTGATTCCTCGGATACGGTTTCGATATGGAGAGCCCATCACGGGCCACCGACATTCGAACCGGACGCCCGCGCTGGCGCGGATCCGCACCGGACGGCACGCATGAAGGAGCACCGATGAGCGACATCCCGGCCCCCGCCTCCGAGGCTCCGCGCACCCGGCGGCGCAAGAGCCTCAGCGCCAAGCAGATGGCGATCCTCGAGGTCATCCAGACCTCCATCGCGCGGCACGGCTATCCGCCGAGCATGCGCGAGATCGGCGATGCCGTCGGGCTGAAGTCGCTCTCGAGCGTGACCCATCAGCTCGGCCAGCTCGAGCTCAGCGGCTACCTGCGCCGCGACCCGGGCAAGACGCGCGCCATGGAGGTGCTCATCGACCTGCCGGGCACGAGCGCCGAGAACCCCGCCGACACCGCGCCCGCCGTCGGCGATGCCGCCCTCGTGCCGCTGGTCGGGCAGATCGCGGCCGGCGTGCCCATCACGGCCGACCAGCAGGTGGAGGAGATCTTCCCGCTGCCGCGTCAGCTGGTCGGCAAGGGCGAGCTGTTCATGCTGAAGGTCAACGGCGAGTCGATGATCGACGCCGCGATCTGCGATGGCGACTGGGTCGTCGTGCGCACGCAGAACGATGCGGAGAACGGCGACATCGTCGCGGCCATGATCGACGGCGAGGCGACGGTGAAGGCGTTCCGCCGTCGCGACGGCCACACCTGGCTGCTCCCCCGCAATTCGGCCTTCGAGCCGATCCTCGGCGATGAGGCCGTCGTGCTCGGCAAGGTCGTGGCGGTGCTGCGCGCCGTCTGATCTCCCGCCGAAACCCCTCAAGGTTGTCGAAACCCCTCCTGAATCTCGCAATTCAGGAGGGGTTTCGGCACTGCTGAGGGGTTTCGGCGTCTGACGACGCGTCTGACGACGAGACTGACGACGTCGCGCGTGACGACGTCGTCAGTCCCACTTCACGCGTCAGGCGGGGACGACCACGTCCTCACGCACGCGGCGGGTGGCCTCGACGATGTTGCGCAGCGAGGCGACCGTCTCGTCGTAGCCGCGGGTCTTCAGACCGCAGTCCGGGTTGACCCACAGCTGACGCAGCGGCAGCTCGTCGACGGCGCGGCGCAGCAGCGACTCGATCTCGGCGACGCTGGGAATGCGGGGCGAGTGGATGTCGTACACACCGGGGCCCACGCCGTGGTCGAAGCCGTACCGTGCGATGTCGGCGACGACCTCCATGCGGCTGCGGGCGGCCTCGATCGAGGTGACGTCGGCGTCGAGCGCGCGGATCGCGTCGATGACCACGCCGAACTCCGAGTAGCAGAGGTGCGTGTGCACCTGCGTGGGAGCGGCGGCGCCGCCGGTGGCGAGGCGGAACGAGCGCACGGACCAGTCGAGGTAGGCGGGCTGGTCGGCCTTCTTCAGCGGCAGCAGCTCGCGCAGCGCGGGCTCGTCGACCTGGATGATGGCGATGCCCGCGGCCTCGAGATCGGTGATCTCATCGCGCAGCGCCAGGGCCACCTGGTTCGCGGTCTCGCCCAGCGGCTGGTCGTCGCGCACGAACGACCAGGCGAGGATGGTGACCGGGCCGGTGAGCATGCCCTTGACGGGCTTGACGCTCAGCGACTGCGCGTACGCCGCCCACGACACGGTGATCGGGGCCGGGCGCGACACGTCGCCCCACAGGATCGAGGGACGGGTGGCGCGCGAGCCGTAGGACTGCACCCAGCCGTTCTCGGTCACGGCGAAGCCGTCGAGGTTCTCGGCGAAGTACTGCACCATGTCGTTGCGCTCGGGCTCGCCGTGCACCAGCACGTCGAGGCCGAGGTCCTCCTGCAGCGCGACGACGCGGTCGATCTCGGAGCGCAGGAAGTCCTCGTAGTCGTCCTGCGGCAGCTCGCCACGTGTGAACTGGGCGCGCGCACGGCGGATGTCACCGGTCTGCGGGAACGAGCCGATCGTGGTCAGCGGCAGTGCGGGCAGGTTCAGCGCCTGCTGGGCGTTCTCGCGCTCCTGGTAGGGGGCGCGCGAGAAGTCGTCCTCGACGAGCGCACGCCGGCGCACGGCGCCGTCGCGCACGCCGGGCGCCTCGCGGCGGTCGGCGAGGGCTGCGGATGCGGCATCCAGTTCCGTCGCGACGGCCTCGCGGCCCTCCGCGAGCCCGCGGGCGAGGGTGACGACCTGTGCGACCTTCTGGTCGGCGAACGCCAGCCATGACACCAGCCGCGCGTCGAGCTTCGACTCGTCCTCGACATCGTGCGGTACGTGCAGCAGCGAGGTCGAGGTCGAAGCGGCGACGGTACCGGCGCCGAGGGCGCGCAGCGCCTCGAGCTTGCCGAACGCGCCGTCCAGGTCACCGCGCCAGATGTTGTGTCCGTCGATCACACCGCCGACGAGCACCTTGCCGCCGAGATCGGGCAGCGAGGCGGGCACGGCACCGCGCACCAGGTCGATTCCGATGGCCTCGATGGGCGCCGCGGCGAGCACGGCGAGGGTCTCCCCCAGCTCGGCGTACGGGGCGGCCACGAAGATCGACGGGCGCTCGGCGGCGCCGCCGAGCACGGCGAGGGCGCGCTGCGCGGCATCCGCCAGCCGGCCCGTCGAGGCAGGCAGCGACTCGCTGACCAGCGCCGGCTCGTCCAGCTGCACCCACTCGGCTCCTGCGGCCTTCAGTGCCGCGAGCAGCTCGACGTAGACGGCGACGACGTCGTCGAGGCGCGAGAGCGGGTCGAAGCCCTCAGGCGCGTCGTCCGATGCCTTGGCCAGGGCCAGGAGCGTGACGGGACCGACGATGACGGGGCGGGTGCGCAGTCCCGCTGCGGCGGCCTCGGCGACCTCGCGCACGAGGCGGTCGCTCGAGAGCGAGAAGACCGTCTCGGGGCCGATCTCGGGCACCAGGTAGTGGTAGTTCGAGTCGAACCACTTCGTCATCTCGAGCGGGGCGCGGTCGCCCTCGCCGCGGGCGACCGTGAAGTACGCCGGCAGGCCGATGGTGCCGTCCTCGTCGCGCAGGTCCTCGAAGCGCGCGGGGATCGCACCGACGGTCACGGCGGCGTCGAGCACCTGGTCGTAGAACGAGAACGACTCGGGGATCGACGAGTCGTCACGTCCGAGGCCGAGGCCGGCGAGGCGCTCGCGGTTCGCGGCACGCAGCTCGGCTGCGGTGGCCTCGAGCGCGCTCTCATCGATGCGGCCGGCCCAGAAGGCCTCGACGGCCTTCTTGAGCTCGCGGCGACGGCCGATGCGGGGGTAGCCGAGGATCGTCCCGGTGGGGAAGGCGGTCATGGGGTTCCTTTCGATGCGGAGGAGAGCTGCGGCTCGGTCAGGATGCCGGCCTGAGCGAGGACGTCGAGCACGGTCTCGTGCTGGTTGAAGGCGTACAGGTGCACCCCCGGTGCGCCGCCGGCGACCACGTCGCGGGCGAGATCGGCGGCCTGCTCGATGCCGATCTGCCTGCGCCCTTCGGCGGTCGGCTCGACGTCGAGGGCGATCGAGAGCTCGCCGGGGAGTTCTTCGCCGGTGAGCTCGAGCACGCGCGCGAGCCGGGCGGGTGAGGTGATCGGCATGATGCCGGGGAGGATCGGTATGGTCACGCCGGCGCGGCGGGCGCGCTCGACGAAGGCCAGGTAGTGGTCGGCGTGGAAGAACAGCTGCGTGATCGCGAGGGTGGCGCCTGCGGCCTCCTTGGCGAGTAGCGCGTCGACGTGCTGGCTGCTGTACGCCGAGCGCGGGTGGCCGTTCGGGAAGGCGGCGACGGCGATGCTGACCTTGCGTCGCGGTGCGACGCGCACGGCACCCGGGTTTCCTGGCACCGGTGATTCCTCGTAGGGGGCGCGCTCGGCCTGGACGCGGTCGATGAGCTGCGCCAGCTGCGCCGAGCTCTCCAGGTCGCCGAGGAACGGCTCGTTCTCGTCGTGGCCGGCGGGCGGGTCGCCGCGCAGGGCCAGGAAGCTGAGGATGCCGGCATCGAGGAACTCGCGGATGAGGCGCGCGGCCCCCGCGTAGGTGTTGCCGACACAGGTGAGGTGGGCCAGCGGCTCGACGTCGGTGTGCGTGCGGATGTGCCGCAGTACCTCGAGCGACCGGCCGCCGGTGGAACCGCCCGCACCGTAAGTCACGGAGAGGAAGTCGGGCCCGGCTTCGGCCAGGCGCGCGATGGTCTCGTGCAGGGCCGGCGAGCTGGCCGGCGAGCGGGGCGGGTACAGCTCGAACGAGAAGGGGACGCTGCTCATGGCTGACTCCTCTCCGATGCGGGCCGTGTGCGTTCCCAGCACGGTAGAACGACGACGTATCCCGGCGCACACTGTGTGACGTCGTGTGTCGGATGCTGACCCCGGATGTCTGCGCGCCCGCCTGGATAGGCTCGTTCCCATGACCATGCCGTACGGTTCCTGGCCCTCGCCCCTCTCCGCCGCCGACGTGTCGGAGGCGGCTCCCCGCATCGAGGGAGCGCGTTTCGTGGGCGACGATATCTGGTGGGGTGAGTCGGTGCCGTCGCAGGGCGGGCGGATCACCGTGCGCACCTCGGCGGGCGCCGAGCTGCTGCCCGAGCCGTGGAGCGCACGGTCGCGGGTGCACGAGTACGGCGGCGGATCGTGGACGGCGGATGCCGACGGCATCCTGTACTTCGTGAACGGCCCGGACCAGCGGGTGCATCGGATGCCGCGCAGCGGCGCGCCCGAGCCGCTGACCGCACCCGCACCGCTGACGCCGTCCGGCGCGAACTTCGGAGGCCTGACGCTGCAGCAGGGGCGCCTGTTCGCCGTGCGCGAGGATCTGCGCTCCGAGCCCCATCTGCGCGCGATCGTCGAGATCCCGCTCGACGGCTCCGCCGCCGACGACGAATCGGCCGTGCGCGTGCACGCGGAGGGGCCGGGGTTCTACGCGCACCCGGCACTGTCGCCCGACGGCACGCGGCTGGCGTTCGTGGAGTGGACCGACTCCCACATGCCCTGGGAACATGCGATAGTCGCCGTCGCGCATCTGGAGTCCGGATCACTGACGACGGTCCCCTGCCTGGCCGCTCTGCAGCCCGAGTGGCTCTCCGACGACGAGCTGCTGTACGCCGACGACGCCACGGGACGCTGGAACCTGCACGTCGCACGGCTCGGCGCCGACACGCCGCCTCCCGCCCAGACGCCTCCCGCCACCACCGAGCCGTTCGCCCTGGCGGATGCCGACACCGGCGGCGGGCTGTGGGTGCTGGGCAACCGCTGGTACCGCGTGCTCGCGGACGGCAGGATCGTCGCGGTGCGCACGAACGGCGCCGACGAGGTCGTGCTGATCGACCCCGCCTTCGGGGCCATGCGCACTCTCGCGGTGCCTGCGACCGGTGAGACCAGCATCGACGACATCACCGGCACCCGCGTGCTCGTCTCCGGCAGCGGCGCCGCTGTCGCACGCGGCCTGTGGAGCGTCGACGTCGACAGCGGCGAGGTCGCTGCGGTGCGCGGCGGCGAGGCGGTCGATCCGGCGTGGATCCCCATCGCCCGCCCGATGACCTTCGACGGCCCGCACGGCGAGGTGCACGCCTTCGACTACCCGCCGTCGAACCCGGATGCCGTCGCCCCGGCGGGTGAACTGCCGCCGTACATCGTCATGGTGCACGGCGGCCCCACCGCTCACGTGTCAGGGGTGGCGTCCACGGCGTACGCGTACTGGACCAGCCGCGGCATCGGCGTGCTGGATGTGAACTACGGCGGCTCCACCGGGTACGGACGCGAATACCGCGAGCGGCTGAACGGTCAGTGGGGCGTCGTCGACGTCGACGACGTGATCGCCGCCGCCCGCGGACTGGCCGACGCAGGGCTCGCCGACCCGCGCCGCATCGCAATCCGCGGCGGCTCGGCCGGCGGCTGGACCGTGCTCAGCGCCCTCGTGCGCGGTGGCACGTTCGCGGCGGGGATCAGCCGGTACGGGGTCGCCGATCTGCGGATGCTGGCCGCCGAGACCCACGACTTCGAGAAGCACTACCTGACCGGCCTGGTCGGCCCGCTGCCGGAGGCGGAGGACGTCTACATCGAGCGGTCGCCGCTCACGCACGCCGAGCGCATCGACGTGCCGGTGCTGCTGCTGCAGGGCGAGGAGGACCGCGTGGTGCCGCCCTCGCAGTCGGAGGCGATCCGCGACGCGCTGGCCGCGCGCGGCGTCCCGCACGAGTACGCGCTGTACCCCGGCGAGGGGCACGGCTTCCGCCGTGCCGAGACGATCATCGCGTCGCTGGAGACCGAGCTGCAGTTCCTCGGCACCGCCTTCGGCTTCGAACCCCGCGTCTAGAGGGGCTACTCCCCCGTGCGGTTGCGCAGCCGCATGGCGCGCTCGGCCTCGCGGGTGTCCTGGCGCTCGCGCAGCGTCTGCCGCTTGTCGTACTCCTTCTTGCCCTTCGCGAGGGCGATCTCGACCTTGGCGCGGCCGTCGGAGAAGTACAGGCGCAGCGGGATCAGCGTGTAGCCGCCCGCGGACACCGCGTGCTCGAGCTTGAGGATCTCGTCGCGATGCAGCAGCAGCTTGCGGATGCGCTTGGCGGAGTGGTTGGTCCAGTGGCCCTGGGAGTACTCCGGGATGTGCACGGCGTCCAGGAACGCCTCGCCGCCCTTGATGTACGCGTAGCCGTCGCTGAGGTTGGCGCGTCCCTGGCGCAGCGACTTGACCTCGGTGCCGGTGAGCACGAGGCCTGCTTCGTACGACTTCTCGAGGTTGAAGTCGTGACGCGCGCGACGGTTGGTCGCGATGACCTTCTCACCGCGTTCCCTGGGCATGTTCTCTCCTGACGATGGACCAGCCCATCAGTTTATATGCTCAGGTGCGCAGCCAGCGGCGGATCGCGAAGCCGGCCGACAGCGCCGACAGCAGCACGCCGATGCCGATCAGCACAGGCACGACGAACGCGGCATCCTGCATCCCGACCAGCGGCCTCATGAACGGCACCCGTTCGGCGATGTATCCCTCGACGCCGAAGCGCACCCCGGTGAGCACCGCGCCGCTGGCGAGCACCGAGCCGAGCAGCGCCGCGAAGACGCCCTCGAGCACGAACGGGGTCTGGATGGAGCTGTTCGAGGCGCCCACCAGCCGCATGATCCCGATCTCCTTGCGGCGCGCGAACGCCGAGAGCCGGATCGTGGTGGCGATCAGCAGCACTGCGGCGACGAGCATGAGCGCGGCGACGCCGACGGCGATGTAGGTGGCGACGGTGAGTGCCGAGAACAGCGGGTCGAGCAGCTTGCGCTGATCCTTCACGGCCTCGACGCCGGTCTCGCCCGAGAACGCCTCGGTGATCACCTCGGACTGCTGCGGGTCCTTCATCGTGATGCGGAAGTCGACCGAGGTGTTCTCCACGCCGATCACGCCGGCCTGCTCCTCGCCGAGCTGAGCGACGATGTCGCCGAACGCCTCTTCCTTGGTCTGGAAGCGCACCTCGCTGATCAGCGGTGCGAGAGCCTCGCCCTTGAGCGCCTGATCGACCTTGTCGATCTGCTCCTGGGTGGCCTCGCCGCCGACGCAGTTCGGCACGGTCGACAGCGGCGAGCACATGTAGACGGTGACCTCGGCCTTGTCGCCCCAGTACGCACGCATGGTGCTGATCTGGGTCTGCATAAGGATCGCCGCGCCGACGAAGGTGAGCGAGACGAAGGTGACGAGCACCACCGAGATGACCATGGAGAGATTGCGGCGCAGGCCCAGGAGGGCTTCGCCGACGATGAGTCCGAGATTCATGAGGTCGGGCCCACTTCCTCTTCGTCGTCCCCGGAGAGGCCGAGGCGATCGGCCACGCCGAGCTCCTCCACCTGCACGTCGGGGAGGAAGATCGGGTTGGTGCGCGGCCCTACGGCCGCCGGCGACTCCTCGGGCGGGGTGGCTGCGGCGGGCGGTTCGGGGGCACGGACGTCGGATGCCGCGGCATCCGCTCTCTCCTGCGCGGCCGGACGCTCGGCGGCCGGACGCTCTGCGGGCGCCGGACGCTCGGCGGCGGGACGGTCAGCTGCAGGGCGGACGATGTCCGGGGATGCCGGACGCTCGGCCGCCTCGCGCATCACGGGGATCGCGACGGTCTCGCGCTGCACCTCCTGCACGGCGGTGAGCGCCGCCGCGGCGGCGGCGCCAGGCACCGCTTCGGGCTGCAGGCGCGGGATGGCGGAGGTGTCGCCGTATCCGCCGCCGACCTCGTCGCGCACGAGCACACCCTGCTTCAGTTCGATGACGCGGCGCTGCATCTGGTCGACGAACGCCGCCTCGTGCGTGGCCATGACCACGGTCGTGCCGCCGGCGTTGATGCGCGTCAGCAGCTGCATGATGTCGACGGAGGTGGCCGGGTCGAGGTTTCCAGTGGGCTCGTCGGCGAGCAGCACCTTGGGCCGGTTGACGATGGCGCGCGCGATCGCGACGCGCTGCTGCTCACCGCCGGAGAGCTCGTGCGGCATCCGCTTGGCCTTGCCGTCGAGCCCGACCAGGGCGAGGGCCTCGGGCACCGCCTGCTGGATGAACCCGCGCGAGGAGCCGATCACCTGCAGGGAGAACGCCACGTTCTGCGCCACGGTCTTCGACGGCAGCAGCCGGAAATCCTGGAACACCGAGCCGATGTGGCGGCGGAAGTAGGGCACCTTCCGGTTGGCGAGCGAGCGCAGGTCGCGCCCGAGCACGGCGACGCGTCCCGTCGTGGGGACGTCCTCGCGAAGGATCAGGCGCAGGCAGCTCGACTTGCCGGAGCCGGAGGCTCCGACCAGGAAGACGAACTCCCCGGACTCGACGTTGAAGTCGACTTCGGACAGTGCTGGGCGTTTGGTGCCGCGGTAGCGTTTGGTGACATTCTCGAACCGGATCATGGCCCTACGAGCCTATGCGCGACGCCGCGCCGCACGCCCAGCGACACTCCCGACCCGGGTGCGACGCCCGATCGGACACCCGCGCGTCGACCCCGACTGGTATACACATAGGGGCGCGTTCGCGCCACCGAGGGGGCCTCGCGTCAGTGCACGCGGGCAGAGACGACGAGGAGGGCGCGATGAGCGTTCCCGCTGGATGGTACGACGACGGCTCAGGGCGGCAGCGCTGGTGGGACGGGCAGCAGTGGACGGAGCACTACGCCCCGGCCGATCAGGCGCCCGCCGCCGATGCGGATGCGGCTCAGGGAGGAGATGCCGCTCAGACCGCGGATGCCGCGGACGCGAGCGCACAGCCCGGCGCAGCCGCGGCCGACGCCGCGCAGGGCGCGTACACCCCGCCGACGGCATCCGGTTACGCAGACCCGAACCAGACCGCGGCGTACCCGGCGGCCCCGGTCGCCGGCGACCCGTACGCCGCCCCGGGCGGCGCGTACGGCGCACCGGGTTACGCCGCCGCGCAAGCTGCAGGGCCGAAGAAGACTCCCGTGCTCGGCTTCATCGGCCTCGGCCTGGCCGTGCTCGGCACGATCCTCGCCTGCATCCCGCTGCCGGTCACGTTCGGCATCGGCATGTTCCTGCTGTTCGCGGCGCTGGTCGTCTCGATCATCGCGGTGTTCCAGAAGAACACGAAGAAGTGGCCCTCGATCACCGGCATCATCCTGTCGATCCTGGGCGGCATCATCGGCATCACGATCTTCGTGATCGCCTGGCTCGTCGGCATCGCGAACACCGCGGCCGAGACGTTCCCGACCGAGTTCACCTCCGAGGCACCGATCGAATCGCCCACCGACAGCGACTCGGGTGTCATCGGCGGCGAGGGACGCCCGTCGACGGACGAGGTCGAGACCGGACTGCGCGAGATCATCGCATCCGTCGGTCAGGGCGAGGCCTTCACCGACGAGCACTACCAGTGCTACGCGCAGTACTTCGTCGACTCCGACATCCCGGACGACACGCTGTGGACGATCGCCTCGGGCGAGGACGCGCTGATGGACATGGATGCCGCCGGCGAGTTCAGCGAGAAGTTCAGCTCGGGCATGACGACCTGCCTGATGCCCTGACCCGCTTCATTGCAGAACCGCCCCGTGACCGGAAGGTCGCGGGGCGGTTCTGTATGAGCGGTGCGCTGCGCGCGGCGCGGCGCGCGCGGTCAGTCCTCGGTCTTGCGCTTGCGCCAGCGGATGCCGGCCGAGATGAAGTCGTCGAGGTCGCCGTCGAAGACGCTCGCGGGGTTGCCCGACTCGTGCCCGGTGCGCAGGTCCTTGACCAGCTGCTGGCCGTAGAGGAAGTAGGAGCGCATCTGGTCGCCCCAGCTCGCGGTGATGTTGCCGGCGAGCTCCTTCTTCTTGGCGGCCTCCTCCTCCTTCTGCAGCAGCAGCAGGCGGGTCTGCAGCACGCGCATGGCGGCGGCGCGGTTCTGGATCTGCGACTTCTCGTTCTGCATCGAGACGACGATGCCGGTGGGAAGGTGCGTCAGGCGCACCGCCGAGTCGGTGGTGTTGACCGACTGGCCGCCGGGCCCGGATGAGCGGAACACGTCGACGCGGATGTCGTTCTCGGGGATGTCGACCTCGGTCGCCTCCTCCATCAGCGGGATGACCTCGACGGCCGCGAACGACGTCTGGCGCTTGTCGGCCGATCCGAACGGGCTGATGCGAGCGAGGCGGTGCGTGCCGGCCTCGACCGACAGCGTGCCGAAGGCGTAAGGCGCGGTGATCTCGAAGGTGGCCGACTTGATGCCGGCGCCCTCGGCGTAGGAAGTGTCCATGACCTTCACGGGGTAGCCGTGCTGCTCGGCCCAGCGCAGGTACATGCGCATGAGCATCTCGGCGAAGTCGGTGGCGTCGTCGCCGCCGGCCCCGGAGCGGATGGTGATGATCGCGTTGCGCTCGTCGTACTCGCCGTCGAGCAGCGTCTGCACTTCGAGCTGGTTGACGGTGTCGGTGAGGGCCGCGAGCTCCTTGCGCGCCTCTTCGGCGGAGTCGTCGTCCTGCATCTCGTTGGCGAGATCGACGAGCACCTCCAGGTCGTCGAGACGGCGCTCGACGTCGGTGACGCGCTTGAGGTCGGCCTGCTTGTGGCTGAGTGCACTGGTGACCTTCTGCGCCTTGTCCGGGTCGTCCCACAGATCAGGGGCGCCGGCTTCCTCGCTGAGGCGCGCGATGTCCTCGCGCAGCGCGTTGACGTCGACGACCTCGCGGATGTCGCCGAAGGTGTGTCGCAGGGCCTGGATGTCGGCGGAGAGATCGAGTTCGAACATGGCAGTCCAGCCTATCGCGCCGGGCGCGCGGTTCCAGACCTGCGGGGATGTCGCCGCATCGGATGCCGTGGCGCGGGCTAGCGTGGCCTCGTGAGCGAGAGCGCGGGGAAGGTCCTGAGGCAGTTCGGGCCGATGGTCTACATACCCACGGTGCTCTTCGCACTCGGCGAGGGCGCGGTGCTGCCGCTGATCCCGATCCTGGCCACGCAGCTCGGCGCGGATGTGCCGCTTGCCGCGCTCGTGGCATCCGCGCTGGTCATCGGCCAGCTGTGCGGCAACCTGCCCTCGGGGTGGCTGGTCGCGAGGATCGGCGAGCGGCTGACCATGGTGTTCGCGGGCGTGGCGGCACTGGCCGCGGGTGCCGGGATGCTGCTCGCGGATTCGCTGCCGCTGTTCACCGCCGCCGTCTTCCTGCTCGGTTTCTGCGCGGCGGCATTCGGCCTTGCCCGGCACGCGTTCATGACGACGCGGGTGCCGATCCGTTTCCGGGCACGGGCGCTGTCGCTGCTGGGCGGCTGCTTCCGCTTCGGCGTGTTCGTCGGTCCGTTCGTGGCGGCGGCGCTGATCCGGCTGACCGGCACCGAGCTGTCGACGATCTGGTTCCTGATCGGCTGCGTGGTCGTGCTGATCGTGCTCGTGCTGTTCGGCCCCGACCCCGAGCGCAGCAGCCCGGCACTGCTGAAGCCGACCGGTGCGGCCGTGGCCGAAGACACCGGCGAGGTCGTCACGGGCTCGATCCCGATCGCCGACCAGCGCGGGGTGTTCGGCACGATCTGGCACTACCGCGCCGTGCTGTCGCGGCTGGGCCTCTCAGCCGCCTGCCTGTCGGCGGTGCGTTCGGCCCGGCAGGTCATCCTCCCCCTGTGGGGTGTCTCGCTGGGACTGGACTCCGAGACCATCGCCCTGGTCATCGGCGTGACCGGGGCGATCGACTTCGCCCTCTTCTACGCGAGCGGACAGGTCATGGACCGGTTCGGACGCATCTGGGCGGCTATGCCCGCGCTGGTGCTGATGGGGCTCGGCTTCGCGGCGCTGTCGCTGACGCACGACCTCGACTCGGCCACGCTCTGGTACGGCACGCTCGCGGCGGTGCTCGGAGTGGGCAACGGTCTCTCCAGCGGCATCCTGCTCACGTTCGGCGCCGATCTCGCGCCCGAACGCGACCCGGCCGCGTTCCTGGGGTCGTGGCGGACGCTGACGGATGCCGGCGGCGCCACCGCGCCGGTGGTCGTCTCGGCGGTCACCGCGGTCGCCTCGCTGTCCCTCGCCACCGGACTCATGGGCGTGGTCGCCCTGCTGGGCGCCGCCGGGTTCGTGCGCTGGACGCCGCGCTACCTCCCCCGCGCCGACGACTGACACTCGCTCACTGCAGCGCTTTCACCACAGCGCCGTCACTGCAGCACCGTCACCGCAGCGCGGTGCGGGTGGTGGCCGTCGACTCGATCTGAACGCCGCCGGGCACGAACGGTGAGACCAGCGGCGGATGCCACACGGTGCTGACCGTGACCTGCGCCGAGACGCCGTCGGGTGTGCCCGCCGACACGAGACGCGCGTCCTGCGAGACGGCCGCGACGACGGCATCCGCCTGCTCGCGTACGCCGGCGTCGGTGAGCTCGGCGTGCACGTCGCCGCCGTCGACCTGCAGGGTGAAGCCGTCGGCCCCGGCGAGCGCTGCGGCGTCGGCGAGCGAGTCCAGCCGTTTCTGCGCGATGTACAGGTCGGTGGCGCACACGCAGGCGAACAGCACGGCGACGGCCAGCAGTGTGTAGCCCAGGATGAGGGGCAGGATGCTGCCGTCCTCATCCCCCGCGAGAGTGCGGAGATGACGGGTGAGTCTCATCCGCTCCCCCACAGTCTCGACACCCTCTGCGCGGACTGGGCCTCGACGGGGATCGCGGCGATCCTGTCGAGGCCGAACAGCGGCGGCATGAACGGCAGGCTCACCCGCGCGCTCACCGTGACGATCACGGTGCTCCCCGCGTCCGGGCAGACTGCGGCCGCGGGGCGGCAGGTGATCGTCACGTCCACGGCATCCTCGTCCATGTCGTACTCGCGGATCACCGAGGCCAGCACGGCGTCGCCGCGGGCGCCGGCGGTCGCGGCATCCGGCGCCTGCCCGATCACCCGCGCGGTGTGGCGCGCGGCGGCCTCGGCCCCCAGGGTCTGCTGCTGCACGGCGCCGAGCGCCAGTACGAGGTAGACCAGCGGCACGAGCATCAGCAGGCCGACGGTGATGAACTCCAGGGCCGCCGAGCCGGTGTCGTCGGCGAGCATCCCGGGTCGTTCAGTCGTCTCCGAAGGTCTCGACGGGCGCACGGGCCTCCACCTCCATCCCGAAGGGCACCCCGATCAATCCGAGCACGGGCAGAGTGGTGCGCACGCGCACGACGACGCTCTCGTGGCCGAGACTCGTATCCTGTCCGACCGCGACGTCCTCGGCGTAGGCGTCGCCCACCGCGCGGGTGATCACCGTGCGCGTCCGAGCCGCCCCCTCCTGCAGCGAGGTGTCGGCGAGCGCCGCGTAGTGGGCACCCTCCACCGCTGCGTCGTGCACGACGTTGCGTACGTACACCGCGAACGCGACCTGCAGCACCGCCAGCGTGAGCGCGGTCAGCAGCGCGCCGACGAGCACGAACTCGACGGGGCTGGACCCTCGCTGATCGGCGAGCGGCGGCGGCAGGCGCATGGCGGGTGTCAGATCCCGGAGACGCGCGAGATCGCCTGCTCGAACAGGTCGACCAGCGCGGGACCCGCGACCGCCCAGATCACGACCACCAATGCGGCCGTCATCAACGTCACGAGCACCCATCCGGGCACGTCGCCGCGCTCGTCCTCTGCGAGCGTCCTGCCGGCCGCGAGCCAACTTCTGATCTTCGTCATATCCGTTCCTTGCGTCAGGGCTCAGCTGAGGCCGAGCCGGAGGATGAAGAGCCCCGGGTACACCGCGAAGAGCACCGAGAGCGGGAGGATGAGGAACACGAGCGGCATGAGCATGAGGATCTCCTTGTGTCCGGCCTGCTCGATGAGGGTGCGCTTGGCCTCGTCCCTGGCGTCTGCGGCCTGGGAGTGCAGCACGCCGGCGAGGGGTGCGCCGTGCTCGAGCGCCGCGATGATCTGGTCGACTGCCCGCGAGAGTCCTGGCAGCTGCAGCCTCGTAGCGGTCTCGCCCAGCGCGTCTGCCAACGGCGAGCCGGTGTGCACGGCGAGCACCGCCTGCCGCAGCTCGGCGGTCAGCTCGCCCGTGCCGACACCCGAGACGCGCCGCAGTGCGTCCAGCAGCGACTCCCCCGCCGACAGGCACAGCGCGAGGAACTCGAGGGTGGTCGGCAGCTCGTCGGCGAGTCGGTCGCGACGGGATCGCGCCCGCGCGGTGAGCTGCATGTCGTAGCCGGCGGCGGCTCCCGCTCCGGCGAGCAGCGGCAGCAGCACGGCGGGCGGGGTCATGCGTCCGGCGACGGCGAGCACGACGACCAGCAGCGCGCCGGCCAGCAGCCCGGCGACACCCCAGGCGAGCTGACGACCGCGGAAAGCCGCAGGCGTCTGCGTGGCCCCGGCCTGCGCGAGTCGCTGGGCCAGCGCGTCGCCGCCACCCAGCATCCGCTCGAACCGGCCGCGAAGCCGATCCCACAGCCGACGACCGTCGACCGGCATGACTCCGACGCGGGGCAGGATGCCGGCCGGCAGCGCCTCGTCGTCGACCACGTCGCGCACGTACGGCGCGATGCGCCGCTCCAGCGGCAGCGCGCCCCAGCGCGGCAGCGCCGAGAGCACGCCCAGCACGCCGAGCCCGAAGGCGCCGCCGAGCAGCACCGCGAGCGCGAGGTCGGTGATCACCGTCATCCGAACCACCTCTCGGGCTCGGGGAGCCGGCCGATGCGCAGCATGATCCGGTAGGCGAGCACCGACACCACCGCGCCGATCACGATCACCAGCACGCCCTCGGCGCTCGCGTAGGCCTCGCGTCCCTCCGGACGCATCGCCAGCAGCGCGAGGATGACCCACGGGGCGACGGCGCCCAGCACAGCTGCGCCGCGGATCCACGACTGCCTGGCCTCGACCTCGCCGCGCAGCGCGGCATCCGCTCTGACCGATGACGACAGCGCCCTCAGCACCCCGGTCAGCTCGGTGCCGCCCACCTGCCTGGCCATGCGCAGCGTCTCGATGATGCGGTCAGCGATCGGGTCGGCGAGGGTCTCCTTCAGGCGGTCGAGGCTCGTCTCGAACCGTCCTGTCGCCCGCAGGTCGCGGGCGAACACGGCGAACGCCGGGCGGATGGCCGGAGGTGCGGAGTCCGCCAGACTCGCCACCGCATCCGGCAGCGAGAGCCCGACCCGGATCGCGGCCACGAGCAGGTCGCACACGTCGGGCCACAGCTGGCGGCGCGCCTTGCGCAGCCGCAGTCGGCGGCCGCGCAGGTACAGCACGGGGGCGGCGGCGCCCGCCAGCGCGGCGAGCACGGCGAGAACCGGCAGACCGGTGACCAGCCAGGCGAGGGATGCGGCGACGAGCGCGAGCGCCGTCATCACCACGACGAGCGTGCGGGCGGAGGCCCTGGAGTGTCCGGCCTCCTCGAGCAGTCTGCGGAGCCTCCCTCGCCGCGGGGCGCTGGCCGTCCGCTCCCGGGGCGGCCACAGCCACGGGGATGCGCACAGCAGCAGCCCGGCTCCGAGCAGCGCTCCCACCAGCAGCGTCATACGGCTCCGCCTGCCCGGTGGACCGTCGTGCTGAGGATGCGGCCGTCAAGGACTTCGCCGGTGGGTGCGATGACCTCTGTCACCCGGCGTGAGCCGTCGGGATCGCGCCGGCAGTGCACGACGTAGTCGATCGAGGTGGCGAGCGCCGGTGCGATGAACGCACGATCGATGTTGCGACCGGCGAGCAGCGGCAGCAGCGCGAGCTTCTCGAGCGCCTCCTCGGCGGAACTCGCGTGCACGGTGCCGGCCGCAGGCACGCCGGTGTTCAGCGCGAGCACGAGGTCGAGTGCCTCCGCGTCGCGCACCTCGCCGACGACGATGCGGTCGGGGCGCATGCGCAGCGCCTCCTTCACCAGGCGTCGCAGTGTGATCTCCCCCGTGCCCTCCAGGCTCGCCTGCCGCCCCTGCAGGGCGACGACATCGGGCCCCTCGACGGCGAGCTCGAACGTCTCCTCGACCGTGATGATCCGCTGCCCGTCCGCGCAGGAGGCCAGCAGCGCGCCCAGCAGCGTGGTCTTCCCCGCGTGCGTGGCGCCCGAGACGATGATGCTGCCGCCGTCGCGCAGCGAGCGGTGCAGCAGATCCGCGATCTCCGCCGGCACCGACCCCTGCTCGACGAGCGAGGCCAGGGTGCGGTGCTGGGGCAGGAACTTGCGGATGTTCACAGCCCACGATCCGCGCACGACATCCGCGATGGCGACGTGCAGGCGCGAGCCGTCGGGCAGGGACGCGTCGACGAACGGCTGGCTGACGTCGACGCGGCGGCCGGTGGACTGCAGCATCCGCTCGACCAGATCCCGGACGATCGCATCCGTGAGCCGCAGATGCACACGCTCGGTCGTGCCGCCGCGGGCGATGAAGATCCGATCGGGACCGTTCAGCCAGATCTCCTCGATCTCGGGATCATCCAGCAGCGGCTGCAGGGCGCCGAAGCCCGACACCGAGGCGAGGACGTCGCGGACGAGGGCCGCCTCGTCGTCGATCAGCGCCTCGCCGCGCTGCAGCGCGAGGTCGTTGTGCCGCCGCACCTCGGTCTGCGCGATGTGCCGCGCCTGATCGGGATCGGCCGACGGATCCGTGCGCTCGAGACGCAGGCGCCGCCGCACCCGCTCGGCGACGACGAGGGAGGGATGGGACACGCGGGCATCATGACAGAATCCGTGATCCGCGCGTCAGAGTTATCCACAGGCACTCGGGGCAGATCTACGGAAAACCCGTGCGGCGCCGTCGATAGACTGACTCACGCGCGGGAGTGGTGGAATCGGTAGACACGCAGGATTTAGGTTCCTGTGCCCCAGGGCGTGTGGGTTCGAGTCCCACCTTCCGCACAGACGCCGCTCGTGCCCCCGCACCTCGGCGCGCAGCACCGCCGAACAACGAACGACGGGAACCACCTTGCTCCAGACGATCATCCAGGCGCCGACGGCACTCATCCCCTGGCTGGACCCCGAGACGATCATCAGCGCCGCCGGCCCCTGGGCGCTGCTGGTGGTGTGCTTCATCGTCTTCGCCGAGACCGGTCTGCTCATCGGGTTCCTGCTGCCCGGCGACACGCTGCTGGTGATCTCCGGGCTGCTGTCGCACCCGATCGGGCAGTCTGAGCACGGCGTGTTCGGACTGAGCGTCTGGGTGGTCGCGCTGCTGATCGGGCTGGCGGCCTTCGTCGGCGGTGAGGTCGGGTACTTCATCGGCCACAAGGGCGGACCCGCGGTCTTCGAGCGCAGGGAGTCCGGGCTGTTCAGCCGCAAGAACGTCGAACGCACCAATACGTTCTTCGAGCGGTTCGGCGGCATCACGGTCATCCTCGCCCGCTTCGTGCCGATCGTGCGCACCTTCGCGCCGGTCGCTGCGGGTGTCGGGCACATGCCGTGGAAGCGCTATTCGCTGTACAACTTCATCGGTGCGGTCATCTGGGGATTCGGGCTGACCATGTTCGGCTACCTCATCGGCTTCATCCCGCCGGTCGCCGAGTTCGTCGAGAACTACATCGACCTGATCCTGCTCGCCGCCGTCGGCGGCACCGCGCTGGTCACGCTGTGGCACTACCTCAGCGAGCGCCACAAGGCGAAGAAGGCCGCGGCTGCGGGAACGGACGTCGACACGGATGCCGCCGAGGCGCGTGAGCTCAAGCTCGACGCCGAGGTGTTCGACCGTGCCCCCGACATCGACGGCGACGGCGAGCGCTGACAGCCGCTGGGCCGCCTGCGCTTCGCGCGGGAATCTGCGCTTCGCGCGGACGGAATCCCTGATCCGATCCGCGTCAAGCGCATTTCTCCGCGCCAAGCGCACGGCATCCGCCCCCGACGCAGTCGAACTCAGCCGGTCTTAGGACTCAGCCGGCCTTCTTCTTGCCGCCCGACTTCTTCCCGGACTCCTTCGCATCGGAGCCGCCGCCCTTGCGCGCAGCCTTCGTGCGCTCGACGCTGGCGCGCAGCGCCTCCATCAGGTCGATGACCTCGCCGCCTGCACCCTCACCCTCCTCGGCGAAGGTCTCGGCGACGTCGAAGGTCTCGCCGGCCTCGATCTTCGCCTCGATGAGCGTGCGCAGCTCCTTCTGGTACTCGTCGATGTACTCCTCGGGGTCGAAGTCGCTGGAGTAGCTCTCGACGAGCGACGCCGACAGCTCGAGCTCCTTGGCGCTGACCTTCACATCCTCGTCCAGCGCCGGGAAGGCGGCCTCGCGCACCTCGTCGGCCCACAGCAGCGTCTGCAGCACGAGCACGTCTCCGCGCACCCGCAGGGCTGCCAGGCGCGTCTTCTGCCGCAGCGTGAACCGCACGATCGCCGTGCGGTCGGTCTGCTCGAGCGTCTTGCGCAGCAGCACGTACGCCTTGGGCGACTTCGAGTCGGGTTCGAGGTAGTACGGCCGGTCGAGGGTGAGCAGGTCGATCTGGTCGCTCGGCACGAACTCGACCACGTCGATCTCACGGCTCTTCTCCGCCGGCAGCGCCGCGAGATCGTCCTTGGTGAGCACGACGGTCTGCCCGTCGTCGTCGACGTACGCCCGGTCGATGTCGGCATAGGCGACGGTCTGGCCGCACACCTCGCAGGTGCGCTGGTACCGGATGCGGCCGCCGTCCTCGTCGTGCACCTGGTGCAGCGAGACGTCGTGGTCCTCGGTGGCCGAATACACCTTGACCGGCACGTTCACCAGGCCGAAGGTCACGGCGCCCTTCCAGATGCTCCTCATCACACCAGTATCACGAGCCACACCCCGTCGGGCCAGCCTCTTGACCCTCGCCGACTAATCTGTGTGCATGGCAGCGAGCGGGCGGGTCGTGCAGGTCGACGGCCGTCGCCTGCGCGTCACGAACCTCGACAAGGTCGTCTACCCCGAGACCGGCACCACCAAGGGCGAGATCCTCGCCTACTACTCGCGCGTCGCCCCGGTGATGCTGCCGCATCTGCGGGGACGACCGGTGACCCGCAAGCGCTGGGTGGACGGCGTCGGCACGGCAGAGCATCCCGCCGAGAGCTTCTTCACCAAGCAGCTCGAGCAGGGCGCCCCCGACTGGGTGCGACGGATGCCGATCGAGCACTCCGACGGCCCGAAGGACTATCCGCTCGCCGATGACGTCGCCACCCTGGTGTGGTTCGCGCAGATCGCCGCGCTCGAGCTGCACGTGCCGCAGTGGCGGTTCACGCATTTCGGCGGGCGGGGACGGCCAGACCGCCTGGTGCTCGACCTGGATCCAGGCCCCGGTGTGGGCTTGCCCGAGTGCGCGGAGATCGCGCGGGTCGCGCGCGGCATCCTGACCGGTATGGGACTGGAACCGCTGCCGGTGACCAGCGGCAGCAAGGGTATCCATCTGTACGCGAGGCTGCCCACCACCGATGACGGCACCGGGCGCCAGACCAGCGACGAGGTCTCGGCGGTCGCGAAGGAGCTGGCCCGGCTGATCGAGGCCGACCATCCCGACCTCGCCACGCACGTCATGGCCAAGTCCGCCCGCGGCGGCCGGGTGTTCATCGACTGGAGTCAGAACAGCGCCTCGAAGACGACGATCGCGCCGTACTCGCTGCGCGGACGCGCCCGTCCGTGGGTCGCCGCCCCGCGCACCTGGGAGGAGCTCGACGACCCCGGCCTGCGGCATCTCGAGTTCGCCGAGGTGCTCGACCGGGTGGACGCCGGGATCGATCCGTTCGCGGCGCTCGCGCCGCCCAGCCCGGCGCTTGCCGCCTACCTCGCCAAACGGGATGCCGCGAAGACCCCCGAACCGATGCCGAGCACGGCATACGTCGGTTCGGGCGGGGCGCCGCGCTTCGTCATCCAGGAGCATCACGCCAGCCGCCTGCACTACGACCTGCGCATCGAGCGCGACGGGGTGCTGTTCAGCTGGGCGGTGCCCAAGGGCGTGCCCGAGACGACCGAGCGCAACCATCTCGCGGTGATGACGGAGCCGCATCCGATGGAGTACCTCACGTTCGAGGGTGAGATCCCGCGCGGCGAGTACGGCGCGGGTTCGATGACGGTGTGGGACACCGGCACCGTCGCGCTGGAGAAATGGCGCGATGACGAGGTCATCGGCACCTTCACGGGACAACCGGGCGGGCGGCTGGGCGCGGCACGTCTCGCGCTGATCCGCACCGAGGGCGAGGGTGAGAAGTCGCAGTGGCTGCTGCACCGCATGAAGGATCCGGCCGCTCGCCCGGTTCCTGAGCGCCCTTCGTCTCGCCCGGTTCCTGAGCGCCCTTCGTCTCGCACGGTTCGGGAGCGCCCTTCGTCTCGCTCCGCTCCCTCAGGAGCCGAGGAGCACGAAAGCGCCGTGCCGCCACCGCGGATCGAGCCGATGCTCGCCGAGGCGGGCACGCCGGCGCTCGCCCGATCGCTGGGCCCCTCCCCCTGGGCCGAGGTCAAGTGGGACGGCATCCGCGCCATCGGCACCTGGCAGACCACAGCATCCGGCGGCCGGTTCACGCTGCACACCCGCAACGGCAACGACGTCACCGCCCGGTACCCCGAGCTCACCGCCGACGGCGCTCCGCACCTGCCCGCGACCGGAGCCGTCGTCGACGGCGAGATCGTCGCCTTCGACGCGCAGGGGCGGCCGAGCTTCGCGCGGCTGCAGCAGCGCATGCACCTCACTCGCGGGCGCGACATCGAGCGTGAGGTGGTGCGTACCCCGATCGTCTACCTGCTCTTCGACCTGCTGCACCTCGACGGCCACGACCTCACCCGCGTGCCGCTGCGCGAGCGTCGCGAGCTGCTCGAGCAGCTCGCCGCCGGCCTCGACGCGCCGGTGCAGGTGCCGCCGGTGTTCGAGGATCTGGATGCCGCTCTGGAGCTGAGCCGGCAGCACGGGCTCGAGGGCGTCGTCGCCAAGGACCCCCGCTCGTCATACCGTCCCGGTCGTCGCTCGTCGTCCTGGCTGAAGCTGAAGAACACGCGCACGCAGGAGGTCGTGATCGTCGGCATCCGGCCCGGTCAGGGCAACCGGCGCGAGGGCATCGGCTCGCTGCTGCTCGCCGTGCCCGGTGACGACGGCGCACTCGCCTACGTCGGGCGCGTCGGCACCGGATTCAGCGATCGGATGCTGCGCGACCTGGCCGAACAGCTCGAACCGCTGCGGACGATGAAACCCGCGCTGGAGGTACCGCCCCCCGACGCTTCCGACGCGCTGTGGGTGCGTCCGGAACTGGTGGGCGAGGTCGAGTTCGCGAACTGGTCGCCCGGCGGCATCCTGCGGCATTCCCGCTGGCGCGGACTGCGCCCCGACAAGTCCCCCGGCGACGTGCGCCGCGAGCCCTGAGCCTGCCTGGGCCCCTGAGCCCGTCGAAGGGCCTGGGTCCCTGAGCGGGGCCCACGCGGCCAGAGGCTCCGCGCAGCGCGGAGCGGTGCGTGGAGGGGCCGTGGGGAGCGAAGGGCCTGGCCTGTCGAAGGGGCCAGAGACGTCAGGCGTGCGCGGCCTCGCAGTCGTCGTGATCCGCGGGCTCGAGCTGGAAGGTCGAGTGCTCGACGTCGAAGTGCTCGGCCAGGCACGACTGCAGCTCCTGCAGCAGCTGAGACGAGCGCCCTGCGGCCAGCGCCGCCGGATCGACCTTGACGTGCGCGGTGAACACCGGCGCGCCGCGGGTCAGCTGCCACACGTGCACGTCATGCACGTCGACGACTCCGGGATACACCTTCAGGTGCTCACGGATCTCGCTGACGGCCATGCCCTTGGGGGCCGACTCGGCGAGCACCGAGAAGACCTCGCGCAGCAGGGAGACCGCCCGCGGCAGGATCATCACCGCGATCAGCAGCGAGGCGATCGCGTCGGCGGGCATCCATCCCGTGGTCACGATCACGATCGCGGCGATGATCACCATGACCGAGCCGATGAGGTCGCCCATCACCTCGAGGTAGGCGCCCCGCACGTTGATGCTGGTCTTCTGCGCGCGGCTGAGCACCCACATCGAGACCGCGTTGGCGATCATGCCGACCACTGCGACGACGAGCATGAGGGGACCCGCGACCTCGACCTCGCCCGGATCGACCAGCCGCTGGATGCCCTGCACCGCCACGACGACCATGAGCACGATGAGGATGATCGCGTTGATCAGCGCCCCGAAGACCTCGGCCCGCTGGTAGCCGAAGGTGCGTCGATCGTCGGCCGGGCGTGCGGCGACCGCCGTGGCGATCAGGGCGACGACCAGCGCCGACGAGTCGGTGAACATGTGCGCGGCGTCGGCGAGCAGCGCAAGCGAGCCGGAGAGAATCGCGCCGATGACCTGCACCACCATGACGGTGGCGGTCAGGCTCAGCGAGATCGTCAGCAGGCGCCGGTGGCCGGCGTCGCGGAGTCCCCCGGGGGCGGGTGCGTGATCGTGCATGCCTCCAGGCTAGGCCGATGTCCCGGCCCCGAAGGCCCGTGTCCCGCAGTCGGGAACGGTAACGGTTCTCAACATCGCGGGTGAGGCGATCGGATGCTACAGATCGGCGAGCAGCGGGATGAGCGCCTGGAACGCGCGGGCGCGGTGCGACTGGGACTGCTTCTCGGCATCCGAGAAGTCGCCGACCGTGCGCTCGGCCGCCGGATCCTGCCCGTCGGGGATGAAGATCGGGTCGTACCCGAACCCGCCGGCGCCGGATGCCGTGCGCGCAAGACGCCCCGGCCACACGCCCTCGACGATGTGCTCGGCACCGTCGGCCGCGACCAGCGCGATGGTCGAGCGGAACTGCGCGGCGCGGTGCGGGTCGGCGATGTCGTGCAGCTGATCGAGCAGCAGCTCGAGGTTGGCGGCGGCATCCTTGCGCTGCCCCGCCCAGTACGCCGAGAACACTCCGGGCGAACCACCCAGGACGTCGACGCAGATGCCGGAGTCGTCGGCGAGCGCGGGCAGGCCTGTGTGCGCGGCGGCGGCGCGGGCCTTGATGAGCGCGTTCTCGGCGAACGTCACGCCGTCCTCGACGGGCTCGGGTCCGTCGTAGCCGACGACCTCGAGATCGGGACGGGTCGCTGCGACGATCTGCTGGAACTCGGCGACCTTGTGCGGGTTGTGCGTGGCGAGGACAACTTTCATCAGGCCTGGGCCCCTGAGCCTGTCGAAGGGTCCAGTGCCGCGAGCTGGTGCTCCTTCAGGGTCGCGCAGCCGTTCACGCCCAGTTCGAGCAGAGCGTCGAGCTCGCGCTTGTCGAACGGCGCACCCTCGGCGGTGCCCTGCACCTCGACGAACAGGCCGCGGCCGGTGACGACCACGTTCATGTCGGTCTCGGCGCGTACGTCCTCGACGTATGCCAGGTCGAGCATGGGCTCGCCGTCGATGATTCCCACCGAGACCGCGGCGACGGTGTCGAGCAGCGGCGTGGAGTTCTTGCCGATGAACTTCTGCGCCCGGCCCCACTCGATGGCGTCTGCCAGGGCGACGTAGGCTCCGGTGATCGCGGCGGTGCGGGTGCCACCGTCTGCCTGCAGCACGTCGCAGTCGATGACGATGGTGTTCTCGCCGAGCGCCTTGGTGTCGACCACGGCGCGCAGCGCCCGGCCGATCAGGCGCGAGATCTCGTGCGTGCGCCCGCCGATGCGGCCCTTCACGCTCTCGCGGTCGTTACGGCTGTTGGTGGCCCGGGGCAGCATCGCGTACTCGGCGGTGACCCAGCCCTTGCCCTTGCCGGTCAGCCAGCGCGGCACCCCGTTGGTGAACGAGGCCGTGCACAGCACCTTGGTGCCGCCGAAGCTGATCAGCGCGGATCCCTCGGCGTGCGCGGACCAGCCGCGCTCGATGGTGATCTCGCGGAGCTGATCGGGGCGTCGGCCGTCGGCGCGGACGATGTCTGACATGGGGTCCTCTCGGGTGGGGTTCAGGAGCGGTCGGCGGGCGCCGGGTCGACGGAGTCTGAGTCGGAGTCGGTGACGGCGGGTTCGGTGACGTCGGAGTCGAGCCCCGCCTCAGACAGGTCGGGCAGCGTGATGACGCCGGTCTGCACGAGTTGCACGTCGCGCACCTCCCGGCCCATCAGGCGGTTGGCGAGCACGGTGAAGTCGTCGGCGGACTGGCCTGTCGCCTCGTACACGTAGGCGGGCACGGCGTCGGGCGAGGCGAGCAGGTCACGGCGCACGAGCTGGCGGTACACGTCGGCGGCGGTCTCATCGTCGCTGGAGACCAGCGAGACGCCGTCGCCCATCACGTAGCTGATCGCACCGCGCAGGAACGGGTAGTGGGTGCATCCGAGCACGAGCGTGTCGACTCCGGCCTCCCGCAGCGGCGCGAGGTACTCCTCCGCGACCGCGAGCACCTCGGGGGTGCCGGTGATGCCGGCCTCGACGAACTCGACGAAGCGCGGGCAGGCGGCCGTGAACACCTCCAGGCGCTCGTTGACCTCGAGCATGTCCTGGTAGGCGCGCGAGCTGATGGTCCCGACCGTGCCGATCACGCCGATGCGGCCGTTGCGGGTGGTCGAGACCGCCCGCCGCACGGCGGGGCCGATGACCTCGACGACCGGCACGTCGTAGCGTTCCCGCGCGTCGCGCAGCATCGCGGCGGATGCCGTGTTGCAGGCGATCACGAGCATCTTCACGCCCTGCTCGACGAGGGTGTCGAGCACCTCGAGGCTGTACCGGCGTACGTCGGCGATGGGCTTTGGCCCGTAGGGCGAGTGCGCGGTGTCGCCGATGTAGAGGAAGGATTCCTGCGGCAGCTGAGCCCGGATGGCGCGGGCGACCGTGAGCCCGCCGACGCCGGAGTCGAAGATGCCGATGGGCGCGTCGTTCATGATGCTCAAGCCTAGCCCGCGGCTCCCGCGCCCCGGGTCGCGGCGAGCGCCTGGCGCAGGTTCCCGCCGGCCGCATCCAGAGCGCGGCGGGCGGTGTCGGCATCCGCGCCCGTCTCGACGATCGCGATCGCGAGCTTCACCGACCCGGATGCCGACTGCAGCGCCCGCGCCGCCTCGGCGGCGTCGCAACCCGTGGCATGCATGACGGTGCGCTCGGCGCGGGCGCGGAGCTTCTCGTTGGTGGACTGCACGTCGACCATGAGGTTGCCGTACACCTTGCCCGACTGCACCATCGCCAGAGTCGAGAGCGTGTTCAGCACGAGCTTCTGCGCGGTGCCCGCCTTCAGCCGGGTGGATCCGGCGACCACCTCAGGGCCGGTGACGACCTCGATCGGCGCGTCGGCGAGCCCCGAGATCTCCGCGTCCCGGTTGCTGGCCACGCTCACGGTGAACGCGCCCTGTGCCCGGGCGGCGCGCAGCGCGCCGACGACGTACGGAGTGCGTCCGGATGCCGAGATACCGACGATCACGTCATCCGGACCGAGCTCACGGCCGGCGCTCTCTCCCGCGCGGACATCGTCCTCGGCGTTCTCGATGGCGCGGTGCAGAGCATCCGCGCCACCCGCGATGAGCCCGGTGACCAGTGCGGGATCGGTGCCGTACGTCGGCGGGATCTCGCTGGCATCCAGTACGCCCATCCGCCCCGCCGTGCCGGCGCCGATGTACACCAGGCGCCCGCCGCGGCGCAGCCTGCCCACGATGCCGTCGACGGCCCGGGCGATGCTGTCGCGCTCGGCGGCGACGGCCTGCGATGCGACGACGCCCTGCTCGGCCATCAGCGCCACCTGATCGGCGGTGGCGAGCAGGTCGAGCTCGGCGAATGCCGGGTCGACCGCCTCGGTCGAGAACGTCTCGAGGGCGGATCGCAGGTCATCGCGGTCGGTCATGGTTCCTCTTCCTGATCGGTTGGTGCGGCAGCGGGCGTCTTCAGCGTGCCGGGCCCAGCAGTGCGCGGCGCGCAGCCCTGGCCGCCACCAGGCTCGCAGCGGATGCCGTGATCACGCCTCCGGCTCCGGCGACCGGGAGTCCGACGTTCACGGCCGGGATGTCGGGCCTGACGGCGCGGATGCGGTCGAGCGCCGCACGCTGTGCGGCATCCGCATCGAGCCGGTCGACGAGCACGACGGCCTGGTCGGCGCCCGCTGCCGCGGCGTCGATGCGGGCATCCGTCGCCGTCTCGGGCTCGAGCCGCACGAAGGCGCCGCCGGCGGCGATCGCGAGGGCGACATGGGATGCCGCGCTGTCGACGGCGAGACTGGACGAGCGACGCAGATCGATCACCGTGGTCGGGATGTCAGCGAGCGGGGCGATCTCACCGTCGATGCGCAATGCACGGTCGGAGATCGCATCGCCGTCGAAGGGCGTGCCGATGACGTCTGCGATCGGGGCACGCCCGCGGACCGCCTCGGCCATCGCGGCCACGCGCCTGGCAGCCTCCTCGACCCGCGACCGGGGCAGCTCTCCCGCACGGATCGCGGCGACCACCGCGTCCCTCGCGGATCGGTAGTCGCGCTCATCCTGGTCCGGCAGCATCGCCGCGCCGGGATTGGTCGGGTTGCCGATGCAGAAAAGATCGGCGCCCGCGGCGAGCGCGCGAACGGCTCCCCCGCCGATGCCGATCGTCTCGCGGATGGCGGCCATGTCGAGCGCGTCGGTGACGATCACGCCTTCGAAGCCCCGCTCGCGCAGCCCGCCCAGCACGAGCGGGTTGAGCGTCGCGGGAACGTCTCCCCAGTGCGACGCGCAGATGTGGGCGGTCATGATGGCTCTCACGCCCGCGCGCACCGCCGCGTCGAACGGCGGGAGGTGCACCCGCTCGATCTCGCCCTGATCGAGTGCGATCCGTGGCAGGTCGTGGTGCGAGTCGGTGTGGGTGTCGCCGTGCCCGGGATAGTGCTTGGCGCACGCGGCGAGCCCGGTGGACTGGATGCCGTCCACCGCCGCGGCGACGTGCCGGGAGACGAGTTCGGTCGTGGAGCCGAATGCGCGCACTCCGATGACGGGGTTGCGCGGGTCTGTGTTGACGTCGGCGACCGGGGCGATGACGACGTCGGCGCCGATCGCATCGACGCGGCGTCCGATCTCGCGGCCGGTCGCGCGAGTGGCATCCGTATCGTCGAGCATCCCGAGCTCGGCCGCTCCCGGGACTGTGGAACCGGTGCGCGTCTCGAGGCGCGTCACGCTGCCGCCCTCCTCGTCGATGCCGATGAGGGCGTGCGGGGCGATGCGGTGGATATCGGCGCTCAGCGCCGCAGTGTCGCCGTCGAGGTTCTGGGCGAAGTAGACGACGCCGGCGAGTCCGTCACCGAGAGCTTCCGCGAGCCATCCGGGCACATCGCCGCCGAGGAATCCGG
This sequence comes from Microbacterium sp. YJN-G, assembly GCF_015040615.1. NCBI lineage: Bacteria > Bacillati > Actinomycetota > Actinomycetes > Micrococcales > Microbacteriaceae > Microbacterium > Microbacterium sp. YJN-G. Next base: position 2,180,292 of record NZ_CP060402.1, read on the forward strand.
GCCACAGCACTCCGTTGACCAGCCGCTCCAGCTCGTCGGCGTGTGCCATCGTCGGCTCCTCCTGCATCTCGGTTGCCGATTCTCCCGGCACGCTGATCAGTATTCCCGATCCGCCGCCTGGATACACTGGCCGGATGAGCTCCGCGTTCCTCACCGACCGCTACGAACTGACCATGCTCGCCGCGTCGCTGCGCGACGGAACAGCCGCGCGACCGAGCGTCTTCGAGCTGTTCTCGCGGCGGCTCTCCGGCGGTCGCCGCTTCGGCGTGGTCGCAGGCACCGGCCGCCTGCTCTCGCTGCTGCGCGAGTTCCACTTCGGCGACGACGAGCTGCGGTTCCTGCGCGACAACGACGTGGTGGATGCCGAGGCGCTGCGCTACCTGGAGAACTACCGCTTCACCGGAAGCATCCGCGGCTACCGCGAGGGCGAACTGTACTTCCCCGGCTCCCCCATCCTCACCGTGGAGGGCACCTTCGCGGATGCCGTCGTACTCGAGACGATCGCGCTGAGCGTGCTCAATCACGACTCTGCCGTGGCGACGGCCGCATCGCGGATGAGCATCGCTGCCGGTGATCGCCCGCTGGCCGAGATGGGATCGCGGCGCGCGGCCGAGCAGTCCGCCGTCGCCGCCGCCCGCGCCGCCTACATCGCAGGATTCGGCGCGACCAGCAACCTCGAAGCGGGCCGCCGCTGGGGCATCCCTACCATGGGCACCGCCGCGCACTCCTGGACGCTGCTGCACGACAGCGAGGAGGACGCCTTCCGCGCGCAGGTGGAGAGCCTGGGCGTGGAGACCACGCTGCTCGTGGACACCTACGACATCCGCACGGGCGTCGAGACCGCGATCCGCGTCGCCGGCACCAGGCTCGGCGGCGTGCGCCTGGACTCCGGCGACCTGCCGATCGTCGCGGGCGAAGTGCGCGCGCACCTCGACGAGCTGGGCGCCACCGAGACGCGGATCACCGTGACCAGCGACCTCGACGAGTACGCGATCGCCGCGCTCGCCGCCTCACCCGTGGACTCGTACGGAGTGGGGACGTCCGTGGTCACCGGATCCGGGTACCCGACAGCCGGGATGGTCTACAAGCTCGTGGCCAGACAGGATGCCGCAGCTGGCTGGGTGGCCGTGGCCAAGGCGTCGGCCGACAAGGGCTCGAAGGGCGGCCGCAAGTCGGCGTTCCGCAGCATCCAGGACGGCGTCGCCGTCTCGGAGACGATCAGCGTCGCCGACGGCTTCGAGCAGGTCCACGCGACCTCAGACCACCCGGGTTCGCGTGCACTGCAGGTCACGCTCGTCGACAACGGCGACATCGATGCGTCCTACGAGGGCGCGTCGGGTACGGCATCCGCTCGGGAGCACCACCTGCGCGTGCGTGAGGAGCTGCCGGTGCGCGCGCTGGCGCTCAGCAAGTCCGACCCGGCGATCCCGACGGTCTTCGTCGACGTCGCCTGACCGGTCCCTCTCGGCCCCTGGAGCTCTCGAAGTGCCTGGGTCCCTGAGGCTCTCGAAGGGCCTCAGCCCCCTCGCCTGACCGCTGTTACGCGACCATGCTCTCGTAGATCTCCTTGCAGGTCGGGCAGATCGGGAACTTCTCGGGGTCGCGCCCCGGGGTCCACTTCTTGCCGCAGAGAGCGCGCACCGGCTTGCCGGTGATCGCGGACTCGAGGATCTTGTCCTTCTTCACGTAGTGCGAGAAGCGCTCATGGTCGCCGGGCTCGAGGTTCTCCTCGCGGAGGAGCTCTTCGAGTTCGCGATCAAGTGTTGCCACGCCACCCTGATCGGGGCTGTCCAGCGGAGTACTCATGCCGTGATTCTAGTCGCCGTACGGCCGCCGGGATCGGTCGTCTCAGCATCCGGTCCGGTCATCTCAGCATCCGGTTCGGTATCTCAGCATCAGGTCGTCTCGACGAACTCCATCAGCCGCTCACCGCTGCGCTCGAAGATCGCCGCTCCGATCGCCGCGCCGCCGAACAGCACGAGAGTGCCCGTGATGGCGCCGGTCCAGAACGCGGCGGGCGCGTGCTGATCGCCCTCGACCATGGTCAGGCCGAACAGCCACAGCGTGGGCGCGCTGAACAGCAGCGCTCCGAGGAAGGTGCCGGCCGCTCCGAACGATCCGTGCGCCGACGAGCGCTGCGGCTGCTGGAACGGGCTGTCGCCCGGCCGAGACACGGCGTACGGCGCGACCACCGACGCGATGCTCGACATCCCGAGCCCCGTCAGCAGCAGCGCCGCCGCGACGCCGATGAGCGGCAGCAGCAGATCCCATCTGCCGATGTAGGCCAGCGTCACCGACACGGCGACAGCCAGCACCGGGATCGACACCAGCAGCACGGGGATCAGGCGTCCCAGCCGGTCGGGCAGGCCGCGCACTCCGCTGGCGATGTGGATCCACAGCGCGGTCGAATCGTAGGCGACGTCGTTGTGCGGCAGCCAGCCGAAGAACAGCGCCATGAGCGGCACCGGTACGAGCGCCGCGATCCACAGCGGGACCCCGGCGACCATCAGCGGGAAGACGGTGAGCACCCCGGCGATGGGCACGACGATGATGTTGACGATGTAGCGCCGGTCGCGCAGCCAGTACACGAGGCTGCGAGCGCCGATGGCGCCGAACGCGTTGCCCGGCAGGGATCCGAACCACCCGAGTCCGGAGCGCTCGCGGGTCGCGTAGGGCCGCTCGGTCGTGGTCAGCAGGCGGCGGACCAGGTACGCCCACAGCGCGAGAAGCCCGCCCACCGTGGCGAGGGCGATCAGCCCGCTCGCCCAGGCTGCTGCCGTCTCACCCGCAGCGACATGGAAGAGGAAGGCCTGCGGCGCCGCCAGTGGCGAGAAGCCGATGATCGAGCGGGCGGCGTCGACGCCCGCGGGCACCTGACCATCCCACTCCAGAGATGCGAAGTAGGCGGCGACGGGGAACGCGACGACGATCACGGGGATGGTGAACAGCACGGTCAGCTCGCGCGAACGGCGCTCGGGCAGCGCGATCGCGCTGACCGCCATGCCGATCCGCGCGGCCAGCACGGTCGAGATCACACCGACGATGCCCGCCAGCACCGCGACCGGCCAGGGCGCGCCGGCGCTGACGGCGGCGATCACGAAGCAGGTGCTGACGGCGATGAGCGCGAAGCTGGGCACGCTGACCAGGGCGGCGAGCGCGAGGATCCACGGCATCCGCTTCTCGTCCACGCCGAACGGCGCGAACCGGCGCGGGTCGAGCTGGTCCGGGGTGCCGATGATCATGGGCGCCAGGAAGAAGGCGACGAAGGCGGCGGCGGCGCTGAGCACGGTGACGGTGCGGGCGGTCGCGAGCGGCGCGGCGCCGAGGCCGAGCACGGCGATGCAGACCGAGACGGTGACGGCGATGGTTGCGAGCAGGGCGATCGCGCTGCGACCGGGACGCTCACCGCGCAGGGCACCCGCGAGCAGGTCGAGCCTCAGTCGGAGAACGTGTGCAACCACTCCAGCCCCTCCACTTCTCCGCCGGTGCCGGACAGCTCGACGAATCGCGCTGCCAGGGTCTGGCCTGCCCGCACCTCGTCGATGGTCCCCTCGGCGAGCACCTCGCCGCCGACGATGACCGCGACGCGCGAGCACACCCGCTCGACCAGGTCCATGCCGTGGCTGGAGAGGATCACCGTGCCGCCGTGCGCGACGTACGAGCGCAGGATGTCGAGGATCACCCCGGATGAGACCGGGTCGACCGCCTCGAACGGCTCGTCGAGCACGAGCACCCGCGGGGAATGGATCAGTGCGCCGGCGAGCATGACCTTCTTGGTCATGCCGGCCGAGTAGTCCGACACGACGCGGCTGAGTGCCTCGGTGAGGTCGAAGGCGCGCGCGAGGTCGGCGACGCGCTTCTCGATCACGGCGCGGTCCAGGCGCCGCAGCTGCCCGTAGTAGTGCAGCAGCTGCCGCCCGGTGAGCCGGTCGAAGGTGCGCAGCCGGTCGGGCAGCACGCCCATGACGCGCTTGGCGCCCAGCGGATCGGCGCGCTGGTCGATGCCGGCGATGTGCACGGTGCCCTCATCGGGGCGCAGCAGGCCGGCGATGATCGACAGCGTCGTGGTCTTGCCGGCTCCGTTCGGGCCGACCAACCCGTAGAACGTGCCGGCGGGGACCGTGAGGTCGATGCCGTCGACGGCATGGGTCTCGCCGAAGCGCTTGACGAGCCCGCGGATGCGGATCGCGTCGGTGCGCGGCGCGGAATCCTCGTCCGTCGCCTCCGGCGCGGGGACGCCGGATACGGCGTCGTCGAGTGCGGTGGCGTCCGCGGATGCGGTGTCGTCGGATGCTGTGGCATCCAGAGCCGTTTCGTCGATCGCGATGTCGGCCCGTGCAGCGTCAACGGGTGCGGCTTCCTCCGCGGCAGCCTCGTACGGCGCCGTCGTCGTGATCGCGGCATCCGCTTCCGCCTCTGCGGACGTCGCGTCCTCTCCAGCCGTCTCGGCGACCGCCGGTTTCCCGGCGACATCCTGCGCAGGCTCGGCTGCGGCCGGGCCTGTCTCGGCAGCGGCATCCGGGACGACAGGCGGAGCGGCTGCCGCCCTGGCGGCAGATCCGCGTGGAGGACGCGCCTCGGTCGGCGTCGCGGCGCTGTTCGACGCCGCCGTCAGCCGACGCGCGGGAGCCGTCGATTCATCGGTCACGGATTGAACATCGAGCTGCTGGACCGGGGCGATCGACGATGCATCCACGGCATCCGTCGTGCTGGCTGCTGCCGTCTCAGCGGGGGCGGGCTTCGTCGTGCGCTTCGCGGGGGTCTTCCGGGCGGGCGCGGGTTCCGGCGAGGTCGTCTTCGCGGCAGTGGTCCGCTTCGCCGGCGTCTTCCTGGCCTGTGCGGACTTCTCACCGGATGCCGTCGCGGGCGTGGCCGTCTTCTTGGCCGCCGCGGTCGACTTCGCTGAGGTGGTCGACTTCGCTGAGGCGGATGACTTCGCGGACGCGGATGAATTCGCGGCCGAGGCGGTCCTCTTCGTCGCAGTGGCCGTCTTGTCCGCGTCGGCGCTCTTGGCGTCGGCCTTCACTGCGGTGGATGCGGCCGCGGCCTTCTTCACCGCCGCCGTCTTCGCCGCGCTGGTCGTGGCGGTGCGCTTAGCGGCGGCGGTCTTCGACTCGCTCGCTGCGGACGCGGCCTTCTTGGCCGCGGCGGTCTTCGCCGCCGTCGACTTCGCGGCAGCCGACTTTGCGGCGGGTGACTTCGCGGCGGGTGACTTCGCGGTCGCCGGCTTCGCGGCGGGCGACTTCGCAGGAGACTTCTTCGCCGCAGGCTTCTTCGCAGCCGGAGCCTTCTGGGTTTCAGGCGCCTTGACGGCATCCGCATACTCGTTCTGAGTGTTCTCGATGCGGTCGTCTCCAGAGGCGAGATCAGCAGTCACAGGTATACGGTATCAAGCAGATAACGATCATCCCGCGACGGCATCCGCACTGCGTAACAGGCGGCGTGGCGGCGCGACGATCGACCTCGAAGCGGAGGGTGCAGACCCTGAGCGGAAGGTGTGCAAACGATCACGAAACGGCAACGGCGACGCCGCAGCCCCGGATGCTCACAGGTGCCATCACTAGCATTGCCCTGGCACGAAGAGGTGTCCCGTCGATGAATCGACAGTGAACACAAGTTCTTTCTAGGAGAAAATCGTGACTCTTCAGACCGTCATCCTGGCCGCAGGCATGGGCTCGCGCCTGGGCCGTGCGCTGCCCAAGCCGCTCACCGAGCTGAGCGACGGCCGCACGATCATGCAGCAGCAGCACGACAACATCCGCAGCGCCTTCGGGTCCGAGGCCCGCATCACCGCCGTCGTCGGCTACCGTGCCGAGACCATCATCGAGGCGTTCCCGACCGCGAAGTACGTGCACAACGAGCGTTACGACGTGACCAACACCTCCAAGAGCCTGCTGCGCGCGCTGAGCGTGACCGGCAAGAGCGGCGTGCTGTGGATGAACGGCGACGTCGTCTTCGACCCGCGCATCCTGGGCCGTGCGATCGAGTTCATCGAGCGCGATCAGTCGTTCGTCACCGTCAACACCTCGAAGGTGAGCGACGAAGAGGTCAAGTACACCGTCACCGCAGAGGGCTTCATCAAGGAGCTGTCGAAGACGGTCAAGGGCGGCCTAGGCGAGGCCGTGGGCATCAACTACATCTCGTCGGCCGACAAGGCGGCGTTCGTGCGCCAGCTGCAGCGCGTCGACGACCAGGACTACTTCGAGCGCGGTCTCGAGCTCGCGATCGCCGAGAACGGACTGCTGCTCGAGCCGATGGACGTCTCCGACCTGTACGCGGTCGAGGTCGACTTCGCCGAGGACCTCGAGCGCGCCAACCTCTTCGTCTGACCCTCTGGATCCCTGAGCCCGCTGGGTCCCTGAGGCTCTCGAAGGGCCGCCTCCCCCTCCGGGAGGCGGCTTTCGGCTTTCTCGCGGGCACCGCGCATAGGATCACCGCATGCCCGAGAAGGTCCACAAGCTCCACATCCTCCCGGACGAGACCGCGCCGAGCGCGCCGGTCCCGCCCGCAGGCGGCGAGCGCCCCTTCTCCGTCCGCGGCATCGAACGGGTTCTCGCGGTGCAGCGTCCGCTCGTGGTCGCGCACATCCGCAGTATCCGTCTTCGGTCTCCGGATGCGACGCCGCAGCAGATCGTGAGCATCCTCGAGACCCGGTATCTCGCCGCCGTGACGACCGGCGGAGCCGCGGTCGGCGCGACGGCGGTGATCCCCGGCATCGGCACAGGCGTCACACTCGCGCTGTCCGGCGTCGAGACGGTCGGCTTCATGGAGTCGACGGCGCTGTTCGCGCAGTCGGTGGCCGAGGTGCACGGCATCGCGATCGAGAACCCCGAGCGGGCCCGCGCGCTCGTGATGACACTCATGCTCGGCAAGGAGGGCGTGGATCTCGTCTCGCAGCTGGCGAGTCAGGCGGCGGGCAAGGGCGGAAACCGTGCGTCTTACTGGGGCGAGCTGGTGACGAAGTCGCTGCCGCGTGCGGCGATGGGCCCGCTGGTGGACCGGCTGAAGTCGGCGTTCATCCGGCAGTTCGCCTCGCGCGGCGGGGCGTCGTTCATCGGCAAGGCGCTGCCGTTCGGCGTGGGCGCGGTGATCGGCGGAGCCGGCAACCACCTGCTGGGCCGTCGCGTGCTGAACAACTCGCGTCGCGCCTTCGGTGCAGCGCCAGCGGTGCTGCCGCCCGAGCTCGAGCCCGTTCCGGGCAGTGAGAAGCTCGAACGGCGGATGCTGGACGGCGCACGCGTGGTCGGTGGCGGACTCGTGACCAGTCTCGGTCGAGGAGCGAGCGCGGTGGGTCGCGGTGCGGGCGCGTTAGGCCGCGGCATCGGGGCGGCGGGGCGCGGGATCGGCGCGAAGCTCGGCCGGTCCCGGGATTCGGATGCCGATGGCGATGGCGATGGCGATTCGTCCTCCACATCCGAGGGCTGAGGGCGACTTCTCCACAGCATCCGCCGTCGAGGTCGCTGCAGGCCCGTCCGCGTCGGCGCACGTCCTCAGCATGGTGGGATGCTGCACCCGATCGACCCGTCCCAGTCGCCTCCGCCGTCCGCCTACTGCGTGCCGTGGGTGATCACCCGGCGTGACCGCGCGCATCCGGTGGTGATGAACGCGGGGCGCGAGGCCGTCGACTTCGTGCGCGTGCTGCGCAGCGACGCATCGCAACAGGAGCTCGTCGACCTGTGGGGCCAGGTGCTGCCCGCCGAGACGGTGGAGCTGTGCCTGTGCGAGTCCGACCTCGACGCCGTCGTCATCACGATCGCCTGGTTCCGCCAGCACGACGGCCTCGAGTACGTCTGGCGTTTCGTCGTCTGATGCTTGGGTCCCTGAGCCTGTCGAAGGGCCTCGGGCTGTCCCTCTCGTGGGTACAAGGCCTGTGGAAAACTCCTGCGCGGAACCGCCGGTTCGGGCTACCGTGGCCGGGTGACTCTCGCCGCATCGTCCGTCCGCGCCATCGGGGTGCTGTCCACCGGGCTGCTGGCCCTCGGAATGCTCGCCGCCTGTGCCCCAGCGCCGGAGCCTGAGCCGGAACCGACAGAGACCGCCCTGTTCTCATCCGATGAGGAAGCATTCGCCGCGGCCGAGGAGACGTATCGGGCATACACGGATGCGCAAAACGATGCTCGCCAAGGCGATGCGGACCCTAACGACTACCTGGTCGGCAGTGCTCTGGAAGGCGCAATCGATGGGAAGCGTGCGCTCGAAGAGGCCGGTCTGCAACTCGACGGTTCGGTCGGGCTCGCAGAGTTTCGGCCGATACCGGAGTCGATCGATCCAGGTCGCGAGGAGCTTGTCGCCATCGTGTGCCTCGATCTTACGGCGCTGCGAACGCTGAACGATCAAGGTGAAGACGTCACCCCAGCGAACCGGCCCGACGTCATCGCCATGAATGTCACCATGCGCTGGACGAAGACCAGCTACATGATCTCCGAAGAGCGCGACGAGGATAACGCACAGTGCGCCGCTTAGCAGCTCTTCTGAGCGCGGTGATCGTATTGTCCGGCACGGTAGTGCTGACCGTCGCGGCGCCTGCTCATGCTGGCGACACCTGCACGGCCGAGGTCAAACAGGCCCTCGGATACTGCCCGACTGGTACCACGAATGGCGACTTCGTCGAGGTAATAGCTTCCAAGTCGTCGCGGGGGCAAGGGGGCGGCAAGCACGCCACCCCCGTGGTCAACATCGACAACTACACCCCGCCGCCTCCGCCGCCCTCGCCATTCGAGGTGTGTCTCGACGCGTGGGAGAAGAACCGCTCCTGCTACGCACCGCTGGAGCCGACCGAACCGGGAGAAGAAGCTCCGGAACCGGTGGAGATTCCCCCGATCACGATCACCGACCTCGCGTCCTTCGCTCCGGAAACCAGCCTCCTGACGGGAGAGCCCGAGAACCTCGGCGTCGCAGGGCTCCCCGCGAACTTCGTCGCCACCGCCGAACAGCACACCCAGCACGGCACGCTCTTCGGCTTCCCGATCAGCGTCCGGTTCACCCCTGCCGCCTTCACCTTCCACTACGGCGACGGCCAGACGCTCACCAACGACACCGGCGGGCAGAGCTGGGAGGCGCTCCGCCTTCCGCAGTTCACCCCGACCGACACCAGCCACACGTACACGGAACGCGGCACCTACACCGCTCGCGTCGACGTCGCCTACACCGCCGAGATCGACCTCGGCGGTGGCTGGTTCTCCATCACCGGTGAGCTCACCACGACCGGCGCCGGCCAGGACATCCGCATCTACGAAGCGCACACTGCGCTCGTCGCCCACACCTGCACGGAAGATCCCGACGGACCCGGCTGCTGAACGTCCGGGGGCTGGGGCCCTTCGACAGGCTCAGGGACCCAAAGTGGGTACGGCCCTTCGAGAGCCTCAGGGACCCAAAGTGGGTACGGCCCTTCGAGAGCCGCAGGGACCCAAAGTGGGTACGGCCCTTCGACAGGCTCAGGGACCCAGCGCGGGTACGGACCTTCGACAGGCTCAGGGACCCAGCCTGAGCACACGACGAGGGCGGAGTGAGGTCTCCCGGAGTGAGCATCGGGAGGGGCCCGCGCAGCGGGAAGGAGCCCGCTCTGCGAACGAAGGGAGACCTCACGCAGCCCGGGCACTCACCAAAACCCCGGGACCCTTCGGCAGGCTCAGGGGCCCAGCGGCACGACTCCGGCCCTTCGAGAGCCTCAGGGACCCAAGCCCGAGAGCCTCAGGGACCCAAGGCGAGAGGGCATCGCCAAAGGAACGACGGAGCCGTTGTGGACGACATCCAACGCCTCTCCGGCACCCGGCGATAGGGTGGAATCCGTGACGGACACCCCTGACCTCTCGACCACGGCCGCCAAGATCGCGGACCTCCGCGCCCGCTTCAACGAAGCAGTCGTCGAGCCGGAGAAGATCGCCCAGCAGAAGCAGCACGCCAAGGGCAAGATGACCGCCCGCGAGCGCATCGAGCTGCTCGTCGACAACGGCAGCTTCGTCGAGCTCGACGAGTACGTGCGCCACCGCACCACCGCGTTCGGCATGGACCGCAACCGCCCGTACGGCGACTCGGTCGTCACCGGCATCGGTACGATCCACGGCCGCACGGTCGCCGTCTACTCGCAGGACTTCACCACCTTCGGCGGCTCGCTCGGCGAGGTCTCGGGCGACAAGATCATCAAGGTCATGGAGTTCGCCCTCACCAGCGGCATGCCCGTCATCGGCATCCTCGACTCGGGCGGAGCCCGCATCCAGGAGGGCGTGCTGGCCCTCAGCAAGTACGGCGAGATCTTCAAGATGAACACCCGCTCCTCGGGCGTCATCCCCCAGATCTCGATCATCATGGGCCCGGCCGCGGGCGGCGCCGTCTACGGCCCCGCCCTCACCGACTTCGTCATCATGGTCGACAAGACCAGCCAGATGTTCGTCACCGGCCCCGACGTCATCAAGACCGTCACCGGTGAGGACGTCGGCATGGAGGAGCTCGGCGGCGCCTACACGCACAACACCCGCTCCGGCGTCGCCCACTACCTCGCCGAGGACGAGGACGACGCGATCGACTACGCGCGCACCCTGCTCGGGTTCCTTCCCGACAACAACATGGCCGAGCTGCCGGCGTACGCCTCGGCCTTCGAGTTCGAGACGACGGATGCCGATCACCGCCTGAACACGATCATCCCGGACTCCCCCAACCAGCCCTACGACATCCACACGGTCATCGAGCACATCGTCGACGACGCCGACTTCCTCGAAGTGCAGCCGCTGTTCGCGCCGAACATCGTGATCGGCTTCGGCCGCATCGAGGGTCGCTCGGTCGGCATCATCGCCAACCAGCCCTCGCAGATGGCCGGCACGCTGAACATCGAGGCGGGTGAGAAGGCCAGCCGCTTCGTGCGCTTCTGCGACGCCTTCTCCATCCCGATCGTCACCCTCGTCGACGTGCCCGGCTATCTGCCGGGCACCGACCAGGAGTGGACCGGTGTCATCCGCCGCGGCGCCAAGCTCATCTACGCCTACGCCGAGGCCACCGTCCCGCTGGTCACCGTGATCCTCCGCAAGGCCTACGGCGGCGCCTACATCGTGATGGGCTCCAAGCAGCTCGGCGCCGACGTGAACCTCGCCTGGCCGACGGCCGAGATCGCAGTCATGGGCGGCCAGGGCGCCGTGAACATCCTCTACCGCGGCGAGATCAAGAAGGCCGAGGAGAACGGCGAGGACGTCGCCGCGGTCCGCACCCGCCTCGCCAACGAGTACACCTACAGCGTGACCTCCCCCTTCCTGGCCGCCGAGCGCGGCGAGATCGACGGCGTCATCGAGCCGGCGAACACCCGCGTCGCCATCGCCAAGTCGCTGCGCGCGCTGCGCGGCAAGCGTGCCGAGCTGCCGCCCAAGAAGCACGGGAACATCCCGCTGTGACCACCGAAGACACCGCCGGCGCCGAAGAGGCGCCACGCATCGAGATCACGCGGGGCACCCCCGACGAGGAGGAGCTCGCCGCCCTCATCGCGGTCGTCACCGACGCCTATATGCACGAGGCCGAGGAGGCCGTGGCCGAGGAGCCGCACGTCTCCGCGTGGCAACTCACGCGGCGCGGCCTGCGCCGTCCGCTGCGCCGCGACATCCCGTGGGGCCGGTTCTCGGGCTGATCCCCCGCCCGAGAGGCGTGCTCGGATTCGGGCGGATTTGTCCCCCGAAATACCTACAGACACGGCCCTTGCGAGTCGACAGACTGTTATCAACGCTTCGCGTTAGGCGGCTGCTCTGTCCCAGGGTAGACAGACGCATCACCGCCCCCTGCGGGACAGTTTTCGGGTAGCTGTTCCGCACTGGCGAGGGGCGGGCGGCTTCGCCGCCCCTCGCCCACTCTCACTCCCCGCCCCGCGCGGGTGAAGTCGAGACCGTCGCCGCCGAGCAGGCGTCGCCGAACAGGTAACCGCCGAGCGGATGCCGCTGAGCAACTCATGCCGCGACGCGACTCACTCCGCGACGCGACGGATCTCGTGCCAGAGGTCGACGGCGTCGTCGTCGTGCGCTCCACCGGCCGCCCGGCCCACGATGGTCACGGCGATGTGCTCGTCACGCCCGGCACGGATGATCACGCGGTTCGAGCGTGCCCGCGACAGCACGGCGGCGAGCTCATCGCGGATCTCGTTCAGCCGCGACTCCTCGGTGCCGTCCAGCCCGCCCTCCTCGAACACGGTGACCACGATCCCCCGCAGCCGGGCATCCGAGATCGCACGCCGGACGGCGTCGTTGAGCAGGCTCGCCCCGCGCAGCTCATCGCGCAGCGTGCCCTCGGCGAGACGCGCATCCAGACGCTCCTGCTCGGTCAGCTCACCGTGCGCGGCGACCGTGCGCGTGAGCACCGGTCCCGCGATCGCCAGGGCGCGCTGCGCACGCACCCGGCGCTCCCGCTGCCGCACGAGCTGCGTGGCGTGCCACGCCGACACGGCGCGCTGGATGTCTGCCAGCCGCTCGGTGTCGCGCACCGCCCGATCCCAGAACAGCACCAGCAGCTGCGCCACCACGACCCAGGTGATCGACCCGACCAGGCCCAGCGTGAACGCCTGCCCGATCCCCAGCGACAGCGACGCGGCGACGATGAGGATCGCGAGGATGCTCCAGCCCGCGAGCGGACTGCGGCGCACGATGCACACGACCGCCAGCAGACCTGTCGCACCGATGTACCAGGTCGCGAACGGGGCGCTGCGCATCGGGGGCTGCAGCGCCAGGCTGACCAGCAGGGGCACCGCCGCGCCTGCGAGCAGCGCGAGGACCACAGCGCCGATCGGCATCCGCACCTCGCCTGTCGGCGAGGCGAGCACAGCCGTGAGGATCGCTGCGAGATAGATCGCGATCGCGCCGACCATGAACAGCGGGGCGGTGGGCTGCTCGATCCACCAGATCGCCCGCGCCGCGAAGTACAGCGCGAACCCGAGAGCCAGGGCGGTCGTGATGCTGCGGACCGTGCGTCTCATGACGGCTCCCAGCTCAGCTCGACGATCGTGCCCTCGGCATCCGAGCGGATGTCGGAGCTGCCGGCGACGGCCGCCATGCGCGCGACGATCGAGGCGCGGATGCCGAGGCGGTCCTCGCCGATGGCATCCGGATCGAAGCCGGGGCCGGCGTCGATCACGGTGAGGGTGAGACGGTCGGCGTTCGCGGACTCGGCGATGATGTGCAATCCACGGCCGCCCGCGTGCGCGAGTGCGTTGCCGATGGCCTGCCGCCCCGCGAGCACCATCGCCCGTGCAACGCGGCCGGGGACGGCGGCGGGGCCGCCGCGCTCCTCGACGACGGCATCCGCCCCCTGCTCGGAGAGGGTGCGACGCAGTTCGGCGACGATCTGCGAGCGGTGCACCGGTTCGTCGTTGCCCTCCTGGGCGATCGACGCCTCGGTGTTCGCCAGGCGCGTCAGCGCCTCGCGTGCCATGGCCACGGCGAGCGTGCGCTCGCGCTCCGATCCGGCGCGCTCCGCGGCGATCAGCGCGGCGAGCACGCTGTCGTGCATGAGCGCCGCCATCGCGACCCGCTCCTCCTCCGAAGCGGATGCCGCCGCCGCGGCGGCGTAGGACTCCACCGCCTTCGCCCTGGCGTCATCGACGCCCGCAGCGATCTGGCGGAACATCCACGCCAGCGAGATGATCACCATGCCGAGGATGACCGTGAACGATACGTCGAACCCGGTGGTGATCCAGTACCCCTGCGTGAAATCGCCCTGCTCGAGACGCACGTAGCCGTACACGAGTGGCACGCCCAGCGCCCACGCGAACTGCAGCCGCGGCGGGAACGCCAGCATCGCCGCGACCACGCCGATGTTGACGAGGAAGAAGATCCAGGGCTGATTCGACGCCTCGCCCGCCGACCGGTCGACGACGACCGGCCAGAGCAGCAGCGCCAGCACGTACACCACGGCGAAGGTTCCGCTCGCCTGCCTCACCCAGCGTCCGGCCACGCAGGCCGCGATCATCCACAGCAGGGGCCCGAACACCATGATGAGGATCGCCAGGTGCGGGGCGTCCAGCCGGTTCAGGCGCGTGATCGCCCCGAGCAGCGCCTGCACGCCGAGCGCGGCGGATCCGATCGCCCCGACGATGGCGAGGATGCGCTCCATGCGCTGCCCGGTGAAGCGCTCCAGGCCGACCCCGACCTCGCCCGGCGAGGGGATGCTGTTCCAGGCCTCCCGGATGCTGCGGGCAGCCTCATCCGGCACTGGTGACCCCGTCGGGCGCGACGATGCCGTCCTCCATCGCACGACGCAGCAGGTCGACCTTGGTCGGCGCGGGGCGCCCCACCTCGACGTACTTCACGCGGATGCGGGTGATGTTCTCCTTGGCGGTCGAGTACGCGACGCCGAGCCGCTCGGCGACCGCCTTCAACGGCAGCCCCGTCGCGTACAGTCGCAGCACCTCGCGCTCGCGGGTCGACAGCTGGGCGTCGGCGAACTCACGGTCGCCGTCGACCGCACTGGCCCATTCCACGTTGTTCAGCGCGTCACCGCGGGCGACCGTGCGGATCGCATCCAGCACGTCGTCGAGTGCGGATGACTTGCTCACCACGCCCGCCGCACCGGCCACGAGCGCCTCGCGCACGGCCGCGGGCCGGTCGGCGACGCTGTGGATCACGACGCTCGCCCCGTCGGCGACGAGGGTGGCGACGTTCTCGGTGACGGTCGTACCGTCGCCCAGCGTCAGATCGAGCACGACCACGTCGGCCGGGGCCGCTCCGCTGGCGGCGCGCCAGGTCAGATACTCCTTGACAGTCGCCCCCGAGAAGACGACGTTCTGCTCGCCGTCGCGCATACAGGCGGCTTCGAGGCCCAGACGAACGGACTCGTGATCGTCGATGAGGGCGACTGTGCTCATCCCGTCAGCCTACCCAGTGCCCGTCGCCGGCTCAGCGCGTGAGCAGCGCGACGGCCTCGAGGTGGTGCGAATGCGGGAACAGATCGAAGGCTCGCAGGGATGCCGTCTGCCAGCCCAGCTCGCGGAACGTGCCGAGATCACGTGCCAGGGCGACGGGATCGCACGCCACGTACACGACGGCCTCGGGTTCGAGCGCGTGGATGGACTCCACGACCCCGCGTCCCGCACCCGACCGCGGCGGGTCGAGCACGACAGCGCCCGCCCTGGTGCCGTCGGGGAGCCCGGAGAGGAACCGGTCGACCCGCGCGGTCACCGCCTGCGCGTCCAGATCCGCGAGGTTCTCCGCGGCGTACGCGGTCGCACGGCGGTCCGACTCGACCGTGACGATGTCGGTCGCGCCCTGCTCACCGAGCGTGGCCGCGAACAGGCCGACACCGCCGTAGAGGTCGAAGTGCGTGGCGTCCTCGTCGACGCGGCCCGCGAGCGCCTCGGCGACCGCCTGCTGCAAGGTCTCGGCCGCGCGCGGGTGCACCTGCCAGAAGCCACCGGCGTCGACCTGGAATCGCCGGCCGCCTGCCCGCTCGAACACGGTCTCCTGCTTGCCGCGGCGGGCGCCCTCCGGTCGGGGCAGCACGCGTACCCGGCCATCGCCCGGCTCGACGAGGTCCACCCGGCCCGGCTTCTGCGCACGCAGCGCGAAGGCGGCCTCCGCCACCCCCGGACGCGCCAGCGGCAGCGTGGCGACGTCGATGACGCGGTGACTACGCGCGGCATACGGCCCGACGCGGCCGTCGGCGTCCACGTGCAGCGAGACCCTCGTGCGCCATCCGGTGCCGTCGCCCTCGTCGACCGCGGTGACCTCCGGGGCCGTCAGGCCCGGCCCCGCGAACTTGTCCAGCGCCTCCTGCAGCACCCGGCGCTTCAGCATCCGCTGCTCTCCCAGTTCGATGTGGCCGAGGTCGGCACCGCCGACCCGGTCCTCCGGGGCGCGCGAGACGTCGGCCTCGGCCCACACGTGCGGGCGACGGTGCGGCGACGCCTCGAGCACCTCGAGCGTCTCGGCACGCCAGAAGCTGCGCTTGTCAGCACGCTCATCAGGGTCGGTGATGCGCACCCGCACGCGCTCACCCGGGATCGCGTCGGGGACGAAGACGACCCGCCCCTCGTGGCGGGCGATGAAGGTGCCGCCGTGGGCGATGCCGGTGATGTCGAGGTCGAGCGTGGGCTGCCGGGAGGTCATCGTTCCAGGATCCCACACCGGATAGCGTGGGTTCATGCGCGTCTGCCTGGCCTCCACCTCCCCCGCCCGCCTCATGCTGCTGCGGCAGGCGGGCATCGAGCCGCTGACGCTGGCTCCCGAGGTCGACGAGGATGCCGTCGCCGCGGCCGCGGAGGCCGAGCGCGGCGCACCGCTGCCGCCGGACGAGCTCGTGCTGCTGCTGGCACGCGCCAAGGCCGCCGATGTCGCCCGGCGGCTGCCCGAGCGGCATCCGGACTTCGACGGGATCGTCATCGGCGGTGACTCGATGTTCGAACTGGACGGGCGGGTGCATGGCAAGCCGTACACGGCCGAGGTCGCCCGCGAGCGCTGGGAGCGGATGCGGGGAACCACCGGCGTGCTGCACTCGGGCCACTCGGTCTTCCGGGTGCGCCCGGATGCCGCAGCCACCGAGGCGACCGCGGTCGCGGAGGCGCGCGTCACCTTCGCTGCGGACATCAGCGATGCCGAGCTGGACGCGTACATCGCCAGCGGCGAACCGCTGCTCGTCGCCGGCGCCTTCACCGTCGACAGCCTGGGCGGGGCGTTCATCACCCGCGTGGAGGGCGACCCGTCGACGGTGGTCGGCATGTCACTGTCGACCCTGCGCACCCTCGCCGCCGAGCTCGGCGTCACCTGGACCGATCTGTGGACGTCTCCCTGAGACTGACGAACCGCCAGCACCACGCGGTACGTGACCTCCCGACGACAGATCCGCGTGTTTCTTGTGGAGAGTCGTCAAAAATGTGAGGCCCGCACTCGTTAGGCTGGCATTCATGCCCCAGATCGAATCGGCACCCCTCTCCAAGGTCCTCATCGCGAACCGCGGCGAGATCGCCGTCCGCATCATCCGCGCCGCGCGGGATTCCGGGATCTCCTCGGTCGCCGTCTACGCCGATCAGGATCGCGATGCCATGCACGCCCGCCTGGCCGATGAGGCCTACGCGCTCGACGGCTCCACCAGCGCCGAGACCTACCTGCAGATCGACAAGATCCTCTCCATCGCCCGCCGCTCCGGTGCCGACTCCGTGCACCCCGGCTACGGCTTCCTCGCCGAGAACGCCGAGTTCGCGCGCGCCGTGATCGCCGCCGGGATGACCTGGATCGGCCCCTCCCCCGAGGCCATCGAGGCGCTCGGCGACAAGGTCACCGCCCGTCACGTCGCCGAGAAGGTCGGCGCCCCGCTCGCACCGGGCACCCCGGGCCCTGTCGACACCGCCGAGGAGGTCGTGACCTTCGCCGAGCAGGTCGGCCTGCCGATCGCCATCAAGGCCGCCTATGGCGGCGGTGGCCGCGGGCTGAAGGTCGCGCGCGAGCTCGACGAGGTCGCCGAGCTGTTCGAGTCCGCCACCCGTGAGGCTGTCACCGCGTTCGGCCGCGGCGAGTGCTTCGTCGAGAAGTACCTCGACAAGCCGCGTCACGTCGAGACGCAGTGCCTCGCGGATGCCGCGGGCAACGTCGTCGTCATCTCCACCCGCGACTGCTCGCTGCAGCGCCGCCACCAGAAGCTCGTCGAAGAGGCGCCCGCGCCGTTCCTCACCGACGAGCAGAACGCGCAGCTGTACTCCGCGTCCAAGGCCATCCTCAAGGAGGTCGGCTACGTCGGCGCCGGCACCTGCGAGTTCCTCATCGGCGCCGACGGCACCGTGTCGTTCCTCGAGGTGAACACCCGCCTGCAGGTCGAGCACCCGGTCTCCGAGGAGGTCACAGGCATCGACCTGGTCCGCGAGCAGTTCCGCATCGCCGCCGGTGGTCTCATCGGCTACGACGACCCGACCCCGCAGGGCCACTCGTTCGAGTTCCGCATCAACGGCGAGGACCCGGGCCGCGGCTTCCTGCCCCAGCCCGGCCCCATCAGCGTGTTCAAGACGTTCGGCGGCCCCGGTGTGCGGCTCGACTCGGGCGTGACCGCGGGCGACACCGTCTCGGGCGCCTTCGACTCGCTGCTGGCGAAGATCATCGTCACCGGCCGTACCCGCGGCGAGGCGCTGGAGCGCTCGCGTCGCGCCCTCGACGAGTTCGAGGTCGCAGGGATGCCCACGGTGCTGCCGTTCCACCGCAAGGTGGTGCGCGACCCGGCCTTCACCGCGGAGAACGGCGAGTTCGGCGTCTACACGCGCTGGATCGAGACCGAGTTCGTCAACGACATCCCCGCCTGGGACGGCGAGCTCGACGATCCGGCGCCCGCGCTCGGCCGCCACACGGTCGTCGTCGAGGTCGGCGGCAAGCGCCTCGAGGTGAGCCTGCCCGACCGGGTGACCGCGCCCGTCGCCGGCACCGCCGGCCGCCCCGTCGCCGTGCCGCCCTCGCGCCGTTCGCACGCCGCGACCGCCAACGCGGGTGCCTCCGGCGACGCGGTGAAGTCGCCCATGCAGGCCACCATCGTCAAGGTCGCCGTCGAGGAGGGCCAGGAGGTCGTCAAGGGCGACCTGGTCGTCGTGCTCGAGGCGATGAAGATGGAGCAGCCGCTGCAGGCACACAAGGACGGCGTCATCCGCTCGATCGACGCCACTCCCGGCGCGACCGTCTCGGCCGGGCACCAGCTGCTCACCATCAGCTGACCGGAGCTATATGAGAAGAGGGGCCGCGCACGCGCGGCCCCTCTTCTCTAGTCTCAGAGTCTCAGATCACCATGTGCATCGCGCGGGTGGCGTCGGTGATGCTCGTCGACAGCGACGGGTAGGCCGCGAACACGCGCGAGACCTGGTCGACGTTCAGCCGTCGCTCGACGGCGATCGCGAGCGGGTAGATCAGCTCGGATGCCTTCGGTGCGACGATCACGCCGCCGATCACGGTGCCCGAGCCCTTGCGGGCGATCACCTTCACGAAGCCGTCCTTGATGCCCATCATCTTCGCGCGCGGGTTCGCCGCCAGCGGCAGCTTGAACGCCACACCCTCGACCACGCCGTTCTCGATGTCCTGCTCCGAGAAGCCGACGGTCGCGATCTCGGGAGCGGTGAAGATGTTGGCGGTGATCCGGCGCAGCTCGAGCGGGATCACGATGTCGCCGAGCGCGTGGAAGACCGCGGTGCGGCCCTGCATCGAGGCGACGGACGCCAGCGGGAAGAAGTTCGTGCAGTCGCCGACCGCGTACACGTTCGGCACCGAGGTGCGCGCCACGCGGTTCACGCGCACATGACCGGACTCGGTCAGCTCGATCCCGGCCTCCTCCAGGCCGATGCCGGCGGTGTTGGGGATGGAGCCGACCGCCATCAGGCAGTGGCTGCCCTCGACGGTACGCCCGTCGGCGAGCGTGACGGTCACGCCGTCGCCGGTGCGCTCGACCTTCTCGGCGCGGGCCTTGGAGAGCACCTGCATGCCGCCGCGCTTGAACACCTGCTCGAGCACCTTGGCGGCATCGCGATCCTCGCCCGGCAGCACCTGATCGCGGCTGGAGACCAGCGTCACCTTGGCACCGAGGTTCATGTAGGCCGAGGCGAACTCGGCACCCGTGACGCCGGAGCCGACGACGATGAGATGCTCGGGCAGCGCCTTCATGTCGTACAGCTGAGTCCAGGTGAGGATGCGCTCGCCGTCGGGCTTGGCCGAGTCGAGCTCACGGGGCGCTGCGCCCACCGACACCACCACGGTGTCGGCCTCGATGCGGTCGAAGTCGGTGCCGCCCGGCCCCGTGGCCACGACGATGGCGTTCGGCCCCTCGAGCCGGCCGTGGCCGGACAGGATGCGCACGCCCGCCTCGAGCAGGGTGGCCCGCATGTCCTCGGACTGCTGGCCGGCCAGGGCGAGCAGCCGCTTGTTGACGGCGGCGAGGTTGATGGCGATCTCGGGCTTGAGCGGCTTGCCGTGCTCGCCCTTCGCGAAGAACTGCACGCCCAGGTCGCTGGCCTCGGCGATCGCGACGGCGGCATCCGCGGTGGCGATCAGGCTCTTCGACGGCACCACGTCGGTCAGCACCGCGGAGCCGCCGACTCCGACGCGCTCGACCAGGGTCACCTCGGCACCCAGCTGCGCGGCGGCGAGGGCTGCCTCGTAGCCGCCGGGGCCGCCGCCGAGGACGGCCACACTCTGCCTGTTCGCGAAGGGAGTCTGAGACATGGACTCCATTCTTCCGTACTGGCAGCGGTCTTCCGTACTGGCAGCCGGGCCCGCACGTTCCTAGAGTGGACACATGCCAGACACTTTCGCGCACCCCCTCGACGACCCGAACGCGAACCCGTTCGACGTCGCCGCCCGAGCCGCCGATGACATCGCGCGGCTGACCGGGGTCGACCATCACGACATCGCCCTCACGCTCGGTTCGGGCTGGGGCAAGGCCGCCGAGCTCATCGGCGAGACCATCGCATCCGTTCCCGCCACCGAGGTCACGGGGTTCTCCAAGCCCGCCCTCGAAGGGCACGTGGGCACGCTGCGCAGCATCCGCACCCCCGGCGGGCGCAACGTCCTGGTCATCGGGGCGCGCACGCACTACTACGAGAGCCACGGCGTGCGCCGCGTCGTGCACAGCGTGCGCACCGCCGCCGCCACGGGGGCGAAGATCATGGTGCTCACCAACGGCGCGGGCGGCGTGCGCGAGACCTGGACGCCCGGTCAGCCGGTGCTCATCAGCGACCACATCAACCTGACCGCCGACTCCCCGCTCGAGGGGGCCACCTTCGTCGATCTCACCGACCTGTACGCGCAGCGTCTGCGCGACATCGCCCGCACCGTCGACCCGAGCCTCGACGAGGGCGTGTACACCCAGTTCCGCGGCCCCCACTACGAGACCCCGGCCGAGGTGCAGATGGCCAAGGCCATCGGCGGCCACATCGTCGGCATGTCGACGGCCCTCGAGGCGATCGCCGCCCGCGAGGCGGGCATGGAGGTGCTCGGGTTCTCGCTCATCACGAACCTCGCCGCCGGCATCCAGAAGACCCCGCTCAGCCACGACGAGGTCATCGAGGCGGGCCGTCAGGCGGAGCCGGTGATCTCGGCCCTGCTCGCCCGCGTGATCGAGGCGCTGTGAGCACCGTGGCGGGTGAGCGCCTCACGCAGGCGCGCGCCTGGCTGCGGCAGGATCCGGATGCCGAGACCCGCGACGAGCTCGCCGGTCTCATCACCCGTGCGGCCAGCGGCGACACCACCGCGATCGCCGAGCTCGACGACCGCTTCTCGACGCGGCTGTCGTTCGGCACGGCGGGGCTGCGCGGCGCACTCGGCGCAGGCAGCAGCCGGATGAACCGGGTTCTCGTCGCCCAGGCTGCGGCCGGCTTCGCCGGGTACCTGCTGCAGCGCTCGGGCAGCACGCCGACGGTCGTGATCGGCTACGACGGGCGCCGCAACTCGCGCCGGTTCGCCCTGGACTCCGCCGAGCTGTTCGCCGGCGCCGGACTGCGCGCGATCCTGCTGCCTCGGCTGCTGCCGACGCCGGTGCTCGCGTTCGCCGTGCGCCATCTCGGCGCCGACGCCGGGGTCATGGTCACCGCCAGCCACAACCCCTCGCAGGACAACGGCTACAAGGTGTACCTGGGCGGCGCGGATGCCGGCTCGCAGATCGTCGCCCCGGCGGATGCCGAGATCGCCGCGCACATCCAGCGCGTGGCCGATGCCGGCGACGTGGGGCTGCTGCCGCGGTCGGAGGGCTACGAGATCGCCGGCGAGGACGTGGTCGACGCGTACATCGCGGCGACCGCAGAGGTCGCCCGCGCCCCGTTCGGGGTGCAGGAGATGCGCTGGGTGTACACGGCCATGCACGGCGTGGGCTGGGAGACGTTCGCCCGGGTGCTCAAGAGCGCCGGGTACCCGGCCCCGCGCGTCGTCGACGAGCAGCGCGATCCGGATCCGACGTTCCGCACGGCCTCGTTCCCGAACCCGGAGGAGCCGGGTGCAATGGATCTCGCCTTCGCGCGCGCCCGCGCCGTCGATGCGGAATTCATCCTCGCCACTGATCCCGACGCCGACCGGCTCGCGGTCGCGATCCCCGACGAGACCGTCGAGGGTGGCTGGCGCCGCCTGACCGGCAACGAGGTCGGGCTGCTGCTGGGCCGCCGGGCCGCGCAGGCCGCTCAGGGCGCGCCAGGAGCGTCGCTGGCCTGCTCGCTCGTCTCCTCCCCCGGGCTGGCCGCGGTGGCCGCGCACTACGGCCTCGGCTTCCACGAGACGCTGACCGGTTTCAAGTGGATCTCGCGCGCCCCGGGCATGGTGTTCGGCTTCGAAGAGGCGCTCGGCTACCTCGTCAACCCCGGCACGGTGCGCGACAAGGACGGCATCTCGGCCGCCATCGCCATGCTCGGCCTCGCGGCCGACGCCCGCGTGCGCGGCACGAGCATCGCCGGGCTCCTCGCAGAGATCGGCGAGGAGATCGGCCACTTCGCGAGCGGCCAGGTCTCGATCCGCGTGGACGACCTGTCGGAGATCGCCGACACGATGCTGTGGCTGCGCACGCAGCCGCCTGCGGCATTCGGCACGCGCGCCGTGACCGGCGCCGAGGATCTCGCCGCAGGCGGCTCCGGCGTCCCGGCCGGCGACGTGCTGCGCTACCGGCTCTCCGACGGCTCGCGGGTGATCGTGCGTCCCAGCGGCACCGAGCCGAAGCTGAAGGTGTACCTCGATGTCACCGCGGCATCCGCCGCCGAGGCGACCGCTGCGGTCGCCGAGCTCGAGGCCGCCGTGCGGCAGCTGCTGGCGGAGCGGGGATGACCACGCTGCGCAGGCGGGTGAGGGTCGGCGTCGGCGATGGCGCGCACGCGCGCCCCGTCGCCGAACTCGCCCGCCTCGCGCAGGCGCACGGCTCGCCCGTGCTGCTGTCGACGGATGCCGGTGAGACGGCCGAGCTCTCCAGCGTGCTCGCCGTGATGGATCTCGCGATACGCGCCGGCGACGAGGTGACCTTCGAGGTCGCCGACTCCCCCGGGGCCCCGGCACTGCTCGACGCGATCGCGGCGGTGCTGCGAGCCCGCTGACGGGCCCCGCCTGATCGGGCGCTGCTCAGCCGTCGATCACGGCGACGAGCTCGTCGAGGAACGTGTCGAAGCCGGTCGAGCGGCGCACGATCCGCTGCACGCTGTCACGTTCGCTGAACACCTCGACGAACTGCTCGAACACGGTCTGGAACGCAGCCCGGTCGCCCTCGCTGAACGCGGCGAGCGCGACGACCTGCACGCGTCCGCTCCCCCAGGCGACCGAGCCGTCGGCGATGCCGATCGCGATGGCGGTGCGCTCAGCGGTCATCTGCAGGGCGTGGGGCACGGCGAGCGCGTCGGTGAATGCGGTCGACGACATGCGCTCGCGCAGGATGGTGTTCTCGACGTAGTCCTCGCCGATGCGGCCGGATGCCGTGAGCAGGGCGCCGAGGGTGCGGATGATCTGCTCCTCGCCGACGTCGGGCACCGGCACGAGGAACGCGTCGGCGGAGAAGTAGCGCTGCAGCTCCTCACGCAGGCGGCTCAGCCGCCGTGCCCGGCGGATGCGGGCGGCGGCCTGCTGCACGCGTTCGATGTCGGCCTCGGCCAGGAACGGGGTGATCCGCACGATCCGCTCGTCGCTGCCGGCGACCGGCACGGTGCTGAGCACCAGGTCGGTGTCGAGCGACGCCCAGTCGGGGTCGACGCTGGTGTCCACGCGCACGACCTCGATCAGCCGGCCCAGCGACCGGTCGACGCTCGAGCGCAGCAGGTCCTGCAGTTCGCGGTAGCCGGGGCAGACGATCGTCGCGGAGAGGATGGCATCCGCCGCCCTGCTGCGCTCCAGCCGCCCGCCCACGTGCATGGCGATGTAGGCGATCTCGTCCTCCTGCAGCGGGGCGCCCAGCCGGTCATGCAGTCCGCTGGCGATCGAGACGGCCACGTCGAAGATCATCGGATACGACGACTTCAGCGACTGGGTGAGCGGGTTGCGGGTCCACGCCTGCTCGCGCGAGCGCAGCAGCAGGTTCTGCACGTGCAGCGCGAGCCGCTCGATGAAGGCGTCGTCGACGAGGTCGACCTGGTAGTCGTGCGCGGCCTGCTCGATCTCGGCGCGGACCGCGTTCACGACCTCGGGGTCGACTCGGCTCGGCGCACGCCGCCGGCCCGGCTCACCCGGGGTGACGACGCGGGTGAGCACGAGGTTCGCGAGGTGCTCGCGGTCGCCGTCGCCGAGTGCGACGCCGAAGTGCTCGGCGGCCAGCCTCACGATGGTCTCGCCGACCGCGGCGACGGCGTCGTCGGCGGCATCCGCGCGCTGTTCCAGGGCCCGCCCCACGGCGACGCGCTCCGCCGCGATGGTGATGTGCAGCAGCACGTCGCTGATCGCGAGCTCGTTGACGTAGTACCCCAGCTCACCGAGCTCGCGCACGAGATCCGCCTTGAACGGGCCGACCGCGCGGGCAGGCACCGCCTCGGGGGCGAGCGCGCGCTGCAGGGCGTCGGCACGCAGCGGCCCGGCATCCATCTCGTCCTGCGCGAGCCTGCTCAGCAGCCGGCGCAGCGACTGCTCGTCACCGCGCAGCCGCACCACGTCACGGTCGCGCTCCAGCTGCACGCCGCCGCCGTCGAGCAGCGCGCGCACGCGTGCCAGATCGTTCTCGAGCGTGGTCTCGCTGACGTGCAGTGCCAGCGCGGTGTCGTACACGTCGATGCCGTCGGCCTCATCGATCAGGGTGCGGGCGAGCCGGTGCAGGCGCGCCCGCGGGGTGCCGAGATCGTCGGGCCGGCCGGCGGCATCCGCTGCCCCCGCGCCCGCGCGGTATCCGGCGGGACCCGACTCCACGGCATCCGAACCGGGGGTGCGGGCGTTCAGCGCCGCGACATAGGAGCGGATGCTGCGCGGGGTCACCCCGAGCTGATCCGCCAGACTCGCCGCGGTCGCCCAGGAGTCCTGCCGCAGGAGCACGGCGAGAAGCCGATCCTGGCGCTGACGCGACATCCGTCCGCCCTCCTCGTCGATGACCCGGGTGCTCTCCCATGATGCCAGCCGCGCCACCGGCATGCGCGGAAGGCCACGTTCCGCAGGGGCGGAAGGAACCTTGCTGGAAGGAACCTGTGAGCCGCCGACACACTGAGGGTGGAAAGGAAGATCGATGCGGATTCTCGTGGTGTGCGGCGCCGGGGCGTCGAGCACGTTCGTCGCACAGCGACTCGCCCGCGCGGCGACCCAGGCGGGACTCGCATGGTCCACCGAAGCCGGCACCGAGCACACCGCGCTGTCGGCGGTCGGTGTCGACGTCGTGCTGGTCGGTCCGCATCTCGCGGATCGCGCCGAGAGCATCCGCACCGCCCTCGCCGGGCACTCCCGCGTCATCGGCCTTCCCGACGACGCCTTCGCCGACCTCGACGGCAGCCGCACGCTGCTGCTCGTCCGCGACGCGCTTGCCGCGCCGCACGACCGGAAGGAAATCCCATGACCGCTCTCACCCGCACCGTGCGCGTCGGCTCTTCGCACGGTCTGCACGCCCGCCCCGCCAAGCTCTTCGCGCAGAAGGCGAAGGAAGCCGGCATCCCGGTGACCATCGCCAAGGATGCCGGCAAGGCCGTGAACGCCGCCAGCATCCTCGCTGTCGTCGCCCTCGGGATCGACTTCGGAGATCACGTCGTGCTGAGCGCCGAGGGCGCCAACGCCGAAGCCGTGCTCGACGAGCTGGTCGAGGTGCTCACCACCGATCACGACGAGGACGCATGAGCATCCTGCGCGGGGTCGGGATCGGACAGGGCGTCGCCTCGGGCCCGGTCGTGCGGATGGCCGAGGCGCTGCCCGCCCCGGAGAAGACCGACAGCACCGCCGGAGCGGACGCCGAGCGCGCCCGCGTGCGCGAGGCAGTCGCCGCCGTGGCCGCCGATCTGCAGCAGCGGGCGGACGCCGCGGGCGGCGCGGCGCAGGAGGTGCTCGAAGCCCAGGCGATGATCGCAGAGGACCCGACGCTCATGGACGAGGTCGACGCCCGCATCGACGATGGGGCGACGGCCGAGTGGGCCGTGCACGACGCCTTCGCCGGCTTCCGCGCCACCCTCGAGGCAGTCGGCGGTTACCTCGGCGAGCGCGCCGCCGATCTGGAGGACATCGCCCAGCGGGTTCTCGCGCACCTGAACGGCGTCGCAGCCCCCGGCGTGCCCGACCCCGGTCACCCGTTCGTGCTGGTGGCCCGGGATCTCGCGCCCGCCGACACCGCGCTGCTGAACCTCGAGCAGGTGCTCGCGCTGGTCACCTCCGACGGCGGCCCCACTTCGCACACCGCGATCCTGGCCCGCGAGAAGGGCATCGTCGCCGTGGTCGGCGCCGCCGAGGCCGCCGCACTCGCCAACGGGGCGACCGTCATCGTGGACGCCGCAGCCGGTACGGTCAACGACGCTCCGACCGAGAGCGAGCTGGCTTCGGTCGCGGAGCGGATCGCGGCGCGCGCCGCCGAGGATGCCGCACCCGCGGCGCCCGGGGCCCTCGCGGACGGCACACCGATCAGCCTGCTCGCCAACCTCGGCAAGCCCGGCGACGCGGCGGATGCCGTGGCGCGCGGTGCGGAGGGCGTGGGGCTGTTCCGCACCGAGTTCCTGTTCCTCTCGGCGGCGCAGGCGCCCACCATCGCGCAGCAGCAGGCCGCGTACACCGAGCTGCTCTCGGCATTCGAGGGCAAGAAGGTCGTCGTGCGGCTGCTGGACGCCGGCGCCGACAAGCCACTGGCGTTCCTCAACGACGCGCACGAGGAGAACCCCGCCCTGGGGTTGAGAGGACTGCGCGCGCTGCGCGCCAGCGAGGACATCCTGCGCGAGCAGCTCACCGCCCTCGCACAGGCGGATGCCGCCACCTCGGCCGACCTGTGGGTCATGGCGCCCATGGTCACCACCGTCGAGGAGACCGCGTACTTCACCGCCCTCGCGCGCGAGTTCGGCCTGAAGACGGCCGGGGTGATGGTGGAGGTGCCGGCGAGCGCACTGCTGGCCGACCGGGTGCTCGCGCACGCCGACTTCGCCTCGATCGGCACGAACGACCTGACCCAGTACACGATGGCGGCGGACCGGCTGCTCGGCTCGGTCGCCTCGTTCCAGGACCCGTGGCACCCCGCGGTGCTGCGCCTGGTGCGCGAGGTGGGCGAGGCGGGAGCCCGCACCGGCAAGCCGGTCGGCATCTGCGGCGAGGCCGCCGCCGACCCGCTGCTGGCCGTCGTGCTCGTGGGGCTCGGCGCGACCAGCCTGTCCATGGCACCCGCGGCGCTGGCCGACGTGCGCCGCTCGATCGCGCAGCACACCCTCGACGACGCCAGGCGCATCGCCGCGGCCGCCCTCACCGCCGACGACGCAGCCGGCGCCCGTGCCGCCGCGCAGGCCGCAGCTCCGAACTGAATCCCCTGTCCATCGACGACACCCGAAAAAGAAAGAGAACAATCATGACGACGACGTCAGCACCAGGAGCGGGCCTCGGCAGAGCCCGCGTGCACGTGCAGAGGTTCGGCACGTTCCTCTCCGGCATGATCATGCCGAACATCGCCGCCTTCATCGCCTGGGGCTTCATCACGATGCTCTTCATCTCCGCCGGCTGGCTGGGCGGATGGCATCCCGTCTCCGACCTGCTCGGCGGATTCGGCGACGCAGGCCAGATCAACTGGCCCGGCGCCATGACGGCCCTCGCCCAGGCTGAGGACGGCACGACCTTCCAGCAGTACGTCGGCCTGGTCGGCCCGATGATCACCTACCTGCTTCCGCTGCTCATCGCGAACACCGCCGGCCGGATGGTGTACGGCGAGCGCGGCGGCGTGGTCGCGACGATCGCGACCATGGGCGTGATCGTCGGCACCAGCATCCCGATGTTCCTGGGTGCGATGATCATGGGCCCGTTCGCGGCCTACGTCACCAAGTGGATGGACCGCATCTGGGAGGGCCGGATCAAGCCGGGCTTCGAGATGCTCGTGAACAACTTCTCGGCCGGCATCCTCGGCATGCTGCTCGCCATCCTCGGCTTCTTCGTCTTCGGGCCGCTGATCATCGGCCTGAGCGCCATTCTCGGCGGCGCGGTCGGCTGGCTCGTCTCGCTGCAGCTGCTGCCGATCGCCTCGGTCATCGTCGAGCCGGCCAAGGTGCTGTTCCTGAACAACGCCATCAACCACGGTGTCTTCACCCCGCTCGGCATCGAGCAGGTCACCGAGGCGGGCAAGTCGATCCTGTTCCTCATCGAGGCCAACCCCGGCCCCGGTGTCGGTCTGCTGCTGGCGTTCACCTTCTTCGGTGTCGGCCAGGCCCGCTCGTCCGCTCCGGGCGCCGCGATCATCCAGTTCCTCGGTGGCATCCACGAGATCTACTTCCCGTACGCGCTGAGCAAGCCGGCCACGATCCTCGCCCTGATCGCCGGTGGCGCCACGGGCGTGGCGACCAACATGATCTTCGGCGGTGGCCTGGCCTTCCCCGCAGCCCCCGGAAGCATCATCGCCGTGACGGCTGCCGCGTCGAGCCCCGCCGCGGGCGGCATCGGCAACCTGCTGATCGTGTACCTGTCGGTGGTGCTCGCAGCGACCGTGACCTTCCTGATCACCGCGGTGATCCTGCGCGCCTCGCGCAAGCGCGACCTCGCCGCAGAGGCGGCGGGCGCCGACACCTTCGGCGCGGCGATCTCGCAGACGCAGGCGAACAAGGGCAAGGAGTCCAGCGTGCTGGGCAGCCTGGGCGGCGCGACCGCCGGGGCCGCGACCACCGCGGTCGCGACCGCGCCGATCCGCTCGATCGTGTTCGCGTGCGACGCGGGCATGGGCTCCTCGGCGATGGGCGCGAGCGTGCTGCGCAACAAGATCAAGAGCGCCGGCATCGACGGCATCACGGTCACCAACGCGGCGATCGCGAACCTCGACGGCTCGGCCGACCTGGTCATCACGCAGCAGCAGCTCACCGACCGCGCACGCGCGAAGTCGCCGGGCTCGATGCACCTCTCGGTCGACAACTTCATGAACTCGCCGAAGTACGACGAGGTCGTACAGCTCGTCAGCGCGCAGGCGCAGGCTCCCGCAGGCGCGGCCGACGCCGGCGCCGCTTCCGCCGCGGCCACCGGCAGTGCCGGTGTGCTGACCCTCGACCGGGTGCGCATCCACTCCGGATCCGCCACCCGTGACGAGGCGCTCAAGGAGGCGGCCGACGCGCTCGTCGCGGCAGGCGCGGTCACGCCCGCGTACCTGCAGGCGATGCACGACCGCGAGCAGTCGGTCTCGACATTCATGGGCAACGGCCTGGCCATCCCGCACGGCACCAACGACGCCAAGGATGCCGTGCTCGGCTCGGCGCTGAGCGTGGTGCGCTACGACGGCGGAGTCGACTGGGACGGTGACCGCGCGACCTTCGTGATCGGCATCGCCGGCAAGGACGGCGACCACCTGCAGATCCTGTCGCAGATCGCCGAGCTGTTCTCGGACGAGGACGACGTGGCACGGCTGAACGCCGCCGCCACGCCCGAGGAGCTCTACGAGCTGCTGTCGGCGGTGAACAGGGCATGAAGGCCGTCCACTTCGGCGCCGGCAACATCGGCCGCGGCTTCGTCGGTCTGCTGCTGCACCAGGGCGGCTACGAGCTGGTGTTCTCCGACGTCGCCGCCCCGCTCGTCGACGCGATCAACGCGTCAGACAGCTACACGGTGCACGAGGTGGGCGAAGGCGGCGGCGACACGGTGGTCACCGGGTTCCGGGCGATCAACAGCGCCCAGGACCCGGAGGGCCTGATCGCCGAGATCGCGGATGCCGATGTGGTGACCACTGCGGTCGGACCGACCGTGCTGCGGTTCGTCGCCGCCCCCATCCTCGACGCCCTGCGGCGCCGGGATGCGGGGGCGGCACCGCTGCAGATCATGGCCTGCGAGAACGCGATCGGCGCCACCGATCTGCTCAAGCAGGAGATCATCGACCGCGCCGGCGAGGATTGGGAAGGCCTCGCCGGGCGGGCGGTGTTCGCCAACACCGCCGTCGACCGGATCGTGCCGGGGCAGCCCTCAGGCGCCGGCGTCGACGTCACCGTCGAGCCGTTCTTCGAGTGGGCGATCGAACGAGGGCCGTTCGGCGGGAACCCGCCGCACATCCCCGGCGCTCACTTCGTCGACGACCTGGCGCCGTACATCGAGCGCAAGCTCTTCACGGTGAACACCGGCCACGCCACCACCGCGTACCTGGGCGCCCAGGCCTGCATCGAGCGCATCTCCGACGCACTGGCCGACCAGGCGATCGCCGGCCGGGTCGCGGCGACGCTCGAGGAGACCTCGGCGCTGCTGGCTGCCAAGCACGGCCTCGATCCGCAGGAGCTGGCCGAGTACCGGGCCACGATCCTGCGCCGCTTCGCCAACCCGGCTCTGCCGGACACGGTGTGGCGGGTGGGACGCCAGCCGCTGCGCAAGCTGTCGCGGCATGAGCGCTTCATCGGCCCGGCGGCCGAGGCCGCCGAGCGCGGCCTGTCCGTCGATGCGCTGCTCGTCGCAGTGGGCGCCGCCCTCGCATTCGACGACGCCGAGGACGAGCAGTCCGTCGACCTGCAGCGCCGGCTGCGCACCGACGACCCGGAGGTGCTCGCCGCCGAGGTCACGGGGCTGCCGGCGCAGCATCCGCTGTTCCCGGCCGTCCGCGCGACGTTCGCCGCCCGCGCGGCGGAGGTGGCCGGGTCCTGATCGACTAGGCTCCCTGGGGACCTTCCGACCCGCGGATGGTCTCCAGGGAGCCGGATGCTTGTCGTCACCGCGATCGCGACCGTGATCGCCGCGATCATCCAGCGGGTCACCGGCCTCGCCTTCGTGCTCGTGCTGATCGGCCCGATCGTGCTCGCCTACGGCCCCGTCGAGGGCGTGACGATCGCGGTGTCCCTCGCGGTGGTCGCGTCGCTGTTCGCCGTTCCGGGCGCCTGGCGCGACGTCGACTGGTCGCGCACCCTCTGGCTGCTCGGCGCGGGACTGGCCGCAGCACCGCTCGGCGCGCTGACGGCATCCGCTCTGCCCGAGCCGCTGCTGCTCCTGCTCATCGGGCTGATCGGTGTGATCGCCCTCAGCGCGCAGCGTCTCGGCCCGATCGCACGGCACGTGCGCGGGCGCCCCGGCGCGATCGGCGCCGGCGCCGTGGCCGGGTTCATGCACGCCTCCAGCGGATTGTCGGGGCCTGCACTGGCGTCCTTCGCCCTGGGCGACGACTGGCCGCAGCGCCGGTTCGCGGCAAGCGCGCAGATCGTCTTCCTCGGCTACGGTCTCGTGTCGGTCGCGCTGCGTGGTCTGCCCAGCACGCCCGCGCCCGACCTGCTGATCCTGGCCGCCTGCACCGCCGGAGGGATGCTGCTGGGTGCTCTGGCGGCACGTCGCGTGCCGCTCGTCCTCGCCAGACGGGTCATGCTGCTGTGCGCGTGGGCGGGTGTGATCGTCGTCCTCGGGCGTGCGATCGCGTCGCTGCTCGGCTGAGCGGGAGGTCAGCTCCGCGCCGGATCCAGCACGGGATCGAGGAGCGGATGCAGGTGCCGGGTGGTCAGCACCTGCGAGGCGGCCTGCGCGCCGGCATGCAGCGCGGCGGGCACGGCGGCTCCGCCGAGCACGGCATCCAGAACCCCGGCGAGGAACGCATCGCCGGCGCCGTTGGTGTCGATGACCTCGACCGGCACCGCGGGCACGCGGTGCACGTCGCCGGCGGCATCCACCGCCACCGCGCCGTCGGCGCCGAGCGTGCACACCGCGAGCGAGGCACCGGCGTCGATCCGCGAGCGCAGGAACGCGACCGGATCGGCGAGCTTGTCGGCGTTGCAGAAGACCGCGTCGGCTGCCGCGAGGAACGGACGGTGGAACTCGGCCTCGCCGTCGTAGTCGTGCACGTCGACCCAGATCGGCCGTCCCGTGCTGCGGGCGAGTGGCAGCAGCCGCAGCGGCTCGGCGGCGAGGTCGAGCACCAGCACGTCGGCGGACGCCATCGCCGCGACGAGCTGCTCGTCATGCGCGGCATCCGCTTCCGACGGCGCGGCGAGGTAGAGCGAGACCCGCTCCCCCGCCCGGGTCATGAGGTTCAGGTGCTGCTCGGTCACCGCGGCGTCGCGCCAGCGCGCGTTCACGCCCGCAGCCGCCAGTGCGTCGCGCACCCGCAGCCCCGGCTCGTCGACGGCGCTGAGCGCGTACAGCAGCGTCTCGCGTCTGAGTGCGGTCAGCGTGAGCGCCTTCCCCGCGCTGGTGCCGCCGATGGTCTGCCAGGACTCCTCGGCGAACTGCATGTGCGGCACCGGCTCGGGCAGCCGGTCGAGCACGACCAGCGAGTTCCACGAGGCGGGTCCCGCGATGAACACCGAGCTCATAGTCGGCCGCTCAGCGCTCAAAGCCCTCGCCGATCATCTCCACCAGCTCCTCGCGCTCCTCGACGGGGAGGAAGGCGGCCGAGGCGGCGTTGAACTGGAAGGCCTCGAGGTCGTCGAGGTCGTAGCCGAAGGCATCGACGAGCAGCGCGAGCTCGCGCGTGAGCGAGGTGCCGCTCATCGTGCGGTTGTCGGTGTTGACGGTCACGGCGAAGCCCAGCTGGTAGAGCAGGTCGAAGGGGTGGTCGGCGAGCTCGTCGCCCCACGGCGCGATCGCCGCGGTCTGCACGTTCGAGGACGGCGACATCTCCAGCGGGATCTCGCGGTCGCGCACCCAGCGCGCCAGGTCGCCGAACTGCACCTGCACCTCGTCGCCCTCGCGCTCGATGATCTGCAGGTCCTCGGCGACGCGGACTCCGTGTCCCAGGCGCAGTGCGCGGCCGTCGATGAGCGCGGAGCGCACGGACGCAGGCCCCGCCGCCTCACCGGCGTGCACCGTCACCGGCAGGAACTCGGCGGCCAGGTGGTCGAAGGCGGCGCGGTGGCGGGATGCCGGGTGGCCGTCCTCGGGCCCGGCGATGTCGAACCCGACCACGCCGCGCTCACGATGGGCCACGGCCAGCTTCGCGATCTCGAGCGACCGGTCGGCGTGCCGCATCGCGGAGAGGATCTGGCCGACGCGGATGCTGTAGCCGGCGGCATCCGCCTCATCCTCGCCCTCCTCGATGCCGCGCTGCACGGCGGCCACTGCACGGTCGAGGCTCAGGCCGCCCGCGAGGTGCTGCTCGGGCGCCCAGCGCACCTCGCCGTAGATCACGCCGTCGGCCGCGAGGTCGGCGACGTACTCCCGCGCCACGCGGGTCAGCGCCGCCTCGGTCTGCAGCAGCGGCAGGACCAGGTCGAAGCCGGTCAGGAACTCCACCAGCGATCCGGAGTCGCTGCGGTCGGCGAACCAGCGGCGCAGGCCGGCGGCATCCTGCGCCGGCGTCTCGACGCCCGTGGCGGAGGCGAGTTCGAGGATCGTCTCCGGGCGCAGCCCGCCGTCCAGATGGTCGTGCAGGGAGATCTTCGGCAGGGCGCGCAGCGAGACGCCCTGCACCTTCCTGTCGCCGTTCGGCTCGATGCTCATGGTGTCCTCCGGTGGGGTCAGGCGGTGATGCGCTCGCGCACGATCGGGGGCCGCTGCAGATGGGTTGCTGAGCCTGTCGAAGCATGGCCGACCTCGTAGGCGCCGTCGAGCGCCTGCAGGGCGCGGGCGAAGCGGGCGTCGTCATCGGCCGACAGGGTGAACAGGGTCTGACCCGCGCTCACCCGGGCGCCGGGCTTGACGGCCAGGTCGATGCCGGCGGCGTGGATCACCGGGTCCTGGGCGCGGGCACGGCCGGCGCCCAGGCGCCAGGCCGCGACGCCGAACGGCAGCGCGTCCATCCGCGTGACGACGCCGTCGACCGCCGAGCGGACGACGTGGGTCTCGCGAGCGGTGGGCAGCGGCGCATCGGGGTCGCCGTCCTGCGCGCGGATCATCGCGTTCCAGCGGTCCATGGCGCGACCGTCGTCCAGCGCCGCCTCGACATCGGCATCCGGCTGTCCTGCCAGCGCGAGCATCTCGCGGGCGAGGGCGACCGTCAGCTCGCGCACGTCGCCCGGCCCGCCGCCGGCGAGCACCTCGACCGACTCGCGCACCTCGTTGGCGTTGCCGATCGCAAGACCGAGCGGCACGTTCATGTCGGTCAGCAGCGCGGTGGTCGCCACCCCCGAATCGGTGCCCAGGGCGACCATGGTGCGCGCCAGTTCGCGGGCCCGGTCGATGTCCTGCATGAACGCCCCGTTGCCGAACTTCACATCCAGCACCAGCGCGTCGGTGCCCTCTGCGATCTTCTTCGACATGATGCTCGAGGCGATCAGCGGGATCGCCTCGACCGTGCCTGTCACATCGCGCAGCGCGTAGAGCTTCTTGTCGGCGGGGGCCAGACCCGAGCCTGCGGCGCAGATGACCGCGCCGACCTCGCCCTGCATCTGCGCGAACATCTCGTCGTTCGACAGCGCCGCCCGCCAGCCGGGGATCGACTCGAGCTTGTCGAGCGTGCCGCCCGTGTGGCCCAGGCCCCGGCCGCTCAGCTGCGGCACGGCGACGCCGAAGACGGCGACCAGCGGCGCCAGCGGCAGCGTGATCTTGTCGCCCACGCCGCCCGTGGAGTGCTTGTCGACGGTGCGCTTGCCGAGATCGGCGAAGCTCATCCGCTCCCCCGTCGCGATCATCGCATCCGTCATCACGCGGATCTCGTCGCGCTCCATGCCGCGCTGGAAGATCGCCATCGCGAACGAGGCCATCTGCGCGTCGGAGACGTACCCGCGGGTGTACGCGTCGATCATCCACCGCAACGCCGCCTCGCCGACGGCGCCGCCGTCGCGCTTGGCGCGGATGACGTCGACGGCGTCGAACGGCTCGATCACCGGTGCATTCATCGGGCGTCCTCCAGATCGCGCGGCCCGAACGCGTCGGGCAGCACCTCGTCGATGGTGCGGATGCCCGACACCGTCTCCAGCAGCATCCCCGGGCTGGCGTGCTCGAACAGCAGCTGGCGGCATCGGCCGCAGGGCATGATCGTCTGCCCGTCGCCGTTCACGCAGGTGAAGGCGACCAGGCGCCCGCCACCCGACATGAAAAGATCGCCCACCATGGTGCACTCCGCGCACAGCGTGACCCCGTAGGACGCGTTCTCGATGTTGCAGCCCGAGACCACGCGGCCGTCGTCGACGAGCGCGGCCGCACCCACCCGGTAATGCGAGTACGGCACGTACGCCCGGTGCATCGCCTCCGTGGCGACCTGACGCAGATCGTCCCAGTCGATGTCGGTCATGCTCCTCCTCAGGACTTGATGTAGGGCTGGCCGTCAGC
Organism: Microbacterium sp. YJN-G; assembly: GCF_015040615.1. Lineage (NCBI taxonomy): Bacteria > Bacillati > Actinomycetota > Actinomycetes > Micrococcales > Microbacteriaceae > Microbacterium > Microbacterium sp. YJN-G. The sequence goes on from NZ_CP060402.1 coordinate 2,215,454, forward strand.
GGCGGGTGCGCGGGACTTGCCCACCAGCCCGGCCACGGCGAAGATCGTCACGACGTACGGCAGCATCAGCATGAACTGGCTCGGCACCGGCGAGCCGATGACACTCAGCACGCCCTGCAGGTTCGTCGCGAAGCCGAACAGCAGCGCTGCCAGGGTCGCCTTGATGGGATCCCACTTGCCGAAGATGACGGCGGCCAGCGCGATGAAGCCCGCGCCTGCGGTCATCTCGGGGTTGAACCGGGGAACCGAGACGAGCGTGTAGAACGCACCGCCCATACCCGCGATGGCACCGGCTATGAGCACGTTCATGTAGCGCGTGCGTGCCACGTTGATGCCGACCGTGTCGGCCGCCTGCGGGTGCTCGCCGACCGCGCGCATGCGCAGACCCCAGCGGGTGCGGTACATGCCGAACCAGACGACGAAGACGACGACGTACATCAGGTACACGACGATCGTCTGGCGGAACAGGATCGGCCCGAGGATCGGGATCTCGCTCAGCAGCGGCAGCGGCAGCACCGGGAACGGGGTGACGGTGTTCATGGTGGCCTGGTTCGGCGCGAGCACCTGGCGGAACAGGAACGTGGTCAGGCCGATCACGAGCACGTTCAGCACGACACCGACGATGACCTGGTCGACGTAGTAGGTGATGGCGAACACGCCCAGCACCAGCGCCACGAGCACGCCCGCTGCCATCGCGGCGATCAGACCGACCCACGGCGACCCGCTCAGCGAGCCGGCGATCGCGGCGGTGAAGGCGCCGGCGAGCAGCTGCGCCTCGATGGCGATGTTCACCACGCCGGCGCGCTCGCCGATCACGCCGCCCAGGGCGCCGAAGATCAGCGGCGTCGCCAGGGCCAGCGCACCACCGAGCAGGCCGACCATCGGCAGGGTGCCGGTGCTCCCGGCAGCCGCCCAGGCGAGGAAGCCGAAGATGACCGCGACGACGAGCACCGCGGTCAGCCACAGCGGAACGGTGCGCCGGCGCGAGACGAGCACGAAGGCGACGGCCGCGATGATCGCACCGATCACGACTGCGGCCCAGGCCGTACCGGTGCCCGGCACGACCAACTCGGGCAGCTGGATCGCGTCGCGGCCCGATGAGAACCGGAAGGTGGCATCGCCCGGACGAGGGACGAGGATCGGCAGCAGCGCGAATAGCACGGTGACGACGGCGAGGATGACCGGGGTCTTCCACGACACGACGGTCACGGCGCGCGGCTGCGCGTCGAGGGCGACGGCGCTCATGCCGACACCTCCTTTCCTTCTGCAGCCGCGGCGCGGCGCTGGGCGGCGCGACGCTGACGGCGCGAGGACGTGCCCGGCTGAGGCAGGCCGAACATGGCACGCACGAGCGGCGGAGCGGCGATGAACAGCACGATCAGCGACTGCACGACGAGCACGATCTCGATCGGCACGCCCTGCGACGCCTGCATCGTGAAGCCGCCGGTCTTGAAGGCGCCGAACAGCAGGCCGGCGCCGAGGATGCCCAGCGGACGGGAGCGGCCGAGCAGGGCGACGGTGATCGCGTCGAACCCGATGCCCGCGTCGATGCCGCCGCTGAAGCCCTTCGGCTCGGTGCCGAGCACCTGGCTGACACCGGCGAGGCCCACGAGGGCGCCGGCGATGACCATGACGAGGAAGTACGACCAGCCCACCGAGATGCCGGCGGTGCGCGCAGCGGCGGGGTTGATGCCCACCGCGCGGAACCGGAATCCGAGGCTCGAGCGCTCCAGGATCATCCAGGTGACGGCGACGGCCACCAGCGCGAGCAGGAAGCCGAGGTGCAGCTTGTACATCGGCCCGGCGATCAGCGGCAGCACCGCCGACTCGGCCATCGGCGCGGTCTTCGGGTTGTTCGAGCCCGGCGCCTGCAGCACGCCCTGCGTGGCGAGCATCCAGGCCAGCAGGTAGACGGCGATGTGGTTGAGCATGATCGTCACGATCACCTCGTGCGCCCCGGTGCGCGCCTTGAGCAGGCCGGCGATGCCGGCCCAGATCGCGCCCGCGACGATTCCCGCGAGGATCGCGGCGATCATGTGCAGCGGGAACGGCAGGTCCCAGGTGGTCGCCACGTATCCCGCGGCGGCGGCCGCCATCAGCATCTGACCCTGACCGCCGATGTTGAACAGGCCCGCCCGGAACGCCAGGCCGACGCCGAGACCGGCCGCGATCAGCGGAGTCGCGAACTTCAGCGTCTCGGTCAGCGGCCGGATGCCGATCGCGAAGGAGTCGGCGTTGAAGTTGTAGATCGAGCCGCGGAACAGCGCGGCGTACGCCCCGCCGACCGCGCTGCCGATGGCCGAGAAGGTGTCACCGGGGCGCTGGAAGAAGTACCCGGCGGCGGCCTGCACGTGGTCGTCGGTCGCGGCGATCATGATCGAGCCGACCAGGATCGCGGCCACGACCGCGAGCAGCGAGATGATCGCGTTCCCGGCGACGATCCGGTGCATCGCCTCGCGCCAGCGCGAGGGCGGCGGCGTCTCGGCACCGCCGCGCGGCGGTGCCTGTGTCTGTGCGGCGGTCATGCCTGCACTCCTTCGTTCACGGCGTCGCCGGTGATTCCTGCCATCATCAGGCCGAGCTTCTCGCGCGGGGTGTCACCGGGCACGATCCCGACGACGCGGCCCCGGTACATCACGAGGATGCGGTCCGCGAGGGCTGCGACCTCGTCGAGCTCGGTGGAGATCACGATCACGGGGATGCCCGAGTCGCGGGTCTCGACGATGCGCTTGTGGATGAACTCGATCGATCCGACGTCGACGCCGCGGGTGGGCTGGGCGGCGACGAACAGCGACAGCTTGCGGCTCAGCTCGCGCGCGAGCACCACCTTCTGCTGGTTGCCGCCCGAGAGGCGCCCGGCGTGCTGGGTGGGCCCCTGCGTGCGGATGTCGAACTCCTGGATCTTCTCGCGCGCGAACTCGTCGAGCGCGCCCAGCTGGAGCATCCCCCCGCGCACGAAGGGCTCACCGCCCGACCGGTCGAGCATGAGGTTCTCGGCGATGGTGAACTCCTTCACCAGCCCGTCGACACCGCGGTCCTCGGGGACGAAGCCGACGCCGGAGTCGAGGATGTCGCGCACCGAGCGGCCGCGCAGCTCCTCGCCGTCGAGGCGGATGCTGCCGCGCACACGGTCCTGCAGGCCGACCAGCGCCTCGGTCAGCTCGGTCTGCCCGTTGCCCTGTACGCCGGCGATGGCGAGCACCTCGCCTCCGCGGACCTCGAAGGAGACGTCGTCGACGAGCACGTTGCCGACTGGGTCGGTGACGGTGAGTCCCTCTACGACGAGGGAGTTCTCCTGCAGGTTCGGCGCCTCCTTGTGCACGGTCAGCTCGACCGCGCGGCCGACCATCAGCGAGGCCAGCTCGGCGTTGCTCGCGGTGGGCGATGCCTCGCCGACCACCTTGCCCAGGCGGATGACGGTGATGCGGTCGGCGACCTCGCGCACCTCGCGCAGCTTGTGCGTGATGAACACGATCGCGGTGCCCTGCGCCTTGAGCAGGCGCATCGTCGCCATCAGCTCGTCGGTCTCCTGCGGGGTGAGCACGGCGGTCGGCTCGTCGAAGACGAGGATGCTGGCGTCGCGCGAGAGCGCCTTGATGATCTCGACGCGCTGCTGCACGCCGACGGGCAGGTCCTCGACGACGGCATCCGGGTCGACGTCGAAGCCGAAGCGGTCGGAGATCTCGCGCACCTTCGCGCGGGCGGAGGCCAGGTCGAGCCGGCCCCCGAAAGTCGTGGTCTCATGCCCGAGCATGACGTTCTCGGCGACGGTGAACACGGGCACGAGCATGAAGTGCTGGTGCACCATGCCGATGCCTGCCGCCATGGCATCCCCGGGGCCGGAGAAGTGCTGCACCTTGTCGTCGATGAGGATCTGCCCCTCATCGGCCTGGTACAGGCCGTACAGCACGTTCATCAGCGTCGACTTGCCGGCTCCGTTCTCGCCAAGCAGGCTGTGGATCTCGCCCGGTTGGACGGTGAGATCGATGTGGTCGTTCGCCGTCAGCGCGCCGAACCTCTTCGTGATGCCGCGCAATTCGAGCTTCATGTGTCGATCCTATTCATCGCGGGTGACGTCGCCCAGACTGCGCCGGGCAGACGACAGCGGGGAGGCCGGTGGCGGCCTCCCCGCTGTGCAGTGACCTCAGTTGCTGAGGTAGGAGGTGACGGTGATGGTGCCGTCGATGATCTCCTGCTTGATCTTGTCGACCTGGCTCATCAGCTCGGCGTCGACCTTGTCCTCGAAGTTGTGCAGCGGCGCGATGCCGACGCCCTCGTTCTCGAGCGTTCCGATGTAGGCGTCACCGCTGAACTCGCCGTCAGCGCTGGACATGACAGCCTCGTACACCGAGATGTCCATCGCCTTGAGCACCGAGGTCAGCACGACATCCTGCGTGGTCGGGTCGGTGTTGTAGAGGTCGGCGTCGACGCCGACCAGCGCGACGTCGCGGCCCGACTCGGTGATCGCCTGCAGAGCCGACTGGTAGATCGGACCGCCGACGGGCATGATGACGTCCACGCCCTGGTCGAGGATGTTCTTGGCGACGGTCTTGGCATCCTGGTTGGCCTCGAAGCCACCCGTGAACGAGCCGGTCTTGCCGTCCCAGCCGATGACCTGCACCGAGGTGCCGTTCTCGCTGTTGTAGTGGTCGACCCCCTGCTTGAAGCCGTCCATGAAGATGGTCACCGTCGGGAACTCCATGCCGCCGAAGGTGCCGACCTTGCCTGCCTCGGAGTAACCCGCCGACAGGTAGCCGGCCAGGAACGCGGCCTCAGCCGTGTTGTACAGCAGCGGCTTGACGTTCTCGGCGTCCTTGTTGCCGTCGAAGTCGTTGTCGGCGGCGTCGTCGACGAGGATGAAGTCGGTGTCGGGGTTGGCGTTGGCCGCATCGACCGTCGCCTGCGACAGCGCGAAGCCGACCGCGACGATCGCATTGCAGCCCTCGGAGACCATGTTGTCGATGTTGGGGCCGTACTCGGTCTCGGCGTTCGACTCGGCCTTCTTGACCTCGACGCCCAGCTCGTCGGCGGCCTTGACGACACCCTCGTAGGAGAGCTGGTTGAACGACTTGTCGTCGAATCCGCCCGCGTCCGAGACGATGCAGGGGATGAAGTCGGAAGCCGCCTCGCCGCCGCCGCCGTTGTTGTCACCGCCGGGTTCGGTGGGGGCCTGGCCGCAGCCGGCCAGGGCGAAGATCACGCCCGCGGCGATCGTTGCGCCGACGAGCTTCTTGGTGGTGGAGATGGTCAACTCATGCCTCCCTCAGCGTGACCGCGGCCATCGCGGATCGATCAAAGTTACCGGTTGTTTCGACGTTTTTGCGTCCTCGTCCAGGCTGTGCTGGGGAAAGGTTACAAAGCCGAAACCAACCCGGCGGATGAGCAGAGGGTAGCGCTCATCAGAGCACGTCGCCCCTGCCGGTGAGCTTGAGCGATTCGACGACGCCCTTCACGCGCTGGGCGTGCTCGACCGTCGTCACCAGCAGCGCGTCCTCGGTGTCGACCACGACGATGTCCTGCACGCCGACCAGGCTGATCACGCGGGAGGTCTGGCTGACGAGGATGCCGCTGGCGGCGTCCGAGAGCACGCGCGCGTTCGGCCCGAGCACCGCGAGGTCGTTCTTGCGTCCGTGGGTGATGAGCTTGGTGAGCGAGGCGAAGTCGCCCACGTCGTCCCAGTCGAAGTGCCCGGGGATCACGGCCAGCCTCCCCCGCGCGGCGGCGGGCTCGGCGACCGCGTAGTCGATCGCGACCTTCTTCAGGTTCGGCCAGATGCGGTCCACGGCCGGGCCCCGCAGGTCGCGGTCGTCCCAGGCCTCGGCGAGTTCGAGCAGCCCCGCGTGCAGCTCGGGCTCGTTCGCCGCCAGCTCGTCGAGCAGCACGCTCGCCTTGGCGATGAACATGCCGGCGTTCCAGAGGTAGTCGCGATCCGCGAGGTACTCGCGTGCGGTCTCGAGGTCGGGCTTTTCGACGAAGCGCTCGACGAGCGTCGCCTCAGGCGCCCCTTCGACCACCAGCTCGCCCGCGCGCTTGATGTAGCCGAAGCCGACCGAGGGCTCGGTCGGCGGGATGCCGATCGTGACGATATAGTCCTGCCGCGCCACCTGCACCGCCTGCTGCACGGCCCATTCGAACACCTGCGTGCCGCGGATGACATGGTCGGCGCTGAACGAGCCGATGATGACGTCAGGGTCGCGACGGTGCAGCACGGCCGCGGCCAGGCCGATCGCCGCGGCCGACTCGCGCGGCTCGGACTCCAGGAAGACATTGGCATCCGTGATGCCGGGCAGCTGCCCCTCGACGGCGGCGCGATGCGCGCGGCCGGTGACGACGGCGATCCGGTCGGCCCCGGTCAGCGGCTCGAGGCGATCCCAGGTGTCGCGCAGCAGCGAGTGGCCGGAGCCGGTCAGGTCGTGCAGGAACTTCGGCGCGTCCGCGCGCGAGAGCGGCCAGAGCCTGCTGCCGATGCCGCCGGCCGGGATCACTGCGTAGAAGTCGTCGATTCGCCCCATGCGCTCCAACCTATCGGCATGCTCGCACCCGCTGCGGACCGCGCTAAGGGTCGCCTTCGTCGCACCCAGCGTTCTGACAGGAATAGGATGGATGAGGTCGGGCGTGCCCGGATGCACGGACCTGACGACGCATAGGAGCAGGGAGGACGACGTGTCCACGAGCACACGCTTGACACCGTCGATTTCGGAGACGACCTCGAAGTCGCCACGTGGCACGCTCTACCGGGGCAGTCATGGGATGTGGTCCTGGGTGCTGCACCGCATCACGGGGGTGGCGATCTTCTTCTTCCTCCTGGTGCACGTGCTCGACACCGCGCTGATCCGCGTCTCGCCCGAGGCGTACGACGCGGTCATCGGCACCTACAAGAACCCGATCATGGCGTTCGGCGAACTCGTGCTGGTCGCCGGCATCGCGTATCACGCGTTCAACGGGCTGCGCATCATCCTGGTCGACTTCTGGTCGAAGGGCGCCAAGTACCAGCGTCAGCTGTTCTGGATCGTGATCGGCGTGTGGGTTGTCGTCATGGCCGGCTTCGCGCCGCGCCACCTGTCGCTCGCATTCGCCGGCTTCGGAGGGGGTCACTGATGTCGACGCAGACCGTCGCACCCGTCGCGCGCCGTCAGCGCGGAGTCAACCTCGAGAAGTGGGGCTGGCTGTTCATGCGCGGCTCGGGCGTGCTGCTCGTCGTGCTGATCTTCGGCCACCTCTTCGTCAACCTCATGCTCGGCGAAGGCGTCCACCAGCTCGACTTCGCGTTCATCGCCGGCAAGTTCGCCAACCCGTTCTGGCAGTGGTGGGACGTGCTGATGCTGTGGCTCGCACTCATCCACGGCGCCAACGGCATGCGCACCATCATCAACGACTACGTCACGACCGAGAAGGCGCGCGTCGTGCTCGTGTGGGCGGTCGGCCTGGCCGCGGCGCTCCTGATCATCCTTGGCACTCTCGTGGTGTTCACGTTCGACCCCTGCGCGGGCGTCCTGGAGGACGGCTCGATGTGGGAGACCTGCCAGGCGCTGGGCAAGTAGACAAAGAAGGCAGATGACTGTGACAACGCAGACCCCTGACTCCGTCGTGCGCGACGGTGTGCACTACCACGAGTTCGACATCGTCATCGTCGGCGCCGGCGGCGCCGGCATGCGCGCCGCGATCGAAGCGGGCCCCGGTGCCCGCACCGCGGTGATCAGCAAGCTGTACCCGACCCGCTCGCACACCGGTGCGGCGCAGGGCGGCATGGCTGCGGCGCTGGCGAACGTCGAGGACGACAACTGGGAGTGGCACACCTACGACACCGTCAAGGGCGGCGACTACCTCGTCGACCAGGATGCCGCTGAGATCCTCGCCAGGGAGGCCATCGACGCGGTCATCGACCTCGAGAACATGGGGCTGCCGTTCAACCGCACCCCCGAGGGCAAGATCGACCAGCGGCGCTTCGGCGGCCACACCGCCGAGCACGGCAAGACCCCCGTGCGCCGCGCCTGCTACGCGGCCGACCGCACGGGTCATATGATCCTGCAGACGCTGTTCCAGAACTGCGTCAAGCTCGGCATCAACTTCTTCAACGAGTACTACGTGCTCGACCTGATCACGGTGAAGGATGCCGCGGGCGCGACCCAGGTCGCCGGCGTCGTGGCGTACGACCTGGCCACGGGCGAGCTGCACGTGTTCCACTCGAAGGCCGTGATCTTCGCCACCGGCGGGTTCGGCAAGATCTTCAAGACCACCTCCAACGCGCACACCCTCACCGGTGACGGCGTCGGCATCGTGTGGCGCAAGGGACTGCCGCTGGAGGACCTGGAGTTCTTCCAGTTCCACCCGACCGGCCTCGCCGGCCTCGGCATCCTTCTCACCGAGGGCGCCCGCGGTGAGGGCGCGATCCTGCGCAACGCCTCGGGTGAGCGCTTCATGGAGCGCTACGCCCCCACCATCAAGGATCTCGCACCGCGCGACATCGTGGCGCGCAGCATGGTGCAGGAGGTCGCCGAGGGCCGCGGCGCCGGACCGCACCGGGACTACGTGCTGCTGGACTGCACGCACCTGGGCGCCGAGGTGCTCGAGACCAAGCTCCCCGACATCACCGAGTTCGCGCGCACCTATCTGGGTGTCGACCCGGTCGTCGAGCCGGTGCCTGTCATGCCGACCGCGCACTACGCGATGGGCGGCATCCCCACCAACAACGACGCCGAGGTGCTCGCCGACAACAGCACCGTCGTCCCCGGGCTGTACGCCGCCGGTGAGTGCGCGTGCGTCTCGGTGCACGGCTCGAACCGCCTGGGCACCAACTCGCTGCTCGACATCAACGTCTTCGGCAAGCGCGCCGGCCGCAACGCAGTCGAGTACGTCAAGACCGCCGAGTTCGTGCCGCTGCCCGAGAACCCCGCCGGGTTCGTGCACGACATGATCGAGGGTCTGCGCTCCGGCAACGGCACCGAGCGCGTCGCCGTGCTGCGCAAGAAGCTGCAGGACGAGATGGACAAGGGCGCGCAGGTGTTCCGCACCGACGAGTCGCTCACCCACGTGCTGGGCGTCATCGAAGAACTGCGCGAGCGCTACAAGAACGTGCACGTCGACGACAAGGGCCGCCGGTTCAACACCGACCTGCTCGAGGCCGTCGAGCTGGGCTTCCTGCTCGACATCGCCGAGGTCGTCGTCTACGCCGCGCGCAACCGCAAGGAGAGCCGCGGCGGCCACATGCGCGACGACTACCCCAAGCGCGACGACGAGAACTACATGGTTCACACCATGGCCTACCTGGTCGGCGACGCGCACTCGGCCGACGCCACGGATCACATCAAGCTGGACTGGAAGCCCGTGGTGATCACGAACTACCAGCCGATGGAGAGGAAGTACTGAGCATGTCAACCGCCGTCGCCGAAGCACCCGTGAACGACTCGGGCGTGCAGTCCTTCCTGGTCACGTTCAACATCCGCCGCTTCGACCCCGAGGTCGACTCGGAGCCGCGCTGGGTGGACTACGACGTCGAGCTGTACCCCACCGACCGCGTGCTCGACGCCCTGCACAAGATCAAGTGGGAGCTCGACGGCTCGCTGAGCTTCCGCCGTTCGTGCGCCCACGGCATCTGCGGCTCCGACGCGATGCGCATCAACGGGCGCAACCGCCTGGCGTGCAAGACCCTGATCAAGGACCTCGACATCTCCAAGCCGATCTATGTCGAGGCGATCAAGGGCCTGCCGCTGGAGAAGGATCTCATCGTCGACATGGAGCCGTTCTTCGCCTCCTACCGCGAGGTGCAGCCGTTCCTCATCGCGAACTCCACCCCTGAGAAGGGCAAGGAGCGCCTGCAGACGATCGCCGATCGCGCGATCTTCGACGACACCACCAAGTGCATCCTGTGCGCCGCGTGCACGTCGTCATGCCCGGTGTTCTGGACCGACGGGCAGTACTTCGGCCCGGCCGCGATCGTGAACGCACACCGCTTCATCTTCGACTCGCGCGACGACGCGGGCGATGTGCGCCTGGACATCCTGAACGACAAGGAGGGCGTGTGGCGCTGCCGCACGACCTTCAACTGCACCGAGGCGTGCCCTCGTGGCATCGAGGTCACCAAGGCCATCGCCGAGGTCAAGCAGGCCATCCTTCGCAACGGTCGCTGACCCCTCTGCGGTCTTCACGCGCGCCCGGCTGACGAGTTCAGCCGGGCGCGCAGCCGTTCGTGCGGACGGCGATGTCCGTGCCCGTCGTTAGGCTGGAATCATGCCTCACCTGCGTATCGCCTCGGTCAATGTCAACGGGATCCGCGCGGCGGTCCGCAACGGGATGCACACCTGGCTGGATGCCGCGGACGTCGACATCCTCACCCTGCAGGAGGTCCGTGGCCAGGACGAGCACCTCGAGGATGCATTCCCCGGCTGGTCGATGCTGCACGACCCCGCCACGGCCAAGGGCCGTGCGGGTGTCGCGGTGCTGAGCAGGAATCCCGCCGTCTCCTCCCGCACGGCGCTGGGCGCGGATGACTTCGACTCGGCCGGGCGCTGGCTGGAGGCTGATTTCGAGATCGGTGGACGGCCGCTCACGGTCGTCAGCGCGTACGTGCACAGCGGGGAGGCCGACACCCCCAAGCAGGACGAGAAGTGGAAGTTCCTGGACGCGATGACCACGCGCCTGGGCGAGCTGGCCGCCGATGACGCACTCGCGCTCGTCACCGGCGACCTCAATGTCGGTCACCGTGAACTCGACATCCGCAACTGGCGCGGCAACCGCAAGAAGGCGGGGTTCCTGCCCCGCGAGCGCGCCTACTTCGACCGCTTCCTGGGGGCGGCGGGCACCTCGATCGCGGGCGTCGACGGCACCACCGGCCCCGGCCTCGGCTGGATCGACATCGGCCGCACGGCCCACGGCGAGGTCGACGGCCCGTACACGTGGTGGTCCATGCGCGGACAGGCATTCGACAACGACAGCGGCTGGCGCATCGACTACCACCTGGCGACCCCCGCCCTCGCTGCCCGCGCCACCGGCTACACCGTCGCCCGTGCCGCCAGCTACTCCGAGCGGTGGAGCGACCACGCCCCGGTGATCGTCGACTACACGTACGAACAATAGGATTGAACGGTGACTCAGAAACCACGCCTCTACTCAGGAATGCAGCCCTCCGCCGACTCCCTCCAGGCCGGCAACTACATCGGGGCGCTCCTGCAGTGGCGTGACATGCAGTCCTCCTTCGACGCCTTCTTCTCGGTGGTCGACCTGCACGCGATCACCGTGCCGCAGAAGCCCGACGAGCTGCGCGAGAAGACCCGCCGCACGGCCGCGCAGTACATCGCCGCCGGCATCGAGCCGTCGAAGTCGACCCTGTACGTGCAGTCGCACGTGCGCGCGCACGCCGAGCTCGCCTGGATCCTCAGCACCATCACCGGCTTCGGCGAGGCCGGCCGGATGACGCAGTTCAAGGACAAGTCGGCCCGGTACGGTCAGGACTCCACCTCGGTGGGCCTGTTCACCTACCCGGTGCTCATGGCGGCCGACATCCTGCTGTACCAGAGCGAGCTCGTGCCGGTCGGCGACGATCAGAAGCAGCATGTCGAGCTGACCCGCGACCTCGCGGAGCGCTTCAACAAGCGTTTCGGCGAGGCCTTCACGATCCCCCAGCCGGTGATCCAGAAGGACACCGCGCGCATCTACGACCTGCAGAACCCGACCGCGAAGATGTCGAAGTCGGCCGAGAGCGACGCGGGTGTGCTGTGGCTGCTGGATGACCCGGCCAAGTCGGCGAAGAAGATCATGCGGGCGGTGACCGACACCGAGGGTTCGGTGCGTTACGACCGCGAGAACAAGCCGGGCGTCTCGAACCTGCTGACCATCTACGCCGCCCTCACCGGCCGCCAGATCGGCGCCATCGAGGACGAGTACGCGGGCCGCGGCTACGGCGACTTCAAGAAGGGCCTGGCCGAGGTGGTCGTGGAAGAGTTCGGGCCGGTCCGCGAGCGCGCGAACGCGCTGCTCGACGACCCGGCAGAGCTCGACCGGCTGCTCGCCGTGAACGCGGCCAAGGCCGACGAGGTGGCGGACGCCACTCTGGCGGACGTCTACGACCGCGTCGGCCTGCTGCGTCGCGTCTGACCGCCCGTGCGCCCCGTCCTGAGGAGGATGCCGTGACCGATCAGCCGTTCCCCGCTCCGGGAGGCGCGGCGCCGGGAAACCCCGCGTCGGGAAACCCTGCACCCGGTGGTCCTGCGACCGGAAGGCCTGCGTACGGAAGTCCCGCGCCCGCCGGTTCCGTACCGGTGCCGCCGGCGCCCGCTCCGCCGCCCGGATCGTACGCCGTTCCCGTCGGCGGCTACCCGGCGGCGATGGGCGCATACCAGGTGCCTTCCGCCGCCCCGGCGTCATCGAAGCGGACGGGGGCGTTCGCCCTGATCGCATCCCTGCTCGCCGCTGTCGTCGCACCGATCATCGCCGGCATCCTCGCCGTGCGGATCGGCACCCAGGTGCTGATCACCGACGTCGTGAGCATCTCCGGTGAGATCGTCTACGCGGCACTGTCGCCGGTGCGCACCGAGGTGCTGTGGGTGGAGATCGTGTTCTGGGTCGCGACGATCCTCGGCATCCTGGCACTCGTGCTCGGCATCGTCGCGATCGCGCGGCGCCGGGGCCGCGGCATGGGCATCGCGGCGGTCGTCCTGGCCGTCGTCGGCCCCGGTGGCTTCTTCCTCGCCGTCTCGCTGCTGTACGGGCTCGGCAACGGCATCGGCTTCGCCGGCTCGTTCTGAGCGCGTCACCGATTCTGAGCGCGTGAGCCGCTGAGCGGCTCACGCGTCCCGGTCAGCTGCGGGAGTGGTGCTTCTGCTGGGCCGCGACCAGTCCCTCGTCGACGAGCTGCTCGACCGCGTCCGCGGCATCCGAGATGAAGATCGGCAGCGTCTTCTGCTCGCTGCCGCCGAACGGTGCGAGCACCCAGTCCGCGGGGTCCTGGCGCCCCGGCGGCCGGCCGATGCCGGCGCGCACGCGGGGGAACTCGGGGGTCGCGAGGGCGCGCGCGATGTCGCGCACGCCGTTGTGACCGCCGTGACCGCCGCCGATCTTGAGCCGGATGCTGTCGAAGGGGATATCGAGCTCATCGTGCACGACCACGACGCGCTCAGGGTCGACCGAGTAGAAGCGCGCGAGGGCGGCGACAGGCGTGCCCGACACGTTCATGTAGGTGTTGAGCTTGGCGAGCACCAGCTTGTCGCCGCCGGGCCGCAGCCAGGTCTCGACGACGCGCGCACCGGCCTTATGCTCGCGGAACCGCTCGCTGCGCCGCTCGGCCAGCTCGTCGACGACCATCTGGCCGATGTTGTGCCTGGTCGCGGCGTAGCGCGGGCCGGGGTTGCCGAGGCCGACGATGAGCCAGGTGGACGCCATGCGGTGATCCTCTCACGGGATGCGGACGGTGCTGCGGGCGGGTGCCGGCCGTGGTGCCGGCGGGGATGAAGAAGGGGACGCGATGTGCTCGCGTCCCCTTCTCCGAATCCTCAGCAGATCACTCTGCGGCGGCTTCCTCGGCAGCCGGAGCGGCCTCGGCTGCAGGAGCCTCCTCGGCGCTCTCCTCGGCGACCTCGGCGGCCGGCAGCGAGACGGCGACGAGCAGCAGCTCGGCGTCGTCGACCAGCGCGGCACCCTTGGGCAGCGTGACGTCACCGGCGGTGATGTGCGAGCCCTCCTCGAGGCCCTCGACGGAGACCTCGACGTGCTCGGGGATGTGGGTCGCCTCGACCTCGAGCTTGATGGTCGCGACGTCGACGGTCACGATGGTGCCCGAGAACGACTCGCCCGAGACGACGATCGGCACCTCGACGATGACCTTCTCGCCCTTCTTCACGACGAGCAGGTCGATGTGCTCGATGATCTGGCGCACCGGGTCCTTCTGCACGTCCTTGACCAGGACGAGCTGCGACTTGCCGTCGAGCTGCAGGTCGATGACGGCGTTGGCGCGGCGGATGATCAGCGAGACCTGGTGGCCGGGCAGCGCGACGTGCACCGGGTCGGTGCCGTGGCCGTAGATGACCGCGGGGATCTTGCCCTCGGCGCGCAGGCGGCGGGCGAAGCCCTTGCCGAAGCTGGTGCGGACGTCGGCGACGACCTTGTTCTCATCGGACATGTTGTTCTCCTTCAGACGCGCGGGATGGGCCGCGCGGTGGTCATGGGTTTCGGCACCCTCGGACGCACACGAGAGGCGAGACCACCGGGCTCACATCACCGCGTCGATCACGGATGAGCGCACGCGCGCGTCATCCCTCGCCGAGGAACGTCTCCATGCTACCGGAAACCTCGATAGGCTGTTTGCATGATCGATGCCGCCTTCCTCTCCCACGTCACCTTCTGGGTCATCGGCGCGATCGCCGTCTGCGGCGTGGTCTCGTCGTTCGCGGCGATGTTCGCGATGGGTCGCTCGAGCTACCGCAAGGACTGATCAGCGGGCCGGCGTCGCCCGGCCGGAGCTCAGGCCTCCGGCCAGACCGCGACGACGACCTTGCCCGAGGCGTCGGAGTTCTTCGCCGCCTCGAACGCCGCCGCCGTGTCATCGGCGGCGAACTCGTGCGTGATGACCTGCTCGATCTCGGGACGGTCCGCGAGCAGGCGCACCGCCGCGTCGATCTCGTCCTTGAAGCGGAACGTGCCGCGCACGACCAGCTCCTTCGAGATGAACGGCGCGAGGTTGACGGGGCGCGGCTCGTTCGGCACCATGCCGACCTGCACCACCGTGCCCGCGGGGCGGGCGGCGGCGAACGCCGTGGAGACGGATGCCGCGACGCCGGAGCACTCGAAGACCACGTCGAACGTGTTCGCCGGCACCTGCTCCGCCGTCACGTCGTAGGTGCGCTCGGCACCCAGCTGCGCGGCACGCGCGAGCGGACCCGGCAGCACGTCGGTCGCGGCCACGCTCGCCGCGCCCGCGGCGACGGCTGCGGCCACCGTGAGCAGCCCGATCGGCCCGGAGCCGGTCACCAGCACGCTGCGGCCGGCCAGGTCGCCGGCTTTGCTGAGCGCATGGAGCGCCACCGCGAGCGGCTCAGCCAGCACGGCGCGGCGCACGGGAAGAGCTGCGGGCAGGGCGCGCACCATGTCGCGCTCGACGATGAGCAGTTCGCTCAGGCCGCCCTGGGTGTGCGGCCAGGTCGACGCGCTGCCGAGGTAGGAGCCGCCCGCCCACAGGTGCGGGTCGTCGGGGAAGCGCTCATCGGCCTCGCCGAAGCGGGCCGGGTGCACCGTCACCGGCATCCCCTGCTGCCACTCCCCCGCCGGGTCGAAATCGATCCGGCCCGATACCTCGTGCCCGGGGATCAGCGGCTCGCGCACGACGAAGGCACCGTTGGCGCCCTCGTAGTAGTAGTGCAGGTCCGAGCCGCAGATGCCGACGTAGTCGATGCGCACACGCACCTGGCCGGGTCCCGGCTCGGGCGCCGCGCTCTCGCGGATCTCCAGGTTCTGCTTCTCGACGATGTACGCGGCGCGCATGGCTCCTCCGATGCGTCAGGACGCCGGCGGGCGTCGGGTGTGGATGACGAGTGGGATCACACGACGGCGGTCATGCCGCCGTCGACGAAGATGTTCTGCCCGGACACGAAGCTCGACGCGTCCGAGGCGAGGAAGAGCAGCGCGCCGGTGAGCTCGTCGAAGGAGCCCCATCGTCCGGCAGGGGTGCGCTGCGTCAGCCAGGCGCTGAAGGCCTCGTCCTCGACGAGGGCGCGATTCATCTCGGTGGCGAAGTAGCCCGGCGAGATCGCGTTGACCTGGATGTTGTGGCGGGCGAGGTCGGCCGCCATGCCCTTGGTGAGCTGGGCGATGCCGCCCTTGGTCGCCGAGTACGGCGCGATGGTCTGCCTGGCCAGCTGGGACTGCACCGAGGCGATGTTGATGATCTTGCCCGAGCCGCGCTCGACCATCGCCGGCAGCAGCGGGCGGCTCACGTAGAACGCGCTGGACAGGTTGGCGCCGATCAGGGCATCCCAGTCGTCCGTGGCGAACTCCTGGATCGGCGCCCGGCGCTGGAGGCCGGCGTTGTTGATCAGGATGTCGGGTGCGCCGTGCTCGGCGACGAGGTCGCCGAGCACGGCAGCCGACTCCGCAGCATCCGTGACGTCGAAGCGCAGCGCGAGGGCCTCGCGGCCGCTGCGCTCCTCGGCCACCGCGCGAGTCTCGGCGATGGCGGCCTCATCCCGGCCATGCACGATCAGGCGGGCGCCGGCGTCGGCGAGGGCCAGGGCGAGGGCACGCCCCAGGCCTCGCGACGAGCCGGTGACCAGCGCGAGACGGCCGGTGACGTCGAAGAGCGGATGCATTGGTGTCATCTCCTTGGGTGACTGATCAGATCGGGTGACGGATCAGATGAGCGAGCCGATGAGGTACACGACCAGGACGAGCACGAAGGCCACCACCGATTCCAGCGTCTGCTGGACGGTCCAGGTCTTCAGCGTGGTCTTCACGTCCATGCCCATCAGGCGCCCGACCAGCCAGAAGCCCGAGTCGTTCACGTGACCGGCGAACACCGAGCCTGCTGCGGTGGCCAGAGTGATGGCCGCCACCTCGAGCACGTTGAAGTCGGCTACCAGCACGGCCGGGGCGATCAGGCCCGCGGCGGTGACCAGCGCGACGGTCGCGGAGCCCTGCGCGATGCGCAGGATGACGGCGATCAGGTAGGCGGCGACGATGACCGGCAGGCCCAGGTCGGACAGGGTGTCGGAGAGCGCGTCGCCGATGCCCGAGGCGCGCAGCACGGCGCCGAACATGCCACCGGCACCGGTGATCAGCACGACCGAGGCGATCGGGCCGAGCGAGGAGTCGATGATCTTCTCCAGCGCGGTGCCGTTCTCGCCCCGGCGCCAGCCGAGCACGATGGTGGCGACGATGACGGTGATGAGCAGGGCGATCGACGAGTTCCCGATGAGGATCAGAGCCTGTGCCCACGCCTGGGTCGTGTCGACAACACCCATCGAGCCCAGGGTGCTGAGGCCGGTGTTCAGGAAGATGAGCACCATCGGCAGCAGGAGCAGCATGATGACGGTCGACACCTTGGGCGGGTTGACCGGCTGGTCCTCGTCGACGTCGCCGAACAGCAGCGGCACGGGCAGAAGGTTGCGGGAGGCGACGAACTTACCCCAGACGTAACCGGAGATGTACCAGACGGGGAACACGATCACGAGGCCGACGAGCATGACGACGCCGAGGTTCGCGTCGTACGCCTCGATCGCGGTCACCGGGCCCGGGTGCGGGGGCAGGAAGACGTGCATGACCGAGAAGGCGGCGGCCGCCGGGATGCCGAACAGCAGCACGTTCGCGGAGGAGACACGGCGGGCGATCGCGAAGATGATCGGCAGCATCATGATCAGGCCGGCGTCGAAGAACATCGGGAAGCCGAGGATCAGCGAGGCGATGCCCAGGGCGAACGGCGCGCGCTTCTCACCGAAGATCTGCACGAACCGCTCGGCGAGCGCGTGCGCGCCACCGGAGTGCTCGATCAGCCGGCCGAGCATGGCTCCGAGGCCGACCAGCAGGGCCACGGTTCCGAGCGTGCCGCCGAATCCGCCGATCATCGTGGTGGCGACACCCGCGATCGGGATGCCTGCCATGACGGCGGTGAGCAGCGAGACGAGCACAAGCGTGATGAACGCGTGCACCTTGAACTTGATGATCAGCAGCAGGATGAGCGCGATCGCGCCGGCTGCGATGAGCAGCAGGGGCCCCGCGTCCAGCGTCTGGGTCCAGTCTTCCATTCGTTATCTCCATTGACAGCGGGCCGAGGCCGATGGCCGCGTGCACCCGCGGGATAGGATTCAAGCGCTCGCGTGCGCGCGAGCATCTAAAGGTAACATCTTTAGAACTCAATGGTCGTACTTTAGTGAGGTCACGTGACTGCGGTGTCGCACGGATCCGTGCTCGACGAACTCGGATCCGAGATCGCCAACGGTGTCATTCCGGCGGGCACGGTGCTCACGCTCGCCACTCTGGAGACCCGCTTCGGCGTTTCGCGCACCATGGTACGGGAGGCCGTGCGCGTTCTCGAAGCACTCGGGATGGTCTCCTCCCGCCGTCGAGTCGGCCTCACCGTGCTGCCCGACGAACAGTGGAGCTCCCTCGACTCCCGTCTGATCCAGTGGCGCCTGACCGGGGCGCGCAGCCACCAGCAGTTCGTCGCCCTGACGGAGCTGCGGCTGGCGATCGAGCCCGTGGCCGCACGTCTGGCGGCACTGCGCGCCACGCACTCGCAGCGTCAGCAGTTCGCCGACCTCGCAGCGACCCTGCAGCGACTGGGCGATGCGGGCCTGGGCGACAGCGAGGAGTACCTCGCCGCCGACATCGCCTTCCACGATCTGCTGCTCGATGCCAGCGGCAACCTCATGCTCGCGGCGATCAAGACACCCATCGCCGAGGTGCTGCGCGGCCGCCATAATCTCGGGCTCACGCCGGGTGACCCGCGTGCCGAAGCGCTGCACAACCATGTCGGCGCCGCCTCGGCTGTGCTGCGCGGCGACAGCGATGCCGCCGAGCAGCATGCCCGCCGCTACGTGCTCGCGGTGCTCGACGAGGTGCACACCGGCTGAGCACCCGCTCGGCCGTCGCTGCGCGGGCGGCTCTGGGACCGGCGACTCCGGCGCGTGCGCGGCGGCCTCAGCCCAGCAGTGCGAGCGATCCGGCCGCGCCGATCTCGGTGCCGGGCGAAGTGCGTGCATAGGCGTCCAGGTAGCGCTCGAACTCGAGCCGGTACCCCTCGGCACGCGCCGGGTCCGGCACCAGCATCCGCGGTTCCTCGCTGCGCAGTCCGGGCTGGTCGTCGTCGAGTCCGAGGTGGCGCAGCGCCAGCCGGGTCGCCCCGACCACCGAGGCATGCTGCTGCGATGACACCTGCATCTCGATCTGGAACACGTCGGCGGTCAACTGCGCCCAGAACGGCGAGGACAGCACTCCGCCCGAGATGAGCACGCGCCGCGGCGGGCCGTTCAGGGCGGCGAGCTCCTTGTAGCAGTGGTACAGCGAGAAGACGATGCCCTGCAGCACGGCCTGATAGAGATCGGCACGGGTGTGCTCGGGGCGCACCTCGAGGAAGCCCCCGGCGCGCTGGTCCTGCCAGCCGGGTGAGCGCTCGCCGAACAGGAACGGCAGGAACACCGGCAGTGCGGTGCGCTCGGGGTCGAGCATCGGCTCGATCTCGGCGAAGGTCATCTCGGTGCCGAACAGCAATCCCTTGGCCCAGTCGACGCAGTTGCCGCATCCGCTGGTCGCGGCCCCACTGAGCCAGCCGAACGGCGACCGGTACGCCCAGGTGCCCATGGTCGGGGAGAAGGCGGGATGCGCGGTGGTGTAGCGCAGCGCTCCGCTGGTGCCCATCGAGAAGGTCATGTCGCCGACGCCGTAGGCGCGGTCGCCGACCTGGCTGAGGCCGCCGTCGGGCCCGGGGATCATCACCGGGATGCCGGCTCGCACGCCCAGCAGGGTGGCGACCTCGGCGACCAGCGGTGCGCTGGTGTCGCTGGAGACCAGCCGTGGCAGCACGATGCCCTCGATGCCGAGAGCCGCTCGCACCTGCGGGTCCCAGTCGTCGCCGTCGGTGGCCAGCAGGCCGGTGCCGGAGGCGACGGTGCGGCTGGTCCAGATCTCCCCCGTCATGCGGGCGAACGTGAGGCTCCCCTGGTCGAGCACCAGAGCGCCGGCGATGTCGACGCCGGTCTCGGCGAGATGAGCGATCTTGAAGGCGGGGAAGATCGCGTTGACCATGCAGCCGGTGCGCTCGTAGAACCAGGACGTGAATGCGGCATCCTCGCGGTAGCGGGCGGTGAGCTCGCGGGCGCCGGTGTACGGCCATTCGTACACCGGCGTGATGGCCGACAGGTCGGGCCGGCGCAGCGTCAGTCCGTGCCAGGTGCTCGACAGCGCGATGGCGTCGACCGCGACACCGGCCGCCGCCTCGCGGCCGAGCGCCATGAGCTGGGTGAAGACGCTGTCGCCGTCGCGCACCACGCCGTCGCCGTCGAATCGCCGCGTCGTGACGGCGACCTGCTGCGTGTCGGTGTCGAACAGCATGGTCTTCGCCGAGGTGGTGCTGGCCTCCAGTGCGAGAACGATCATGGCTCTTCCTCCCTGGCCCCGCAGGGGCCGCGTCAATAATATGATCATTTCCATCGCAGTCGTCATCAGGCCCGGGAAGGCCCTCTCACTGCGGGTAATCTGAAGCCGAGAGCAACACACGCAAACGATCCAAGGAGCAGGATGAGCGACACCGCCAGCGCGAACATCGGAGTCGTCGGACTCGCCGTCATGGGCTCGAATCTGGCCCGGAACCTCGCGAGCCGCGAGGGCAACACGGTGGCGATCTTCAATCGCAGCTATGAGAAGACGCAGGCGGTGCTGGATGCGTTCCCCGAGGCGGGCTTCATCCCCGCCTCGACCTATGAGGAGTTCGCCGCTTCCCTGCAGAAGCCACGCACGGCCATCATCATGGTCAAGGCCGGCGCGGGCACGGATGCCGTGATCGACGAGCTCGTGCGGGTCTTCGAGCCCGGCGACATCATCGTCGACGGCGGCAACGCCTACTTCCCCGACACGATCCGCCGCGAGAAGGCGGTGCGCGAGACGGGCATCAACTTCGTCGGCGCCGGCATCTCGGGCGGCGAGGAGGGCGCACTGCTCGGCCCGAGCATCATGCCCGGCGGCTCCGACGAGTCATGGGTGACCCTCGGCCCGATCCTGCGCTC
This sequence comes from Microbacterium sp. YJN-G, assembly GCF_015040615.1. NCBI lineage: Bacteria > Bacillati > Actinomycetota > Actinomycetes > Micrococcales > Microbacteriaceae > Microbacterium > Microbacterium sp. YJN-G. The sequence goes on from NZ_CP060402.1 coordinate 2,236,153, forward strand.
GATCGCGGCCGTCGCCGAGGGCGAGCCGTGCGTCACGCACGTCGGCCACGACGGCGCCGGGCACTTCGTGAAGATGGTGCACAACGGCATCGAGTACGCCGACATGCAGCTCATCGCCGAGGCCTACGACCTGATCCGCCGCGGCACCGGCCGCACGCCGGCGCAGATCGCCGAGATCTTCGCCGAGTGGAACAAGGGCGAGCTCGAGTCGTACCTGATCGAGATCACCGCCGAGGTGCTGCGTCAGGTGGATGCCGCCACCGGCCAGCCGCTGGTGGACGTCATCCTCGACCAGGCCGGCGCCAAGGGCACCGGTGCCTGGACGGTGCAGACCGCCCTGTCGCTGGGCGTGCCGGTCTCGGGCATCGCCGAGGCGACCTTCGCACGCTCGCTGTCATCGCACCCCGAGCAGCGCGCCGCCGCTGCCGGTCTCCCGGGCCCGGACACCGCGTTCACGGTCGACGACGAGGAGGCGTTCATCGAGGATGTGCGCCTGGCGCTGTACGCGTCGAAGATCGTCGCGTACTCGCAGGGCTTCGACGAGATCCGCGCGGGGGCGGCCGAGTACGACTGGAAGATCGACCTCGGCGCCGTGTCGAAGATCTGGCGCGCCGGCTGCATCATCCGTGCCCAGTTCCTCAACCGCATCGCCGACGCGTACGCGGCTGAGCCTGAGCTGCCGGCGCTGCTGACGGCACCGTACTTCGCCGAGGCCCTCACCCGTGCCCAGGCCGCCTGGCGCCGCGTCGTGGTCGCGGCGGCGCAGGCCGGCATCCCCTCGCCGGCGTTCTCGTCGTCGCTGTCGTACTACGACGGCATCCGCGCCGACCGTCTGCCCGCCGCCCTCGTGCAGGGTCAGCGCGACTTCTTCGGCGCGCACACCTACCGCCGCATCGACAAGGAGGGCACCTTCCACACCCTCTGGTCGGGCGACCGCACCGAGGTGGAGGCCCAGGACACCCACTGACGGGTACAGGACACCCACTGACGGGTGAAGAGGAAGGGGCCCGGGAGACCGGGCCCCTTCTGCGTGTCCGGGCCCCTTGTGCGTGTCCGGGCCCTGCGTGTGCGACCGTGTCGGGGCGCGTCAGACGATGTTGTGGTTGCGCCGGAAGAGGTTCTGCGGGTCCCACTGCGCCTTCAGTCCGCGCAGCCGCTCGTACCCTTCCTCGGTGAACATCGCGCGCACGACCTCGGGGCGCTCGGAGTCCAGGAAGTTGCCGTACTGGGCCAGCCGCCCCTCGAAGAGAGCGTCGGTCTCGGCGAGGATCGCCGCCCGGGTCGCGTCGTCGATCATGCCGGGGATGTCGAAACCGCCCGCCAGCACGAACCAGGTCGCGTCGCGGCCGGGGAACGCGGTGTCCTCCTGTGCCACGTCGCCGAAGGCGCCGCCCATCGAGCGGAGGAACAGCACCGAGAACTGGTGGGCGGCGCGGAACTCCAGCAGCCGGTCGATCCGCTCGTCGTCCAGTTCGCGGAACAGCCCGTTGCCACCCAGGAATCGCGGGACGACGGCATCCGGGTCCGCCGGACGCGGGTCGTCCATCAGGATGTCGCGGTAGGCCGGGGTGGACACGTCGCCGACGATTCCGTCCAGATCGATCACCGGGGCGAGGGTTCGCTCCAGTGCTGCCGGGTCGGCATCCGCCCACACCGCGGCGAGCCTGGCACCGGCCGGAGCGCTGGGGTCCATCGGCGGCACGTCCATGTACGTCACGGTCAGCTCGCGCGGCGCGTCGCGCAGGATGTCGCGCAGTCCGCGCAGCAGGGCGCGACGATCGGCATCCGCTCCCACCAGCTACTCGCCGTAGGCGATGCCGGGCAGCGCGTGCGCCTGGAAGTCGAATCGCGTCACGATGCCGAGGTTGCCACCCCCGCCGTGCAGCGCCCAGAACAGCTCCGGGTGCTCGGTCGCCGAGGTCTCGACGATGCCGCCGGTGGCCGTGACGATCTGCGCGCCGACGAGCTGATCGGCCGCGAGCCCCCAGGCGCGCACCATCCAGCCGATGCCGCCGCCGAGCGTCAGGCCTCCGACCCCGACGCTGCGCGTGTCGCCCGAGCTGATCGCCAGGCCGTGCTGCGCGAGCTCATCGGCCACGACGCCCCAGGTGGCGCCTCCTCCGACGCTCACCAGCGGTCCGGCGACGTCGATGCGGTCCAGTGCGGACAGGTCGATCCGCACTCCCTCCTCGGGCCCGCGCGACCAGGGTCCGTGGCCACCGCCGATCACGGTGACGGGCTGTCCGCCCGCCTGCGCCTGCCCCACCAGGGCGGCGACATCTTCTGCGGTCTTCGGCCGCGTCGTGTTCGTGGAATCCATTGGGACACGCTAACCCCGGCCACCGACATCGCGACAGGGCGGGAACAGATCATGTCCGATCCGCGTCCGGTGACTGACGCAGCGCCCGCCGGCCGACACCACCTCACAGAATGCGCATAGCATTCTCCAAGCATTCGGCGCACCTGGGCGCGCACAATGGGCGCATGAGCACTGAGCACCCCGACCTGCGCCGCCCCGACGGATCGCCGCTGCGCATTCTCGCCGTCGACGATGAGCCGATGCTCACCGATCTGCTCGCCATGGCGCTGCGCATGGAGGGATGGGAGGTGCGCACAGCGGGCTCGGGGCTGGAGGCGCTGCAGGTCGCCCGCGAGTTCGAGCCCGACGCACTCGTGCTGGACGTCATGATGCCCGACCTCGACGGCGTCGGCGTGCTGCGCCGGCTGCGTGAGGCCGGCAACCTCGTGCCCGTCGTCTTCCTCACCGCGAAGGACTCCGTCAGCGACCGCATCGCCGGGCTCACCGCGGGCGGCGACGACTACGTCACCAAGCCGTTCAGCCTCGAAGAGGTCATCGCGCGCCTGCGCGCCGTCATCCGCCGTTCCGGACACGGACGCGTCGAGGACGAGCAGTCGATCCTGCGCGTGGCCGACCTGTCGCTCAACGAGGACAGTCACGAGGTGTTCCGCGGTGACGACGAGATCGAGCTGACCGCGACCGAGTTCGAGCTGCTGCGCTTCCTGATGCGCAACGAGCGCCGCGTGCTCTCGAAGGCGCAGATCCTCGACCGGGTGTGGAGCTACGACTTCGGCGGCAAGTCGTCGGTGGTCGAGCTGTACATCTCGTACCTGCGCAAGAAGATCGACGCGGGCCGCACGCCCCTGCTGCACACCGTGCGCGGGGTGGGGTACATGATCAAGTCGCCGCAGCAGCCGTAGGAATCACCATGTCCGCTCGTCCGGTGAGCCTGCAGGCGCGGCTGATGGCCGCTGTGATCGGGTTCGTCTCCCTCATCCTCGTGGTCGTCGCGGTGATCACCAGCGCGACCCTCGGCACCACGCTCGAGCAGCGACTCCAGGAGCAGCTCAGCGGCTACTCCGCCGTGACGAAGCGCTGGGTCATGTCGGCCGAGCCGGCGGCCGCGCTGATGGGCGAGACGCTGACCGCCGAACGTGTGCTCACCGGCCAGCGGGTGCCCGCCGGGCTGCTGCTGGCGGTGCAGCCACGCGACGACGTCGCCTCCGGCGTGATCGTGACGGCCGACGGCGGCAGGCGCCTGAGCGACGGCGCCCTGTTCGAGCTCACCGAGGCGCTGAACGCCGGCAGCACCTCTGCGGTCACCGTCGCGGGCGGCTCGTACCTGGTGACGATCTCGCAGACGCCGGACGGCACGGTCGTGGTGACCGGCCTCTCCCGCGCCGAGATCCAGCACACCCTCGGAACCCTGTTCACCGTGATCGCCCTGGCGACGCTCGGTGGCCTGCTGCTGCTGGCGCTCACGACCGCGCTCACGATCAGCATGGGGCTGCGTCCGCTGCACGCCGTCGCGGCGACCGCCACCCGGGTGGCCGGTCAGCCGCTGGACCGCGGAGAGGTGAGCATCACCGAGCGCGTGCCCGACTACGAGGCCGACCCGCGCACCGAGGTCGGCCGGGTGGGCGTCGCCCTGAACACGCTGCTCGACCACGTCGACACCTCGCTCGCCGCACGTCAGCGCAACGAGGAGCGGATGCGGCGATTCGTCGCCGACGCCAGCCACGAGCTGCGCACCCCTCTCGCCTCCATCCGCGGATACTCCGAGCTGTCGCTGCGGGCCCTGCGTCAGGGCGGGCCGGGCGACGCCGCGGCATCCGACACGCTGGAGAGCACCACCACGGCGCTGGAGCGCATCCAGGCCCAGTCGCTGCGGATGACGCGGCTCGTGGAGGATCTGCTGCTGCTGGCGCGGCTCGACGAGGGGCAGGAGCTGCGCAGCGGCACCGTCGATCTCACCCAGGTCGCGGTCGAGGCGCTGATGGATGCGCAGCCCACCGCCCCCGGGCACACCTGGGACCTCGCCGTGCCCGAGCATCCCGTCACCGTCGCGGGCGACGCGGGACGCCTGCACCAGGTGCTCGCGAACCTGCTCGCCAACGCCCGCACACACACGCCCGCCGGTACGACCATCACGCTGTCGCTGGAGGAAGCAGGCGCCGACGCCGTGCTGCACGTGCACGATGACGGACCCGGCATCGATCCCGGCGTGCGCGACGAGCTGTTCTCGCGGTTCGCGCGCGGGGACGTCTCCCGGGCACGTCAGACCGGCGGCACGGGACTCGGTCTGGCGATCGCCAAGGCGATCGTCGACGGCCACGGCGGCACCATCGAGGTCGACAGCGAGCCGGGAGACACGACGTTCACGGTGCGCCTGCCGCTCGCACCTGAGAAGGATGCCGGTGGCGAGACCGGAACCAGCGCGGCGACCGGCGAGACGGGAGCAGAGACTCAGTAACCCGCGAACGCGTCGGTGGTCAGGCTGCGGGCCTTCTGCAGCGCCGGGGCGAGATCGGCGATCAACCGCGGCGGGCCGGAGATGAACGCGTTACGCGCCGCGATGTCGGGCACGACGCGCTCCAGGCCCGCGGCATCCAGCCGTACGCCCTGTGCCCACGTCCAGTTCGGGGCGAGGCTGGTCGGCTCGTCACGGGTGAACACGATCGCCCGCACCCCTGTGGCCTCGAGCTCGTCGCGGAACGCCAGCTCGGCCGCCTCGGAGGCCACGTAGATCAGCACGACGTCGCGCTGCACCCCGAGCGACTGCATCTGCCGCAGCTGCGAGACGAACGGCGTCACGCCGATGCCGGCCGCCACCATGAGCGCCGGCGCACCGCCTCGTGGCAGCACGAAGTCGCCCCAGGTACCGGTGACGGCCAGCACCGCGCCCGGCTGCGCGGCCGCGAGCGCCCGCTTGTAGCTGGAGGGATGCTTCTGATCGCCGTCCTTGTAGGCGATGCGCAGCGTGGGCAGGTCGGCGGGCGCCGAGACGAAGCTGAACTCGCGGCGGGTGCCGCGGGCGTCCGGATGCCGGTGCGGCACGTCGAGCTCGAGGTACTGGCCGGGCAGGAAGCGCAGCCGCCCCCGGGTGCGGAAGGTGAGCTCCTGCGCGGTGGGCGTCACGAAGCGGCGCTTCTCGAGCACGAGCCGCACCGAGCCGCGCAGCGCGAAGGCGAAGGCCAGCAGGTTGCCGATCAGCAGCGCCCGCTCCTGGCCGAGTGTGAACAGGCCGCCGATCGCGATCGGCCAGCCGGCGAGGATGCCGACCAGCGCGGCCACGCTGAACTGCTGCCACCGGCGCGGCGGCAGCGTGAGCGGCTCGGAGAGCATGAATGCGCCGAGGAAGAGGAACGGGCTCTGCGCGAGCGAGAACAGCACGGCATCCGCCAGTTCGAACGCGAGCCCGGCGGCCTGCAGCTGCACCGCCTGCCGCACCACCGAGACCCCGACGGCCACGAGCAGGAACACCAGCACGATGCGCACCTTCTCGGTGCGCCACAGCACCGCCAGCCCCAGCACCGCCACGGCGACCGAGAGCACCGGCGTGCCGACCCACCACGACGAGAACGATCCGAGCCCGAAGATCGTCACGACCGCGGCGCCGAAGGCGGCCGGGTTGAGGATGTGCCTGCCGCGCCACGCGATCAGGTACTTCGACAGGCTCGCCACGGCGCCGGCGAGCGCATTGCCGGCGAGTCCGGCGACGGTCAGCGACGGCTGCAGCACGAACAGCAGGATCAGCGCTGTGACCAGCGACGACTCCAGGCGCCACGGCAGACGCAGGATGCGCTGGGCCGCTGCATCCACCGCCGAGATCACCACCGCGAGCACGGCGAAGGAGGCCAGGATCTCCACGGCGTTCGGCATCCCCGATCCGGTCAGGGACAGGACGATGGCGATGGCGGCCAGGGCGGCCAGGGCGAACAGCACGAGACGGTACATCGAGATGGCGCCGAGGACGGCGAGAACCCGCTGCCGCAGCGCAGTGAAGGTGACGGTCACCCCTCCACTCTTCCGCATCCGGCTATGACCGGGGCGGATGACGGCCTCCGGCGCCGTCTCAGACCGTGAACAGCTCGCCGTCGAACCCGCTGGACCACTCGGCGCGGCCGTCGGTGCTCATCCGCACCCAGTCGACGCCCCAGTTCTCGGCGAGGGCCGCTCCCCCGTCGAAGAACAGCGCGGTGGCGACGGCATCCGCGTGCATGGCGTCGTCGGCGAGCGCCCAGGTCGCCGCCCACGTGCGCACCGGCACGCCCGTCCGGGCGTCGAGCACGTGATGCAGTCCGTCGCCCCAGGCGCGGCGGTTGATCGCCGAGGCGCACAGCGCGCGGCCGGCCACCTCGACCACCCCGATCGCCGACGTCGTGTCGTAGGGGTGCTCGAGCCCCACGCGCACCGACCCGCCCCGCACGCGCAGGTCTCCCCCGGCGTCGACGATGACCCGGCCGTCCACCCCGGTGAGGGCGTCCGTGACCAGGTCGACCAGGCGCCCCTTGCCGAGCGCTCCGACGTCGATGAGGGCCGGGGCGTCCAGGGTCAGCTCGGATGCCGTCCAGCGCAGCATCCGCTCCCACTCCGGCGGCGCCGCCTGCGGCGCACCGGCGTGCAGCGTGAGCGCCGCGTCGTAGCCGAGCGCCTCGAGTCCGGCGCCGATGAGCGGACTGACCGCGCCGGCGGTGGCCTCGGTGAGCTCGCGGTACGCCTCGAGCATGGCCGGGGCATCCGGTGGCGCGGCCACGGTGCCCGGCCGTGCGCGCAGGCGCGAGACGACGGAGTCGTCACGGAAGCGCGACCACGCCGCGTCGAAGTCCGCGACGATCGCGGCCACGTCGCCCTGCAGTTCTTCGCCCAGCGGAGCGTCGGTCTCGATCTCCCAGGGGGTGCCGATCGCGTCGAACCGCCAGAGGGTCATGGCGGGCTACTCCGCGGCGTCCCTGACGGCCGCCTCGTCCTTGATCTTCACGACGGCCTGGTCGAAGCCGCCGCTGGTCAGCGACGAGCCGGCGACGCGGTCGACCTGCAGCTCGTCGAGCTTCTTCCCCACCACGACATCGGCGATGCCCGCGATGAACTGGCCCTGGTACTTCGTGGTCTCCGGGGCGATCGGGTCGCCGACGACCTCGACGTCGGTGACGACGTCGTCCTCGAGGGTGAGGGTCACCGAGATCGTCTCGACCGTCTCGGGGGTGCGGTACGCGCCCTCGGCGGTGTAGGTGCCGTCGGTGTACGGCGCGGTCGCGTCGGTGCTGGTCGGGGCCGGGTCGGACTTCGCGGTGCCGGCCTCGGCGGAACCCGAGCAGCCGGCGAGCAGGAGCGCGCCCGCCACGCCCGCGAGGGCGGTACCGGTGCGCAGCGCGGGATGCGTGTTCATGCTCCCAGCTTGCGGCATGAGGCTATGCGCGACCCGGATGCCGTTCTCAGGCGTCGCCGCCGAACATGCTCGTGACCGAGCCGTCCTCGAAGACCTGACGGATCGCGGTCGCCAGCAGCGGCGCGATCGGCAGGATCGTGAGCGACTCCCAGCGACGCGACTCGCTGAGCGGGATCGTGTCGGTGACGACGACCTGATCGATCGCGGCATCCTGCAGCCGCTCGGAGGCCGGGTCGCTGAACACGGCATGCGTGGCGGCGACGATCACCTTGCGCGCGCCGTTCTCCTTCAGCGCCTGGGCGGCCTTGACGATGGTGCCGCCGGTGTCGATCATGTCGTCGACGAGCAGGCAGGTACGACCGTCGACGGTGCCGACGATCTCGTGCACCGAGACCTGGTTGGCGACCTTCGGGTCGCGACGCTTGTGGATGATGGCCAGCGGTGCGCCGAGGCTGTCGGACCAGGTGTCGGCGACCCGCACACGGCCCATGTCGGGCGAGACGATGGTGAGGGTCTCGCGGTCTTCGGCGGTGAGCGTGCCCTGGAAGTGCTCGAGCAGCACGGGCTTGGCGAAGAGGTGGTCGACGGGGCCATCGAAGAAGCCCTGGATCTGCGCGGCGTGCAGGTCGACGCTCATCACCCGGTCGGCACCGGCGGTCTTGAGCATGTCGGCGACAAGGCGGGCGCTGATCGGCTCGCGGCCGCGGCCCTTCTTGTCCTGACGGGAGTACGGGTAGTACGGGGCGACGACGGTGATGCGCTTGGCGGATGCGCGCTTGGCGGCGTCCAGCATGATGAGCGTCTCCATGAGCCACTCGTTCACCGGCTCACCGAACGACTGCACGATGAACAGGTCGCAGCCGCGGATCGACACCTCGAAACGGGCGTAGATCTCACCCGATGCGAAGGTGCGGTGCTCGACCGGCGCGATCTCCTGCCCGAGGGCGGCGGCGACGGCGGCGGTGAGCTCGGGATGCGAGCGGCCTCCGGCGACGACCAGCCGCTTCTTCGTCTTCGCGATGAGACCGGGGGCGACCCCGTTCGCGCGATCCAGTGCAACCGTCTTCTTCTTGTGCCCCATCCGAGCCGCCTACTCCGCCGTTCGTTCGCGCGCGGCGGCATCCGCCGCGCCGGTTCCTGCTCTGTTCTTCTCGACCCACCCCTCGATGTTGCGCTGAGGGGCGACGCTCATGGCCAGGGCACCAGCGGGGACGTCCTTTCGGACGACGGCGCCTGCACCGGTCTTCGCACCAGCTCCCAGCCTAACGGGCGCGACGAGCACCGTGTGCGAGCCGGTGTGCACCTCGTCACCGATCTCGGTGCGGTGCTTGTTGACGTCGTCGTAGTTCGCGGTGATGGTGCTGGCGCCGAGGTTGACGCCGCGGCCGATGGTCGCATCGCCCACGTACGACAGGTGCGGCACCTTGCTGCCCTCGCCGATCTGTGCGTTCTTCGTCTCGACGTAGGCGCCGATCTTGCCGTGCGCCCCCAGCACGGTGCCCGGGCGCAGGTACGAGAACGGTCCGACGGTGGCCTCGGCGCCGACCACGGCGAGGTTCGCGTCGCTGCGGCGCACCACGGCGTCCTCGCCGATCTCGCAGTCCACCAGGGTGGTGTCGGGGCCGATGGTGGCGCCGGAGGCGATCACCGTGGCGCGCAGGATCTGGGTGTTCGGCAGGATGGTGACGTCGGGGGCGAGCTTGGCGTCGTCGTCGATCCAGGTGGTGGCGGGGTCGATGATGGTGACGCCCTCGCGCTGCCAGCGCCGCACGATGCGCTCGTTGAGCACCCGGCCCGCCTCGGCGAGCTGGGCGCGGTCGTTGACGCCGAAGGTCGAGGCGACGTCGGGGGCGAGCTCGGCGGCCACGGGCTCGGCGGCGCCGCGCAGCAGGCCGATCACGTCGGTGAGGTACATCTCGCCCTGCGCGTTGTTGCGGTCGACCTGCGCCAGGAAGGTGCGCAGCGCCGCGGCGCGGAAGACGTAGACGCCGGCGTTGATCTCGGTGACCGCGGCCTCGTCGTCGGTGGCGTCCTTCTGCTCGACGATGCGCTCGACGACGCCGTCGGCGCCGCGGATGACGCGCCCGTAGCCGGTCGGGTCGTCGAGGTGCGCACTCAGCAGCGTGGCGGCGGCGGATGCTGCGCGGTGACCCGCGATGAGCGTCTCGAGGGTCTGCGACTCCAGCAGCGGCACATCGCCCGAGAGCACGAGCACGTCGCCGTCGAAGTCGGCGGGCAGGGCGTCGAGCGCGACCTGCACGGCCCGGCCGGTGCCGGGGATCTCGTCCTGGTCGACGACCACGGCATCCGGGTACTGCTCGACGAGGGTGGCGATGACCTGCTCGCGCTCGTGCCGCACGACCACCTCGATGTGCTGCGCGCCCAGGGCGCGCGCGGTGCCCAGCACATGGCCGACCAGCGGCCGGCCGCCGATCTCGTGCAGCACCTTGGGCAGGCGCGACTTCATGCGCGTGCCCTGTCCTGCGGCGAGGATGATGATCGCGAGCGTGTTCTCCGTCATGCTCCGCCGCCAGGATTCGAACCTGAACCTCACAGCTCCAAAGGCTGTCGTGCTGCCGTTACACCACGGCGGACCGCGGCGCCCCGGCGGGCGCCGCGCATCAAGTCTGCCACGCCGCCGCCTGTGCGACCGTCGGGCCGCAGGCCGGGGTGCGGGATGATGGGGGGATGAAAGAGGCGGATGAGGTCGATCGGATCGTCAGCGCGTGGAACGTGCAGCGCCCCGACCTGGATTTCTCGCCCCTCGAGGTGCTCTCGCGCATGGACCGGCTCTCGCGGCAGCTGGACCGCGCCCGCCGCGAGGTGTTCCACCGCAGCGACATCGAGCCGTGGGAGTGGGACGTGCTCTCAGCGTTGCGTCGCGCGGGCGACCCGTTCCGGCTCTCACCCAAGCAGCTGCTGCAGCAGACCCTGGTCTCGAGCGGCACCATGACCAACCGCATCGACCGGCTGGTCGGCCGGCGGTTCGTGCGCCGTGAGGCGGATCCGGTTGACGGGCGCAGCGTGCTGGTCATCCTCACCGACGACGGCAAGGTGCGGGTGGATGCCGCGATCACCCGCCTGGTCGATGCCGAGGCGGAGCTGCTGCGTGCGCTCCCTCGCACCGATCGCGACCGGCTGGCGGGGCTGCTGCGCAAGCTCAGCCTGAGCTTCGACTCCTGAACGCCGTCCTGCGATGGCGATGAGTTCTCCCCTCCCGGTGCGCGACGGCGTCGGCGCCACGCGGCTGCACGTGCCGCTGACCGGACCGTGGCCGACCATCGGCGCGTACATGGCGGAGCGGTTCTTCCACCTCGACCCGGAGCGGCTGCTGCGGCGGTTCGACCGTGGTGAGATCGTGGCACGCGACGGCTCGGCGCTGAGCCGCGAGACGCCGCTGGGCGCCCACGAGTTCGTCTGGTACTACCGCGAGCCGCCCGTGGAGCGTGAGATTCCGTTCGAGATCGAGGTGCTGCACCACGATCGCGATCTCGTCGTCGCCGACAAGCCGCACTTCCTGCCGACCACCCCCGGCGGCAAGTATCTGCAGAACTCCGCACTGGTGCGGCTGCGCAATCTGCTCGGCATCCCCGAGCTCACCCCGATCCACCGGCTTGACCGGGCGACCGCGGGCCTGCTGATGTTCTCCACCCGCCCCGTCACCCGCGGCGCCTACCAGCTGCTGTTCGAGCGCCGCGAGGTCGAGAAGGTCTACGAGGCGGTCTCCGCGCTGCCCGCCGGCTGGGATCCGGCATCCGCCGCCCTGGCGGGACGGCCGTTCCCGATCGTGTTCCGCAACCACATCGAGAAGCTGCGCGCGCACGTGCGCGTGAAGGTCGACGATGCGCGCGAGCCGAACTCCGAGACGCTCATCGAGCTGATCGATGCCGACGACCACGTCGTGCACACGCTGCTGCGGCCGCACTCGGGAAAGATGCACCAGCTGCGCGTGCACCTCGCCGCGCTCGGCGCCGGCATCCTGAACGACGGGTTCTACCCCGAGCTGCTGCCGGAGGCGCCGGACGACTTCACCCGGCCCCTTCAGCTGCTCGCGCGCGAGCTGCGGTTCACCGATCCGCTCAGCGGTGCGCCGCGTGAGTTCATCACGCGGCGCACGCTGCAGCAGGCGCCGGGCCCTTCGACCGGCTCAGGGACCCAGGCGGGGTGAGGCTGAGGGACCAGGCGGGGTGAGGCTGAGGGACCAGGAGGGGTGAGGCTGAGGGACCAGGCGGGGTGAGGGTCAGCGGCGCATGATGACGCGCGCCAGCTTGGTTCCGAGCAGCTGCACGAGATGCACGAACACGACGATCAGCACGATCGCCGCCCACATCACGACGGGCTCGAACTGGCGGAAGCCGTAGACCTGCGCGAACGCGCCGAGCCCGCCACCGCCGATGAGACCCGCCATGGCGGTCATGTCGATCAGGGCCACGACGATGAACGTGTAGCCGAGGATGAGCGGGCCGAGGGACTCGGGGATGGCGACCGTCAGCAGGATGCGCCAGGGCCCTGCCCCCATCGCGCGTGCGGCCTCGATCACGCCCGGCGAGACCGACACGAGGTGCTGCTCGACGATGCGCCCGATGGCGAACGAGGCCGCCAGGCCGATGCCGAAGGCTCCCGCGTTGATGCCGATGCCTGTGCCGACGAACAGGCGCGACAGCGGCATGCCGACCGCCGCGATGAAGATCACGAACGGGATCGGCCGGAAGAAGTTCACGAACAGGTTGAGCACGCCGCTGATGACGCGGTTGGGCAGCAGCCCGCCCGGGCGGGTGACGTACAGGCCCATGCCGATGATCGTGCCGAGCACACCGGCCATGACCAGCGCGAACGCCGTCATGTACAGGGTCTCACCCGCGGCCTTCCAGAACTCGGGCAGAAGTTCGATGAGACGGTCCATCAGCGTGCCTCCTCGTTCTCGATCTCGGTGACCTCGGCGTGCTCCCGGATGCGCGCCAGCGCCGCGTCGATCGCCGCGTCGGCGCCGCGGATGGCGAGGGTGAGATGGCCGAAGGCGCGGCCGCGGATGTCGTTGATGCCGCCGTAGACGAGCTCGAACTCGAGCCCGGCCTGGGCGAGGTCGAGCAGCACCTGCGCCTGCGAGGAGTCGCCGTCGCGGAACGAGAAGGTCACCAGCCGGCCGGCGTGGCGCTCGCGAAGTGCCGCGCTCTCCGCCGGCGACGGAACGCCCTTGATGACGGTGCCGACGAAGCGCTGCGAGGCCGGGTTCTGCGGGCGGGAAAAGACCTCGAAGACGTCACCCTGCTCGATCACGCGCCCGCGCTCCATGACGGCGACCTTGGTCGCGATGGTCTGGATGACGTCCATCTCGTGCGTGATGACGACGATGGTGACATGCTGCTCCTCGTTGACGCGCTTGAGCAGGTCGAGCACCTCGTGCGTGGTCTGCGGGTCGAGGGCGCTGGTCGCCTCGTCGGCGAGGAGGATCGCGGGGCGCGTGGCGAGCGCGCGGGCGATGCCGACCCGCTGCTTCTGCCCGCCGGAGAGCTGTTCGGGGTAGGCCCGCGCCTTGTCGGCCAGTCCGACGAACCGCAGCAGCTCGTCGACGCGCTCCTCGATGTCGGCCTTGGACCAGCCGGCGAGCTTGAGCGGATAGGCAATGTTCGCCCTGACCGTCTTCGAGGCGAAGAGGTTGAACTGCTGGAAGATCATGCCGATGCCACCGCGGACCTTGCGCAGCTCACGCTCGGACAGGGCGGTGATGTCGATCCCGTCGACGTGGATCGTGCCGCTGGTGGCGGGTTCGAGTGCGTTGATCAGCCGCACGAGCGTGGACTTGCCGGCACCGGAGTATCCGATGATGCCGAAGACGTCGCCCTTCTGGATGTCGAGGGTGACGTCGTCGACGGCGGCGACGACGGCGCCGTCGCGTCCGCTGGACGCGTACGTCTTGGTGACGCCGGCGAGGCTCACGATGGCCATGGGTGCGCTCCGGTGGGTGTGTCGGACGGGGGAAGCGAGGCTCGGATGCCCTGGCACGGGAATCGGGCGGCGCGAAATCGCGCCGCCCGATTCTCTCGCATCCGGATGTGAATGCGGTGCGTCAGATCACTTCTCGACGGCGGTGTCCTCGAGAACCTTCTTCAGCGAGGCCTGCAGGTCTGCGGCCGGGGTCTGCAGCAGCACCGCGGTGTCGCCGGAGGCCTCGAGCAGGCCCGCCTGCACGTCCTCGTCGGTCTGGAAGATCTCGACGAGCCTGAGGTAGGTCTCGTTGTCCACATCATCCGCGCGGGCGGCGAAGATGTTCACGTACGGCAGCGCGTTCGGGTCGGACGGGTCGTCCTGGGCGATGGCGTCCTCGAAGCTCAGGCCGGCGTCCTCGACGAAGTCGTTGTTGATGATCGCGGCGGCGACGTCGGGAAGCGCGGTCGGGATGAGCGCGGCCTCGAGAGCGGTGACCTTCACCTTCGACTTGGCGGTGTCGACGTCGGCGAGGTCGCTGACGATGGTGCCGCCGCTCTTGAGCTCGACCAGGCCGGCCGACTGCAGCACCAGCAGGGCACGCGCCTGGTTCGACGCGTCATCCGGAACGGCGACGGTCTCGCCCTCGGGGATGTCCTTCACATCGTCGTACTTCTTGGAGTACAGACCCAGCGGGTAGATGGCAGTCGCACCGATCGGCTGCAGGTCCTCGCCGGAGGCGGCGTTGTACTGCGCGAGGTACACGATGTGCTGGAACTGGTTCAGGTCCAGCTCCCCCTCGGTCAGCGCCGGGTTCGGCTGCTCGTAGGAGCCGAAGTCGATGAGCTCGACGTCGATGCCCTCGGCCTTCGCAGCCTCGACGAAGGCGGGCCACTGCGGGTCGCCCTTGCCGACCACGCCGATCTTGACGGTCTCGGCAGCGCCGTTCGCGTCGGAGCCGGCGGTCTCAGAGCCGCTGTTCGACGCGCATCCGGCGAGGGAGGCGATCAGCGCGGCCGCTGCTGCTGCGGCTGCGATGGTGGTGATTCGGCGGGACATGATGTTTCTTCCTCTCGTGGGGACTCAGAAACGCTATGCGCCTATACAGGTTCCGCCCGAATCGCGTCGTCATATGACGTCACAGCCGTCGCCTCGAGGGCGTCGAAGAAGTCCGCGACGACCGCCCGCTCCTCCGGAGAGAGCGCCGCGACGACGTCGAACCGCCGTGCGTGCGCGCGTCCGACGGTCTCGCGAGCGGCCACGCGCGTGTCATCGGTGATCTCGATCGTGAGGCTGCGGCGATCGGTGGGATGCGGCAGACGCCGGATGTGGCCGCCCCTCTCCAGCCGATCCAGGAGCTTGGTCGTCGACGCGGTCGAGATGGCGAGGTGCTCCGCGATCGATCCGGGGGTGACGACCACACCCTGCCGCTGCGCGGCGATCAGCAGCCGCAACGCCCGCATGTCGGTCTCGCCGAGCTTCATGTAGCGCTGCGACGCCTCGCTCATGCGCCGCTCGGCTTCACGCCAGCGCCGCATGCCATCGAGCACACGGAGCACATCGGCCAGCGTCGACGGTGACAGGTGCGAGCGCCGGACGAGCTGTTCGTCAGGGTCGTTGCGCGCAGGATCGTGCAGCACGACGCGACTCTGCGCAGGACGATCTTCATTCGCCATGGCTGAATTCTACAGATCGGACTTGATACTTCCATAGTAGATAGCTAGCCTAGCTAGCTAAGTGGAAGGCGGATGCTCATGAATACGGTGGATCTGCGAGAGCGAGTGGTCCTGCTCGACGAGCAGGGTCGGGCGTGCGGCGCAGCCCCCAAGGACGAGGTGCACCACAGGAGCACGCCGCTGCACCTGGCCTTCTCCTGCCACGTCGTCGACGAGGCGGGGCGTGTATTGCTCACCCGCAGAGCACTCGGCAAGGCGACGTGGCCGGGCACGTGGACGAACGCGTTCTGCGGCCACCCGCAGCCCTTCGAGGACGTGCCGGATGCCGTGGTGCGCCGTGCCGCCCACGAGCTCGGGCTGGGTGTCGCGGATATGCGGCTCGCACTCCCCGACTTCCGCTATCGCGCGGTGGATGCATCGGGGATGGTCGAGAACGAGATCTGCCCGGTGTACATCGCACGGGCGATCGGGGCGCCGGCGCTGAACCCCGACGAGGCGATGGACGCCCGCTGGGTGGAGCCGGAGGATCTCGCCTCCGCGCTGGAGACCGCCCCCTGGGCCTTCAGCCCCTGGCTTTTCCTTCAGGCGCAGGAGCTCTCGGGCGCCGACGGAAGGGTCACCGCCCTGGCATGGCGGTCCGGGTCGTGAGCGTCGACACAGCCTTCGGCATCCGCGGCCTGGAGGAGACGATCGACAGGTTCTTCGCGGAGCGCATCCTGCGCGCCGAAGAACTCGGCGGCGGGTACGCGCAGCTGTGGAGGTTCGCGCATGAGGCGACCACCGGCGGCAAGCGCGTGCGTCCGCGGCTGCTCATCCTCGCCCACGAACGACTGGGCGGCGGCGACACCGAGTCCGCGCTCCGCGCCGGCGCCGCGTTCGAGCTGCTGCACACCGCGCTCCTGCTGCACGACGACGTCCTCGACGGGGATCTCGTGCGGCGGGGCCGCCCGAACCTCGCCGGCCGCTTCGCGTCGGAGGCCATCGATGCCGGCCACGGCGCCGGCACGGCGCGCGAGTGGGGAACCGCCTCGGCCACCCTCGCCGGAGACCTGCTCATCAGCGGCGCGCACGCGCTCGCGGCCGGCATCCCCGGTTCTGCGGGCGATGCCGTGCACCGCATCATCGACGACGCCCTCTTCGTCACCGTCGCAGGAGAGCACGCCGACGTCGGGTACGCAATGGGGGTGATGGATGCCGCCGAGCACGACATCCTGCGCATGATGGAGCACAAGACCGCCGCCTACTCCTTCGCGGGCCCGCTGCAGGCGGGCGCGGCGCTCGCCGGCGCCATGGAGTCCGCCTGCGCCGACCTCGGCCGCATCGGGAGCGCCCTCGGCGTGCTGTATCAGCTGCGCGACGACCTGCTCGGCGTCTTCGGCGACGAGCGGCGCACCGGCAAGTCCGCCCTCGGCGATCTGCGCGAGGGCAAGCGCACCCTGCTGATCGCGTTCGCCGAGAACACGCCGCAGTGGTCGCAGGTGGCGCATCTGTTCGGCCGCGCTCCCCTGGATGTCGCGGACGCCGAACTGCTCCGCAGCGCTCTGATCGCCAGCGGCGCTGCGGAACGGATGCAGGCCCTGACTGACGCCCAGCACGACCGGGTGCGCTCGATGATCGAGCAGGCCGCCCTGCCCGCCGCGCTGCGCAAGGCGCTGCAGCGGACCGCGACGATGTGCGCGGAGCGCACGGCATGAGGCCTGCGCAGGGCCTTGAGCTGTACACCCGCACCTCGCGGGCGATGTCATCGCGCGTGATCCGCGCGTACTCGACGTCGTTCGGCCTGGCCAGCAGGATGCTGCCGCGCAGCGTGCGAGCGGGCATCGCCGACGTGTACGCCCTCGTGCGCATCGCGGACGAGATCGTCGACGGCCCGGCGGCCGAGGCAGGACTGGATGCCGCGCGGACGCGCCACCTGCTCGATGAGCTCGAACGCGAGACCCTCTCGGCCCTGGAGACCGGCTTCAGCGCGAACCCGGTCGTGCACGCATTCGCCGCCACCGCGCGTGAATGCGGTATCGATGCGGCGCTCGTGCGTCCGTTCTTCGCCTCGATGCGCATGGACACCCTCGGTGAGATCCGCTTCGACGATGCTTCCTACCGGCGTTACATCCACGGCTCCGCCGAGGTGGTCGGCTCGATGTGCCTGCGGGTCTTCGCGTGCGAGGGGCGCGGAGTGCTGATCGACGAACAGCTGGAGGAGGGCGCGCGCCGGCTCGGCGCCGCGTTCCAGAAGGTCAACTTCCTGCGTGACCTCTCCGACGACGTCGGCCGGCTGCACCGCGCGTACATCCCGGGCATCGATCCGGCACACATCACCGACAGACAGAAGGATGCCGTGGTCGACGAGATCGCCCAGGACCTCGCGATCGCACGCCTCGCCATTGCGCTCCTCCCGCCGCGCTCGCGCCGTGCCACCAGTGCCGCGGCGGCGCTGTTCGGCGCGCTCAACGAGCGGCTGCGCGCGACGCCCGCGGCCGAGCTGCGCCGCAGTCGGGCATCCGTGCCGCTCACCGGGAAGCTGTGGATCGTCACCCGTGCCGCCGCCGGACGGACGGCGGCGTGAGCGTCCGCGAACGCGCCGTCGTCGTCGGCGGCGGGATCTCGGGGCTCGCCACCGCCGCACTGCTGGCACGCGAGGGCCTGGACGTCACCCTCGTGGAGGCGCGCTCCGAACTCGGCGGCCGGGCGGGGCGCTGGAACCACGCCGGGTTCTCGTTCGACACCGGCCCCTCCTGGTATCTGATGCCGGAAGTGTTCGATCACTTCTTCCGCCTACTGGGCACCTCGGCCGCCGAGCAGCTCGACCTCGTCCGGCTCGACCCCGCCTACCGGGTGTACTTCGAGGGCGAGCAGGTGCCGTTCGACCTGCCCGCGGAGGGCGCCCGTGATGCGCTGGTCGGCCTGGATCCGGCATCCGGTCACCGTCTGGACGCCTACCTCGCGTCCGCCGCAGAGACCTACCACCTGGCGACGTCGACGTTCCTCTACAGTACGTACCAGTCGCTGCTCCCGCTGCTCGGAGCGAAGGTGCTGCCGCGTCTGCCGCGGCTGGCCCGGCTGCTCACCGAACCGCTGGATCGCCGGATCCGGCGGCACACCGGGGATCGGCGCGTGCAGCAGGTCCTCGGTTATCCGGCGGTGTTCCTGGGCACCTCCCCCGCCGCTGCACCGGGCATGTACCACCTCATGAGTCATCTCGACATCGGCCAGGGCGTGCTCTACCCGCGCGGCGGCTTCGCCGCCGTGATCGACGCGATAGCCCGCCTCGCCATGCAGGAGGGCGCCGTGCTGCGCACCGGATGCCGAGCGCGACGCATCACGGTCCAGGGCGGCGCCGCCACGGGCGTCGAGGTCGAGCTTCCCGGCGGTGGCACCGAGCATCTCCCCGCCGACGTCGTCGTCTCCACGGCAGACCTGCACGTCACCGAGCATCAGCTGCTCGAGCCGGCGCATCGCAGCACGCGCGACGCGTGGTGGGAATCGCGCGACCCCGGCCCCGGTGCGGTGCTCGCCCTGCTGGGAGTGCGCGGGGAGCTGCCCGAGCTCACCCACCACACGCTGCTGTTCACCCGAGACTGGGAGCTCGGTTTCGATGCGATCTACGGCTCGTCGCCGCGCATCCCCGACCCGGCATCGCTGTACGTGTGCCGTCCGAGCGCCACCGACAGCGTGGCCCCGGCCGGCCACGAAAACCTGTTCGTGCTGATCCCAGTCCCCGCCGATCCCGCGATCGGAGCCGGAGGGCTCGACGGCGGCGGCGATCCGGCCGTCGAGCGGACCGTCGATGCCGCGATCGCGCAGCTCGCCGCGTGGTGCGGCATCCCGGATCTGGCGTCGCGGATCGTCCTGCGGCGCAGCATCGGACCGGCCGACTTCGAGCGCGACTTCGGCGCCTGGCGTGGCGGGGCCCTGGGCCCAGCGCACACCCTCCGCCAGAGCGCGGTGCTGCGCGGGTCGAACGCGTCCCGCACGGTCGACGGCCTGCTCTACGCCGGGGCGACCACGATCCCCGGGATCGGGCTGCCGATGTGCCTGATCAGCGCCGAGCTCGTCGTCAAGCGCCTGCGCGGCGACCGGTCGGCCTCTCCCCTGGCGGAGCCGCTGTGAATCTGATCCACCTGACCGCGCTGCTGGTGTCACTGACCGGCATCGTGCTGCTGGATGTGCGACACCGCCTGTTCCTCGGGCGTGCTCCAGGGCGGGCGCTGCTCGTGCTCACGATCGGGACCGCGTTCTTCCTGCTCTGGGACCTTGCCGGCATCGGCCTGGGTGTGTTCTTCCGTGCCGAGAGCCCCTACGCCACCGGCATCCTGCTCGCCCCCGAGCTGCCGCTCGAGGAGCCGGTGTTCCTGCTGTTCCTCTGCCAGCTGACCATGGTGCTGGTCTGCGGCGCCGAGCGGATGGTGCAGCGGCGGCGGCGCAGCCGGCGCCCCTCCGGAAGGGAGGAACCGCGATGACCTATCTGCTGCTGTGCGGTGTCTTCCTGCTGATCGCCGGTGCCGCCGCGCTCCTGCTGTGCCGCGGGCGCCGCGGTCTCTCCTCGGCCGTGCCGGCCATCACGGCGGCAGTTCTCGCCGTGCTCACCGCGGTCTTCGACAACCTCATGATCGCGGCGGGGCTGTTCGCCTACGCCGACGAGCACATCTCCGGACTGCGCATCGGGCTGGCGCCCGTCGAGGACTTCGCCTATCCGCTGGCGGCGGTGATACTGCTGCCGGCACTGTGGGCGCGGCTGCGACCTTCGGACGCCCCGCCCACCTCCGATACCGGGGAGGCACGATGATCCGTGACCTTTTCGTGGTTTCCCGCCCGCTCAGCTGGATCAACACCTCCTATCCGTTCGCCGCCGCCTACCTGCTGACCACCCGTGAGGTCGACCTCGTGTGGGTGCTCGGCACCGTCTTCTTCCTCATCCCGTACAACCTCGCGATGTACGGCGTCAACGACGTGTTCGACCACGCATCCGACCTCGCCAACCCGCGCAAGGGCGGCGTCGAAGGCGCCCTGCTGTCACCGTCGCGGCATCGCACCGTGCTGTGGACCGCCGCTCTGAGCTGTCTCCCGTTCGTCGTCGCGCTCGTGCTGCTCGCTCCTCCCTCAGCGACGGTGATCCTCGCCGTGAGCCTGTTCGCGGTCGTGGCGTACTCGGCGCCCCCGTTCCGGTTCAAGGAGATCCCGTTCCTGGACTCGGTCACATCGAGCGTTCACTTCGTCAGTCCGGCCATCTACGGCGTCGCCGCCGCCGGCGGGGCACCGACGTCCGGGCTGATCGCGGTGCTCGGCGCCTTCCTGCTCTGGGGCATCGCGAGCCACGCGTTCGGCGCGGTGCAGGATGTCGTGCCCGACCGGGCCGGCGGGATCTCGTCGATCGCGACGGTGCTGGGCGCCGCACGCACCGTGCGGGTGGCGCTGACGTGCTGGACACTCGCCGGCCTGCTCATGCTCACCACCGGCTCCCCCGGTGCGTTCGCGGCGCTGCTCGCGCTGCCCTACATCGCGGCCGCCGCACCCTACGCCCGCGTCACCGATGAGGACTCGGCGCGCGCGAACCGCGGCTGGCGGCGGTTCCTCTGGATCAACTACGCGTGCGGCTTCGCCGTGACGATGCTGCTCATCCTGCACGCGATCCGCACGGCATGACAGGACGAGAGGAGCGGGACATGGACGAGGGCACCGCGTATGAGGACGCGCAGGCCGACGCGCTCAGCGCACCCACCGGCGCCGAGGAGGCGCTGCGCGCCCCTGCGCGCGCCGACGGTGCGGCACGGCGCGTGCTCATGCTGGGAGCGACCGGCTACATCGGGGGCCGGCTGGTTCCGCGGCTGCTGAACGGCGGCTACCGCGTGCGGCTGCTCACGCGGTCTGCGGGCAGGATCGATCCGCTGCCCTGGGCGAGCCGTGTCGAGATCGTCACCGGTGACGCGACCGATCCGGATGCCGTGAACGGTGCCATGGACGGTGTGGACGTCGTCTACCACCTCGTGCATTCCTTGGCCTCCGGTGACGACTTCGCGCGCCTGGACCGCACGATCACCGAGAACGTCGCGCACGGCGCCGCCCGCGGCGACGTCGGACGCATCATCTACCTCGGCGGGCTGCATCCCGAGGGCGTCGAGCTGTCGCGGCACCTCGCCTCGCGCAAGGAGGTCGGTGAGATCCTGCTGGGCTCCGGCGTACCGACCCTCGTGCTGCGCGCGGGCGTCGTGATCGGCTCGGGGTCAGCCTCGTTCGAGATGGTCCGGCACCTCACCGAGGTGCTTCCGTACATGCCCGCACCGCGATGGGTGCGCAACCGCATCCAGCCCATCGCCGTTCGCGACGTGCTGCACTACCTGCTCGCGGCCGCGCGGGTCGATCGCAGCATCAGCCGGGCCGTCGACATCGGCGGCCCCGACGTGCTGCGCTATGGCCAGATGATGAACGGTTACGCCATCGAAGCGGGCCTTCCGCAGCGTGGCATCGCCGCGCTGCCCGTGCTCACGCCGCGGCTGGCCTCCCTCTGGGTGGGGCTGGTCACTCCGGTCCCTCCGCGCATCGCGCGGCCGCTGGTCGAGTCGCTGCAGCATCCGTGTGTCATGCGCGACCATGCGATCGACGGGATCATCCCCCGTCCCCCGGACGGGCTCACCGGCTACCGTGCCGCCGTCCGCCTGGCGCTCGGCCGGATCGAGATCGATGAGGTCGAGACGAGCTGGGTCGATGCGACGGTGTCGCGCGCCCCCAGCGATCCGCTGCCGAGCGACCCGGACTGGGCGGGACGGACGGTGTTCACCGACCGGCGTCGCCGGGCCACCTCCGCCGGGCCGGATGCCGTCTGGCCGGTGATCTCGCGGATCGGCGGGGAGAACGGCTGGTATTCGGCGCCGTTGCTGTGGGCGCTGCGCGGGTGGGCCGACCGTCTGATGGGCGGTGTGGGGCTGCAGCGCGGCCGCCGTTCGCGTACGCGGCTCGCGAAGGGCGACGCGGTGGACGTGTGGCGGGTCGAGGCGATCGAACCCGGACGGATGCTGCGCCTGCGGGCCGAGATGCGCGTGCCCGGCAGTGCCTGGCTCGAGCTCGGCGTCGACGCCCGGCCAGGCGGAGCGGAGTACTGGCAGCGCGCGGTCTTCTTCCCGCGCGGCCTGTCGGGCCGGCTCTACTGGCTGGCGATGCTGCCGTTCCACGGGCTGATCTTCACCGGGATGGTGAGCCGCATCGTCGCCGATGCCGAGAGCGGCCGGCTCAGCCGTTCCGACCGGTGACATCGAGTGCCGAGCAACTAGAACGGTTCCGCGCGAATCGCGTCAGCTGACGCCACAGCGCGCTCACGAGCGACCGCAGTACCGCGAGTCGGCGACGCTGCACCCTCGCGCGCCGGGCGCAGCAGCAGCATCGCGATGGCCGACACCGCCAGCACGGAGGCCTCGTGCACGAGCATCCCCAGCGACATCGTCACTCCGCCCAGGAACACGCCCAGCACCAGCAGCGCCACGGTGATCAGCGCGATCGCGATGTTGATCCGCATCGTACGAACCGTACGCCTGGCCATCCCGAATGCGTAGGGCAGGCGCAGCAGGTCGTCGGCCATCAGGGCGATGTCTGCAGTCTCGATCGCGGCGGGTGATCCGGCTGCCCCCATCGCCACGCCCACGTCTGCCTGGGCGAGGGCGGGGGTGTCGTTGACACCGTCGCCGAGCATCGCGACCGTGCGTCCGCGGCGCTGCAGATCACGGACGAGGTCGAGCTTGTCCTCGGGCATCATGCCGGCGTGATGGGCTGTGATGCCCAGCTCGGTCGCGACGCCGCGTGCCACGGCCTCGGCGTCGCCGGTGGCCATGATCACCTCGATCCCGCGCCGGCGCAGACGTGCGACCGCCTCAGCGGCGTCTGTCCTGACGGTGTCGGCCAGGGCGAGGATGCCGACGGTGCGGCCGTCCACGCCGACGAACATCGCCGTGCGGCCCTGCTCGTGGAACGGGCGCAGCAGTGCGGCATCCGGTTCGTCCGCCATCAACGCTGCCGCACCGACGCTGACGGTGCGGCCGTCGACGTCGGCCCGGATGCCCAGGCCCGTCACCGGCTCGGCGTGCGCGACCGGGGCCACGGCCAGGCTCGCGGCGGTCGCGCCCCGGATCACGGCGTCGGCGAGCGGATGCTCGGATGCCGTCTCGGCGCGGGCCGCCAGCAGCAGCACGTCATCGCGGTTCACATCGGCGGCGAGCGCCACGACGTCGGTGAGTTCGGGCCTGCCGTGCGTGAGGGTGCCGGTCTTGTCGACGACCAGCGCGTCCACACGCGCTGCGGTCTCGAGATGCTCGCCGCCCTTGATCAGCACTCCGTCCATGGCGCAGCGGCCGATGCCGGCGACGATCGACACCGGGATCGAGATGACCAGGGCGCCCGGGCAGCCGATCACCAGCAGGGTGAGCGCGAGTTCGACGTCGCGGGTGATGAGCCCGGCGATGAGCGCGCCGATCAGCACGCCGGGGGTGTAGTACTTCGAGAAGCGCTCCAGGAAGGTCTGCGTGCGCGCCTTGTCATCCTGCGCCTCTTCGACCCGGTGGATGATCGAGGCGAGCGCGGAGTCGCCACCCACGCGCTCGGCCACCACGCGCAGCATGCCCGACCGCAGCCAGGTGCCCGCGTACACGGCCGAGCCCGCGGCCTTCTCCGCCGGCAGTGATTCGCCGGTGATGGTCGCCTCGTCGACACCCCCGGTGCCCGCCACGACGTGGCCGTCGACGGGCACCTGCTCGCCGTTGCGGACCACGACCACGTCACCGGGCACCAGCTCCCACGCCTCGACGGCAACCTGC
The DNA here is from genome assembly GCF_015040615.1 of Microbacterium sp. YJN-G. Taxonomy (NCBI): domain Bacteria; kingdom Bacillati; phylum Actinomycetota; class Actinomycetes; order Micrococcales; family Microbacteriaceae; genus Microbacterium; species Microbacterium sp. YJN-G. The sequence goes on from NZ_CP060402.1 coordinate 2,260,237, forward strand.
TCCTCGGTGCCGTCATCACCGGCACGCAGCACGGTCGCGGTCTGCGGCGCCCCGTCGACCAGATCCGAGAGCGCACGGCGGGTGCGCTGCAGCGTGGTGCGCTCCAGCGCCTTGCCGAGCGCGAAGAGGAAGGTCACGGCTGCGGACTCCCAATGGTTCTGCAGGAACAGCGCACCGGTGGCCGCGACGACGACGAGCAGGTCGATCGAGACCAGCCTCATCCGCAGCGCCCGCCAGGCAGAGACGGCGATCGGAGCACCCGCGATGAGCGCGGCGAGGATCATCAGCGCGTCCAGGCCGCTGATCAGCGCCGCGGCGATCAGCGCCCCCGAGAGCACGACCGTGCCCCACAGTCGGCGGAATGCGGAATGCCAGATCCTCTTCGCCCTGCTCATCGCGGTTCTCCTCTCGTGCCTCGCTCCGGATCGCGCGCGTCAGAATGCCGAAGGCGTGGAGTGGTAACCGGTCTTGGTGACCGTCTCGACGAGATCCCGCACCGTCGCGCGGAGGGTGTCGTGCTCGACGACGATGCGTCCGGAGGCGAACTTCACCTCGGCGGTGGCGACACCGTCGAGCTCGGTCAGCGCGGACTCGATCTTCTGCACGCAGGACGGGCAGGTGAACTCGTCCGAACGCAGGATGGTGGTCTTCAGCGTGGTGCTGGTCTGAGTGGTCATGATGGTGTCCTCTCCCGTCCGTCCGGCAGGGCGCCGGATCTCCTGACACCACCGACGGTAGGCGGGCGCGGCGGAGCGCGCCTTGACGCAGGTCAAGCCGCTCGCGGCGACCGGTCAGCGGCGGACGGTCAGCGGCGGTCAGCCGCGGCGGTCAGGCGCGCGCGTCCACGCGGCGGGAGAGATCCATCAGCGTCTCCGGGTCGACGATCACCAGCCCGCCGGCGTCGCCGTCGGCGATGATCCCGGCCTCGCGCAGCCGGCGCAGCTGACGGCTGAGCGACTCGGGAGAGGTGTCGAGCAGCGAGGCGATGTCCTTCTTCGCCATGGGCAGCCGCACGGCGACCCCCGCGGGCCCGGCGGCGCCCGGCAACTCGAGCAGGTAGTCGGCCAGCCGGGCCGTGACATCCCCTGAGATCACTGCGGCCAGGCGATGCTCGGCCTCATCGAGCCTGCGACTGACGGCCTGCAGCATCCGCATCCCGATCGAGGGATGCCGATTCACCAGGCGGGCGAAATCGGCATGGCGGAACACGCACATGCTCGCGGGCTCGAGCGCGGTGATGCGGTCGGAGAACGGACGTCCGGTGAGGAACGACGATTCGCCGAGGAACTGCCCTGGACCGAGCACGCGCAGCACCTGCTCGCGGCCTTCGGCGTCGACGCGAGACACCTTCACCGAGCCGGTGTGCACCACCAGCAGCAGCGGATCGCCGCGTCCGTCGCCGATGACCTCGCCCGCAGCGAAGCGCGTGGGCGTCGCGAAGGCCGCCACGCCCACTTGCTCGGCGTGATCGAGCCCCTGGAACAGCGGTACGCGTGAGACGCACAGATCCTCGGCCATCGACGGGAACCTCCTGCCCTCCGATGCTACCGGGATGCTGCCCGCTCAGCCGAGCTGCTCGGTGAGCTCGAACCAGCGCAGCTCGAGCTCCTCGACCTCGTCCTGCTGCGCCTGAATCGCCTTCATCTTCTCGCCCAGGCCCGCGTAGTCGGACTGGTCGTGGTCGGCCAGGGCATGCTTGGCCCGGTCGATCTGGTCGTTCAGCTTCTGCATCCGCCGTTCCAGCGCTGCCAGCTCCTTCTCGGCCGTGCGACGGGCGGCGCCGTCCAGGCCCGGCGCGGTCGGGGCGGCGGATGCGGCCGGGGCCGCACTGTCAGCGCTGCCCTCCAGCGCGCGCAGGCGCAGATACTCGTCGATCCCGCCGGGCAGGTGCCGCAGCCGGCCGCCCATCACGGCGTACTGCTGGTCGGTGACCCGCTCGAGGAAGTAGCGGTCGTGGCTGACCACGAGCAGCGTGCCCGGCCACGAGTCCAGCAGGTCCTCGATCGCGGCGAGCATGTCGGTGTCCATGTCGTTGGTGGGCTCGTCGAGGATGAGCACGTTCGGCTGGTCGAGCAGCACGAGCAGCAGCTGCAGCCGGCGCTGCTGGCCACCGGAGAGATCCTTGACCTGCGTGGAGAGCTGAGCCGAGGTGAAGCCGAGCCGCTCGAGCAGCTGGCCGGGCGTGAGCTCGGTGGCCTTGGAACCTTGGCCGAAGGTGTACGAGGTGCGCAGCCCGTTGATCACGGTGCGCACCGGGTCGTTCCAGTGCTTCTCGAGTTCGTCGATGCGCTGGGTCAGCGTGCGCACCTGCACGGTCTTGCCACGCTTGACGCGACCGCTGGTGGGCTCGACGGTGCCTGCGACGAGTCCCAGCAGGGTGGACTTGCCCGCCCCGTTGACGCCGAGGATGCCGGTGCGCTCCCCCGGCGCGATGCGCCACTCGACGTCGCGCAGGACGACACGCTCCTTCGGCCCTTCGACAGGCTCAGGGACCCAGGGGTAGGCGACGCCCGCGTCGAGCAGGTCGACGACGTCCTTGCCGAGGCGTGCGACGGCCAGCGACTGCAACGAGACCGAGTCGCGGATGGGTGGCACGTCGGCGATCAGGGCGTTCGCCGCGTCGATGCGGAACTTCGGCTTGCTGGTGCGCGCAGGGGCGCCGCGGCGCAGCCACGCGAGCTCCTTGCGGGCGAGGTTCTGCCGCTTGGCCTCGCTGGCCGCCACCATCCGGTCGCGTTCCACGCGCTGCAGGATGTACGCGGCGTACCCGCCCTCGAACGGCTCGACGATGCGGTCGTGCACCTCCCAGGTGGCGGTGCAGATCTCGTCGAGGAACCAGCGGTCGTGGGTGACGACCAGCAGAGCGCCGGCGTTCTTCGCCCAGCGGGTCTTCAGATGCGCGGCGAGCCAGGTGATGGCCTCGACGTCGAGGTGGTTGGTGGGCTCGTCGAGGGCGATGATGTCCCAGTCGCCGGCCAGCAGCCGCGCGAGTGACACGCGCCGGCGCTGCCCGCCGCTGAGGGATGCCACGGACGCGTCCCAGTCGAGATCGGCCACGAGCCCGGCGATGACGTCGCGCACCTTCGCGTCGCCCGCCCACTCGTGCTCGGGGGTGTCACCCACCACTGCGCGACCGACGGTGAGGTCGTCATCGAGCGTGTCGGCCTGGTCGAGCACTCCGATGGTCGTGCCGCCGCGCACGGTCACGCGCCCGCCGTCGGGTTCGCGGCGCCCGGCGAGCATCCCGAGCAGGCTCGACTTGCCGTCGCCGTTGCGTCCGACGATGCCGATGCGGTCGCCCTCCTCGATGCCGAGCGTGACGGAGTCGAAGACGATGCGGGTGGGGTACTCGAGGTGGAGCCCTTCGGCTCCGAGAAGATGTGCCATGTCCTTACCAGGCTAGGCGACCGCCGGCGGCGCCGGCGACGAGGTCAGAGCCTGATGTCCGAGAACGCGCGCAGTCGCTGCCACGGTCTCGCAGTCGCGGCCTGTCCCAGCACGTCGGCCGCGGCGAGCTGATCGAGATCGAGCCCGGTGAGGCCGGCGATGTCGGCCACCGGCACCTGATAGGTGCGGAACGGACCGAGATCCGGGATGCCGCCCGCGGCCGCACCCTGCTCCATGTCGCTGTTCGCCTGCGCGGCGCGATCGCCCCACACCGGATCGCGGCGCCGCACGAGATGCCCGCGGTCGAGGTCGTTGCGGGCGTAGACGTCGGGGCCGGCCTGCCAGTCGGCCGGGATCCTGTCATCCAGACGCCAGTCGTCGCCGCGAGGCACGTCGACGAGCGCCGCACCGTCGATATTCACGGCCGTGACACGTGCGAGGCGCCGCTGCCTGTCGAGCACGACGGAGAAGTGCACGTAATCGAGCCGGACGGCCTCAGCGGCCTCGTCCTCGGCGGCCGGCAGGGGCACGCCGATGCCGAGGAAGCCTTCGTCGTAGCCGAATGCCGCTGCGGTTCCGGATGCCATGCGATGCCATCGCCGCGGCGTTCATCGGCGGCGCGGCCGTGCAGGGCGGCGTCGGACGCATCGTGGGCGCGATCACCGGCGGTCTCATCATGGGTGTGCTCAACAACGGCATGTCGCTGATGGGCGTCGGCACCGACTCGCAGCAGTTCATCAAGGGCATGGTCCTGCTGCTCGCAGTCGCCTTCGACGTCTGGAACAAGCGCCGCCAGCGCACCTGAGCGCTCACGCCGGACAGACGAGGAGCCCGGTGCATCGTCCCTCACGGGGATGATGCGCCGGGCTCCCGGGATTTTCGCCCGCCGTCGACGCTCGATCGGCGGCTCGTGACCGCTCTCCTGAGTGCCCACCGATCCTCACTCGTGGTTCGAATCGGTCATATGACCCACTGATCTCATCATGAGGCATGCTGCACGCGCCATAGACTGTGATTCCATTGATCGATTCGATCAATGGAGATGAGTCACGGGAAAGCGACGGTGATCGATATGACCAGCCTGGATGAGACCGATCGGCGCATCCTCGCCGTGCTCGATTCCGATCCGAGACGGCCGGTCGCCCTGATCGCCCAGGACCTGGGTCTGGCCAGGGGCACGGTGCACGCGAGGCTTGCCCGTCTGGAGTCGGCCGGATGCCTGCGTGCGAACAGCTCGCGAGTGCTGCCGTCCGCGCTCGGACGAGGCGTGTCGGCTTCCATTCAGGTGGAGCTGGATCAGCACCAGATCGGTGACGCGATCGAGGCGCTCAGCCGGGTTCCCGAGGTGCTGGAGTGCTTCGCGCCCGCCGGCGACACCGACCTGCTGCTGCGCGTGGTGGCCACCGATCCGGATGACCTGTATCGGGTCGCCGAGGTGGTGCGCCTGTGTCCGGGCATCCTGCGCACCTCGACGAGCCTGTTCCTGCGCGAGGTCATCCCATATCGCGTCAGCGAACTGCTCAAGGCTTCCGCGCTCTGAGGGCCCCGCGCCTCGAAGGCTTCCGCACCTCTGGACGGGTCAGCCCATGATGCGGGCGCCTGGCACCGGCCCGTGCACGTGCAGGGCCTCGCGGCCCGTCGCCCGCAGTTCGTCCTGCACGGCGCGGGCGGCCTCAGGCCCCTCGCACAGGAACGCCGTGGTGGGCCCTGAGCCCGACACGATGCCGGTCAGTGCGCCCAGGCGCACGCCGTCCGCGAGCGTCTGCTCGAGATCGGGGCGGTCGACCACCGCCGCGGCCTCCAGGTCGTTGAGCATGACGGGTGCGAGCTCGCGGGCATCCCCTGCCCGCAGCGCCTGCAGCACCGCGGCGGGCACCTCGAGCATCTCCGTCGGGTCGTCGGCGAGCGCCTCGCCGTGGGCGCGCAGCCGGTCCAGCCGCCCGTACACGGCCGGAGTCGACAGCCCCTGGGCACTGAGTACGAGCACCCAGTCGAACCGTCCGCGGGCAAGCGCCGGGGTGAGCACGTCGCCGCGGCCGGTGCCGACGGCGGTGCCGCCGTGCAGCGCGAAGGGGACGTCGGCGCCGAGTCGTGCGGCGAGGTCGTGCAGCCCGCGTGGGCCGAGGTCTGTGCCCCACAGGGCGTCGCAGGCGACGAGCGCGGCCGCCGCATCCGTCGATCCCCCGCCCATGCCACCCGCGACGGGCACACCCTTGCGGATGTCGAGGTGCACGCCCTGCGTCACCCCGGTGGTCTGGGCGAGCAGCTTGGCCGCGCGCAGCGCGAGGTTGCGGTCATCCGTGGGGACTCCGTCGATGTCCACATCGCCCGACACCTCCAGCGTGAACCCGTCGGAGGGATGCGCGTAGACGTCCTCGTACAGCGAGACCGCCTGGAAGACGGTCGCCAGGGCGTGGTAGCCGTCGTCGTGGCGGGGCCCCACCCCGAGATAGACGTTGATCTTGCCGGGAGCGCGCACGTGCACGGCATCCTGACGTCGTGCCATGCTCACTTCGGCTCACTCCGTTCGCTCGGTGCACCGCGCAGGCGGCTGCCGATCGGGGTCACAGGTCGGACGAGACCGACCAGAGGTTCACGTCGATGCCGTGCGAGAGCCCGTCGATCGCGGTGAGCTCCTCGTCCGAGAAGTCCGGGCCGTTCACGGCCGCGATGTTCTCGTCCAGCTGCTCGGGCCGCGAGGCGCCGATGAGTGCCGAGACGACCACCGGGTCGCGCAGCGTCCACTGCAACGCCATCTGGGCGAGCGTCTGGCCACGGTCGGCGGCGATGTCGTTCAGGCCGCGCAGCACCGCCAGCGCCTCTTCGGACAGCGGGCGACTCGAGAGCGATCGGCGCTGCTGCGCCCGCTCGGCGGTGCCGTCGGCGAGGTACTTGCCGGTCAGCAGCCCCTGGGCGAGCGGGGTGAAGGCGATCGCGCCGAGGCCCGCGCCGCGCAGGGTGTCGGTGAGCCCGTCTTCGACCCAGCGGTTGAGGATCGAGTAAGAGGGCTGGTGGATGACCAGCGGCGTGCCGAGGTCACGCGCGACGGCGACCGCCGCCTCGGTGCGCTCGGCGCTGTACGACGAGATGCCGACGTAGAGCGCCCTGCCCTGGCGCACCAGCGTGTCCAGTGCGCCGATGGTCTCCTCGACCGGGGTGAGCGGGTCGACGCGGTGCGAGTAGAAGATGTCGACGTAGTCGAGGCCCATGCGGCTCAGCGACTGCTCGGCGCTGGCGAGGATGTACTTGCGGCTGCCGAGGTCGCCGTAGGGACCGGGCCACATGTCCCAGCCGGCCTTGGACGAGATGATCAGCTCGTCGCGGTACGGCGCGAGGTCCTCGGCGAGGATGCGGCCGAAGTTCTTCTCGGCCGAGCCGTACGGCGGACCGTAGTTGTTGGCGAGGTCGAAGTGCGTTATGCCGCTGTCGAACGCGTGACGCAGCAGCGTGCGCTGATCGTCGAGCGGGATGTTGTCGCCGAAGTTCCACCACAGACCGAGCGAGATCGGCGGCAGGAACAGCCCCGACGAGCCCACCTGGCGGTACTCGAAGCGCTGATAGCGGTCGGGTGCTGCCGTGTAGGGCCGGTGGATCTCGGGGACGTCGGGCCGGAATCGGGGATCGCTCACCGTGCCAGGTTAGCTCAGCCGCCGACGCGCGCGATCCGGTGGTAATCGTCGACCGTGAGGTCCTCACCGCGGTCCGTCGGGGCGACGCCGGCGGCCTCGAGCACCGCGGATGCCGCGGCGGACCCGCCGAAGAGGCCCGACAGCGCCTGGCGCAGCATCTTCCGGCGCTGGTTGAACGCAGCATCCACGATCGTGAAGGTGCGTCGGCGCTCGTCGTCGTCGCCGCGCGGGGTCTCGTCGCGGACGAACCCGACCAGCAGGCTGTCGACGTTCGGCACCGGCCAGAACACCTGCCGCGACACGGTGCCGGTCAGCCGCCACGGGCCGTACCAGGCGGCCTTCACGCTGGGTGCGCCGTAGATCTTCGACCCCGGCTTCGCCGCGAGACGCTCGGCGACCTCGGCCTGCACCATCACCACGCCACGCTGCAGCCCGGGAAAGGTCTCGAGGAAGTGCAGCAGCACGGGCACCGAGACGTTGTAGGGCAGGTTGGCCACGAGCACGGCCGGGTCTCCCGGCAGCTCGGTGACGGTCATGGCGTCCGCGTCGACGACGGTCAGCGCCCCGTCGGAGACGCCGTGCTCGGCGGCCGTGCGCGGCAGCCGGGCGGCGAGGCGGTGATCGATCTCGACCGCGGTGACGGATGCTCCGGTCTCGAGGATCGCGAGGGTCAGCGAACCAAGGCCCGGACCGATCTCGACGACCCGCTCCCCGGGCTGCACGTCGGCGGCCTGCACGATCTTGCGCACCGTGTTGGCGTCGACGACGAAGTTCTGCCCCAGCTTCTTCGTCGGGGTCACATCGAGTTCGGCGGCCAGACGGCGGATCTCGGTGGCCCCGAGCGGAGTGACGGTCATCCCCCCATTCTCCCGCATGCCACCCTGACACCGTGGCAGGGCCATAGGATCGGCCGGGTGACCGGATTGGGAGAGCTCATCGCGCCGCGCCGCATGGGACGTGACTTCCGCTGGCTGATGACGGCGGCATGGACGAGCAACATCGGCGACGGCATCGCCCTGGCCGCCGCTCCCCTGCTGATCGCGTCGATGACCTCGTCGCCGCTGCTGGTCGCCTCCGGCGCCATGCTGCAGTTCCTGCCGTGGCTGCTGTTCGGCCTGCACGCCGGCGCGATCGCCGATCGCGTGGAGCGACGGATGCTGGTCATGCTCGCCCACGGCATCCGGGCGGTCATCGTCCTCGCCCTGGTGGCCTTCCTCCTGACCGGCACCGCGAACATCGCCATCGTGCTGGCGGTGGCGTTCCTGTACGGCACCGCCGAGGTCTTCGCCGACACGACCAGCAGCACACTGCTGCCGATGATGGTGAAGCCCGCCGATCTGGGGGCGGGCAACGCCCGGCTGCAGGGCGGTTTCCTCGTGGCGAACCAGCTCGCGGGTCCGCCGCTGGGCGCCTTCCTGTTCGCGATCGGCACGTTCTGGCCGTTCCTCGTGCAGGTGCTGGCCGTCTCGGCCGCGCTCGTGCTCGTCTCGCGGATCGCGCGGCAGCCGGTGCCCGGGCGCGAAGATTCGAAAACCCCGGGACCTTCGACAGGCTCAGGGGCCCAGGACAGGAAGCCGCACGTCGGCCACGACATCGCCGAGGGCGTGCGGTGGGCGTGGCGCAACAAGCCGGTCCGGACGCTGATCATCATCATCCTGGCGTTCAACGTCACCTGGGCCGCTCCGTGGGGCGTGCTCGTGCTGTACGCGACCGAGCATCTGGGGATGGGGCCGGTCGGATTCGGCGCGCTGACCACGGCATCCGCTCTGGGCGGTCTGCTCGCGACGCTGAGCTTCGGCTGGCTCGAGCGGCACGTGTCCTTCGCGACGCTCATGAAGATCTGCCTGTCGCTCGAGGTCGTCATGCACGTGGCGTTCGCGCTGACCACGAACGGCGCTGTCGCCCTGGCGATCATGTTCGGCTTCGGGGCCTATGCGTTCGTGTGGGCACGATCTCGACCACCGTCCGCCAGCGCCTGGTGCCGCACGAGCTGCAGGGCCGGGTCGGCTCGGTGAACATGGTGGGCGTGTTCGGCGGCATGGTGATCGGTCAGGCACTCGGCGGTGTGATCGCACAGCTGTGGGGGCTCACCGCGCCGTGGTGGTTCGCCTTCGGCGGCGCAGCGCTGACCCTGCTGTTGATGTGGCGGCATATCTCGCACATCGCCGCCGCGAAGCCGGTGATCGACGAGGAGTGACCGTCCTCATCGGGCGCAGAACCCGTGCCGCCGCCCCGAACCCGTCTATATGGCGCTATGTGCCGCTATTGCGCGGGTTTTACGGGACGTAGCGACATATAGACGGAGCCCTATAAGCGCGCCAGGCGGGCATCCAGTCCGTTGCGCACGGCCGGCCACTCGTGCGGAAGGATCGAGTACACCGCGGTGTCGCGCAGCGACCCGTCGGCGAGGATGCGGTGGCTGCGCAGCACGCCGTCGAGCTTCGCCCCGAGCCGTTCGATGGCCGCACGCGACTGCCTGTTAAGGAAGTGCGTCATCAGGGTGACGGCGATCGCGTCGCAGGCGTCGAACGCGTGCGCGAGCAGCAGCCGCTTCATGGCCGGGTTGACCTCGGAACGCTGGGCTTCGGCTCCGATCCACGTGTGGCCGATCTCGACGCGGCGGTTCGGCTGGTCGATGTTGCACAGCGAGGTCACGCCGACGATCCGCCCCGTGGCGAGCCGGCGCACGGCGAACGGGTTCATCGTCCCCGCGTCGCGCAGCGCGAGCCTGCGTTCGATGTCGGCGGGCACCATGCCACGCTCGGGCACCGAGGTGTACCAGGTGTGCGTGAGCGTCGCGGCCTCGCGGGCCAGGTCGTCTGCGTGGTCGTGGGCGAGCGGTTCGAGCCGCACCCGCCCGTCATCGAGGGTGATGTCGTCGAGGAAGCGCACCCGGTCAGAATAGCGGCCGACGTCAGCCGAACGCGCCGTAGACGGCCAGGGTGTTCGCGGCGAGCTGCGCGCACAGTTCGTCGAGGTCGACGTCGAGTTCGGCGGCCATGAAGCGCACCGTGATCGGCACGAGGTAGGGCGCGTTGGGGCGCCCGCGCAGCGGCACCGGGGTGAGGAAGGGCGCGTCGGTCTCGACGAGGATGCGGTCGAGCGGGGTGACCGCCAGCGCGTCACGCAGGTTCTGCGCGTTCTTGAACGTGATGTTGCCGGCGAACGAGAGCCAGTACCCGGCATCCGCGGCGATCCGCGCCATCGCCTGATCACCCGAGAAGCAGTGGAACACCGTGCGCTCGGGCGCGCCGACGCGGGTGAGGGTCTCGAGGACGTCGTCGTGCGCGTCGCGGTCGTGGATCTGCATGGCGATGCCGTGCTTCTTCGCCAGCGCGATGTGCGCCTCGAACGACTCGTGCTGCGCGGGACGGCCATCCTCGCCGGTGCGGAAGTAGTCCAGGCCCGTCTCGCCGATCGCCCGCGTGCGCGGGTGGGCGGCGAGCACGTCGATCACCGCGATCGCCTCGTCGAGGCGCCCCTGCGCCTTGTAGGTGGGGGCGTCGTTGGGGTGGATCGCGACAGCCGCGAGCATACGGGGATCGGATGCCGCGGCATCCACCGCCCATCGGGACGACTCGATGTCGCCCGAGGCCTGCACGACCCCGGCGATGCCGACCGCCTGTGCGCGGTCGAGCTGCTCGGTCAGCGTCAGCCCCTGGTTCCCTGAGCTGGTCGAAGGGCCGTCGGTGATCTCCAGATGCGCGTGGTTGTCGTACACCGGCACGGTCAGCGGCTCAGGTGCCGCCGGGTACCGCAGATCCTTGCGCCCCTCGGTGGAGCGCTCGCGCACGTAGGTGTCGGCCATGTCGGGCGGGCTCAGACGGTCTGCTCCACGCGCGGGAACAGCGGCGCCAGGGCCGACACCGTCGTGCCGGGCGTGAGGATTCCCCAGGCGCCGGCCTCGCGGATCGGCTGCGCGGTCAGCGCACCCAGCGAGTCCTCGACGCCCAGCGCCTCCCACAGCTTCGCGGTGGACTGCGGCATGACCGGCGAGAGCAGCACGGCCAGCGCCCGCAGGCCCTCCGCGCAGGTGTAGAGCACGGTGCCCAGGCGGTCGCGCTGGTCCTCGTCGCGTGCCAGCGCCCACGGCTCGTTCTCGGTGATGTAGTGGTTCAGCTCGTCGACGATGGTCCAGATCGCGTCGATCGCCTCGTCGAGGCGGAAGTTGCCGATCGCCGCGTCCGCGGCGACGACGGCATCCGCCACCGTCTTCTGGATCTCCAGGTCGCGCGCCGTGTACTCGGCGGCCTGCGGCACCACACCGTCGAAGTACTTCTCGATCATCGCGATCGTGCGCGAGGCGAGGTTGCCGAAGCCGTTCGCGAGCTCGGCCTGGTAGCGGGCCGACAGGTCCTCCCACGAGAACGAGCCGTCCTGGCCGAAGGCGATCGCCGAGAGGAAGTAGAAGCGGTACGCGTCCGAGCCGAACACGTCGGTGATCTCGGTGGGCGCGATACCGGTGAGCTTCGACTTCGACATCTTCTCGCCGCCGACCAGCAGCCAGCCGTGCGCGAAGACGCCCTTGGGCACATCCAGCCCCGCCGCCATCAGCATGGCCGGCCAGATCACGGCGTGGAAGCGCAGGATGTCCTTGCCGACCACGTGGTAGCCGGGCCAGCGGCGGTCGAAGGTGTCCTGGTCGGCGCCGTAGCCGATCGCGGTGGCGTAGTTGAGCAGCGCGTCGACCCACACGTAGATGACGTGCGACTCGTCCCACGGCAGCGGGATGCCCCAGTCGAAGGTCGAGCGCGAGATCGACAGGTCCTTCAGCCCCTGGCTGACGAACGAGACGACCTCGTTGCGCGCCGAATCGGGGCGAACGAAATCGGGCTCGGTCTTGTACAGCTCGAGCAGGCGGTCCTGGAACTCGCTGAGCTTGAAGAAGTAGTTCTTCTCCTGCAGCAGCTCGAGCGGCTTGGAGTGGATCGCGCAGACCTTCAGCCCCTCGAAGGGACCGGTGCCGTCGACGATCTCGGACTCGGGCTTGAACTCCTCGCAGCCCACGCAGTACAGCGCCTCGTATTCGCCGGCGTAGATGTAGCCCGCGTCGTACAGCTTCTGGAAGAACACCTGCACGTTCGTCTCATGCCGCTCCTGCGTGGTGCGGATGAAGTCGTCGTTGGCGACGTCGAGGGTCTTCAGCAGCGGGAACCAGCTCTCGCCGACCAGCTTGTCGACCCACTCCTGCGGGGTGACGTTGTTCGCCGCGGCGGCGCGGAGCATCTTCTGGCCGTGCTCGTCGGTGCCGGTGAGCATCCAGGTGTCATCGCCCGCCTGGCGGTGCCAGCGGGCAAGGGTGTCGACCGCCACCGTCGTGTACCCGTGGCCGATGTGCGGCACATCGGAGGGGTAGTAGATGGGCGTGGTGATGTAGAAGGACTCGCCTGCGGGCATGCTGTCGATTCTAGGCGGGAAGCGGGAGTCGAGTTGTTCCGTGACCTCGTGGGAGAGTCCGGACGTCCGGACGTTTCGGGTCGGGCATACGGACGTTCCCTTCGTTCGCAGAGCGGGTGCCCTCCCGCTTCGCGGGTCCCTCCCCGATGCTCACTCCGGGAACGTCCTCCTGCCCTCTGCGTTCTGTGCGAGTCATCCTCGGCGATCCGGGGTGGTGGATGGGGTGGCGTGGCGTCGGCGACGGACAGCGGTCAGCGCGGCGTGGGGGCGGGAGCTGATCTCGTCTTGGGTGCGGGCGCGACGCTCGGCTGCGGTGACGGTGAAGCCTGCGTCGCGAAGCAGTTCGGTGAGCGCCACGGCGGTCCAGAAGTAGGCGGTCGTGACGGCATGGGCGAACGGCTCACGTGGAGTGCCGTCGAAGAACCCGATCAGGATGCTGCCGCCCGGACTGAGCACGCGCAAGAACTCGGAGAGGACGAGCGGGAGATCTTCGGGCGGAGTGTGGATCAGCGAATACCAGGCGAGGATCCCGCCGAGCGATCCGTCTTCCATAGCGAGCTCCGTGAACGAGCCGTGCGCGAACTCGAGGTGCGGATGCCTCGCCTCGGCGTGTGCGATGAACCGCGCCGAGGCGTCGATGCCGATCACGTCGCGGCCTCGGTCATGCAAGAAGCGGGTCCACAGCCCCGGCCCGCATCCGGCATCCAGGATCCGCCCGGCGACGGCATCCGCCCACCCGCCGATCTGATCGCCGTCTCGCTTGGAGAGCTGCTCGACCTCGCCGGCGAGCGCGATGTACTCCGCCGCCCGCGCGTCGTAGGCGGCGGCGACCGCAAGGTCGGCGTGCGCTTCGCGCGGAGAAATGCGCTTCCCGCGGATGAATTCGGCGGATGCGTCCGCGGGACGCGCATTTCTCCGCGGCAGGCGCATGGCCCCGCTCATCGCGCGGCGAGTGCGGCCTGGTAGAGGTCGCGGGACGACAGGCCGGTCGCGGCGGCGACCTCGGCGCAGGCATCCTTCAGGCGCGTGCCGGAGGCGACCAGCGCCTGCACCTGCGCGAGGGCGTCCTCGGCCGAGATCTCGACGGGCGCGGCGCCCGAGACGACGACGACGATCTCCCCCTTCACCCCCGCCTCGGCCCAGGCGGCCAGCTCGGATGCCGTGCCCCGGCGCACCTCCTCGTAGAGCTTGGTCAGCTCGCGGCACACGGCGATGCGGCGGTAGGCGCCGAACGCGTCGCCCATGTCGGCCAGCGAGGAGGCCAGGCGCGACGGCGACTCGAAGAACACCATCGTGCGCGGCTCGGTGGCAAGCATCCGGAGGGTCTGACGCCGTTCCCCCGGCTTGCGGGGCAGGAATCCTTCGAAGGTGAACCGGTCGGTCGGCAGTCCCGAGATCGCGAGCGCCATGAGCACCGCGCTGGGTCCGGGGATCGCGGTGACCGTCACGCCCGCGTCGACGGCGGCTGCGACCAGCCCGTAGCCGGGATCGCTGACGGCCGGCATGCCCGCGTCGCTGACGACCACGATGTCCTGTTCGGCGGCGAGCGCGACCAGCTCGGCCGCCTTCTGCTTCTCGTTGTGGTCGTGCAGTGCCACGAGCCGAGGGCGGTTGCCGATCTTCAGCGCCTGCAGCAGGCGCTGGGTGGTGCGAGTGTCCTCAGCGGCGACGACCTCGGCGTTCTCGAGCACCTCGATCAGCCGCCTGGACGCGTCGCCGAGGTTGCCGATCGGGGTCGCCGCGAGGATGATCACCTGCCCAGCCTAGGCGTGCGGACCCACGGATTGCCTAGGCTGGGCAGGTGACGTCGCCCGCGCCCCTCCTGCCGCCGCTCGACGCCCGCACGACCCTGTGGGAGCGGATGCGGGATCGCGCCATGTCGAGCCCGGCCGGTGCGCGCCTGGCATCGTGGCTCGCCCCCGCGCTGCTCACACTGCTCGCCGCCGTGCTGCGTCTGGTGAACCTCGCGCATCCGCACGACATCATGTTCGACGAGACGTACTACGTGAAGGACGCCTGGTCGCTGTGGAGCCTCGGTTACGAGGGCAAGTGGGGAGAGGGCGCCGACGCGCAGCTGCTGGACGGCGACGATTCGGCGCTCAGTACCGACGCGTCGTTCGTCGTCCACCCGCCGCTGGGAAAGTGGCTCATCGCCCTCGGGATGGCGGCGATGGGTCCCGGTTCGAGCTTCGGCTGGCGGGTGACGACCGCGATCCTCGGGTCGCTGACGGTCCTCGTGGTCTATCTGATCGCGCGCGAGCTCACCCGGTCCCGCACGGTCGCGACGATCGCCGGCGGCCTGCTCGCGATCGACGGACTGGGCATCGTCATGAGCCGCATCGCCCTGCTCGACGGCATCCTCACCTTCTTAATCACCCTCGGCGTACTGTTCGCGGTGCTCGACCACCGGCGGACGATCCCGCGCCTGGAAGCGCTCGGCGACGAGCGCAGAGGCGACCCGGGCGAAGGCGACGACGCACCGCGCATGATCGGTCCGGTGCTGTGGGCGCGGCCGTGGCTGATCGCCGCAGGCATCGCGCTGGGCACGGCATCCGCGGTGAAGTGGTCGGGACTGTACGCGCTGGCGGTCTTCGGGCTGTACGCGGTCGTGACCGATGCCCTCGCCCGCCGCCGCGCGGGCATCGTGCTGTGGCCGACGGATGCCGTGCTGCGGCAGGGCCCAGCATCCTTCCTGCTGATGGTCGGCCCGGCGCTGGCGACCTACCTGGTGTCGTGGACCGGCTGGCTGGTCACCGCCGGCGGCTACGACCGCCAGTCCGACCCGAATCCGCTGGTGGCGCTGTGGAAGTACCACGAGTCCGTACTGGGGTTCCACGTCGGGCTGGCCAGCCCGCACCCCTACGCGAGCCCGGCCTGGCAGTGGCCGCTGCTGCTGCGCCCGACCGCGATCTGGGTCGGCGACGACCCGGCACCCTGCGGCACCGACCACTGCATCGCGGTGATCTCGTCGGTGCCGAATCCGCTGATCTGGTACGCCGGCGTCGCCGCCGCGCTGTACCTGCTGTACCGCTTCGTGCGCGGGCTGGTCGAGCGCTCCCCCGTCGGCCCGGTGCTCACCCTGCCGCTGGTGGGCCTGCTGGCCACGTACGTGCCGTGGCTGCTGGTCGGCAACCGCACGATCTTCCAGTTCTACACGATCGTCATGGTGCCGTTCCTCGTGCTCGCCCTCGCCATCGCGCTGCGCGAGTTCGCCGGCCCTCGCACGGCACCGCTGCACCGCAGGCAGGCCGGGCAGCGCACGGTCGCGGTGTACCTCGGCGTGACCGTGCTCGTCTCGGCGTTCTTCTACCCGGTGTGGACCGGCATGAGCGTGCCCTACCCGTTCTGGCTCATCCACAACTGGCTGCCTGGCTGGATCTGACCCGCCCACGCGGCACCCGGTTCACCGCATACTGGACGGATGCTTCCCCAGGGTGGTCCGACAGGGTGTCAGTGCGCCGCGGCGGCCGTGCGGTGACCCTCGTCGAAGGTCGGGCGCTTGCCCACGATCCGCCCGATGCCCAGCACGATGCCGACGACGATCAGCCCGACGATCATGCCGGCGACGGCCGACAGGGCCGTGTCGCCCAGCCACGCGATGAACCCGCCGAGCGGGGCGAGCAGGTCGTGAACGCCGTGCAGCAGCTCCTCCAGCCAGTGCACCCCGACGGTGCCGAGGTTGACGAGCACGAGGTGACCGCCCACCCACAGCATCGCGACGGTGCCGATCACGCTGATCACCCGGAACACGGCCGGCATGGATCGCACGATCCGCGTGCCGGTGTGCCGCACCCGGCGCACCGGGTTCTTGGCCATCCGCAGCCCGATGTCATCGATCTTCACCAGCAGCGCCACGGCGCCGTACACCACACCGGTCATCATCACGGCGATGACCGCCAGCACGCCGAGGGTCTGCCAGATGTCGAGTCCGCGGTCGAGGCTCGCCAGCGAGATGAGCATGATCTCGGTCGACAGGATCAGATCGGTGCGGATCGCACCCCACACCAGCCGGTTCTCGTCGCGCGCGCCCTCGTCTTCGTGTCCGTGCCGGAAGCCGAACCACTCGAGCACCTTCTCCGCCCCTTCGAAGCACAGATAGGTGCCTCCGACGATGAGCAGGAACGGCAGCACCCACGGCGCGAACGCCGTCAGCGCCAGGGCGATCGGGATGATGATGAGGAACTTGTTCGCGATCGAGCCCAGCGCGATCTTGCCGACGACCGGCAGTTCGCGTGCGGGTGTCAGCCCATGCACGTACTGCGGGGTGACGGCCGCGTCGTCGATGACGACACCGGCCGCCTTCGCCGAGGCCTTCATGGCGGCGCTGAGGATGTCGTCGACGACGGCGAGCAGACCAACGGACATGCGATTCCCCCCGGGGCGGTTGCGGCGAGTGCGCCGGTTCGAGGGGTAAGACTACGGGATCGCGGGCCGGATGCTATCGCGCAGCCGAGCTCGGCACGCCGGGGCGGGACAAGGGACGGGTCAGCCGGGCGATCCCGAGCAGCACGATCGTGAGACCGACGGTCAGCAGCAGCTGCGTGCGCGCGGTCGCATCGATCATCGCGAGCGCCACGACCCCGCCAAGCAGCGCCAGGCAGGCCCACGACAGCCACGGGAAGCCGGGCATCCTCACCGGCAGGCGCTCGCCCTCCCGGTCGGCACGCGAGCGCAGGATGAGCTGCGCGACGGCCGTCGCGGTCCAGATGACGATGACGGTCGAGCCGACGACGTTCAGGAGCGCACCGAGCACGACCTCCGGGAACGCCCAGTTCAGGCCGACCGTCACGAAGCCGAACGCGACCGAGGCGAGCACGGCAAGGTAGGGGACGCCCTTCTCACTTGTGCGGGTCGCCGCCAGCGGGGCGAGCCCGCGCTCGGAGAGCGAGTAGACCATGCGCGAGGCGCCGTAGATGTTCGCGTTCATCGCCGACAGCAGTGCGATCACGACGATCGCCGACATGACCAGTTCGACGCCGGGCACGCGCAGCGTGGCGAGCACGGCTGAGAACGGACCGTCGATCACCTCGGGGGCGTTCCACGGCAGCACCGTGACGATGACGAAGATCGAGCCGATGTAGAAGATCAGGATGCGCACCATCACCTCGCGCACGATGCGGCGGATGTTGCGCACCGGGTCATCCGACTCCGCCGCGGCGATCGCCACGACCTCGGTGCCGCCGAAGGCGAACACGACGATGAGCACGGCTGCGGCGATGCCGGTGATGCCGTGGGGTGCGAAGCCGCCGTGGTCGATGAGGTTGCCGGTGCCGGTGGCGGGAAGCCCGGGGATGAGACCGAGGATGGCGCACGCCCCGACCACGAGGAAGGCGATGATCGCGAACACCTTGATGGCGGCGAACCAGAACTCGAATCGGCCGTAGTTGTTCACGCCGAACAGGTTCACCGCGGTGAGCGCGACGACGAAGACGAGCACCCACGCCCAGGCGGGGATGCCCGGCGTCCAGCCCGCGATGATGCCTGCCGCGCCGGTCGCCTCGGCGGCGATGACGACGACGAGCTGAAGCCAGTAGAGCCAGCCGACCGCGCTGCCGGCGCTGCGGCCCATGGCCCGCTGCGCGAACGAGCTGAACGCGCCCGAGCTGGGGCGGGCGGCGACCATCTCGGCGAGCATCGACATGACGAGGATGACGATGGTGCCTGCGACGAGGTACGAGACGAGCACGGCGGGTCCGGCGATGCTGATCGCCTGCCCCGAGCCGACGAACAGACCGGCGCCGATCGCGCCGCCGAGGCCCATCATGGAGATCTGCCTGCGGGTGAGTCCGGGGTGCAGCCCCTTGCTCGTCGTCGTGATCGCAGGCGCCTCGAGCATGGATGGACCTCCTCGTCCGGTCTCCGGTGCACGACCTCCCGGTCGCACGAAGCGCAACACTAGGTCGCGCGGGGGCGAGGTGCAATCTGTTCCGCGCGGAGGGCGCATCCTGCGCACCCTCGACACGCTCGACCCACAGGGAGTGCGCAGAATGCGCAGGTCACCGCCTGGGAGCTCAGCCGTCCTCGATTCAGCCGGCGAGCGGGACGACCGGCTGGCGCAGGATCGTCCGCAGCCTCTCCGGCGCCACCCGGCGCGGGTCGCTGAGGTAGATCTCGTGATGCCGGCCGCTCAGCCGCAGCCCGGCATCCGGGATGACCTGCTCGTGCAGGCGCCGCAGCACCTCGGCCTCGTCGTCGTACGACCCCAGGTGCAGGGTCTGCACGCAGGTGCCCTCGGCGAGCGTCTCGAACCGCACATCATCCAGGCCATCGAGCGGCGCACCCGCGCCGGCCTGCGCGACCGCGAGGTCGAACAGGTCGCGCTCGATCCAGTCGGGTGCGAGCACCATCGTCGTCCAGTGCCAACGCGACTTGTCGCGGCGGGAGGTGAACGCGCGCATGTCGTCGGCCCACCACAGCCCCTCCAGCGGCGGGACGACGTAGTCGCGCCCCAGCTGACGCGCGCTGGCGAACTTCAGCTTGTACGCCACCGGGTACAGCGCCTCGAGCGCCCGCGCGTAGTCCGGTGAGGTGTTCGGGTCGCCGTGCCCGTCGATCATCAGGTAGCGGTGCTCGGGCACGTCGATCACCCGGAACTCGCCGGCACGAGCCCGGTAGCCGTCCAGTGTGCGCTTGAAGTCGACCTTGCCCGCCGGCGCCTGCTCGCTCACAGCGCGTCACCCAGCGCGAGCAGCGCTGCCGGGTCGGCGGTGGGCAGGCGGCAGACGAAGTCACGGCAGTCGTAGGCGACGTCCGCCGCGCCGTCCTTGCCCTCGAAGAGGGTGAAGCCCGCGGCGGCGAACCGGCGGCACTGCTCCGGCGTCACCACGACCGCCACGTCAGCACTGGTCTGCCGCGCAGCATCCGCAAGGGCGCCCTCGCGGCGCGGGACGACGGCCACGACCTGCCGCGGCGGCTGCACGAGCCCGGCGGCAACCCGCAGCGCGGCGGCATGCGCGAGCGGATGCTGCTGCGCGCGGCCGGCGACGCTCGAGATCAGCTGTTCCGCCAGCTCACGATGCTCGTCCCCGGCGCCCAGCCGCCAGGCGGTGAGGTGCGCTGCGGCCAGCGCGGCCGTGCCGGACGGCAGATCGCCGTCACTCTCGTCTCCGGCGGCGGCGATGCCGTGAGCGGCGAGCACCGGATCGTCGAGCACGGGTGCCGTGAGCACCTCGAGGCCACGAACGGCCCAGTCGGCCTCTCCGGTCGCCTCGGCCAGGGCGAACAGCCCCTCCGCCAGCAGGCCCAGGTCCGCCGCCGTCGCGACCGCAGCGGCGGCCACGCCGTCGAGCGACGAGCGCACCACTGCACCATCCCCCTCACCGTCACCGCCGCGATTGGTGCGCAGCACATGCTCCGCGGCGTCCGCGGCCGCCTGCACCCACGCCGGTTCGCCGAGCACGGATCCTGCCCGCGCGAGCGCGGCGATGGCCAGTCCGTTCCAGCCCGTGAGCACCTTCCCGTCGACGGCAGGCGGCTCGAGCCCCTCCCGGCCCTCGGCATCCCGCCGGTAGTACCCGCCCTCGCTGCGCTCACCGTCGATCCACGACTCCGAATCCTGCGCGGCGGCGAAACCGCCGCCGCGCAGGCGCAGCACTCCCAGCAGGAACCCCGCGACCCCGCGGACGACCTGCTCGCGCCCGGCGTCGAGCGCGACCTCGAGCAGCTGCGCGTTGTCGGTCAGCATCCGCTCGTAGTGCGGCACGGTCCAGTCGCGCTGGGTGGCGTAGCGGAAGAACCCGCCGTCGACGTCGTCGCGCAGCTGGGAGGCGGCCATGGCGTCGAGCGCGCGCTCGACCGCTGCGGCGCCGCCGGCGAGCGGATGCTGCAGGAGCCGCAGCACGGTGGCCATCGGGAACTTCGGCGCACCGCCGAAGCCGCCGAACAGCCGGTCCTCGCGTTCGATGATCGTGGTCGCCGCGGCGCGCAGCGCCTCGGCATCCGGCAGTTCCGAGCTCTCGCTGCTCGCCGCGGCGCGCAGCGCGTCGGCGACGGCATCCGCCGATTCGAGCACCTCGGCACGCCGATCGGTCCACGCCTCCCGCACCGCGGTGAGCACGTCGCGGAACGCCGGCATCCCGCCGCGGGCCTGCGGCGGCCAGTACGTGCCGGCGTAGAACGCGCGCCCCTCGGGGGTGGTGAACACGGTCAGCGGCCAGCCGAGGTTCTGCGTGAAGGCGGATGCCGCGGCCATGAACGCCGCGTCGACCTCGGGATGCTCCTCGCGGTCGATCTTGACCGCGACGAACCCCGCATCCATCTGCGCGGCCGTCGCGGTGTCGGAGAACGATTCGCGCGCCATCACGTGGCACCAGTGGCAGGTGGAGTATCCGATCGAGATCAGCAGCGGCACGTCGCGCCGCCGCGCCTCGTCGAACGCCTCCGCGCCCCAGGGACGCCAGTCCACGGGATTGTCGGCGTGCGCGCGCAGATACGGGCTGAGCGTGTCAGCCAGCCGGTTGGTCATGACCCCACGCTACGCCGCGAGACCGACATGCGAACAGGCAGCCGCGGAACCGTCGGCAGGCGCCGCAGCTCGTCGGCAGCCGCCGTCAGAAGGCGGCGAGCGCCCGCGGGTCGGCGACCGGCGCGTAGCCGAGCAGCGGAAGTGCGCGCTCGGCGGCGAGCGCGATCCGCGAGCGCAGCGGCTCGGCGGCGACCTCGTAGCCGTCGAAGTCGGTGTTGCTGGCGTACACGCCGATGGGCAGCGTCAGCGCCTGGAAGAACGCGAACAGCGGACGCAGCTGGTGCTCGATGATCAGCGCGTGCCGCTCCCCTCCCCCGGTGGCGGCCAGCAGCACGGGCTTGCCGACCAGCGCGTACTGGCCGATGAAGTCGAAGAGGTGCTTGAACAGGCCGGTGAACGAGGCGCGGTACACGGGGCTGCCGACGATGAGCAGGTCGGCCTCCTCGATCGCCCGCAGCTGATCCTCGACCGTCGGCGGCAGGTCGTCGCGGCGCAGCGCCCCGGCCAGCCCCGGCCCGATCCGGGTCAGCTCGATGACCTGGACGTCGACATCCACGCGGTGGGCAATCGCCGCGGCGATGGCGCGCAGCAGTGCCGTCGTCTTGCTGGGCTCATGCAGAGATCCGGAGACGGCGACGACACGGTACGGGGAGGTCATGCATCCGACGGTACTGAGCACGACGCCCCGCGTCACGGATCGTGAAACGGGGCGTCATGCGGCGGAACCGGGCGACACGGATGCGCGCCCGGCGCGCGGTCAGTTCAGGTCGTTCGGGTGCGAGCCGACGCGGCCCGAGCGGTCGAGCGGGTCGAGGGCGTCGATCGCGGCGATCTGGGCGTCGTCGAGCTCGAAGCCGAACACGTCGATGTTCTCGCGCATGCGCTCGGGGCGCACCGACTTCGGGAAGACGATGAAGCCCTTCTGCAGGTGCCAGCGCAGTACGACCTGCGCGGGCGTGCGGCCGGTCGCCGCCGCGGCGGACGCGACCGCCTCAGTGCCGAACAGGTCGTACTTGCCCTGGCCGAGCGGACCCCACGACTCGATGCGCACGCCGTGCGCGGCGGCCCACTCGGTGATCTCGCGCTGCTGGTAGGCGGGGTGCAGCTCGATCTGGTTCACGGCCGGGGTGACGCCGGTCGCCTCGACGATGCGCTCCAGGTGCGGCACGAGGTGGTTGGAGACGCCGATCGAGCGGGTGAGACCCCGCTCGCGGATGCCGATCATCTTCTCCCAGGCGTGCACGTAATTGTCGTTCTTCGGGGTCGGCCAGTGCACCAGGTACAGGTCGACGGCGTCGAGGCCCAGCTTCTGCAGGCTCTCGTCGATCGCCCGGTCGGGCTCGTCGCCGTCGTGGCGGTCGTTCCACAGCTTGGTGGTGACGTAGAGCTCGTCGCGCGCGATGCCGCTCTTGGCGATGGCCGCGCCCACGCCCTCTTCGTTGCCGTAGACGGCTGCGGTGTCGATGTGGCGGTAGCCGGCCTCGAGGGCCTCGCTCACTGCGCGCTCGGCCTCGTCGGCGGGCACGAGGAAGACGCCGAAGCCGAGCTGGGGAATCGTTTTTCCATCGTTGAGTTCGAGAGTGGGGATCGTCATCCCGCCAGCTTAAGGGGTGGGATGAGAAGTTGTGATGACAGGCCGGATTCAGCGTGCCGGAAGCGTCGGCCGCGGCGCGGGAACGGATGCTGCGATGCGCGCGACCCAGGCCGTCAGGCGCTCCAGCGGGCCGCGCCCGTAGGCCGCAGACCACAGCGTCGTCACGGCCAGCAGCATCACGGCGCTGGCGAGCCAGACGCCGTTGCTGCTGATGAACCCGGCGGGCCCCGCCATCACCGCATAGGAGATGACGTGCGCGGTGTATGCGCTCAACGGCATGGACCCGAGCGCCGCGAACGGCAGCAGCACCGGTCGCAGCGGTTGCGCCAGCAGCACGCACGCCGCGGTGACGGCGACGGCGATGCCACCGGCGGCGAGGATGTCGGCGGTGCCGCCGGAGTGCGGGGCGACCGACAGCAGGGCGCGGACGATCGCGCCTCCCGGATCGAGCGCCGCGACCTGATCGAAGTAGCCGTCCCAGCCGCCGCCGGCGAAGCCGTCGGGTGACGGCGGGCCGTAGATCGTCCACGCCCCATCGGCCCGCGGGATGCCGAGGGCGCGGCCGAGCGCCCCCAGCAGGTGGCCGGCCACAGCGACGACGGCACCGGCCGCGAGCATCCGCCACGCCGCGCCGGCCTTGCCGATGCCGATCCGCCCGAGCGCCATTCCCGCCAGCGCATACGCGAGCCACACGGTGATCGGGTAGGCGCCGTGCAGTGCGAAGCCGATCCCCTGCCCGGACGGGCCGAGCGTCAGGATCGACAGCACCGCGACGAGTGCAGGACCCACCAGTGCGAGCCCACCGGCGATCGTGAGCAGCTGCCAGGCGCGCAGCCGCAGCACGGGGATCAGCGCGATGTAGAGCACGCCGTACAGGGTGAGGATCACGGCGATCGGGGTGTTCAGCACCTCGAGCAGCAGTCCGATCATGAAGATCGTCGCCCCGCGGCCCACCAGGCTCAGGCGCAGCGCAGGCAGCTGCTGCGGGTCGGGGCCCGCGGCCCTGCCGGTCATCAGCGCGACCGAGACGCCGGCGAGCACGGCGAAGAGCACCGACGGGTGACCGTGCACCACACTGCTCCAGCTGCCCGGGTCGGCGATGTCGAAGCTCTCGGCCGTCTCACCCAGGTGAGCGCCGATCATGCCGAGGATCGCCAGCGCCCTGGCGACGTCCAGTCCCATGATCCGCGGCGGGCGACCGAAATCGCGCAGCCAGTCGACAGGCGTCGCGTTCGTCATGAGGCGATCCTGCCAGAACCGCGAACCGGCCGACCAGCAGATCGCAATACGATGGAGGGCTATGTCTTCCCAGGGGGCTGATTCCTCGCCCGTGATCCTCTACCCGCCCGAGCTGCCCGTCAGCGCCGCGCGCGACGAGATCGCGGCCGCCATCCGCGACCACCAGGTCGTGATCGTGGCCGGTGCGACCGGATCGGGAAAGACCACCCAGCTGCCGAAGATCTGCCTCGAGCTCGGCCGCGAGCGCATCGCGCACACCCAGCCGCGGCGGCTGGCGGCCCGCACGATCGCCGAGCGCGTCGCCGAGGAGTTGCACGTCGAGCTCGGCGGCATCGTCGGCTACAAGGTGCGCTTCACCGACCAGGTGTCGGATGCCACGCGCATCGCACTGATGACCGACGGCATCCTGCTCAACGAGATCCACCGCGACCGCCTGCTGCGCCGCTACGACACGATCATCATCGACGAGGCCCACGAGCGCTCGCTGAACGTCGACTTCCTGCTCGGCTACCTGCGCCGGATCCTGCCCGAGCGGCCCGATCTGAAGGTGATCATCACCTCGGCGACCATCGATCCCGAGAGCTTCGCGGCCCATTTCGCGGATGCTGCCGGCGAGCCCGCCCCGATCATCGAGGTCTCCGGCCGCACCTACCCCGTCGAGATCCGCTACCGGCCGCTCGTCGACGAGAACGAAGAAGAGTCGGATGCCACGGGCAAGGACCCCGAGGACGAGGTGTCCGCGATCGTCGCGGCGCTGCGCGAGCTCGACCGTGAGGCGCCCGGCGACGTGCTGGCGTTCCTGCCCGGCGAAGCCGAGATCCGTGATGCCGCCGACGCCGTGCGCGGCGCGTACCGGTCGTCGACGGCGCCTGTCGAGGTGCTGCCGCTCTATGGGCGGCTGTCGGCGGCCGAGCAGCACCGCGTGTTCGAGCCCTCGAAGGTGGCCGGTGTGCGCCGGCGCGTCGTGCTCGCCACGAACGTCGCCGAGACCAGCCTCACCGTGCCCGGCATCAAGTACGTGATCGACACCGGCACCGCGCGCATCTCGCGGTACAGCGCCCGCTCGAAGGTGCAGCGCCTGCCGATCGAGGCGGTCTCGCAAGCCTCCGCCAACCAGCGGTCGGGACGCGCGGGCCGCACGAGCGACGGCATCGCGATCCGGCTGTACTCCGAGGACGATTTCGACAGGCGCCCCGAGTTCACCGAGCCCGAGATCCTGCGCACCTCGCTGGCCTCTGTCGTGCTGCAGATGCTCTCGCTCGGGTTCGGCGACATCGCCGAGTTCCCGTTCCTCACTCCGCCCGACTCCCGCGGCGTCAAGGCCGCCCTCGACCTGCTCACCGAGATCGGCGCGGTCGACCCTTCGACAGGCTCAGGGACCCAGGGTTCGAAGGCACCCCGCCTCACGAAGATCGGCCGCGACATCTCCCGGATGCCGATGGATCCGCGGTTCGCCCGGATGCTGGTGGAGGCGTCCCGTGCCGGTTCGCAGACCCTCGCGAGCGTCATGCCGATCGTCGCGGGCCTGTCCATCCAGGACGTCCGCGAGCGCCCCTCGGCGGACGCGCCGCAGTCGGTGCGCGATGAGGCCGACCGGATGCACGCCCGGTTCATCGACCCGACCAGCGACTTCCTCACCCTGCTGAACCTGTGGAACCACCTGCGCGAGCAGCAGAAGGAGCTCGGCTCCAGCGCGTTCCGTCGGATGTGTCGCAGCGAGCACCTGAACTACGTGCGGGTGCGCGAGTGGTTCGACGTGCACCGTCAGTTGCGCACCCTCGTGAAGACCCCTGCCCGGTCGTTGAGCGAGCGGAGCGAGACGAAACGCGTTGAGCGAGCGCAGCGCGTCGAAACGGATCACAGTGCGCCCTCCGCCGACGCGGATGCCGTCCACCGGGCGATCCTGTCGGGCCTGCTCTCCCAGATCGGCATCCTCGACGAACGTACTTCGGCGAATGGGTCCCTGAGCCTGTCGAAGGGCAGCAAGGACAAGCCGAAGCGCCGCATCGCGGAGTACCGCGGCGCCCGCGGCATCCGGTTCTCGATCTTCCCCGGTTCGGGACTCCGCAAGAAGTCGCCGCAGGCGGTCATGGCCGCCGAGATCGTCGAGACCTCCCGCACCTTCGCCCGCACCGTCGCCGCGATCGATCCGGCCTGGGCGGAGGCCCTGGCCGGCGACCTCGCGAAGCGGCAGATCAGCGAGCCGCACTGGTCGAAGGACGCCGGGGCGGCCGTCGCGTACGAGAAGGTGACGCTGTTCGGAGTGGAGATCATCCCGCGTCGTCGCGTGCAGTTCGCGCGCATCGACCGTGCCGGGGCCCGCGAGCTGTTCCTGCGGCACGCACTGGTCGAGGGCGAGTGGGATCCGTCGCGCATCGACAAGCGGGTCAGCGCCTTCTGGCGGTCGAACGCCGAGCTGCGCCGCCGGCTGGAAAAGCTCGAGGAGCGCGAGCGGCGCCGCGACATCCTCGCCGGCGACGAGGCGGTCTTCGCGTTCTACGACGAGCGCATCCCGCACGACGTGTTCGACGTGCGATCCTTCGAGAAGTGGTGGCGCGACGCGCTGGCGCAGACGCCCAAGCTGCTGGTGATGCGCGAGAGCGATCTGCTCGAGGACGATGACCGCGCGGATCAGTCGGAGTTCCCGACGCGGTGGACGCAGGGCGATCAGGTACTCGGCCTCGCCTACCGCTTCGAACCCGGCACCGAGGACGACGGCGTGAGCGTCGTGCTCCCGCTCGCCCTGCTGCAGCAGATCCGCGACACCGGCTTCGACTGGCAGGTGCCGGGGCTTCGCGCCGAGCTCATCACCGGGCTGCTGCGGGCGCTGCCCAAGGCCATCCGCCGCCACGTCATTCCCGCCGCCGACTGGGCGGAAAAGTTCGGCGAGCAGCTCGCAGACGACGGCCCCGAGAAGCACGGCGGTGTGCCGGAGCGCTCGCTCAAGGAGGCGCTGGCGCGGCTGATCCAGCCGCTCGCGAACCAGCCGGTATCGGCATCCGACTTCGACGACGAGCGGGTGCCGGGGCACCTGCGGATGAACTTCCGGGCCGTGGACGAGCGCGGCCGCGTCGCCGGCTCCGATCGGGACCTCGCCACCCTGCAGCAGCGGCTGTCGGATCGGTCGCGGCAGAGCGTCGCCCGCTCGATCGCGAAGAACAGCAGCGACGCTTCGACCGGCTCAGCGACCCAATCCATACCGGCTGCGCTTCGCGGGTCCCTGAGCCCGTCGAAGGGCCCGACCGCCATCGAACGCGACAACCTGACGGACTGGACGTTCGGCGAGCTGCCCGAGGTGCTCGACACCAAGGTCGCCGGCGGCGTCGTGCGCGGGTACCCCGCGATCGTCGACCGCGGCACCTCGGTGTCGGTGCGGCTGGAGGCGACCGCGGATGCCGCGGCATTCGCGACCCGTGACGGGGTGCTGCGCCTGGTGCTGCTGAACGTCCCCTCCCCCGCCTCGTACGTGCAGAACCACCTCACCGCTCCCGAGAAGCTGGCGCTGGCCGCCTCACCGTATCAGAACGTCGCGGCGCTGATCGAGGATGCCCGCACGGCCGTGGTGCGCCACCTGATCGAGGCCGAGGTGACAGGCTCCGCGGCCCGGATCCGCACCGAGGAGGAGTTCCGCCGGGTGCGGGATGCCGTGAACGCCGCGCTCGTGGATCAGCTGTTCGCGTGCGTGTCGCTGGTCGCCCGCATCCTCACGAAGGTCCGCGACGTGGAGCGCGGGATCAAGTCGCAGAACTCGCTCGCGCTGCTCGGCCCGCTGAACGACATCCGCTCCCAGCTGGCCGGCCTCATCCGCCCCGGTTTCATCTCGGCCACCGGCATCGAGCGCCTCGCGCACCTGCCGCGGTACCTGGACGGGATGCTCGATCGCCTGAAGACGCTCGAGAACGACCCCGGCAAGGACCGCACCCGGATGACGGAGTACGAGCGCGTGGCGAAGGCGTTCGAGGATGCCGGTGGCGCCATTCCGCTCCCCGCAGACGCACCCGCCGCGCTCGCCGAGGTGCGCTGGCTGCTCGAGGAGTACCGGGTGAGCGTGTTCGCCCAGCGCCTGGGCACCGCGCAGCCCGTGTCGCCGCAGCGGATCATGAAGGCCCTCGCAGCGCGCTGAGCGGCGCACTGAGCGGGATCTCGGGCTAGCCTGGCTGCATGGCTCGCGCGATCGTCCACACCGAACTCGGCTCCCCTGACGTCCTCCGGCTCGTCGAGATCCCCGATCCTGTCGCCGCCCCCGGCGAAGTGGTCGTGCGGATCGAGGCCGCCGGAGTGAATCCCATCGACATCAAGCAGCGCGCCGGGATCCGGCCGCTGCCCCCGATCGTCGAACCGCGGCACGTCGGCTTCGACGGCGCGGGCGTGATCACCTCCCTCGGCGACGGCGTCACCGGCTACGCGGTCGGCGACCGCGTGGCGATTCATGACACCCGCGGCACCTATGCCTCAGCGCTGCGGGTGCCCGTCGGCAACCTCGCCCGGCTGCTCGACGGTGTCACCTCGGCCGAGGGCGCCGCCCTCGGCATCCCGGTGGGCACTGCCTACCAGTCGCTGCGCTCGCTCGCCGTCCGCAAGGGCGAGACCCTGCTCGTGCACGCCGGCTCCGGCGCGGTCGGTCAGGCCGCGGTGCAGTTCGCGGTTCTATGGGGCGCGACCGTGATCGCCACGGGCAGCCCGGAGCGGCACGATCAGCTCCGCTCGCTCGGCGCGATCCCCGTCGCCTACGGCGAGGGGCTCGCCGACCGGGTGCGCGAGGCCGCACCGCAGGGCGTCGACGTCGCCCTGGACTGCGCGGGCACCGACGAGGCCATCCAGGTCTCGCTCGAGCTGGTCGCCGACCGCAACCGGATCGCCACGATCGTGCGCGGACCGGATGCCGCCGAGTTCGGCATCCGCGCGTTCTCGGGCGGCAGCCCGATCCCGCTCACCGATGAGGAGCTGGAGTGGCGGCGCGAGGCGGTGTCGCTGGCGATCAACCTCATCGAGGCGGGCGACTTCCAGGTCGAGCTGGGCACGGAGCTTCCGCTGGCCGAGGCGGCGCGCGCACACGAGCTGATCGAGCAGCACGCGTCCTCGGGCAAGATCATCCTGATCCCCTGACGCCGGTCAACCCGGCCCCGCCGACGCCGGCGGGGCCGGGCTCAGACCGGCTCAGGCCGGCTCAGGCCGCCGCGCGCGCCTCGTCACGCAACCGGGCGCCCTCGCGCAGCAGCGGGATGAGCTCGCGCCCCCAGTCGCGCACGTCGCCGAGCGGGTCGAAGCCGCGGATGAGGAATCGCGTGACGCCCAGGTCGTAGTACTTCAGCAGCGCCTCGGCCACCTGCTCCGGCGTGCCCACCGGTGCGGTGGAGTTGCCGGCCGGGCCCATGAGCCGCGTGATGCCGAGCCACAGCCGCTCGTCGTGCACATCCCCGCGCTGGGCGTGCTGCTGCAGCAGATCGGCCGACAGCGAGGTCTGCTCGCGGTGCAGCGGCTTGCTGAAGGCGAGCGTGTCACCGGTCGCCGACCGCGCCTTGAGCTCGGCGGCCTCGGCGTAGATCCGATCGGCCCGCGCCCAGGCCTCCTCCTCGGTGTCGGCGATGATGGGCCGGGTCGACAGGCTGAAGTCGATGTGACGACCGACCCTGGCCGCGGCGGCACGGATGGTGCGGATGTGCTCGGCGACATCGGCCAGCGGCTCGCCGAACAGCATGTAGACGTCGGCGCCGTTCGCACCGACCTCGACGGCCCCCTCGGAGAGCCCGCCGAAGAAGATCGGGATGCCGGCCTCGGTAGCGGGCTTCACGGCCGAGAAGGCCCCCTCGAAGCGGTAGAAGTCACCGGAGTAGTCGAACGGGTCGGTCTCGGTGAGCGTGCGACGCAGCACGTCGATGAACTCGCCGGTGCGGCGGTACCGGTCGCCCTTCTCGCTGAAGTCGCCGTCGCGGCGCTGGTCGGCTTCGCTTCCGCCGGAGATGTGGTGGATGGCGACCCGGCCGCCGCCGGTGAGGTGGTCGAGCGTGGCGAGCTTGCGCGCGACGATCGTCGGGGCGACGAAGCCCGGCCGGTGGGCGATGAGCACCTTGAGCCGTTCCGTGGCGTGCAGGGCCGCGGCGGCCACGGCGAAGCCGTCGGGCGAGCTGGCGCTGTAGCCGATCAGCACACGATCGAATCCGGCCTCCTCGTGCGCGCGGGAGAACTCCTTCACGTAGCCGGGGTCGACGACCGGCCCGTCCACGGTCTTCGTCTCCGACCCTGCGGTCGTGGCGATCATTCCGAGCAGTTCGATGGGCATGTCAGCTCCTGACGGTGACGTTGCGGTGGTCGGCGCCCGGGCGGTGGTGCGGGCCCGGACGGTTGGGACGGGGGATGTCGATCACGGGGACCGAATCGATCAGCAGCCGGGTGTACGGATGCTGCGGCTTCGCCACGACCTGATGGGTCAGGCCGTCCTCGACGATGTGGCCGCGGTGCAGCACCACCAGCCGGTCGCTCATGGCCGCGAGCGAGCCGATGTCGTGCGAGATGACGAGCATGGCCAGCTCGTCTCCTCGCCGGCGTCGCAGCGCGATGAGCGCCTGCACCACGCGGTCGCGGCTGGCGGCGTCAAGGGCGCTCACCGGCTCGTCGAGCACCAGCAGACGCGGCTCGACGAGCAGGGCACGGGCGATCGCCGCGCGCTGACGCTGGCCACCGCTGAGACCTGAGGGCAGCCGCTCGAGCAGATCATCGGTGAGGCCGACGGCGTCTACGGCTTCCGCGATGCGCTCGGCCGCCTCGGCCGCGGGGACGCGGGCGATGCGCAGACCCTCGGCGATCGAGTCGGCGATGCGGATGCCGGGATCGAGCGAGCGCAGCGGGTCCTGGAAGACGTACTGCACGGCGCCCGAGCGCCGCCAGCGGCGCAGGGCCCCACCGCGCAGCCGGGTGATGTCCTGGCCGTCGACGAGGATCCGCCCGTCTGCCGCGTCGACAGTGCGCAGCACGGCCTTCGCAAGCGTCGTCTTCCCTGATCCGGATTCGCCGACGACGCCGACGACCTGCCCCGGCCGCACGGTCAGCGACAGCCCGTCGAGCACGCGGACCCGGCCGTAGTCGACGGCGAGATCGGCCAGTTCGAGCGTCGGGGTGGTCATGGCAGGAACCTCTCGAGACCGTATGCGGCGTGCGCGGTCAGCAGCGAGCGGGTGTACGGATGCCCGGGGGCACGCAGCACGCGCGACGTGGAGCCGCCCTCGACGACCTTCCCGTCGCGGAACACGAGCACCCTCTCGCAGACCTGCGCCACGACGGCGAGGTCGTGCGAGACGAGGATGAGGGCGAGTCCGCGCTCGCGCCGCAGGCGTGCGAGCAGGTCGAGCAGCTCGGCCTGGACGGTCACGTCGAGGGCGGTGGTGGCCTCGTCGGCGATGAGCAGGGCGGGGTCGGCGGCGAGCGCCATCGCGATGAGCACGCGCTGCAGCATCCCGCCCGAGAGTTCGACCACGCGCTGTCGCAGCACGAGATCGACGCGGCGGATGCCGAGGTCGTCGAGCAGTTCACGGGCGCGCGCCTTCGTCTGCGCGCGCGGCACCCCGGCGGTGACGCGCAGGGCCTCTTCGAGCTGGGCGCCGACGGGGATCGCGGGGTTGAGGTAGGAGGCGGGGTCCTGGAAGACGGCGCCGACGCGGGTGCCGCGCACCGCGCGCCATTCCCGCTCGGAGGCGGCGGTCAGGTCACGCCCGTCGAGACGGATGCTGCCGCCGGCGACGTCGACGCCGGCGGGGAGGATGCCGAGCAGCGCACGGCACGTGAGGGTCTTGCCGCTGCCGGACTCCCCCACGACGCCCAGCGCCTCGCCGGGTCGCACCGACAGGGAGACACCGTGCACGAGTTCGGTGCCGTCGGTCGCCGAGAGCACGAGTCGTTCGATCTCGGCGAGGGCGGGACGCACGACGCTGCCCTCGTCGAAGGAGGGTGTGAGAGGGATGCCGGTGGGCGAAGTCCGCAGATCGGCGTCGGCGAGCGCGCCGGTGCGAATTCCCGGGGACGGTGCGGCGAGGTCGAGCTCAGGCATCCGCGGTCTCCTTCCTCGTCGATCGGGTTCGGATACGCCGCGGTGCGGCGTCGCCGAGACGATCGCGCACGGCGTCGGCGAGCAGGTTGAGCGCGCCGACCGTGATCACGATGGCCAGCGCCGGCGCCAGCGGCCCTTCGGGACGCTGCGCGAGATAGCCGAGGTCGCTGGCGAGCATCCCTCCCCAGGTCGGGGCGGGCGGCTGCACGCCGATGCCGAGGAAGGTCAGTGAGGCGACGGCCAGCAGCGCGGCTCCGAGGCTGCTGATCGCCGCGATCACCAGGGTCGGTGCCACCTGGCGCCAGACGTGCCTGCCGAGGATCCACCAGGCCGACGCCCCCAGCAGCGTGGCCGCCTCGACGTACTGGGCGTCGCGCACGCGCAGCGTGGCGGCCCGCGAGACGCGGAAGAATCCGGGTGCCAGCAGCAGGCCGATCGCCGTGGTGGCCTGCACGAGTCCGTTGCCCAGCAGCGCGGCGAACACGATGGCGAACAGGATGAACGGCAGCGCGAGCAGCGCGTCGACTATCCGCAGCGCCAGCCACTCGCCGACCCGCGGGAGGAACGCGCTGAGGGCGCCTGGCAGCGCACCGGTCAGCAGGCCGAGCAGGGTGGCGGCCAGGGCACTCAGCAGTGAGGCGGGCGCTCCGGCGAGCAGACGCGCGAGCACATCGCGACCGAGGTAGTCGGTGCCCAGCAGGTGGTCGGGCGACGAGCCGATCAGGGCGTGCGCGGTGTCCTGGGCGAGAGGGTCGTAGGGGGCCAGTGCGGGTCCGGCGACGGCCAGCACGGCCACGACGGCCACCACGCCGAGCGCGAGACGCACGGTCCAGGCGCCGCGGCGGCCGGCGCGCGTTCGGCCAGCGAGCGTTCGGCCAACGTGCGTTCGGCCAGTGCGGATGCTGCTCATGCGGCGCTCCGTCCTGTTCCGGTGCTGCGCCGGATGATGAGGTTCAGCACGATGCCCGAGATCACGACGACCGCGATGGCCACGAGCAGCACGCCCTGCACGACCGGCACGTCGCCCTGCAGCGCTGAGGTGTTCGCGAGGCGGCCGAGACCGGGCATCCCGAAGATCACCTCGGTGATGACCGCGCCGCCGACCAGCCGCGGCACGTGCACGCCCAGCACGCTGAGCGCGGGTGCGGTGGCGTTGGGCAGCGCGTGGCGGAAGACGATGCGGGCGGGGCTCAGCCCGTGCACGCGCGCCCCGACGATGTAGTTCTCCGTGAGAGCGCCCACCAGTGAGGTGCGCAGCTGCCGCGCGATGTCGGCGCCGGCGTCGAGGCTGAGCGCGAGCGAGGGCAGCACCAGGCAGGTCAGCCACGCGCCGGCATCCTTCTCGGGCGGCACGTAGCCGGCCACCGGGAACAGCGGGATCGCGTACGCGAACACGAGGATCAGGGCGATGGCGACGACGAAGGCGGGCACGGTGGTGGCGATCGTGCTGAGCACCGTGACGATGCGGTCGATCACCCCGCCGCGGGTGACGGCGGCGAGGATGCCGAGCCCGAAGCCGCCGAGCAGCGCGCACAGCGTCGCGCCGGTGGCGATCGACAGGCTGACCGGGAACGCCTGGGCGATGCTGTCGGCGACGGGGATCGTCGTGAACCAGCTCGTGCCGAGGTCTCCGGTCAGGGCAGACCCCAGCCAGTCGAAGTACCGCACCAGGAACGGCCGGTCGAGTCCGAACACGTGGTTCAGCCGGTCGATGTCGGCCTGGGTGGCGACCTCGCCCAGGGCGACGGCCGCCGGGTTCGACCCGGATGCCGCGCCCAGGGCGAAGGTCGCGAACGTGGCGAGCACGAAGACCGTCGCCGCGGTGCCCAGCGTGGCGAGCACGGAGCCTGCGACGGCGAGCGGCGCGCGCCGCAGGACGGCGCTTCCGGTCTCGCGGACGCCGGGCTCGTGCTCGGTGCCGGATGCGGCGACGACGGTCATCCTCAGCGCTCGACCTTCACGTCTTCCCAGCGCTGCACGTCGAGCCAGTGCTGGATGCCGGTGATCTCGGCCGGGTGGGCGAGGATGCGCGGCCAGCTGAACAGGAACGTGTTCGGCTGCAGCTTCACTCCGATCTCGACGGCGTGCTGGATCTTCTCGGCGTAGTCGGGTGCGTCGGTGGGCGTCGCCCGTGCGACGTCGATCGCGTCGGTCAGCTCCTGCGGGGTCTGACGGCCGAGGTTCATCAGGCCCTCGGGCCCGTAGAGCACCTCGAGTCCCTGCAGCGGCGACTGGCGGCCGGAGTAGCTGTCCAGCACGAAGGGGTGCGTGCGCTGCACGTAGTTCTGCGCGATCGCGGCGGTGGGCAGCACGTTGAGCGTCACGTCGATGCCCGCCTGCGCCCACTGCGCCTGCAGCACCTCGGCGAGCGCGATGTCGTCCTCGTTGAGCGCCAGCGTGAGCTCGAGCCCGTCGGGGTGACCGGCTTCGGCGAGCAGAGCCTTGGCGGCGTCGACGTCGTGCGTGTAGAGGTCGTCGAGGTCGGCGCTGTGGGCGACGTACCCCTCGGGGAACGGCTGCCAGTTCGGGATGCCGCGGCCGAAGTAGGCCGCGTCGATGAGCGCCTGACGGTCGGTGGCGTGGCTGATCGCCTGGAGCACGCGCTGGTCGTCGAACGGGGCGACGGTGCTGTCGACGTCGAGGGCGCGCACGGTGAGCGCCTTGATCTCCTCGACTTCGAGGCCGGCGGTCTCGGCGGCCTGAGCCTGGGACGGCGGGATGATCGCGACGTCCCACTGCCCGGTGTCCACACCCGCGACGACCGTGGCGGAGTCGGTCACCGGCACGACGTGGAACTCGTCGAGGTGGATGCGGTCGGCGTTCCAATAGTGCTCGTTCTTCTCGAGGTCGGCTCGCGCATTGGGGACGTACTCGGTGAGCTCGAACGGACCCGAGCCCTCGGGCTGCGTGGCGAGGCCGGCGACGTCGTCGAAGGCGATCGGGTTGACGATGAAGCCGGTCTTGCCTGCGAACAGGTACGGCACCTGGTAGTCGGCCTGATCCAGGTGGATGGTCACGGTGTGCTCGTCGTCGACGTCGACGCCGGTGATGATGCGCAGCTGCCCGGCCAGCGTCGAGTTCTCCTGGTCGCGGCCGCGCTCGAGGTTCGCCTTCACCGCTTCGGCGTCGACGGGCGTGCCGTCGTTGAACTCGGCGTCCTCGCGCAGATGGAAGGTGATCGCGGTGCCGTCGGCGCTGTACTCCCAGGTCTCGGCGAGGCCGGGAACGACCTCTCCCTCGGTGTCGAGCTGGGTGAGTCCGTCGTAGACGAGGGCGAGCGCATGAGTGTCCCAGCCGGCGGTCGAGGTGACCGGATCCCAGCTGGTGGGCAGGTTCCATCCCCACGTCAACGACGCGGCGCCGGCGTCGGGCGCGGCGCCCGCCGACCCGCTGCAGCCGGCCATCGCGAGGGTGGCGGCGGAGAGCAGGGCAAGGGCGGTGAGTCGTCGGTGAGAGGTCATGGCAGTGAAGCTAGAAGCGTCACCGGCCGTGTGACAAGCGATGCGAAGCGCAGGGTCACGGGGCGCAACACTTCGACACATCCGGGGATCATCGCGGCCGGATGCCGATGATGGGACGCATGACTTCCGCCCCCGACGCCGTCTTCACGCCGGCCGCCCGCGTCCGCGGCACCCTCGCGCTGGTCGCGGGGCGTGCCGAGAACGCCGCCGTGTATCACCGCTTCGGCACGCGCATCAGCGCCGACGGCTACACGGTCGGCGTGTTCACGGAGACCGACGCCGCGACGGTCTGGCTCGCTGCGCAGGAGGATGCTCCGCGGGTGCTGGCCGGCTCCGACACCGGCGCCGCTGCGGTGCTCGCCGCGCTCACCCGCGGCGACGTCGCCGACGCCGCCATCGTCGCGGGTGTCGTCCTCGACGCCGAGCACACCCCGACGGATGCCGAGCGCACCGCCTGCCCCGTGCACCTGGGCGTGCTCGCGGAGCAGCGCGCGCAGACGGCATCCGCCCTGGCCTCATCGACCGCACCGGCCTCATCGACCGCGCCGGCCGTCTCGACCGACCCGGCCGATGCGCTGCCGCCCGTCGCCGACCTCGCGGCGATCGCCGTGCCCGTGCTCGCCGTGCACGGCGGCGACGACTCCGTCTCGCCGATCGGCCAGGCGGCCGAGGTGCTGTCGGCGATCCCGGATGCCGAACTGGTCGAGACCGTCGGCGGCCTGCACGACGCACTGAACGACCAGAGCCACCGCAGCGTGGCCGCGACCATCGTGCTGTGGCTCGAGCGTCTGCGCTCCGGCGACGTGCACGCCCCGATCGTGCGGAGCCTGTCCGGTGCCCGCGAAGGAGTGACGGCATGACCGGCGGGTTCGCGACGCGCCAGGTGCAGGCGGGCTTCCGCGCCGGCACCCCCGCGTTCGGCGCCGTCCCCCCGTTGCACCAGACTGCGGCCTACGAGTTCTCGTCCCTGCAGGAGGCGGCCGATCTGTTCGCGCTGCGCCGCCCCGGCATCATCTACAGCCGCAACGCCAGCCCCACCCAGCAGTTGCTGGAGGAGCGGGTCACCTCCCTCGAGGGCGGCGTGAGCGCCGTGGCCGTGGCGTCCGGTCAGGCCGCCGTCGCCGTCACGCTGCTGGCCCTCGCCGGCCGCGGCGGTCACATCGTCGCCGCCGACCAGCTGTACGGCGGCACCGTCGACCTGCTGCAGGACACCTTCGCCGACTTCGGCATCCCGGTCACCTTCGTCGACCAGGACGACCCGGATGCGTGGCGGGCGGCGATCACGCCGCAGACGCGGGCCGTGTTCGCCGAGGTCGTCGCCAACCCGATCGCGCAGGTGCTCGATCTGCGGCTCGTGGCCGACATCGCCCACGAGGCGGGCGTACCGCTCGTCATCGACAGCACGGTCGGCACCCCGGCGCTGATCCGCCCGGGTGAGCACGGCGCCGACTTCGTCGTGCACTCGGCGACGAAGTTCCTCGCCGGGCACGGCACCTCGCTGGGCGGTGTCGTCGTCGACCAGGGCACCTTCGACTTCGGCGCCGAGCCCGAGCGCTGGCCGCAGTTCACCGCCCCGTACACCCGCTTCGGCGACCTCGTGCTGTGGGAGCGCTTCGGGCAGGGCTTCGCGTTCGCGGCGCTCGTGAAGTCGAAGTACGTGCACGACCTCGGCCCCTCGCTGTCGCCGTTCAACGCCTGGCAGATCCTGCAGGGCATCGAGACCCTCGACCTGCGCGTGGCCCGCCAGTCATCCAGCGCACTGGCGATCGCACGGCATCTCGAGCAGCATCCGGCCGTCGCCCGCGTGCACCACCCCGGACTCGCGGGCAACCCCTGGCACGATCTCGCCGCGCGTTACCTGCCCCACGGCATCCCCTCGGTGTTCTCGTTCGACATCGCCGGCCCCGAGCCCGAGGCCACGGATCGCATCGCCCGCCTGATCGATGAGCTGCGCGTGTTCCGCCTGGTCGCGAACCTCGGCGACGCCCGCAGCCTGATCGCGCACCCGGCATCCATGACCCATTCCCACCTCACGCCCGCCCAGCGCGCGGCGGCGGGCATCTCGCTGAACACGGTGCGGCTGTCAACCGGCATCGAGGACCCGGCCGACCTCATCGCCGACCTCGACCGGGCGCTCACGATCATCGGCGAGTCGTCGCGCACCGAACCCGAGCCTCAGCTCGCCCGCGCCTGATCCCCGCACCGACCGCACCGCCGACCACCTGCTGAAGGAGCATCATGGCCATCGACCTCGGATACTGGACGCCCGTCTACGGCGGCTTCCTGCGCAACGTCCGCGATGAGGGCCGCATGGCCGCCACCTGGGAGTACATCCGCGAGGTGTCGATGAAGGCCGACCGGCTCGGCTTCCGCACCACGCTCGTGCCCGAGCTGTACCTGAACGACCGCAAGGGCACGGATGCTCCGAGCCTGGAGGCCTGGTCGCTGTCGGCGGCGATCCTCGCCGCGACCGAGCATCTGCGGGTGATGACCGCCGTGCGCCCCGGTTTCCATCTGCCGGCGGTGCTCGCGAAGACGGTGTCGACGCTCGACAGCATCGCGCCAGGCCGCGTCGCGCTGAACGTGGTCGCCGCGTGGTGGGCCGAGGAGGCGCGGCAGTTCGGCGGCGTGTTCCCCGCTCATGACGCCCGCTACGCGCAGGCGACGGAGTTCGTCTCGGTGCTGAACGGCCTGTGGGAGCAGACGCCGTTCACCTTCAGCGGCGACCACTACGCGTTCGACGGCACGATCGTCGAGCCCAAGCCGTCGTCGCACCCGGTGATCTTCGCCGGCGGCGAGAGCGACGCCGGTCGTGAGGCGATCGCCGGCTTCGCCGACGCCTACGTCATGCACGGCGGCACCCTCGACGAGGTTCGTGCGAACGTGGCCGACATGAACGCCCGCTCCGAACGGCTGCACGGCCGGCCGATCGAGGAGTTCGGCATGCCCGCGTACGTCATCGTCCGCGACACCGAGGCCGAGGCGCAGCGCGAGCTCGAGCGCATCACCACGGTCGACCCCGACTCCCCCGGCTACGCGTCGTTCGAGCAGTTCCGGCAGAACTCGAACCTCTCGCTCGAGCTGTCGAAGCGGGAGTACTCGGTGGGCACGCGCGGCCTGCGCCCCAACCTGGTCGGCACGGCCGAGCAGGTCGCCGAGCGCATCAACGCCTACGCGGATGCGGGCATCAGCCTGCTGCTGATCCAGGCCTCTCCGCTCGACGAGGAGCTCGACCGGATCGCCGAGCAGGTGTTCCCGCTGGTGGAGCAGCGGTCCCTGGCGCTTGCCGACTGACCGTTCCTGAAGACATCCGGCGACACTGTCGCCGTCGACCCGCACCCCGGAGGTGTACTCTTTCACGCGAGATCCCACGGGCGCCCCATGGCAGGGGGCTGAGATCGGGCTGACGCCGTCCGAGCACCGTCTGAACCTGTCCGGGTAATGCCGGCGAAGGAAGAAGGAGCCCTGAATGGTGCTGTCTGCTGTCCCCTCCGAGAAGACGTCCGCCGAGAACTACGCGACGCACCGACTCGACCATCTCATCGACGCCGCGCACGGCATCCACGTTCCCGTCACCGCGATCGACCTCGACGACTCGCCGTCGGGTGCGACCAACACTCCGGTGACGGTGTACCGTACCGCGGGGCCCGGCGCAGACCCGACGGTGGGACTTCCCGCGCAGCGCGCGGCGTGGATCGCCGCCCGCGGCGACGTCGAGGCGTACGACGGTCGCGCCAGGGATCTGCTGGACGATGGCCGCGGCGCGATCCGGCGCGGCAGCGCCAGCGACGAATGGGCCGGCTCGCCCCGTACGCCGCTGCGGGCCGCGGCCGGGCGCCGTGTCACGCAGATGCACTACGCACGTCAGGGCATCGTGACGCCCGAGATGCGCTTCGTCGCGCTGCGCGAGGGGTGCGACGTCGAGCTCGTGCGCTCCGAGGTCGCGGCCGGGCGCGCGATCATCCCCGCCAACGTCAACCACCCTGAATCCGAGCCGATGATCATCGGGCGGGCGTTCCTCGTGAAGATCAACGCGAACATCGGCAACTCCGCGGTCACCTCGTCGATCCGCGAGGAGGTCGCGAAGCTGGAGTGGGCGACTCGCTGGGGCGCCGACACCGTCATGGATCTGTCCACCGGCGACGACATCCACACCACTCGCGAGTGGATCCTGCGCAACTCCCCGGTCCCGATCGGCACCGTGCCGATCTACCAGGCGCTCGAGAAGGTGAACGGAGACCACCAGGCCCTCACCTGGGAGATCTTCCGCGACACGGTGATCGAGCAGTGCGAACAGGGCGTCGACTACATGACGATCCACGCCGGCGTGCTGCTGCGGTATGTGCCGCTGACGGCGAACCGGGTCACCGGCATCGTCTCGCGCGGCGGATCGATCATGGCCGGCTGGTGCCTCGGCCACCACCGGGAGAACTTCCTCTACGAGCACTTCGACGAGCTGTGCGAGATCTTCGCGCGCTACGACGTCGCCTTCTCTCTCGGCGACGGGCTGCGGCCGGGGTCGATCGCGGATGCGAACGACGAGGCGCAGTTCGCCGAGCTGGACACGCTCGCCGAGCTCACCAAGCGTGCGTGGCAGTACGACGTGCAGGTGATGGTCGAGGGACCGGGCCACATCCCCTTCCATCTCGTGCGCGAGAACGTCGAGCGTCAGCAGGAGCTCTGCGACGGGGCCCCGTTCTACACACTCGGACCGCTCGTCACTGATGTCGCCCCCGGCTACGACCACATCACCTCGGCGATCGGTGCGACCGAGATCGCCCGCTACGGCACGGCGATGCTCTG
This sequence comes from Microbacterium sp. YJN-G, assembly GCF_015040615.1. Lineage (NCBI taxonomy): Bacteria > Bacillati > Actinomycetota > Actinomycetes > Micrococcales > Microbacteriaceae > Microbacterium > Microbacterium sp. YJN-G. The sequence continues at coordinate 2,300,252 of NZ_CP060402.1, forward strand.
CTACGTCACTCCGAAGGAGCACCTCGGCCTGCCGAACCGCGACGATGTGAAGACCGGCGTCATCACGTACAAGATCGCGGCGCACGCCGCTGACCTCGCAAAGGGCCACCCGGGCGCGCAGGCTCGCGACGATGCGCTGTCGAAGGCGCGGTTCGAGTTCCGCTGGCGGGATCAGTTCGCGCTCTCCCTCGATCCGCATACGGCCGAGGAGTTCCACGACGAGACCCTGCCCGCCGAGCCGGCGAAGACGGCGCACTTCTGCTCGATGTGCGGGCCGAAGTTCTGCTCGATGCGCATCTCGCAGGACATCCGCGACGAGTTCGGCGATGTGGCCGATCAGGCGCGGATCGCCGCAGAGGGCATGGCCGCGAAGTCGGATGAGTTCCGCCGGTCAGGCGCCAGCGTGTACCTGCCAACCCCGGAGGTGCCCGCTCGTGCGCACTGACACGTCGACTGCTCAGGCACCCGTCGCGCACCCTGCTCCGGGTCACGGGGCGGCGCGCGCGGCCCGGGGAGCCGTGCTCACGAACTACATCGACCAGTTCGACATCTTCCTGCCCGTGCTCGCCCTCGCGCCGGCGGCGGTGGCGATCTACGGAGCGCCGAACGCCGCCCTCGCCTCGGCCCTGGTGTTCGTCGCCACGCTGATCGGCCGACCCCTCGGCTCGGCGATCTTCGGCCCGCTCGCCGACCGCATCGGCCGCTCGCGCATCACCAGGATCAGCGTCGCCGGTGTCGCCCTCGTGACCTTCGCGATGGCGCTCGTGCCGTTGGGCGCCGGGCATGCAGGGCTCGTCGCCCTCGTCGCCCTGCGCTTTCTGGGCGGGGTGTTCATTGGCGGCGGGTACACCGCGGCGATCCCCCTGGCGATGGAGTGGGCCGAGCCGCGGCGTCGCGGCGCGCTCAGCGGCCTGATCATGGCGATGTCGCCGGCGGCCAACGCGACCCTCGCCGCATCGACGCTCGGACTGCTCGCCATCCTGGGCCCCGACGCCTACGCCGGCTGGGGCTGGCGCTTCCCCTTCCTCGCCGGAGCGCTCCTCACCGCGGCGCTGTTCCTCTATCTCCGTCTGCGCGTCGAGGATCGCGACGAGCCGAGCCCGCCCGCCGCCGGCGTGATCACGGCCGCGGTGCGTGGTTCGCGCGGCACGTTCGTCCGGCTGTTCGTGCTGATGACGGGGCTGTGGCTGTTCACGAACATTGCCGTCGCGCTGCTGACCCCTCAGCTCGGCACGATCATCGGCCTGGACGGTTCGGCGGTGGCGTTCACGATGCTCGTGGCCACGATCGTCTCGGCGGTCGCGATGGTCGCCACCGGCGCCGCCTCCACGCGCATCGGGCGCCATCGACTGCTGTTCTGGTTCGGGGTCGTGGCGGCGGTCGCGGCACCGCTGACGATCCTCGGCGTGTTCCGTTCGTCGGGCGTCGTGCTCGTGGTGCTCGTCGCGCTGCTGCAGGTGATCACCGTGTCGGCGTACGGCCCGATCGGCGCGCATCTCGCCGAGCAGTTCCCTCGTTCGATCCGGGCGACGGGCTACGGGCTCGCATACAGCACGTCGATCATCCTGCCTGCGCTGTACCCGTACTACCTGCCGCCGGTTCAGCAGCTGCTCGGCGTGCCGGGAGCATCCGCGCTGATGCTCGGGATCGGCGGCGTGCTGGTCGCCATCGGGGCGTGGCGACCGCGCGTCATCGATCGCGGTTCGGGTCGGGGGCGCCCACTACGCTGGGACGCATGACCGGTCTTCGTTGGGGAATCCTCGCCACCGGCGGCATCGCCGCCGCCTTCGCATCCGACCTGCGCACCGCGGGTCTCGACCTCGTGGCGGTGGGGTCGCGCAGCCAGGAGTCGGCCGACGCCTTCGCGGCGCGCTTCGACATCCCGCGCGCGCATGACTCGTACGAGGCGCTGGTGACCGACCCCGACGTCGACATCATCTACGTCTCCACCCCGCACCCGATGCACCGCGAGAACGCGCTGCTGGCGCTCGAGCACGGCAAGCACGTCCTCGTCGAGAAGCCCTTCACCCTCAACCGCGCCCAGGCCGAGGATGTGCAGCGTCTTGCCGCCGAGAAGGGCCTGCTGGCGATGGAGGCGATGTGGACCCGCTACCTGCCGCACATGGTGCGGCTGCGCGAGATCATCGCGGCGGGCACGCTCGGCGAGGTCCGCGCGGTGACCGCCGACCACACCCAGCTGCTCTCCGACGACCCGGCGCACCGCCTGAACGCGCTCGAACTCGGCGGAGGCGCGCTGCTGGATCTGGGCATCTACCCGATCTCGTTCATCTGGGATGTGCTCGGTGAGCCGGTGAGCATCCAGGCCTCCGCCCGCCTCATCGAGACGGGCGCGGATGCCGAGGTCGCCACCCTGATGACCCACGCGGGCGGCGCGATCTCGACGAGCCTGTCGTCGTCGCGCGCGGCCGGCCCCAACGCGGCATCCGTCATCGGCACGGAGGCACGCGTCGACATCGACCGCGTCTGGTACAGCCCCACCTCGTTCCGCGTCGTCGGCCCCGACGGGGCGGTCCTCGACGAATACCGCTCCGACGTGCAGGGACGGGGCATGCAGTACCAGGCGCTCGCAGCCGAGCGGTTCGTCCGCGAGGGTCTGATCGAGGGCGACGAGCTGCCGATCGCCGAGACGGTGGCCATCATGGGAACCCTCGACGAGATCCGCCGCCAGATCGGCGTGGTCTACCCGGACGAGGCCTGATCATGGCCGAGAACGCGGGTCGCGTCGCCGTCTACCTGGACTTCGACAACATCGTCATCTCCTGGTACGACCGCGTGCACGGGCGCAACGCGTACGGCAAGGATCGTCAGCGCATCACGGATGACCCCAACGACGCCGCCGTCACCGAGCGGCTGCGTCAGGCGATGATCGAGGTCGGCGCGATCATCGACTACGCGTCCTCGTTCGGCACCCTCGTGCTCACCCGCGCCTATGCCGACTGGTCATCGCCCGTGAACGCCGAGTACCGCTCGCAGCTGGTCGCCCGTGCGGTCGACCTCGTGCAGCTGTTCCCCGCCGCGGCGTACGCCAAGAACGGCGCCGACATCCGCCTCGCGGTCGACGCCGTCGAAGACATGTTCCGCCTGCCCGACCTCACCCACGTCGTGATCGTCGCCGGCGACAGCGACTACGTGCCCCTTGCGCAGCGCTGCAAGCGGCTGGGACGCTACGTCATCGGCGTGGGCGTCGCCGGCTCGACCGCGAAGTCGCTGGCCGCGGCGTGCGACGAGTTCGAGTCGTACGACTCGCTGCCGGGCGTCGCCCGCCCGGTCAAGGCCGAGACGACCACGACCACGACCACGAAGGACAAGTCCGCGACCAAAACCGCCGCGGCCACCCGCAAGGCGAAGGCCGCGGCGAAGGTCGACGACCAGGGCGAGGCGACCGCGCTGCTCGAACGCGCCCTGCGGCTCGGGCACGACAAGGCCGAGGCCGACGAGTGGCTGCACAGCTCGGCCGTGAAGACGCAGATGCGGCGGATGGATCCCTCGTTCAGCGAGAAGGCGCTCGGTTACCGGTCGTTCTCGGAGTTCCTGAAGTCCCGTGACGACATCGCCGAACTCGAGGAGACCGGTCACGAGCGGCTGATCCGGTTGCGCGAGACCTCGTCCTGAACCTCGACCACACGGCGGGGCGGTGACCGGAGTGCGGCGCATGCCCCGCCGATAGGATCGGGGCATGCGCCACATCCCCCAGTCCCCGTACCTGCGGGCGCTGGGAACGGATCGCACGAGACTCCACCCGGGGCTGTCCGCCTACTTCTCCGCCCTCCCGGCGGGCCACGTCGGCATCGGTGAGGGCGTCTTCGAGCGGGTCGGTACGCCGCGCCGCTGGCTCTGGCCGGTGCTGCGGATGCTGCAGCGGCGCGGAGCCCTGGTGGCGGGCTGGCATGAGCAGCTGCCGTTCACGGTGCGCAACCGCACCATCGCCGGCAAGGCGGTCAGCGCGCGGACGTTCCACCTGCCGGAGGGCGACTGGACGATGCGGGATGCCGTCAGTGCCCGTCCTCGCGGACGCGTGGTCGATCAGATCGGCGAGCCCGCGACGGTCGCCGTCGCCTTCACCGTGTCGGTGGACGGCGACGCCCTGGCCCTGCGGAGCACCGCGGTCGGCATCCGCCTCGGCAGTGTGCGCATTCCGCTTCCCTCTCTGATCGCCCCGGTGGTGCGGCTGCGCGAGAGCGCCGAGAAGCAGGCCGGACGTCAGCGTGTCTCACTGACCATGGACATGCCCCTGCTCGGGCGGATCTACGAGTACGAGGGCACATTCGAGTACCGCATCGAGGACGAGACGGCATGAACCGGGTGGTGATCGGCGGCTCGACCGGGTTCATCGGGCGGCACCTGCAACGGCACTACGCCGCCGAGGGCCGTGAAGTCGTGACCGTCTCGCGTTCCGGAGCCGACCTGACGTGGCATGACCAGGCGGGCATCGACGCCGCCGTCGACGGCGCGGCGCTCGTGGTCGGGCTGGCCGGCAAGAGCGTCAGCTGCCGGTACACGCCGGCGAACCGGGCGGCGATCCTGTCGTCACGCATCGACACGACGGCCGCGCTGAGCGGTGCGATCCGCCGGGCATCCGCTCCCCCGCCCCTGTGGATCAACTCGTCGACGGCGACGATCTACCGGCACGCCGAGGACCGCCCGATGACCGAGGCGGACGGTGAGATCGGCACCGGCTTCTCCGTCGAGGTGGCGAAGGCCTGGGAGCGGGCGCTGTTCGCCGACGATCTTCCCTCCACGCGCAGGGTGGCGCTGCGCACCGCGATCGTGCTCGGCGACGGCGGTGTGCTCGGCCCGCTGCGTCACCTCGCGCGCCTCGGACTCGGCGGCACGCAGCTCGACGGGTGGTGGCCGGTCACAGCCGCCCGGCGCGCGGCCGGCACCGCTCACGTGCCCGGTCCCCGGGGTGGGCGGCAGCGGTTCAGCTGGATCCACGTCGACGACCTCGTCGGGATCATCGACTTCCTCGAGCGGCATCCCGAACTGGACGGTCCGGTGAACGCCTCCACCCCGCATCCCGTCGACAACGCGACCTTCATGGCCGCCGTGCGGCGCGCGCTCGGCGTGCGCTTCGGCCCGCCGACGCCGCGATGGATGCTGGAGATCGGCGCGATGGCGATCCGCACCGAGACCGAGCTGATCCTCAAGAGCCGGTGGGTGCTGCCCGGCCGGCTCGTCAAGGCGGGTTACGCCTTCCAGCGTCCGAATCTGAACGAGGCGCTGCGCGCCTCCCTCCCCGCCCGCTGACCCCCGGGCCGAGCCCCAGCAAGGTGGCTCGCTTGAGCAGGGGCCACACGCCCCCGGAGGCTCCGGCCGGCGCGGAGCGACGGCTGGAGTGGGGCGTGGGGATGGGTCCCTGAGCCTGTCGGAGGGCTGGTCCCGACCCTAGCTCCGCCCTACTCCTGGGTCCCTGAGCCTGTCGAAGGGTCCTCGCGCTCCCGCCTGCGCTTCTCGATCTCCTCGCGCAGGCGCCACTCCTCGATCTCACGGTCGAGGTCGGCGATCTGCTGCTCGGTCGTGCGAGTGTCCACCGGGATCACCGGCGCAGGCGGGGCAGCCGGCGGCCGGGACCGCTCGGGGTGGCTCGGCCTGCGGATCTGGAGGCCGCCCTCCGGGTACTCGCGTCCGATGCCAAACCACAGCATGCTGCCGATGAAGGGCAGCAGCACGACCAGCAGCATCCAGACGAACTTGGGCATGTACTTCACCTGCGCGTCGTCGCGCCGGATGATGTCCACGAGTGCGAACGCCATCAGCGCCAGGACGATCAGCGACAGCACAAAACCCATGGACTCAGAGTAGACGACGCGTGGTGCGCGGGGACCGTGAGCCGGCGCTCATTCGGCGCCGGTCGCGACCGGCCGTCCGGAAGTGTTCGACCAGGCGCTCCACGAGCCGGGGTAGATCGTCACGTCCCGCCCGACGAGTGCACCGGCGAGGGCGAGCTGCGCGGCGGTGATCCCCGACCCGCAGTAGGCGGCGATGGGCGTCTCGCCGTGTGCACCCACTGCGTCGAAGGCCGCTGCGATCTCGGCTGCCGGTCGGAACCGGCCGTCGTCGGTGAGCACCTGCGCGATGGGCAGGCTGCGCGCACCGGGGATGTGCCCGGCGACGGGGTCGATCGGTTCGGTGTCCCCGCGGAAGCGCTCTGCGGCCCTGGCATCGAGCAGCACGCCGCGCTGCGGCCAGGCCGCCGCGTCGTCGGTGCCGATGATCCCGGCCTCAGCAGGTGCGGACAGTTCGACGTCACCCTCAGTGATGGTCACGTCGCCCGTCTCGACCTCGCCGCCGGCGGCCGTCCAGGCCGGCCAGGCGCCGTCGAGCACCCGCACGTCGGTGAGCCCGGCGCGGCGCAGCGCCCACCAGGCGCGCGAGGCGGCCAGCATCCGGTGATCGTCGTAGATCACGACCGGTACGCCACGGCGGATGCCCCAGCGACGGGCGGATGCGGCGAGCGCGGTGTCATCGGGCAGCGGATGCCGTCCCTCGTGCGGTGCACCGTGACGCGACAGCTCGCCCTCGACGTCGATGAACACGGCACCGGGGATGTGCCCGGCGAGGTACTGCTCGCGTCCGTCATCGCGACCGAGCTGCCAGCGCGCGTCCAGCACGTGCACCTCGCCGAGCCGCTCCCGCAGCTCGGCCGCCGAGATCAGCGGATACCCGTTCGCAGTGCTCACGGGATGATGTGCCCGGCGACGCGGAACAGCTCGTACCACTCGGCGCGGCTGAGCTCGACGTCGGCGCCGGCCGCGGTATCCGCCACCCGCTGCGGAGTGGTGGTGCCCAGCACCACCTGCATCTGTGCGGGGTGGCGGGTGATCCACGCGGTGGCGATCGCTATGGGCGCAACGTCGTACTTGGCGGCGAGGCGGTCGATCACGGCGTTGAGCTCGGCGTGCTCGGGGTTGCCGAGGAAGACGCCGTCGAAGAAGCCGGCCTGGAACGGCGACCACGCCTGGATGGTGATGCCGTTGATGCGGCAGTACTCCACGATCCCGCCGCCGTCGCGGACGATGCTCTGCTCCTCGCCCGACATGTTCGCGGCGATGCCCTGTGCGATGATCGGCGAGTGCGTGATCGACAGCTGCAGCTGGTTGGCGATCAGCGGGTGCGTCACGGCGGTGCGCAGCAGATCGATCTGGCGCGGCGTGTGGTTCGATACTCCGAAGGCGCGCACCTTGCCCGCGACGGCGAGTTCGTCGAAGGCCCGGGCGACCTCCTCGGGCTCGACGAGTGCGTCGGGCCGGTGCAGCAGCAGCACGTCGATGTAGTCGGTGCGCAGGGCCTTCAGCGAGCCTTCGACCTGGGTGACGATGTGCTCGTACGAGAAGTCGAACATCTGCTCCGACGGCACGATGCCGCACTTGGTCTGCAGCGTGATCTCGGCACGCTCGGAGGGCGACAGCTGCAGGGCGCTCGCGAAGCGGTCCTCGCACACGTGCATCGCCCCGCCGTAGATGTCGGCGTGATCGAAGAAGTCGATCCCCGCATCGCGGGCCGTGTCGTACAGCTCCCGCACCTCGGCATCCGTCTTGTCGGGGATGCGCATCATCCCGGCGATGACCGCGGGCGCTGTGACCGGACCGAACGGCACTGTCTTCATGGTTCCTCCTGTGTCAGAGGCAACGCTACAGGTCCGGTCGGCGGGCGGCATGGCACTGCGACGACATCGTCGCCCGACGCGGTTCCGCGACCGGCTAGCGTTGTGGCATGACCGCTCCGATCGATGCGACGACCACCTCCGCCTGGGCTGAGCTCACCTCTCTTCGCGAGAGCTTCTCCCCCGATCTGCGCGCCTGGTTCGACGCGGATCCCGGCCGTGTCGAGCGGCTGAGCCTGCCCCTGGCCGACCTGCACGTCGACCTGTCGAAGAACCTCGTCACCGACGAGATCGTCGCCGCCCTGGTGCGCCTGGCTGAGCAGACCGGTGTCGCCGAGCGGTACGCCGCGATGCTGGCCGGCGAGCACATCAACACCACCGAGGATCGTGCGGTGCTGCACACGGCGCTGCGTCGTCCCGCCGGCGCGTCCCCCGCCCTCGTCGTCGACGGGCAGGAGATCGATCAGGACGTGCAGGACGTGCTCGACACCCTGTCGGCGTTCTCCGAGCGGGTGCGCTCGGGCGAGTGGGTGGGTGTGACCGGCAAGAAGGTCACGCACGTTGTGAACATCGGCATCGGCGGCTCCGACCTCGGGCCGGTCATGGCCTACGAGGCCCTGAAGCCCTACGCGGATGCCGGCATCGAGGCACGCTTCGTCTCGAACATCGACCCGACCGACCTCGCGCAGAAGACCGCCGATCTCGACCCCGAGGCCACGCTGTTCATCGTGGCGTCGAAGACCTTCACCACGCTCGAGACCCTCACCAACGCACGCCTCGCGCGCGACTGGCTGTGGGCGGGGCTGGCAGCATCCGGTGCCATCGGCGACGACGAGGCGAGCCGGACGGATGCTGTGGCGCACCACTTTGTGGCCGTGTCGACCGCGCTCGACAAGGTCGAGGAGTTCGGCATCGACCCGAAGAACGCGTTCGGGTTCTGGGACTGGGTGGGCGGCCGCTACTCGGTCGACTCGGCCATCGGACTGTCGCTGACGATCGTGTTCGGCCCCGCCGTGTTCCGCGAGCTGCTCGCGGGCTTCCACGCCGTCGACGAGCACGTGCGCACCACCCCGCTGGGGCAGAACGTGCCGGTGCTGATGGGCCTGCTCAACGTCTGGTACGTGAACTTCCTCGGCGCGCAGTCGCACGCCGTGCTGCCGTACGCGCAGCAGCTCAGCCGTTTCGCCGCCTACCTGCAGCAGCTGACCATGGAGTCCAACGGAAAGTCGGTGCGCTGGGACGGCTCGCCGGTCACCACCGAGACCGGCGAGGTGTTCTGGGGCGAGCCTGGCACGAACGGCCAGCACGCGTTCTACCAGCTCATCCACCAGGGCACCCGGCTGATCCCCGCCGACTTCATCGCGTTCGTGAACCCGGCATACCCGCTCAAGGACGGCGGCCGCGACGTGCACGGGCTGTTCCTGGCGAACTTCCTCGCGCAGACCAAGGCTCTCGCCTTCGGCAAGACCGCCGAAGAGGTCGAGGCCGAGGGCACCACGGGCGCGCTCGTCGCCGCGCGCACGTTCAGCGGCAACCGACCGACCACGTCGATCTTCGCGCCGTCGCTCACCCCGGCCGTGCTGGGTCAGCTGATCGCCCTGTACGAGCACATCACCTTCACGCAGGGCGTGATCTGGGGCATCAACTCCTTCGACCAGTGGGGTGTCGAGCTCGGCAAGCAGCTGGCCCTGCAGATCGCCCCGGCGATCGAGGGCGATGCGGATGCCGTGGCCGCGCAGGATCCGTCCACGAAGGCGCTGCTGTCGTACTACCACGCGCACCGCGACGCCTGACCTCACCGTTTCGCAGCATCCGCTCGAGACTTCCGTTCCGGCCTGAGGCGGAACGGGAGTCTCGTCGTGGCGCCCTGAGACCGCCGGCGTCAGAACATCTCGAGGCCGCGGCGATTATGCACGGTCGCGGATGCCCAGGTTCCTCCCAGAGACGGGTATGGTATACCCAAATACCAAACGGTATACCAAGCCACATTCGCTGACGAAGGACGGCCCGGCATGTCAACGGCAAAGGAAGCATCCACCCTGCTGGATTCGGAGTACGAGCACACGCCTGTGCCCCAGGAGCACCGGAGGAGCTTCGCCTCCGTGTCTGCTGTCTGGTACAGCTTCCCGCTGGTGCTCACCAGCGCCGTCATCGGCGGCGCTGTCACCGCCATGCTCGGCTTCAAGATGGGCATCCTCGCCATCCTGGTCGGCAACCTGATGCTGATGGTGGTCGTCGGATCGCTGAGCTACCTCGCCGGCAAGACCGGCGAGAGCTTCGCCATCTCGGCGAAGCGCACGTTCGGCAAGGCCGGATACGTCGTCGTGTCGGGCCTGCTGTCGACCGTCGTCATCGGCTGGTTCGCTCTGATGGTCGGCCTCACCGGCGACACGATGGCCCGCTCCTTCGGCCAGAACCTGCTGCTGATGACGCTGCTCGGCGGCGTGCTCTACGTGGCCGCGACGTTCATCGGCATCAAGGCGCTGACCATCCTGGGGTACTTCGCCGCTCCCCTGTACGTCATCCTCGGCATCGCCGCCATCGTGATCGCGTTCAACAGCGGCACCTCGGCGATCTTCGAGTACGAGCCGCTCGCCGGCGCCGGCGCACTGTCGTTCGGCGTCGCCGTCACGATGATCTTCTCGACCTTCACCGACTCGGGCACCATGACCGCCGACTTCACCCGGTGGGCGAAGAACGGCAAGCACGGCTTCTTCGCCGCGTTCACCGCCTTCCCGATCGCCAAGTTCATCGCCGAGGGCATCGGTGCGGTGATCGTCGCCAGCGCCTCCGCGCTGGTGGTCAACGCCTCGCAGAACGGTGGCGACTTCATCGGCATCCTGGCCAGCGCCGGCGGCGTCCTGAAGGTCCTGGCCATCATCTTCGTCTTCGTGAACCTCGGCGTCGGCTGCACGCATTGCCTCTACAACGGCGCCGCGGGCTGGTCGCACATGACCAAGAGCAACATGCGCGTGGTCACGCTGATCCTCGGCGCCATCGGCATCGCGGTCGCCCTCACCGGCGTGTGGGCGCAGTTCCAGGGCTGGCTGAACCTGCTGGGCCTGATCGTCCCGCCGATCGCGGCGATCCTGATCATGGACCAGCTGGTGCTCAAGCGTCGCAACGACGAGAGCCAGAAGTGGCAGCCGCTGGCGTTCGTCAGCTGGGGCCTGGCAGCGGCGATCGCCCTGATCGTCGACCGCTTCGCACCTCAGCTGTCGGTGGTCGTCGCGGGCCTGGTGTCGTCCGCCGTCATCTACTACATCGGGCACCTCATCACCAGCCGCAGGACGACCGCGACTCCGGGCGACGGCCCGGTCAACGACGCGATCGATGACTCGGTGGACGTACCGGTCGCCTGATCCGCGTCTTGAACGACCACAGGGGCCCGCGGCCGGAGCGATCCGGCCGCGGGCCCCTCACGTTCTTCCATGCGTGCGGCGGGGCGCGTCGGTAGCGCATCCCCTCGGCATCCGGAACCCCCTCGGCGACCGCCGCGCGCCGGGGATACCGTGCGGGCATGGACGAACAGCTCAGCGCACTTCTGATCAACTGCACGCTCAAGCCCTCACCGGCGGGATCCAGCACGCATGTGCTGGGCGAGCAGGTCCTGAACGCCCTGGCCGAGCACGGCGTCACCGCGGACCGCATCCGAGCGGTGGACCACCGCATCCTGCCCGGGGTGCAGACCGACATGGGCGGCGACGACGAGTGGCCCGAGCTGCGCTCGCGCGTGCTCGCCGCCGACATCCTCGTCTTCGCCACCCCGACGTGGCTGGGTCAGCACTCCAGCGTCGCCCAGCGGGTGCTGGAGCGGCTGGACGCCGAGCTGTCGGAGACCGACGATCAGGGACGGCCGATCCTGTTCGACAAGGTCGCCCTCGCTGTCGTGGTCGGCAACGAGGACGGCGCGCACCACATCGCCGCGATCGTGTTCCAGGCGCTCAACGACGTCGGCTTCACGATCCCGGCGCAGGGGTCGATCTACTGGAACGGCGAGGCGATGCAGAAGACCGACTACCGCGACCTGCCCGAGACTCCCGAGAAGGTGGCGCAGTCGACAGCGACCGCCGCCGCGAACGCCGCGCACCTCGCCCGGATACTGAAGGGCACGGGGTACCCGAAGGGCTGAGCGGGCGTTTCGTCGATGTCCCGAGACACGGAAGGCGGATGCCCTCGGGCATCCGCCTGCCTGCGGTCTCAGGCGAAGCCGTCGTCGCCCCGACGGTCACCTAGTTGCGGTGGTTGTCACACACGCCCGGCTTGAATCCGGGTTGCGGGTTGCCGTTCTGCCCCGGCGAGCACTGCGTGCTTCCCGGACCCGGCGGGTCGGCGAAGGCCGGAGCACTCATCGTGAGGCCTCCGAGGATCAGCATCGCCGTGGCCATCGTCGCTGTTGCCTTGCGCATATTCTCACCCTTCTCTTCGCAGATGATGACCTCCCCGGCACGGTGCCGGCGCGGAGTCATCACCGTTCGAACAGGTGAAGTTACCCGTGCTCTGCGACGATGCGGATGGGGTTCCGCCTGCATCGCCGAGAGGCCATAATGACGCGAACGTCAGGCGCGGCGGTATTGCGCGGTGATCGGGCAGTCGAAGGGATCGCGGGCGGCGAGGCCCACGTGGTTCAGATAGCTGATGACGATGCCGTACGAGCGCAGCAGCGTCGTCTCGGTGTACGGCACGTTCTGGGCCGTGCAGTAGTCGCGCACGATCTCCCGCGCCCGCGCGAGGTGGCGTCGCGACATGCTCGGGAACAGGTGGTGCTCCACCTGGTAGTTCAGCCCGCCCATCAGCCAGGTGGCCCACCAGCCGCCGGTGATGTTGCGCGAGGTGCGCACCTGCTTCGAGAAGAAATCGAGCTTGGCGTCGGGGGCGATGATCGGCATTCCCTTGTGGTTCGGGGCGAAGGTCGCACCCATGTAGACGCCGAAGACGGCCAGCTGCACGCCCATGAACGCGAACGCCATGCCGAGCGGCAGCAGCAGGAACACCGGCACGAGGACGATCGCGAAACGCGCCGCGATCATGGCGAGTTCGGCCCAGCGCCCTTTGACCGGGCCACGCGATGCCAGGTGCCGCACGCTCAGCACGTGCAGGTTCAGCCCCTCGAGAGTCAGCAGCGGGAAGAAGAGCCAGCCCTGGCGCAGCGTGATCCACCGGACGAGGCCTCGCGAGCGCTGGGCGTCCTCGTCCAGGAACGAGATGGTGTCGACCTCGATGTCGGGGTCCTTGCCGACGCGATTCGGGTTGCCGTGGTGGCGGGTGTGCTTGGAGTCCCACCACGAGTAGCTCATGCCGACGATGGCGGCGAGCACGCGTGCGAGACGGAAGTTCGCGGGGCCCGAGGCGAGGATCTGGCGATGCGCGGCCTCGTGGGCGAGGAAGGCGACCTGGGTGAACAGGATGCCGAGCGCCGCGGCGATGAGCAGCTGGAACCAGCTGTCGCCGAGCAGGATGAATCCCGTCACGCATCCGCCGAATCCGAGCAGGATCGCGGTACCGACGAGGATGTAGAACCAGGGCGTGCGGTGCAGCAGCCCGGTCTCGCGCACGACTCGCGAGACGTCCTGGTAGGCGCGCGTCATCGGCGGGAACTCGTCGGTGCCTGCGTACGTCTGGCGGATCGGTCCGAGCGTCGCGGTGGTCGTGTCGACCTGGTTGAGAGTGATGATGTTCTCCTGCCGATCGGGTGCCCTTGAGCTTTCGAAGCCAAGGGCGGATGCCGATCGCTGCTCTCACCCTACGCGGGTGGATATGCGGCGCACGGCATGTCTCGGCGTCCGCATCGGCGCCTGCGAGAGCCGTCTGAGGACGTTCCGGTTGACGGCCGTCGGGCTTATCGTTCTTCGGGTGAGCCACCCGGCTCTCGTTCTCTCGAGGAAGGTGCAGGATCATGGACTGGAAGATCGAGCTGATCTTCGTGCCGGTCACCGATATCGACCGGGCGAAGGACTTCTACCAGAAGGTCGGCTTCCACGCCGACCACGACCAGACGCCGACGGACGGTCTGCGGTTCGTGCAGATGACCCCGCCGGGCTCGGCCTGCTCCATCGCGTTCGGGATGGGGCTGGGCGTCCAGCTCGAGCCAGGGCAGCAGAACACCATCCAGGTCGTCGTGCCGGATGCCGACGAGGCGCTCGCGCATCTGCGGGGGCTCGGCATCGACGCGCAGGGCGTGGAGGAGCTCGCCTGGGGCCGTTTCGTCACCTTCGACGACCCCGACGGCAACACCTGGACGCTGCAGCAGCTCCCCGACTACAGCGGGCAGGGCTGAGGCGACCGAGGGGCGGATGCCGTGCAGCATCCGCCCCTCGTCATCCCGTGACCGTCGTCGCGGTCAGAAGTCCCAGTCCTCGTCGCGACCCGCGGAATCGTGCGGAAAATCTGTGTCGGCGCGATCCTCGTGCCATCTGCGTGCCAGTCGCGCCCAATTCGCATCAGCGAGCGGCTTGACCACGCACTCACAAGCGTAATTGACCCATCGCCGGCGCGATATCCCTGCTGTCGCGGCGTGCGCGCGCCACGTACCTCCTAGGTGGAGAAGGGAGCTCACCATGAGCAATCGCACCACCGGAGCAGCCCGTAGGCACACGGCCGAGATCGCGGAGGAGCAGCGCTGGATGAGCGTCGTCTTCCTGCAGGGCGAAGAAGCCGACATCGTGCTCGACGTGATCGACAAGAGCGGGCCCGACGCGGCAATCCAGCATCTGTCGCTGTGGGACTACGGCCAAGAGACGCGGGATGCGGCACTGGTCAACGGATACGTCTACGACCAGATCCCCCAGAGCCCGACCGACCGGGTCATCCGCGACGAAGCAGCCGGGTATGCCCTGACGTACAACATCCACTTCGGGTACGTGTCGCTCCTCCGTCAGTTCGCTCCCCTCGTCGAAGACGCCCGAGAGTCCGTGGAACCACCGGCTCGGTTCGGATTCGACAGACAGCGGACCGTACGCCGCACGGACGGACTTCGACTGTAGGCCGCAGAACGGCAGCAAGCGAGCATCCGTAAACGGGCAATGCCCGTTTACGGGACCGGCTCGTGCTTGCAGGATTCCTCAGCCATCGGATGAGGTGTCTGGAGTTGACGAGGTGACCCTGATTGGTGCACTCGTTGCACTGGCCGCCTTCGAGGTCGATCCCCACTCGCGAATAGATTTGGTTCCCGGTGCGCATGCGTGGATCGCTCGCCGTCAGGGCAGACTGCGTGCCGCCGGAAAATCTCAAGGCCTGTGCGCAGGGTCACAGAACTCGAAGGAGCGTGCATTGAAGTCCAAGGACCAGAAAGCCGCAATAGTCGCCGCGCTGGAGCTGGCGCGTATGGCGGTGCACAGCACCGAGGCTGACCCGCGCATCGGATGGGCATGGGTCAACCCCAGCTACCGCGCATCGCCATCGAGGGCCTTCACGGGACCGGATGGTTCGATGACCGTCGCGGATGCAGGTATTGCACCGCTCACCGACGCGGTAGAGAACATCCTTCGGATGCCCGGCGTGCGCGAAGTCTGGCGTGACGAAGACGTCTGGACGGTCGTTCTCCAATTGCTCGCTCATGTCGCCGTAAGCCCTCAGGCTGATCTGGATTCTGCCGTCGACCGAATTCTGAGGCCTAAGCCGGTTCGCGTCGTGGCGGCCCTCGCCAACGTGACTTGGCACTCTGCGCCTCAGACAATCGGAGGGATCACGGTCGCCCGGTTGGCATCGGAGAAGGACGCGAAGCATCTGGCCGCGACGCTGAAGCTTGATGCACCATCCACCAATGCCCTCGTGCATCACACGGAACAGCTCACGGGCGAGTTCGGATCGTATGTCGTAGCGACCGCGGCGAGCAACAGGCAAGAGCGTCTGGCATATGACGACTTTGAGCGCTCACTCGAGGACCTAATTGGGCTCACGTTGATGTATTCGGGGCGTCTCGAAGATTACGGGATTCACTCCGGAAGAGGTGCCACCAATCGCCCAGGTGTCCGCGGCCTCGCGCTGGATCGAGGGGCGCTAGGAGCGCTGCTCGGCGAGAAGGGGGCAGGCGAGCTGGGTGCACGTGTTCTGTCTATCAGCGGCTTCGGCAACCGAAACGGATTCCACTGGTTCAGTGCTGACCCGATGCCGATCGACAAGCTGATCGAGGGAGATGAGTGCCGACTGATAGCCGAATTGCTTCAGTCCGATGATGCCCTCGCACAACGGCTTCGTGTGGCGGCGAGATGGTACGCGCGCGCCTTCTGGGCATCGTCCGAAGATGACGCGGCGCTCGCTGTTTGCGTCGCGCTCGATTCGCTGCTGACTGGGAAGGACGCTGCTCCTGGCGCTGTGAGCAAGGGGCGTTTCGCGCTTCTAGAACGCGATCCGGCGCGGCGTCAGGAGCGGTTCAAGCGATACGACCAGGTCTACGGAGTCCGCAATGCAATTGCGCACGGAGGCGGCGCGTCGAGGGCGTTGGCGGATCTCGGAGGATCACGTTCGTTGCTCAGAGACGCACGTTGGGCTGCCGCGCAGTTGGCAGACTTGCGCTCGGTTGTCCTTCCGAAGTCTGATGCAGAACTGAGGGATGCGTGGAACGGCGTTCAGTGGGGAACGATCCCTTGGGCACTCGATTCGTAGATGACCTTCTCAGCGATGCTTCGCGCGGCGGAAGGGCGCCCAAGGGCTCGCGAACGGGGCGGCAGACGTCCGCGGGTGCTCAACGACGACAAGCGCGCGATCATCCGCCTGCGTACGCGGTGATCAATGACCTCTACCCGCGACGTGTCGCCGAAAGCGCACCGACAGGCTGAGGTGGTCAGCTATCGACGACGAGGAAGATCCGTGGTCAGCCTCGCGAGATGCCGGATGCCAGCCTGGTTGAGGCAGTCGGTTGCCACATCGATGACGATGCGGATGAACTCCTTCTCCTCGACCAGTGGATCGATAACCCGATAGACCGGGCGATAGCTTTCACCGAGAGTGGTCGTGGAACTGCCGCCGCGGAGCGGATCCTTGTGTGGTTCAAAGACGAGTCGCTCGTCGCCGGCAGGCGTGTAGTCAGACGGCCGCCAATCGATGCCGATCAGCAGCTCGACATCGCCGCTGGGATCGTTCTCAGCTACGGCTCGGATTAGAGCGAGCAGGGCGGCGACAAATCCCTCGAGTGCATCTGCGGGCAAATGGTTTGGAGGGAGGTGCGTGCCGTCGCCGTAGCGATGGTTGCCGCCCTCCCAGGCGAGTCCGACTGCACCGTCATTGAAGATCGCCGCGTGTGCACGTCGCCACGACTTGGGGTCCTTCGGCGGCACGATCCAGCCCCGGAGAGCCGGGCGGGCCGCATACTGCTCCACATCCGTGAGCGCGTGGTAGTCGCTTTGACACAGCCAATGCCAGGCGTTGCTCTGCGCTTGACCGACGAACACTGCGATGTCGGCCCGCTGTTCAAGTTGCCTGGGTGCGCTCTTCGGAACGCGAGGTCTGGCGACACCCACCAGAACCGCGTTCTCCCGCGGCTCATGGGAAGTAGCCATGTCCTCGAAAAGCGCTTCGAGGAGCTCTCGGTTTCGGCGGCCCGCTTCGAAGCGCGTGCGGTAGGCGGCCTCGATGAGACGCTCGTTCATCCATTGCGTGTCCGCGTTCACACGAAGCGGCGCGCTGAAGCTCTGCTTGTTGCCATCAAAAATCATGTGCGGCCCGTCGACGCTCGCAGGCACCACGATCGCAGCGAGCCTGTCCGAACCAGCGACGTCGATTCTGTACGAGCGCACTCCCAGCACTGGTGGCTGGATCGCGCTGTATGAGACGGCCTGGATCGTCCGCTCGTAGCTCTCGGTGAGTTCACCGGCGTCCACGCGGGCGGATGCAGCCTTCTGGGTCTCATCCACGCCGAAAACGAGCATGCCGCCGCCAGCGTTCGCGAACGCGGCGATGTCCTTCACGATCCCGGAGGACTTGAAGTCCTTCTCGACCGGGAGATGTTTCTTCCAGTCCAATCGATCAGACTCCACGAGGCCCTGGGCGATAGCGACGTCGATCATCTGTTCGGCGAGATTCCCCGGAGGAAGACCCAGCAGCTGGTGCAGCGGCGTGTTCAGCATGCGATCAGGGTATTGGGCAGGGCCGACGGCGCCGCTCGTTCAGGTGGCGTGACGTGCACGCCCTTGCCCAAACGGGGAATGACCCTGGTAAACAGCGTGCGCACGATACGGCACCTTCGAGCGAGCGTGAGCTCATCCTCATACGGGCATGGCGCGCTCGCGGGGGCAGTGCGTGCGCCCTGGTTCACCGCACACAAGGATGGGCACATGGATGCCGAGACTCGACGAACCGCCCAGACACTAGTCGACTTCTACGCCGGCTTCGCCGCGAGCGACGACGAGGCGGAGCAACGCGCCGCCTTCGATACCTCAATGGCGGCGCTGAATGAGGGCGATGCGCTAATTGCGACGATGGACGACGGCGAGCTCACACTCGACTTCACCCGTATTCTGCTGGCGTCGGGAGCGACGCTTCAGTGGCTAATGGAGCGTCTTCAGTCGGCCACCGGCCAATCCGCGGAAGCGCTCACTTTCGAGCTTCGGACGTTCATCGACGGCCTCGCCGACGGCTGACTGCCCCGCGGGGGCGATCCTCCATCGGGCCTTGCACCTTGGTGGCGCCTTCGCGAGCGGTGCCGATTCGAAGTCGCCCCACGCCATGCTGCTCTGGCGCGACACGGATGTCGGAAGTCGCATGCAGGATTCGCTCGGGAGGTCACGATGACAGACGTCGTATCCGCAGCGGGATCCCTCTCGGCTGCGCTCGTTTCAGGAAGGATGACGGAGTCGCAGCTTCGCTGGAGCCGCCGCCATGCCGGCGGGACGGCACTAATCCAATCGCTGCTACCGATCAGTCGGCTGTTGCAGCAGTGGGACATCGCCACGGACGCCGCGACGTGGGCGACGACCGTCGTCAATTGCATGACGACCGTGCAGGCTGAGCGCTCCGCGATGCCGCGGCAGTGGGCGCACCTAGAAAGCAGTTTGCGGGCAGCGCTAGGCGAAGCTAATGGTCTCGGCCATGCTGACAGAATCTCGGTCGACGACTGTCCCGAGTTCTTCAACCCCGACCGCGTTTGGATTGACTTCGCCGCCGACTATTTCAGCCTCGTACTCGCCGGTGTCGGCTATTGGCGCGAAGAGTCGTCAACGCGACGCGCCGGCAAAGTTCGGATCCCTAGTTACGACCGGTGGCTGCAGGAGACGGTGGCGTCCCCTGGGGTGGTGTAGTTTCCGGTGCTGGGTGTCACGTCGTTGACGTGGTGAGCCATCGTGCGATGGTCAGTGAGAACCGACTAAAGCTACTCACAGAAAGACACGACGCACGATGGCTCTTGACCAGTCTGCCCTCCTCGAGCTCCTCGGGGAACTGAAACTCACCGACGTCACCGACCGGATCCGGGTCGCGACCGAAACGCTCTACCAGGAGTTGATCGACGCGGAAGCGGCCGCGTTCATCGGCGCCGCCCCGTTTGAACGCACCCCGGATCGCACCACGCAACGCAACGGCACCCGCCGGCGGACGCTGACCACGACCGCCGGGGAGCTGGATCTGCGGATCCCGAAACTGCGGCAGGGCTCGTTCTTCCCGTCGCTGTTGGAACGGCGCCGCCGGGTCGATCAGGCACTGTTCGCGGTCGTGATGGAGGCCTACGTCCACGGCGTCTCGACCCGGAAGGTCGACGACCTGGTCAAAGCGCTCGGCGCTGACACCGGGATCAGCAAGTCCGAGGTGTCTCGGATCTGCGCGAACCTCGATGAGGACGTCGCTGCGTTCCGCGACCGGCCCCTCGCGGACACCACCTACCCGTATGTGTTCCTCGACGCGACCTACTGCAAAGCACGGGTCGGCCGGCGGGTCGTCTCTCAGGCCGTGGTCGTCGCCGTGGGTATCGCGGCGGACGGGCGGCGGGAAGTGCTCGGGTTCGAGGTCGGGGAGACCGAGTCGCAGCCGTTCTGGACCACGTTCCTGCGGTCGTTGAAGGCCCGCGGGCTGGACGGGGTGAAGCTGGTCATCTCGGACGCGCACACCGGTCTGATCGCCGCGATCGACACCGTCTTCCAAGGCTCCAGTTGGCAGAGATGCCGAGTTCACTTCATGCGCAACGTGCTCACCTCGGTCCCGAAGACCGCGGGGCCGATGGTCGCGTCGATCATCCGCACGATCTTCGCTCAACCCGACACCGAGCACGTGTTCGCGCAGTTCCACGAGGTCGTGCGCATGCTGACACGGTCGCACCCGAAGATCGCGGACATGCTCGAGGACGCGAAGGACGACATCCTCGCGTTCTGCGGGTTCCCGCAGCAGCACTGGCGGCAGATCTGGTCCACGAATCCCCTGGAGCGGGTGAACAAGGAAATCAAACGGCGCACCGACGTCGTCGGCACCTTCCCCAACCCCGCCGCGTTGCTGCGCCTGGCCGGGCACGTCCTCATCGAGCAACACGACGAATGGGACGGCGCCGACCGACGCTACTTCAGCGAGCACTCCATGAAGCTCCTCAACACCACCGAGAAGGAGGTCGCGATCCCCGAACTCGCTGCAGCATAATCACAGAAGCTGATCTCGCACGGTGTTGAGAAACTCCACCACTCAGCGGGACGTCACCCAGGAGACCGGCCGATACTTCCCGGGGCTAGGAACGTGGCCATCCGCTGAAGCGCTGAGGAAGCACCGAGTGGGGCGATCCATCCTTCCCTGATCAACAGTGGCTCGCGGCCGGCCCGGCGGCACCCTCAATGGCGCGCCGAGCGTTGAGGGGCGATCGCGTGCATGCCACGCCTGTATACGAGGACCCCGCGCGCAACGTGTCCGGCGGCCGGTTCCGCTCAGAGACCCGTAGTGTGCGGATGTGACGTGTGACAATCGCCGGCTTTTGGCGAGATGAATTGCCTGCTGAGAGAGATCGCTAGTGCCGTTGCGTCGCCCGACGTGATTGGCATGGTAGGCATCGGGGTTTCGGTCGTCCTCGCGCTCATCGCACTTCGCGTCTCGTGGTCGGCGAATCGACTCACCGCGTCGGCGAATGCTCTTGCCGCACAGGCGATCGAACTAACCCGTAGAGCCGAGCGACGCCGGTTTGGCGAGGCCGTGCAGGGCTACTACGACAGCCGTCGGAAGGATATCTGGAGCGGCAAGAACTGGAACATGCCTCATTACACTCACGACGTCTTGGGCGTGGCGAACGAGGTTCAAGAACCGAACACCGACGTCCTGCTGAAATGGCTAACCGACACAATCGACCGCATTCTCGACGCGGATTCGTATCCGACCCAGGACATCGACCATTGGCATTCCTCCGACAGTCGGACGCCGTTCGGCTGAGGATGACGGTTCCCATTGAGATCGGCCGCTGGATCCACGATCCGGAGAACTACATCCCCGAGCGCTTCATCCTGGAGCACGGCATTGAGGTAGGAATTCGCGGCAACCCGACGCCGTCCGACGCGAAAAGCTAGGCGGGCGATCCTCATTCGGGCAGCCAGGTGAAGAGAGGCAAAGTCGCCTGGCTCAGTTGGTCGTCACCCTGGGCAACCCGCGCCGTCATAGCCGTGTCCCGTCGTTGTGGTTCCAGTCTGGAGGCCACGACGATCGAGCAGCATCGATCCAACCGTTGCCGACTCCGGGCCAGGCGGTTGGTACATCGTCGCCTTGGAAGTAGTATCGACTGGAAGGTTCTCGACCGCCGACCGCCAGCACTGCCCCACTCGGCGTGCGACGCCATGCTCTCCAGACTTGAGCGTCGTCAGCAACCTGCACGACGAATCCGTGATCGGCCGGTAGTCCATGTTTGTCTGCGTCGACTATCCAGTCGGTCAGATGGTCCCAGTACCGTCCACCTTGCCGGTCATACTGGCCGTTCTGGCATGTCCATATCCAGTCGAGACGTTTCTTCGTCACGTCAAACTCGCGGCGGTCGATGTGCAGCCCGTCGCCGTTGACTCCTGACGCACCCGCGTTGCTTGAGAGCGAGCGCAAGCGCGCCGCCTCTTCAACATCGCGTCGGGCAATATCTGAGCGGAACTCCCTCATCCGCCGAAGTCCATCGCGGAACCCTGAAGCACCGGCAACCGAGTTGTACCTCGGTCCGAACTGCGTCAGCAGGCTGAGCCTGAGGCGCGTGCCGATCAAGAAAGCCAGCATGAGCTGCGCCGTGAAGGGCTTCCCAATCGCGCGAAAGCGCGCCCTCACCTTGTCAGTGACGGCGTAAAAGCCGAACACATAGAAGAACGGCAGCAGCGATATCGGCAGCCAGAAGTTGAAGAACAGGGACTGGAAGAACTTGGACCAGTCCGGGGGCGTCTGCATGAGCGAGAGAGTCGTCCAAATCAGGAGGAACGCACCCATCAGCAGTAGGACGGCCTCGCAGAAGCGCTTGACGGGCACCCACTCGGGCCTTGTCGCGGCGAAGGCCGCGAACATCACGAGAAACGCCGCCACGACCTGATACAGAGTCTCCCAGACGAGCGGCAGGGGTGCTGCGTCGAGGTAGACCGTGATCACCGCCGCGAGCGTCAAAGTATCGCGAACGAGCTTGTGCGCCAGCTCACTGCCTGATTTGAAGGACATTGCGCGGAACGTCATTGGCAGCGTGACCGCTGCTGTCAGAAGCACCGCATCCTTCAGTAGCGTCACGTCCCACAAGCCAATGCGCCCGGCGATCCACGTCGAGACCGCTGATGCCGCAACAACGATCACGTACACCCAGACGAGACGCGGCGCGAACGCCGCCTTCAGCACTGCCCGGGTTGACGGAGCCATATGGCGCCTGAACTTCGGCACCACGATCACGACGAGAATAAGGCCGGCGACAATAATGGCCGAGGCCGCTTCCCGTGATGTCAGCACGCGGGCCTCCGTTCTAAATCAGATGGCGCTGGCCACTATAAGGGGGGATGCGGACACTCGGACTCCACCCCAGGCGGCTACCGCGCTGTGTGTCGCCCTGTGTGTGTGCGAGACCGCTGATCATGGCCGCGCGAGGATTTGCGCTGAGTGTTTCGCGTTCTCCCATCAGCGCCGACTGATTCCGCGATGGGAGCTGTGTATACCGCTCGAGCCGGACGGCAATCCTGCCGCCGTCCGAGTTGATTCCGCACCCGTGACCGTGCCCGCCACTTCGCCTGCGACAGCGCGCTCGTTGTGGTGGCGGATGATTTGCGCCGCGCTCTGCAAGGCACCGATCAGCACCAGCAGCGCCATGTTCGCGCCAACCGAGACGCCGGGGTTCGTGGGGCGAGGGCAGGCGAGGGTGAGTGAGGCGGGCGCCGTAGAAGGTTAGGCTCGCGCCATGGATGCGCTCGTGCCTGTTGTCGTCGGCGGGCTCCTCGCGTTGGGCGGCGGGCTCCTGGGCGCATGGATCCAGGGGCGGCGCGAGCACCGCAGATGGATTCGTGAACAGCGGTTCGACGCGTACCAGCGGGCGCTCCGCCTCATCGAGCACATGCGTGGGCTCGGCTTTGATCCGGTGGACGACGTGATCGAGGAGTTCATCGCGCGGGACATGGCGGATTCGCCCGAGGCTGAACGGGACGAGATGCGGGAGCGCATCCGTCACCGGCTTGGCGAGGATGACCTTCGCGGCGAGAAGTTCCGCGCTATGCGCGCGTTGGAACTGGAGCGCGTCGAGGTGACGACGCTCTTGGTGCTCGTCGGCCCGAGCGACGTCGCCGTACACCTGTCGGCGGCGATTTCCGCGATGGCTGACGACGACGAGGACCACTACGACGCCGCTGTCGAACGCCTCGTGGGCGCGATGTGGAAGCCGCTGGGGATCATGAAGCCCTATCGCCTTGCGCTCTCGACCACAGCCCGTCGACCTCGACAGCAAACCCTCGACGCCTGAGCCCGGCGAGCGCAGGCGCGGCTATGCGTTGCGACGGCCTCTAGCCAGTGCTCTCGACTGCGGGCGAGCGTCGAGCGCTGTCCGTCAGCCTCGGTCCTCGCGCGCAAGCCGGTCCTCGCGCGCGCGGAAGCAAGCTCACCTGCTGCTCCCCGCCGGTATCGGCGGAGTCCGCCAGTTTGACCCGTGCAATCACATGAACGTTGAGCGGACGGCTACCGAAACCTCACTGCGGGCCGACGCCATCGTGTCGGTGCGTGGTCTCAGCTGACGGACAACTCCTCGTTCGATGCCACTCCCGCGGCGCGGTAGCGCCGCTCAGCCACCCGCACGCGCACCAGCCGTACCAGCGTGACCGGACCGTTCACCAAGAACTTGAGGGCGTTCCATATGCAGACGAGCACGATGAGATTGATCCAGCCGGGGCCGCCGTCGGCGACCCACTGTGCAAGCGCCGCAGCGACTACGAAGTAGACGACAGCAAGCAGCATTGCGGTTACGCCCCACTTGAGGCCGCGACGGGTGTGCGTGGCGCGGATCAGGATGTTCGTGGGCATGGTCCGCTGGAAGAGCGTGTAGACGCCGCTCACGAACGTGATCAGTAGTTGGAACATCAGCCAGGCCCTCCTCCACATGCGGGGCTTACGGTTGCGCTCAGGCTACGCCCGGCCTTTCGGGGTCGATAGGACCATCCACTACAGGCTGTGAATGGCGCGCGTGCGCGAAGGCGCCCGCTGTGGCTGTGTAGGAGTATCGGCCTTCGACAGCCAGAGCGCCCGATCCCGCGCCATGGCTGCGGCCGCGGCATCCATTCGCTGGTTCGGCGAGGTTGCGGGAGCGCCGAGCGCGTCATCATCGAAAACGCCGTATCGGTCACGATAGGCCGCCACAACGCGGGCTTGGTGCCGCCATGCGCCCATGCGAGCCGGATCGACGGGAACGCGCCCGAGCGACGCGATCCAGTTCGCTTTCGACACCAGCGCCGCTTCAACGAACGCGGCGGCGCGCGCCTCCATCAACTGCGCGCGTTCGTCGAGGGCACGCCGCATCTCGGCATCCATCTCCCCCATCGCCTCCGGGATCAGGCCGGCGATCAACCGGTTCCCACTCCCCCGTGAGCTGCCGCTCGACGGCCGAGCGAGGACTCGCTCGAGACGCTCGTGGAGCACGGCCGCAGCATCCTGAGCATCTTCGAATCCACGTGCGGCGACGATCCGCAGGAGAAGCGTCTCGACACTGTGACCGAGCGCCTCGGCGCGGCGAAGACCCGCGGCCAGGGCACCGAAGGCATCCGACTCGATCGCCGCCCCGGCCACATCAGCAAGCAGCCCGCACGACCGGATGAGCCTCGTCCACCGTCGCCGCTGGGCGGATGCCGCGATCGTGTCGTACTCGGCGGCGAGCTGCGCGATCGATCCCCAGCTCTCCTGCTCGGCCGCGATCGTCTCGTGTGCCGACAGCTCGGCACCGACGTGACCGAGCACGCCTGCGAGGATGTCGCGGGCCGTGGCATCCGGACGCTCACCGGGATGCCGAGCCGAATGATTGTCGTCGGGGCGAGTCGTGACCACGTACGCCATGTTCGACGCTCTCCCCCGTGTCATCGCGACGTACAGGTTCTCGCGCGTCGTCCCGGGCTCGACGACAGCGTGCGCGGTGTCGGTCGTGATCCCCTGCGCACGGTAGGCGGTCACCGCGTAACCGAGGTCGACATGCTCAGCCACATACTCAGCGCGCAGCGTGATCGGCCGGGATCCGGCGCGATCGGTGTTCCGCACACGCAGCGACCCGTCACCGCGAACCGCGACGACCCTCCACCGCGAACCGTTGCGCACCCAGTCAGGTCCGGAGCGCAGGCGGCGGTCGTTCTTACGAGCGATGATGATGTCGCCGGTGGATGCTGCGGACTCATCGCGCAAGGAGGCTTCGGCCGCGGCATCCACCACTCCCGAGAGGATCAGCTCGGCGCGCGCGCGTCGGTTCAGCGCCGCGACTGCTTCGCCTGTCTCGGCGACGAGCACGGACGATGCGCCTGACGCGATGTCGCGGAGCCACGCGCCGTAGGCGGCATCCGTCATCGCATCCGCATCGCCTCCGACAATCCGTTCGTGCGCACCGTAGGCGTCGAGAGCTTGCAGGCGCCCGTTGCGAAGGTCAAGGGATGCCTCCTTCTCCCACGCGTTCCGGAACCGATGGACAGCCGCGAGCTCGGGAGCGTCAGTGCGCGCTTCGACCAGCATCCGGAACGCACCGCCGGCCTCGACGGACTGCAGCTGCGCCCAGTCCCCCACCAGGAGCACCTTCGCGCCCTCGCGTGTCGCAATGGCGCAGATGCGATCGAGCGTCAGCGTGCCGGCGAGGGATGCCTTGTCGATGATGACGAGCTGCCCGGCAAGAACAGCTGCGCGGCCCTGGCCATGCTCGTGCAACCACTTGGCGGTGTTCTCGGTGGCGATACCGAGATCGTCGGCAAGTTCGCGCGCAGCCGCAGCGGACGGGGCGAGCCCGATGACGGAGCCGCGCCCGTGCTCGTGCTCCCACGCGAGACGGAGCGCATGCATCGCCGTCGTCTTCCCCGCACCGGCGGGGCCGACCAGCACATCGAGCGAGCGCCCGGACGTTGCGATCGACTGAAGCGCCGCGCGCTGGTCGTTGCCGAGGACGATTCCGTGATTGCGGCGTGCGCGTTCGGCATGCTCGAGCGTTGCGGCGTTGACCACCTGCGCGTCGGTCGCGTGCGATGCGGCGAGCAGTCGCTCCTCCGCGTCCAGCAGCGCAATCGACGAGTAGCGATCTGCGTGGCGCGGGCGGAAGACGCTCGTCCCGTCCGCGCGTCGGAACTCGGCCGGCGAGACCGCGAGCTCAGGAGGCGTGAGCTTGACGGAGCGCTGCTGCGCGGCATCCGTAATCATCCCGACGATCGCTTCGCGATCCTCGGTCGCCGCGAAGCGCCAGCCCATCGTCTGTCGCGCGGTTTCGGCGTAGAGGTTCCAGCGGGTCCACGTCGAGCGGCGCTCGCTCGCGCCCTCGACGACTCGCTTCGCGAGTTGATTCAGGATGCTGCGCGACACGTCCTCCGCACGCAACGGGGTCGCCGGGTCGTGGGTGGACACCGCGTCACGCGCCCAGGCTGTCGCGTCGCGGCCGAGAAGCCGGGTGGCCCGGGCCCGCCATTCGTGGGTGAGATCGGCGAGCGAACGGAGTTGCTTCTCGGGACGCGTGGCGAGTGTTGCCTGCAGGCGCAGGCGGATGATCGTCACCTTCGAGGGCACGCGACCGTGTGTAGCAACGTATTCATCGATCAGCTGATCCTTCTCGATGTCGATGTGACGTGAGCGCGAAGAGAAGTCGGTGACGAGCCGCTCGGGTACGGCGGCGATCGCCCAGACAGGGTTGCGGTCCGCTTCGCGGTCGCGCCGTTCCCATTGCACGCCGAGCGCACGGGTCAGGTGGTCAGCGAACACTGCGGTGTGCAGCTCGGATAACGCAACCGTCGCCGCGTGTAGTGGGCGGCCGTCGAGCGAGCGCCACTTGCCGTCGAAGACCGTCCGCACTTTGTTGCTCACCACGACGTGCGTGTGCAGTTGCGGATCGCCCGCGCGGGAGTCGAAATGATCGAAGGCCGCGGCGATGAGCCCTGCTACCTCGACCTGCGCGACTGCGCCGTCGCGGCCCGCCTCTCCGGCACGGGTCGCCACCAGCTCGCGTTCCATGAAGGCGAGCACGTCGCCGATCGACCTGTGGTGCGCGGCAGCGATCGTGGCTTGCATGTTCGCATCGGCGACCGCCCAGAGGACCGATGCGGACTTCGGCAGCGAGAAGGTGAAGTCGTAGCCTGCCACGGCGCGGCGGCGGGTCGGGGGTGGGGCATCTGCAGTCGGCCGGTCAGGCTCTGAAGCGGATGCCGCGTACTCGGGGTATGCGCGGCCCAGCGGCGCTCCCGTCCCAGGGTCGCGGCCCATGCCCAGGAGCAGTTCGAGTTGTGCTTCGGACACCCGCGATCCCGCTTCGATTCTGCCGTCGGCGAGCGCTGGCAGTCCGCTGCCGAGCCAACGTCCCGGTGGCGTGCCGGCCTCGGCGTAGTAACGCGTCAGCGGTGTCGAGAGCGGCCGCTCACCGTCGGCAGCGGCCACCGTGCGGAGCAGGTACTTGTACCCATCCCCCGCACTCATCACCCGCATGGAGACCGACACCCGACACCACCTCTCTCCTCGGTAGGAGAGGTGCGCATCGGCGCCCGCGCGGGCGGTGACATCCGTTGCGGACAAGGCCTGTTCCGCCCTCGATCTGCAAGACGTGTAGTCGTCTGAGTCCGGCCCGCAGCCCCGGCACGGCATCGGGCTCGGCTCAAGGCGCGCCGGCGCACGCCGCCGCCACTGGTGTCCGCTACTTCGCGATGAGGTTAAGCTGTGCGTTCAGCGCGGCGACCTGTTCGATCGGCACTCCGCCGGCCTGCTTGATCAGCTTCTCCACACTCATGCGGTCGACGATCGCCTGCATCGCAGCAGGAATCTCGACTCCACGCCCCACCTCGCCGCGGCTCGTCGACACGGTTTCAAGTACCGACGCGATCACGCGCGCGCCCTCATCGGACTTCTTGATGTCGCCGAGGGAATCACGGATCGAGAAGAACCCGTCAGGGGTGGGCAGCGGCGCGTCGTCGAACCAGTTGGAGATGGTTGTCGTCGACATGACGGAAGACTCGGGAACGGAATCCACCTTGCGCAGGACAATCGTGTCCATCGCCTCGCCGGCGCGCGCGGTGATCTCGTGCTCGCCGGTCAGCGGCACCTCGAACCGGAAGGCGCGTGTGCCGGCGACCACGCCGTGCTCCACGCCGTCGACGACGAGAGTCACCTCGCTCTGGTTCGAGTACACGACGACCTCGGTCACCTCCTCCGCGCGGTCGGCACGACGCCGCCCGGCCACGTGGACGAACGGCTCGGTCGCCCACGCCGCCTTGTAAACGTAGAAGGCGTCCTTCTTCAGCGACCGGTCGAACGAGACCAGGCCCTTCTGGTTGCGCCCGGAGATACCACCCTCGTCACGCCCGGCCGAGCCGAAGTCGGCGAGATTCCACACGTGGGTGGCCCACAGCCACGGCCGCGCCTCGATCATCTCGACCATGTGCTCGTGATAGAGCGCCTGATAGCTCTCGGTGTAGTCGCCCTTCGCGGGGGCGGCTGACTGAAACTGCGCGTTGGCGTCGGCGCCGTACTCCGACAGGCCGATCGCGATCTCGGGGAACGTTGCGTGGAAGTCGTCGAGCCAGCTGTCGTTGTCGGCCGACTCGCCCACGTACCAACCGAAGTAGAGGTTGTACGACATGACGTCGGGCAAGGTGACGAGCGTGTGGTCGGTCTCGAGCAGAAACAGGTTCGCCATTACGGTGAGGCGTGTGGGGTCGAGACTGTGGGCGAGGTCGTTGAGCTCACGGTGCGCGGCTACGACATCGGCGCCGGCGCCGGCGAGCGTGATCTCGTTCGACAGCCCCCAGCAGACGATGCTGGCGTGATGCCGATTCTGCACGATCAGCTCGGTGAGCTGGCCGCGCGCGTTGTCGACCGCTCCCGGCAGGAACACCGTGATCTGCGGGATCTCGGCCCAGACCACCAGGCCGACCTCGTCGCACAGGTCGAAGAACCGCTGGTCGTGCTGGTAGTGCGCGAGGCGCACCGTGGTGGCGCCGATCTCGCGAATGAGGGCGAGGTCGGTCTGCTTGATCTCTTCGGTGATGGCGTTGCCGACGCCCTCGAAGTCCTGATGACGCGAGACTCCGCGCAGCGCGTACTCCTCCCCGTTGAGCAGGAAACCGCGCTGCGGGTCGACTGCGAACTCGCGGCAACCGAACCGCAGTTCGACCGCGTCAACGACCGTGTCGCCGTCGAGCAGCTCGGCGCGCGCGGTGTAAAGGTGCGGGTCGCGCAGTCCGTGCCAGCGGCGCACCTGCGCGATCGTCACCTCAGCAGACGCCTCACCGGCGGTGACCGGGACGACGGCCGCACCCTCGCCGTCGACGAGGAAGCGCACGGATGCCGCACCCGCGGCCGCGCCGACGACCGTCGCTCCCAGAGCGATCTCGGCACGGTCTCCGGCGAGCATCGGTGTGACAGTCAGCCCGGGGCCGCCGTGGTGGTCCAACGCAAAGTGGGTGGCGGCGACGCTGATCTGCACGACGTCACGGTAGATGCCGCCGTAGAATGTGAAGTCGGCCTGCTGCGGATATACCGTCTCGTTCGCGGCGTTGTCGACGACGACCACGACGGTCGCGGCACCATCGACGAGGTGCGCGGTGAGGTCGACACGGAACGTGGAGTACCCGCCGTCGTGACGCGCGAGCAGGTGGCCACCCACAAACACCTCGGCGGAAGAGTTCACCCCGGCGAACTCGATCCAGGTCTCGGCGGCATTCGACTCGGCGCTCACTCGCCGGGCGTACGTCGAACGTCCGCGACGATAATCGCCGCCTGCCTGCCCATCCACGGCATTCCACGTGTGCGGGAGCGAGACCGTCGATCCGGCCTCACGCACCTCGTCCCAGCTCGCCGTGGGCAGCGCCTCGGCAGCGAACGCCCATTCGTCGAGGATGGGGTCGACCCGACGGGGGGAAGCGGTGACGGGCTGCGACATGTGTGGTCTCCTTCGGCGCACAGCGCACCGGCGCGGATGCCGGGCTCCTTTCACGCTAGGGTCCCTTCGTGCTGGATGATAGAACTCGCTACGCAACAACAGCACTCATGCCGCATGAATGTCCAACCGGCGAAAGAGACGATCATGACCAAGGGCACACGAACGGACGCCCTCGACCCGATCATCGAGGCTCTCGGCCAGGTGCTGAGTGCACCCGTGACGATCACGTCCGACATCGCCGGCGCGCTTTCGGGGTTTGAGCACGCGCACTGCCTCGATCCGCAGATTCAGCCCGCCTTCACCGCCGCCGCCCTGCGCGGGTTCGTCGAAGCGATGCCGGCACAGGTCATCCATGAGATCGAAGAGCCCCTGGGCATGGCGGTGGCCGTCGCTCGGTGGGACGACCGCCTGCTCCTCATCGGCCCGTACACCCACGCACAGATGTACCCAGGCACCGCCGAAGAGGTGATGAGCCGGCTCGCCATCCCGACCGCCTACCTGGCGCTCTACAAGCTGTACCGCACCCGGTACGCGATCGTCGATGCGGAATACGTTCACCGCAGCGCCGCAGCCCTGCTGCGTGCAGCCGGCGGCGAAGACGCGCTCGGCGCTCTGCAGCACGTGAAGGCCGAGAGCGGAACGATCACGCCCGGCCACGGAGACGCGCCCCAGTCGGGGTCGTTCGCGGTGATCGAGGAGCGATATCGCCACGAACAGGACTTCATTGATGCCGTCGCCGATGGGGCGACGGACCGCGCACTGGCCGCGCTGCAGGGGCTGTCAGGGATGCCGCGGATCAGCGGCTACCTCACCACGCCGTTCCTCGGCGCGACGATCCTCCGCATCATGGCACGAGTCTCTGCGCAGAAGGGTGGCCTCCCGCCGGTGACGATCGATGCGATCTCGCAGGAGTATGCCCAGCGGCTGCATCGAGTGGGCCACACTTCCGACCCCCGCCAGGTGGTGGGGTTCACCTCGCAGATGGTCACCGATTTCTGCGAGGCAGTGCGGCGCCACCGCCAGCGAGGCTATCCCCCGCTCGTGCGGCGGGTGACCGACGAGATCGATCTCCACCTGAGTGACCACCCGTCGACCGCCGAGCTCGCCGAGCGCCTGGGGGTGTCGACCTCGACACTCGCGCGACGCTTCAAGGAAGCGACCGGCACCACCCTCGCCGGGTACGTCGCCCAGCGGCGGGCCGAGCGGGCGGCACGGCTGCTCGCCACGACCACGCGGAGCGTACGCGACATCGCGATGTTCGTCGGCTACGACGACGCGAACTACTTCGTCAAGGTGTTCCGCGCCGAGTACGGCATGACGCCGACCGCCTATCGCGATCTGCACGCGAGATGACCGAGGCGGACCGAGCCTCCGTCCTCAAACGATCACCTCAGCCGGAGCATCCACCTGCAGTTCGGCCTTGCGGCTCGCGACCCGCTTCTGCACCTCGATCATCTCAACGCGGTCGAGCTTGTACCCGTGCATCGCGATCAGCGTGCAGATCCACCCCAGGATCGGCAGGCCGAAGAACAGCAGCATCGTCATGTACAGGATCTCAGGCGTCGGGCTGTCGGTCGGCTGCGGCATGACCACGCTGAATCCGATCAGCGCGACCGCACCGAGCGCCAGCGTCGATCCGAGGGACGAGATGATCTGGTCCACGACGTTGTATGTGGCCGTCACCGTGGCGGGCAGGAACTTGCCCGAGCGGTCGAGTTCGTAGTCGATGATGTCGGCGCGCATTGCACCCGACGCGACAGTGACGATCATCGTTGCCCCGTTGAGCAGCAGGTAGAAAAGGAAGAACGCGATCGCAAGCGGCAGGCTGCCGAGCACCGAGCGCATGTCGACCAGCAGGCAGAATGCAGCGAGCGCGACGGCCAGGATCAGGCAGATCCACGTCCAGGTCACCGTCGCCGCCTTCGAGCCACGCTTGCCGATGAAGCGCGCTCCGAAGATCGCGAACACGATGCCCGGCAGGATGGCAATGAGGCTGAGGACGGTGCCCAGCTGCATGTTGCCCAGCAGAATGCCCCACATCAGAGTGCCGATGACGGCCTGCGAACGCACCGACTGGGCGAGCTTGTCGGATGCCCCGCTGATCAAGTAGCGCTGGAACGATCCGTTGTGCGCGAGCACGTTCCACATGTCGCGCACCGTGACCGCGGCCTTCTCACGCGTGACGTCGATGTGCGCGAAGCTCTCGGGCCTGTCGACCCGAGACACTCCGATGCAGGCCAGAATCTGAAACACGAACGAGCAGGCCACGAAGGTGAGCGCCGTCTCACTGAGCATCCCCACGGTGAACTCGTTGCCGTGGCGCGGCAGGAACACCACCGTCGAGAGGATCGAGAACCCTGCCGGCACGAGGTACGCGAAGACGGTAGACCACACCTGCACGGTCGGACGCTGCCGAGGGTCGTTCGTTAGGACCGGGCCCGTCATCTGTCCGGCGATGTCGTTCATCGACGACCCGACGATGTAGACGGCGAACAGAGCGACGAAGAACCAGACACCGAGGCCGGCGTCGGAACCCCACACGAACAGCATGAGGATCGCGAACGAGCGGATGACCCACCCCGCGAGCATGAAGAAACGCATCTTGCCGAACGGGAATCGCGCCTTCTCGATGATGAGTGCAAGCAGCGGATCGATGACGCCGTCGAACACGCGTGTCACGGTCAGGATGATCCCGGCGACCGCGACCGCGATGCCGTAGCCGGCGTTCTGCAGATAGCTCATCAGGCCGACCAGAACAAAGAAGATCATCGACGAGCCGTTGTTCAGCTGGGAGAACGCGATCTCCCAGGTGCGCGCACGTCGGTACGCCACGCCGTCGACTTCGCTGGCTGTCAGCTTCGGGTTACGCGCCATCGCGTTCACACTCCTTCGGGGATAGTCTCACAGCCGAACAGGGGAGTCGATGCCATCCCTGTGCCTGAGACGACGGCAATCGTAGGCAGGTCAATGACGGATCAACTAGAAGCGAACCGTCACCAACAGCAACTAATCGGCACTGATGCTCGGAACTTTGAGTAGCTCTGAATTCCGCATCGTCTCGTCTGCCGCATCGAGCGTTGTCGTGATCGCTATCGAGTCGGCGTGTGTGTGCCAGGCGTGCTCGAGTCGTGCACCCGCGATGGCTTCAGTCACCGCCTTGAGCATCGGACCGTAGCCGTTGCCGACGCGCGGATGCTCGACGAGCTCCGGCGATCCGAAGATCCGCTCGACGCCCCCTGCATGGACCCGGGCCCTGGTCCCCGCCCAGAACATGGGATCGAGAGTGATCCATCCCCGCTCGCCGCTGACCGTCGCACTGAGATCGAGGAAGCGCACGCCCGACCACGCGAGATGCGCGAAGGCCTCGGCAAACTCGAACGTGGCGTGCCCCTCGATATCGACGCCGTCCTCGAAGGCGCCGGCCGCCATGAGCGAGAGCGGATCGCCGAGGAACCAGTGGGCGAGTGTGACCGGATAGATGCCGCGGTCACGCAGAATGCTGCCACCTTGGGCCGGTGAGAGAACCCGTTCCCGCGGCTGAAACGGTGTGCCGAAACTTGCGCGAACGCTCGTGATCTCACCCAGGAGACCGTCGCGGATTCGATCGAGCACCTCGACGTGGAGCGGGTTGAACCTCATCCACATTGCCTCCATGGCGAATCGTCCCGCTCGCGCCGCCTCGGCGTACACCCGCCGCGCGTCGGCCGCGCTGGTGGTGACCGGCTTCTCGATCAGGACGTGCTTGCCCGCCTGGAGCGCCTCGATCGCGATCTCCGCGTGCGTGTGAGCGGGGGTCGCGATGTAGACGACCTCGACGTCTGCACGCGCGAAGAGTTCGTCGAGCGTCGCGGTGGCGAAGGGAATGCCGTACCGCCCCGCGAAGCCGTGCGCGCGGTCTGTCGACCTGCCCCATACGGCGGTCACGGTCGCGTCCGACGAGGACACGAGATCGCTCACCACTCGATCCGAGATGTCTCCCGTGCCGATGATTCCCCACCCGAGCATCCTTGCTCCCCTCGATTGGCAACCGGTTGTTACGAGCGACCATACGTGATCTGCTGGACGGGCGCCACCCCAGCGCACCGACCAAGGAGCGCCGGATGAGCCGACACCGAAGAGAGATCCCCCGCGTGATCGTGCCGGGGCGCACGACACTCATCACCCGCTCCGGGCCACGCTGCTGCCTGGCCCCACTCCCACCGAGCTCTTCGACGCGAGTGGGGGTCGAATCGAATAACTGCACCCCAGCTCAGGAGCGTTGCAGCGGCCCCGTGCTGCCGCGGACGATCAGCCGCGTCTCCAAGAGGCTTCCGTCGTCGGGCGCAACGTCGGGGCTGAGCTGGCCGAGGACATTCTCGACAGCCCGC
The DNA here is from genome assembly GCF_015040615.1 of Microbacterium sp. YJN-G. Lineage (NCBI taxonomy): Bacteria > Bacillati > Actinomycetota > Actinomycetes > Micrococcales > Microbacteriaceae > Microbacterium > Microbacterium sp. YJN-G. The sequence goes on from NZ_CP060402.1 coordinate 2,334,720, forward strand.
TCCCCCGCGCGCTCGAGCTGGGCTTGCACGGTGGTCAGGGCGGGCACAATCAGCTCGCTGCCGAAGATGTCATCGAATCCCGCGATACTGAGCTGTCCCGGTACGTCAATGCCCGCACCGGCCGCGGCCTGCATGAGGCCGATGGCCATGAGGTCATTGAACGCGATGACCGCGGTCGCCCGGGAAGCCATCACTCGACGGATGGCTTCGCGGCCACCTTCGATCGTCGGCCCATGGGGGCCGATCTCGACGATCCCGACACCGAGCCGCTCGGCCGCGTCGAGCATCGCCTCGAAGCGACGGCGACTGATCCACGACGTATCCGGACCTGCAAGGTAGACGATCGACGAATGCCCCAGGCTGACAATGTGGTCCATCAGGGCATTCACGCCAGTCTCCACATCGGGAAGGACCTCGGCGACATCATCCACGTGGCGGTTGATGAGGACCACCGGCTTACGCGCAGCGAGCTGGGCGATCTTGTGGTCGTCCAAGCGGGTGGTCGCGAGAATGATTCCATCGACGCTCGGAAGCAGGCGAGAGATGGCCTGCGCCTCCGCTTCGCCGGATTCTTGCGATTCCGCGATCACGAGGGTGTATCCCGCTTCCGAGGCCGCACGTTCCGCGCCGCGCACGATCCCGAACACCACGGGATTGGTGATATCGGCGACAAGCAGCCCGAGGGTATGGCTGCGCCCAGTCGGTAGCGCTCGCGCCATCGGATTGAACTGGAAGTCCAACTGCGAGGCTGCCGCACGTATCTTGGCCTCCGTGCTCTCACTGACCCTCCCCGGTTTGCTGAGGGCCCGAGACACGGTCGAGGGGTTCACCCCCGCGAGCTCGGCGATGTCATAGATCGTCGCGGCACCACCACGTCGCTTGATGCGTGCGGAAAGCTCGGGGGGCAGCTCCTCCACTGTCACTCCTGTCGTCGAATCAGGCGCGCTGATGCGCTAACAGCCATTCTTGTGCAGTCTTCACGATGTCATCGATCGACCGGCCGACGTCGATGCTCACACCATGCTCCTCGGACCCCAGCGGTTCGAGCGCGTCGAACTGCGACCGAAGCAGCTGTGGAGGCATGAAGTGCCCGACACGGTCGCCGGCGCGCGCTGCGAGCAGCTCGAAGGATCCCGTGAGGTGGACGAACACCACCGAATCCCCTGCCTGCCGGAGCATGTCGCGATAGACGCGCCTCAAGGCCGAGCACGCGACCACCGGCCGATCCTTTCCGGCGAGCACATCCCGTACTGCAGCCAGCCACGGTCGTCGGTCATCGTCGTCCAGCGGGATGCCCGAGGCCATCTTCTCCACATTCGCCGCAGGATGCAGCTTGTCTGCATCGACGAACGGGAGTCCGAGCCTCGTGGCGAGCGCCGCGGAAACGGTTGACTTGCCGCAGGCTGAGACGCCCATGACGACGATGCGAGGGCGGATGGAGGCATCCACCCGCCCCTCGTGAATCACCATGCGCGGGTCACCAGTCGTGGACGGTGCCGTCGGCGAGGCGGTTGTAGGGCAGGTAGGCCTGCTCGTACGGGTACTTCCCTGCCTCGTCGACGTTGAGCTCGACACCGAGGCCCGGTTTGTCACCGGGGTGCAGCAGACCGTCGTTCCATGTGAAGGACTGCTCGAAGACCTGGTCGGTCTTCTGCCCGTGCTTCATGTACTCCTGGATGCCGAAGTTGTGGATGGAAAGGCCCAGGTGCATCGCGGCGGCCATGCCGACCGGTGAGATGTCGGTGGGTCCGTGCATGCCCGACTTGATCTGGTACATCGCCGCGTAGTCGAGGGTCTTCTTGAGCGGTGAGATGCCGCCCATGTGGGTGACCGCGCCGCGGACGTAGTCGATGAGCTGGTCGCGGATGATGTCCTTGAAGTCCCACGCCGTGTTGAAGATCTCGCCGATCGCGAGCGGCGTCGTGGTGTGCTGGCGCACCAGACGCAGGGCCTCCTGGTTCTCGGCCGGGGTGCAGTCCTCGAGCCAGAACAGGTCGTACGGCTCCAGCGACTTGCCGAGCTTCGCGGCCTGGATCGGGGTCATGCGGTGGTGGCCGTCGTGCAGCAGCGGGATCTCGGGACCGAACTCGTTGCGGACCGCCTCGAACACGCCCGGCAGGTGACGCAGGTACGCGCGGGTGTCCCAGTCCTCCTGCACCGGCTTCGCGCCGCGGCGGGCCGGCTCGTGGTCGTACCGGGCCTCGCCGCCACCGGTGTCGGACGACTGCGACGCGATGCCGTAGATCGCCTTCAGCCCCGGAACACCGGTCTGGATGCGGATCGCCTTGTACCCCTGCTCCAGATGCGACCGCACACTGTCGAACAGCTCAGGCAGCTCCTTGCCCGACGCGTGACCATACGCCAGCAGCCCGGTACGCGACGCGCCGCCGAGGAGCTGGTACACCGGCATCCCGGCGGCCTTGCCCTTGATGTCCCACAGCGCCATGTCGACCGCAGCCGACGCGGCCATGGTGACGGGTCCGCGGCGCCAGTACGCCGAGCGGTACAGGAACTGCCAGGTGTCCTCGATCTTCGACGCGTCGCTTCCGATCAGCAACGGCACCACGTGCTCGGTGAGGTAGGCCACGACGGCGAGTTCGCGCCCGTTGAGGGTCGCGTCGCCGAGACCGGTGTGGCCCTCGTCGGTCGTCAGCTTCAACGTGACGAAGTTGCGGTCGGGGCTGGTCACGATGACCTCAGCCTTTTCGATGATCATGAGTTCTTCCTTTGGTGATGTCAGAATTCGGCGCCGGGCTTGCGACCATTCAATCCGCGCCACCGGCGGCGCAGCGCGAATGCTGCCGACTTGGGCCGGCGGTCGCGCGTGAAGATGCCCTTCTTGTTGCCGCCGACACGGTGCAGTCCGTTTGTCGTGGCGAAGTCAGAGAAGTTCCACACCTGCTCTCCCACGAACTGCGGAAAGCGGTCGAACACGCGGTGGTACATCTCGAGAAAGTCGACCTGATATTCCTCAGTCCATACCTGGTCCCAGACCGAGTGCAGGCCTGGCATCGTGTCTGCGCCGTACTCTGTCATCATGATCGGCTTGCCGGTGCGGTCGATCCATCCCTGGATGTCGCCCTGAAGGTACATCTCTGCGGTCGTCAGGTCACCGGCGTTGATGTACCAGCCGTAATAGCGGTTCATGCTGACTACGTCGAACAGATCGATGATCTGGTCGTTCTGGAAGGTGGCGAACATCACGAGAGAGTACGTCAGTGGTCGCGTGGGATCGAGCTCGCGGGCGAGCTTCACAAGCGGCTCGAAATACTCGCGGGCGCCGTCCTCGTTGGACGCCGGCTCGTTGGCGATGCACCACATCACGACCGAAGGGTGGTTCTTGTCTCGTCCGATGAGCTCGCGGATGTGCTGAGCGTGCGCGGCGTGGGTCGCCGCGCCGGCGTACTGCTCCGAGAACGTGGGGAACGGCGGGGTGCCGCTCAGGCCGCCGACAACTCCCATGTTGAGTCCGACCGCGGCGGTCTCGTCGATGACGACGATGCCATGCCTGTCGGCAAAATCCAGGACGTCTTCGGCGTAGGGGTAGTGCGACGTCCGGAACGAGTTCGCTCCGCTCCACTCCATGAGCTGGAAATCGTGGACCATGTAGGCGTTGTCGTGCCCCTTGCCACGGACGGCGGTGTCTTCGTGCTTGCCATAGCCGGTGAAGTAGAACGGCTCGCCGTTGATGAGGAACTCGTGCCCGCGGACCTCGACAGTCCGCACGCCGACCGACACGGGATACGAGTCGACGACGACGTCGGCGACGAGAGCTTCGACCTCGAGCTCATACAGATAGGGAGCTCCCGGCTTCCACAGGACGACATCGGAGATTTCGAGCGAGCCTTCGGCGCCACTGCCCTCCGCAACGACGGCTCCCGATGCGTCGCGCAGCCGCACCCGGACCTCGGCGTCACCGACGAGTACGACGCGATAGTCGACGACACCGGTTGCCCCCGTGAACGTCGTCACCACCGTGACGTCCTCGACCCGCGTCTCGGGCACGGAGTAGAGCCAGACGGATCGTGCGAGCCCCGCGTAATTGTAGAAGTCGTGGAAGTACACCTGCGTGCGCTTCCCGGTGAGACCGACCTCGATCTTTCCCGGAGGAATCGTCTCGTTCGACAGGTCGCCGCTCACCGCCACCGTGAGGCGGAAGGCGCCCCCGGCCGCGACGTTGTCGGTGATGTCGATGTCGAACGGCGTGTACCCGCCTACGTGCTCCCCGACCAGGGCCCTGTCGACATAGACGCGGGCAGCGTGGGTGGCGGCGTCGAAGCGAAGGAGGATGCGCTCCCCCGACCAGCCGCGCGGGACGCGCACCTCTCGCTGGTAGTAGACCCATCCCACGTGGTCGCGGATCTCCGCGTCGGTGAAGAGGTCGTTGTAGCTTGCCGGCACTGCCGCCTCAAGAGGCGTGTCGAGCCGCGCCTTCCAGGGCTGGTCGTTCAGCCTCGAATCGAGTCCGAATCTCCAAACGCCGTCGAGGTTGACCATTTCGCGGGTGGGAGTGGGAGTGGGCTTCAGCATCGAGGGCCTTCCTGCGCGCTTCTCTGCGATGTACGCATCAAGTGAATCATTTTCAAGCGCGATTGGCAACCGATTGCCGTGCCGGAACTGCTCGCACCTTGGCGACGATGATGACTCCACCCGCGACAGCGAGCGCCGCCGCCGTGAGATAGAGGATCGTGAAGTTCTGCGCACCGCCTCCGACTGTCAGAAGCAGCGGGGCGGCGATCGGTGAGAGCACTCCAGGGATCTTCTGCGAGAACATCGTGATCGCCATGTACCGGCCAGCTTGGGTTTCGCGCTCCGGAAGGACGTCGAGCACCACCGCCTGGCCGACGGCCGAGAAGGCGGCGATCCCGACGGAGCTGAGGAGCACGCCCACGACGATCGACGCAAGGTCGTACGAGAAGGCCGACACTGTCGAACCCGCGCCGAAGAGAAGCACTCCGACGAGAATGATCGGCTTGCGTCTCCCGATCCGATCGCTGAGCCATCCCCCGCCGATCGAGCCGATGAGCGCGGTACCGATGCTGAGCGCCGAGACGAGGGCCTGCACGCCTGCGACGTCGGGAACCGGCATCGACAGACGCTGGGCGATGAAGAACACCGTGAAGCCCGTCGTCAGACTGAGTCCGAGGAAGAACACGAAACGCCCGAGCCAATTCCACGCGAAATCGGGGACGTCCCGCGGGCGGAACAGATAGCTGCGCAGGAGGGCACCGACTGTCAACCGTGATTCGAGGTGCATCTCGCGCGAGTCAGATTCTGGCGCGAACATCACGAAGAGACCGATGAGCACGAGCGCTATCGCCGCGGGGACCGCGAAGACCAATTCGATACTGTCGCGCAGCGGGCCGACGGCGATGATGCCGATCACGGGGGCGATCTGCATCGTCAGGCCGGTGAGGCCCGAGACACTGCCGCGCTGACTGGCGGGAAGCCGATCCGCCTGCCAGTTGCCGACCGATCCCGCCGCCGTCCCCCAACCCGCAGTGCAGAGCACCCAGCCGATCGTCAGCCACAGCAGATCTGGGCCGAGCGCCATCACCGGGACGGACACGACCCCGAGCAGCAGTCCGATCACCGTGAAGGGGCGCCTCCTGCCCCAGCGTGTACGCGTCCTGTCGCTCAGGACTCCGGTGAGCGGGGCGAGTACGAGACTCGCCGCCGAACCGATGCCGAGGATGAGTCCGAGAAGGTCGGCCCGGCCCGGCGCGAGCTGGTCGAGTCGGACCGTCAGCGAGTACGCCATCGGCACGATGAGCGCCATCCCCCCGCCGAACGTCGCTGCCACCAGCAGGACGATCTGTCCGCGTGACACGCGTGCCAGCTCTTCCGACAGCGAGGCGGCGCCCGCTCGCGGCGCCCCCGCGTGCACGGGCTCCGGGGCTTCGTGGGGCCACGTCGTCACTGAGTCGACGGGGTCGCCATCGGTCCTCTCCACGAGAACCTCGGACTCGCCATCGGGTTCGACCGACTCCATCCGCTCAGGGCGCGAGCGCCAGGCGCCGCTGCTCGCGACGTTCGCGTTGCGCGATCGGGTCGGCGACCGGTGCCGCGAGCAGCAGACGCTGAGTATACGGGTGCTCGGGCGCCAGCGTGACTGTGGCGGCCGGCCCCGTCTCGACGAGATCCCCTCGGTAAAGGACAGCGACACGATGGCTGATGTGGCGGATCACCGAGAGATCATGCGAGACGAAGAGGTACGCCACCCCCGTCGAGCGCTGGATGTCGATGAACAGATCGAGCACGCGCTCCTGCGTGCTGAGGTCCAGCGCGCTGACCGGCTCATCGCAGACGATCAGTTTCGGCTCAGGGGCGAGGGCACGTGCGATCGCGACCCGCTGTCGCTGTCCGCCGGAGAACTCGCGAGGAAGCCTCGCCGCAGCGTCCGCCGGGAGGCCCACCTGGTCGAGAAGCGTCTTCACGCGACTCCTGGCGTCCCGCGCCGTGGCTCCCTGCACGACCAGCGGCTCCGCCAGGATGTCGCCGACGGTGAGCGACGGATTGAGAGAGGTGTACGGATCCTGGAAGACGACCTGGATGTCCTTGGCGAGATGACGTCGCTTGCGTGGCTTGAGCGACGAGATCTCCTGCCCGTCGAAGCGGATCTCACCCCCGGACGGCCGGACCAGCCCGAGGACGGCGCGGCCGATGGTCGTCTTTCCTGACCCGGACTCGCCGACCAGACCGAGAGTCTCGCCGGGGGCGACGTCCAGTGAGACGCCATGGAGCACTTCGACCGGCTTCGCTCGCCATCCGCGCCCGGGGAAAGCGACGCGCAGGTCGGAGACGTCGAGGAGTGTCATTGCGCAGCACCTTCCGTGGGGGCGTCGATCACGGGATCGGTACGCACGGCGTTCTCGTCGAGGATCGCTCCGAGGAGCATCCTCGTGTACTCGTCCTGGGGGTTCTGAAAGATCTCGACCGTCGAGCCGACTTCGACCACGATGCCCTTCTTCATCACCACGATGCGGTCGCAGATGTCGGCGACGACACCGAAGTTGTGTGTGACCAAGAGGATGGCCATGTCGAGCTCGGCCTGGAGGTCCCGCAGAAGGTCGAGGATCTCGGCCTGAACGGTGACGTCGAGCGCGGTCGACGGCTCATCGGCGATCAGCAGGCGAGGCCGACTGGCCACGGCCCCGGCGATGAGCACACGCTGCGCCATTCCTCCCGAGATTTCATGGGGGTACGAGGCGAACGTACGCTCCGGATCAGCGATCCCGCACCGCTCGAGAAGTGCCAACACCCGCGCGCGTGCGTCCTTCTTGGAGACGCCCAGCGCGGCACGCACTCCTTCGACCAGCTGTGCTCCCACTCGGTACGACGGGTCCAGGTTGGACATGGGCTCCTGTGGGATGTAGGCGATGGCCTTTCCCCGCAGTGGGCGCATCTGCGCGTCGCTGCGCCCGATGATCTCTTGCCCGTCGAAGAGGATCGATCCCCGCGTGATCATCGCCTCCGCCGGCAGAACGCCGAGAGTGGCGAACGCGGTCTGCGTCTTGCCAGATCCCGACTCGCCGACCAAGCCGACGACCTGTCCCCGTCCGATCGTCAGAGACACACCGCTCACCACCTCGCGGGGCCGCCCGGCCGGACCGCGGTATGCGATGCCCAGATCGGAGATCTCTACGAGCGCCGACGACTCCCTGGCTACGGTTCCGGCACCCTCGGCAACCCTTTGCCCGGCTCCGACCTTTGCGGGCTTCGGCTTGGATCCTTCGAGGGTGTCGCGCAGCGCGTTGCCGAGGAGGACCAGCGACGCTGTGATGAGTCCGAGCATGAGGCTCGGCCAGAGGAACTGCGTCGGCGCGATGTAGAGGTTGCGGAACCCGGACGAGATCATCGCACCGAAGCTCGGAATCTGGATGGATCCGACGCCGAGGAAGGCGAGGCCCGACTGCACGGCGATCGCGGATCCGGCCATGAACGCCCCGGCGATGATGATCGGACCGCGCACGACGAACAGGACGTGGCGTGAGAGGATCCGGAGGTCTCCTAGGCCCGACACCCGGGCGGCATCGACATAGAGCTCGTTCTTGACACCGACCACCAGGTTCCGCACGATGCGGTAGATCCCCGGCGACAGCAGCACCCCGAAGATGAGCATCGTGAAGCGGTAGTCACCACCCGTCACCGGCATCAGGATGATCAGCAGCAGGATGCCGGGGAAGGTCATGATCAGGTTGAAGACCCACTCGGTCGCCCCCCGCGTGACCTTGCCGAAGTACCCGCCAACGAGGCCGGCGATGACACCCACGAGAAGGGCGACACCGGCTCCGATCAGCGCCGAGATCGCCGCGGTGTTGATCGAGTGCAGGAGTCGGGTCCAGATGTCGCGTCCCGTCTCGTCGGCACCGAGCGGATAGCCCGGTGTCCCCACTGGAGCGTTGACCATCGACAGATCCGGCTCGTTGGGCCCGTGCTGGGTGAGCACCGGCGTGAGGAGGCCGAGCGTGAAGATGAGGATCAGGATGCTGGCGGTGACGATGAACTGCGGGTCCTTGAAGAGCCGCTTCCAGGTTGGAGTCCGCGATGCCGTCGCCGCGTCCTCCAGCGCGACCAGCAGCTCGGTGCTCGGAGTCGTCATCGTCTCCGTCAGGGGTCCGCTCTGGGTACTCAATGGACTCTCGCTTTCGGGTTGAGCCAGCCGTTGGCCAGGTCGGTGGTGAGGTTTACGACGGTGACCAGCAGCACGCCGAAAGCGGCGATGCCCATGATCACCGGGATGTCGCCCTGCAGAGATGCGTTGAAGGCGAAGCTTCCGTAGCCCGGGAGGGCGAAGACGTTCTCGATGATGAGGGCACCGCCGAACATCGAGATGAACTCAAGCGACATCACGGTCAGCGCGGGGCTGCCCGCGTTGCGCAGCGCGTGACGGATCACGATTGAGCTGCTCGAGATGCCGCGAGTGCGAAGGGTGCGGACGTAATCCTGGCGGAGCTCGTCGATCATGCGCCCCCGAACCTGCGCAGCCATGTTCGCGACACCGCCGATCGTGAGGACGATCACTGGGATCGTGATGCTGCGCGCCCAGGCTGCGGGGTCTTGGGCGAGCGGCGTGAAGCCTGTCGCCGGCAACCACTTCAGCTGCACCGCGAAGATGACCACGAGTCCGATCGCGAGAAGAAGCCCGGGCACGATGTATCCGACGAGCGAGATACCCTGCGAGATCTTGTCGACCACGCCACCTCGGGATGCCGACCACACGCCGAGGAACGTCGACAGGATGACGGTGAGGATGAGCGCGGGCACGATGATCGAGAGCGTCACGAGCAGGCGCTGCATCACGGTGGGTGCTACCGGGAGCGACGTATACACCGAGACCCCGAAGTCACCCTGAAGGGCGTGCACCAACCAGTCGAAGTATTGGACGATCGCGGGGCGGTCCCACCCCTTCTCCGCCATGAGCCCGGCCGTCACCTCTGGTGTTGCCGCGGGGCCGAGGATTGTCAGAGCAACGTCTTCGAAGGATGTGCTCAGCAGCATGAAGGTGATGAAGGTGACCAGCAGCGCGAGGATGAGCCCCGCGCCCAGGCGACGTGTGATGTAGACAAGCATGAGCGACTCCGGGTGTATCGGGGGTGCGCCGGCGGCGCACCCCCGATCGGCGGCTATTCGGTGACGGAGAACAGACGGTACGTCGACAGCGTGTTGGCCTTGCCGACGTACGTGATGTCATCACCGGTCGCCCACGTCGCACCGATGAAGACGACCGGTGCGACGAACGCCTGGTCGACGACGTACTCGTTCAGCTCCTGATACGCCGGGAGCGCATCCTCGAACGCAACGGTCGAGTTGATCGTTCCCCACAGCTCGTCGAGGGTCTCATCGGTGTACCCGCGCGGGTTTCCCACTCCGTCAACGGCGAATGTCGTCGCGAGGTCCGCGGTGTCCGAGTTGAAGCCGAGAATCTGGTAGTAGAGCCCGTAGTCACCCGAGCGTGCAGCGCCCTGTGCCTGCTGGGGAGGAACCGTCACCCATTCGAGAGTCAGTCCGATGTCAGCAAACGCCTGAGTGAGTACAGGCTCGACCGTCGTGGTGAGGAACGTGCTGGGAATCTGGAACGTCTCCCCGGCGAAGCCGGCCTCCTCAACGAGCGCCTTGCCTTCCTCAGGGTCGTACTCGTAGGTTCCGTTGAGCGCCTCGTCGTAGATCGCCCCGTACGGACTCGCGAGCTGCTCGGTCGCGATGCCGACGCCGGAGAAGAGCGCCTCGAGCATCGACTCGCGATCGATGGCCATGTTGATCGCCTGACGCACACGAACGTCGCCGAGGGCAGGCCACTTCTCGCCACCGCGATCGAGGATGTTCAGGTAGGTCGCCGCGACAGCATCGTTGACCGTGATGTTCCAGTCGTCGGGGTTCAGCTGACCGACCACCTGAGACTGGACGGTCGCCGCGTTGAGCTCCCCTGACTGAAGCGCATTGAAGCTCGCCGTCGGGTCCTGGATCACCTTCACAGTGAGGGTCTTGAATGGAACGTTGTCCGCGTCCCAGTAGTCGTCTCGCTTCTCGAGCACGTAGGTGCTGCCGGGAACCGTCTTGTCTACATCGAGCGTGAACGGGCCCGAGCCGACCGGGTCGGTCGCGGTGGACTCGGCCGAGAGCGTTGCGGGGTCTCCGATGGCGCCGGGGCCGCTCGAGAGGTTGTCTACGAACTGCGGGTCGAACCGCGAGAACGAAATCACGACGGTGAGATCGTCCGCGGCGACGACGTCGTCGACGGCCGCGAGTCGGCTCTGCACGTTGCCGGGAGTCTCCTTCGATCGGAGCATCGTGGCAACCACAGCTTCCGCATCCACCGGGTCTCCGGAACTGAAGGTCATGCCCTCCCGAAGCCTAAGGGTGAGCTCGGTGCCGTCCTCGTTGTACTCCCAGGTCTCAGCTGCACCCGGCAGGATCTCACCGGTGCCGGGGTCCTTACGGAGCAGCGTGTCGAGGATCGCAGACCAGACGAACATCTGCTGGCCGTCGACGAGCTGGGCGGGGTCGAGAGAGTTCGGGGCACTGACCGCCGCAACCGCGAGGTCCTTCTCTTCGATGGGGGCTGTGGACGTCGTCGGGGACGTCTCTGCGGCGCCGGAGCATCCGGCGAGCACGAGCGATGCCGCGAGCACCGTGGCGCCGAGCGCCGCAAGACGCTGCCCGGAACGGTGGGTCAGGGGACGTGACATGGATCCAGACTCCTTTGTGTGAATGGGACGCAACCGCTTGTCCATTGGACATTCAATGCGGCTAGATTTGTGCGCCTGGCCAGTAAAGCACGGTGAGATGATTATGACAACCGATTGCCACAGTGTGATCGGACCGTTATGACCCGGCGTGAGGCAGAAGGCCCTGTCGAAGGCTGTTCAGGAAGGAAGACACGCTCGTCACGAACGCCGGGTCGGCCGCAAGGCGGGGGCTGATCTGCGCGACGGCGTTATGGGCATCCGTCATCGCTGCATCTGCGGCGAGCCACACGGCGACCGCGAAGGCGCACCCCGAAGCCTCTCGCCCCGCTTCTCGCTCGCGTTCGGCGACCGGGGCGATCCGCAGGCGCATCTTGGTCGTCGAATCCATCGAGATCTGCGCGAGAGCATGGGCGATCGCCGGATTCTCGAATCGCTTCAGGAGTGCGCGCCGATAGTCATCCACGCCGAGTTCCACCGGCAGGTGCCGCTGTGCCTCGTCCCAGAAGTCCTCTACGGCACGCCGGCAGACAGGGTCGTCGACAGCCTGCGACACGAACTCATGCCCGCGGAGGCGACCGAGTCCAGCAAGGATCGTGTGGGCGCCGTTGAGGAGCCACAGCTTGCGGGCCTCCCACGGCTCGAGGTCAGCGGTGAAGCGCGCACCTGCGGACTCCCATTGCGGTCGACCGGCGGGAAAGTCTCCCGAGATGACCCAGTCGCTGAAGGGTTCCGCAACGACCGGGACCGCGTCTCCATAGCGCTCGGCCAGGCGAGTGGCCTCCTCCGCCGAGAGCCGAGGAGTGATCCGGTCTACCGAACTCGACGCGAACGCGACGTTTCGCTCGCACCAGTCAGCCGTCTCGGGCAACGTGCGAGCGAGCGCACGGATCGCACGCGCTGCATGTTCTCCATTGCCGGGGAGGTTGTCGCACGAGAGGATCGTCATCGGCCCGCCACCGGCACGTCGGCGCATGTCGAGCCCCGCGACGAGCCTGCCGAGTGCGGTTGACAGCCCGGATCGGGCGGATTCGTGTCCGTCGCTCAGCGCGACAAGGCGCTCGATATCAGCGCGCACCGCTGGGTCGGCAAGATCCGGGCTGCCGTCGGGTGTGGTCCGATATCCCCCCTCGGTGATCGTGAGGGTCACAACGGCCGTCAGCGGCGACGCGACGTCGGCGACGAACTGCTCGACATCGCTTCCGGGGTGGGCGCGAACCAGGCTCTCGAGAACTTCGGACACGTCCCCTTTCGCCGAGCGTTCGATCAGGGTGTAGAGCCCTCCCTGACGATTGACTGCCTCTGCCAAGTGCATGCTTGTCCCGCTGTAGGCGACGATGCCCCACTCGGACGCGTCACTTGCGTGCGAGGTGTACCAAGCGGTGTGTGATCGGCTGAAAGCGCCGAGACCGAGGTGAACGATGCGCACGGGCGGCGCGGGCCGAAGCCGTCGCAGCCGGCCGGTCGTACGCGAAGATGGGCTGACGGCGCTCACAGCTTGAACACCCGCCGCGGCTGCGGGCCAACGATGTCGTCGATGACTGCGGTCGCCGCTGACTCCGTCAGCCTCCCTTCGCGCACGAGCCGCGCCAGGAAGGCAGCATCCACTCGCCGCGCCGTGTCATGTCGCGCCGGAATCGAGAGGAACGCGCGCGTGTCATCGATGAACCCCGACCCCCGCGAGAATCCCGCAGACTCGGTCACGGCCGAGCGGAAGCGGAGCATCGCGTCGGGGGCGTCCAGGAACCACCATGGGGCACCGATGTACACACTCGGATAGAAGCTCGCCATCGGCGCGATCTCGCGTGAGTACACCGTCTCGTCGACCGCGAAGAGGACGAGGTGGAGCGAGTAAGAAAGGCCGTGCCGTTCGAGCAGGGGCCTGAGCCCGCGGACGAAGTCGGTCTGCCGGGGAAAGTCGTGACCGGTATCCGGCCCGAACTGACGCAGCGTTGCGGTGCTGTGGTTTCTCACCACACCCGCGTGAATCGTCATGACGAGTCCGTCCTCTGCACTCATCCCCGCCATGCGGACGAGCATGTGCCCCCGGAACGCCGCGCGCTGGGAGGCCGTGGCACGGCCGGACACGATGTCGTGGAACAGATACTGCGCCTCGGTGTCGCTCATGTCGACCGTCGCCGGGTCTTCGATCCCGTGGTCGGCGGAAGTCGCTCCGTGGGCGATGAAGTACGCGCGTCGATCACGGAGCGCCTCGAGGTACCCGGCGAACGTCGTCGGCTGACCGGTCGCGCTCAGCAAACGCTCCAGGTCGGTCGAGAACTCCACCGCATCCGGGTCGAGATAGCGGTCCGGACGGAACGTCGGGAGGACGCGACCGGACAGGCCGGAGTCGGTGATCGCGGAGTGGTACTGCAGGTCGTCGAGCGGATCGTCCGTGGTTGCGAGAACGTCGATCCGGAACCGCTCGAACAGAGCTCGCGGTCGGAACCCGGGCTCGCCCAAGCGACGCTGGACGGTGTCGTAGACCGCATCCGCGGTCGCCGCCGACAGCGGCGTATCGATCCCCAGGACGGAGTGCAACTCGTCCTCGATCCAGTGCCCCGACGCCGTCCCCGCGAACAGATGCCAGCGCTCGGCGAACGTACGCCAGGCCTCGCGCGGATCGACCGCGGCGCCACCGACGCCGAGGTCGCCGAGATCGACTCCAGATGCGTGCAGCAGGCGCGTCACGTAGTGGTCGTGAGTCACCAGAAGCGCGGTCGGATCCGCGAACGCGACGTCCCGAGCGAGCCACTCTGCCGGCACATGTCCATGCGGCGACACGATCGGCGCGTCGGCGACACGCTGGTAGAGCGCACGAGCGATGTCGCGCGTGGCCGGATCCACGGGGAGGAGTCGATCAGGATCCCTTGTCTGCACGACGTCGGTGACGCTCATACCGTACCCGCCCGCTGGCGCTTGTGCGTGTGGCTCGCTTCGCAGCAATCGGTGGAACGTGGACTCAACAAGGGGGGTGCCTCCTCGCGGCTTTGCGGGCTGGCGTGTCAGCCACGCATGAGTCAAGCACAGATTCGCGGGGCTGGCAACCGATTGCCCGCCCCGCGAATCTGTGTGTGAAGCGCTTCGGCGGTTAGGCGTGCCCCGCCCACCCGAGGTCCTCGACCTCGATTCGTCGAACGAGGACATCGTCAGCGAGCGCCTCGACCCCGACCACTCGGCCTGTGAACCCACCAGCCACTTCGGTCGACAGGTATCGTCCGTCGAACTCTGCGAGCACATGAAGTTCACCGTGCGCCCGATACCCCAGACGCAGCAGATCGGGGCCGCGCGGTGCCCCGCGTTCGACGTCAGGCTGGACGGACTGGATCTCGAGCGTGACATCATCCGCGATCTCGGCCGAGGCGAGGACCTGGTCGACCGGGCCGATCACCGCGCGTGCGCGCACAACGCCCGACTCGCGCTCGACGATCGCCTGGTGGGAATCGTCCATGCGCACGGACAACGCGACGTCGCCGACGGCATCGACTCGAGCTGCCCACGTCTGGCACTCCACTCGCACCGCGAGCAGGTTCTCCGCCGCGCGCGACGCCACTGCGCGCCCGCGACGGAGCCTCAGCCCCGCACCGTCCGGAGCAGTCTCTGTGAACGACCCCGGGTCTACGCCTGGGGCGATCCAGCGAGGGTGGAAGGTGGTTCCCGAAAAGTCGTCGACGAAAGATCGCGACGTGTCGTGGACATCGAACGCAGCCTCGTCCACGAAAGGCCAGTCATCCCTCCACTCGACCCCTGCGAGGAAAGTCTCACGGCCGTTCGTATGCCAGCGCGGGAACGAACCCCGGGGCCGCGTGCCGAGGAACACGATCGCCCACGTGCCATCGGCCCGCTCCACCAGGTCGGCGTGCCCGGTCGACTGAACTGCGGCTCCCGTGCTGCGGTGAGTCAGGATCGGGTTGTCGGGATGAGGCTCGAAGGGTCCGTCGGGGCTCTGCGAACGCGCAACGGTCACCATGTGGCCGGGGCCCGTCCCCCCTTCTGCCACGACGAGGTACCACCAACACCCCCGCCGGATCAGGTGCGGACCTTCCGCGTGCGCCCCGCCGGTGCCCCGCCATATCTCTCGCACCTCGGAGAGAACTGCGCCTGTGTGCGGATCGATCACGGCCTGGGAGATCCCGCCGCGAACCACATCGCTCCACGTCAGACGGCACAGTCCGGCCTCGTCCCACGCGAGGTCCGGATCGATGCCGACCAGCCCGGGGACGTAGACCGGGTCACTCCACGGGCCTGCCGGGTCAGCGGCGTGGACGAGCAGATGCCCCCGAGTGATCTCGTGGAGATTGGTCGTCACCATCCAGAACAGACCGTCGTGATGACGCAGCGTCGGGGCATAGATCCCGCCGCTGGCACCGCCGATACCGGCCCTGGTGACGAGCTGCTCCGGACGATCGAGGACGTTCCCGATCTGCTCCCACTCGACGAGATCCCGGGACCGGTGGACAGGCACGCCCGGGAAGTACTCGAAGGTCGAGTTGACGAGGAAGTAGTCCTCACCCACACGACAGATCGATGGGTCC
Source organism: Microbacterium sp. YJN-G (assembly GCF_015040615.1). Lineage (NCBI taxonomy): Bacteria > Bacillati > Actinomycetota > Actinomycetes > Micrococcales > Microbacteriaceae > Microbacterium > Microbacterium sp. YJN-G. The sequence continues at coordinate 2,350,441 of NZ_CP060402.1, forward strand.
GGATGAAAGCCGGGCAACACGGGTGACGTCGACATGGGGAACCTCCATGGGAATCAGGGCGCATATCGTGCGCTGGTTTGCTGCGCCCCCGTCACGTCGAGCGTGGGCGGCCGGTCATGAGCTACCGGACGATCGGAACAATGGCGCCGCTCGTCACCCCGGCTCCGTTGAATGCGTCCACCGCGACCCAGTACTCGACGCCGGCATTCAAGGCGCCCAGATCGAGTGACTGGTGCGCACCGTGGAGCATCCAGCTGTGGTAGAGCTTGTCGGGCGCGAGTCCCCAACGCACGTTGTAACCCTGCGCACCCGCCGATGCATCCCACTCGATCAGCGCGGACAGCTCACCGGTCCGACGTGCACGCGCGACAGCCGCTGACGGTGCCGGACCGTCCGCACGGCCGAACACGCGCAGCCCGGAGACCGCGAAGTGGGCGCCGAAGGGAAGCCGACCTGCCGTCACACGTACGAATCGGGCCTCGCGTTCGGCGTCAAAGACGACGAGCGCGTGGGGACGGTCGGCGCCGTCCCCACGCGTGTCGAGAACGGTTTCCCAGGACTCGCCGTCCAGGGACACATCGATCCAGAGCTCTGCGGCTTCCGCATCGAGGTACATCGCGCGCCACGAGTGGCCGTAGTCCGCGCCGCCGGGAGCCTCCGGTGCCCGTGCGGCGAGCTCATGGTCGGCGACGTTCACCTGGATGGCACCGATGGACATCGGGCGCTCGAGGTCGACGGTGAGGCTCTCCCCCGTCGCATCGGTGGCTGCCACCCACCAGTCGCGGACATCCTCATCGACGGCCAGCTCGGGTCCGTGCGCCTCGAGCGAGCTCGACGCCGTGGCCCGAGCGCCGTACGAGAGGAGCATCCACGGGGGCGGAGCCCACGGGTCGGCCGGTCCGTCCGGGACGCGGACAGGGTAGTCGGCGAAGTTCTGGTTGCAGAAGAGCACCCCGTCCTCATCGAAGCCCGCGGGGAAGAGTCCCATCCTGCGCTCGAAGATGTCGTTGACGCAGATGCGCATGGTCGCTGCGTGCCACCAGTTGCCGTGGACGTCCTGGAAGGTGCTTCCGTGTCCGGCACCGGTGATGAAGCCTCCGGGCTTGGACGAGAAAGGGCTGAAGGACGAGTACTCGAAGGGGCCGAGCGGGGTGGACCCGGTGTAGTACCCGTCGGCGTAGGTGTTGGTCTGTGTCGCAGGCGCTGCGTACTGCAGGTAATACGTGTCGTCCCGCTTGTTCATCCAGGCGCCTTCGATGAACGGCTGATCGCTCCTGAATTGGGCCGCAAGGCGCTCCTCGGGCGTGCGGGGCTCCTCTTTGCGGTAGTTCTCACCCGTCCGCTCCCAGCCGTGCTCAGCGATGTCGGAAGCGATGAGAGCTTTCGGCTCGGTCGTGGGCAGGAGCGTCTCCGGGTCGAGGACGACCGCCTGAATGGGCGTGACGTTGTCGCAGCCCCAGTACAGGTACACCGATCGATCGTCGTCCTGGTAGAGGTGCGGGTCCCAGAAGGGGAACGTGCCAGGTGAAACCTGCTCGAAGTCGTCAGAGAGAGGCGCGACGCTGCGGAAGAACGGCGAATCCGTCTTGCGGGATGCCGAGATGTACAGGGCACCGTCGATCTCGCGCACGTCCGGCGCGTAGTCGAACGCGGGGAGCTTCTGAGTCGGTGCGAAGTCCCACGTCACGAGGTCGAGCGAATGCCAGAAGCCTGCAGACATCGAAGCGAACATGAAGTAGCGCCCGTCGTACAGCACGATCGATGGGTCCGCCGCTTCGCGGTGGACGCTGCGCCGGGGATCACTGATTCGATGGCCGCCGACAACTCCGGTGAACCGGATGTCCTGGTAGCGGTACGACAAGTCGAGCGGGTTGCAGAAGTGCGCAGGTGCAGCACCTGACGGTCGGGGATCGGTCATCGGAGGCCGGCCTTTCTTGGGTCGTGGTCGGATCGGTGTGTCGTCGTGCGAGGCCGCGTCGGTACCTTCACAGGAGTCTGCGGAGCACCTCGGCGCTCACCTCGGCGCTGCGCAGCGGCGAGCCGTCGATCCAGTTTTTGTGGGTTTCGAGGATGACTGCCTCAACGTTCAGCGCAGTTGCGCGCGCAACGATCGCGTCGATCGGCATGTTGCCGGTACCGAGCTCCACGCTGTCCGCCTTGACGATGGGCGTCAACGTCGGTCCGGCGATACGAGACCCGCGATCGGTGATGTGCAGCAGGCGCACACGTCCACCGAGTTCGTCGAGCAGCCTGAGCGGATCCGCGCCGGCCGTGGCCGCCCAGAAGGCATCGAGCTCGAACCCGACGGCATCCTCGTCCGTCTGGGCGGCAAGCGCGGCGAACGCCGTTGCGCCCGAGGCCAGTCTCCGGAACTCCGCGGTGTGGTTGTGGTAGAGGAGTCGTATGCCGTCACCCGCGAGAGCCCGACCGGCAGTCGTGAGCCGCCGGGCGAGCTGTCCCACCGCGGTCTCGTCGCCGTAGTCGAAGCGGTGCATGCCCGTGACGACGACGTTGCGAGTACCGAACTCGACTGCCCGAGCCACGACGGCGGCCGGCTCAGACTCGATCGTGCCGAGGTCTTCGTGCAGCGCGACAACCAACAGCCCGGACTCCGCGACCAGTCGCGGCCAGTCGAGCCGCCCGCCCCGGCCGACCGGCATACCGGCGACCTTCGTGAGCGCGCGCACGAACAGCGGCGTCGGCCGCGTCATGAAGCCGTTGAGCTCGATCGCCTCGAACCCGGCTGAGGCCAGGCGCGCGAGGGTGTCGCGCGCCCGGTTCTCGGTTGATGCGACCCGGCCGATCTGGATCTGCTGGATCGCGCGCAGCGGACGCTGCCGGGGCGAGGTCATCGTCAGAGCGTCTCGCCGGCGTCGGCGAGAAGGGTGCTGCCGGTCATGATCATCGACAGGTCGCTCGCCGCGAACAGCACGACGCGGGCGATGTCGTCGGGGGTGCCCATGCGGCCGATCATGCTTTTGTTCATGACCTCGAGTGGGGGCATCTCGATGCCTGCGGCAGCGGCCGCCTCCGCGCCGGCCTTGGCTGCGGCGAGGTTGCCTTCGGTGGGGACGAAGCTGGGCGCGACGCCGAGCACGCGGATGCCGAGCGGGGCGAGGTCGACGGCGAGCGACTTCGTCATGCCGAGCGCCGCGTGCTTCGAGCCCACATACGCAGCCATACCGGGGAACGCGACCTGCACGCCCGCCGTCGAGATGATGTTGACGATGACGCCGCCCGATCCGTCGGCCGACATCCGTCGTGCGGCCTCACGCGCACCGAGGAAGACACCGCGGGCGTTCACCGCGAACGTCGCGTCCCACATCTCGTCGGGCATCATCGTGACGGGTGCGTTGGGGAAGATCCCGGCGTTGTTGACCCAGACGTCGATACCGCCGAGCTCGGCGACAGCAAGGTCGGCCGCGGCCGCGACAGATGCCGCGTCTGCCACATCAGCGTGGGTGCTCATCACGCGGACGCCGTATCGGTCGGCGATGTCGACCGCGGCCACAGCAGCCGCATCGGCGTTGAGATCGATGAGCAGAAGGTCGGCGCCGGCTTCGGCAAGCCTCGACGCGATGGCCTTGCCGAGGCCCTGAGCGGCACCGGTGACGACGGCGCGGCGACCGTCGAGCGAGAGCAGATCGGTGAGCGGTCGGTCCGAAACGTCGGCGAAGGGGAAAGACATGGGTGCTCCTTTGCGTGCGGGGAATCAGGGGGTTCTGTCTGGTGCTCGAGGCGGGCGCTGACGAAGGCGACGTCAGCGCCCGCGGTTGTCAGTTGAGCAGTGAGCCCATCTGCTTGGCGATGAGGGTGGTGGCCCGCTTGGGGCTGAGGCGCGACAGCTTGTCCATCGCAGCGGCGTCGCCGCCGATGGTCGCGCGGTACTTGCCCTTGACCACGGCGTCGATGATGACCGCCGCCGCCGTCGACGGCGGCGTCGTCTTGTAGGCGGGCGCGTCTTGCGAACCGTCCGACAGAGCGACGCCGGAGTTCGCGGCGATGTCGGTGCCGATCGCTCCGGGGAAGACGACGGTGACGGCGACGGAGGTGTCGAGGAGCTCCGCGTAGAGGGCCTCGGTCAGCACCTTCACCGCTGCCTTGGACGCGCCGTACACGGCCTGGCCCGGCACGGGTGCGTAGGCACCCATGCTCGCGACGTTCACCAGGGCGGCTTGCGGACGCGAGGTCAGAACAGGGAGGAACGACTTGACCATGTTCATGGTTCCCCAGAAGTTCACGTTCATGACCTTCTCGATCTCCGAGTAGGGCAGGTCGTCGACCTTCACGAACTTCTGGATGACACCGGCAACGTTGATCACGGCGTCGGCCGGGCCGTGTGCCACCGCGACGGCATCCGGCAGCGCCTCGACAGCATCACGGTCGGTGATGTTCACGACGTGGGACGAGAATCGGTCGCCCGCGGTGGCGAGCGTGGCAGTGTTGTCGAGGCCGTCCTTGTTGAGGTCGACACCGGCCACGGATGCGCCGGCGGCCAGAAGCTGAAGTGTCACTTCACGGCCGATGCCGTTGCCGGCTCCGGTGACGACGAAGGTCTTGCCCGAGATCTTCATGGTCAGGCCTCCGTCGGCAGGGCGTTGCGCTGTGCGACCGCGCCGAGCCAGCCGAGGCTGGGCTTGGGGCTACGGACGAATGTGTCGCGATCGACGGCGATGAGGCCGAACGTCGGCTCCCAGTGGCCCCACTCGAAGTTGTCGAGCAGGGTCCAGTGCAGGTACCCGCGGACGTCGATGCCGTCGGCGATCGTGCCGAGCAGCCCCTCGAGTGCCTCACCGGTGTAGCGGATGCGCTGGGTGTCGTCGGCCGTCGCGATGCCGTTCTCGGTGATCACGATCGGCGTGTGCTCGCTGACCTCCCACGCGTGACGCACGGCCATCGCGAGCGAGTCGGGACGGTAGGCGGTGCCGACGAGGGTGTTGTCGGGGTGAGGCGGGTGCGGCACCAGCCCGTTCGCGTCGACCTGCTGGCTCGAGTAGGCCTGCACGCCGACGAAGTCGTCGCCGCGGCTGCCTTCCCAGTAGACGTCTTCCTTGCCATAGCGGATCTGGAGCAGCTTGTCCTCGCCGCCGGGGGCTGCGGTCAGCGCGCCTGCGGCGATGGTCCAGCCGACCTTCGCGTTGGTGCGGGCGCGTACGATCTCGCGTGCCGCGTGGTGGATGCGGGTGAACATGCGGCCGATCTCGGGATCGGCGTACGTGAGGAACTCGCCGTGCGACTTCTTCTTCTCGTCGTCGCCTTCCGCCTCGACGGTGGGGCTGGTCCAGTCGCCGCCCGAGGCTGCGAGGTGGCGCATCGCGGTCATGATGGCGGCCTGCATGTTGGGCTCGTTCATGGTGACGACCCACTCGACCCCGTCGAGGATCGTGCACGCCTGCTCGACGAACGCGCAGAACAGCTCCTGCGCCTCGGGTCCGTCCCAGCCGCCGAGCCCCGCGAACCACTGGGGGGTTGTGAAGTGCTGCAGGGTGACGACCGGGGTCACGCCCTTCTCGAAGCAGAACTCGATCATGCGACGGTAGTGGGCGAGCTCGGCCTTGGAGAAGTATCCGCGCACCGGCTCGATGCGCGACCACTCCAGGCTGAACCGGTAGGAGGTGAGGCCTGCGTCGGCGAGCAGCTGGATGTCTTCGCGGTAGCGGTGGTAGCTGTCCACCGCGTCGCCCGACAGTTCCATGCCCGGCATCATCTGCTCTCGGGCCCACCAGTCGCTGTTGACGTTGTTGCCCTCGATCTGGTGGCCTGCGGTCGCGGCGCCCCACAGGAAGCCGTCTGGGAAGCTGGTCATGTTCGTGCTCTCTTTCGCGTCGATGCGTCGGATACGCGTCACCGGGCGGTGACGGCAGCGGTGAGGGATGCCGGAAGACCGGCGATCTGGTCGAATCGGCCGGGGCCGGCGGCGTGGACAGTGCCGTCGGGGAAGACGACGCGGGCGATGGTGCTCACCGGGATGTCGGCGGTGATGCGGATGGCCTCGCCTTCGACTCGCCACTCGACGGCGATCTCGCCCTGGGGGCCGTCGTGGGTGCCGCGTGCCCAGGTCATGCCCGGCGCGGGCACGGGAGAGATCGTGATCTTCTCCCACGCGACCGAGTCGGCGTCCTGCTGCAGCCCCAACGTGTGGGTGTGGAGGAAGCGGATGACGGCGCCCTTGCTGTAGTGGTTGAGCGAGTCATGGGCGGTGCCGTGCTCGTCGATGCCCTCCCAGTCCTCCCAGATGGTCGTCGCGCCGCGGTCGACCATGTACAGCCATGACGGCGTGGTCCGCTGCCCCAGCAGCGCGTAGGCGAGGTCGGCGCGCCCCGCATCCGCGAGCACGGGGAGCAGGTCTCCGGTCGCGAGGAAGCCGGTGGCAAGGTGCGTGTCGTTCTCCTGGATCAGCTCGACGAGCCGCTCGACCGCGGCCGCACGCAGGTCGGCGGGGACCAGGCCGAACGACAGAGCGCGCACATAGGCGGCCTGGGTGTCGGTCGCTGTCGTGCCGTCACTGTTCAGGTAGCCCAGACGCCAGGCGTCGGCGACCTTGTCGGCGGTCTCGGCGTAGCGCGCAGCATCCGTCTCGTGTCCGAGGATCTCGGCGATCCGGGCGAGCGTCGCGGTCGACCGGTGCAGATAGGCGGTACCCACCTCGCCCTTGTCGGCCATGAACCACGCCATCGGATTGTGCTTGATCGGGTCGACGCGGTTGCCGTCGGCGTCGCGTTCCTTGGGCTCGGTCCACTCGCCCCAGTGGAACGTGCCGTCCCAGAGGTACTGCTCGAACGACTCCGGCTCGGGCGACGCCTGCACCCGGGCGTGGTGGCGGGTGGTGCGGGCCTTCTCGAGCGCCCACTCCACCCAGCGCACCATGGCGTCGTAGTTCTCGGCGAGCACCTCGCGGTCGCCGTACGAGAGGTACATCTCCCACGGCACGGCGACGATCGCGTCGCCCCAGCCCGACGAACCGGTCATCATCGCGAACTGGTCGTCGAGGTGGTGCTTGATGCGACGGCCGTCCGGAGAGAAGTTCGCGATGCGACCGTCATCGAGCTGGTCGTCACGCACCGAGCGCAACCACTTGCGGGTGAAGCCGAGCACGTCATACAGGCGCGTCGCGGTGGGCGCGAACACCTGGTAGTCGCCACTCCAGGCGAGCCGCTCGCGGGTCGGGCAGTCGGTGGGGACATCGACCGCGTTGCCGCGGAAGCTCCAGTCGGCGATCTCGTGCAGCCGGTTCAGATCCTCGTCGCTGCTGGCGAAGGTGCCGGCTCGGGCGAGGTCTGTCTGAACGATCTGCATCGTGATGGACGTCGGGTCGAATCCTGCGCCCCGACGGCTGAGGCGCACGTACTGGAAGCCGTGGACGGTGTGACGCGGCTCGAACACATCGCCCGCAGCGCCGGCGATGACCTCGTCGCGCTGGACGAACGCCTTGCGCCCCTCAGGCCGCTCGGAGTCGAGGTGCGCCGTCGACAGGTCGCCTGAGGCATCCACATACTCGCCGTAGTCGATCTCGGTGCGCGTACCTGGAACGCCGAGGTCGTTGAGACGAACCCAGCCCGAGGTGTTCTGCCCGAAGTCGACGACCCAGACTCCCGGTCGGATCTCGCGCGATGAGACCGGCGCGCGGGTCTCCACGACGCGCACGGGCGGCGCGGGCGACCACTCGATCGCAGGCGCGTCGGCGACCGCTCCGACACGGACCGGCTCGCCCGCCTCGATGTCGAGCGTGAAGTCGACGGTCTGGCCGTCCATCAGATCCGCACGTGTCAGCGTGGACGGGACGCTGACCCACTCTTCATCGGTGCAGATGACACGGACGGTTCCGTCTTCGAGGGTCGCGTGCAGCTCGGCGCGCGCGCCGAGCACGGTCCCCCATCCAGCCGGGAGCCGGAAGGCACCGACCTGCCCGCGGTACCAGCCGTCGGACAACTCGATCTCGATCACGTTCACACCAACGGCGAGAGACCCCGTGACGTCGTGCGCCTGCGCGTACAGGGTGCGATCGTACGAGGTCGAACCCGGCGCCAGCTCGTCGGTGCCGACGCGTTGACCATTGACAGTAGCGGTATAGAGACCGAGCGCCGTCGCGTACAGACGTGCGGTGACGACTCCGTCGGGAAGCGTGAACTCCCCGCGCAGGACGTGCGCGCGCCGTTTGCCGTAGCCGGCGTCGACCGACTCGACCGGCGACACCCAGGCGGCACGCCAGTCTTCGTCGAGGAGGCCGACCTCGAACGAGGCCCAGTCCGACCACGCGGCATCCGTCTCGGCATGGCGCACGCGCCAGCTCACCCTGGTAGCGCTGGACAGCGCCTCGAACGGCCAGTCGATGAAGCGATGGCCGACCGTCTCGACGGTCCTCGACTCACCCCCGTCCACGCTCGACTCGATCTCGAACCGGTCGTTCTCCCCCGCAGCCTTCCACGAGAGTCTCGGGGTGGGGCCGGTGACGACGAAGTCGTCTCCCCCGCTGTCGACGGTGAGGGCGTACGGAGCGCTGCGCAGCATGTTGGTTCCTCCGGACCGGTCAGCGGACCGACTTGACCTTGAGCAGGATGATGAGGCCGCCCACGAGGGCGAAGACGGCGCCCGTGAGGTAGAGAAGCGTGTAGTTCTTCACGTCGCCGACCGCACCGATGGTGATGACGACGCCGGCGATGAGCGGCGCGATCGCACTCGGGATCTTCTGGGCGAACTGGACGAGGGCCATGTAGCGCCCGACCTGATCGCGCTCGGGGATGATCGCGTAGACGATCGCCTGGTCGACGGTCGCGAACACGGCGATCGCGAGCTGCATGAGCAGCGCACCCACGATGATCTGAGGCAGCGACCACGCCGTTGCCTCGGTGATCGCACCGAGGACGAACAGCAGGGCGGCGATGAGCACGAACAGACGTCGGCGCTTCAGCTTGTCCGAGAGGAAGCCGCCGGCCAGTGCGCCCACCGCGGCGGCGAGGACTCCGATCATGCCGACGGTGGCGACGATGCCGCCCACCTCGCGCACCGGCAGGTCGAGCCGCTGGGCATAGAAGAAGGTGCCGAACGTCGTGTTGAAGTACAGGCCGATGAAGAAGACGAATCGGCCGAGCCAGTTCCAGGCGAAGTCGGGGTACTTGCGCACGTTGAAGCCGTAGCTGGCGAACACCGACTTGGCGGTGACGTGGGCCGCAGGAGGGAGGTCCTTCGAGCTGCCCTCGGGCTTGATCAGCGGGAAGATCGCGAGCATGACCGCGCCGATGACACCGGGAACGAGGAAGACGAGCGTGGTGTTGGACGACACCGCGTACGCCACTCCGATGCCGACAACCGGCGCGATCTGGGTCATGAGGCTGGTCAGGGCCGACACCTTGCCGCGCTGGCTCTCAGGGAGCTTGTCGGCCTGCAGCAGCTGCAGCGGCGCGCCCGCGATGGACCAGCCCGACATCCCCAGCACCCAGCCGGCACCGACGACGAGCAGGTTCGGCGCGAGTGCGATGACGACCAGGCCGACGATGCCGATCACGATGCCCAGATAGACGAAGGGCGTTCGGCGCCCCCAGCGTGAACGGGTGCGGTCGCTCCAGATCCCGATCAGCGGGCTGATGACGAGGTAGGCCGCCTGCGCGGTGCCCGTGATGTAGCCCAGGACCTCTTCGTGCCCTGGCGCCAGTTCTGAGATGCGTATCGCGAGCCCGTAGGAGAGCGGCACCATCATGGCCATCGAGACGCCGAAGCTCGCCAGCATGAGCCAGAAGATGTATGAGCGGCTCATCGGCGTCTGCGGCTCTGCCGTCGACGCCTGGGGAGCAGTGGCCTGTTCGGCCGCCGACACACTGTTGGTCACCGTGACTCCTTCATCGTGCGATCCGATCCCGCGGCTGCGCGCGATCGAGGGCGAGCATGCTCGCCAAATGTAACCGACGTGGTTATCTTTGATGAAAGAGTAACCACCCTGGTTACGTTTAGCAAGCTACGTCTCGAAGTGGAAGACTCAGGAAGATGGAGATGAAGGGCATGGATGCCTCGACCGCGCCGACCGCGTCCGTCGACGCCGCTCCGCGACGGCGCGGACCGTACTCGTCGACCCCGGCTCGGCGCGCCCAGATCGTGCGCGCGGCTCTCGCGAGCATCGCCGAGCACGGTTACGAGCGCGCGTCCCTGCGCGACATCGCAGCGCGCGCCGACGTCACCCATGCCGCGCTCCTCCGACACTTCGCGAGCAAAGATGCCCTGCTTCTGGCCGCTCTCGCTCAGCGCGACGCCGACGACGAAGAATTCGCGCGTCACATCATGGAGTCGGACGTGCCCGCCGAACGCGTGCTGTCAGGCGTGCTCGAGAACGAGTTCGCGCACCCCGAGCAGGTTCGCAACTGGCTCGCGATCACCGTCGCGGCCACGAACCCCGATCATCCTGCCCACGAGTTCTTCCTCGCGCGCCGCGAGCGCATGCGCTCCCACCTGTCGAGCAGACGATTCGGCACAGACGAAGACGGCGAAGAACTCAGCGCCGACGACAAGGTGACGATGCTCATGGCGATGATCGACGGCCTTCGCATCCAAGCACTCATGGACCCCGGCCACGACATGCTGCCGCTGCTCGAGGTGTTCATGCGCCTGATCGCGAGCCCAGGCGCCGACTGAGGATGAGGTCGTCACTCGGCAGGCGTCCGACTCTCGATCAGCGGAGCCGCCGGCCGATGCCGGATGCGCCGATTCAGGGTCTCGGACATGACGAGGCCGAGGGCCACAAGGAGGAGGAGGAAGAACGGCAGGATCCACATGCCAGTCCAGGCGGACAGCCCACCGAACAGTGGCGGCATGATCGTCGACCCGGTATAGGCGGCGGCCATCTGGATGCCGATGATGGCCTGCGAGTTCCCCGCTCCGAAGTTCGCCGGAGTGGAGTGGACGATCGCGGGGTAGATCGGCGCGCAGCCGAGCCCGGCGATGACCAGCCCGGCCAATGCCGGCACATCCGTCGGAAGGGGAAGCGCCATCAGCCCGATTCCGACACCGACGAGGATGAATCCACCGCGGATGAGTGCGCGATCGCCGATGCGGTCGGCGATGAACCCGCTGAGGAATCGCCCGGCGGTGATCCCCAGCAGGAACAGCGCCCCGAAGGTGGCCGCGAGCGCCGGATCGATGCCGCGTTCTGAGACGAGGTAGGTCGAGGCCCACAGGATTGCGGTGCTCTCGATGGCGCAGTATGCGAAGAACGCGGCGAGGATGAGCAGGACTCCGGGGATGCGAAGCGCCACACCAAGGCGGACATGGCCGGTGGTGGCCCTGCCTTCCGGGCCCGGCTCGTGCGCGCGATGCGCGGCTTCGGGGCGGGCGCGGTCGACCCTCGCCCAGAGGGGCACGCTCGCGAAGAGCGCGACAGTCAGAGCGACCTGGATCAGTCCGACCGTCTGATAGGCGCTCGACCAGCCCTGCCCCGAGCTGATCGCCGCACCCATGATGAACGGGCTGATCGACGCTCCGACACCCCAGAAGCTGTGCAGCCAGTTCATGTGGCGCGCCGCGTAGTGCAGGGCGACGTAGTTGTTGAGGGCTGCATCCACCGCCCCCGCTCCCAGACCGTAGGGGATCGCCCAGAGGCACAGCATCCAGAACGAGTCCGCGAAAGCGAACCCCAGCAGCGCGGATGCCGTCATCCCGACGCTGGCCGCAGTGACAACCCCCACACCGAAGCGCCGGGTGAGTCGTTCGGACGCCAGGCTGGACGCGATGGTTCCGGCGGCGATGATCATCGTCAGGATGCCGGCGAACGCCAAGGGCACCCCGAGGTCGTCGTGCATCACCGGCCACCCCGAGCCGACGAGCGCGTCGGGCAGGCCCAGGCTGATGAAGGCGATGTAGATGATCGCAAGAAGTAGTGCGTACATGGTGTGGTGCTCTCCCCCGCAGTCTGACGGTTCAGGTCAGTGACGGGGCGCGACGGTCGAGACCCCCGACCTTCGGCCGCACGTGGTGCCATGGGCGCCACACCCGGCCGGCCGCTCCGTTGACCGGAACATCAATGTAGAGACCACAATGATCACGTGCGACGATCAGAACGCCTGAGAATGATCATTCGCTCGGTGGACTCTTCTCCCCGCAGCGTCGCGGAACTTGTCGAACTCACCCGCCTTTCGGCCGTGACGGTGCGTCGCGATCTCGCCGATCTCGCGGAGCAGGGGTTGCTCGTGCGTACGCGCGGCGGCGCGGCGCCCGCGGTTCGCCGCGGCGCCGAGTACCCGTTCGGGTTGAGGGAAGCCTCCGAGGCCGACACCAAGCGACGCCTCGCCCGCGCGGCAGCCACGATTGTCGAACCTGGGCACGCCGTCCTGATCGACAACGGCACGACGGCGCTCGCGGTCGCACGCGAGCTCGCAGGCCTCGGCATCACGGCGATGGCATTGTCCCTGCACGCCGCAGCAGCGCTTGCCGCGGTGCCCGGCAATCAGGTCCTCGTCCCCGGGGGGCCGGTCGACACCGACGATCTCGCCTTCACCAGCGCAGGCGCAGCCGACGCGGTGCGCGCGATGCGCTTCGACGTCGCGTTCATCGGCGCGTGCGCCGCCCATCCCGACCACGGCCTCACCGTCGCCACCTGGGGAGACGCACATCTCAAGCGAGCGGCGCTCGACTCCTCGACGGAACGGGTGCTCGTCGCGACTGCGGACAAATTCCACCGGACGGCAGCGCACCGCTTCGGCCGAATCGGCGACATCACCACCATCGTCACGACGGCCGACGCTGCACCATCGGTGCTCTACGATGCTCGGGAATCGGGAGCGCGCATCCTCACCGTCTCCCCCACAGATCCGCCGCACGGGGATGCGCGGCGCCCGGATGCGAGCGCCTCCTCGAGGGGAGGCACGTCGAGGTCCGGACGCTCCACGCCTCACGCGTGACGCGAGCCGGCCGCCTCCCCCTCATGTCGGGCGGGAAGAGGGCGACGAAGCGTATGAGCGCCGGGCCCGAGCACGACCGGCATCGGGTCGTGCTCGGCGGAGAAAAGGGCGGTCGTTCCGGGCGGAATGGTCACCTGGTACTCGACGTCGTCCCCGGCGATGACCCAACGGCTCTCGGCGGGTCCGTAGGGTGTGTCGATCGCGGCGCGCGCAGAGGTCAGGCCACCGCCGACGAGCGGGCGGATAGCGATGACTCGGTAGCCGGGCTCGGCAGGGCTGATGCCGGCGATCCGCTCGGTGAGGAACCGGGCCACGGAGCCGAGTGCATAGTGGTTGTGACTCATCTTGGCCTTGCCCGACTTCGTGTAGCCCTCCCACGTCTCCCACACGGTGGTCGCACCGCGTTCGACCTGCGAGAGCCACGACGGGCTGGAGGTCGCCGTCAGCAGACGCCAGGCAGTATCGACGCACCCCGCGTCCACCAGCACGTCGAGGAGGAGCGGCGTCGAGAGGAAGCCGGTGCCGAGATGGCCGCCGGCCGCGTCGATGAGGCGGCCCAGGCGTCGCGCGGCGGGCGCCTGCTCGCCCTCATCGAGGAGGCCGAAGCTCAGCGCCCGAACGTAGTCGTCCTGACGGTCGGCTCCGATGGTGCCGTCGGCGCGGAGGAAGGCCGCCCGCCACGCGTGACGGACAGCGTCGGCGAGGGCGCGGTAGCGGATCCGATCGTCGTCGCGCCCGAGGACACCGGCGATGTCTGAGAGCGTGCGGGCGGAGTGCTCCAGGTACGCGGTGGCGACGACGGCACCGTTGCGCCTTGCGTCCATCGAGGAACTGATCGCGTTTTCTCCGGGGCGGAGCCACTCGCCGAACTGGAACCCCGTGTCGACGATGAACCGCTCGATCTCGGGGTTGCGAGTTCCGCTCTTCCGCCGGCCCCGACTCGTAGCCTCTGCGGCACGTCGCGCGCATGAGTCCACCCAGGCGGTCATCGAGGCGTACTGATCGGCGAGGATGCGGGTGTCGCCGTAATACCGGTACAGCGTCCAGGGGACGAGCACGGAGGCATCGCCCCAGCCCGCCGCGGTGGTCGCGGACGCGAGATGGCCGTGGGGACCACCCGAGAACTCGGAGAACCCCGAAGGGATCACGACGGGCACAGTCCCGTCCTCGTGCTGCTCGACGGCGAGGTTGTGAAGATAGCGACGGAGGAACCATTGCGCGTCGACGAGAGTCGTGGCTGTGGGGCTGAAGACCTGGATGTCGCCTGTCCATCCTGCTCGCTCGCGCGTCGGGCAGTCGGTGGATGTGTCGACGAAGTTCGATCGCAACGACCAGTCGACGTTCTGCCAGAGCCGGTTGACGCGCGCGTCGGAGCACTCGAACTCGCCGGTATGCCGAAGCGCGGACGAGATCACGACGCCTCTCACGTCGTCGAGGGCGAGGTCAACCGGGAGCCCTCTGATCTCGACGTAGCGGAAGCCGTGGATCGTGAACCAGGGTTGCCAGTGGACGTCATGGCCGTCGAGCACGACCTCGTCGCGCTGATACCAGCGCCCTACCGGCAGCAGGTGAATGTAATCGACGTCGATCGTGCCGTCGGCCTTGATGATCTCCGAATGGGTGAGCGTCACCACGGTGCCGGCGGGGCCGCGCAGGCGCAGCCGCACCACCCCCGCGAAATTCTGCCCGAAGTCGACGATCTGCGCCCCCTTCTTCGTCCGGGTGATGGCGACGGGCGCCAGCTCGTCCACCTGCTGGACCCGCTCGACGCTCTCAGCGATCAGCGCCCGCGAATGAGTGACCAGGTGAACAGGACGGAATCCTTCCGGGGCGGCAGCGGCCACCGCCCACTCCTGGGCGATGCGCAGATCGACTCGCTCGCCCGTCTTCGGATCAGACGTGAGGATCCGGCCCGTTCCACAGGTCCACGTCTCGTCCGTGACGATCACCTGCTCCGCGCCGTCTTCGCATTCGATGACGACCTGAACGAGCCCGGCCAGTCGGTCTCCGTAGATGATCGAGTGATTCTCGAAGCCGTTCGAGCCGCGGAACCTGCCGTCCCCGACGACGAGCCCGAGGACGTTGCGCCCTGTCGCGAGAGCGTCGGTGACGTCGTAGCTGATGTACTCGACCTCCTGGTCCAGCGGGGTCCAGCGAGGGACGAGTGCGGGCCCGGTCATATCCTGGCCGTTCACAAGCAGTCGGTGCCAGCCGAGCGACGAGACATGCGCCGTCGCGCGGACGACCCGACCTGTCACGTCGGCGTCTCCCCGCAGGTAGAGCGTGGTTGCCGGGTCTTTCCGCCCGCGCGCAGGTCCCGCCACCCAAGCGGCCCGCCACTCGTCCTCGCGGAGGATCCCCGTCGCGAACGAGGAGGATGCCCACTCCGACGGCGCGACGGCGTCCGCTGCCCAGGTGCGCACCCTCCAGTGATACGTCGTCGTCGACGTGAGCGGGTCACCGGCGTACCGGATGCCGAAGGGGTCGGTGCCGGCAACTTCGCCACTGGCCCAGACTGTCGCCTCGGGGCCAAAGAGCCGACTGCGCGAGACCTGCAGCTCCCAGGCCACCTGTCCGGGCGCGTCCGCGCCGAGTCGCCAGCTGAACTCCGGGGATAGAGATCCGAGGCCCGACGGCTCGGTACGGCCGTCGGTGCGCAGATCCGTGGGGTTGACAGTCATGGTCTCGTTCTCCATCAACGTTGAGGTATATTGCACTCACGACAATACCTTGCTCACGGCTCGGATGAATCGTGAGTGAATCCGACGGCGCATCGCCGCCTGCCCCCGTGCCCCCACGTGTTCTTCGAAGGAGAAGAAATGACTGCATCCATCCGCTCGGTCCGCACACCGCATCCGTGGTGGGTTGGCGTGGTGTCGGGCATGGCCTCGTTCATCGATGCCGCCGCGATCGTGGGATTCGGTATCGCGATCATCCTGTTCCAGGCGACGCTCGGACTGGACGAGCTCCAGGTCGGGCTGGCGTCGGGAGGATTGACGGTCGGTGTCGCGGTCGGCGCGATGGCGGGCGGACGTCTGGGTGACCGATTCGGGCGCCGACCTGTCTTCACGGTCACGATGGTGATAGTCATCGGCGCGCTGGTCGCGCTGATGTTCGCACCCTCGTTCGCGGTGCTGCTGCTCGGCGCGGTGTTCCTGGGGCTCGGCACGGGCGCCGACCTGCCTGTGTCCCTGTCCACGATCTCCGAGGCGGCCACTGCGGCGAACCGCGGAAAGCTCCTGGGGTTCTCCAACCTCCTCTGGCTCGCCGGCGCCGTCGTCGCATCGCTGATCGGCTCCGCGGTGTCACCGATGGGCTCGACAGGGATCCAGATCCTGTTCGGCTCGCTCGCCGTCGTCACCGCGCTCGTCCTGGTCGGCCGCCTGACGATCCCGGAGTCAGACGCCTGGAGGTCGGCGCACGCCGATCGCCTGGCCGGGCACCGCGTGAGGCCCCGCCCCGGATCCCAGGTGCGTGAGCTCGTCCGCGGGGAATATGCGGCGCCGTTCTTCGCACTCATCGGCTTCTACACACTGACGAACTTGGTGGCCAACACCGCGGGCCAGTACGGCAACTACGTCCTGGTGAACTTCGGCGGGATCCCCCTGTCGACCGCCGCGCTGCTCGGGCTCCCGGTGCTTCCGTTGACCGTGATTGCCTCGCTGTGGTTCATGCGGATCGCCGACAAGCCGGTCCGATTCCGATACTTCACCGTCGGCGCGATCTTCCAGGTCTTGAGCCCTTTGACCTTCGCCCTGTTCGGCGTGGGGATCGTCACTTATCTGGTGAGCGTCGTCTTCACCGCTATCGGAACGGCCTTCGCGTTCGAAGGCATCATGAAGGTCTGGACGCAGCGATCCTTCCCTACGCTGCTGCGGACCACCGCCCAAGGCGCTGTCATCTCGGTCGCCCGCTTCGTCGCCGCGATCGTCGCCGTCATCACCCCGACGCTGCTGTCGGCCGGGCCGAGCGTGCTCTACGGGATCCTCGCGGCTCTCGCGTTCACCGGATGTGCCTGGGCGTGGCTGGTGTTCCGAACGCGGGACGAGCACGACGAGTTCGCCCAGGTCGCGCCAGGCGAAGGAATCGTGGCGCCGCTGGTCGCGGAGACCGGGGACAAGACCCGCAGGAACTCCTCGCCGTCGGCGTCGGAGCGTTCCACCGAACGCTCCGCCAGCTGAGCCCGAACCAGTCCCGTCCACCGCCGAACGATCGAACGATGATGATACGAACAGATCCCCATGCACTCGAGGTCCCCAAAGGCCGGTTGTCGGCTGCCGTCACAGGGCATATTCTGCGAATCCTCATGCGCGTCTCTCCGAACACAGTGACGGAGCGAGCGCGGGCCGCCGAGCCTACCGCAATGATGCCCTTTCCCGATCTCCTCCGGCTGGTCAAGGCTCTGGACGGGCGACTTCCGGACCCGACACCCGAATCCGATCCTGAGCGGCTGCTCGCTCTGCACCCCGGACTCGCGTCCATCGACGTCGAGGATCTGAGGATCCCCGGTCCTCGCGGAGACGTACCCGCGCGCTTCTACAAGCCAGAGGCACCGGCCCGCGCGGGATTCGTCTGGATCCACGGTGGCGCGTTCATCGCGGGCGATCTGGACGGAGCCGAGGCGAACTGGGTTTCGCTGCGTCTCGCGGCGGGTGGCATCGCCGTCCTCTCCCTCGACTACCGGAAGGCTCTCGGCGGCGTGCACTACCCAGTGCCCCTCGACGATGTGGCCGCCGGCTGGGATTGGGCCGTGCGCAATGCCGAGAGGTTCGGCGTCCCTGTTTCGAGCCTCCACCTCGGCGGCGCCTCCGCCGGCGCGAACCTCGCCGCAGGCCTGGCGAAGCGGGTTCGGGATACGCACGGCGCCGCGCGGCCCGCATCGCTCGTCCTCGCCGTCCCGCTCGTACACGCGCGCCATCCTGACCTGAGCGATGAGGACTTGCGGACTATGCGCGCGGGCGCGCCCGGGGCGATCTTCGAGCCCGAGGACATCGTGCACATGGTGAACAACTACGCGGGCACGCGGTCGGTCTTGGCGGACCCCTACGCGTTCGCGGCCAACGGTGACCTCACGAACCAGCCGCCGATGCTCGTGCTCACGTCCGAGTTCGACAGCCTGCGCCCGTCCGGAGAGGCCTACGCTGCGGCGGTGGCCGCCGCCGGCGGAGTGGCGAAGCTGATGATGGTACGCGGTGCGCCGCACGCGGCGCTCGTGAATCTCGAGTCCGCCAGCGGTCGGTTCAGCATCGAGGCCATCGCCGACTGGATCCTCAACGGCAGCCAGGACCCGGATCGCTGATTCGCGCTTGGCGTGGGTCACTCGTCGCACCATAGAGTGCGAGAGAGCACACGCACGACACGCAGGAGACGCGACCCGATGCCCAGACACCGTGATCTGACTGGGCCGGAGGACCTCACACCTGAGGATCTCCGGCCCCTCGTCGGCGGCGAAGGCCCGACGTTCGCGTCGGCGATGTTCGCCATCGGGACGTGGGGCGCCTCCACCGCCTTTCGAGAGCACCTGCTTGCCGCCTCCGACTTTCCCCTTCCCGGTGACGTGCCGGCCCTGTTGGTGATCAATCAGCTCATCTATCGGGGCGTGGCCAGCCCCACCGATCTCGCCGACGCCGTCGACACCGGGCGTTCGAACCTCAGCAAGATCGTCGACCGACTCACCCGCGCTGGCCTTGTCGTCCGCATCGCCAACCCCTACGACAGGCGCAGCGTCGCGATCGCGCTCACGTCGAAGGGGCGCGCGGTCGCCAGCCGCATCATCGATGCCGCAGCATCGCTCAACACGCCCGCCGGCCCCGACTGGACCGCGCAGGACACCGTCGACCTCGAGCGCCTCCTCGTCAAGCTCGCGCGCGCCCTCGACGCCCTGCCGAATCACCCCCTGAGCACGGCCGCTGGCGTCGACCTGGAGCCCGATCACTGACGAGTCGCGGCCGCGGGGATCGTGCTTGGTCTGAGCGCATGGAGTGACGCGATCCCTGGGCACCGAGCCTTGCTGCCCCGGCAAGGCTCGTTCTAGAAGACGATCGTCTGATTTCCGTCGCGGATGACCCGATCTTCGCAATGAGCGAGGACAGCACGAGAGAGTACTTCTCGCTCGACGTATGCACCCTTCCGCTGCAGGTCCGACGCTGTGTCGGCGTGACTGACTCGAATCACGTCCTGCTCGATGATCGGTCCTTCGTCGAGCTCCTCCGTGACATAGTGCGCAGTGGCGCCGATCAGCTTCACTCCGCGTTCCTTCGCCTTCTTGTACGGTCCGGCGCCGATGAATGCAGGAAGGAAGGAATGATGGATGTTGATCACGGGCACGCCGACCTCGCGGAGGAAGTCGGAGGACAGGATCTGCATGTATCGCGCGAGGACGACGGCATCCGCGTTGCCTTTGATGAGTTCGACGATCTTCCTCTCCGACTCGGACTTGTCGGGACCGGTCACGCTCGGCACATGGAAGAAGGGTATTCCGAAGCCGCGCACGTCCTCAGCCATGTCGGTGTGGTTGGAGATGACCATCGGGATGGTCATCGGTATCTCGCCACGACGGTGTCGCCACAACAGGTCCAGCAGGCAGTGGTCGCTCCTCGACGCCAAAATGATCACTCGTTTGGCTTCCGCGCGCTGATTCAACTCCCATGTCATGCCCAGATCCTCCGCCAGCACGCTTTGGAGCTCCGCCTCCAGCGCCGGAATACCGACGACCAGCCCCGGCAGAGTGAACACGGTGCGCTGGAAGAAGCGGCCCCCGTTCGGGTCATCCGTGTGCTGATCAAGCGAGACGATGTTCGCCCCATGCTCCGCGAGCACCTGCGAGACGGCGGCCACTATGCCCGGGCGATCTGCACCGTGCATGACGAGTACAGCCTCATCTGCCCGCGCGCGGCCCGTCGTGGTTTCCTGACGCACGGCGGTCAGTTCTAGGCTCACTTGCTCTTCCTCTCATACGCTGCACGCCAGCGACCATCACGGAGAACGTCGCCCAGGGCTCGAAGAAGGACGATGACGGTTCGTCGTTGAGATCAATCAGAGACTCCTTTAGAGCCATTCCGCGCGCACAGTTCCGTCTCGTGGAACACTCCTCCACCCGCGGTACCCGTCGGCCTAGCGTGAGGGCTGTATGTCGAGGACGACCACAGTCATTTGCGAGGTCTCATTCTCGCGCTCACGGTACTTCGCACGCTGATCGGGCGTAGGCTGCCAGGTCGAATCCCGGCCAGCTTCCCGGGCACGGTCGACCGCTCGGCGACGCGCCTCGGTCGTCCGATCCGGATCCGCAGCCTCACGAGCGCGTCGGCGCTCAGCGATCGCCTCACGATTCCGGTAGTAGTAGTCCCGCTGAGCCTGCTTGTAGGCCTCGGGATGCCTCTCCTTGTACCGCTCACGTGCTTGCTGGCGCTCCTCGGGGTGCTCCTTAGCCCACGCCTTCGCTCGATCGATCCCCTTCTTGCGCCGCGCCTTCTCGTCGCGCTCGCGCTGAGCCTGTTCGCGCATCCGCTCACGATTCTTGCGGCGGATCTCCTCACGGTTTCGGTCGCGGTAATCGGCGTAGTAGGTCGGGTGCGCGTCGTTCCAGGCTTTCCGCTGCGCAGCGAGGCGCGCAGCACGCTCCTCCTCGATTGGCCGCCCGTCAGCCATGATGTTTCGCCGGGAGCAGGTCATCGAGTTCGGCCAGCGCTGTGAACAGCTCCTCGCGCGCCGCTGTTGGGTCCGTGATCGCGCGCTCCAAGAGCGCACGCATGCGCTCCCGCTCGGCGTGCGACACGTCACCGAGCCGCATGAGACACCAGTCGATGTCCTCAGCGATGCTGTAGCTCGGATCATCCACCTCGATGCCGGGGTAGTAGAGGAATGCGAGCACAGCCACGTGCTCCAAGACAGCGTCTGCACGCTCACGATCGCTCATGGCAGGAAGGTGCGCACCGACTGCCCAGACGAGCAACCGCGCTCGGACCCAAGGCGGATCCGAGCGCGATTGAAGGGGAAACTGTCAGGTCAGCGCACGGTCGGAATCTCGACAACGAGCTGTTCGCTGAGCTCGTCGAGGTCGACTCGGATCAGGCACCCGACGCGATAGCCGTGAACGGTTCCGTCGGAGATGCGACGACGAAGCGTCTTGATCGAGATGCCGAATCGGTCGGCAGCGACGGCGAGAGAGACGAGCGATCGCACAGTGCGATCAACCGAGTTGTGGATAGTCATCTGGATTGCCCCTCTCGCATTTCGGCTCATCTCATAGGTGAGCGTGCACGTCCCGGGGCCCAGAATCTGGCCCCGCGAGCGCGGACGCAACGCGTTCACTCATCCTGTCGGCAAGCTCGCGGTCGCGCTCCAGCGTGGCGTGTTGGTAACGGAGCACGACCCGAATGTCGGCATGCCCACCTCGGCGCATCAACTCAGCGAGCGTCGCCCCCTCACGAGCGAAGATGGTGAGCCCAGTGTGACGCAGGTCATGAAACCGGAATCGGTGCGGCAGTCCCTCGACGGCCTCTCGAACATCAGCCCAGAGGAAGCCCCACTTCGTATTCGACAGGGGCACGCTGCCGCGCACCCTTGCGGGAATCAGCGGCGCCTTCGCCTCGGGTGCGACATTGTCGCACAGGTGTGCCTCGAGACGACCAAGCATGAGCTTCGGAATGCTGAGCGATCTTCTCCCGGCGGCGCTCTTCAGGTCGTTTGAGTAGTCACCGGTGTTGGCATTCAGCTGCCGGCGTACGTGCAGGGTGGCGCTGCCATTTGGGTGCCATTCGACATCGCGGCGTTGCAGCCCCAAGCACTCACCGCGCCGCAGTTGGCACCACACAGCAAGCAGCACCATCATCGCCCAGGGTCTTGGTGTCTGCGCGAACAGCGCCTCTACCTGACGCGGGGTGGCGATGTAGTCTCCTTCCTCGTTGTCCTCATCGCGCCGCACCAATTCCTGCTTCGGAACGGAGACTGCCGGTGCCGCGGCGATGATCCCGTCGCGGGCAGCCTGCCGAAGGATCATCATGAGCACGATCAACACGGGCCGAGTGATGCCGTTGAACTTTGACTTCGGGTTCAACGGCGACGGGATCCCGTCGAGCCGGTCGGTCATGATCCGAATCCTGTCCTTGTCGATCTGACGGACGGGCGTGTTCCCGAACTCGGGGATCAGGTACCCATCGATCTTGCTCTTGTACGCGCGGATCGTCCCGATCACACGGCGCTTTCCGCTGTGGTTGGGCTCGACACGGATCAGGGCGATCCAGCGTTCCGCATATTCGGTGAAGCCGATTGAGCGCGCCCGCTCCGCCTCCGCTTCCGAACGCCGCCGCGCAGCGAGCGTTGCCGGCTGCTCCCACTCGTGGCGCGAGATCTTCGTGTGCATGCTGGCGAGCCACGCGCGGGCATCCGTCTTCGTGAGGAACGTGAGCGGCTTGTCGTCCTCGGTGCGCGCGGTGTACGTCTCGCCGTCCGGAGCAGGATACCGAGCTTGCCAGCGGCCGGACGGGAGCTTCCGAAGACTCCCCCACGCCTCCCGACGAGTCGACGACGAATCGTTGTTCCGCGCGGTGCTCATCATGCCCTCCCGTGGTCACGAGCGGACTCACGTGGACACCCGTGCCACTCCGTGCCACTACACGAAGCGGGTTGTACTGAACACCTTCTGATCAGGTCTTTCTCCCGACCGCTGGAGGATGAAGTGGCACGATATGGCACGAGTCCGATGGCACGCCGAAGCCGAATTCCGGATCCTGAGCCACCCCGCTCTCGCCGAGAAGGTGGGCGCGTGCCACCCCCGTGCCACACCGAACGGCCATTCCTGTTCATTGCTGTCCTCCTCTGTCTCTCGAGAGAAGGCACAAAAGAGGCCCGAATCCGCAGAATCCCGCGGTTCCGGGCCTCTCACCAGCCGTTTCAGGCCGGAGTCAGAATCTGGAGGCTAGAAGTCCCAGTCCTCGTCCTCGGTGGCCTCGGCCTTGCCGATGACGTACGACGAGCCCGACCCCGAGAAGAAGTCGTGGTTCTCGTCGGCGTTCGGCGACAGGGCCGACAGGATCGCCGGGTTCACGTTGGTGACCGTGGCGGGGAACATCGCCTCGTAGCCGAGGTTCATCAGCGCCTTGTTGGCGTTGTAGTGCAGGAACTTCTTGACGTCCTCGGTCAGGCCGACGCCGTCGTAGAGGTCCTGCGTGTACTGCACCTCGTTGTCGTAGAGCTCGTACAGCAGCGAGAAGGTGTAGTCCTTCAGCTCGTCGCGGCGCTCCTGCGTCTCGTTCTCGAGCCCCTTCTGGAACTTGTAGCCGATGTAGTACCCGTGCACGGCCTCGTCGCGGATGATGAGGCGGATCAGGTCGGCGGTGTTCGTCAGCTTCGCCTTGGACGACCAGTAGATCGGCAGGTAGAAGCCCGAGTAGAACAGGAACGACTCCAGCAGGGTCGAGGCGACCTTGCGCTTGAGCGGGTCGTCGCCACGGTAGTAGTCGACGATGATCTGCGCCTTCTTCTGCAGGTTCTCGTTCTCGGCCGACCAGCGGAAGGCCTCGTCGATCTCCTTCGTCGAGCACAGCGTCGAGAAGATCGACGAATAGCTCTTCGCGTGCACCGACTCCATGAAGGCGATGTTGGTGTACACCGCCTCCTCGTGCGGGGTGACCGCGTCGGGGATCAGCGAGACGGCGCCGACGGTGCCCTGGATCGTGTCGAGCAGGGTGAGGCCGGTGAACACGCGCATCGTGAGCAGCTGCTCTTCGGCGGTGAGCGTGTTCCACGACTGCACGTCGTTCGACAGCGGTACCTTCTCGGGCAGCCAGAAGTTGCCCGTGAGACGGTTCCAGACCTCGAGGTCCTTCTCATCCTCGATGCGGTTCCAGTTGATCGCCTGCACGTGATCGATCAGTGCCAGCTTCGGAGACGGGGTCATTCTTCTTCCTTGTTCTTCTCGGAGTGGATCGCACGCATGTCGTCGATGCAGTGCCGGCACGTGTCCTTGAACACGCCCTTGTTCGTGTGATGGCGGGTGTGCGCGCTGCGCCGGCTTGACGGCTGTGGCCGCCCTTTCCTGACTGCAGACATCTTCGCTCGGGTCTCGGCGCTGGCGGACTTGCCGTAGTTCGGGTTGTTCTCACCCCGCCTCATCTCCGACAGACGCTGTCGCGCCTCGTCAGTCATGCGGTGCCCGAAGCTCGGATGCTCAGAACCGAACTTCCCGAAGTTTGGATTGTCCGCCCCAGCGTTCATACCCTTCCGGGTGCGAGACCAGTGCGCCTTGAGCTCGTCGGAGTGCGTTCTGCCCCAGCTCGGATGATCGGGGCCTGTCGGGACGTTCACCTTCTTCCGCCCGCGGGCCCGATCGCCGGCAGCTCGGCGCTGCTCCTCGGTCCACACGTATCCACGTGGCCCGAGTCCTCCCTCAGTGAGGTTGAGCAGGCGGTGGCCTTTGCGTCGGAGCTTGGCGATCCAGCGTCGCTCCGCCTCACCCAAGTCCTCCAGGGAGCCGTTGACGACGAGCTCGATGGGCTGGAAATACACGTCCTCGTCCGAGGCCATCTTGCGCAGCCAGTCGTAGAACGGTGTCTTCCTGCCGCGCCGGGCCGCTTTGAGATGCTGGCGGCGACGGAACTCGACCGTATTGGATGTGATCCCGACGTAGCGGTACTCACCCGTCTCGTAGAGCCGGGCCGCGTAGACGACGCCGACGATCGGCGTTACTGCGCGGCCCGGGTCCATGGTCATGACTCACCTGATCACAGCGTGCAGGAGACGCAGGTGTCGAGCTCGGTGCCCTCGAGGGCCATCTGCCGCAGGCGGATGTAGTAGATGGTCTTGATGCCCTTGCGCCATGCGTAGATCTGGGCCTTGTTGATGTCGCGGGTGGTGGCGGTGTCCTTGAAGAACAGCGTCAGCGACAGGCCCTGGTCGACGTGCTGCGTGGCGGCGGCGTAGGTGTCGATGACCTTCTCGTAGCCGATCTCGTACGCGTCCTGGTAGTACTCCAGGTTGTCGTTCGTCATGAACGGCGCCGGGTAGTACACCCGGCCGAGCTTGCCCTCCTTGCGGATCTCCACCTTCGACGCGATCGGGTGGATCGACGACGTCGAGTTGTTGATGTAGGAGATCGAGCCGGTCGGCGGCACGGCCTGCAGGTTCTGGTTGTAGATGCCGTGCTTCTGGATGGACTCCTTCAGCTCGACCCAGTCCTGCTGCGTCGGGATGTGCTTGCCGGCGAAGAGCTCCTTGACCTTCTCGGTCTCGGGCAGCCACGCCTGGTCGATGTACTTGTCGAAGAACTCACCCGACGCGTAGGTCGAGTCGGCGAAGCCGTCGAAGGTCTCGCCGCGCTCGATCGCGAGCTTGTTCGAGGCGCGCAGCGCGTGGAACAGCACCGTGTAGAAGTAGATGTTCGTGAAGTCGATGCCCTCCTCCGAACCGTAGAACACGTGCTCGCGGGCCAGGTACCCGTGCAGGTTCATCTGGCCGAGGCCGATGGCGTGCGAACGGTCGTTGCCGTCTTCGATCGAGCGCACCGAGCTGATGTGGCTCTGCGTGCTGACCGCGGTCAGCGCCCGGATGGCGGTCTCGACGGTCTTGCCCAGGTCGTCGGCGTCCATCGCGAGGGCGATGTTCATCGAGCCGAGGTTGCAGGAGATGTCCTTGCCGATCTGGTCGTACGACAGGTCGTCGCTGTAGGTGGTCGGCGTGTTCACCTGCAGGATCTCGCTGCACAGGTTGGACATGTTGATGCGGCCCTTGATCGGGTTGGCCTTGTTCACCGTGTCCTCGAACATGATGTACGGGTAGCCCGACTCGAACTGGATCTCGGCGAGGGTCTGGAAGAACTCGCGCGCGTTGATCTTGGTCTTCTTGATGCGCGCGTCGTCGACCATCTCGCGGTACTTCTCGGTCACCGAGATGTCGCCGAAGGGCACACCGTAGACGCGCTCGACGTCGTACGGCGAGAAGAGGTACATGTCCTCGCCGTTGCGGGCCAGCTCGAAGGTGATGTCGGGCACGACAACGCCCAGCGACAGCGTCTTGATGCGGATCTTCTCGTCGGCGTTTTCGCGCTTGGTGTCGAGGAACCGCATGATGTCGGGGTGGTGCGCGCTGAGGTACACGGCACCGGCGCCCTGACGCGCACCGAGCTGGTTGGCGTAGCTGAAGCTGTCTTCAAGGAGCTTCATGACCGGGATGATACCCGAGGACTGGTTCTCGATCTGCTTGATCGGCGCACCGGACTCGCGGATGTTGCTCAGCAGCAGCGCCACGCCGCCGCCGCGCTTGGACAGCTGCAGCGAGGAGTTGATGCCGCGGGCGATCGACTCCATGTTGTCTTCGATGCGCAGCAGGAAGCAGCTGACGAGCTCGCCGCGCTGCGCCTTGCCGGCGTTGAGGAAGGTCGGAGTGGCGGGCTGGAACCGGCCCGAGATGATCTCCTCGACCAGGTCGATCGCGACCTGCTCGTCGCCCTCGGCGAGCGCGAGCGCGGTCATGACGACGCGGTCCTCGAAGCGCTCGAGGTAGCGCTTGCCGTCGAAGGTCTTCAGCGTGTAGCTGGTGTAGTACTTGAACGCGCCGAGGAAGGTCTCGAAGCGGAACTTCTTCGAGTAGGCGAGGTCGTTGAGCTTCTGGACGAACTCGAACGAGTACTGCTCGATGACGGCGCCCTCGTAGTACTCCTTCTCGACCAGGTAGTCGAGCCGCTCCTTGAGGGAGTGGAAGAACACCGTGTTCTGGTTCACGTGCTGCAGGAAGTACTCCCGCGCGGCGCGCTTGTCGGCGCCGAACTGGATCTTGCCGTTCGCGTCGTACAGGTTGAGCATCGCGTTGAGGGCGTGATAGTCGAGGCCCTCGTACGCGGGGTTGACCTTGAAGTCAGCCAGTTCGGTCACTGTGTCGTGCTCTGCATGCTCGAGTGCAATGTCCACCATCGTTCCAATCCGTCGCTCACGCGATCGACATCTTCCGGCGTGCCGAACAGCTCGAGTCGGTACAAGTGCGGCACGTGACACTTGCGGCTGATGATTTCGCCGGCGAGGCAGTACGCCTCGCCGAAATTGGTGTTCCCTGCGGAGATGACTCCGCGGATCAGGCTGCGGTTGTGCTCGTCATTGAGGAACCGGATGACCTGCTTGGGAACGGCGCCCTTCTGCTCACCGCCCCCGTAGGTCGGGGTGACGAGCACGTAGGGCTCGTCGATGACGATCTGCTCGTCATTGCGGTACAGGGGGATGCGGCGGCCTGGAAGGCCGAGCTTCTCGACGAATCGCGCGGTGTTGCCCGAGACGCTCGAGAAGTAGACCAGCAGCGGCGCGGAGGTCGCAATTGCACTCATCACTCCACCTCTTCTCGGTCTCTGTGCCTTCGAAGCGTCGAGTCCGCCGGCGTCCTACGCCAGACGGGCTGCGAGCTCGTCGATCTTGTCGGGACGGAAGCCCGACCAGTGGCCCTCGTCGGTGACGACGACAGGGGCCTGCATGTAGCCCAGCGACTTGACGTGCTCGAGGGCCGCAGCATCCTCGGAGACGTCGTGGACCTCGTACTCGATACCCTTGGCGTCGAGGGCTCGATAGGTGGCGTTGCACTGCACGCATGAAGGCTTGGTGTAGACCGTGATCGACATGATTCTGGCTTCTTCCCCTCGGATCTCAGCTCTTAACCCGGCGATCCCTCCGCCGGGACTTCAATACTACATATAGGGACGGACATTGCGACCGACCACTAGGGATAGTAGTTACATCCGTGTAGTTATCCACCGGCTCTCCCCTGGTTAAACACAGGTTCTCCACGATTCCTTCCACAGCCGGCGAGGTCGTCGACGGGCCGCGAACCGCGTGTTCTCGCGGCTTTCCGAGCGGGTCCGCGGAACCATCCACAGGTCGCACGCTAGACGGGGGCCTCCGACATCTCGTGCCCTGTGGAGAACGCTCATCGGCGTGTCGCGGCGTGTCGCGGCATCCGGCCCTGCCGCAGCACCGCATAACACCCGGCCCGGCCCCGTGGCGGCGCCGGGTGACGTCCCGCTGAGTGGTGGAGTTTCTCAACACCGTGCGAGATCAGCTTCTGTGATTATGCTGCAGCGAGTTCGGGGATCGCGACCTCCTTCTCGGTGGTGTTGAGGAGCTTCATGGAGTGCTCGCTGAAGTAGCGTCGGTCGGCGCCGTCCCATTCGTCGTGTTGCTCGATGAGGACGTGCCCGGCCAGGCGCAGCAACGCGGCGGGGTTGGGGAAGGTGCCGACGACGTCGGTGCGCCGTTTGATTTCCTTGTTCACCCGCTCCAGGGGATTCGTGGACCAGATCTGCCGCCAGTGCTGCTGCGGGAACCCGCAGAACGCGAGGATGTCGTCCTTCGCGTCCTCGAGCATGTCCGCGATCTTCGGGTGCGACCGTGTCAGCATGCGCACGACCTCGTGGAACTGCGCGAACACGTGCTCGGTGTCGGGTTGAGCGAAGATCGTGCGGATGATCGACGCGACCATCGGCCCCGCGGTCTTCGGGACCGAGGTGAGCACGTTGCGCATGAAGTGAACTCGGCATCTCTGCCAACTGGAGCCTTGGAAGACGGTGTCGATCGCGGCGATCAGACCGGTGTGCGCGTCCGAGATGACCAGCTTCACCCCGTCCAGCCCGCGGGCCTTCAACGACCGCAGGAACGTGGTCCAGAACGGCTGCGACTCGGTCTCCCCGACCTCGAACCCGAGCACTTCCCGCCGCCCGTCCGCCGCGATACCCACGGCGACGACCACGGCCTGAGAGACGACCCGCCGGCCGACCCGTGCTTTGCAGTAGGTCGCGTCGAGGAACACATACGGGTAGGTGGTGTCCGCGAGGGGCCGGTCGCGGAACGCAGCGACGTCCTCATCGAGGTTCGCGCAGATCCGAGACACCTCGGACTTGCTGATCCCGGTGTCAGCGCCGAGCGCTTTGACCAGGTCGTCGACCTTCCGGGTCGAGACGCCGTGGACGTAGGCCTCCATCACGACCGCGAACAGTGCCTGATCGACCCGGCGGCGCCGTTCCAACAGCGACGGGAAGAACGAGCCCTGCCGCAGTTTCGGGATCCGCAGATCCAGCTCCCCGGCGGTCGTGGTCAGCGTCCGCCGGCGGGTGCCGTTGCGTTGCGTGGTGCGATCCGGGGTGCGTTCAAACGGGGCGGCGCCGATGAACGCGGCCGCTTCCGCGTCGATCAACTCCTGGTAGAGCGTTTCGGTCGCGACCCGGATCCGGTCGGTGACGTCGGTGAGTTTCAGTTCCCCGAGGAGCTCGAGGAGGGCAGACTGGTCAAGAGCCATCGTGCGTCGTGTCTTTCTGTGAGTAGCTTTAGTCGGTTCTCACTGACCATCGCACGATGGCTCACCACGTCAACGACGTGACACCCAGCACCGGAAACTACACCACCCCAGGGGACGCCACCCGGCGCCGCGCGCCGCCCCGATAGTGTTCTCTGGTGGCGGGATATCGGGACCTTCTTCGCACGCCGGGTGTCGGGCGCATGATCGCCGCACAACTCGTGGCGCGCTTCCCCAACGGCATGACGAGCCTGGCCATCCTGCTGCATGTCGAGCAGCAGACCGGCTCCTACGGCGCGGCAGGCGTGGTCCTGGCCGCGGCATCCGTCGGCCAGGCGATCGCCGGCCCCGTGACCAGCCGCTGGATGGGCGCGTGGGGCATGCGACGGGTGCTCTCGCTCACCCTCGTCGTCTGCGTCATCGCCGTGCTCGGCCTCGCCCTGCTGCCGCTGGGCGTACCCGGCTACATGGCCCTCGCCCTGCTCGCCGGACTGTCCACCCCTCCGGTGCAGTCGGCCGTGCGCACGATCTACCCCAAGCTCGTCAACGCCGGCCAGCTGACCCCGCTGTTCTCGCTGGACGCCTCGCTGCAGGAGATCATCTGGATCGTCGCCCCGGTCGTGATCACGCTCGTCTCCACCCAGGTCGGCACCATGCAGGGCCTGCTGCTCGTGGCGGTCATCCTCGTGGTCGGCGGAACCTGGTTCATCCTGTCTCCCGAGGTCGGGCGGGTGCGCATCCCGCGCAGCCGCCGCGCCTTCGGCCGCGTCGTGCTCAAGCCCCCGGTGATGCTCGCGACCGTGATCGGCTTCCTGCTCATCGGCGCCTGCTCGGCCGTCGAGGTCGGCGTGGTCGCCACCTTCGGTCACGGCGGGCTGGAGGCCGGCCTCGTGCTCGCGGTGTTCTCGGTGGGCAGCCTGGCCGGCGGGCTCGCCTTCGGGCACATCCCGATCGGCCCCTGGGCGATGGCAAGGCGACTGCTGATCGTCACGATCGGCCTGGCGCTGACCATGTTCTCGCTGAACGTCTTCTGGATCGGCGGCACGCTGCTGCTGGCCGGCGTCGGCATCGCCCCGGCCCTGGCCGTGCTCTTCGCGATCACCACCGCGAGCGTGAAGTTCAGTGAGACCGCCGAGGCGTTCGGCTGGGCGGGCACCGGGCAGCTGATCGGCGCGGCTGCCGGCTCGGCGGTCGCCGGCTTCCTCATCGACGGCAGCGGCCCCGCGGGCGCCTACCTCGCCGCCACGCTGTTCGCCGTCGCGGGACTGATCGTCTCGGTGGTCTTCGCGCGCGCGTTCCCCGATCTGCGGGATCGCGACCCCAGCCCCTACCCCGACACCGAGACGCTCACCATCCCGGTCGTCGGGCGCTGAACCCGGCCGGCCTCTCCACACAGGCACCGGCACCAGCCCCCGCACCATCTCCCCACCCGCACCGCGCCGGCGGTCGTAGGCTGGGCGCGTGAGCACCTTCGACCCCGCCGCGCACCTTCCCGACGAGCTGCTGGAGCGCATCCGTGAGCGCGCCGCCGTGCACGACCGCGAGAACACGTTCCCCCAGCAGGATCTCGACGAGCTGCGTGAAGCCGGCTACCTGTCGATCCTCGTCCCCGCAGAGCTCGGCGGTGCCGGCCTGGGCCTGGAGCAGGCCGCGCTGCTGCAGCAGCGCCTGGCCACGGCATCCCCCGCCACGGCGCTGGCGATCAACATGCATCTGGTGTGGACGGGCGTGGCGAAGGTGTTCTCCGACCGCGGGGTGCCGGGGCTGGAGTTCGTGCAGCACGGCGCGGTGGCCGGCGACGTCTTCGCGTTCGGCATCAGCGAGGGCGGCAACGACCTGGTGCTGTTCGGCAGCGACACGGATGCCGCGCCGCAGCCGGACGGCGGCTACGCCTTCACCGGCACGAAGATCTTCACCTCGCTGGCCCCGGTGTGGACCAAGCTCGGCCTGCACGGCCTCGACACCACGAGCGATGACGCACCGAAGCTCGTGTTCGCGTTCGTCGACCGGACGGATGCCGTGGCCACCAGCGACGACTGGGACACGCTGGGCATGCGCGCCACGCAGAGCCGCACAACCCGGCTCAACGGCGCGATCGCGCCCGCCGGTCAGGTCGTGCGCCGCATCGATCCGGGTCCGAACCCAGACCCGATCGTGTTCGGCATCTTCAGCGTGTTCGAGATCCTGCTGGCATCCGTCTACACCGGGATCGCCCGGCGAGCGCTCGACCTCGCCGTCGCCGCCGCGCAGGCGCGACGCTCGAAGAAGAGCGGCACGACCTACAGTCAGGATCCCGACATCCGCTGGCGGGTCGCCGACATGGGTCTGGCCTACGACGCGCTGCCTCCGCAGATCGCGGCGCTGGCGCGCGACGTCGATGAGCGCGCCGACCACGGTGCACGCTGGTTCACGCTGCTGTCGGGCGTCAAGCACCGCGCGGTCGTGATGGCCAAGCAGCTGGCCGATGAGGCGATGCTGGTCGCCGGTGGCAGCTCGTACTTCTCGTCGAACGAGCTCTCCCGCCTCTACCGCGACGCCCTGGCCGGGATGTTCCACCCCTCCGATCCCGAATCGGCGCATTCCACGGCGGCGACGTTCTGGCTGGGACCGATCGAGAGCTGACCACGGTCCAGCCGTTCCGCGGGCTCGGGATCGGGTTCGGGACGGCCTACTTGCGCTCGAAGTCGAAGGCCTTCAGCAGTTCGGCGACAGCCGTGTCGCGCTCGTCCCCGCCGTGCTCGAACATGTGCGTGACGTGGGTGCGCAGATGGTTCTCGAGCAGCAGTCTGTTCAGCGACTCGAGGGAGCGCTGCACGGCACGCGACTGCGTGATGATGTCCATGCAGTATTCCTCGTTCTCGATCATCCGCGCGATGCCGCGCAGCTGACCCTCGAGGATGCTTGTGCGGTGCAGAGCGCGCTTCTTGATGTCGTCGATCACCCCTTGAGCCTACTCACCGTGAAAGGATGTCGGCATGTCGCGTAGCACTCCGATGGCGCTGCTCTCGCCCGCCGATCAGGAGCGACTGCGCGGGCTGCGCCGCATGAAGGGGGTCGCCCTCGGCGCCCTCATCCTGATGGCGGTGCTGTTCGTCGTCGCGTTCTGGCTGCAGAACCGGTACCCGTGGCTGGAGTACGTGCGTGCCGCCGCCGAGGGCGGCATGGTCGGCGCGCTGGCGGACTGGTTCGCCGTGACGGCACTGTTCCGCCGCCCGCTGGGCCTTCCCATCCCGCACACCGCGATCATCCCCACCCGCAAGGACGAGATCGGCCGCAGCCTCGGCGAGTTCGTGGAGACGAACTTCCTCGCAGGTCCCGTGGTGCGCGCCAAGCTCTCCACGACCGCCCTGTCGCGCCGTCTCGGGGAATGGCTGCGCAGCCCGCGCCCGGCGACCGACGGCCGCACGCACGCCGAGCGGGTCGCCGCCGAGGGCGCGACGGTCGCGTCGGCGGTGCTGCGGGCGCTCAGCGACGACGATGTGCAGAGCCTGATCGCCGATCTCGCGCGTGAGCACCTCATCGCACCCGACTGGGCCCCCGCCGCGGGCGGCTGGCTGCAGCGCATCGTCGAGACCGATGCGCACCGCGGCGCGGTCGACATGGCCGTCGACAGCATCGCCGGCTGGCTCGATGCGAACGCGCACACGTTCAGCGGCCTCGTGTCGCGCCGCCTGCCGGGATGGGTGCCCCGGCTGGCACACCGCTTCGTCGACGAGACGGTGTACCACGAGGCGGTGAAGTTCGTCGCGGCCGTGCAGGCCGACCCGCGGCATCCCGCCC
Organism: Microbacterium sp. YJN-G; assembly: GCF_015040615.1. NCBI lineage: Bacteria > Bacillati > Actinomycetota > Actinomycetes > Micrococcales > Microbacteriaceae > Microbacterium > Microbacterium sp. YJN-G. Next base: position 2,383,365 of record NZ_CP060402.1, read on the forward strand.
GTCTCGCCCTCGACGGGTACCTCGCGCGGCTCGCCGACCGGTTGCAGCACGACGATGAGATGCGCGACCGGTTCGAGGGCGCCAAAGCCGCGCTGTTCGACAGCCCGCGGGTGGTCGCCCTGGCCGCCGACGCGTGGAACACCGCCAAGTCCGGGCTGCTCACGGCGCTGGCCGACCCGCAGAGCGGCCTACGCCGGCGCGCAGCATCCGCCGTCGCCGAGATCGGCGACCGGCTCGTGACCGACACCGCGCTGCAGGAGCGCGTGGACGGGTGGGTCACGGATGCCGCGGTCTTCCTCGTCGACCGCTACCGGCACGACATCGCCTCGATCATCACCGACACGGTCGAGAAGTGGGATCCCGCCGAGACGACCGAGAAGATCGAGCTCATGGTCGGCCGTGACCTGCAGTACATCCGGCTGAACGGCACCGTGGTGGGCTCGCTGGCGGGGCTGGCGATCTTCGCCGTCGCGCACGCGATCATCCCCGGTATCTGACCCTCGGCCGAGCGATCCGAGCGCGGAATCCGAGGACCCTCAGGGTACGCCTGCCCCACGGGAACGGCCACCCCCTCCCCCGACCGCCGTCCCACGCGCATGCTGGCAGGTCGACAGAGGAGGAATCATGGCTGAGCCGAACAGCCCCGTGAAGGACGAGAACTACGACCTCGTGTGCGTACTCGAGGCGTCGCTGCGCAACGCCTGGACGATGCAGACGTACATCGCCGATGCCGATGCGGCCGGTGATGCGGAGCTCGCGGACTGGTTCCGCAAGATCCAGCACAACAGTGAGAAGGCGGGCGAGCAGGGCAAGCGGATGCTGCTCGAGCGCCTGCGTGCCGAGGAGGGCGACGGCGAATGAGCATCGCGCCGGCGGAGGGCACCGCGATGGGCGTGTGCGATGTGTGCGGCAACACCTACGACAAGATGATCGCCGTCACCAGCGGCGGCATGGTGGGCAACTTCGACAGCTTCGAATGCGCGATCCAGGCCATGGCGCCTTCCTGTGCGCACTGCGGATGCCGGGTGATCGGCCACGGTGTCGAGAGCGACGGACGCATCTTCTGTTGCGCGCACTGCGCCCGCGAGGTGGGCGAGCACGCGCTGACCGACCGCGCCTGAGCACGGCCCCTCCGCGACCGGCCTAAAGCGAGCATCGCGCCGACCGCCGCGGTCAGTCCGCCAGCGCCTCCGCGATCGGGCGGTCACCGCTGTTGAAGCGGATCGTCCGCCCGACGGTGGCCGGAGTGCGCAGCGTCTCGGCGATCACCGCCGCGACATCCGCACGCGAGACCTCGCCCGAGGTCTCGGCCGTCGCGTCGATCCGCCCGGTCTCCTCGCCGAGCGTCAGGCGGCTGGGGCCGAGCACTGTCCAGTCCAGCGACGTCGCACGCAGGTGCTCGTCGGCTTCTGCCTTCGCCTCGGCATAGGCGTGGAACGGATCGGAAGACGGGATGCCGTGCTGCGGCGAGGAGCCGAAGTACGACACCATCACGTAGCGGCGCACACCCGCATCCTCCGCGGCATCCATGGAGCGCACGGCGGCCTCGAAGTCGACCGCGCGCGTCCGCGCCGGGTTCCCGCCACCGGCGCCCGCCGACCAGACCACCGCGTCGTGCCCCGCGATGAGTTCGGCGAACTCCTCGCGGCCCTCGCGCTCGATGTCGAACACCTCGGGCAGGGCGCCCATCGCGCGCACGTCATCCGCCTGCGCGGCATCGCGGATGACGGCGGTGACCTCGTCACCGCGGGCGGTGAGGATCGGAGCGAGCAGCAGTGCGACCTTGCCGTGGCCGCCGACGATCAGGATCCGTGCCATGACTCCACGCTACCCCGCCGCTCCCCGCACTCGCCCGCCACCCCCGCGCCACCGCCCTGGGAAATGACGCTTGCCATCCACTTCTACATCGTTGTAGATTCTCGGCGACGGCTCACGGTCGAGGCGTCGCCCCGTCCGATGTCGAACAGGAACCGTCATGCGCCGCACTCCCCGCACCTCCCTCGCCGCGGCGGTCGCCGCGGCGATGACGCTCGTCTGCGCCGCCCCCGCGCCCGCCTTCGCGAAACCGCCGGTCACGCACCCCGATCCGCCGCAGTTCCAGAACGTGAGCGTCCACGATCCCTCCGTCGTCACCTCCGGGGACGACCTGTGGGTCTTCGGCTCGCACGGCGCATCGGCGCACACCGACGACCTCATCGACTGGACGCAGCACACCGTCGATCTGTCGCAGGAGGCCGACAACGCCCTCTTCGACGACATCCGCACCGAGCTCGCGGAGACCTTCGAGTGGGCCCAGACCTCCACCCTGTGGGCGGCCGATGTCATCCAGCTCCCGGATGGCCGCTTCGCGATGTACTACAACGCGTGCGAGGGGTCGTCTCCCCGCTCCGCGCTCGGCATCGCCACCTCCGACGACGTCGACGGGCCGTACGAGGACCAGGGCATCCTGCTGAAATCCGGCATGGCGGGAGAGTCCGAGAACCCCGGCGAGGTGTACGACGCGCGCATCCATCCCAACGCCGTCGACCCCGACGCCTTCTACGACGCCGATGGCGACCTGTGGATGGTCTACGGTTCGTACTCCGGGGGCATCTTCATCCTGAAGCTCGATCCCGCCACCGGCGAGCCCCTGCCCGGACAGGGATACGGCGAACACCTCGTCGGAGGCAACCACAGCCGCATCGAGGCGCCGACGATCCAGTACGACGCCGAGAGCGGGTACTACTACCTCTATCTCTCGTTCGGCGGGCTCGATGCCGCCGGCGGCTACAACATCCGCGTCGCCCGCTCCACCTCCCCTGATGGTCCGTACCTGGATGCCGACGGCAACGACATGGCCGAGGTGAAGTCCGACCCCTCGCTTCCGCTCTTCGACGACGCCTCAATCGCCCCGTACGGGGTGAAGCTCATGGGCTCCCACGTCTTCGCCCACGAGCTCGGCGACCCCGGAGCCGCATCCGGCATCGGCTACAACTCCCCGGGGCACAACTCCTGGTATCAGGACCCGCAGACGGGTCGCATGTTCCTGGTGTTCCACGCCCGCTTCCCCGGCAGCGGCGAGTACCACGAAGTCCGCGTGCACCAGATCCTCATGAATGACGACGGCTGGCCGGTGGTCTCGCCCCAGCGCTACGCGGGTGAGACCGCGGGCAAGGTCTACCGCAGCGACGTCGTCGGCAGCTGGCAGCTGGTGAACATGGGCAAGGACATCACCGCCGTGCCCGCCGAGTCCTCCGCGATCTCGCTGACGAAGAACGGGAAGATCACCGGTGCCGCTTCCGGCACCTGGACGCTTGACGATGTGAATGCCGCCACGCTCGTCATCGACGGCGAGACCTACACCGGGAAGTTCGTGCGCGTGTGGGACCCGGCGATGAAGAAGTGGTCCACCGGCTTCACCGCCCTGTCCCCTCACGGTGTGAGCGTATGGGGTCGCCAGGTGCCGACGATGAGCCCGGAGGATGCCGTCTCCGCGGTGATCGCCGCGCTCGATCTCGGCGACACCTCGGCCGTGACCGCCGACCTCGTCCTTCCCACCGAGGGCACGGGCGGATCGACGATCACCTGGTCCAGCACCGATCCTGGCGTCGTGTCGGACGGCGGCGTCGTGCAGCGGCCCTCGGTGGGTGAGCCCGACGCGACCGTCACCCTCACCGCGACCGTGACCGCCGGCGCCGTCACCGAGACGGCGACGTTCGAGCTCACCGTGCTCGCGCGCACTCCAGCGGTGATGGCGGGATCGTGGTCGTTCGAGGGCGACCTGGCCGACGGCGCCGGGCGGCACCCGGCGGCCTCGATGACGGGCGCGCGGCTGGATGCTGCCGGCGGAACGCTCGCGTTCGCTCCGGATGGTGCGGCCGGCAGCGCACTGCATCTCGACGGCGCGAGCGGGGCTCGGCTGCCCGACAGCCTGATCCAGGGCTCGGAGTACACAGTGAGCCTGTGGCTGCGCCCCGAGCGCCTGACCTCGTACACGACGGCCTTCTTCGGCGCCGCGTCACCGGAGTCGTGGGTGAGCCTCGTCCCGCAGGGGCACAGCGGAGTCGGCGGCTCGACGATGCTCTGGTCGGGCACGCAGTGGTACGACGCCGGCACGGGACAGTCCCTGCCGCTCGGCGAATGGTCGCACGCCGCATTCGTGGTGGATGGCGGTTCGGTCACCGTGTACATCGACGGTGTCGAGCGCTTCCAGGGCACCGGGTTCCCCGACGTGTTCGGTGTGTCCGGAGCGCAGTTCGGCATCGGCGTGAACTGGTGGGATGCCCCGTTCGCAGGTGATGTCGATGAGCTGAAGGTGTGGAGCACAGCCCTCACCGATGCAGAGATCGCCGAGCTCGCGACGCCCTGATGCACGGCAGCAGGCCCGGCTGGTCCTCGTCAGAGATGTCCGCACCGACCGCGACTGCGCGAGCAACCGGCTGTCAGCGTGCGGCGAGACCCGCGAGCAGCTCGAGCACGCACAACGCGGCCAGCCGCACGGTACGGCCGTCGGCGGCATCCGCCGTGGCATCCACCTCGGCGATGTCGGCGCTGACCACGCGCGGGTCGGCGGCGAGCGCGCGCACCAGGGTGCGCAGTTCGGCGGCCGCCAGGCCGCCGGGCACGCTCGCCGGGCATCCGGGTGCGTTGGCGCGGTCGACGGCGTCCACGTCGATGTCGAGGTGGATGCGCGCACCGGCGCCGGCGACCTCGAGCGCCTCCGCGGCGACATCGGCGATCCCCCGCCTGCGCACCTCGTCGAGAGTGATCACGCGGATGCCCCAGTCCGCGGCGCGCCGGGCGTAGGCGGCGGAGTTCGCGAAGTCGGCGATGCCGAGCTGCACGATCCGCCGCGGGTCGATGCGCTCGCCCTCCGGGGCGTCCTGCACGAGGCGTCGCACCGGCGAGCCGTTCGAGACGCCGTCGCGCAGGTCGAAGTGCGCGTCGATGGTGATCAGCCCGTCGGCCCCGGCACCGCGGGCGACGGGGTAGGTGAGCGAGTTGTCGCCGCCGAGCGCGACCACCAGGCGCGCGTCGCGGGAGAGCTCGCGCACGCGTTCGGCCGCCCGCTCGACGCCCGCCTCACCGTCCGGATCGGCCACGTCGCCGGCGTCCGCGATCCGCAGCACGTCGTTCAGGTCGAGCACCGGCGGGCCCATCAGCGTCGCGCTGTACCGGGTGAGTGCCTCGCGGATGGCGGCCGGGGTGGCCTGGGCACCGGTCGGCGACAGCGAGGTGCGCCAGGTCGGCACGCCCAGCAGCACGGCATCCGCTCTCGACCCCGGCACCGGCGCAGGCCAGGAGCCGGCACGGGGCCAGAGCTCATCGTGTGAGAGCGCCATGGCGTCCCCTCCCTTCGACGGCGATGCCGTCCTTCCAGACGGTCCGCACCAGCGGCACGCCGGGCCGGTAGGCGAGGTGCACGCGGGTCGGCGCGTCCAGCAGCACGAGGTCGGCCCGCTTCCCCTGCGCGATGGTGCCGATGTCGTCGCGGCGCAGCGCCGCGGCTCCCCCGGTGGTGGCCGCCCAGACCGCCTCGGCCGGGGTCATGCCCATGTCGCGCACGGCGACGGCGATGCAGAACGGCATCGACGAGGTGAAGCTCGATCCAGGGTTGGTGTCGCAGGCCAGCGCCACGGTCACCCCGGCGTCGATCAGCCGCCGGGCGTCGGGGTAGGGCTGCCGGGTGGAGAACTCGACCCCCGGCAGCAGGGTGAGCACGGTGCCGGATGCCGCGAGCGCGGCCACATCGTCGTCGCCGAGGTACGTGCCGTGATCGACGGATGCCGCCCCGAGCTCGACCGCCAGCCGCACACCCTCGCTCGGCCCGAGCTGGGCGGCGTGCAGCCGCGGCATCAGGCCCCGCGCGATGCCCGCCTCGAGCACCCGGCGCGACTGGGCGACGGTGAACGCACCGGTCTCGCAGAACGCGTCGATCCACCGGGCGTGCGGCGCGCACGCGTCGAGCATCTCGCCGACCACGAGGTCGACGTACTCGTCGGCACGCTCGGCGTACTCGGCCGGCACGACATGCGCCCCGAGGAAGGTCACCTCGGGCGTCACCTCTGCCGCCAACCGCACGAGGCGCGCCTCGGTGTCGATGTCCAGCCCGTAGCCGCTCTTGATCTCCACCGTGGTGGTGCCCTGGGCGAGCATCTCGTCACGCAACGCCCGCAGACGAGCACGCAGCTCATCGTCCGTGGCGGCACGGGTGGCGGCGACGGTCGAGCGGATGCCGCCGGCGGCGTACTTCTGCCCCGCCATCCGCGCCTCGAACTCCGCGGCGCGGTCGCCGCCGAACACGAGGTGGCTGTGGCTGTCGACGAAGCCGGGGATCACGGCCCTGCCGGCGGCATCCACCTCGACGAATCCGCCCGGCACCGCGGGTGCGTCAGAGGCGGCGCCGGCCCAGGCGATGCGGTCGTGCTCGATGAGCACGGCCGCATCGTGCACGGTGCCGAATCGGTCGTCCGGCGAGGCGACGTTGGTCGTCAGCTCGCCGATGTTCGTGATGAGCGTGGCCATACGGTCATCCTCTCCCCTGCGCGGCGTGTGTCACAGCATCGGAACCTTCAGGCCCCGCTCCCGAGCGATGTCGCGCGCGTGCTCGTACCCCGCATCGACGTGCCGCATGACGCCGGTGCCGGGATCATTGGTCAGCACGCGGGCGATCTTCTGCGCGGCCAGTTCGGTGCCGTCCGCGACGGTGACCTGGCCGGCATGGATGCTGCGCCCGATGCCGACGCCGCCGCCGTGGTGCAGCGACACCCAGCTCGCGCCCGAGGCGGTGTTTAGCAGGGCGTTCAGCAGCGGCCAGTCGGCGATGGCATCCGAGCCGTCCTTCATCCCCTCGGTCTCCCGGTACGGGGAGGCGACCGAGCCCGAGTCGAGGTGGTCGCGCCCGATCACGATCGGCGCGCTGAGCTCGCCCGAGGCGACCATCTCGTTGAACTTCAGCCCGGCCAGGTGCCGCTCCTGGTACCCCAGCCAGCAGATGCGCGCCGGCAGCCCCTCGAAGTGCACGGCCTCGCCGGCCTTGTCGAGCCAGCGGTGCAGCGCCCGATCCTCGGGGAAGAGCTCGGCGATGGCGCGGTCGGTGCGGCGGATGTCCTCCGGGTCCCCCGACAGGGCAGCCCAGCGGAACGGGCCACGTCCCTCTTCGAACTGCGGCCGGATGTAGGCGGGCACGAAGCCGGGGAAGGCGAAGGCACGATCGAATCCGCCCAGCTGCGCCTCGGCGCGGATGGAGTTGCCGTAGTCGAACACGGCGGCCCCGGCATCCTGGAAGGCGACCATGGCGGCCACGTGCGCGGCCATCGACTCGCGGGCACGACGGGTGAACTGCTCGGGGTCGCGGTCGGCCTCGGTCTTCCAGTCGGCCACGCTGATGCCCACCGGCAGGTAGGCGAGCGGGTCGTGCGCGCTGGTCTGATCGGTGACGACGTCGATCGTCAGCTCTCCGGCATCCTGGCGGCGCTTGAGCTCGGGGAAGACCTCGGCGGCGTTGCCGACGACGCCCACCGACAGCGCCTCGCCGGCCTCCCGGGCCGCGGTCACCCGGGCGACCGCGGCGTCGAGGTCGGTGGTGTACTCATCGAGGTAGCCGTGCTCGACCCGGCGGGCCAGGCGCGACTCGTCGACGTCGACGATCAGCACCGTGCCCTCGTTGAGGGTGACGGCCAGCGGCTGCGCGCCCCCCATGCCCCCGGCGCCGGCGGTGAGGGTGAGGGTGCCCTTGAGCGACTGGGTCGCCGAGCCCGTGGAAGCGCCGAGGGACCGGGCGACGGCGGCGAAGGTCTCGTAGGTGCCCTGCAGGATGCCCTGGGTGCCGATGTAGATCCAGGAACCCGCGGTCATCTGGCCGTACATGGTGAGCCCGAGCGCCTCGAGCCGGCGGAACTCGGGCCAGGTGGCCCAGTCGCCGACGAGGTTCGAGTTCGCGATGAGCACGCGCGGCGCCCATTCGTGCGTGCGGAACACCCCGACCGGCTTGCCGGACTGCACCAGCAGGGTCTCATCCGGCTCGAGCTCGTCGAGGGTGCGGACGATGGCGTCGTACGCCTCCCAGCTGCGCGCGGCACGACCGGTGCCACCGTAGACGACGAGATCCTCGGGGTGCTCGGCGACCTCGGGGTCGAGGTTGTTCATCAGCATCCGCTTGGCGGCCTCGGCGCCCCAGCTCTTGGCGGTGCGCTCACCGCCCCGCGGGGCCCGGATGCGGCGGCCGGGATCGTGCAGCGTGGCCTCGGTGCGGGTGGGCTCAGTGTGGGTGGGCTCAGTGCGGGTGGTCTCAGTGCGGGTGGGCTCAGTGCGGGTGGGCTCAGACATTCACATGCTCCTTCGCGGTGCGCAGGACGGCGCCCGAGCGGACGAGCTCGGTGACGGCCTCGAGGTCGGGTGAGAGGAAGTGGTCGGGCCCGGGGCCGGCGGCCACGGTGCGGACGAGGTCGCGCACGGCACCGGTGGCGGGTCCCGCCTGCAGGGGTGCGCGCAGGTCGAGCGCTCTGGCACCGGTGACGATCTCGATGGCCAGCACCCTGGTGAGTCCGTCGATCGCGCGGCATAGCTTGCGCGCGGCGGCCCAGCCCATCGAGACGTGATCCTCCTGCATGGCGGAGGACGGGATGGAGTCGACGGATGCCGGGGCCGCCAGGCGCTTGAGCTCGGAGACGATGCCGGCCGCGGCGTACTGCGCGATCATCAGCCCCGAGTCGACGCCGACCTCGTGTGCGAGGAACGGGGGCAGCCCGTGGCTACGGGCCGGGTCGAGCGCGCGGTCGGTGCGCCGCTCGGAGACGGATGCCACATCGGCGACCGAGATGGCCAGGAAGTCGAGCACCGCGGCGACCGGCGCCCCGTGGAAGTTGCCGTTCGACTCGATGCGTCCGTCGGAGGTGATGACCGGGTTGTCGATGACGGATGCCAGCTCGCGCTCCGCGATCATCGCGGCGTGCGCCATCGTGTCACGCGCGGCGCCGTGCACCTGCGGCGAGCAGCGCAGCGAGTACGCATCCTGCACGCGCCCGTCGCCGGGCCCCTTGTGGCTGGCGACCATCGGCGAGTCGCCGAGGTAGGCGCGCAGGTTCGCGGCGGACGCCGCCTGCCCCAGCTGCGGGCGCAGGGCCATGAGGTCGGCAGCGAACACGGCATCCGTGCCCAGCTGCGACTCGATCGACATCGCCGCGGCGACGTCGGCGGTGCCCAGCAGCTTGTCGAGGTCGTGCAGGGCGAGCACGAGCATCCCGAGCATCCCGTCGGTGCCGTTGATGAGGGCGAGGCCCTCCTTCTCGACGAGCGCGAGCGGCTCGATGCCGGCCGACGCCAGTGCGTCGGCGGCCGGCATCCGGTCGGATGCCGTGGCGAGGGGCCGCACGATCCGCACCTCGCCCTCGCCCATGGCTGCAAGGGCGATGTGGGCGAGCGGGGCGAGGTCGCCCGAGCAGCCCAGCGAGCCGTACTCGCGCACCACCGGGGTGATGCCGGAGTTGAGCATGGCCGCGTAGGTGTCGACCACCTCGGCGCGCACGCCGGTGTGCCCGGATGCGAGGTTCTGCAGGCGTAGCAGCTGCAGCGCACGCACCACCTCGGTCTCGACCTCGTTGCCGGTGCCGGCCGCATGCGAGCGGATCAGGCTGAGCTGCAGCTGGCGGCGCCGCTCGGGAGCGATGAACGTCGTGGCGAGGGCGCCGAAGCCGGTGGACACGCCGTAGTGCGGGTCGCGGTCGGCTGCCATCCCGTCGACGACGGCACGGGCCGCGGCGACGCGCTCACGGGCGGCACCGGCGATCTCGATGCGGGCGAAATGGCGGGCGACGGAGACGACCTCGGCAGGCGTGAGGGGCGCGTCGCCGACGATGACGGATGACGGATGCTGCATGACTCGATTCCACACCGTGCGCGGGCACCGCGGGAGGGGCGTGTGCGACACTGTGTCTGTGATCCCAGACGAAGCGACGACGGATGCCGGCGTCCCGCGGCCGCAGGTGCCCGCGGCCGACCAGACGCTGCGGATCCTGCGTCATCTCGCGCGGCGCCCCGCGCCGATCGCGGCATCGGCCCTGGCCCGGGATCTCGGCATCCCGCGTTCGACGGTCTACCACCTGCTGGCGACGCTCGAGGAGCACGGTTTCGTCGTACACCTGTCACAGGAGCGTCGCTGGGGTCTGGGGACGAGCGCGTTCGAACTCGCCGGCGGATATGCCCGGCAGGAGCCGCTCGCCAGGCTCGGACGTCCTCTGATCGCCGCGCTCACGGACCGCGTCGGCGAGAACGCCCATCTGGCGGTGATGAGCGGACGGGACGTGCTCTACATCGTCGAGGAGCGGGCTGCTCGTCGTCCTGCTCTCGTCACGGACGTCGGCGTGCGGCTGCCGGCGCACCTGACGGCCACAGGCCGGGCGATGCTCGCTGTCCTCCCCCGCAGCCAGGTGCGCGCCCTCTACCCGGATCGGGCTGCCTTCACGGATCGCACCGGACGCGGGCCGACCAGCCCCGCCGCGCTGCGTGAAGTGCTGCGCGAGGTGCGTGCGGGCGGAGTCGCCACCGAGGACGGCGAGGTGACGCCGGGCTTCCGGTCGGTGGCCGCGGTAGTTCGCGACCACGCCGGCTGGCCGGCGGCAGCGGTCGCCGTGACCTGGGAGGACGTGCGGGAGACGGACCCGAGGGCTGCGGTCGAGGAGACGGCACGGATGCTGCAGGCGCGCCTGGGCTACGACCGGCGCTGACCGGGTTCTCACGCCTGCGGACACGCGGTCTGCGCAGACGGCGCAGGGCGCCGCAGCTCCCGGTCGAGTGCTGCGGCGCCCTGCGATGGCGGACTCGAGGTCAGCCGCCTGCACCCTTGCGGGGCTTGATGAAGGATTCCGGTTCGCGCTTCGCGCGCTTCTCGGCCCTCTTCTCCTTGATCGACAGTTTCGGGGCTTTCTTCCCCGTGCGTGCTTGCGGCGTCTTGCCGGCCATATGACTCGCTTCCCCTCTATCGGCTGGCGGGTGGTTGACCTTCGACCATAGCCCAGCCCCGGGGGAAGTCAATTCGGGATGCACGTTAACGCAAAAGAGCCACCCAACGATGGGTGGCTCTTTCACAGAAGAAGTCCGGCGGTGTCCTACTCTCCCACAGGGTCCCCCCTGCAGTACCATCGGCGCTGTGAGGCTTAGCTTCCGGGTTCGGAATGTGACCGGGCGTTTCCCTCACGCTATGGCCGCCGAAACACTATTGACGTGTATCAGGCAACTCACACTGTGCGTGTGGTTGTCGGTTCCCGACCGTACGTCGAGAACCACAAAGTGGACGCGTTCATCTCGCAGAAGAACAAAAGTGTTATCAAGTCATCGGCTTATTAGTACCAGTCAGCTGCACACGTTGCCGTGCTTCCACATCTGGCCTATCAACCCAGTCGTCTGGCTGGGAGCCTCTCCACCCGAAGGTGATGGAAGTCTCATCTTGAGGCCGGCTTCCCGCTTAGATGCTTTCAGCGGTTATCCATCCCGAACGTAGCTAACCAGCGGTGCTCCTGGCGGAACAACTGGCACACCAGAGGTTCGTCCAACCCGGTCCTCTCGTACTAGGGTCAGATCCTCTCAAACTTCCTACGCGCGCAGCGGATAGGGACCGAACTGTCTCACGACGTTCTAAACCCAGCTCGCGTACCGCTTTAATGGGCGAACAGCCCAACCCTTGGGACCTACTCCAGCCCCAGGATGCGACGAGCCGACATCGAGGTGCCAAACCATGCCGTCGATATGGACTCTTGGGCAAGATCAGCCTGTTATCCCCGAGGTACCTTTTATCCGTTGAGCGACAGCGCTTCCACAAGCCACTGCCGGATCACTAGTCCCGACTTTCGTCCCTGCTCGACCTGTCAGTCTCACAGTCAAGCTCCCTTGTGCACTTACACTCGCCACCTGATTGCCAACCAGGTTGAGGGAACCTTTGGGCGCCTCCGTTACTTTTTGGGAGGCAACCGCCCCAGTTAAACTACCCACCAGGCACTGTCCCTGAACCGGATCACGGTTCGAAGTTAGATATCCAGAGTGACCAGAGTGGTATTTCAACAATGACTCCACGAATACTGGCGTATCCGCTTCACAGTCTCCCACCTATCCTACACAAGCCACACCGAACACCAATACCAAGCTGTAGTAAAGGTCACGGGGTCTTTCCGTCCTGCTGCGCGTAACGAGCATCTTTACTCGTAGTGCAATTTCGCCGAGTTCGCGGTTGAGACAGTTGGGAAGTCGTTACGCCATTCGTGCAGGTCGGAACTTACCCGACAAGGAATTTCGCTACCTTAGGATGGTTATAGTTACCACCGCCGTTTACTGGGGCTTAAATTCTCAGCTTCGCCTTGCGGCTAACCGGTCCTCTTAACCTTCCAGCACCGGGCAGGCGTCAGTCCGTATACATCGACTTGCGTCTTCGCACGGACCTGTGTTTTTAGTAAACAGTCGCTACCCACTAGTCTCTGCGGCCACCACACCCTTTTCCCAGCAAGTGGGTATAAGTGGATGGCCCCCCTTCTCCCGAAGTTACGGGGGCATTTTGCCGAGTTCCTTAACCACGATTCTCTCGATCTCCTTGGTATTCTCTACCTGACCACCTGAGTCGGTTTGGGGTACGGGCGGCTTGAACCTCGCGTCGATGCTTTTCTCGGCAGCATAGGATCACCCACTTTTCATCCGCATCGTGTCTCAGCCTTGATGAACGGCGGATTTGCCTACCGTTCGGCCTACGCACTTGCACCAGGACAACCATCGCCTGGCTTGGGCTACCTTCCTGCGTCACACCTGTTAATACGCTAGCCGCACCAGCATAGGGTCGTGTGCTCCACCTCCCGGTGCCACCCGAAGGTGACGATGGAAGGCTTCGGACACTTAGCATCACTGGATTGACTTGGGCGGTTCTTCGCCGGTACGGGAATATCAACCCGTTGTCCATCGACTACGCCTGTCGGCCTCGCCTTAGGTCCCGACTTACCCAGGGAAGATTAGCTTGACCCTGGAACCCTTGGTCTTCCGGAGGACGTGTTTCTCACACGTCTTTCGCTACTCATGCCTGCATTCTCACTCGTGTGGCGTCCACGGCTGGATCACTCCGCCGCTTCACCCGCCACACGACGCTCTCCTACCCATCAACACGGCTGGACCACGAAGGCCTACCAAAAATGTCAATGCCACAACTTCGGTGGCGTGCTTGAGCCCCGTTACATTGTCGGCGCGGAATCACTTGACCAGTGAGCTATTACGCACTCTTTCAAGGGTGGCTGCTTCTAAGCCAACCTCCTGGTTGTCTAAGCAACTCCACATCCTTTTCCACTTAGCACGCGCTTTGGGACCTTAGATGGTGGTCTGGGTTGTTTCCCTCTCGACTATGAAGCTTATCCCCCACAGTCTCACTGCTGCGCTCTCACTTACCGGCATTCGGAGTTTGGCTGACGTCAGTAACCTGGTGAGGCCCATCGGCCATCCAGTAGCTCTACCTCCGGCAAGAAACACGCAACGCTGCACCTAAATGCATTTCGGAGAGAACCAGCTATCACGAAGTTTGATTGGCCTTTCACCCCTATCCACAGCTCATCCCCTCAGTTTTCAACCTAAGTGGGTTCGGCCCTCCACGACGTCTTACCGTCGCTTCAGCCTGGCCATGGATAGATCACTTCGCTTCGGGTCTAGGACATGCGACTGAATCGCCCTATTCAGACTCGCTTTCGCTACGGCTACCCCACACGGGTTAACCTCGCCACATATCACTAACTCGCAGGCTCATTCTTCAAAAGGCACGCTGTCACCCCTACTAAGGAGGCTCCAACGGTTTGTAAGCAAACGGTTTCAGGTACTATTTCACTCCCCTCCCGGGGTACTTTTCACCTTTCCCTCACGGTACTTGTCCGCTATCGGTCATCTGGGAGTATTTAGGCTTATCAGGTGGTCCTGACAGATTCACACGGGATTTCTCGGGCCCCGTGCTACTTGGGATACTCTTCACGCTGCACACGACATTTCGACTACGGGGCTGGCACCCACTACGGCCCGCCTTTCAAGACGGTTCGTCTATATCGTCACATCACGTTCACCACTCGGCAGAATGGTACGAAAAGTCCCGCAACCCCGGGCATGCAACGCCTGCCGGCTATCACACACACCCGGTTTAGCCTCATCCGCTTTCGCTCGCCACTACTCACGGAATCACTGTTGTTTTCTCTTCCTGTGGGTACTGAGATGTTTCACTTCCCCACGTTCCCTCTACCCGCCCTATATATTCAGGCGGGAGTCACCAGGTCGCACAAACGCCTGGCGGGGTTTCCCCATTCGGAAATCCTCGGATCAAAACTCGCTTATCAATTCCCCGAGGCTTATCGCAGATTGCTACGTCCTTCTTCGGCTCCAGATGCCAAGGCATCCACCGTTTGCTCTTAAAGACTTGAAATCACATGAGATGAGTCAGACCCAGGAAAAGATCTGACTCGGTTTTCTTTAAGATGCTCGCGTCCACTGTGTAGTTCTCAAAGTACGGGCGGTCCCCCAACCCCGAACCCCAACCGGGGAAACAGGAAAAGGGGCCTCGAGGTTCAGTCCCACCCACCCCCCGAAAAGAGAGCAGGCCGGCCCGGTCCCTCAGGACCCAACAGCGTGCAGCAGCCCCGCTCACCAACCCCCACGTTCCAGATCCGAAGACCGTACTAGCAGAAGTCAGCCGCGCTGACCGCATGTCAAATGTTCCACCCATGAGCTCCCGTCACACACATCCGGTGTGAATCGGGCTCTGTCAGAACCGAAGTCCTGCAGTGCTCCTTAGAAAGGAGGTGATCCAGCCGCACCTTCCGGTACGGCTACCTTGTTACGACTTAGTCCTAATTACCAATCCCACCTTCGACGGCTCCCTCCACAAGGGTTAGGCCACCGGCTTCAGGTGTTACCGACTTTCATGACTTGACGGGCGGTGTGTACAAGACCCGGGAACGTATTCACCGCAGCGTTGCTGATCTGCGATTACTAGCGACTCCGACTTCATGAGGTCGAGTTGCAGACCTCAATCCGAACTGGGACCGGCTTTTTGGGATTCGCTCCACCTCACGGTATTGCAGCCCATTGTACCGGCCATTGTAGCATGCGTGAAGCCCAAGACATAAGGGGCATGATGATTTGACGTCATCCCCACCTTCCTCCGAGTTGACCCCGGCAGTATCCCATGAGTTCCCACCATTACGTGCTGGCAACATAGAACGAGGGTTGCGCTCGTTGCGGGACTTAACCCAACATCTCACGACACGAGCTGACGACAACCATGCACCACCTGTTCACGAGTGTCCAAAGAGTTGACCATTTCTGGCCCGTTCTCGTGTATGTCAAGCCTTGGTAAGGTTCTTCGCGTTGCATCGAATTAATCCGCATGCTCCGCCGCTTGTGCGGGTCCCCGTCAATTCCTTTGAGTTTTAGCCTTGCGGCCGTACTCCCCAGGCGGGGAACTTAATGCGTTAGCTGCGTCACGGAATCCGTGGAAAGGACCCCACAACTAGTTCCCAACGTTTACGGGGTGGACTACCAGGGTATCTAAGCCTGTTTGCTCCCCACCCTTTCGCTCCTCAGCGTCAGTTACGGCCCAGAGATCTGCCTTCGCCATCGGTGTTCCTCCTGATATCTGCGCATTCCACCGCTACACCAGGAATTCCAATCTCCCCTACCGCACTCTAGTCTGCCCGTACCCACTGCAAGCCCGAGGTTGAGCCTCGGGATTTCACAGCAGACGCGACAAACCGCCTACGAGCTCTTTACGCCCAATAATTCCGGATAACGCTTGCGCCCTACGTATTACCGCGGCTGCTGGCACGTAGTTAGCCGGCGCTTTTTCTGCAGGTACCGTCACTCTCGCTTCTTCCCTGCTAAAAGAGGTTTACAACCCGAAGGCCGTCATCCCTCACGCGGCGTTGCTGCATCAGGCTTCCGCCCATTGTGCAATATTCCCCACTGCTGCCTCCCGTAGGAGTCTGGGCCGTGTCTCAGTCCCAGTGTGGCCGGTCACCCTCTCAGGCCGGCTACCCGTCGACGCCTTGGTGAGCCATTACCTCACCAACAAGCTGATAGGCCGCGAGCCCATCCCCAACCGAAAAATCTTTCCACCCACACACCATGCGGTGATGGGACATATCCAGTATTAGACACCGTTTCCAGCGCTTATCCCAGAGTCAGGGGCAGGTTGCTCACGTGTTACTCACCCGTTCGCCACTAATCCACCCCAGCAAGCTGGAGCTTCATCGTTCGACTTGCATGTGTTAAGCACGCCGCCAGCGTTCATCCTGAGCCAGGATCAAACTCTCCGTAAAAAAGAAATGCATACAACCCGGGGAAAAACCAGACCGCAGCGAGTTTGAAACTGACCAAAGAGACAAAATCAACTGACTTCATCCAATGCCAGGCCCGAAGACCTGGTCTTTGATCCAAAGGAATTCTCAACCGACCCAAAGGCCGGACGAGGATAATTTGGCATTTGACAAGTGCACGCTGTTGAGTTCTCAAGGATCGGACGCACCCACACACCCACCCGCAAGAGCAGGACGCGCAGGGCAACTTCACAATCTTATCCGCCCCGCCCCGGCTGTCAAATCGACGAGGCCGTGAGGATCAGGTGCGGTTCCGCTGCCCGGAGGGCAACTTCTCCATC